>NZ_VZRA01000001.1:55000-1255000 GCF_008802355.1 Oryzomonas sagensis | reverse complement strand
GCATCGCCCCCGGCGAGCGGCCCCTCACGGGGACTGGGGGGTGATAGTCGTCAGGTCCGGCCCCGGATCGGTCCCGAACACGAAACGCCATTCGCTGTACTTTTTTTTGTCGGTAAAGGTGTCGAGGCCGGAGTATTCCGAGAACGAGGTCTTGAGCGGCACATCGTTGCTGGTGCTGGCCACCCCGATAATCCCCTTCACGCCGGTCTTGTCTCTAATGAGCGTCCAATCCTTGCCGGTCATGGGGTCTTTATAGAGTTGCCGCAGATATTTCTTCTTCTCCAGGGAAGTGGGGTCCAGCAACAGGTCTTTCAGGTCGTTGAGCGGAGTCACTTTTGCAGATTTTGCGTTCCAGGCCATAATGGCGCTTCTGATCTGGAGGCCGCGGAAGAGCAGCTCCTGTTCCCGCTCGCGCTTCATGATCGTTTTCCACGGCTGCCCGGTAAGACCGAGCATAATCCCCATGATGACCACGATCATCAGCGCGGCCAGGAAGGTAAAACCGTTTTGGTTGAGCATCTTTTTCATGGGAAAACAATACCACAAAGAGCCGTTTGTTTGCAAAACGTTAACCACGCCCCCCGCACAGGGCTGTCCCGCTATCCGGGAAGGGCGGCAGCGCTCCCGGCAGAATCGGCGCCGTCCCACGCCCCCTCCGCGACCTCGAGGAATGCGGATAGCAGCGGCGTGCGGAAACTTTCACGGCGCCTGATGAGCGCCAGGGAACGTGTGAGCGCCAACGGGCTCGCAATCGGGACGAGCCAGCCATGCTCGAGTTCGCGATGGACGGCCAGGCGCGAAAGGCAGCTCACCCCAAGTCCCGAGGCAACGCCGTTCTTGATCGCCTCGGTATGGCCAAGCTCCAGCGCTATGGAATAGTGGATCCCAAGGTTATCCATTGCGGTCTCAAAGACTTCACGGGTTCCCGAACCCCGTTCCCGCATGACCCAGGGAGCCGAAGCCAGCATCTCCGCCGTAGCCTTGCGTCCCCCGCCCCAGGCATGCTCCGGCCCGGCCACCACCACCAGTTCATCGTCGCGCCAAGGGGTGGCGATCATCCCGCGGCTGTGGCACGGACCTTCGATAAAGGCGATGTCCAACCGCCCCTCCTCCATCCAGCTCACCACCTGCTGGGTGTTCCCCACCCGCAGCTGAACCCTGGTTTTGGGGTACATCCGGGCAAAAGCGCCCAAGAGCGCCGGGAGCAGGTAGTTGCCGATGGTTGTGCTCCCCCCCACCAGCAATTCGCCGGTAAGCTCCCCGCCATCCTTCCGGAGCAGTTGTTCCATCCGCCGGACCGCCTGGAGAATCCCCCCGGCCTCCGCAAGCAGCAAGCGCCCGCGGTCATTCAGGATCAACCTCCGGCCGGAGCGTTCGAACAGGGGGGCTCCGGTGAACTGCTCAAGCTGCGACACGGCCATACTGATGGCCGATTGGGTCAACAGAAGCTCTTCCCCTGCCCGGGTGACATGCCCGGTCTGGGCGACCTTCTCGAATATTTCCAGTTGTCGAAACGATATGGCCATGGAATCAATAAGGACTATTTATCATTTTACGATTTTCATTCATTTCTATTTATAGCACTGGCAAAATCGAATGGCAACAGATGAAGCCGGCGGAAAGGAGGGACACGTTGCACCGCGATCCTTCCGGGCGGGATCGATTGCATCGCTTTCCGAAACGGTCATTTTGCCGCAAGCCATCAGGACGGCATCGCCGGCACAGGCCCCTTCGACGCTCCCACCCGTCAAGCGGTGCACATTTCTTTAAATATCTGATTGACTTATTAGTTAGTATACAAATATAATCAGTTAAAATAATGTGTACTAGAAACATTCACCATTCCAAAAGGAGAAGACAATGAAACCCGTTGTAGGAACTACAATGATGGCCTGTTGTGTGTCCGTGTTCATGATCGCTGGTTGCGCAAACAAAGAGGTCGTAAAGAGCGATGAGCCGATCGCTCAGAAGACCGAGGCAGCCAAACCGGCAGCCCCGGCAGCGGCAAAGGCGAACGCATCCGACGCCGCCCGGAACCAGGCTGCGCAAAAAGCGGCTGAACAGGCCAAGCAGAACGCAGGCCAGTCCGCGAAGGCAACGGCACAGCAGACCAGCTTTGAGACGATTTACTTCAATTTCGACCAGTCCGACCTCAGCCAGGCGGCTCGCGATGTCCTGAGCAAGAATGCCGCTACCATGCTGAAAGCGCAACCCAACGCAAAGATAAAGATCGAAGGGAACTGCGATGACCGCGGCTCTGCGGAATACAATCTGGCCCTGGGTGAGCGGCGCGCCAACTCCGCCCTGAAATACCTGGTGACCATGGGCGTGCCTGCGGACCGGCTTTCGGTCGTGAGCTACGGCAAGGAACGCCCGGCGGTGGCTGGACATGACGAGGCGGCCTGGGCCAAAAACCGTCGTGACGATTTTGTCATAGCAACCCCCTGACAACCGGCGCCCGGGGGTCACACTTCGGGCGCTCTGAGGGACCCCATGAACAAGGTACTGTCCAAATTTATTTTGCCCGGCCTGGCGGCGGCACTCGTGCTGACCGGCTGCATGCCGACCGCCCACAAGGTCGATGTACTGTACAACCCGTTGGCCGTGTATCGCGGCGGCAGCGGGCAGGTGACCCTGGTCGCGGAGGCCGCGCACCAGGAGCAACAGGCTTCCAATCCCGCCATACGCTGGGTATTGGGTCAGATTAAGGATAGCGACGGCGCCGTACGGGGCGATGTGATCAGCGATTATTCGCCCCAAAGCGTGATCGCCGACGCCATGAAGCGTGAACTTTCCGCCGCAGGCTACCGGGTGGACCAGACGGAATCGCGGAAAGAGGGCCAGGGCAGGGTTATCGTCCTGACCGCCGTCACCGTGGCCCTGAACGAGGTGGCCTCCCTGCCCAAGCTCGAAGCGTCGTGCAACCTGGTGGTGAAGGTGGAACTGTGGAATAACGGACAGGTCGTCAAGCGGTCCGAGTATCACTCCAAACTGTCCGACGTGGCCATCAAGGACCGTGACGTACTGCCGCAACAACTGTTTCAGGGCGCGCTCGGCGAGATCATGCAGCAGGCGGTCCCCGACATCGTCCGGCAGTTCAACTAGCGCTGTCCTCCAGCACTTTTGTCGTTCCTTAGCGGCGCGCCCCACGGCGCGCCGCTCTTTTTTCCCCTCCACCAACACGCCAGACCGGCACACCCCGACGGCAGAATAGCTTGACAATCGGCGCGGAATCGCGAGAATGGTTCCGTGCGGCTTCGCACCCCGGCGAAACCTGCACCCCTGCCGGCCGCCATCACTTCGAGAATCAGAGACGATACCCTATGCCTGCGTTACTCCTCTTGCCCCTCCTCTTCCTCACCGGCCTTGTCGCCGGGCTGGTGGACGCCATTGCCGGCGGCGGCGGGCTGATCACGATTCCGGTGCTGCTGGGCGTCGGCCTGCCGCCCCAGGCCGCCCTCGGCACCAACAAGCTCCAGGCGAGCTTTGGCTCGGGCAGCGCCATGCTGACCTTTGTCCGTTCGGGCACGGTGCGCTTGAACGATTGCCGGACCGGGATCGCCTATACCGCCATTGGAGCCGCCCTCGGCACCATTACGGTGCAGTTGCTCGACCCCGCGCTCCTGCGCCACGTCATCCCCTGGCTGCTGGTCGCCATTGTGCTCTACACCCTGCTGACCCCCCGCCTGGGGTACGAAGAGATCCGCCCCCGCGTGAAACCGGGCCCCTTCTTCTTTGCGGCCGGCCTGGTCCTGGGCTTTTACGACGGTTTCCTGGGGCCGGGCACCGGATCGTTCTGGGTGATGGCGCTCATGCTCGGCCTGGGGTTCACCATGACCCGGGCCACTGGCTATACCAAGGTGATGAATTTCACCAGCAATGTGGCGTCCCTGGTCCTGTTCATCTGCGGCGGTTCCGTGCTCTGGCGGGAAGGCCTGGTCATGGGGGTCGGCCAGTTCGTCGGCGCCCGCATCGGCGCCCGCATGGTGGTGCGCAAGGGGACGCGCTTCATCCGCCCGGTCTTCGTCACCATGGTTCTGGTCATCACGGCCAAACTCATCTGGCAGAACTTCCATTGACCCCCGTGAGCCGGCCACCCCGCGTTTCCCTGCTCATGCCGGTGCGCAACGAGGCCCGGTACCTGTCGGCCGCCCTCGACTCGCTGTTCCGGCAGACCCTGCCCGATTGGGAACTGGTCGTCATGGACGACGGCTCGACCGACGCGACCCCCGCCCTGCTCGCTGCCGCCGCCCGCCGCGACCCGCGCGTACGTGCGAAACGATGTGGGGGTGGCGGTCTGGTCGCGGCGCTCAACGAGGGGTTGGCCGCCTGCCGCGCCCCGCTCATCGCCCGCATGGACGGGGACGACGTTGCCCACCCCCGCCGTCTGGAGCTGCAGGCAGACCTGCTGGCTGCCGAGCCGGGGATCGGGCTTGTGGCCTGCGCCTTCCGCCACTTCCCGCGCCCTGCCCTCAAGCAGGGCATGCTGGCCTATGAGGCGTGGCAGAACGGGCTCCGCGACCACGAGATCATCATGCGCGACCTGTTCGTGGAGTCCCCCTTTGTGCACCCCAGCGTCATGATGCGCCGCGACCTGTTGGTCGGTGTGGGGGGGTATCGCGACTGCGGCTGGCCCGAGGACTACGATCTCTGGCTGCGCATGGCCGCTGCCGGCGTCCGTTTTGCGCGCCTGGCGCAGCCGCTCTTCTTCTGGCGCGACCACCCCGAGCGGGCGACCCGCATCAAGGCGGAGTATGCCGCCACCGCCTTCCGCGCCTGCAAACTCCATCACCTCCTGCCCGGCTTTCTGGCCGGCCGGAAAAGCGTCGTCATGGCGGGAGCGGGCCTGGAAGGGCGTGCCTGGCAGCGCCTGCTGGCGGCGGAGGGTATCGGGGTATCTTGCTGGCTCGATGTGGACCCCCGCAAGATAGGACGCCAGTTGCACGGTGCGCCGGTCATCCACCCGCACCAATTGTGCCTGTCCGGGGAGAAGATGCTGGTCGCCATCGGCGTTCGCGGCGCCCGCGAGGAGTTCAGGCGCCTGGTCCACCCCCTGGGACTGCGGGAAGGGCTCGACTTTATCTGCGTAGCCTGATACAAGTAAACGATCACTGACGTACGACACACCTCGTGCCGTGCACGAACGGCGCGGGGGAAAGGGCATCCAATGGTACTGAGCAAAGAGGAACTGGCGCTGTCCATCGACGAGGCGGAATGGGACTGGCTGCGCGCCCACCTGGAGCGCGGCGGCATCATCCTCGTCAACGACAGCCTCGATCTGGCCGATGCCGCTCTGCGGGTGGCCGGCGACGATACGGAAGTCATTGCCGACTGGATCAGCACCGGCATGATCGGCAAACCGTCCGAGTCCCAGATCCACGCCTGGGACAGCAATCGCCACAAGAAGTTTTCCATGCTGATCGTCAGTCCCTACGTCCTTATTCAGGAGAAGACCCCCACCTTCCACTGATACCCCGTTTGCTGTTCTGAATCCGGAGCACCGCGAGCGGCATGCCTGGGGCCAGCGCCCTCCATGCGGCACCATGCCCCGCCGTCACGATGCCGACACGACCGGCACCCGTAACGGCGACGTGGTAAGCGAGAGTAGCCGTGAAGGCGACACGGAATCAGCCTGTGCAACGAAAAAAAGGGCGGCCCCGCAATGCGGGGCCGCCCTTTTCCTTTTCGTGACTGCAACCGGCAATCAGATCAGTTTGACCGCCTGCTCGGCGAACTGGAGGATGACCGACGGCACGATACCGGGGATCAGCGTGCCGGCCACGGAGATGAGCAGCGAGAGCGCGATGGGCGGGGTGACCCGGGTCCACTCGAAATCCTCGGCCGGCTCCTTCATATACATGTAGACCATCACGCGCAGATAGTAATACACCGAGGCGGCGCTGTTGAGAACGCCGATCACGGCCAGCCAGATGTACCCCTTCTGGACGGCGCTGGAGAACAGATAGAACTTCCCGATGAAGCCGGCCGTGGGGGGGATACCGGCCAGGGAGAAGAGGAACACGGACATGGCCACCGCCAGGGCGGGCTGTTTGAAGCCGAGGCCGGCAAAATCCATGACCGTTCCGTTTGCTTCACCCTTTTTGCCGATCAGGATGATCACGGCAAAGGCGCCGATGTTCATGAAGGCGTAGGAGAGCATGTAGAACAGGATACCCGCGGCGCCGGTGCCGTTGCCGGCGGCGAAACCGACCAGGGCATAGCCGGCGTGGGCGATGGACGAATAGGCCAGCATGCGTTTGATGTTATCCTGGCGCAAGGCGGTGATGTTGCCGACCGTCATGGTCAATACGGCCAACACCCACAGGAGCTGGCTCCATTCGACCTGCAAGGTGGGCAGGGCCACCAGGAAGATCCGCAGGAGGGCTGCGAAGCCGGCGGCCTTGGGGCCGGCCGACATGAAGGCGGTCATGGGGGTCGGAGCCCCCTCGTAGACATCGGGGGTCCACATGTGGAACGGCGCGGCCGCCACCTTGAAGGCAAAGCCGGTGAGCATCAGCAGCATGCCGGCCACCAGCATGATATTGGCGGAAGGCACCGTCATCTGCCCCACGATGGCGGCGATCTTGGCGATGCGGGTGGTGCCGGTGGCGCCGTAGGTCAGGGCCATGCCGTAGAGCAGGAACCCGGTGGAAAAGCACCCCAACAGGAAGTACTTGAGCCCGGCCTCGTTGGATTTCAGGCTGGCGCGGTTGAAGCCGGCCAAGACGTACAGGGCCACCGACATGACCTCCAGCCCCAGGAAGATGGTCATCAGGTCGGTTCCCGCCGCCATGAGCATCATCCCCACCACGGTGAAGAGGATCAGGGGGTAGAGCTCGCCGTGGTTGCACCCTTCCCGCTCCATGTACTGGTCGGAGATCAGGATCGCCAGACCGGCCGAGACCAGGAAGATCATCTTGAAGAAGGTGGCGAAGTTATCCTGGACAACCGAGCCGCTGAAGCTCTCAACCGGCACGCCCCAACCGGCGCCCACCAGAACCCCTGCCGCCACGACGCCGACGAAACTGATGTACCCCAGGTAGGACTTCTGGCCGCTGGGAATGAAGACGTTGATCAGAAGCAGGGCCATGGCAAGCACGGAGAGGAATATCTCCGGCAGGATTGGGGTCATGTTGACGGCTGGAATAGTAATCATGTCCATCTAAGAAATCCTCCGGTCGGTTGACTCGTTTTGTTACTTGACTTCATTCGGATCGGCAACAGCCGGTGCGGCCTGTTCAACTGCCGGTACAGCCGGTACAGCCATGCCGGGTATCGCCGGATGCCCGACGGGCAGCCCCTGCATGGCCGGCATCTGCCGGGCCGACATCCCGAGAGGCTTGGTTTGGGCAACCAGCTTCTGGATGGCCGGGTCCATCTTCTCGATGAACGGGTTGGGGTAGACGCCCATGATGAAGATCAGGGCGAGCAGCGGCACCATGATGGCGATCTCGCGGGCGTTCAGGTCGGAAAGCGTCTGGTTTTTGGGGTTGTCCAGCTCGCCGAACATGACCCGCTGGAACATCCAGAGCATGTAGACGGCCGAGAGGATCACGCCGCTGGAAGCGACCACCGCCCACCAGCGCAGACTGCTCTCAAAGGACCCCAGGAGTATCAGGAACTCTCCCACGAACCCGTTGGTGCCGGGGAGGCCGATGGAGGAGAGGGTCACGATCATGAAGATGGTGGCAAAGATCGGCATCTGCTTGGAGAGGCCGCCGAAATCGGTGATGAGGCGGGTGTGCCGGCGTTCGTAAATGAAGCCGACGATAAGGAACAGCGCGCCGGTGGAGACGCCGTGGTTGAGCATCTGCAGCATGCCGCCGGTTATGCCCTGGGTATTGAGGGCGAAGACCCCCAGCATGACGAAGCCCAGGTGAGCCACCGAGGAGTAGGCCACCAGTTTTTTCACGTCCTCCTGCACCATGGCCACCAGGGCGGCGTAGATGATGCCTATCACCGCCAGGGTGGCGATCAGCGGCGTGAACCGGTGGGCGGCATCGGGGAACAGCGGCAGGGCGAAGCGGACGTAGCCGTAGGTACCCATCTTCAGCAGGATGGCGGCCAGGATCACGGAACCGGCCGTGGGGGCCTCGGTATGGGCATCCGGTAACCAGGTGTGCAGCGGGAACATGGGGACCTTGATGGCGAAGGCCAGGGCGAAGGCCAAAAACAGCCAGGTCTGGGTCGCCGGGTCAAGCCGCAGATCGAAGAACTGCAGCAGGCCGAAGTTGCTGAAGCCGGCATCCAATCCCTTGAAGTAGAGGAAGATCAGGGCCACCAGCATGAGCAGCGAGCCGACCATGGTGTAGATGAAGAACTTGACGGCCGCGTAGATTTTGTTCTTGCCGCCCCAGATGCCGATGATGAAGTACATCGGGATCAGCATGACCTCCCAGAAGATGTAGAAGAGGAACAGGTCCAGGGAGATGAAGGCGCCCAGCATGCCGGTTTCCAGGAGCAGCAGGCAGATCATGTACTCTTTGACCTTCTCCTCCACGGCGGTCCAGGTGGAAAGCACGGCCAGCGGCATGATGAAGGTGGTCAGGATGACGAGCCACAGGCTGATGCCGTCGATACCCACATTGTAGCGCATGACGAATGGTCCGGCGGCAATCCAGGGTACGTTCTCCAGGAACTGGAACTCGGCATTGGACTGGAAGCCGGTCAGGATCGGCAGCGACACCAGGAAGGTCACCACGGTCACCGCCAGGGCGACGCCCCGCAGCACCCCCTTGCTGTCCCTGGGGATGAACAGCAGCAGCAAGACACCCAGTATCGGCAGGAATGTCGTCAAGCTCAGTAGGTGGTTACTCATGAATTCATGCTCCTTTATGCAAATTGCAAGTGTCGATTACTTGAAGACGTAGTAGCCTAAGATCACCACCACACCGAAGGCCATGGACCAGGCATAGTTGTAGATGTAGCCGGACTGCATGTAGCGGAACACGCCGCTGAAGGCCATCACCACATGGGCGACGCCGTTGACGGCTCCATCCACCACCACCACGTCGAACCCTTTCCAGAGGAAGCGGCCCAGCGCCTTGCAGGGGTTGACGAACAGGTAGTCGTACAGTTCGTCGATGTACCACTTGTTGTAGACGGCGCGGTGCAGAGCCGGGAACGCGGCCACGAACCGTTTGGGCAACTCCGTGTTCTTGACGTACATGGTGAACGCGATCGAGATGCCCACGAGCGCGACCAGGACCGACAGCCCCATCAGGCCCCACTCCAGGGTGGCGCTATGCTCGGCCGCATGGGCCGCGTGCTGCGCCATGTATTCTTCCGAATACTTGAAGACCGGCTCCAGGTAGTGCTCGAAATAGTTGGGGATACCGCCGAACAGTTCGCCGATCACCTTGGGCAGGCCGATGTAACCGCCCACCACCGACAGGGCGGCCAGCACGATCAGGGGGAGGACGATCACCATGGGCGACTCGTGTAGGTGGTCCTTGGCCTTGGGGGTGATGCGGCATTCGCCGAAGAAGGTCATGAACACCAGGCGGAACATGTAGAAGGCGGTCAGGCCGGCGGCCACGGCGCCCATCCCCCACAGCAGGTAGTTCAACTGGCCGTGGTGCGGGTTGGAGAAGGCCTGCCAGAGGATCTCGTCCTTGGAGAAGAAGCCGGAGAAGCCCGGGATACCGGCGATGGCGATGGTCGCCAGCAGGAACGTCAGGAAGGTCAGGGGCATTTTGGAGCGCAACCCGCCCATGTTGCGCATGTCCTGGGCGTCGTCATGGGAGTGGGCATGGTGCAGGGCGTGGTGCATGGAGTGGATCACCGCGCCGGAACCGAGGAACAGGCAGGCCTTGAAGAAGGCGTGGGTCATGAGGTGGAAGATGCCGGCGGCAAAGGCCCCGGTCCCCATGGCCAGGAACATGTACCCGAGCTGGGAGACGGTGGAGTAGGCCAGCACGCGTTTGATATCGTTCTGGGCCGTGCCGATGGTGGCGGCGAACAGGGCCGTACAGCCGCCGACCACGGCGACGACCATCAGGGTTTCAGGCGAGCGGATGAACAGGTAGTTCATGCGGCCGATCATGTAGACACCGGCGGTGACCATGGTGGCGGCATGGATCAGGGCGGAAACGGGGGTCGGGCCTTCCATGGCGTCGGGCAGCCAGGTGTAGAGCGGGATCTGGGCCGACTTGCCGGTCGCCCCCAGGAAGAAACAGAGGGTGATCGCGGTGACGATGCCGCCGGTGGGCAGGAGATGGGAGTTGGCGGCCAGGTCCGTGAACTTGATGGTCCAGACGTTGTGGGCCTGTCCCATGTACCAGTAGAGGGTGAAGGTGCCCAGCAGGAACCCGAAGTCGCCGACGCGGTTCATGACAAAGGCCTTCTTGCCGGCGTCGCCGGCCGACTTCTTGTGGAAGTAGTAGCCGATCAAGAGGTAGGAGCAGAGGCCCACACCTTCCCAGCCGACGAACATCAGGAGCAGGTTGTTGCCCAGCACCAGGAGGAGCATGGAGAACATGAACAGGTTCAGGTAGGCGAAGAAGCGGTAGAACCCTTCCTCACCGTGCATGTAACCGATGGAGTAGACATGGATCAGGAAGCCGACGCCGGTGACGATCATGATCATCACGCAGGAGAGCGGATCGATCAGGAAGGCGATGTCGGCGTTGAAGCTGCCCGAGGTGATCCAGGTGAACACCTTGACATTGGCCACCCGTTCCTCACCCGGCAAGGAAAGGAGAGCAAGTATGGTCTTGCAGGAAACTAAGAACGAACAGAGTACGGCAAGTGCGCCGATACCGCCGATGACGGTCTCGTTCTTGATCTTTTTCCCCAACAGGCCGTTGATCAGGAAGCCGATGAAGGGGAAGAGCGGGATCAGCCATACGTTGTCAAACATGTAAGACTCCTTTTATGCAATCGTTAAGCGTTGTCTACGTTCCGGTTGATGCGAGGGCCTGCTACCACTTCATGATGTTGATGTCTTCCACGTCGATGGATTCCTTGTTGTTGTAGAAGGCGATCATCAGGGCCAGGCCGACGGCAGCCTCGGCGGCGGCGACGGTCATGACGAAGAACACGAAGATCTGGCCGTCCAGGTTGCCCAGGTGACGGGAGAGCGCCACGAAGGTCAGGTTGACCGCATTGAGCATCAGTTCGACGCACATGAAGATGACGATGGCATTCTTGCGGGTCAGCACGCCGATGGTCCCGATGGAGAAGAGGATGGCGCTCACGATGAGATAACTGTTCAGGTTTTCCATTGTATATGCCCTCTGTTAGAGTTTTTTCTTTGCCAGGATGACCGCGCCGATGATGGCCACCAGGAGCAGGATCGAGGTGATCTCGAAGGGGAGCAGGAACGTGGTGAACATCTCGCGGCCGATCAGCTCGGTGTGTCCCTGCTGCCGGATCATCTCGCCGGTCAGCGGCCCGTTGGGCATGGCGACGCGGCTCCTCATGATGATGAAGGCGGTGTTGATCAGGGTAAAGAAGCCGATGATGGACCCCAGCACGATCTTGTGGGAGTGCCTCTTGGTTGCGTCAACCCTGATGTTGAGCAGCATGATGGTGAACACGATCAGGACCATGATGGCGCCGGCATACACCATGACCTGCACGGCGGCCATGAAGGGAGCATCCAGCATGACGTAGTAGGTTGCCAGGCAGAAGAAGGTCATGACCAGCGCCAGGGCGCTGTTGATCGGGTTCTTGCAGGTGACCACCAGAAGCGCCGACACGATGGCCACCAGCGTGATGATGAGGAAGAAAAGGGTTTCCATGCACTGCTCCTTTATTTCTTTTCTAAGAGGCGTTCCTTGTCATAGACAAAGTCCGAGCGATGGTAGTTGGCCAGTTCGAACTCGCCGGTCATCTTGACGGCGTCCACCGGACAGGCCTCCACGCAGTAGCCGCAGAAGATGCACCGCAACAGGTCGATCTCATACCTGGCGGCATACTTGTCGTGGTTGGCGTCCTCGCCCGCCTCGACCGTGATGCACTTGGCCGGGCAGACCGTGGGACAGAGGTAGCAGGCCACGCACTTTGCCTTGTCGTGGGAGACATTAAGGGCGTGCAGCCCCCTGAAACGCTGGGCGACCTTGGGGCGCTCGGCCGGGTACTGCAGGGTGACCGGCTTCTTGAAGAGGTGTTCCAGGGTGATCCTCAGACCATTTATGATCGGCGTAATCGGATTCATGATTCCATCCTTGTTCTTGGAATTACGTGGTGTCGTATGCTTCTTAGTTTGTGAAGTAGCCGATGATGCCGGTGGCCACGATGTTCAGCAGGGAGAGCGGCAACAGGACCTTCCACCCCAGGTGCATGAGCTGGTCGTAGCGGTAGCGGGGCAGCGTGGCGCGAATCCACATGCAGACGAACATCAGGATATAGACCTTGGCCACGAAATAGACCGGCCCGAGCAGGGGTACGGCAACGGCCATCGGGCCGTTCCAGCCGCCCAGGAAAAGGGTGGTGGTCAGGGCGCAGACCGTCACCATGTTGGCGTATTCAGCCATGAAGAACATGGCGTATTTCATGCTGGAGTACTCGGTGCAGAAGCCGGACACCAGCTCGGTCTCGGCCTCGGGGAGGTCGAAGGGGGTGCGATTGATCTCGGCCAGGGAGCAGATGAAGAACATGATCGCCGCCAACGGCTGCTTGAAGGCAAACCAGTTGAACCCGTTGGAGGCGGACTGCTGGGCGACGATCTCGTTGAGAGACAGGGTGCCGGAGAGCATGAACACCGACACGATGGCCAGGCCGGCCGAAAGTTCGTAGGAGATCATCTGGGCCGAGGCGCGCAGGCCGCCCATCAGGGAGTACTTGCTGTTGGACGCCCAGCCGGCCAGGACGATGCCGTACACCCCCAGGGAGGACATGGCCAGGATGTACAGGACGCCGACGTTGATGTCGAAGACCCGGCCGGCGGCCGTGTCGAAGTAGCCGGCGATCTGCAGCGGGATCTTGTAGCCCGACACCTCGATGACGCCGCCGAAGGGGATGACCGCGAAGGTGATGAAGGCCGGGATGAGGGCGACCAGCGGCGCAAGAAGATACGCGAACGTGCTCGCCTCGGAGGGGATGATCTCTTCCTTGAAGAAGAGCTTGACCCCGTCGGCGATCGGTTGCAGCAGGCCGTGCCAGCCGGTGCGCATCGGTCCCAAGCGTACCTGCATGTGGCCGATGATCTTGCGCTCGGCGTAGGTGGCGTAGGCCACGGTCAGGAGCACGAAGACAAATGCCACAAGGACCTTGGCGACCATGGCGACGTAGTACATCATCGGCAGTCCTAAAATCTCGATTCCCATCTGTCCCTCTTTTCTTGCGAGTATGAAATAAGTCCGAGAACGTTGGTGTCAGGCTACTTGGTCACGGTCACCCAGGTGACCGGAGCGCCGCCCCAGACCTGGTTGACGCCTGCCGCGCCGAAGTGGTACGGGCTGAACAGCACCCCCTCGGGCATGCGCGGGGTGATCCTGGCCTTCAGCTTGGTCGAGCCGATCGCGGAGGCCACGTTCAGCAGGTCGTTTTCCTGGATCTTCAGCCTGGCGGCATCAGTGCGGGAGAGTTCCACGTACCCTTCCGGGCAGACATACATGGGGCCTTCGCCGAACTGGGACTGGGTGCCGTTGTGGTACAGGGCGCTGCCGGTAACCAGGGCCAATTTGCCCGCCGCCGGTTCCACAGCGACCGTCCTGGGCACCACGAAGGCAGCCGTGACGGCAACCTGCGCAAAGGCGCCCGTCTCACCCAGGGAAGCGTAGGACATGCCGGCGTATCCCGGGGTGGAGGCCGCAATCTCGCCGAATACCGTCGCCGGCGTGGCGGGGGCCTGTCCGCCCAGCTTGGCGATCAGCTGCCCAAAGATCTCGAAATCGGTGCGGCTCTGGCCGATCTTCCCGATGGCCGGCTTGATGTGCTGGACACGGCGGTCGACGCTGGTGAAGGTCCCTTCCTTTTCGGCAAAGGAACAGGCCGGCAGCACCACATCGGCCATGGCCGCGGTCTCGGTCATGAACAGGTCGGAAACCACCAGGAACTCGACCTTGTCCAGGGCGGCCGAGATGGCGGCCCGGTTCGGGTAGGAAACCACCGGGTTCTCGCCGGCGACGAACAGGGTCTTGACGGCGCCGCTGGCGCAGCCGTCCATGATCTGACCCGCATTCAGGCCGCGGGTGGCATAGAAGCCCATGTCCACGGCGCCCTGGCTGTTGTTCTTCTCGGCCATGCAGAGGACGCCGCTTCCCTCCGTACCGAGCTTGCCGGTCAGGAGGGCCAGGTTGGCCACGGCGCTGGCCAGGTCGGCGTTGTGCCCCGGATAGGCGTTGCCGATGGGGAACAGGATCAGCGCCTTTTCGGCCGCGGCGTAATCACGGGCGAGTCGTTTGATGGCGTCTGAGCTCAGACCGCTCTGTCCGGCGACCGCCTCGGGGGTGAAACCGGCCAGGGCCTTTTCCAAGTCGGCGTAACCGGGGATCGCAGCGGCCGTGCCGGCGGCCAGCTTGTCGTCCAGGATCGTCTTGGCCAGGGCGTTGATGACGGCGACCTCGCTGCCGGGGGTATGTACGAGGGTCTGGGCGTCGGGCAGCTTGGAGAGCTTGCCCCGCTTGTCGGAGAGGATGTTCAGCTTGACGCCCTTGTTCTTGACCGCCATGTTGATCTCGAAGCCGATCACCGGGTGGGTCTCGTAGCTGTCGGTCTTGATGACCAGGAGCAGGTCGCTCTTCTGGATATCCAGGATGGTCGCCGGTGAGGCCGCGGCCCCGAAGCTTTTGGCGAAGCCCTCGGTCAGGGCGGCATGGGCGTAACCGGCCGAATGGTCGTAATTGGCCGAACCGGCGGTCTCCATCAGCCGCTTGAACAGCACCAGCTCTTCGTTGGTCAGGCGCGGCGTGGCCAGGGCGGCAGCCGATGAACCGGCGCCCTTCAGACGGGCGGCGACCAGTTCCAGGGCCTCGTCCCAACTCGCCTCGGTCAGGGTGCCGTTCTTGCGCACCAGCGGGGTGGTCAGGCGCTTGTCCGAGTTGATGAACTGGTAGCCGAAGCGGCCGCGGCAACAGAGCTGGCCGTTATGGAACCCCTGGTTCTCGTCGTAGACCGTGGTCAGGACCTTGTTGTCCTTGACCCCCAGGGTCAGGTTGCAGCCGGTGCCGCAGTACCCGCACACGGACTTTTGATTGGTGAGGGCCCAGAAGCGCGCCTTGAACTTGAAGGGGCGGGCCAGGAGGGAGCCGACCGGGCAGACGGAGACGCAGGAACCGCAGAACTCGCAGTTGAGCGAGCCTTCGAACTCGCAGCCGATCTTGGTTTCGATGCCGCGGCTGATAAAGGTCAGGGCGCCGAAGGAGACGATCTCGTCGCAGATGCGGGCGCACTTTCCGCACAGCACGCAGCGGTTCATGTCACGCTCGATCAGCGGGTTGCTGTAGTCGATCGCGTGGTGGAACTTCTCGTCGCTGAAGCGGTTGGCGTTCACCTTGTATTCGTAGGTCAGGTTCTGCAGATCGCAGTCCCCGCCCTTGTCGCACACCGGGCAGTCGATGGGGTGGTTGAGCAGCAGGAGCTCCAGCACCATCTTGCGGGCCTTGATGATGTCCGGGGTCGAGGTGCGGATGATCATGCCCTCGGTGATCGGCGTGGTGCAGGCCGGGACCTGCCGTCCCCTCATCTGTTCCACTTCCACCAGGCACATGCGACAGGCGCCGAAAGGTTTCAGCTTCTTGTCGTGGCACAGGATCGGGATCTTGATCCCGTTGATCCTGGCGGCATCGTAAATGGTGGAGTTCTTGGGAGCCGTAACCTGCTTGTCATCTATCGTCAGATTTACCATCTCAACCTCTATCAGTGAGTTTGACTCTGTAAGAAACCGGTTCTATTCGATCGCCATGAAGCGGCAGGCGTCATAACAGGACTTGCACTTGGTGCATTTTTCCTGGTCCAGGAAGGCGACCTGGCCCTTTTCCCAGACAATGGCATCCACCGGGCAGGCCTTCTTGCAGGCCCCGCACTTGACGCACTTGTCTTCCACGACCTGCCAGAGGAGCAACTCCTTGCAGCAGTTGGAGGGGCACCGCTTGTCGTTGATGTGGGCCTCGTACTCGTGGCGGAAATAGTTGATGGTGGAGAGGATCGGGTTGGGAGCCGTCTGGCCGAGGCCGCACAGGGAGGCCTTCTTGATGGCTGTCCCCAGATCCAGCAGGGTATCCAGGTCCGACGGTTCGCCGCGTCCCTCGGTGATGCGTTCCAGGATGTCCAGCATGACCTTCAGGCCGATGCGGCAGGGGACGCATTTGCCGCAGGATTCCATCCTGGTGAAGGAGAGGAAGAAGCGGGCGACGTCCACCATGCAGGTGGTCTCGTCCATGACGACCAGACCGCCGGAACCCATCATGGCGCCGGCCTTGATCAGGGAGTCGTAGTCGACCGGGGTGTCCAGGATCTCGCCGGGAATACAGCCGCCCGAGGGGCCGCCGGCCTGGACGGCCTTGAACTTGCGATTATTGAGGATGCCGCCGCACACGTCGTAGAGAACCGAACGGACGGTCATACCGGCCGGGACCTCTACCAGGCCGGTGTGCTTGACCTTGCCGGTAACGGCGAAGATCTTGGTCCCCTTGGTGGTCTCGGTGCCCAGCGAGGCGTACCAGGCAGCGCCCTTGTTGATGATATGCCGGACGTTGGCGAAGGTTTCCACGTTGTTGATGTTGGTCGGCTTGCCCCACAGACCGCGCACGGCTGGAAACGGCGGACGGGGACGGCTCATGCCGCGCTGCCCTTCGATGGAGGCCATCAGGGCGGTTTCTTCACCGCACACAAAGGCGCCGGCGCCCATCTTGATGCGCATGTCGAAGTTGAGGCCCCACCCCTTGATGTTCTGCCCCAGGTAGCCCTTTTCGTAGCAGTCGTCGATGGCGCGCTGGAGGCGCTGCACCGCCAGGGGGTACTCGGCGCGGACATACACATAGCCGAAGTCGCAGCCGATGGCATAGGCGGCGATCATCATGCCTTCGATGATGCAGTAGGGGTCGCCTTCCAGGAGCGAACGGTCCATGAACGCGCCCGGGTCGCCTTCGTCGGCATTGCAGATCAGGTATTTGTGCTCGCCCGGGGAGGCCTTGCAGAAGGACCACTTCATGCCGGTGGGGAAACCGCCGCCCCCACGACCGCGCAGGCCGGACTTCTTGACCTCTTCGATGACCTCTTCCGGCTTCATGGTCGTGATGCATTTCTCTATGGCCTTGAATCCGTCTTCCCCGAGAAATGCGTCCAGCGACTCGGGGTTTATCTGGCCGCAGCCGGACATGACGACCCGCATCTGGGCGTCGACGAACGTGTTGTAGTACGGTTTCGCCTTCCGTTTTTCCAGGACCGTCTTGCCGACGATATGCTCGTTGACGAGCTGTTCGACCTCTTCAGGCTGAACGAAATCGTAGGTGACCCGCCCCTGCTCTTCGGTAATGATGTCCACCAGGACGTCATTGGCGCACAGCCCGCGGCAACCGGTGTGGATGACCTCACAACGCTTGCCCACCACCGCGTCAACGCCCTTTTCCTGGAGCACCCGGCGAAATTCCGCCTCAACCTTTTTCGCACCGGCCGAGATACCGCCGGTCCCTTGACATATCAGAATTTTTATTGCTTCGCCCATAACGCTTTGTCCCCTGCTGGAATGGTTGAGTCGGTTCTATTTCATCGGCCGCTGGTTGTATTCGGCAATTATCTCGTCAACCTTCTGGACCGTCATCTTGCCGAAGGTGTCATCGTTGACCATGGCCAACGGCGCCATGCCGCAGGCGCCCAGGCAGGCGACCTTTTCAAAGGTGTAGCGCAGGTCCGGCGTGGTCTCGGCGTGGCCGATGTGCAGCTTGTCGAAGAAGGTTTCGACGATGCGCGGAGCGCCCGAGACGTGGCAGGCGGTCCCGACGCAGACCCGGATGATGAACTTGCCGCGGGGTTTCAGATGAAACTGGGCGTAAAAGGTGAGGACGCCGTAGATCTGGCTGGGGTAGACGTTCAGCCGCTCGGCGACATAGTCGGCAACCTTGCGGGGCACATACCCGTACTCGTCCTGGACCCCCTGAAGGACCGGCATCAGGTTGCCCGGCAGATCGATGTATTTATCGATAACCTTATCGGCTATGGAGAGGTCTACTTCCGGTTCCTGTTCTTTTGCCTGTTGCGCAACTGCTTCACTCATTCGCGCCGTCTCCTTTGAATCGTTACGGGAGTTATCTGTCTATTTCGCCAAGAACGACGTCCAACGTTCCGATTACAGCCACCAGGTCGGCAATCATGGCCCCCTTGGCCATCTTCTCGATGGCCTGGAGGTTGACGAATGAGGGCGGCCGAATCCTCATGCGGTAGGGCTTGGAACTGCCGTCGCTGACGATGTAGAACCCCAACTCGCCCTTGGGGTTTTCAACCCCCTGGTAGACTTCGCCTTCCGGTACGGGATACCCTTCGGAGGCGATCTTGAAGTGGTGGATCAGACCTTCTATGGAGTTGTAGACGTTTTCCTTGGGGGGGTAACAGACCTGGGGGCAATCGGCCAGCACCGGGCCCGGCTTGAGCCGGTCGAGGGCCTGGGTGACGATCTTGCATGCTTCCCGCATCTCCACCAGGCGCACCTTGTAGCGGTCGAAGGTATCGCACTTTTCCCCCACCGGAACCTGAAACTGGTAGTTTTCGTACCCGGAATAGGGATTGTCGCGACGCAGGTCCCAGTCCACGCCGGAACCGCGCAGGGCCGGGCCGGTAATGCCGATGTCGATGGCGTCCTCGGCCGTGATGACGCCGTTGCCGATCGTACGCTTGAGCCAGATCGGGTTGGTGGTCAGGAGCCCCTCGTACTGATCCAGATTGCCGGGCATGGCATCGATGAAATCACGCACCTTCTTCTCGAATTCGGGCGGCACATCCTGCGAGAGGCCGCCGGCGCGGAAGAAGTTGGAAGTCATGCGGGCGCCGGAGATCAGTTCATAGGTCTCCATGATGACCTCGCGCTCGCGGAAGGCATAGAGGAAGACCGTCATGGCGCCGATATCGAGGGCATGCGTGGCAAGCCACACCAGATGGGACTCGAGGCGCGTCAGTTCGGCCATGATGATGCGGATGGTCTGGGCCCGCTCCGGGACCTGGATATCCAGCAACTTCTCAACCGTCAGGATATACCCCAGATTGTTGTGCATGGGGGCCAGGTAGTCGAGGCGGTCGGTCAGCGGCAGGACCTGGTGGTAGGTGCGGTGCTCGGAGAGCTTCTCCACCCCGCGGTGCAGGTAGCCGATGTCCGGGGTGATCTTGGTGATCACTTCGCCGTCCAGTTCGAGAACGAGCCTGAGAACCCCGTGGGTGCTGGGGTGCTGCGGCCCCATATTCAGCGTCATCTTTTCCGTAGTAGCCATATATCGCCTCTTCTATGATCGTAGATACGAAGTACGTTGGTGCGGGAACTTACGACAGGCGGCCCTTATAGGGTTCCCGGTCCGGCCCCTGAAGCGGGTAGTCCTTGCGCAACGGATAACCTTCCCAATCGGGCGTCATCAGGATGCGCCGCAGGTCGGGGTGGTTGTCGAACGTGATGCCGAACAGGTCGTAGACCTCGCGCTCCAGCCAATTGGCGGCAGCCCAGACCTGGGTCGCGCTCTCGATATGGCACTCCGCCTCGGAAACGGCCGCCTTGATGCGCAACCGGTCCTTGTTGGGGATGGAGTACAGCAGGTAGACCATCATGAAGCGTTCTTCCCTCTTGCCCAGATAGTCGATCGCGGTCACGTCGGTGAGCAGATTGAACTGGAGGGCCTGCTTCAGAAAGGCAAGAACGGCCAGAAGGTCTTCCTTTTTGATCGTCACCGTCACTTCACCGCGAAACTCGACGACCTCGACGATGGAAGAGGCGAATTTCTCTTTCAACTTGACTACTGCGCGATTGTTCTCTGCCATGGCATTCGACCCTTTGTCTGGGATTTGATATATTCAGTGTACCCGGTGACTTACGCTGCAGCCGACTCGATTCTGTTGCCCAGACCGATGGCGGAGCCAAACGAGTTCTTGTCATGCATGATCTTATCCTGTAGTTTCATCAGGCCGTACAGGAGCGCCTCGGGGCGCGGCGGGCACCCGGGGATATAGACATCCACCGGCAGCGCCTCGTCGATCCCCTGCACAACGCTGTAGGTATCGAAGATCCCGCCCGAACAGGCGCAGGCGCCCATGGCGATGACCCATTTCGGCTCGGGCATCTGCTCATAGACGGTCTTGATGACCGGCAGCATCTTCTTGGTGACCGTACCGGCGATGATGATACAGTCGGACTGCCGGGGGGAGGCACGGAAGATGATGCCGAAACGGTCGAGGTCGTAATGGGAAGCGCCGGCGGCCATCATCTCGATGGCGCAGCATGCCAGGCCGAAGGTCATGGGCCAGATGGACGACTTCCTCGACCAGTTGACGAGCGCATCCAAGGACGTGGTTATGATGTTGTCGCCAAGCGGATTGTCTACTCCCATTCCAGTGCTCCTTTTTTCCAGACGTAAATGTAACCGACAAAGAGAATGACGATAAAGGTTCCCATCTCGACCAGGCCGAACACGCCGAGCTTCTTGTAGAGGATCGCCCAGGGATAGAGGAACACGGCCTCGATGTCGAACAGGATGAACAGCATGGCGATCAGGTAGAACTTGATCGAGAAACGTTCCCGGGCCGTTCCGACCGGCACGCAGCCGCTCTCGTACGGAGCCAGCTTGACGGGGGAAGGCTTCTTCTGGCCGATGAGCGAGGACAGGACGATGGAAACCAGCCCGAACAACACGGCGACTATGACCAGGAGAAGTATGGGGAGATATGCACCAAGCATCGGAAACCCTCCTAATTACTTGCGGTATACTGTATACAAAACGTTGTCAAAATAGGTTATTTGATTTTCTTTGTCAAGCAGATTTTTCCCCCTTTTTCGGGCCGCGCAAAATACCCCGCCATTACCCACAACCTACTAAAATCAAAATAAAAAACCTTCTTTGCGATTGACAATATCGAGGAGGGTGTGCTATTCAAAACACCCCATTGGCAAGCTCATTTCAAAATAAAATATGAGGGGTCCTTCCACCATGAATCACACCCGTTCCAGCGCTCTCTTCCAGCAGGCCAAAGCAGCAATCCCCGGCGGCGTCAACAGCCCGGTCAGGGCGTTCAAGTCCGTGGGAGCCGACCCCCTTTTCATCAAAAAGGCGGCCGGGAGCGCCATCTACGATGAAGACGGCAATGCCTTCGTGGACTACGTCGGCTCCTGGGGGCCGATGATCGTGGGGCACTGCCACCCGCAGGTGATCGAGGCGGTCAAGCGGACCATGGACAACGGCGCCAGCTTCGGCGCGCCGACGGAGCAGGAGACCATCCTGGCCGGCATGGTGATCGAGGCCGTCCCCTCCATAGAGATGGTGCGCATGGTCAGCTCCGGGACGGAGGCCACCATGAGCGCCATCCGCCTGGCGCGCGGCTACACCGGGCGGGACAATATCCTCAAATTTTCCGGCTGCTATCACGGCCACGCAGACTCCCTGCTGGTCAAGGCCGGCTCCGGCGCGGCCACCTTCGGCGTGCCCGATTCGCCCGGCGTGCCTGCCGATTTTGCCAAACACACCCTGACGGCGGAATACAACTCCCTCGACTCGGTCAGAAAACTGGTGGCCGAAAACAAGGGCACCATCGCCTGCATCATCGTGGAGCCGGTGGCCGGCAACATGGGAACCGTCCCCCCCCGGGAAGGTTTCCTGGAAGGGCTGCGCGAGATTTGCACCAACGAGGGGATCATCCTGATCTTCGACGAGGTCATGTCCGGTTTCCGGGTGGCCTACGGCGGCGCCCAGTCCCTGTTCGGCATCACCCCCGACATGACCACCCTGGGCAAGATCATCGGCGGCGGCCTGCCGGTGGGCGCCTTTGGCGGCAAGCGCGAAATCATGGAAAAACTTTCTCCGTCCGGCGGCATCTACCAGGCCGGCACCCTCTCCGGCAACCCGCTGGCCATGTCGGCCGGCATCGCGACCCTTACGCTGCTCAAACAGCCCGGCTTCTATGAAAAACTGGAAGAGAAGAGCCGCCAGGTGGCGGAGGGCATCGCCGCGGCCGCCAAGACCGCCGGCTACCCGATCTATTCCACGCGGGTCGGCAGCATGTTCTGCGCCTTCTTCAGCAAGAACGAGGTCCACGATTGGCCGACCGCCTCCGCCTGCGACACCAAGGCGTTCGCCACATACTTCCTGGCCATGCTGGATGAAGGGATCTACCTGGCGCCGTCCCAGTTCGAGACCGCATTCGTGTCGGCCGCCCACAGCGATGCCGATATCGAAAAAACCATCGCCGCCGCGGCGAAATGCTTCCGGCTCATCGCCTAGGTCAAACGTTATTCTGTTATTTTGTTTGACATTACGAGCGCTGCCATGCTAAGGAATATCGATTTTGGTATCAACTTCGGGCGGGGGTTCTGATCATGGATCGTGACAAACGCGATCTGCTCAGGAGCCTGTCCATGGTGTCCAGCATGGGCATCTCGGTCGTCCTGGCAATAGGGATCGGCGTCTGGTTCGGCCTGGCGCTCGACCGGTGGCTTGGCACCAAGCCGTGGTTCTTTTATATCTTTTTATTTATCGGGATTGCGGCCGGTTTCAAGAATATTTACGTGATAGCCGGCAGGGAGATCCGCAGAGATGACGACAGCGATCAACGAAGATAACCTCTTCGCCGTCATCATCAAAGGGAGCCTGGCCCTGCTGGCGGTTCTGAGCATCGGGGGCTTCGCCTTTTTTTCGGCCAAGGCCGGCATGGGCATCCTGGCAGGCGGCATCATTGCCATCAGTAATTTCGCCTGGCTGCGCAACGTGCTCCAGCGCATCCTCGGACTGATGCCGGCCAAACCGAATCTGTACGCCCAAATCCGGTTCGTGGGCCGTATCACCGTCACCGGCCTGGTACTGTATGTCATCATCACTTCGGGATGGTTCTCGCTGGCAGGGCTGCTGGTGGGACTGTCCGTTATCGTTGCCAACATAATTGCACTTTCATTATATAGTGCCTTGCGCACGGGAGGTTAGCTCCATGGTTCACCCTTTACTGTTTCTCGAGTTTTTCCGCAACCTGCTGGCGCCGCTGCATCTCAACGAGGCCAGCGCCGATGCCATCGCCTACACCTGGCTGATCATCGTGCTGCTGCTGGTGCTTTCCGTCCTGGCCACGTCGGCGCTCAAAGCGATCCCCGGCGGCCTGCAGAACTTCATGGAAGTGGTTGTCGGCGGCATTGAAAACATGATCGTCGAGACCATGGGCGAACATGGCCGTCCCTACTTCCCGCTGATAGCCACCCTGGCGATCTTTATCCTGGTCTCCAACCTGACCGGTCTGATCCCGGGCTTCTTCCCACCCACCGCCAACATCAACACCACGGCCGCCTGTGCCGTGATCGTCTTCCTCTCGACCCATGTGGTCGGGATCAAGCACCACGGCCTGCACTACCTGAAACATTTCATGGGCCCCATCGCCTGGCTGGCTCCGGTCATGTTCTTCATCGAGGTCATCGGCCACTTGAGCCGCCCGGTTTCCCTCACCCTGCGTCTCTTCGGCAACATGAACGGCCATGAACTGGTCCTGATGATCTTCTTCGGCCTGGCCCCCTTCCTGGTGCCGCTGCCGATGATGCTCATGGGCGTGCTGGTCTCCTTCATCCAGGCCTTCGTCTTCATGCTTCTGGCCATGATCTACATCCAGGGATCGCTGGAAGAGGCACACTAGGCGTTTTCCGGACGCAACAAGGCGTCCCCAAGCAAGTTTACGCATCCTATACTGTTTAGGATAACTACCATACGAAGAGAGGAGAAGTAACAATGAGCTTTTTCACAATGTGCGTTCTGGCAGCAGGTATCGGCATGGCACTGGGCACCCTGGGTACCGGCATCGGTCAGGGGCTGGCAGTTAAAAGCGCCGTAGAAGGCGTTTCCCGTAACCCCGGCGCTTCCGGCAAAATCCTGACCACCATGATGATCGGTCTGGCCATGATCGAGTCCCTGGCCATCTACGCCCTGGTTGTCTGCCTGATCATCCTGTTCGCCAACCCCTACAAAGAAATCGCCACCAAGCTGGCCGAAACCGTCGCCAAGTAATTTCTCCCGGCAGCGGCATCAACATGCAAGCAAAAAAGGGCATCCCGTCGGATGCCCTTTTTTGCTTCTTCTGTTTCTTTCGTCTTTCAACTCAGGTTGTTCAAAAATAGTCAGATCGTCGCACCCGCAGAACGCCCCGCGGAGGCGTAGCAGCGCTACGCCGCACAAAAAGGCATTCGAGGACGGCGGCGAGATGGCTGTTTTTCAACAACCTGTTATTACTCCTCTTCCTTCAAAGCCCCTTCCGCCTCGTTCGAGGCCCCGCTCTCGGCGACCCCGCCCCACGGCATGCGCACCACCGTCCTGACCACATAGCGGTAGACCGTCTTGCGCTCCAGCCCCGAATCGGTGTACGTGGTGCCCGTAAGCGGTTCCTTGTTCAGCGGAAGATAGGGCATGGGCTCGTTCCTGGCGGTGCGGTAGACGTTATACCCCACGAAGGAGCCTTCCTCGGGCGGAATGGCCACGAATTCCAGCTTGATTTCCGTGGGTGCCGGCAGGACCTGGAGAACCGGGGGGAACGGCTGCAACGTGACCCGAACGCGTACCGGCGCCGAGCTCGCCCCCGCGGAGTTATCCCGGGCAAAGGGGACGACGTAGTAGCTATAGGCGGTATTCCTGCGCGTCTCGCCGTCCAGGAGCACCACCTTGTTGCCGTAGATCTGGGTGGCATCGGGCAGATCGAGATAGAGCTTGCGAAACAGCCGGAAATCATCGGTGCAAGCGGGGCAATCGGGCTGCTGGAGCGATGATTCCACCCGTTTGAAGACGCTTACGCCGGCCAGATCCCGCAGCGAACGCCCGGCCATGTCCTTATCCGGCAACTCAAAGGCGATCTTGACGCCGGCGCCGCTCTGGTTTGCCGTCAAGGCGGTCACAGCGGCCGGGACCAGCATGTCGGGATAGAGCAGCGGCCCCTTCTTCCCGCACCCGGAGAGCAGCGAAAACAGCATGAAAAGCAGCAGAAAGCGAATGCCCACGCGCACCTCGATACCCATCTATTTCGGTGCCGCCGGCAAACCGGTGGCGACCAGATACACTTCGAAGGTTCCCGTGCCTGAACTGAAACGGACCTTGTTCTGGAAGATCTCCACAATCCTGGCGCCGGAAACCGTATTGCCCTCCCGCAGGAGGAAGCCATTCACCACCGCCCGGGACGCACCGCGACGTTCCTGCCAGGCGATGCCCGATACCTTAATATCGGCGGGAGCGGCGACAAGGGCAGTGGCTGCGGGCCGGGCGGGCTCAGCGGGGGCGTTTTCCTCGGCTGCCGGTGCCACTGGTCGTGCCGGCCGGGCAACCGGGGGGTGCCAGGGCACGGGCGGCTTGGCGGCTTTCGGCACCCGTGCCGGAGGCGGCGCGGCTTTCTGCGGAGCAACCGCCGCAGGCGGACCGGGCGGCGGCTCGGGCATCGCCGGTTTGGCGGGAAGCGACGGTAGTGCCGGCGCAGGGGGCACCGATGGCGGCGGCAGCACAATCGGAGAAGCGGCATGCCTTTTCCCCTTGCCCCCGTGCAGGAACAGGAAGGTCGCACCGAAGGTTATGAGCGATGCCAGCAGCACCAGCCCCAGGACAATGGGCCAGTTCCTCCGTTCCTTTTGGGGGGCCGGACCGTTTTTGAACAGCTCCCCGGCAATGTTGATCATGCCGTTGCCGCGGGCCTTCCGTTCCTTCTCGCTCTCCAGTTTTTTCAAGGCATCGAGGATATAACTCATAGATTTCTATTCACTTTCCCGAGAAGAATCGTCCGGTGATTCGTTCCCACAGTCCCCTGCGGGGGGCCACGGCCCCTGCTGCGGCGATGACCCGGGCGGCGATGTCCGGCGTTACCGTCAGGCTTTCCCGCGTCCAGGCCAAAAGCAGCGCCTGTTCGCAGGCAACGTTGATAAGGCGGGGGATACCGCCCGAAAAGCGGTAGATCTGTTTCACCGCACCAGGGGAGAAGAGGCGGGGGATGCGGCTTCCGGAGATCTTCACGCGATGGCTGATATACTCCTTCGTGTCGTCCAGCCCCATGGGGGACAGCCTGCAGCGGACCGTGATGCGCTGGTTGAGCTGCCGCAGGTCGTGGCGATTGAAGACATCGTCGAGCTCGGGCTGCCCGGCCAGGATGATCTGGATCAGCTTATCCTGCTCCGTCTCCAGGTTGGAGATGAGGCGCACCTGCTCCAGGACCTCCGGTGCCAGGTTCTGGGCCTCGTCGACGACCAGCACCAGGGTGCGGCCGGCGGCATTCTGCTCCAGCAGGTAACGGTTGAGGGCCTCCAGGTAGGCAAAACTGTTCTTCTCGGCGGTCTCGATGCCGAAATCGCGGCAGATGCTGGCCAGGAGCTGTTCGCCCGACAGGCAGGGGTTGAAGATCAGGGCGCTTTTGTACTTTTCCGGGTCCAGTTGCGACAACAGGGTACGCAGCACCGTGGTCTTGCCGGTTCCGACCTCGCCGGTCATGGCGATGAAACCGGCATGGCTGTCGATGCCGTACAGGAGGTGGGCAAACGCTTCCCGATGGTTGCCGCTCAGGTAGATAAAGTGGGGATTGGGCGTGATCGTAAACGGCTTTTCGGTGAATCCGAAAAAATCACAATACATCGGACGCTACTTTCCCTCTCGCGCGGCGCGAATTTCGCTCTCGACCCGCGCCCTGGCGGTGCCGCCGGGGACATTGCGGGCATTGACGCTGGCCTCGACGGTGATGGCCGCGAAGATATCATTGTCGACCTTGGCCGAAAACAGTTGCCACTCGGCCAGGGAGAGCTCGGTGATGTCCATCTCGTTCTCCACACAGTAGGCCACCGCCTTCCCCACCACCTCGTGGGCGTCGCGGAAGGGCAGCCCCTTGCGCACCAGGTAGTCGGCCACGTCGGTGGCGGTGGAAAAACCGTAACCGGCGGCACGGCGCATGGTCTCCCCGTTGACCCGCATCTCCCTGATCATGTCGGCAAAGATCTTGAGGCTCCCCTTGACCGTGTCGATGGTGTCGAAAAGCGGCTCCTTGTCCTCCTGCATGTCCTTGTTGTAGGCCAGCGGCAGCGACTTCATCACCGTCAAAAGCGCCATCAGGTTGCCGTAGACCCTGCCGGTCTTGCCCCGGACCAGTTCGGGCACGTCCGGGTTCTTCTTCTGGGGCATGATGGACGAACCGGTGCAGAAGCCGTCCGACAGCTCGATGAACCTGAACTCGCTGGTGGACCAGAGGATCAACTCCTCGGAAAAACGGGACAGGTGCATCATCAGGATCGACGACGCGGCCAGGAACTCCAGGGCGAAATCCCGGTCCGAGACCGAGTCCAGGGAGTTGCGGGTAATGGCGGGGAAGTTCAGTTGCTCGGCCACGTACTCCCGGTCGATGGGGAAGGTGGTGCCGGCCAGGGCGCCCGCCCCCAGGGGGAGGACATTGACCCGTTTCAGGCAATCCTCCATGCGCCCCTTGTCGCGTTTGAGCATCTCCACGTAGGCCATCAGGTGGTGGCTGAACAGGATCGGCTGGGCGGTCTGCAGGTGGGTGAAGCCGGGCATGATCACATCCAGGTTCGCCTCGGCCTGCCCCAACAGGGCGTCGATCAGCAGGTCCAGATAGGTGGCGATCTCCACGATCTCGTCCCGCAGGTAGAGGCGGATATCCAGGGCCACCTGATCGTTGCGCGAGCGGCCGGTATGCAGGCGTTTGCCCGCCTCGCCGATCTTGGCGGAGAGCCTGGCCTCGATATTCATGTGGATGTCTTCCAAGGCGATGGAAAAGTCGAACTCGCCGGCCTCGATCTGTTGCAGGATCTGCTGTAGGCCGTGGACGATCTGCTCCACATCCTCCATGGGGATGATCCCCTGCTTGCCCAGCATGCGGGCATGGGCGATGGAGCCCCGGATATCCTGATGGTAGAGGCGCTTGTCGAACTGGATCGAGGCGGTAAACTCCTCGACGAACTTATCGGTGGGCTGGGTGAAGCGGCCGCCCCACAGCTTGTCTTTGGACATGGTATCTCGGTTCCTCGTGTTTGGGAGTAAAGTTGATGTCGGGCGCTACTATACGTGAAAAATGGATAAATTCAAAGCGGAGACGTACGGCTTTTTCTTCCTGGCGATAACGCTTCCGGCAAGGGAAGGGGATCGGATACAGCAAAGGGGCATAACATGGTCATGCCCCTTCGTGTGCAAACAAAACGATCTGCGTCTGATGCCCCTATTTCTTCCGGTTGGCCTGCATCAGCGACCTGATCCGCAACCTGAGCGAATTGATCCTGATGAAGCCTTCCGCATCGGCCTGGTTGTAGACCTGGTCCTTCTCGAAGGTGGCGAAATCCAGATTGAAGAGCGAGTCGGTATCGGACTTGCGCCCCACCGTGCGGCAGAGTCCCTTGTACAGCTTGACGCGGGCCACGCCGTTGACGCACTTCTGGGAATCGTCGATGAGGGTCTGGAGCATCTGGCGCTCGGGGGAGAACCAGTAGCCGCCGTAGACCTGGCGGGCGTACTCGGGGATGAGGCTGTCGCGGATGCGCAGGACTTCGCGGTCCATGGTGATCTGCTCAACCGCCGAGTGGGCCTCGCGCAGGATGGTGCCGCCGGGGGTCTCGTACACGCCCCGGGACTTCATGCCCACCGAGCGGTTTTCCAACAGGTCCACCCGGCCGATGCCGTGCTGGCCGCCCAGGTAATTGAGGTGGGCCAGCAACTGGGCCGGCGTCATCTGCTCGCCGTCCACGGCCACGGCGTTGCCGTTCTTGAACTCGATCTCCACGTACTGCGGCTTGTTGGGGGCCTTTTCCGGCGAGGTGGTCAATACGTACATCTCTTCGGGCGCCTCGGCCCAGGTATCCTCCAGGATGCCCCCCTCGAAGGAGATGTGGAGCATATTGCGGTCCGAGGACCAGGGGCGCTTCTTGGTGACCGGGATCGGGATGCCGTTCTTCTTGGCGTATTCGATCAGGGCCTGGCGGCTGTTCAGATCCCACTCGCGCCAGGGGGCCACGACCTTGATGGCCGGGTCGAAGTGGTAGTAGGCCAGCTCGAAACGGACCTGGTCGTTCCCCTTGCCGGTGGCGCCGTGGGAGACGGCGTCGCATTTCTCCTTGGCGGCGATCTCCATCTGGCGCTTGGCGATCAGCGGCCGGGCGATGGAGGTCCCCAACAGGTAATGCCCCTCGTAGATGGCGCTGGCGCGGAACATGGGGAATACGAAATCCCGCACGAACTCTTCCCGCAGGTCGTCGATGTAGACCTTGTCGGCACCGGTGGCCAGGGCCTTCTCGCGGATCGGCGCCAGTTCGTCCCCCTGCCCCAGGTCGGCGGAAAAGGCGACCACCTTGCAGCCGTACTCGTTCTTGAGCCATTTGAGGATGATGGAGGTATCCAGGCCGCCCGAGTAGGCCAGGACGATCTTCTTGATTTCCTGCTTCTGAGTTTTTGCCATGTTGTGGTTCTCCTTTGACAGGTTTGTATGAATTTCCCAAAGGGGTGTAGTTGTATTTCCCCAAGAAGCGTCGATTTTTCGTCAGGCCAAGGCGCCCAAGGGAACCCGCGGAAACGTGGCAGCGCCACGTCGCACAAGGAGTTCCCGCAGGGCAACGCCGGCATGGCGGAAAAGCGGCGTTTCTACTTCATGAGCGTGGCCATGATCGCCTTCTGCACATGCAACCGGTTCTCGGCCTCGTCCCACACCACCGAGTTCTTCCCCTCGATGACCGAATCAGAGATCTCCTCGCCGCGGTGGGCGGGGAGGCAGTGCAGGACGACTGCGTCCGGCTTGGCCAGGGCCAGCAGGGCGTCATCCAGGCAGTAGCCGGCAAAGGCCCGTTCCCGCTCCTTCTGCTCAGACTCCTGCCCCATGCTGGCCCACACATCGGTGTTGAGCACGTCGGCATCTCTCACCGCCGCCTTCGGGTCGTCCGTCACAATGATCCTGCCCGGGGCCTTGGCATCGGCCCAGGCCAGCACCGCCTGGTCCGGCCGGTAGCCGGCCGGGCAGGCCAGGGCCAGGTCGAAGCCGAAGATGGCCGCCGCCTCGATCCAGGTGTTGGCCATGTTGTTGCCGTCCCCCACCCAGGCGAACTTCAGCCCCTCGTAGGCGCCCTTGTGTTCCACGACCGTCAGCAGGTCGGCCATGATCTGGCAGGGATGGAACAGGTCGGTCAGGCCGTTGATGACCGGCACGGAGGCGTAGCGGGCGAATTCGTCCACGATCTCCTGGCCGAAGGTACGGATCATCACGCCGTCGCAGTAGCGGGACATGACCCGAGCCGTGTCCCTGATCGGCTCGCCGCGCCCGATCTGGGAGTCACGGTTGGAGATGAAGAGGCCGTGGCCCCCCAGTTGGAACATCCCCACCTCGAAGGAGATGCGGGTCCGGGTGGAAGACTTCTCGAAGATCATGGCCAGGGCCTTGCCGTCCAGAAGCCGGTGGGGGACGCCCTGTTGCTGCTTCTCCTTCAGCTCCCGCGCCAGGGTCAGCATGCCGTCGAGTTCCGCCTTGTTGTAATCGTGCAACGCCAGAAAGTGCCGCGCCATTATTTCCTCCGTTTATGGGACTTGGAATTTGTCGATGTGCCGTTTTTTTTGCGCTCAGATTTAGGTCAGATTTGTCGTTCCCGATTGAGTAAAACCGTAGGCGTAGCCAGAGCTACGCTGAGGATTTTACGATTGAGGGAGCGGCAAAGATGGCCTAAAGACGAGATGCAAAAACGGTATATTGGCACGTTCCGAGTCCCTAAGCCCCGACCTCGGCAAAAATGCCGTCGAGGATCGCTATCATTTGCGTTATTTCCTGTTTGGTCACCACCAAGGGCGGCACGAAACGCAGCACCGTGTCATGGGTCACGTTGAGCAGCAGGCCACGGCTGTGCCCCTTCTTGACGATCTCGGCGCCGGGGATCGTCAGCCCCATGCCGATCATCAGGCCGATGCCGCGTACCTCCTTGACAAAGGGGTACTTCTTTCCCAGGGCGGTCAACTCGCCCAGCAGGTACTCGCCGATCTCCTCGGTGCGGTTGAGAATCCCCTCTTCCAGGATGGTGCGTACCGTGGCGATGGCCGCCGCGCAGACCAGCGGGTTGCCGCCGAAGGTGGAGCCGTGGGTGCCGGGCACAAAGGCGGCGGCAAACTCGTCCCGGGCCAGCATGGTGCCGATGGGCGCACCGCCGGCCAGGGCCTTGGCCAGGGTCATGATATCGGGGAGCACGTCGAAGTGCTCGTAGGCGAAGAGCTTGCCGGTACGTCCCATGCCCACCTGCACCTCGTCGAAGATCAGGATCAGGCCGTGCTGGTCGCAGATGCGGCGCACCTCACGGAAATAGCCGGGCGAGGGCACATTGACGCCCCCCTCCCCCTGGATCGGCTCCAGCATGACGGCGCAGGTGTTGGGCGTGACGGCCGCCTCCAGGGCGGCGACATCGTTGAAGGGGACGTGCTTGAAGCCGTGCAGCAGCGGATCGAAGAAACGCTGCACCTTCTCCTGGCCGGTGGCGGAAACGGTCGCCATGGTGCGGCCGTGGAACGACTCGGCGGCGGTAATGATCTCGTAGCGTTCGGGGCCGAACTTGTCCCGGCTGTACTTGCGGGCCAGCTTGATGGCCGCCTCGTTGGCCTCAGCCCCGGAGTTGCAGAAAAAGGCCTTGTCGGCAAAGGAATGGCTGCACAACAACTCGGCCAGTTCGATCTGCTGCGGGATCTGGTAATAGTTGGAGCAGTGGATCAGTTCGGCGGCCTGTTTTTGCAGGGCGGCGACGACCGCGGGATGGCAGTGCCCCAGGTTGTTGACCGCGACCCCGCCCAGGAAGTCCAGATACTCCTTGCCGTCGGCATCCCACAGCCGGCACCCCTGCCCCTTGACCGGCACGATGGGGTAGCGTCCGTAGGTCCTCATGATGTATTTGTCCGACTTTTCTATCCATTGTTGTGTGTTCATTGCGTTTCCAATCTATGAAAAGCGTTTATTTGGCCCTGTACCTGAATTCGTGACGGCGGAATGCCATAGTGTCCGGAAGAGCCGGAGCCCGCACGCCGCCTTGCCGCAACAGATCACTCACGTGGCTGGCACCCCGCCTGATCGTCGCAAACTCTTCAAAGGCAAAGGCAGAGGCCTTCCGGACCAGCGGAGGCATGGAGGCGTCACGGATTCAGGTTTCATTTCACGATCTCCGTGCCGATGCCGCCGTCGGTGAAGATCTCCAGCAACACGGCGTGCTCCACCCGGCCATCGATGATATGGGCCTTTTTGACCCCTTCGTTCAGGGCGTCGGCGCAGCAGACCACCTTGGGGATCATGCCGCCGGTAATGGCCTCTTCCTCGATCAGGCGGTGCATGCCGGCCACGGCGATGCTGCCCAGCAGCGTGCCGTTCTTGTCCTTGACCCCTTCGATATCGGTCAACAGGATCAGTTTCTCGGCGTTCAGGGCGGCCGCCACCCGGCCGGCCACCAGGTCGGCGTTGATGTTGTAGCTCTCCCCCTCCGGTCCGACCCCCACCGGGGCGATCACCGGCAGGTATTTCCCGCTCTCCAGGGTCCTGATCAGGTCGGTGTTGACCTTGACCACATCCCCCACATAGCCGATGTCCACCAACTCGCGGGAGCCGTCCTCCGCCTTGACCTCCTGGAGCATCTTCTTGGACAACAGCAGGGTGCCGTCCTTGCCGGAGAGGCCGACGGCCCGGCCGCCGTGCTGGTTCAGGTAGCCGACGACCTCCTTGTTCACCTGGCCCACCAGTACCATCTCCACCACCGACATGGTTTCCGCGTCGGTGACCCGCATGCCGCGGACAAATTCGGAGACGATCCCGTAGCGCTTGAGGGTCTGGTTGATCTGAGGGCCGCCGCCGTGCACGATGACCGCGTTGATCCCCAGGGACTTGAGCATGATCACATCCAGGGCGAACGAGGCCTTCAGCCTTTCGTCCGCCATGGCATGACCGCCGTACTTGATGACAAAGGTCTTTCCCGAAAAACGCCTGATGTACGGCAGCGCCTCCATCAGCGTATTGGCCTTCCCTATCAGGTGTTCCATCAGCATAGCGCGTACCTTGATCCCCCAAAAATAAAACTGCCGACCGGAAAGGTGGCAGTTTACCGTAAAGCGGGCAAAATCTCAAAAGGTTATTGCAGCGGCAACGTCACCGTGACCGTACTTCCCCGCTGGGGTTCGCTGTCGATCGCAATGGAGCCGCCATGCTGGTGCACAAACTCGCGGGCGTAGAACAGCCCCAGGCCGAAGCCCCGCACCTGACCGGCATTATCGGGGGCGGCTTGATAGAACTTCTCGAACACCTTGGACAACTCCTCCCGGGGGATGCCGATGCCGGTATCGGCGACAACCACATGGACGGCGTCTCCGGCGATGCGCAGCGTGACGGACACATGCCCGGTTTCGCCGGAAAACTTGTAGGCGTTTTCGATGACCTGCTGAAAGACGAAGGTGATCTTCCCCCGGTCAAGCCGCAGTAAGGGCAGCGGCGATGGCTTGAACTCGGTTTCGATCCCCTCTTTGCGTTGCGTTCCCCCTATGACCTCCACCAGAATGCTGTTCAGGTCGCACGGTTCCAGGTTCAACCCCTCACGCCCCTCCATGACCTTGCTGAAGGAGAGCAGGTCCGACACCAGGCGCCCCAGATACTCGACTTCGTTATTGACCAGCCGGATATTCTGATGAAAGATCTGGTCGTTCTGATCGTAGATACCCTTTTCCACATTCTGCAGAAAGAGCGAGATCGCGGTAATCGGGGTGCGCAGTTTGTGGGAAATCAGCGAGAGAAAGTTGCTTTTGAAGCGGTCGAGCCGTTTGAGGCTGGCCAACTCCTCCCTGAGCCGTTTTCTGGCCAGAGACTTTTCCACGGCGGTCCGAAGCTGCAACAGGTTGAGGGGCTTGTTGATGAAATCGTCCGCTCCCTCCCTGAGGGCATTGAGGATGATCTCCTTCTGGGAAAAGCCGGTCATGATGACCACGACCGCGTTGGGGTCCAGCGTCTTCACCTGGCTGAGCAGGTCGATACCCGACCCGCCCGGCATCATCACGTCGGTCAGGATCAGATCGCAATGTTCCTTCTGGTAGATGTGCAGCGCCTCTGCGCAACTGCCGGCCTGAAGGACATGATACTCCTTGAGGACCTTTTCGCACAACTCGCGGATAACCCGTTCATCATCCACGATCAGGACCGTTTCCGGCCTGTCCGGCGACGGGGAGTCCCCGTTATGCAGTGTCTGCAACGTCATTTAGCGATCTGTCCATCCTGTTCAGATTATGGCCCCACCAGCTCCGACAGCATCTGTGCGGCGGCGGACAAGGCTTCTTCGAGCTTTTCGGGCTGGGACCCGCCGGCCTGGGCCAACTCGGGTTTGCCCCCCCCGCTGCCTCCGATGAGAGGCGCCAGACGCTTAATTATATCACCGGCCTTGACGGTGGCAACCAGGCCCTTGGTGACCGTCACCAGCAGGTTGGCCTTACCCCCGATGGCGGCGCCCAGAACCAGGACCCCCTCGCCGATACGTTCTTTCAGCGTATCGGAGAGATCGCGCAGCGCCTTGACATCCTCCACCGCCACCTTGACGGCCAAAAGCTTCATGCCCCGCACCTCCACGACCTGCGCGAGCAGATCGCCCGAGGCGGCGGCGTTGAGCTTGCCCTGCAGGGCCTCGATCTCCCGCTGGAACTCCTTCTGCCGGGCGAGGAGCCGTTCAAGCCGTTCCAGGGGATTGCCCCCCTCGGCCTTGAGCAGCGCGGCCATGGCCCGCTGTTCATCCTCCAGCTGCCGGACAAAGGCAAGGGCTCCGGTGCCGGTCAGGGCCTCGATGCGGCGCACCCCGGCGGCGATGCCGGTCTCGGCGACGACCTTGAACAATCCGATATCCCCGGCAGCGCGCACATGGGTGCCGCCGCACAGTTCCATGCTGACGTCGCCGACCTTGACCACGCGCACCGTGTCGCCGTACTTCTCGTCGAAGAGCGCCGTGGCCCCGGCCTCGATGGCTTCCGCTATCTGCATCTGGTTCGTGACCACCTGATCGTTGCCCATGATGTAGGCGTTGACCATATCCTCGACCCGGCAGATCTCGTCGGCGGTCATGGCCGAGAAATGGGTGAAGTCGAAGCGCAGGCGATCGGCGGAGACCAGCGACCCGGCCTGTTTGACATGATCGCCCAGGACCCGGCGCAGTGCCGACTGGAGCAGATGGGTGGCGGTATGGTTGCGGGCCGTGGCGTTCCGGCTGGCCTGGGCCACCTTCAGGTCCGCGGCGTCACCCTTTTTGAGCGCCCCCTCCTTCACCACCCCGTGGTGCACGATCAGATCGGGGTAGGGACGGCTGGTGGCGCAGACCTCCAGATGGGCATTGCCGGTGGAGATGATCCCCACATCCCCCTTCTGCCCCCCGGAATCGCCGTAGAAGGGGGTCGCTTCCGTGATCACCCCGACCGAGTCGCCGGCGACCGCGGAGTCTACCTCGACCCCATCCCTGACGATGGCCACCACCGGCCCGTAGACCGACATCTCGTCGTATCCCACGAAGGTGCTGCGCACCCCGCGCTTGTGAAGCGCCTTGAACACCTGGGCGATCCCCTCTTCTCCCGACCCTTTCCAGTGTTCCCGGGCCTGTTCCCGCTGTTTTTCCATGCAGGCCTCGAAGCCGGCCTCGTCGATGGTAAAGCCCTCGCTCTCCACGATGTCCGCGGTGAGGTCGGTGGGGAAGCCGTAGGTATCGTACAATTTGAAGAGTGTATCGCCCGGTATGACGTTCTTCCCGGCGGCGCGCAGGGAGGCGACCTCGTCGTTCAGGATGGCCAGGCCGCGGTCGAGGGTTTCCGCGAAACGCTGCTCCTCGGCCAGGACGACCTTTTTGATGTAGGCCTCCCGCTCCAGCAGTTCCGGGTAGGCGTCACCCATCATGTCGCGGACCGCGTCCACCGTATGGTAGAGCATCGGCTCGGCAAAGCCCAACATCTTGGCATGGCGTGCGGCCCGGCGCATGATGCGGCGCAGCACGTAACCGCGCCCCTCGTTGCTCGGCAGGGCCCCGTCGCAGATCAGGAAGGTTGTCGCCCGCGAGTGATCGGCGATGACCCGCATGGAGACGTCGTCCTTCTCGTTGGCCCGGTACTTTTTCCCCGCCAGCCGCTCCACGTGCCTGATGATGCCCTGCATCAGGTCGGTGTCGTAGTTGGAGATGACCCCCTGCATAACCGCAGAGATACGCTCCAGCCCCATGCCCGTATCCACCGAGGGCCTGGGCAGCGGCGTCAGGACGCCGTCGCTCGACCGGTCGAACTGCATGAAGACGTTGTTCCAGATCTCCATGTAGCGATCGCAGTCGCAGCCGACGGTACAGTCCGGGCTGCCGCACCCCGCCTCGGGTCCCTGGTCGTAGAAGATCTCCGAGCAGGGGCCGCAGGGACCGGTGTCCCCCATGGACCAGAAGTTGTCCTTCTCGCCGAAACGGAAGATCCGCTCCCGGGGAATCCCCTCCTGGAGGTGCCAGATGTCGGCCGCTTCGTCATCCTCCTTGTACACGGACACATACAGGCGGCTCTTGTCCAGCCCCAGATCCCTGGTCAGAAACTCCCAGGCATAGGCGATGGCCTCCTTCTTGAAGTAATCGCCGAAGGAAAAATTGCCCAGCATCTCGAAGAAGGTATGGTGGCGGGCCGTGCGCCCCACATTTTCCAGGTCGTTGTGTTTGCCGCCGGCGCGCACGCATTTCTGCGAGCTGCACGCCCGGCGGTACTCCCGTTTTTCCATCCCGAGGAAGCAGTCCTTGAACTGGTTCATGCCGGCGTTGGTGAACATCAGGGTCGGGTCGTTCTTGGGGATGATGCCCGAACTGGGCACCACCGTATGCCCCCGGTCGGCAAAAAATTTCAGAAAACGTGCGCGAATCTCATTCCCTGTCATCGGTCTCCTCATATACAGCACTCACGGTAATTTTAGTAAATTTCTTCAACCTTCAAAATTTTCATGATCGCCCCGAGCCCGAAACCGCGCCGCTGCAGGAAGGCGATTACCCGGCGTTTTTCACGGTCGTCGGCCACGGCAAAGGAGAAACCGGGATACCGGCGCTCCATCACACTCCGCAGGTCGTCCTGTTCGTCGCGTTCGTGGCGCAGACGCCCCAGGGTCTCCTCGACCAGCTCGGCCGGGACCCCGTGGCGGCGCATCTCCAGGCGCAGGCGCGGGCCGAAAAAACGGCCGCCGTTCACGGCCATCTCGGCGAAACGCTCGGCAAAACGGCGATCGCTGAGCCATCCCTGGCCCTCCAGGCGGGCCACAGCCTCCTCGATCGCCGCTTCGTCAAATCCCCGCCGGGCCAATTTCTCCCGCAGCTTCGCCGAAGTGTAATCCCGTGGGGCAAGCAGCTTCAACGCGGCCTGAAAGGCCCGTTCCGGGGACGACGGTTCAGAATTTTTCAATGTCGAGCTTCCGGGGCTCACCGGCCTCTTCCTCCTGGGATTCGAAGCTTTCCCAGGATGCATCCGAGGTCGAGGAGATGCCGGATATCTTGAGGGCGAAATCGTCCGGGTTCGTGCTCTGGCGCAGGGCCTCGTCGTAACTGATCAGTTTGGAGGTGTACAGTTTCATCAACGACTGGTCGAAGGTCTGCATGCCGTAGGTTACAAACCCCTGGGAGATGGCATCGTGAATCTGTTTGGTCTTTTCCTTGTCGTCGATGTACTCCTTGACCCTGGCCGTACCGAGCATGACCTCCACTGCCGGGACGCGCCCCTTGCCGTCGGCCCGCGGCACCAGCCGTTGGGAGACGACCCCCTTGATGATGCCGGACAACTGGATACGCACCTGGCGCTGGTGGTACGGGGGAAAAACGCCGATGATACGGTTGATGGTCTCGGCCGCATCCATGGTGTGCAGGGTCGACATGACCAGGTGCCCGGTCTCGGCGGCGGTCATGGCGGTTTCGATGGTCTCGTAATCGCGCATCTCGCCCACCAGGATGACGTCCGGGTCCTGGCGCAGGGCGCCTTTAAGCGCCGCGGAGAAGCTCGGCGTGTCGGTGCCGACTTCCCGCTGGCTGATGATGCTCTTATTATCCCGGTGGAGAAACTCCACCGGATCTTCGATGGTGATGATGTTGGCGGTGCGGTTCTGGTTGATGAAATCGATCATGGCCGCCAGGGTGCTCGACTTACCGGAACCGGTGGTGCCGGTCACCAGGATCAGGCCGCGCTCCTCCTGGCAGATCTTCTTCAGGACCGGCGGCAGGTTCAGGCCATCCAGCGTCGGTATGGTGAAGGAGATGGTACGGAATACCATGGCCACCGTGCCGCGCTGGCGGTAGGCGCTGACCCTGAATCGCCCCAGCCCCGGCACGGCATAGGCCAGGTCCACCTCCGAGTTTTCCTCGAACAGGCGGCGCTGGCGGTCGTTCATCATGGACTGGCACATGTCCACCACCAGATCCGGCGAGAGGCGCTGGGTGTTGGGAATGGGGTGCAGCCGCCCGTCGATGCGCACGATGGGGGGAAGGCCGGTCTTGATATGAATATCCGAGCCCTTGGCCTTGACGGCGATAGTGAGAATTTCGTCCAGATCCATGCGTGCCTCCCCAATTCAGGTCTGCCGTGCCGACGTGGATTCAAGATGATGAGCAGAGGGCAATGCCCACTATCTCAGCACTCGAATGCCGGCCGAATCAGGCGGCCTCTACAGGCGCCGGTCCCTTGACCAGCGCCAAGAGCTTCCCTTCGATTTCGGCCAGGGTTTCAGGGTGTTCGGTCAGCCAGGTGCGGGAGTTCTCCCGGCCTTGGGCGATCCGCTCCTTGCCGTAGGAGAACCAGGCGCCGCTCTTTTCGATGATCCCTTTGTCCACCGCCAGGTCGAGCACGTCGCCGGTGCGGGAGATTCCTTCGCCGTAGAGGATGTCGAACTCGACCTCCTTGAAGGGGGGGGCGACCTTGTTCTTGACCACCTTGACGCGGGTGCGGGAGCCGATCACCTGGTCCCCCTGCTTGAGGGTGGCGATCTTGCGGATATCCATGCGCACCGAGGCGTAGAATTTGAGGGCGTTGCCGCCGGTCGTCGTTTCGGGGTTGCCGAACATGACGCCGATCTTCATGCGGATCTGGTTGATGAAGATGACGCAGCAGTTGGACTTGCTGATGATGCCGGTCAGCTTGCGCAGGGCCTGGGACATGAGGCGCGCCTGGAGCCCCACATGGGAGTCGCCCATCTCGCCCTCGATCTCGGCCTTGGGAACCAGGGCCGCCACCGAGTCGATCACCAGCACATCGATGGCGCCGCTGCGCACCAGGGTCTCGGCGATCTCCAGCGCCTGCTCGCCGGTGTCCGGCTGGGATACCAGCAGGTCATCGGTCTTGACCCCCAGCTTGCGGGCATAGCCGATGTCCAGGGCGTGCTCCGCATCCACGAACGCCGCGATGCCGCCGGTCTTCTGCGCCTCGGCCACGATATGCAGCGCCAGGGTGGTCTTGCCGGACGATTCCGGGCCGTAGACCTCAACCACCCGGCCGCGGGGCACCCCGCCGACCCCCAGGGCCATGTCCAGGGATATGGCGCCGGTCGAGATCGCCTCCACGCCCGGCAGCGCCTCGTCATTGCCCAAACGCATGATGGCGCCCTTGCCGAACTGCTTCTCGATCTGGCTCAGGGCCAGTTCAATCGCCTTGTTTTTTTCCTGCATGGTTGCATGTCTCCTGAAAGTGGGATGAACGTGGATGAATGGGGGGTGTTACGGTAGCATATCCGGCGGTTTTCCCGCAAGGGTTTATACCGACTTCAAATCAAGGATGAAATCAAGGCGGCGAGGCTTGTGGCGACGAAGGCGTACCAAGCAGTACGCTGAGGAGCCCAAAACGAGCCAACGAAGATAGCGCCTTGATTTGGAATCGGTATTATACGGGAAACGGACTGCCGTCCGCCAGATAACGCCTCACCCAGTCCAGGGCCGTCCAGGCGGTCAAGGTGCGCACATCTTCCCGGTTGCCGCCGAACCGGAACCCTCTGGTCCAGCAGCCGTCCGGCGCCGCCAGGGAGATGAAGACCGTGCCCACCGGCTTGTCCGCCGTCCCACCGTCAGGACCGGCAATGCCGGTCACGGCCAGCCCCAGGTCGCTCCCCGCAGCGGCGCGCGCCCCGGTGGCCATGGCTGCGGCGCACTCGGAGCTGACCGCTCCCCGGGTCTCCAGAACAACCTGCGGCACCCCCAACAGGCGCTGCTTGGCGGCATTGCTGTAGGTCACCGCCCCCTCCAGAAAAAAGGCGGAACTGCCGGGCACATCGGTGAGCCGTTTGGCGATCAGGCCGCCGGTGCACGACTCGGCCAGGGCCAGGGTCAGGCCGCGCCGGCCGAAGAGTCCGGCCACGACCTGCTCCATGGTCTCGTGCCCTTCGGAAAAGATCGCAGCCCCCAGCCGTTCCCGCACCAGTTCCACCGCATCCTGGAGACGGGTTCGGGCCGCGGTTTCCGTATCCCCATCGACCCGCAGGGTTACGCGTATCCAGGGAAAGGTGACGCAGATACTCATCTGCACGGCATGGTTGCCGGAGAAGGCCCCCTTCAGCAGCCCGTCCACCTCAGGCTCGGAAAGGCCATAGACGTTCTGGAACGAAGAAAGGATCACCTTTTTGTGCATCACCCGTTCGCAGAGAAACGGCAGTACCGTATCGCCCAGCATCGGCTCCATCTCCGAGGGAACGCCGGGGAGAAAAAAGAAAAAGCACCCCCCGTGGATGAAATGGAAACCGCAGGCGGTCCCGGTCGGATTGGGGATGATCGTCGACTTGGTGGGGATCATGGCCTGCCGGTCGGAGGCATGGCCGCCCCCCAGCTTGGCCGTAAAGCTGCGGATATGTTCCTTCAACTCCTCGTTGACCACCAGGCGTCGGCCGGTGGCATGGGCTGCCGCCAGGGCAGTCACGTCGTCCACCGTGGGCCCCAGGCCGCCGGTAACGATGACGGCGTCGCTTTTCAGGGCAAGTTCATTCAGGGCCTCGCCGATATCCGGCTCGGAATCCCCCACGACCATATGGCGCAGCACGCGAAGGCCGCATCCCAGCAGGAGTTCGGCGATGCGGCCGGCATTGGTATCGGTCACCTCGCCGCTGATCAACTCACTGCCGATGCTCAGGGTGGATATTCTCATGACGCCTCCCCGCCGGCCCGCCGCCACGCCGCCACCTGTTCCATGACCTCGCGGCAGGGGATGCCCCGTTCCCGGGCGATGCGGCGGCAATCCTCGTATTCCGGGGCGGCCCGCAACAAAAGGCCGCCGTCGAAGACCAGCTTGAAGCGCACGGGGCCCAACGGGGTCTGCAACTCCTCCACTCGCCGCTCCAGGACGATGCGGCCGACAGGGTAATGGCGCAGGCCGATGGCCGAGGTTTCGGCCAGCACCAGCCGCGCCAGGTTTGCCAACTCTTCCGGCCGGCAGAGGAAGGAGAGTTGCGTGGCCGGCCGGTTCTTCTTCATCTGCACCGGCGTAAAGAACACATCCAGCGCACCTTCCGCCAAAAGCCGCTCCATCACGTACCCCAGGACCTCGGGTGTGGAATCGTCGATATTGGTCTCGGCCACCATGACCGGGTCGTCGCCGCCCGCCCCTTTTTCAACCGTGCCGAGAAAGGCCCGCAGGATATTGGGGCAATCGCCGAAATCCTTGCCGCCGGCGCCGCTGCCGATCCGTTCCAGGCGCATGGCCGGCCTCTGCCCCGTCCCTGCGGCCAGGGCGGCGATGATGGCCGCGCCGGTGGGGGTGACCCGTTCGCCGTCGCCGCAGTCGCCGTGCACGGCCAGGTCGCGCAGCAACTCCGCCGTGGCCGGGGCCGGCACCGGCAGCCGGCCGTGGGCGGTCTCCACGAAACCGCCCCCCAGGGGCAGCGCCGCGGCAGAGACCTCCGTAACGCCCAGGTAATCCAAACAGATGGCCGTGCCGACGATATCGACGATGGAGTCCACCGCCCCCACCTCGTGGAAATGGACCTCTTCAATGGCTACGCCGTGCACCGTGGCCTCGGCCTCGGCCAACCGGCGGAAGATCCGCCGCGCCCGCTCCTTGACCGCATCGGCCAGGGAGCTTCCGGCAATCATGGCGTCGATGCCGCCGTAGTGGCGGTGGGTGTGGTGGTCGTGCACGGCCACGTCGAACTTCAGCGCCGGAACGTGGCGCCGTTCGGTGCGGCTTGCGGAGAGGGCGTAGGAGCCGGGGGGGAGCGGGAGCTTTGCCAGTTCGGCCTGCAGGTGTTCCAGCGGCACCCCCAGATCCAGGAGCGCCCCCACGGTCATGTCGCCGGAGATACCGGCGTAGCAGTCAAGATAGACGATTGTCATGCTAGGCCCTGTTGATCAGCGAAGCCGCGCAGGCTGCGCCGAAACCGTTGTCGATGTTGACCACCGTAACACCGGCGGCGCAGGAGTTGAGCATCCCCAGAAGCGCCGCGATGCCGCCGAAGGCCGCTCCGTAGCCGATGGAGGTCGGCACGGCGATGACCGGCTTGTCCACCAGCCCGCCCACCACCGTGGGCAGCGCCCCCTCCATGCCGGCCACCACGATGAGCACCGAAGCGGCGGCAAGCTCTTCGTGCCGGGCCAACAGGCGGTGGATGCCCGCCACGCCCACGTCGTAGATATGCTCGGCCTCGTTGCCCAGAAAACGAGCCGTGACCAGCGCCTCGGCCGCCACCGGCAGGTCCGAGGTCCCGGCCGAGACCACCAGGATCGTCCCCCGCCCCTTGGCCTCCGCCGGCCGCTGTTCCAGGGTCAGGCAGCGGGCATTGGCGTGGTACAGGGCGCCGAAAAAGGTCCGCTGGATTCGCTGCGCCTTGTCCGCATCGATCCGCGTCACCAGGACGTTGCTGCCGTTTTCCGCCATGGCTCCCATGATGGTGATGATCTGCTCGTCTTTTTTCCCTTCGCCGAAGATGACCTCGGGCATGCCCTGGCGCAATTCCCGGTGGTGATCCACCTGGGCGCACCCCACGTCCTGGAACGGCAGCTGCCGCAGCCGCTCGACGGCCTGCTCGACCGGGACGGTGCCCTCTTTGACGGAATCCAACAATAGTTTGAGTTGATCGGGTGTCATGGTTGCTTTACCTCTCGAACCTCGTTTATACACCACGCCCCCAACGCTTTCCACCTGAAATTTCCGTGAATTGCGACAAGGGGAAATCCCGGATTATTTCCCTGGGCCGAGGCTGCGGATAAAAATTGTTGTTGCATGCCAGGATATTGGTTTACTGTTATGCCCGATCCAGGGAACCGGGCGGCCCAGGCCGCCGGGAATAGGGCGGACCAGCGAGACACCATGATTATCGACCCCTTGTCGCTTAAACTGTTCGTCACCATCGTGGAAGAGGGCACCATCGCCGGGGCGGCGGAACGGGAGCATATCGCCGCGTCGGCCGTCAGCAAGCGGATCAGCGAGTTGGAGGAGGGCTTCGGGACCCCCCTGCTCCACCGGACGAACAAGGGGGTTGCCCCGACCGACGCGGGGATTACCCTGCTGCAACTTGCCCGGGGGGTTCTGCACGACATGAACAACCTCTACGTGCAGATCAGCGAATACTCCAGCGGCGTGCGCGGCCACGTCAGGTTGTGCGCCAACATCTCGGCCATCAACCAGTTCCTGCCGGCGGAGATCAGGTCGTTCATGGACCTGCACCCCCAGATACACGTGCACCTGGAGGGGGCGATCAGCGAGACCATCATGAAATCCGTGGCCGAGGGAGCGGCGGACGTGGGCATCATCACCATGGGGACCTACCGCCAGGATCTGGAATTCCTGCCGTACCACTCGGACCAGCTCATCGTCATCACCCCCAAGGATCACCCCCTGGCCCGGAGGAGGTCCGTTTCATTCCAGGAGACCCTGGAGTTCGATTTCGTCGGCCTGACCGTGGGGAGCGCGCTCCACAACCAGGTGCTGCGGGCCGCCCAGGAACTGGACCGGACCCCCAAGCTGCGTATCCAGGTGAACAGCTTCGATGCCCTCTGCCTGATGGTGGAGGCCGGCCTGGGCATCGGGATCGTCCCCAAGGGTGCCGCCAAGCCCTATTTCAAAGGGCTGCGCATCCGCCCGGTGGCCCTGGACGAACCCTGGGCCCGCCGGGAGTTGAAGCTCTGCGTCCGCTCCTGCGCTGCCCTGCACGCCGCCGCCCGGCTCCTCGTCGATCATCTCAGACAACCGGAAACATAGGGGGCTGCCATCGCCGTTCACGATGGCAACGTCACCATATACTGCTTTTGTTGGCGAAAAGAATAAGGTATACAGGGAACCATTACAGATTGAAGCGAGGTATGAACCCATGGGTAAAACCACAGCGGAAAAGATCTTTGAGGCGCACCTGGTCGAGGAGCCCTTCCCCGGCACCAAGGTGCTGAAACTGGACGTGGTGCTGTGCCACGAAATCACCACCCCCATCGCCATCGACGACCTGGTGCGGCGCGGCAAGGACCGGGTCTTCGACCCGTCCAGGATCAAGGCCGTCATCGACCACGTCACCCCCAGCAAGGACAGCAAGACCGCGACCCAGGCCAAGATCCTGCGCGACTGGGCCCGCCGCCACGCGATCCGCGACTTCTTCGATATCGGCGCCAACGGCGTCTGCCATGCCCTGTTCCCGGAAAAGGGCTTCATCCGCCCCGGCAACACGGTCATCATGGGCGACTCCCATACCTGCACCCACGGCGCGTTCGGCGCCTTTGCCGCGGGCATCGGCACCACCGACCTGGAGGTCGGCATCCTGAAAGGGGTCTGCGCCTTCCGCCAGCCCAAGACCATCAAGTTCAACGTCACCGGCGCCCTGCCCAAGGGGGTCTACGCCAAGGACGTCATCCTGCACATCATAGGCAGGATCGGCGTCAACGGCGCCACGGACCGGGTGATGGAATTCCACGGCGACACCATCAGCGCCATGACCATGGAGTCCCGCATGACCCTGTGCAACATGGCCATCGAGGCGGGCGGCACCTCCGGCATCTGCCAGCCCGACGCGACCACCGTGGAGTTCCTCTGGCCCTTCATCCAGGGAGAATTCGCCTCCAAGGAGGCCGCGCTGGCCGAATACTCCAGGTGGGCCGCCGATGCCGACGCCGAGTACGACCAAGTGATCGACATCGACGTCACCACGCTCCAGCCGATCTCCACCTTCGGCTATAAACCGGATCAGGTCAAGTTTGTGGCCGACCTGCCGGACACGCCGCTCGACCAGGTCTACCTCGGCTCCTGCACCAACGGCCGCCTGGAAGACCTGCGCATCGCGGCACACGTGTTGAAGGGAAAACGGATCGCCCCCACGGTGCGCGGCATCCTCTCCCCCGCCACGCCGAAGATCTACCAGGAGGCCCTGCACGAAGGGCTGATCGACACCTTCATGGAGGCCGGGTTCTGCATCACCAACCCCACCTGCGGCGCCTGCCTCGGGATGAGCAACGGCGTGCTGGCCGAGGGCGAGGTCTGCGCCTCCACCACCAACCGCAACTTCATGGGACGCATGGGCAAGGGGGGCATGGTGCACCTCATGTCGCCGGCCACCGCGGCAGCCTCGGCCATTGAAGGCAAGATCGCCGACCCGAGGAAGTACCTGTAAGGGCACAGAAGAAAACCTGCCACAGAGACACAGAGACACGGAGAAATTCGAAACCTCAAACGGCAAACATGCTTTTCAACCATTCGAGTTTCTTTTGATATCGCTTTTGATTTTGACGTCCTCTGTGTCTCCGTGTCTCTGTGGCAGATTTACGTTTTTAGAGAATTAATTCTTTCAAGGAGTTGACCATATGAAGACATTCGGAGGCCCGGCCCTCTTCCTCGACCGTTCCGACATCAATACCGACGAGATCATCCCGGCCAAGTACCTGACCGAGATCACCAAGGAAGACCTGAAACCCTACATACTTGAAGACCTGAAGCTGCCCGGCTTCGACCCCAAGGGGCCGCGAACGAAATCGGCCCGGGTGGTCGTCTCCCGCGCCAATTTCGGCTGCGGCTCGTCCCGGGAGCATGCCCCCTGGGTGTTCGAGGTCAACGGCATCACCGCCGTGATCGCCGAGTCCTTTGCCCGCATCTTCCGCCAGAACATGTTCAACTGCGGCATGGCCGCCATCGAGCTGCCCAAGGCGGACCTGGACCAGATTTTCTCCCACGCCGACGACGCTGACACCGCCATCGGCATCGACATCGAGGCCCAGAGCCTGACCGTGAGCGGCGGCGGCAAACAGAAGACCTTCAGCTTCAGCCTGTCACCGTTCGACAAGGCCCTGGTGCTGGCCGGCGGCTGGGTCGATTACGCCGACAAGAACTACTGATCCGGCGAGACAACAAAGCCTGGAAACGCAAAGAGCCCCGTCGAAAGCGGGGCTCTTTTTTATCGTCAGAGGGCCGGACGGGGTCCGCCAGCCGGTCAGAACTGTTTGCTCACCCCCAGGTGAAAGGCCACATCCGGGGCGGTGGCAACCGCCACATCCTCGGAAACGCCGATGTCGAGCCGGTAATCGCCGGGGAGCTTGATCGCCCCGCCGGAAACCAGCATCAAAGACGGCTTGGAGAGTTCGTCCAGGGTGCTTCCCCGGTAGAAGGCCGTATGGGCGTTGAGCTGGAACTTGAAGGATACCCGCGACCATGGCCCCCACCCCAGGCCGACGGTGCCGAAGCCGACCAGGTGCTGCTGCTGGTCGCGCAGCACATCCCCATCGCTCATGGCCATCCCCCCCAGGGAGCCGAAGACGCCCAGGGAACCCCATTCGGTGAAGTTGTTCATACTGCCGCACAGGGCCAGGGTGGCATCGGTGCTGCCGCTGCCCCGCAGGGAATTGCTGTCGCCGCTGGGCAGCTTGAGGGAGGCCCGCAGCGCCAGGCTGTCGTGGGATTCCCCGTCCCGGGCCTCGTAGAGTTGCATCCCGCCCGTCAGGCTGATATCGCCGAGGCCGGAATCGGCGTGGTCCATCTTGAGTTTCTGTACGCCGTCCTTGGTATAGCTGAAGAGCAGGCGGCCCTTCGGGGCGCTGGTGCGTCCCCCCTGGGGCAGGCCGAAAAATTTGTGCCATTCGATGATGAAGCTGTCCAGAAAACCGCCGCCGTAGAGGACATAGGGGATCTCAAACCCCGCATCGAAACGTCCGCCGAAACCATGGCGGGCCGCCAGGGTCCACCGGTAGGATTCGCCGTCCAGATGGATCTGCTCCCGGGACGTGGAACTGACGGTGTAGTCGCTGGCCACATCCTGCACAAGGCTAACGACGGTCTTCCCGGAAGGGGCGACCGTAGCCTCCGACTGTGGGGGAAGTCCGAAGATCTGTACCAGCGGGCTCTGGTTGACGGTGCGGAAGGGGGTGATCTCCATATCCTCTGCCGCCGCCGGACCGGCCATGGCGAGCAGGAGGAGCAGGGATACCGGCAGCATCCTATTCATAGCGGACCGCCTCCTCACCTTCACCCGCTTCGGCGCCCGCCTCGCCGCGGTGCAGGTCGATCACGCGCGTCAAAGCCGTGACAGCCCCCAGGATCTTCCGGGTTTCTACGGTATTGGCCGAGATCATGTCGTCCACCTTGCACACGGCTTCTACCGCCTTTTCCGCGACGACCAGCTGGTGGTAAACGTTTTCCTTCAGCCCCTTGGTCCGCTCGTTGTGCTCAATGACGCCCTGCAGATACAGGCGGTTCTCCTTGGCCTGCTCCTGGGCCGTCATATTGATGCGATGGGCCAGATCCCGCATGTGCTCCAGATTTCTGACGATCAGGTTGGCCCCGTCCTGTTGGTTCTCCGTGCTCAGGGTGATCTGCTGGACCCGTTCGAGGTTCTTCTCGGCCTCTTCGGTGATACGCTGGATGCCGACCGTCTGCTCCGCCGCTTCGGCGGCAATCCGTGCCACCATGTGGGAGGCCTCGTCGGCGCTCTTCTCGATCTTCACCAGCGCTTCGTTGGCCAGAGAGGATATCTTCACCCCCTCCTTGACCTTGTCTTTCCCCTGGGTCACCGAACGCTGCACCGCGGCGGTTTCCTTCTGGATATTGCGCACCAACTCCTCGATCTCCCGCGTGGAGGCCGATGTGCGGGAGGCAAGGGAACGGACCTCCTCGGCGACGACGGCAAACGCCCGCCCCCGCACGCCCGCCTGGGCGGCAATGATCGAGGCGTTCAGGGAGAGGAGCTTGGTCTGCTCCACCACCTCCTGGATGACGTTGAGGAACTCGCCCACACGGGCCGAATACCGTGAGAGCCGGTTGATGGCATCGAAGGACTCCACGTTGCTCTTTTCAATCTCCTGCATTGCCCGCAGCGTGGCGGCCATGTTCCGCAAGCCGCTCTGGGCCTGTTCGCGGACGTTTTCGGAGGCAAGGGCGCCGCGCTCGGCATTGTTGCGCACCTTGGCCTGGGAAACGCTGATCTGGTTGATGGAGGACACGGTTTCTTCGGTCGAGGCGGACAGGCCACGGATGTTGTCGGCGATCTCCCGGATGGCGCGGACCATCTGCTCGATGGAGCTGGAGGTCTCGATGACAAAACTGGAGTACTGATTGATATTGTCGGCAATACCGTCGGTGGTCGTACTCATCTTGGTCGACAGGGTTTCCTGCTCGGCGCTGCGCCCCGACAGTTCGTCGATATCGCCGATAACCGTGGCAAAGGCGCCGTCCATACTCTCCATGGCGGCCACGGCATCGCGCACCTGGACAAGCTCCTTCTCGTCGCTGATCGACAGGCTGTGCATGACGACCTTGAGGTTTTCCTCCGCCGCAACGATCTGGGCCAGAAGCTGCCGATGCTCGCGCAGCCGTGCGTCCAGCACCGCCATGATAAAGCCGCTGCGGGACAGCAAGGATCTCAGGTCGTCGTTTTCTTCCACATAGCCGGATACCTCACCGGACAAACCGAGCTTTTCCACCACGGCGAGTTGTTCGAGGCGGGCGGCGGCAACGCCCCCGGCAAAGATTCTGGCACACGCCAGCGAACTGAAGAGCGCCGTAACGACGACAGCGGCAATGGCCGGGATACCGCCGCCTCCGGCCGCCATCAGGCCGCCCGCCGCCACGATCGCTATACCCAGCGAAACGGCCACCATCTTGCTGTTGAGTGCCGACAAGCTTGCCTGCCGTTCGTTTGCCATACATGACCACCCTTGCGAAACGATGTGAAGTTCACCGTTTTTATCATGCCGACCACAGGCTGTCAACGAATGAGGGGCAAACAATATCTTTAATTTCAAAGACATGGAATAAAATCAGCTCCGTGCGCCCGCACTGCCGGGCAAGCCGGCGGGGAGACATCAGCAATACTTGATTTTTTTGCGCGCCAGTGCGATACTGACAAAATTATTTACCGAAATGTTTTAGGAGGATCACATGTTTGGATTTGGCATGCCCGAACTGATAATCATATTAGTCATCGTTCTGGTCGTATTCGGTGCAGGGAAACTTCCCGAAATCGGGGGCGCACTGGGCAAGAGCATCCGCAATTTCAAAAAAGCGTCCGAAGGGAAGGACGAGATCGAGATCAAGCCCAAGAAGGACGGCGAGGACGACAAAAAAGCCTGATCGGGGTTTGTCGATCCCGGATGAATTACCAAGGGGGAAAGGCGCGATGCCTTTCCCCCCTTTTTATTTCTTTCAGCTTTTTCAAATTCTATTGCTGGATTTTTTTCTTTCCTGCCGTTCTATCGACTTGCACAGACGTTTTCTGCCATCCGGCAATATCCACGATCTCGCCGCCTTTCCAGATATAGCAGGGGGTTTTGGTCTTGCGGGCCAGCAGATGGGCGGCCTTGGCGGCCCGTTTCAGAGCGGTATCAATAGCAGCAAATTCTGCATTCATCGGCAACATAGACTTTGTGCTCATCTGTTTTCTCCTCGCTCGATCACTCTGGGTATATTACCAGAGTTGTCGTACATCGTCCATCCATCAACGGCCTCCTTGTAAACTTCATGGAAGTTTTTCAGCCCCACGCCGAATCGTCTGCGGATATCGGCCTCCGGCACGTTGTGGCCCCCTTGCGCCACACGGGCCGCTACCCGCGCCACCGCCATGTCATCCGTCGGCAGGCTTAAAAAGACCAGCAAAACATGGTAGCCCCGATTGCGACATTCCCGCAGCAGCTTTACATACGTGCGGCCGCTCAGCGTTGTCTCAAAGGCAAAGCTCTTGTTGTTGAGGATTTTCTCGTGCATCTCTTCCAGCATCAGACGGCCGGCCCGAAATGCTGCCGCTTCCGGTCTGAACGGCGAAAGCCCTGCGGCAATCAGGTCGGCATTGATGAAATCGGGGCAGTTCGCCTCATGGGGGAGGAATTCACGGGCAAAGGTTGTTTTACCTGCTCCGTTGGGTCCGGCGATGATGACGATTTTCGGTTTGTCGTTCATGAGATAGCCTCACCCCGTCTCGCTCTCAATTTTTCAAAATTTGATATTAAGTGACACGTCATGATCGCTTTATATACCACAGAACCTGACGTTACACAAAATCCTCCCCTTGGCTCCTAGCCTCGCCCCACAAAAGATCAAAACAAAACGGGGAAAGACTCCCCGAGCCCTTCCCCGTGACAACTTGCGAATTTACAGAAAATTACGACGCCAGGTATTCGCCGATCTTCTCCGCCAGCGTGCTGTAGATCCGGCGGCACTCGTTCTCGTCCTTCTCCAGCAGGGTGACGCGGAAGCCCTGCAACGGTGTGGAGAACGAGGAGAGCGGCACCACGCAGATGCCGGTCGCCGCGAGGATGTGGTAGACGAAACGCTTGTCCGGGGAGACGCCGGGCTGGTTGACCAGGCCGTTTACCAGGTCGCGCACCTCGCTGTTGGCGATGGGGATCGACTGGCGGTTGGTCAAGAGCCCCGCCTTGAACGCCACGGCCATGTAGAATGCGCCGTTGGTGCGGTTGACCTGGAGTTGGGGCACCTCTTTGAGAAAATCGTAGGTGATGTTGCTCATCTTCTCGTAGCTGGCGATGCGCTCCGCCAGGTACCCGGCGTAGCCGGCATGCTGCATGATGGCGGGGATGACGGTCTGGGGCAGGGTCGTGGAGCAGACCTCGTTCATCTTGCTGGTCAGGATCAGGTTGACGTACTTCTGGAACTGCGGGTCGTCGTGGCCGTTATACACCTCGATCCAGCCGCAACGCGACCCTGGCCAGGGGAATTCCTTGGAGATCCCCCGCAACGAGATGGCCGGGACGTCGCCGATCACATCGCTGATGGGAACGGCGGTTTCGCCGTTATACACGATGTTCGTGTAGACCTCGTCGGCAATGATGAACAGGTTGTGCTCTTTGGCCACCGCCACGATCTCGCGCAGCGTCTTCTCGGTATAGACCATGCCGGTGGGATTGTCGGGGTTGATGATCATGATGGCGCAGATGTTGGGATTATACTTGATATGGTTGCGCAGGTCATCCAGGTCGGGATACCAGTTTTCCTCGGGTTTGAGCCGGAAAAGGGCCGGGGCGGCATGGGCATGGCCGATCTCCCCCAGGGTATGGGTTGTGTAGGAGGGGGACGGCATCAGCACGCGGGCCTCGGGGCGCAGACAGCCATAGATTTTGGCAATGGCATCCCCCAGGCCGTTGAAGAAGATGATGTCCTCCGGGGTGATCCGGGCCCCCCCGCGCCGGTTGGTCATGTCGCAGATGAACTCGCGGGTTTCCAGTACGCCGCGGGTGTGGCAATAGCCCCAGGTGGCGTCGTCCGCGGCCGCATTGGCCACGATCTCCTTCATCCAGCCAGGGATGACCTCCCCCTTGACGATCGGATCGCCGATATTCTCCCAGTTGATCTTCACGCCGTACTTTTGCAGTTTTTCAGCCACATTGACAATATTGCGGATCTCGTAGGTCAACTCCCCCGTTCCGGGGCTTACCAGATCGATACGCATAGCCGTCTCCTCTCACTATATAGATACATGCACCTTATCGTTTCCGCTATCCCCCCGCCGGACCGGAAACGGAGCGGCGAGAGCGTCGTAAAAACAAAAAAGCCGCGGGCTTCTCTGCCCACGGCTGGTAAAGGTATTCTGATCATACAATGATCACCGGGCAGAACTCACTCCAGCGGCGTCGCTCGCCGCGGCGCTGATAGCTCGTGCTGCTGCAATGGCGGTAATCATCGTAGTAAACATAGGTTTTTTCTATACCACATCCGGCATGTCGGCGTCAACGTTTTTGTGGGCCGGGGGCCATTCCCACGGAGATCAGCAGCCGGCCGTCCTCGTCCCGCCAGCGCAGCCAGCCGAGCGTACTCTGGTCCGGCATGGCCAGCGCCCAGTCGCCGTCCAGCTTGACAACCCTGAACGACTGCTTCGCCAATGCCGGCAGCGCCAAGGGCATCCTGCCCGGCTGCCGGAATATCTGGTAATACTGCTTACGCAGGCCGGGCAGCAACCGGCACGGCTTCCCCTTCAGCAAGGCGCTCCACGGCTGAACCTCGCCCCGGTGCCGCGGTTCCAGCCACCCCAGGCGGCCCGCATCGTCATAGGCCACCCGCAGCCACTCCCCCTTACGGGCCGTCACGATCAGCGGCACCCCGGAAGTGTTCCCCGTGAAGAGCCACTCGTAGGGGGGCGTCCGGCCGCTGTCCAGGGCTCCGATACGCTGGACGGCCGGTTCCTCGTACAGGTACAGGGGCTCCTGCTGAACGCCGCTCTCGTCATGTTCCGTCGTCAGGAGCAGCACGCCGATGCCGCTGTACGGGCGCATCGGCGGTTGGGAAACCGCCGGTGCGGCCATCAGGAGCAGCAGGGTGATCGCCAGTGCGTACCTCTTCATCGCCGTGACCGCCTCACCCCGGAAAGAGTCCCCGCAGCCGCTCCAGGTACGCCGTTGCTCCGGGCTCGTCATCGCCGGGCGCCCACGCCGCCTTCTCGGCATCGCCGAGCGGCAGGTAAGGCCCGGCCTTGGCCTCGTAGAAGACCGTTCCCGGCTCGAGGCTCACCGCCGTATGATAGGTGCCCGCGGGGATGTCGGCGGCAAGGTTGCCCTGGTCCCGCGAGAGCAGAACCGTCTCCGCAATGGTCCCGTCGGCGGCGAACGTGACAATGCCCAGCTTGCCGTTCATCAGGATGAAGGCCTCATCCTTTTCCGGGTCCAGGTGACGGTGGGGGCGAATGTACGAGGCCGGTTCAACGGCATTCAGGAGGCGATGGCAACGGGATTCGTCGCAGCGATGGATGTTGTGATTCTTGCGCAGACGGGGGGAGGTGCAGGCTTGTTCGGAAAGCTGGCGCAACAGTTCGGCGGTTACGATCTTCATCTATCCCATTCTCCATGATTTGCGCGGCGGGCAATCCGCCGCAGCGACGGGGCGACGGAGAAGCCGGTCACCAGGAATGAAGGGGATAGACGGAAAAAAACTCACCCGACGTATCCCCTCCCCCCGTGTTGCCTGCCGCGCTTTTTATCTTGCGCCTCAGCGACGGTTCTTAAGAACGATAACTATGGATCAGCGATCCACCAGGGCGAACTGGTTCCCGTCAAAGTCGGCGACCACCGCCATCTTGCCCCACGGGCTCGACTCCAGCGGTTCCACGAAGGTAACGCCGCCGGCCCGCAGGGATTCGCACAGCGCCTCGATCCCCTCGACCCGCAGGGTGATGCCGGTATGGCGTCCCACCAGCCTGCGGGCATCTTCGTGGAGCGCCAACGATACGCCGAGGGTGGTCGGCGTGCCGGGAAAGAACTCCATCACCATCTCGCTCTGCCCGGCAACCGGCAGGCCGAGCAGTTCGACATAGAACCTCTTGGCCTTGGCCAGGTCGGTGACGAAGATAACCACGTTTTTCATCGATACGGTCATGAAGCCCCATTCTCCAATCGGTTAATGTGCCGCTCTTTGCGACAGCCGGTGTACGCACTCGACCATATGGATGGCGTTCTCGGGGGGGACCGTCGGCAGGATGCCGTGTCCCAGGTTGAAGATATGCCCCGGCCGGCCGGCGTTTTCGTCCAGAACCCGCTTGACCTCCGCCTCGATGACCTTTTTCGGCGCGTAGAGCACGGTGGGGTCCAGGTTTCCCTGCACCGCCATCCCCTGGCCGAGCAGATCGCGCGCCGCGCCCAGATTGACGTGCCAATCCAGCCCCATCACGTCGCCGCCGGCCTTCTTGACCGAGTCCAGCATGGCGCCGGCACCCTTGACGAAGTGGATCACCGGCGTCTCCGTCCGGTTGAGGCCGTTGATCAGTTTGGTGGTATAGGGGAGGACATAGGTCTCGTAATCCGACGGCGCCAGGATGCCGCCCCAGGTGTCGAAGATCTGGATGGCCTGGGCTCCGGCCTTGATCTGGGCGTTGAGATACTCCATGTCCATCATGGTGACCTTTTCCATGAGGGCCGCATAGACATCGGGCGCAGAGTACATCATGCGCTTGATCTGGGCGAAATCCTTGGAGCCTTTGCCCTCCACCATGTAGCAGGCCAGGGTAAAGGGGGCACCGCCGAAACCGATCAACGGCACCTTGTTGGCCAGTTCACGACGGAGGATCTTGATGGTCTCCAGAACATAGGGCACGTCCTGCTCCATCTGCGGGATGCGGAGCCGGTCCACGTCGGCCATGCTTCTGATGGGGTGTTCGAAAACCGGTCCCGGCACGAAATCCAGCTTCATCCCCATCGGTTCCACCGGCGTGAGGATGTCGGAAAACATGATGGCGGCGTCGACACCCAGGATGTCCACCGGTTGAATGCTCACCTCGGCCGCAAGCTCCGGGGTTTTGCACAATTCGAGGAAGGTGCATTTCGAGCGCACCGCCATGTATTCCGGCAGGTAGCGGCCCGCTTGGCGCATCAGCCAGACCGGCGTACGGTCCACCGGCTTACCCCAACAAGCATCGAGAAAACGTGTGTTCATATCATCTCCCAGGACGTGATAGCTGCAGGTAAAATAGCAAAATAGAGGGGGATTTTAGTTCGACACCACCGGAAAAGTCAAATCAATTTGAGGTGCGGCCAACGCCGGGGCTCACCAAACGACGCCGTCACTCCACCAGAAAGGCATGGCCATCCAGTTCTACCCGGTCGCCGGGACGGAGCTTGCGACCCCGGCGCAATTCGACGGCACCGTTTACCCGCACATGCCCCTCCCCAATGATCAGCTTTGCCTCTCCGCCAGAACCGACGACATTGACCGCCTTGAGAAAACTGTCCAGCTTGATGTGCTCACTCGTAATCTGAAACGACATGCATCCCTTTCCTTTCACTTCGGGCCGGGCGCCCGACAGGCCGTCCGGCGAGAAAGGGCCCAAGCCCTGTTGGAGCACTTTCACGAAAACCTGCCGGGAGGTATAATCTATGGGCGTTGTCGGTGTTGGACACAGCATACCGTTGTTTTCGCAAAGAGTACAGTATTCAATCGCCCTGATCGGGACGTAAAAAGGCTGCGCGGCATTTCGCCGCACAGCCTTTCTTTTTCGTGCTACATCCGGGTTGCAGACATTCCGCCACTACCCCTTTTAACCGCCGCCGTTTTCAATGATAAGTTCGAATTGCTTGTTGTAATCATTCACCTGATCTTGAAGCTTTTTCAACTCTTCCGGCGTGTACACGTCCGTTCCCCGGCCGATTTCAGCATTCAGTCGATCAATCCGTTCCTGAATAGAGTCAACGTCTTTCCCACAGTTCATTGCAACCAGCAGACATTCATCCCTCGTCCCTTCCTGCGCCTGCGGAACCTGCGACTCCATTGATCCCATATTTCCTTCATCGGCAAGGATCGGCACGGCCGAAAAGAGCATAGATGCCGCGATTACCGTCATCGTTCTTGCTATGCTGTTCATGGCTTACCTCCTCTGAATTTTTGGTACTACTTATGGTTGTATAGTACCCAATCCGATTTTAAATGTAAATGATTTTGATTATTATTTTCAATTAAATTAACCCGATCAGAACCACCAACAGACTAACGTACCGCCCCTCCCCTATCGCTTGCCGCCAGTGCAGGAGAAGTGGTGACGCCCCACGAACACCCGGCAGCGGCGCCCGCGCCAATTTTTTTAGTATACTCTTTATGATTATTTAAAAACAGACTACCATTTAAGCTCATTAATGTTATAGTAATATCAGCAGCAAAGCAGTACAAACCAGGCAAAGGAGGCTTACTAATCTATGGAAGTCACTCCGCCGTGCTGGTTCCCGAAATAGAAGGCGCACGTGGCCCGATGGCACTAGGCATCGGGAAACCGCTTGAAAAGCACACAAAGAGACACAAAAGAAAAGAAGCCCACCGAACGACATGGTGGGCTTTTCATATGCACGGGAACCGCCAGCGCAAAAACAAAGAGAGCCACGTCACGCGACATGGCTCTCTCTGTTTGAACTGCTGAAAAGTGCATTACTCGGCAGCAGGAACGGCCTGGCAGTCATGCGGCCCCTCCTCGCGAGGGGTTAGTCTAACATCCTGCCGTTTTCTTGAAGATCTTGCTGCTATTCTTGCCGCCCGCCTTCTCGAACTTGCAGCGGATCTCATCACCCTCGACGATGCGTTTGTCCTTGAATTTGTCGAGGGTCAGGTCGTCGGTGATGATGATGGTCACGCTTTCCCCGCTTTTGCCGTCCTTGAGGGTTGCCGTAGCCGACTTGCCGTCTGCCGCCATTTCGATTTTGGAGATGACGCCGACCATCTTGACATCTTCCGCGCTGGCGGTTGTGACGACTGCCAGGGAGGTGAACACCAACAAGGCCGCCATAACGACGGCAGAGAGAATCTTTTTCATGCGCTTGCTCCTTTTTTACGGTGTAGGTGTATTTTTCTCCGCCCCCCCCCGGCGGGAGACGGAGAGGACTCAAACCGGTAAAAAAACCGGGGGAGCGGGAGGCACGGTTCCACTCCCCCGGTGTACTGTCCGCATCACGAAAGCGGACACTTGAAACCTGCTAGAAATGCACCTCGAAGGTTGCATACACGTTGTGCGCGTATTCCAGCGGGGTGGTGGTCATCATCTGGCCCTTTACATCGGAGATCTTGACCGGTGCGCCGACCCAGTTGTTGCTGCCGGTGTATTCGAAGTCATAGAACTGGTAGCCTACGCGGAAAAAGGTCTTGCTGAAGTAGGAAGAGATCGGTTTCAGGTTCAACTCCTGGATGACGTACCCTTCATACACGTTGCCGCGGGTTCCGACCTTCGAGGTCCACATGTCGTCGGCGGCAGGGGCAAAGGTAATCCAGTTCTTGGAGCCGTGGTTGTACTCGAAGCCCAGCTTGGTCTTTGACGGCAGGTCGTACCGGACGCCGGCGGATACGGCCCAGCCGGTCTTGCTGGTCGGCGCTTCCGGATTGAAGAAGGCGCCGGTCATGAGGCCCTGGAAGCCGAATTGCGAGGAAACATTGCTGTTGGGGTGGGTTACGCTCAGTGCCGCGTCGGTGAAGAAGTTCAGATCGCCCGGGCCGACCTTCTTGAGCGTGCTCATGGCGCCGGCGCCCCACCAGTCGATATCGCCCAGGTTGGTTTTCGGAGCGGTGTTGCCGAAGTAGGTGTTGCTCATGCTCGGGGCGTCGAAGATATTGAAACCGCGGTTCCACTGCAGCCAGACGCGCAGCGGGTCGGTGTCGACCGGGATCACGGCGATGCCGAGCATGTCGGTATCGGCGACGGAGTTGGTGGGGGTCGAACGGAAGCCGCTCTCGAAGCCGCGGCCGTAACACACCTTGGCATAGGCGCCGGGAAGCATTTCGATGTCCGGGGCATAGCCGAGGGTCATACCGTCAAAGGCGTAATCCACCAGGAGCGACGGGGTGCCGCCATTGCCGGGGCGCTCGTTGTTGAGGCGCAGGTTGCTGGGGGCGCCATTGGTGGAGGGACGACGGCCGACCGAGAACCAGAGCGGCTGATCGGCGATATTGCTCCAGGTGGCGTAAGCCCGGTCCACATCCAGATAGCTGTTGGAGGGGACATGGCCGAGGGTGCCGTCGAACACGCCGACGCGGTCGGCAAAATAGGGAGCGGAGTTGCCGTTGGTGACGGCTTGGTCATCCTGGGAACCGAAGACCTTGTACATGACGAGGCGGGTATTGACCGTAACGTCCTTGGTGGCCTTGGCGTGGAGGTCCAGGCCGAGCCGGTTGGTATAGAGGGTGGCGTTTTCCGGCTTGTAGGAAGGGACCTGTACGGCAAAGTTTTGCAGGGAACCCAACAGGGCCTGATTAGCACCCAGAAACGCATTGGCCTGATTATACGTCTTTACCTGCGCCATCTGTTGTGAAAACGTCATCATCTGGGAAAGGGCCCCAGCCCACTGGGCTGCGGAATAACCATTAACAGGAGCCCCCGAAGCGCTTGCAGAGAAAAAATTTGACTGCATCTGGCTCTGGGCGTTGTTGAAGGTGGCGTTCACATCGGTGAACGGTTTGGTGCGGCCACTCAGATAATCGTACCTGAAACGGTAATCTCCGCCGATGGTCAGCCATCTGCCGATGGATTTGTCCTCCACCTTCTTGACCGAGCCCTTCAGGGTTTCAATCTCCTTGTACAGCTTGTCGACCTTTTGCAGCAGCTCCTCATCGGCAGCCTGCGCCGAGAGGGGAAGACTCATCCCTGCAATCAACCCGACCAAAAGCATGGACAACATTCTGTTCTTCACGGTCTCCTCCTTTTTGTGTGTGTTGTGGCGGCACGCGACGCGCCGCCATTCTCCCGTTCCACTGCGCGGTTTACGGCCGGTTTCGCCTTTCCCCCCCTTCCCGCGCGTCTGGCCGCCTTGAACTTTTTTTGCCGCATTGTATCATTTTATATAAATAGTGAAACATTTCTTTACTCGCATATATAAAATGTTGAATTAAGCAAAAAAAATGCCCATACTGTGGACCGGCTCCCATTATATTGCAACATATTGATATTTGAATATTTATGGCGTTGCAGCAACTGCCGGAGGCGTGCCGCCATCCGGCATGAGCCGCGAAAGCGCTGCCGCCTTTTCCCCGACGCCAGCGAAACCACCGGACCAACCCCCATAACCCGTAGTGAGGAGGTGCCTGATGAACGTGTCGGCAATAAGCCTGGCACTGGTGCTCTGGATTCTTGTCCCCCTGACCGCCTGGCCTCTGGACAGTTGCCGGGAGTGCCACGAGGACGGCCAGGCGATGAAAAAGCTGGGCTATCCCGGTTTTACGGTCACGCAAAAAGAGGTGGCAGCCCAAAGCGGTATGCCGGCCACCTGCAGCGAGTGCCATCGGGGCAACCCGTCCGCCCGCGTGCCGGGCGAGGCCCATCGGGGCATGGGCCGCCTCATGCCGGTGGCCCGGAAAGGCTTCGCCGTCATGACCAGCCCCCGCAGCTACCCGCTGGAATTCGGCGCCGCCCCCGCCTCCCGCCTGATCGTCAGTACCGACAAGGGTGGGAAGAAGGTCAGGGATGCCTCGGTGACCGCGCTCCTCTACCATGACAAGCGGGGCGACACCCTGTCGCAGAATTTCGCCATGATGGAGCAAACCTGCGGCGCCTGCCACCAGCGGGAATTTGCCGAGTTCAGCCGCAGCACCATGGCGCAAAACGGCAAACAGAGCCAGTACGGGGGGTGGCTTGACGTTGAGCGCGGGCCGCACAACTGCGGCCCGTGGTTCGAGGGGAACGTGGGGGCGATGCGGAATGCAACGGCGCAGCCATTCAGCGACCAGGCCGCCGCCCTGGGGCAGAAGAGTTGCAGCACCTGCCATGTGGGGTGCCTGGACTGCCACTACGCCCCCCAGCCCAAAAGCGGGACCGACCCGGCCAAAGGCGTGCACACCTTTGTCAAGACCCCCTCGCCGGAGAGCTGCTACGGCAATGGCCGCGCTTCGGTCTGCCACGCCGGACCCGAGGACCGGCGCCGCGGCGCGGGATATTTCGGCGGCAGCTTCTCCTTCCCCGAGGGGGGAACGCCGGATGTCCACGTGGCCGCCAAGGTCGGCTGTCTCGACTGCCACGAAAGCAGCAAAAGCAACCCCGCCATCGGCCACGCCATGGTCAGGCGCCAGGCCCAGGACTCCTGCGGCCGCTGCCATGGGGAGATCGTCAGGAACCATGCCGCCTCCCTGCACAAACGCCTGACCTGCGAAGCCTGCCATATCCGCAATGTGGGGGGCTACCAGGGAACCTACTGGGGGCCGGGCAAACTGGCCGGCGCAGCAACCCCCTATTTCAAGTTCAAAGCCTACTACGGGATCATGGCCGAGCCTTTTTTGATCAAAGACCAGAAGGGGCGCTGGATTCCGGTCAAACCGTTTCCCATGGCGGTCATGAACCAGACGTCGTCACCCTTCACGCCCGGGCTGCACTGGCGCTTCCCCGCCGACCTTCCCGACCTGAAACGCACGGACGACGCCTGGGCCTATGTGGGGCTCTTCGACGGCCTGCCGGAGAACAACAAAGCCCTGCTCTGGATCCAGTTGGACAAGATGTCCCACAAGTACGGCCCCGGCCGCGGCTGCGACTCCTGCCACGGCGACCCCCAGGGGGTGCAGCGGCAGCAGGTTGCCTGGGAGTACAGCGACCCCGGCGCGCTGCCGTTCAACGGCAGCCATGAGGTGATCGCCGACAAGAGCGGCCTGTTCATCCGCGCCATCCGCTCAGAAAAGATCGAACTCGAACCGGGCTACACCCTGTCGGCCCTTGCTCCTTGGGTCTATCTGAAGGACGCGTGGCAGGTGAAGGGGGACTTTTCCCTCCCTCCCCTCAGGGACCGGAAGGGATATGCCGCGCTGAAGGGCCTTCCCATGAGCTCCGGAAAGCCCCACATCATCCACTGACTATTATATATAAATTTGTATTGACATATATATAGTATTTTGTATATTTAAAGAAATTTTTGTCTCGGAGGGGACCATGAATCTCAACTTGTTGGCAACGGCGGCAGTACTGTGTGGGCTATCCGGCATCGTCCAGGCGGCGGAGCATCCCGGGCGCGACTACATCGAGAAAAACGGATACAAAGGTCCCGGGACCTGCGAAGAGTGCCATCAGGGGACCGCGCACAAGTTTCTTGAAACGGTCCACTGGAAACACGCTTCAAAGGTTGACAACGTGGACAATCTGGAGGCGGGCAAAGAATATGGGATGAAAAACCGCATCTACACCATGTGCAACGGTAACGACATCGTCAACAATCTGAAAGAGATCCCGATGAACGCCGCCGGCAAGACCAAGTATACGGGGTGCAACACCTGCCATCCCGGGAACCACGTGAGTGATGTCGGGAGCACGGGGCCCGAGGCGGAGGCGGCCATCGACTGCCTGATCTGTCATTCGTCGGCCTACGACTTCAGCAACCGCAAGCCGTACAAGGATGACAAAGGGCGGATCGTCATGGGGCAGGACCGCAGCACCAAGGCGGCGCTGGCCATTGCCAAGCCCAAGGTCAAAAACTGCATGGTCTGCCACGAAGCGGCCGGCGGCGGCGTCTATATCAAGCGCGGCTTCGCCTTTACCGCGGCGAACGATGTGCACGCCGCCAAGAAGATGGAATGCGCGGACTGTCATAAGGCCAGGGACCACCGCTTTCCCACCGGCTACGACCCCAACAACTGGGCCAATGACGGTACCCGGTTGACCTGCACCACCTCCGGCTGCCACCCGGAGCGCCCCCACAAGGATGATGCCTACAACCGCCATACGGCGCGGATCGCCTGCCAGACCTGCCATATCCCCAGAACCGGCGGGGCGAGCGCCAAGGATTTTACCAAATGGGAAAAACTGGCCAACGGGTTTTACGAGCCTTCAACCCTGAAGAAGGAAGCCAACGAGACGATCCCGGTGTACGCGTGGTACAACAGGACCGTCCGGAACGAGCCCCATTTCATCGGCCCCAAGGGGAGCCGGGGCGACGCGGCCAGCAAGATCTACCCCTTCAAGATCTTCCAGGGTAAGGCCTATTACGACAAATTGACCGGCAACCTGCTTGCCATGGACTTTGCCCAGCCCATGGCCAACGGCGATACCCTGGCCGGGGTAGCCTCGGCGGCCAAGACCTTGGGGATAAAGAAGTACCAGGCGGAGCCGGGCTGGCAAACCATCTACTTCTCCAGCAGCCACCTCGTGACGAAGACGAAGGCCCTCAGTTGCGAGAATTGCCATATCGTCAACGGCGTGTTGAACTTCCGTGCCTTGGGTTACAACGAGGCGGAAGTTGCGAAGCTCACCTCACCGGAATTGTATCTGGAAAAGATGCTCAAAAAACAACGCGAGAATGACGATTTTTAGGACGGGACGGTATCCCGTGAAACATGCGGGGGTGGCGCCGTCACAGGTGCAGGCGGGGCGCGGGGCGCCCCGCTGATCTCACGGTTCGCCACCGTTTCCCCGGAGAAGGCCCTGAGCCCCCGTGCGACGCACCACTGCGCAGAGGGAGCGGGGCCTTTCTTATTCGGCCGCGACATCGGGCAGAGGCGGGCACCCGATTTTTTGCCGGTTCATTCGAGAACGGTTTGGCGTGGGGGCTCAAGGCGGCAAAAATGGGGAAACATTGTGCAAATCCTTGTTGCGGTTGACTTCTGCCGCGCCCGGTGTCATGTTTTACCCTCCTTCATTTGTGTGATGCACCGGACCCCCCAGGCGATGAGGCTGCTTGGGGGGTTTCTCTTGTGGGAAAGACTCTGATCGTAGCGAGGCCGCATCTCTGTGACCATTACTCAACTTGTAGAACTGATCCGGCATATAGAGGAAGAACACAACTTTTTCAATCGAAAGCCTGGGCAGCGGGTGGTGAAACAGATAACCCCGCACATCAATACGCGTGGCGCCGGCAGGGTGATTGCGGTGGATCTGCAGGGGTACGGCTGGGACAAGGTCTTTGCTCCCGGGAAAGGCCATAAGGAGTTGCCCGTTTCAATGTACCATTCGATCATGGCTTTTCTGGATACCCCCGTGGAGGATCGCTGAAATTTCAGCTTCCGAAAGGTGGGCTGGCCAAGCGCGGCAACCACTCGTTGACGAGTATGGGGACCGTGCTTAAATCGCTGCTTCGTTGTTCCCAGGCATGTCCTGCGGCATGTTTCATCCCTCTTCCTTCCATTGCGTCTGGCTGCACCAGCCCCCAGGGGAATCCCCGTCCCGGGGGGCCGCCGCTTTTCTGCTGAAAGCAGGCGGCTGCAGGCCAGCCCCGTGCCTTGCTTGCGGCAACTCCCCATGCCGCAGCCGGTATCCGCAACCGCCGGCTCGTCATATGAACCGCCATCGAAACCGTCGTCCAGCCGGCCGCGCGACAACCCGGTCCGCTCTCTTTAAAAGCGGCATAGCGGCCCGCAAACCCAGTGGTGGAGCGAGTGCGGCAAAATAACTCTTGCAGACAAAACTGCGTATTGTTATTGTGTATTCAAACGAACGTTCGATGCATTGACATATCACGCGAGTCCGCGCCCCTTTGTGGGAACGGGCCGTCACGGAGCCGCAGAAAGCAACCATTACACCATAAGGAGAATGAAGGAAGATGTCAGAATTGCTCAAGAGAATCAGAAAAACCAATCTCCACTCCCGGATCAAAAAGGTCGAGGATGTTATTCCCCTGTTCAAAACCGGCATGAACATCGGCTGGTCCGGCTTTACCCCCGCCGGCTACCCCAAGATGGTGCCGATCGCCCTGGCAGATCACGTGGAGAAAAACGGCTTGCAGGGCAAACTGAAATTCAACCTGTTCATCGGCGCCTCGGTCGGCACCGAGACGGAGGACCGCTGGGCCGCCCTCGACATGATCGACCGCCGCTGGCCCTACCAGACCGGCAAGAATATCCAGGCCGGCATCAATGAAGGGCGCATCCGCATGGGGGACAAACATCTCTCCATGTTTGCCCAGGACCTGGGGTATGGCTTCTACACCAAGGATAACGGCGGACGCCTGGATATCGCCATCATCGAGTGCTCCGCCATCACGGAAAACGGCGGGCTGGTGCTGACCGCCTCCTGCGGCGCCGTGCCGGAGATCGTGCAGATCGCCGACAAGATCATCATAGAGATCAACACCTCCATACCGAGCTTTGAAGGGCTGCACGATATCATCGAGCCGGTGAACCCGCCCCACCGGCAACCGTATCTCATCAGCCGGGTGGACGACCGGGCCGGTTCCCCGTACGTGCGGGTGGATACGGACCGGATCGTGGCCATCATCGAATCGGATCGCCCCGATAAAGGCCGTTCCTTCAGCGAACAGGACGAGACCTCGGAGGCCATCGCGGCCCACATCATCGACTTCTTCTCCAACGAGGTGAAGATGGGGCGCCTGCCCAAGAACCTGCTGCCGCTCCAGTCGGGGGTCGGCTCCATCGCCAATGCGGTTATCGGCGGACTCGCGAAAGGACCATTCACCGGCTTGAACGTCTGGACCGAGGTGTTGCAGGACACCATGCTCGACCTCTTCGATTCGGGAAAACTTGATTTCGCCTCGACGGTCTCGCTTTCCTATTCGGTCGACGGTTTCAAACGTTTTTACGACAACTGGGACAAGTACAGCAACAAGGTACTGATGCGTCCCCTCTCCATTGCCAACCATCCCGAGCCGATCCGCCGTCTGGGGTGCATTGCCATGAACACCCCGGTCGAGTTCGACATCTATGCCCATGCGAACTCCACCCTCGTGGGGGGTTCCAGGATGATCAACGGCATCGGCGGTTCCGGCGATTTTCTCCGCAACGCCTACCTCTCCATCATGCACACGCCGTCGGCAAGGCCGACCAAGACCGATCCCACCGGTATCACCTGCGTTGTGCCCCACGTGCCCCACGTGGACCATACGGAGCACGACCTGGATGTGCTGGTGACGGAGCAGGGCCTGGCCGACCTGCGCGGTCTGGACCCGAAAAGCCGGGCACAGCTCATCATCGATAAATGCGCCCATCCGGACTACAAACCGCTGCTCCAGGAATATTTCGACGTGGCAAAGAAAGAGTGCCTGGCACGCAAGACGGGCCACGAACCGCAGCTGCTCGATCGGGTTTTCAAGATGCAGGTCAATCTGGCAAAAAATGGTACAATGAAGATCGACAACTGGGATATCTGAGCCCGGCCACACGCCAGAAGCCCATGGCGCGGCAAAAAGGCCGAGTGGGCTGGAAAAACCATGGAATTCCGCGTTACGTACCTCATGGGGCCGGTAGCTGCAGGATCGGGCTGCCGGCCCGACATATCTCGAGCAGATTGGAATTGCCATGGTAAAAGCGGATTGCCGCCGCAGACTGATGGAGGTGGGAACACGACTGTTTGCAGAGCGCGGTTTGCACGGCGTTAGCGTCAGGGAATTGTCTCGGGCGGCAGGGACGAGCATTTCCATGATCTCGTACTACTTTGGCAGTAAAGAAGGCTTATACAGTTCGGTGTTACAGGAGCAGTTTGCCTGTTTCGACCAGATTGGCGATATCCGGCAGCAAGGGGCCAGCCCTCTGGCAGTGATAGAGGGCTACCTTCGCTGGACCATCCAGCGGCACCGCAGCAACCCGTACCTCCTGCGATTCTACACCAGCGAGCTCACCAATCCCACGGCTTACTTTGCGACGCTCGTCGCGCCACCCATCGGCAATGTGATAAAAATCCTCGCGGATGTGATTGAAGAGGGGAGGCAACAAGGGCAATTCCGGCCGGGCATCGATGCCGTGAACGCCGCACTTGCCCTTGCCGGCATGATCAATTATTTTTTCCTCAGCACCCTGGCCACCGAGTCCCTGACCAATCATTCACCCGCTCAGGATGAGCAGTTGGTCAGCCAGTATGCGGCCATCTTTACCCAGGGAATTATTGCCGCTCCGTAAAAACTCCCCTGTCGGCCATCTCGGTATAACGGACGCACCTGCCGAATCATAAAAGTCCTAGCGCAACAATCATATTCAGCAAACCGCCTTACTGCGCGGTCAGTACCGAAGTAAAATACATCTGCATCGGTTACTGACAAGGGCCCGGCGGTTCAGTCCCGCAACATCTTCAGCCGGCGGTTCAGGGCCGGTTGGGATATACCGAGGAGACGCGCCGCCATGGTCTGATTACCATTAGCCCGATGCATGGCTTCGGCAACAAGAAAGCCAGCCGCATCGCTGAATGTGGGAAGGTCGACAAAACCGGCAAACGGGTTCTGCTTGGGTCGGGAGGCCGTTTCTTCATTAGCAGGTTGGGATTGTCCGACGGCATTGATAAATGAGTCCATAGAAAGCATGTGGCCGCGATGCAAACTAACGGCATCATAGACCATTGCCTTCAGTTCGCGAACATTGCCGGGGAAGTTATAAGTAGTCAGAAACTGAGCCAGTTCCCTGGGAGGGGTTGGTTTCTTTTTTCCCAGTACTTGGGCGGCTTCTCCCAGGAAATGGTCTAGCAGCAGGGGGATGTCATCCGGCCGTTCCCGCAATGAGGGCACATACACTTTATGGGTACGGAGGCGGTAGAAGAGATCACGGCGAAACGTTCCCGCCGCTTCCTTTTCCACGAGATTCTGGTGGGTGGCCACTATGATGCGCGCTTTGAGACACTTGGGTTGGTCGCTGCCGAGGGGGAAAAATTCACCCTCTTGCAGCAGGCGCAGCAATTTGATCTGAGAAGCGATTCTCAAGTCGCCAATTTCATCGAGGAAGAGTGTGCCATCGGCTGCCTCCTCGACCATTCCGCGCCTGAGCTGATCGGCACCCGTGAAAGCACCGCGGACGTGACCAAAGAGGGTATCGGCAAAGACTGCGTCGTCAAGACCGGCAACATTAACCGTCACCAACTTGCCGCAACAACCGCTCAACCGATGGGCAGCCTGCGCTATAAGCTCCTTGCCCACGCCGCTCTCACCGGTGATCAGCAACGGCTGCGGGCTTTTCGCCACCGCCTCCACATAGGTAAAGACGTTCAACATTGCCCGATTTCTGGTGCCGATGGAGGCGAATGCTTCCGGATGACACAATTCACCGGATACCAGGCGGGTCGAAACCTCCAGGTAATCACGTTGCATCTCCTTCATCCGGACGGCCCGCAGTACTCCCCCCACGATCCTGTCTTCCTCATCGGTTTTGATAAAATATTCGAACGCACCAAGTTTCATGCAACGAACCGCGGTTTCCAGCTGGTTGAGGCCACTAACAACGATGGTGGTAACCTCGGGGTGCCGTTCACTGATCTGTTCGAGGAGTTCTTGCCCGGACAGATGCGGCATGGTGAGGTCGAGAATGACAAGACCTATGTCCCCCCGAGCAAGCAGCCCCAGGACTTCCCGGCTATCCTGACAGGTGCGGACATTGTTGAGCCCTGCGCAACTCCGCAGGACAAGGGAAAGAGATTTAAGCCAAGCAGGCTCATCATCGACCAGGAGAACACCAAAGGCGGGATAGTTTTGCTGGGTCACGTCATCTGCTCCTCTTCAATTACGGGTATCGACAGGGTCACGGTGGTGCCGGAGCCAATGGTTGATTCAAAGTTAAGATGGCCGCCATGCTCTTTGATGATACCGTCGGATACCGACAAACCGAGTCCCGTTCCACCGCTCTCCCGCTTGGTGGTAAAAAAGGGATCCGTCAGGCGTGGCAAATTTTCCGGGGCTATACCGACACCTTCGTCACGGACCATAAGGATGGCACTCATGGTCGCATGGTTGTACCGGGTAGTGATCGAAATCCCCCTGTCCGCATCCGGCAGGGCCTGACAGGCGTTGAGAATCAGGTTGACAACCACTTGTTCGATCCGCTGGCTGTTGCCCAATATCGACGGCATCTCTTCAGTATAATCGACATGCAGACGGTTCGTCGACTTGCGGATCGTCGGGTCAACGAGCCGTAGCGCCGTTTGAACAACCATATTAAAATCGATGCGCACTTTGTCGGCCACATCATCCCGCCGGGCGAAATCAGTCAAATCACTAACTATCCGCTTGATACGTTTTGCTCCATCCTGCATCGCGTCCAGAATTTTTGGGATCTCATCGCGCATTTCGGAATAAGGAAGTCCGCCGATGGTGAAATCGCCATGCGCCGCGTAATACCCTTCAAGGATGCGCTCCGTATCGCTGTTTGCTCGTTTCAGGATTGGAACGTCGAGCAGGATCAAGCCGGTCGGATTGTTAATCTCGTGGGCTACTCCCGAAACAAGGACTCCCAGTGCGGCCAACTTATCGGCCTGGACAAGCTGTTGCTGATTAATGCGCAACTCTTCCTCGGCATGTTTCCGCTCGGCAATCTCCCGCGTCAGATCGGCAGTACGCACGGCAACCTGCCGGTGCAGCGTTCGCGACCAAAGGGCAAACCCTCCCAGCAACGCTACCAGCGGGACAACGACTAGTGCCACATATTTGGAAATGGTCCGCCAATCGACATGCTCCGGCTCCATCACGCCGAGCCATTTATTGTAAATCAAATCATACTGGCCAGTCTTCCTAAGGATGGCCAAGCCCTCGTTGAACCGGGACAGCAGTTCATCATTTCCTTTTTTAGCGGCATAGCAGAAACGTTGCGTTGCCACATTACGCACCGCCGGAACGAGATTGGACAGTTTCGATTCGCGGATAATGTACATGCCCGGCACGATGGCGACGATGGCATAGTCGGTAGTCCCTGCTGCCAAAAAACGCAGGGCATCGGCGGGAGTTGGTGTGAGTTGAAGCCGGCCGTTAAATCCTTCCCGCTCCAACAGGTCGTGCATGATCCCGCCCCGGATGACGGCAACCGACCTCCCAGCCAGTTCAGCGAGTGAGTTTACTCGTGGTGAATCACGACGGGCAAATACTGCGTGGTTGATCATGGCATAAGGCAGAGAAAAATCGACCTCTTTGGCTCGTTCTTCCGAATATGACGTCCCCTCCAGAACGTCTACCTGACCACTCTGCAGAGCGGAGCGCATCTCTGACCATCCGCCGAGCCTAAACGCTACTTTCATCCCCATAACATCGGCAATGGCCTTGGTAAGATCAACGTTAAACCCTGCCGGTTGGCCATTCTTGTCAATAAATTCATACGGGGGGTAATCCCGGTCGCCACCGACGATAATAGCCTGGTGTCCATTGGGCGCCGAGAGGCCGTCTGCCTCGGCCTCGCCGGCAATGATCGCAATGGAGAACGAAACCATAATGAAAAGGTGGAAAAACCTTTCCACGAAGGGGCACATTCCCGTTCGATATAAAATCAAGTCATGAAGACGCATAGTCCCATCCCGTGCCACAATAGCAATCCCCTCCACGCATACTTTGCCTTGTCGTCATATCACCAGTGAATCCGTAGCAGGAGATCGTGCTCGAATAACGGAGTAGAGCTCGAACAAACACCCATATTGAAAAGTTCGCAGTGCATTGGCAAAGGGGCGACAAATCATGAGAGCCGATTTTGCCATGAGATCGGTCTAACTGAACAGGTATAACGTAATGTTATAAATATAATCTTTAATTATAACAAACTCAAACTATAGAAATAATTAAGTAAAATCAATATTCTTTTACACAGGCTATAGCAACACGTTATAGAGGCAAAACTCGATACACCCTGTTTTTACTAATAATATTAGCCATTTATTCGTTTTAACGGCTTTGGCACACTCGATGCTCATACAGGGCAAATACAAACGTGGGCTATCAGGCTCATCAAACACAAGGAGGTTGGTATGAAAAGGTTGGGCGTTTTGCTGGGGGTGGCCCTGATCGCGGCCCAGGCCGGCCCTGTTTCGGCGAAGAGCCTTGAGGACGTGCTGAAGGAGAAGGGTGTCATCACCGAGGATGATTACAAAAATATTCAGAAGAGCAGCCCGATTAAATACAAGCTGGGTGATGGGTTCACCTTCACCTCGGCCGACGGGAAGTTCAGCACTTCCATTGGGGGTGTGTATCAGCTCCGCTACACCCTGATGGATCTGGACGATGTTAACAACACCGCCGCCAAACGGGCACAGGACTACAGCAAATTCGAACTGAAACGCATCAAGCTCCACTTCAATGGCTATGCCTATTCCCCTGACCTGACCTACAAGATGCAACTGAATTTCGCCAACATCGCCGGCGGCACCACCAACAATGGCGGCCTACTGGAGTTTGCCTGGCTGAACTACCGCCTGCGCGACGAGATCCAGCTCCGTTTCGGCCAGGACAAGGTCCAGTTCGGCCGGCAGTGGATCACATCTTCCGATGCCCAGCAGTTCGTCGATACGTCGGCGGTAACGAGCGCCTTTGTCCCGGGATATGACACCGGGGTGATGATCCACGGCAAGATTGCCGGCGGCCTGGTCAACTACAACATCGGCGGTTATGGCGGGGTGGGGCAGAACACCTACCGCACCACCACGGATAACTCCTTTGCCGCCCGGCTCGCCGTCAACCCCCTGGGCGACGTGAAATACTCCGAATCCGACGTGGAATACAGCGTGAACCCGCTCGTATCCTTCGGCGCCAACTTCTTCCGGGACACTATCTACAACGGCGAAACCAACAACCTCTTCTTTGCCAAGAGCACCAGTTGGTATGGGCTCGGCAGCAGCCTCATGACAAAGAAATTCAGCGCCGGCGAACCGCTCGACTTCAACACGGCCGGCGCGGATGCGGTCTTCAAATGGCGTGGTTTTTCGGCCACCGGGGAATACTTTTTCGCAGAAGCCGATGGCCAGACCTCCAAGAACAGACTGCGCGCCGATGGCTTCTACGCCCAGGCCGGCTATTTTGTGATTCCCAAGACGGTCGAGTTGGCCTACCGCTATTCATACATTGACCCGAACCGGGATGTGACCAACGACCACTGGGTGGAGAACACCGGCGCGGTGTCGTGGTACATCAACAAACAAAATCTGAAGATCCAGGCCGATTACACCAATATCCACAAGCAGGCCGCCATCGCCTCCACGAGCGGCAAAAACGCCACCGACGATCAGCAGGTGCGTTTCCAGGTCCAGATGCAGTTCTAATCAGGCCCACAGGAAGAGTACATGACACGCTGCGCCACGTCGGGCAGCGTGTCATGTACTCTACAGGGGTGACATTTCCTAAATAATTTTGACCAATTCCGAGTCTGCCGCAGGCGCGGTCGTGGTAAGCACAGGGCGGACAGGACGTTTACCCGATCAGCCTTCTGGAGAAGATCGACGACCGGGTATCAATCACAAGGGCCACGAAGGCGGCCGGCATCAGCTCAAAACAGCCGGGGGTCCGATCATCTTGGCGGCCGCCCGCAAATACGACAAGGACTTCGCTCTGCACGTCAGGGTAATCCGCTTGCCACGCCGCGACGGAACTGATGACACGCATTATTGAACATGAGCCTTATGGCGAACTCAACAAATGGTTAAGGAGAAACATTATGAAACGTTTCAAACGGAGTGTGCCGTTGCTATTTTTCCCAGCATTGGTCGTACTGACACCTATGGTGTGGGCCGCCACCGGCGATGGTATGCTTGCCGACCTGCATGCGAAAAAGGAATTCAAATGTGCGGCGTGCCATGGAAACGACAAGAAGATTACGGTCGATGACAACGAAACAACCGTCAACAAGAACTGTACCGCCTGCCACGGCTCACTTGCCGAAATGGCGACGCATACCAAGGAGCACATCAATCCGCACAAGTCTCATCTGGGCGAAATCAATTGTACCACCTGTCATCACGGGCATGCTTCATCGTGGGCCTATTGCCTTAACTGCCATACCTACGATATGAAGATACCCGCTGGCGGGGGACAACCTTGGCAAAAACTGCCACCGGCCGCGGAAAAAGGAAAAGCCGGCAACCGCCAGGCCGAGCAGGCTGATGTCATCATTATTGGTGCGGGAGCTACCGGCTTGACAGCCGCTATTACTGCCCATGACGCCGGAGCAAAGGTCGTGGTACTCGAAAAGCAACCGATCACGGGCGGGAACAGCATGCTGGCCGCTGGCGGAATGAATGCCGCCGGGACGTCTTTTCAGAAGGCCAAGGGGATTGCCGACTCCGTGGAGCTCATGTATCAGGACACCATGAAGGGCGGCCACAACATTAACGATCCCGAGTTGGCAAGGATACTGGCAACAAACTCGGCCGCCTCTGTCGACTGGCTATCCTCCATCGGCGCAGACATGAGTGACGTGGGCAGGATGGGGGGCGCCAGCGTCGCACGTACTCATCGCCCCAACGGCGGATCAGCGGTAGGAGCACACGTAATAGACGTTCTGCGCAGGAACGCCGCCTATCGCAATATCGACATTCGGGTCAACAGCAAGGCAGTCAAGCTAATTGAGGACAAACAGGGGCGAGTTGTCGCGGTTCAGGTGGAAGGCAAACACAGCGGTCTCTATACCATCAAGGCCAAGTCGGTGGTGCTGACCACCGGTGGTTTCTCCGCCAATCCCGAGAAAGTGGCTTATTATCGGCCCGATTATAAAGGGATGACCACATCAAATCAACCCGGCGCAACGGGCGACGGCATTGACCTGGGTGTCGGCGCCGGCGGCGAGTTGAAGGACATGAAGGAGATCCAGATTCACCCGACCGTTGCGGCCGGCAGCCGGATCCTGATCACCGAAGCGGTGCGCGGCAATGGCGCCATTTTGGTAAATCACGACGGGAAGCGTTTCGTTAACGAACTGACGACCCGCGACAAGGCATCGGCCGCTATTCTGGCCCAGAATGGCAAATCGGCGTTCCTGGTGTTCGATGAAGGTATCCGCAAGAGCCTCAAGCAGATCGACGGCTATTTTCACCTGCAACTGGTGAAGGAAAGCGCCACCATCCAGGAACTTGCCACTGCCATCAAGGTTCCGGCGGATGCCCTGGATGCAACAGTGGCGGCCTACAACAAGGCTTACGACGGGAAAAACGATCCGGACTTCAAGCGTCCCGACATCCCCCGTCCGTTGCGAACCGCCAAATACTATGCCATTGAGGTCAAGCCGGGCGTGCACTACACCATGGGGGGGCTTAAGGTCAATGCCGCTGCCCAGGTCATTGCCAAAAACGGCACGCCGATTCCCGGTTTCTATGCAGCGGGTGAGGGAACCGGCGGGGTGCATGGTGCGAACCGTCTGGGCGGCAACTCCATTTCCCAAACCATCACCTTTGGGCGCATTGCCGGTGTAAATGCAGCCAAACAAGCCATAGAAAAGAAGTAGACACGTTTTAAAAGGCGACGGGGCGGATACTCCGCCCCGTCGCAACCATCGCAGGGGGACCATGATGGGCCGTCCAGCATGCCTCACCATACTGGAAGAACGTAACGTACGCCTCTATCTGGGAGGGCAACTGGTCTCGCTTTCCGGCACCTGGATGCAGTCGGTTGCCCAGGGCTGGTTAATCTACAGCCTGACGCACTCCCCCTTCTGGCTGGCGCTTTCGGCGGTAGCCTTGACTGCGCCCGTTTCCCTGTTGGCTCTCATGGGAGGGGCACAGGCGGACCGCGGCGACCGGCGGCGGCTTTTGATCATCACGCAAGCAGTGGCGTTGCTGCCGGCACTATTGTTGGGTCTCCTGACTCAAAACGGAATGATCACGGCTCCCTGGATCGTGGTTCTGTCCCTGATTACGGGAACGGTCAACGCTTTTGACCTGCCGGCCCGTCAGGCTCTGTGGGGCAGGCTGGTCCAACCGGAATGCCTGTTGAGCGCCCTTTCCCTAAACGCCGTTGTTTTCAACGCAACCCGCATCATGGGGCCGTTGCTGGCCGGAAGCATCATTGCCGCTTGGGGCACCGCCACATGTTTTTACCTGAATGCAGCCAGCTTTATGGTTGGCATCGGCACGTTGTTGGCCATGGAACATGCCGCCGGCACGCCACCAGCAAAGGCGAAGGGAACCCGCAACAGCTACCGGGATGAATTGTACGACGGACTGCGCTATGTTGCCGCCGAAAAAGACATTGCCCGAATCATTGTCCTAGTGGCGATACTCAGCGTTTTCGGTATACCCTTTGTCCCGTTGCTCCCGTTTTTTGCCGATGGTATCTTGCACGTCGGTCCGCAAGGATTGGGTATGCTAGGGTCTTCCTCTGGCGCCGGCGCCCTGGCAGCAGCAGTTGTGATCGCCCTGCGAGGCGAATTGCCGCATAAGGGCCGACTGTTGGTGGCTGCAGGTCTGGTATTTGCGGTCTGCTTGCTGGTCTTCGCACGCTCGCAGGCCTACTTCGCCTCCATGCTGGCGCTGCTCTTTATCGGCGCCGGGATCGTCCTCCTGCTTGCACTGACCAGTTGCCTGCTGCAGCGGCGCTGTCCCGACGTCCTGCGCGGCCGGGTCATGGGGATATATACCCTCGTGCTGATCGGCATGGCCCCCTTTGGTCATTTCCTGATGGGCTTGCTGACCACGACCGTAGGTGCTGCCAGGGCACTCTCCGTCTGCTCGACCATTTGTCTTACCGCCGTACTTGTCATGGCCCGCCCCATCAGTCGGATGGTCTAAGCGAGCCACCTCTTCACGTCAACAGCTGCGGCAGTAACAAATAGGGGTCATGAGCTGCGGCTCACGACCCCTTTTTAAAAACCAAATGGTTTTAAATGGTTATGGCGGAAAGGGTGAGATTCGAACTCACGGAGGCTTGCACCTCGGCGGTTTTCAAGACCGCTGCCTTAAACCACTCGGCCACCCTTCCAGACACTCAAGTTCAATTTCTATAGCATACTCTCCCCCGAAATTCAAAGGGTATCAGGCGATCCGCTCCAGCCCCCCCATGTAGGGGCGCAGCACGGCAGGGACGAGCACCGAGCCGTCCGCCTGCTGGTAGTTCTCCAGCACGGCCACCACGGTCCGGCCTACGGCCAGGCCCGAGCCGTTCAAGGTGTGGACGAACTCCGGCTTGGCCTTTTCGTCCTCGCGGAAACGGATACCGGCCCGCCGCGCCTGGAAATCGCCGAAGGTGCTGCATGAGGAGATCTCGCGGTAGCAGCTCTGCCCCGGCAGCCAGACCTCCAGGTCATAGGTCTTGGCGGCGGAAAAGCCGATGTCGCCGCTGCACAGGGCCATCACCCGGTAGGGGAGTTCCAGCAGTTGCAGGACCTTTTCCGCGTTGGCCGTCAGCTTTTCCAACTCGGTCGCCGACTCGGAGGGGTGGGTGAACTTGACCAGCTCCACCTTGTTGAACTGGTGCTGCCGGATCAGTCCGCGGGTATCCTTGCCGTAGGAACCGGCCTCGCGCCGGAAACAGGGGGTATAGGCGGTGTAGCAGATCGGCAGGTCGGAACGCTTGAGGATCTCGCCCCGGTGGATATTGGTCACCGGCACCTCGGCCGTGGGGATGAGGAAGTATTCCGGGTCCGCCAGCTTGAACAGGTCTTCCTCGAACTTGGGCAGCTGGCCGGTGGCGGTCATGGAGTCGCGGTTGACCATGAAGGGGGGCAGCACCTCCGTATAACCGTGCTGTTCCGTATGCAGGTCGAGCATGAAGCTGGTCAGGGCGCGTTCCAGGCGCGCCCCGGCGCCCCGGTAGAGGGTGAAGCGCGCGCCGGTGATCTTGGCGGCCCGTTCGAAATCCAAGATGCCCAGTCCCTCGCCGATCTCCCAATGGGGCTTGGCCGGGAAATCGAGCGGCTTCGGCTCGCCCCAGTTCCTGACCACCACGTTGTCGTTTTCCGATCTCCCCAGCGGCGTTGTGGGGTCGGGCAGGTTGGGCACGGTCATGAGGACGCCGGTCAACTCGTCATCCACCTGTTTGAGTTCCTCGTCCAGCGCCTTGATCCTGCCGGACACCTCGCGCATCTCCAGGATCTTGTCCTGAACCAGGCTCTTGTCCTTGACCTTGCCGATCTCCTCGGAGACGCTATTCTTGACGGCCTTGAGCGATTCGCCCTCCCGAAGCAGCGCGAGGCGCCGCTCATCCAGGTTACGGAACCGTTCCAGGTAGGGAGCGCCCCCGCGGGTAGCCAGACGGCGTTCGGCCTCGTCCAGGTTTTCACGGATAAATTTCATGTCAAGCATCTGAAACACCTTTATTTTTAGGGATTAAAAGTGTATTTTTTAGCACCTGCATCGCCCTACGTCAATGTAAAAGAGCCCCATGAAACGGATATCAGCCCTCGCCATACTAACCGCAATCCTGCTCGTCGCCATGCCGCTGTGCGTCCATGGCCAGGAGATCGTCATCGGCGCGGTCGGCGACATCATGCTGGCCGGCCGGTGGGCACCGTTCCTGAAGAGCAAGGGGTACGACCACCCCTTTGGCGGGGTGACGGCGGCCCTGGCCGGGAGCGACATCAACCTGGCAAACCTGGAATCCCCCATCGCGAACCGGGGGAGAGAATTCACCACCAAAAAATTCCGCTTCCGGGCCGAGCCGGAGGTGGCCAGGGCCGTGCGCACGGCGGGCTTCAACCTGGTCACCCTGGCGAACAACCACAGCATGGATTTCGGCGCCGCGGCTTTGACCGAGACCATGGCCAACCTGGAGACGGCCGACATCACCTGGATCGGCGCCGGCGAGAACCTGGCCGAGGCGCGCAGGATGGCGCTCTTTACCGTCAAGGGGAAAAAGATCGCCTTTCTGGGCTATTCCCTGACCCAGCCGGTGGAGTTTTTCGCCGCCCGGCAGCGCCCCGGAACCGCACCGGGCTACGACACCATCTTTACCCCCGATATTGCCAAGGCGCGCAGGGAGGCGGATTACGTGATCGTCTCCTTCCATTGGGGCAAGGAGGGGCAGGCCACGCCGACCCCCTTTCAACGCAGCATCGCCCACAAGGCCATCGACGCGGGCGCGGACGTGATCATCGGGCACCACCCCCATGTGCTGCAGGGCATCGAGCGTTACGAAAAGGGCATCATCTTCTACAGCCTGGGCAACTTCACCTTTGCCAGCACGAGCAGGACAGCCGACCAGAGCGTCATCATCCGCCTGCGCCTGGACGACACGCGGCGCGAGGCGGAAATACTGCCGCTGGACGTACTCTACCGACGGGTAGGGTTTCAGCCCCGGCTGTTGTCGGGGAAACCGGCCGCAAGCGTCATAGAACGATTGAATTCCCTGTCGAAAGCGCTTACAACAGAGATCAAATCCCACGACAAGTCATACTTTGTGAGTTTCTGACATGAAAATCCTCTTTACCACGCTCCACGCCAAATACTCCCACGCCTCCCTGGCGCTCCCCTGTCTGGCGGCATACTGCCGCACCATCCCCGGCGTAGCGGTCGTCATCCGGGAGTGGACCACCAACGAGCCGCGCGAACAGCTCTTGCGCCATATCATGTCCGAACAGGCGGACATGGTGGCCTTTTCCTGCTACATCTGGAATATCGAAAAGACCCTGCGTATCGCCTCCGACATCAAAAAGATCGCACCGGATACGCGCATCGTCCTGGGCGGCCCGGAGGCATCCTTCAACATCTTCGAGTTGATGCACGACAATCCGGCCGTGGACTTCGTGGTCAAGGGCGAGGGGGAGCGGGTCTTCCACCAGCTGACCACAACCCTCATGGAGCACGGCGGCAGCAATCTCCTGGAGCGTTCCCTGGGGGAGATCGACAACCTGTATTTCCGCGACGGCGACGACATCACCTCCGGCCCGCTCGGCAAACATTTTCTGGAGCTGGACACGGTCCCCTCCCCCTTCGAGGCGGGACTGGTGGACCTGAAGAAACCGCTGATCTACTACGAGACCTCCCGCGGCTGCCCCTTTGCCTGCGCCTTCTGCCTCTCGGCCGCCGAGGGGCACGTCCGTTCCTTTGGCCCGGAACGCATCAAAAGCGACCTGACCCTCCTCATGGGGCACAAGGTGGCCAATATCAAGCTGGTGGACCGCACCTTCAACTTCGACGCCCAGCGGGCCAACCGGATCTGGGAATTCATCCTGGAGCACAACCGGGGCAGCCACTTCCATTTCGAGATCTCCGCCGACCTGTTGACCGATGCGAACCTGGACCTGCTGAAGCGCGTCCCCCCCGACACGTTCCGCTTCGAGATCGGCGTCCAGTCGGCCTCGGAAACCACCCTGCTGCGGGTCGGCCGCAAAACGGACCTGGGCCGCATCTTCGACGCCGTCCGCCGCCTGCGGGCCGAGACCAACATCGAACTGCACCTGGACCTGATCGCCGGGCTGCCGGGCGAGGACTTCACCGGCTTTCTCGCCTCCCTGCGCGCCGTGGCCGACCTGAACCCGCACATGATCCAGATCGAACCGCTCAAGGTGCTCAAGGGCTCTGCCATGCGGGAGATCGCCAGCCGGGACGACTACCATTTTTCCGGGTTCCCCCCCTACACGATCCTGCGCAACCCGTGGCTCGCCTTTGCCGACATCAGCCGCATCGAAACCATCGGGCGCCTGCTGGACCTGTTTTACAACCACGACGGCTTTACCGCGACGCTGGCGCTCTTGCGGCGCACCATCGACACCGCCTCCCTCTTCGACCGCCTGGCGCGGCAGGCGGGCAACGACAACCTCTCCGGCCTCTCCACCCGGCGCGTGTACGAACTGTTCGCCCGTCTGGCGGAGCCGCTGGTAGACGACGCAACGCGGCGTCTGCTGCACGACGCGCTCTTCTTCGACTATTGCCGCCACGAGATGCCGCTCATGGGCAAGCTCCCCTCCTTTGCCGCCGAACGCCAGGCGGACTGCACCTGGCCGGCCCTGCGCGACCTGCCCAATCCCCCGGACCTGCCGGCGGACAGCCGGGTAAAGGCCTTCCGCTGTACGTTTTTAAGGGATTATCGTTGCGAGGAGTGGAAGAACGGGGCGGTGGGGATTACCTTCGTGTACGCCTCCGGGACGGGGCGGGGGCTGCGGGTGCTGGTGGTGTAGTTTGCCACAGGGGGAAGGTCAGAGTGTCTACTTGACCTGAAAAATAAATCACCCCGCCGCAAGCAGCGGGGTATCAATAACCTTATCGGGTGCATCAATCGCCCCAAGAGGCGGGGAATTGCACCCTCAGAGATTAATCATCCAATTGAGCTTGTAGCGAACTTTTGAAGTATTCTCTGACTCGGATATGCAGAAAGACTAACAAGCTTATTGACAAGTGCAACAGGGAAAAGGGCTGAATCGTACATGTCGCAATGTAACAACTCTACGTTTGCCAAAATGGCTTGTAAGTTTGGAATGTCATTAACAGACGGCTGTTTTTTCAATTCCTTGACAGGGATAGAGACAACATGCATTTGACCAGCAGGAGTTTTAAAAATGACCTTATGGCCATAATTTGATGTTGAAGCATAAGGGGGATCTGTAGGATCAGGATTTCCAGGTAAAATATGGCGGTAAATATAATCGTCTGTCAGTATGATTACTTTACCCGAAGGGATTATTTGCTGGATGGCTTGTGCATGCTCAACGAATGCACCGCTTTTTTCAAAACCTGCAAGATAGATATTATGACTGTCAAGAAGCCAAGTTACAAGATCTCTCATGGGTTCGTGGAGTCTTGCTGTCTGACCAAATAAGCCAGTTGGCCCATCTTTAATAAAAAACACCTTCTGCAACACATCCGGCTGGCGTAATAGCAGGTTTCGCACAAGATGAACAATAATCAGATGCTCGATTGCATTAACCAGATAACCCAGGATACCACCCGCCCCTGTTTCCTCGTCGATGACTTCATGTAACCGGAAAACATCCGTCAGAAAGATACGTCCACCCGTTTCAGGACATGGGAAGGTGTAATCGGAGTCCATCTGAGACTCAATCAAAGTAACCCTTTCACCTGTTGGACTTAACGGATTAGTAGCTAAGACCCATTTTTTATCTTCATCTTGCCTTTGCCCGCCCTTATACCGTCTGAAAATAAACCAAGCCAATGTATCAAGAAGACTTTGAGCTTCAGCGAGGTTGTTATCTCGAAAAAACTCATAAATTGTTTTGAGAATTGATCCCTTGAGAGTTATTTCTTCATCAAGCCGAATACCCTTTGTTGGAAGTGCTAATTTGAGTCGCTGAATATTTTTTAGTTTGCTCATGTCTTCAGGTGCAATAAAAGGCGCTCTTTCCAAAGTTCTCAGATCGTCAGTCTTGAACATCAATGCCCCGAACTGAAGGAAGTGAATAAGCCTTGAAGGATACTTTTGTTCAACAACAACTTCTGTATAGCCACCATCAACAGCAATAACGGCCTCTACAGGATTGGTTTGAGGTGGCAAGTAGTCACAACAAATATCCAGAGGATTTATTGCATCGTCCCGACGTGGCATATAGATTCGCCCCATCAGAGATTGAACGGCTGAATCATTAATAATGTGGTGGTGGGAAGCCTTGCTCGCTGCCTCGTAAGGTCGGCGACCTGCTGAGTATGACATTGAAGCCTCCAGGCTTAAGCTTAATCAGAAGGAAATCGGTCAACCTGTACTGGAATGACGAAGGGGTTACTGTAGGTTTTCATACGGATAAAACCTTTGTCGGTATCCTGGCTAAAACGTATCAAGCTTTCCGCAAAGTCGCTGAAGTCGTAATATTTTCTCAATTCTCTGATTTCATCATCATTATTAAGATGGGAGATAAACCAGTTCTGCGTTGCCTTCAGGATATTGCTACTTATTGAACTAACTTCCTGTGTAGCATAAATAAGACCGAGGTTGAGTTTTGCACCCTCCTTGGCCAGCCTGTTGTAAATCTGGGACAAATCTTTATCTTCTTTTTTGGGAAAGAGATTATGTGCTTCTTCGAAGTAGAACTGTATGAAATTGTTTGGCTTTGTACTTGTAAATCGACTCATGCTGTCTTGGAATATTTTTCTGGTTATACGCTCAGAAAACATTCTCTGAACACTTTCTTCCCCTAAAGACAAATCAACAATAACAATTTTACCTGCCCGCAATTGCTTAAGAATGTCTTGGTCGAACGGTTCCTGTGTCTGAGAAGTGTGCTGATCTTTAACATTTTTAAGGATTCGGAAACCAGCGCAATCAGATCTCCCAGTTCCTGGGTCACGCTTTCTAGTCAAAATTGTTAAAACCGCTTTTAAATCGTCATCTGCCCATTCTTTTTGTTTGGTACGCTTATATTCCTCGAAGCATGGAGCGCTTGGATAGACTTCCCACAGCTTATCCCACCAGTTTGAGGCATCCTCCAGTGACAACCCATTAGCCGGGTCAATATTTGGATTTACGGCTTCTCTAACTTTTTCATTTGCAGTGAATTTCACCTTAAAATTTCTTGGAGCCGGAAATTCAGCACGATAGAGACAGCAAAAATAGGCCGCTACCCTTCTGTCATGCCTTTCTTTTGCAGATCTATTGGAATCATAATCTTCAGGCTTTTCCAAAATTACATTTTTAAAGTTTGTTACAAAGCGAGTTGTATCATCGGCAATTGTTGGATAGGATTTTACAAGCTCAAACCCTGTGCCTGCTTCATTATAAAAATTGACCTTCATCACCTTGAAGTCGTCACCTTTTTCAACGGTTGAATATCGTACTGTTTTGTTACGATACATGTCAAAAATGGCGGTGCCTTGGTCCTGCAAATTTGGATTAGCATATTCTCCATTTATGTCAAAAATTATCTGGCCAATTGGATACTTGGGGGTATTGTTTTCAGTAAGCGGTTTGAGGACTTCTGCTGTTGATTCTTGGCTTTGGTCGAGGACCAGCGGGGCGCTTTCACTCATTTCAACGCACGCCTGTATAATCTTTTTGACTGTATTGGATTTTCCTGTTCTGGTCATGCCAAACAGGGCTGTTCGTTTTCCCGCAAAATCAGGGGCCTGAACATATACTGGCACAACCTCCTCTGATTGTTGGCGTCGCCGGCTGGAACTATACCTGACCTTGCCGATGCGAATATCGCCAGTTCCACCCGGAGCGCCACTTTCACGATAATTCACGATTGATTTGAGGATTTCAGGAGACGGCTTGATAATTGAATAGTTATGGGCACTAAAAAAGTTTTCCAGGTCTGCCCCAAACCTTATTTTCCCATTACCATTCTCATCCTTGTAAAAGGACCCCAATACGGAGCATTCCAGAGCACTAAAGGAAAATTCGTACCGGGTAAATGTGTCAAGTTGTGAACGAGCGTTAGTGCCGGTACGGATATTATCCTTATAGTATTCAACCATGCTGCTAATAACTGTTGAGTCTGTCGGAAGGCTAGTAGGTTGTATAACCCGCAGTAGAATCGCTTCAAAAGCAGAAGAGTCGGAAGGCTCGTTGTCGTAATATGCCAAAAGAAAACAACCCTGCGGAATCCCCCCCGCTCGCTGCTTCCACGCATCAGCGACCAAAATTTCAGCCTTTCCATAACTGAGCTTGAAGGGGCGTCCCACAAACAAGCCTGTATCCCAAACAAGGTCTTCACTCTCTTGTCTGCGCTTGAATAAATCAACTTGGGTTAAAAGACTAATAATGCTTTCGGGCATTTCAATCCTCCTGTAGCCCATCTGATAGTATGGGGTCTTCAAAGCGAATCCTTGATTGAATGGCGTAATCTTCTTTGGCGTCAATTGAAAGCCATTTACGGCCAAGTCTGGCAGCAGTATAACCCGTTGTGTTGCTTCCAGCGAACGGGTCGAGGACAACATCATCAGGGTCAGTTAAATACTGAATAAAAAATTCTGCCAACCCCATTGGCATTCTTGCTGGATGCGGAATTATGCCTCGTTCTTTGCATTGGCGAGAGAAAAAGTCATTTGAGGATGTATTGGAAAAACTAAAGGCATTGGGTAAGCGTGGTTCACGATCTAAATCAAGTCCGTCAATCTCGAAAAAATTATGGGCAATTGAACCGCCGTGGTCTTTCAAAAAAGAATTTTTGCTTATGTTATGTTCCGAAGGCCGTTTACCAGAATTGTAGCTTCCTCGTTCTAGGAGTTTTTGCATTGATTTGCTATAAGGCCGTAATACTTTGCTATTGTCAGCCTTTGGAAAATCTTGTTTTGCAATCCACCAGACACGAGTATAGCTGTCAACGGTTCTTATTCGGTTTACCGTGACCCATTGGGCTGGGGAAGGAAGTCTCGAAGGATTATAACTGATAAACTCTTGAATTAGCCTTAAACCAGCATTGGCATGACTCACAAATCCCATCAGTGACTGCAAAGGCAGCAAAGACTGTACAGGGCGACTATCTTCCCAACTATTCCCAATTTCGATAACTATGGACCCATTATCTGTCAGCATCTGGGAGAAAATTGGTGCCAGATTTGTGAACCACTCAAGATAGGCTTCTTCTTTGAGGTTTCCATATTTTTTCTTGTTGTTCAGGGGAAATGGCGGAGAGGTTAAAATAAGCTGTATTTTACCTTTGTATCCTTGCATGGCCTCAGATTGGAGAATATCCTCAGATTTGCCGTTGAAATATAAGCCAGTTGAGGTTTTATGTGCAATAGCACTTTTTATCAATAATTCATTAGTCATAGGGCTATTCACTCGTGCTTTAAGCATTAACGACAGTCAGGGACACTACGATTATTTAAAATTAATTGCAATCAAAGATGGTGGATATATTGGAATTATGGCGTGGGAATTTTCGAGAGCGGCACACTCCTACACACCCGTTGATAGTGTTGGGAATCTGATAACATCTGGGCTTAAATCGGGACATCCCTATTTTAATTGAGGTTGCCCCATTTTCTGAGCCTTTATCGGCTGATTCAACCTTAATGCAAGCCTGTCCACAAAGTTTATTGAAAGCCTGCCACGCACGCTCAATACAACAAATACCTCCCCCGCACCATCCTGAACCGTTCAAGCTCCCTATCCCACCGTCGCTCCACATCCAGGGGGCTCACCCCCTTCTGCCTCAACAATCGCCACGCCTCCCGATCCCCCACCTCGGTGCCGAACCCATCAGATACCTTGAACCGCCGGGGATGGGTCTCGTAGAAGGCCTGGGCCAGGTGCAGCCCGGCCAGGATTGGATCGAGCCGGTCCCGGTCCAGGCTGGCGACGCAGACGCCGGAGCAGCGTTTGCCCCGATAGGGGTGCCCGGCCGCGGTCGGCACAAAGCTGCACGGGGTAAAGCTTATGCCGGGGATAGAACGTGTCGCCAGGTTGCGCGCCATGGCCGCGCCATCCACCCAGGGGGCGCCGTAGGCCAGGAAGGCTCGCTCCGTGCCCCGTCCCACCGAGAGGTCGGCCGTTTCCAGCGTCCCCAGGCCGGGGTAGAGGATGGCGGCCGAGAGGTTCTTCATGTTGGGCGAGGGGTTGATCCAGGCGAGGCCGGTGGCGTCGAAGTACATGGCGCGCCGCCACCCCTGCATGGGGACAACGGTCAGGCGGCAGCCGATGCCGAACTCCGCGTTGAAGAGCCGCGCCAGTTCGCCCATGGTCATGCCGTGGCGGGTGGGGATGGGATGGATGCTGGTGATGGCGCCGCAGCCGCTCGCCCGCTCGGGCAGGGGCGTGGTGGGGATGGCCCCCTCGACCCGCTCTCCCCCCAGGGGGTTGGGGCGGTCCAGGACCACGAAGGGGATGTGGGCGTCACGGGCCGCGCGCATGGCGAGGGAGAGGGTGCCGATGTAGGTGTAGAAGCGGGTGCCGATATCCTGGATGTCGAAGACCAGGATATCCACCCCGTGCAGCATGTCCGGCGTGGGGCGGCAGGTGGCGCCGTAGAGGCTGTGCACCGGCAGGCCGCTGGCCCGGTCCGTGGCCGACGCGACCTTGTCGTCCGCCTCGCCCCGGATGCCGTGCTCGGGGCTGAACAGGGCGGTCAGGCGGCAGCCGGGGGCCCGGTTGATGATGTCGATGGTGCTGCGGCCGTCCCGGGAACGGCCGGTGTGGTTGGTGATCAGGCCGACCCGCTTCCCTTGCAGGAGGTCGAAACCGCGTTGTTCCAGCACGTCGATGCCGGGCAGGACCGGGCCGGCGGCGGCAAAGAGCTGCGCAGGGAGGCACGGGATAAACAGGAGGAACAGGAGTACTCGGATGACGGCCACGCGGCCGGTCATGTCACTCACCCCCCTGATCCTCCCAGGCGACCGGTTCCATGGTCACCCTGGTGCCCAGTTCGGCCAGCAGTTCATCCATCTCCGCCACGAAGCCGGGCATGATGGCAATGCGGATGATGCCGGCCACATTATCCACCGTGCTCATGGTGTTCATCCCCTCATAGGCCTCCAGGATGAACTTGAGGTAGACCATATCCCGGTGCTTGACCCGGAAATAACGGCAGACGGCATCGGACAGGGGGACTTCGGGGGAAAACGGGCTGGGGCGAGGAGGTTGAAAACGCATCACGGGGCCTCTTCCCCCTGGATGGCCACCCGGCCCGCCCGTCCGGGGATCTCGCCCATGAAGAGCCGGCATGCCGGCACGTTGGCAACCTGGCGCGCCGCCTCGCCCAGGGTGATGCAGCGGATGCCCTCTGCCGCGAAACGCTCCAGCAGGCGGACAAACGAGGCGCGGATGGCGCCCCCCTCCAGTTCGGCGTGGATGGTCAGCACATTGAGCCCGTCATGCAACTGGGCCAGGTAGTAGTCGTGGATGTTGTCGGGGGTGACGCCGTTCTCGCCCAGGATCTCGTCGGCGGTCGGCAGGGTGGTCGGGATCTGGAGGGTGCGGAAACGGCGGCCGTCCATGACCGGGTAGAAGGGGTGGGTGCCGCGCCCGTCGCTGCAATAGCTCAATCCCATGGCGTCCTGCACCTCCAGGGAATCGGGCGACACGGTCCAGCCGGGGGCTGCCGTGGTTACGGCGCGATGGCCCAGGATCTCCTCGAACTGGGCGCTGGCCAGGCCCAACTCCATGGCGGTCACGCGCTTGGGAAACCAGGGGAGGTAATCGTGCCATTTGACATGGTCCCAGCAGTGGATGCCGACCTCGTGGCCGCGCTGTTCCGTGGCCCGCAGCACGCCGGGAAAGGCCGCCCCGATCATGGGCGCCGGCAACAGCGTGCCGTAGAGCATGGTTTTGATGCCGTAGGCCGCCGGCGCCTTGGTGCGCAGCATCTTCTTGAGGAAGCCCTTGCGGGTGAAGATACGCCGGATGGCCTTGCCCGAATTGTCCGGCCCCAGGGAAAAATAGAAGGTGGCCGAAACCCCGAAGCGGGCCATATCCTCCAAAAGCGCCGGTACGCCGTCGCGCGTCCCGGCATAGGTATCCACATCCACCTTCAGTGCAACGATCTTGTCAGCCATGAAACGCCGCTCTCCTGCCCATGTGTGCCATAGGGGCGCAGTCTAGCAAGGTTTGGCCGCCGTGTACAACCCAAATATGGTTATTCCGCCGCGACAGCGGTCGTCTTGATGTTTTCTTGATATTGCCGCGGGGCATCTTGATACTTTCTTAATGGCTGTGATGGTAGATTGAAATGATTACATCATAAGCTACACTCGTCTTAAACTATCGCATTGCAGCCATGGCACAGGCCACCGCTCGCGGAGAAACAGATGGAACCGGAAAACGATCCCGCCGACAGCAGCATCTTCAAGAAGATCGCCCGCGCCGTATTCGGAAGCCCGAAACTCATCAAGGACCCGCATCTCTTCCACAAGATGTCCCTCATCCCCATACTGGCCTGGGTCGGCCTGGGGGCCGACGGCCTCTCCTCCTCGGCCTACGGGCCCGAGGAGGCCTTCCGCGCCCTGGGGCAGCACACCTACCTGGCCATCCTTCTGGGCCTGGCCACGGCCGTCACCGTTTTCATCATCTCCTACGCCTACTCGCGGATCATAGAGCACTTCCCCCACGGCGGCGGGGGCTACATCGTGGCGACCCACATGCTGGGGGAAAAGGCGGGGGTGGTCTCGGGCAGCGCCCTTTTGGTGGACTACGTGCTGACCATCACCGTGTCCATCGCGGCCTGCGTGGATGCCATGTTCAGCTATGTCCCCCACCAGTTCCACCACTATAAGGTCCCTTTCGCCTGTTTCCTGGCGGTGGTCCTCATAATTCTCAATATCCGCGGGGTCAAGGAGTCCATTTCGGTCCTGGCGCCGATCTTCGCCACCTTTGTGGTTACCCACATCCTGATGCTGCTGGACGGCATCTTCACCCATACCGACCGCTTCGCACCGATCACCCGGGATTTCAGCAGCGGACTCCACCAGGACCTCTCCACCATCGGCTTCTTCGGCATCCTGCTCTTGTTCATGCGGGCCTATTCCCTGGGCGGCGGCACCTATACCGGCATCGAGGCGGTGTCCAACGGCCTGCAGATCATGCGCGAACCGCGGGTGCAGACCGGCAAGCGGACCATGGTCTACATGGCCGCCTCCCTGGCCTTCACCGCCGGGGTGCTCTTCCTCTGCTACTCCCTCATCGGCGTCAGACCGGTGGAGGGGAAGACCCTCAACGCCGTCCTGGCCGACGGCCTGTTCAGCGACTGGCCCATGGGGCACGCGGTAGCCTTCATCACCATCTTCTCGGAGGGCGCCCTGCTCCTGGTGGCCGCCCAGACCGGTTTCGTGGACGGGCCGCGGGTCATGGCCAACATGGCGGTGGATTCCTGGTTCCCCCACCGCTTTGCCGCCCTCTCCGTCAGGCTGACCATGCGCAACGGCATCATGCTCATGGGCACGGCGGCCATTGCACTGCTGCTCTATACCGGAGGATCGGTCGATGCGCTCATCGTCATGTACTCCATCAATGTCTTCGTCACCTTCTCCCTTTCCCAACTGGGCATGTCGCGCTTTTTCATCCAGCGCCGCACGGAAGACCCGAAGTGGCTCCAACACCTGAGCGTGCACCTCGTAGGTCTCGTGATCTGCGCTACCATCCTGGTCATCACCACGGTGGAGAAGTTCGCCGAGGGGGGATGGCTGACCCTGCTGATCACTTCGGTGGTCATCGCCCTTTGCTACCAGATCAAGGGGCATTACACCAGGGTGCGCCGGGGGATCGCCCAACTGGACGAAGCCCTGCTGGACTTTCCCATCACCCGTCCCTATAACGACGCGCCCCTGAACCGCAACGATACCACCGCCATCCAACTGGTCTCCGGCTACAGCGGCTTTGGCGTGCATACCCTGCTCTCGATCCTGACCATCTTCCCCCAGACCTACAAGAACGTGGTGTTCGTCTCCGTGGCGGTGGTCGACTCCGGCTCCTTCAAGGGGGCCGAAGAGGTGGAGGCCCTGGAGGCCTCGGCCAAGGCGGGACTGGAGAAATACGTTAATCTGGCGCGGCGGCTCGGCTTCGCCGCGGACTACCGCATGGAGGTGGCCACCGACGTGGTGGAAACCGTCACCGGTATCTGCAAGCAGGTACACGAAGAGTACCCACGGTCAGTGGTCTTCACCGGCCAGCTCACCTTCAGGCTGGAAAAGTTCTACCACCGGATGCTGCACAACGAGACCGCCTTCGCCATCCAGCGCCGCCTTCAGTGGGACGGCCTCACAACGGTCATCCTCCCCATACGGGTGCGGAGTTGAAGTCTTGATACCTTCTTGACGGGCCTGCACCCCATTTTGACACACACCTTATGAGACCCCTGATATCCTGTAATCGTAGCAGGAACGCGCACAGGAGGCGGGCCATGAAAGTCTACCAGTTCAACCCGGATAACGGCATCTATGCCGGCGAGCTGTTCGAAAATGATGAGACGCTGAAATACGTGGCAGGAGTCACCACCATCGCCCCGCCCCCCTATGGGCCGGGCCAGGTTCCGGTCTTCGACCCGGACAAGCAGGCCTGGGATACCATGCCCGCCGCGCCGCTCCACCGGAATCCCCCTTCTGTTCATTAGAATTCCGATATGGACACACCGGGGCAATGGGCTATAATGGAACCATGCCACCCCCCCAACGAGGCTTGCCCCATGCCCGCTAACGGCGACGACAACCGCCCCTCCCCCGAAACCCTCCTGAAACGCGCCCAGGCCGAGGAAGCCGAGGCGGATCAGGCACACCGGGGAAAACTGAAGATCTTCCTCGGCTATGCCGCCGGGGTCGGGAAGACCTATGCCATGCTGGAGGCCGCCCGGCAGCGCCGCAGCGAGGGACGCGACGTGGTGGCGGGGTACGTGGAGTCCCACGGCCGCTCCGAGACCGACGCCCTGCTGGAGGGCCTGGAAGTCCTCCCCCGGAAGGAGTTCATCCACCAGGGGGTGCGACTCCCCGAGATGGACCTGGACGCATTGCTGGCCCGCAAGCCACAGATCGCCCTGGTGGACGAGCTGGCCCACAGCAACGCCCCCGGAGCACGCCACGACAAGCGCTGGCAGGACGTGGAGGAACTCCTGGCCGCCGGCATCGATGTCTTCACCACGGTCAACATCCAGCATTTCGAAAGCCTGAACGACGTGGTCGCCCGGATCACCGGCGTGGTCGTACGGGAAACCCTCCCCGATCACCTGCTGGACACCGCCTTCGAGATCAGGCTGGTGGACATCCCCCCCGAAGACCTGCTGCAACGCCTCCACGAGGGGAAGGTCTACATCGCCAACCAGGCGGCCAAGGCCATGGAGAAGTTTTTCAGGCCGGGCAACCTGATGGCCCTGCGGGAGTTGTCCCTGCGCCGCACCGCCGCCCGGGTGGACGACCAGATGCGGGCCTATATGGAGACTCAGGCCATCACCGGCCCCTGGGCCGCCACGGAGCGGCTCCTGGTCTGCGTCAGCGGCAGCCCCTACAGCGAAAAGCTGATCCGGGCCACCTGCCGCCTGGCGGAAGAGCTGAAGGCCCAATGGTACACCGTCTATATCGAGACCCCGGGCAGCGGCAAACACGCCAGGGAGAATCGGGAGCATGTGTGGCGCGACCTGCGCCTGGCCGAGAGTCTGGGCTCCCAGGTCGCCTCCGTCACCGCCCCCACGGTGACCGACGCGATCCTGGACTATGCCGCGCGGCATAACGTCACCAAGATCGTCATGGGTAAACCGACCCGGCCGCGCTGGCGCGAACTGGTTGCCCCCCCCGTGGTGGACCGGGTCATCCGCCACAGCGGCGCCATAGACGTGGTGGTGGTCAGCTTCGCATCGCCCGGAGAAGCGGCCCGGCGGCCGAAGCGGGCCGTGCCGGGGGCGCCGGATTTCCGGGGCTACGGGGCGAGCCTCCTGCTCGTCGCTGCGGTTTCGGTGGTGTGCGAATTTTTCCGGCCCCTCCTGGACCCCACCAACATGGTCATGTTCTACCTCCTGGCGGTGGTGGTCGCCGCGGTGCGCCTCAGCCGGAAACAGGCCGTGGTTACCTCCTTTTTGGGGGTGTTGGCCTTCGATTTCTTCTTCGTCCCCCCCCGCCTCACCTTTGCCGTGGCCGACGCCCAATACCTGATCACCTTCATCGCCCTGTTCACCGTTGGGGTGGTCATCAGTACGCTGGTGGCCCGATCAAAGGAGCGGGCCGAGGCGATGCGGACCCGGGAGGTGCAAACCGCGAGCCTCTACTACCTGAGCCGGGACCTGGCCGCCGCCGTGGATATCGGCGCCGTCATGAAGGCACTGATCAGGAATGTGGAGGAGGCCCTGAACGCGCACGTGGCCCTGTTCCTGCCCGAGGGGGAACGGCTCGACGTCATGGCGGCAAGCAGCGGCCTGACTATCGACGCCAAGGAACAGGCCGTGGCCGACTGGGCCTTCCGCAACCGTCACCCGGCCGGGCGCGGGACCGACACCCTCGTCTCCGCCGACCTGCTCTACCTCCCCCTGCAGACCCCGGCCAGCACGCTGGCCGTCATGGGGGTGCGCCTGGAAAACGAGGTGGAGTACCGCTCCACCGAGAGCCGGCGGCTCCTGGACGCCTTTGCCACCCAGGCCGCCATGGCCATGGAACGGGTGCAGTTCTCGCGGCAGGCCGAGCAGGCCCAGGTACTCCAGGCCCGGGAAAACCTGGAGCGCGCCCTGCTCAACTCCATCTCCCACGACCTGCGCACCCCCTTGGCATCGGTTACCGGCGTCCTCACCAGCCTCAGGGACGAGGGGGCGCACCTGAGCGACCCGGCGCGCCGCGAACTTCTGGATACCGCCTGCGGCGAGGCCGAGCGTCTGAACCGTTTTGTCGGCAACCTGCTGGACATGACCCGCATCGAGGCCGGCGCGGTCAGGCTCAACCTGGAACCGTGCGACGTGCAGGACCTGGTGGGATGCGCCCTGGCGGTACTGGAGCCGCGCATCGAAAACCGGGAGATCTCGTTCAGGATGCTCCCGGTCATGCCGCTGGTGCCCATGGACCTGGTTCTGATGACCCAGGTTCTGGTCAATCTCCTGGAGAACAGCGTGAAATACTCGCCCCCCGCCACACCGATCGAGATTGCCGCCAAGACCTCCGCCACCCGGCTCATCATCGAGATAACCGACCACGGCCCCGGCGTTCCCGAAAAGGATCTCCAGCGCGTTTTCGACAAGTTCTACCGCATCCCGGTCCCCGAGGGCGCCGGGGGGACCGGCCTGGGGCTCTCCATCTGCAAGGGGATCGTGGAGGCGCACGGCGGCACGATCAGGGCGGAGAACCGTCCGGGGGGAGGGCTCGGGATCGTGCTGCACCTGCCGCTCGATCCGGGCAGCCTGCCGGGCTTGTAGGGCATGAACAGAGTAGTATCCGGGACGGGTTTCCCGGCCGCATCCTCCGGGAGGACATCCCCTGTGAGACCTTCAAGAGAGAACACGACTGACGGAAAGGGCGCGCGACATGGCCGATGAAAAGAGTTCCCTCCTGCCCCGCATCCTGGTAATCGACGACGAACTGGCGATACGCCGCTTTCTCCATACCATTCTGTCCAACGAGGAGTTTTCCCTGCACGAGGCGGAAGGCGGCCACAGCGGGCTGGCGGCGGCAGCCGCATTCCGGCCGGATGTGATCCTGCTCGACCTGGGGCTGCCGGACCTGGACGGGATCGAGGTCATCAGGCGCATCCGCGAATGGTCCCAGGTCCCGATCATCGTGCTCTCGGTGCGGGAGCGGGAGGACGACAAGGTCGCCGCCCTGGACGCCGGCGCCGACGACTACCTCACCAAGCCGTTCGGCGTGGGCGAACTGCTGGCCCGCATCCGGGCCTCGCTGCGCCGCACGCTCCAGCAGGCCGCGGAACCGGTTTTTACCAGCGGCGGCCTCACCCTCGACCTGAACCTCCGCCGGGCAACCGTCAACGGCGTCGAGGTCCCCTTGACCCCCACCGAGTACGACCTGCTCAGGCTGCTGGTCACCCATGCCGGCAAGGTGCTGACCCACAGCCAGATACTCAAGCAGATCTGGGGCATCGCCTACCAGGAACAGCCCCACGTGCTGCGGGTGAACGTCAGCAACCTGCGCCGCAAGATCGAGGCGGACCCTTCACGTCCGCGCTACATCGTCACCGAACCGGGCGTGGGATATCGGCTCAAGATTATCGAATAACGCGGCGAGACGCGGCCATGAAGATTGACCTCTGTGACGCGGGACCCGGCCCCTATCCCGGAGGCGCCCCCGAGCAGGCGGCCGTGGCGAACCGGCAGACCATGGAATGGGGGCTGCGCCGGAAGCCCCTCCAGAAAAAACATTGAGCGCATACGCCTCCGGTGGTATAAGTTGTAATTTTTCGGAGGCATTGCGTGGTAAAACATGTGGAAGCCGACTCCTACTGGGGCGGCATCATCAAATCAATGGGACTGGTGTTCGGCGACATCGGTACCAGCCCCATTTATACCCTGACCGTCATCATCGCCTTGACCAAGCCGACCCAGGAGAATGTCTTCGGCATCATCTCCCTGATCGTCTGGACCCTGATGATCCTGGTCAACATCGAGTACGCCCTCCTGGCCATGAGCCTCTCCCGCAAGGGCGAGGGGGGGACCATCGTGCTGCGCGAGATCCTGGTGCGCATGATCAAGCCGGGACGCCAGATGGTCTTCGTGACCTTTCTCTCCTACCTGGGTGTCGCCCTGCTCTTGGGGGACGGTGTCATCACGCCGGCCATCAGTATCCTCTCGGCCGTGGAAGGGGCTCTGCTGATCCCGTCCCTGAGCGGCCTCTCCCAAGGCGCCATCATACTGGGCGCCGCCGTCATCGCCATAATCCTGTTCATCTTCCAGTTCAAGGGAACCGACAAGGTGGCCAAGGCCTTCGGGCCGATCATGCTGGTCTGGTTCGCCTCCCTGACCCTTTCAGGCACCCTCTCCCTGACCTCCTTTCCCGGCATCATCGCCGCCATGAGCCCCCACTACGCCATCGCGTTCCTGGCCAAAAACGGCCTGGCCGGTTTCTTTGTCCTGTCGGAGGTCATCCTCTGCGCCACCGGCGGCGAGGCGCTCTATGCCGACATGGGGCACCTGGGGCGCAAGCCGGTCAAGCGGGCCTGGTATCTGGTCTTTGTCGCCCTGGTGATCAATTACCTGGGGCAGGGCGCCTTCATCATCACCCATCCCGACGCCAAGAACATCCTGTTCGGCATGGTCCAGTCCCAGTCGGCGCTGCTGTATGTCCCCTTTCTGGTACTGACCATCATGGCCACGGTGATCGCCTCCCAGGCCTTGATCAGCGGCGTGTTTTCCATCGTCTACCAGGGTATCACCACCCGTATCCTGCCGCTCTTGAAGGTGGACTACACCTCCCATTACCTCAAATCGCAGATCTACATCGGCGCCGTCAACTGGCTCTTGCTGGCCCTGGTGATCATGATCATGCTGATCTTCAAGAAGTCCGACAACCTGGCGGCGGCTTACGGCCTGGCGGTGACCGGCACCATGACCATCACCGGCATCATGATGGTCATGATCTTCTCCCGCACCAAGAAGAAGTGGAAGGTGCCGGTGGCCCTGTTCGTGACCCTGATCGACGCCGCCTTCCTGACGTCGAATCTTCACAAACTCCCTGCCGGCGGCTACTGGTCGCTGATTCTGGCATCCATCCCCCTGGGGGCCATCCTCATCTGGACCAAGGGACAGCGGGCCCTGTACCGCGCCCTGAAGCCGCTGGACCTGGAAACCTACCTGATGAGTTACGAGCAGATCTACCACAAGGGGCACATAGCCGGAACCGGCCTGTTCTTCGTCAAGGAGTACGACACCATCCCGCCGTACCTCGTGCACTGCACCATCCGCAGCAACATCATCTACGAGCGCAATGTGCTGATCTCCATCATCCGCACGGACGAGCCCTATGGCCTGAAAAGCAACCTGACCACCGGCCTGGGAACCGGCCTGGACGCCTTTGAAGTCATCGCCGGCTACATGGAGATGTTCGACATCGAACAGTTGCTCAAGGATAAGGGCATCCTGGAAAAGGTCATCTTCTACGGCATCGAGGACATCGCCACCGCCAACCCGGTCTGGAAGGTCTTCTCCGCCATCAAGAAACTGACCCCCAACTTCGTGCAGTTCAACAAACTCCCCGCAGCCAAGCTGCAAGGGGTCATTACCCGTGTTGAGATGTAGATGCGTGAAAATTTAGCTGCCCCATTTCAACGCAGAAAGAACGTCATCCAATCATGATCAACTGGTTATTGCTGGTGGTCGCCCTGGGCATCATCCTGCTGGGGGCGACCGTTTTTACGAACGGCCTGGAGTGGTTCGGCAAGAAGATGAACCTGTCGGACGGCGCCGTGGGGAGTATCTTTGCCGCCATCGGCACGGCCCTGCCCGAGACCCTGGTGCCGATCATCGCCATCCTGTTCGGTTCCAAAGCCGCCGGCCACGAGATCGGCGTGGGGGCCATCATCGGCGCCCCCTTCATGCTGGGCACCCTGGCCTTCTGCATCAGCGGGATCGCGGTCATGGTCAACCGCGGCAAGAGGGACGACTACCCGGTCATGCGGGTGGACACCATCGTCATGCGCCGCGATATGGAATACTTCATGGCACTCTACGCCCTGGCCATCGCCGCCTCGTTCCTGGGGGGGCACCCGGTGATCAAGACCTTCATCGCCCTGGCGCTGCTCCTGACCTACGGCGGTTACGTGCTCAGGACCCTGCGGGGGGGCAACGGCAATCACGAGGTCGAGGAGGCCGACCTGGACCCGTGCTATTTTGCGCCAAAATCCCATGACCCCCACATGAGCATCATCACGTTCCAAGTGCTCGGGTCACTGCTCCTGATCGTATGGGGTTCGTATATCTTTGTGGAAAAGGTCCAGGTCATCTCGGCCCAGATGGGGATTTCAGCCTTCGTGCTGGCCATGATCATCGCCCCGATCGCAACCGAACTGCCGGAGAAGTTCAACAGCGTCATCTGGATCAGCAAGGGGAAGGATACCCTGGCGATCGGCAACATCACCGGCGCCATGGTCTTTCAGGGGGCGGTCATCACGGCCATCGGCATCCTGATGACCGAATGGCGGCTGGAGGCCACGGCCCTGACCACCGTGGGCATCACCTTCGCTTCGGTGGGGATGGCCTACTGCCAGATCCGCTGGAAACGGCACCTGACGCCGGGGACGTTGTTGGCGGGGGGGATTTTCTACCTGGCGTTCATCGGCTTTGTCGTGCTGGGGAGAGGCTGAATCCGGGACGCCGGAATGCCGCAGCGCCCGGAAGAGCCGGGGCCCGCACGCCGCCATGCCGTAACATCCCACGCCCCCGGACGCCCCCCGACTGTCTGTTGCACATCATTCAAACACAAAGGCAGAGGCCTTCCGGACCAGCGGAGGCATGGAGGCGTCACGGGTTCAGGGAAAACCTCATCCCCTGCCGGCTGTCGCGCCGCTCCAGTTCGGCATCGATCAGATTGAGCACCTCGAACTTGTTCAGCGACCAGAGGGGCGCCACCAGGTTGTCCCGCCCCCCGTCGCCGGTCAGGCGATGGATCAGGACCGTCGGATCGAGCAGTTCCAGGAAATCGCACACCAGTCCGGCGTAGCCGTCCCGGTCCAGCAGTGCCACCTCGCCCCGCCCGTACATCTCCGCCAGGCGGGTTCCCTTCATCACATGCAGCAGATGCAGCTTGACGCCGTCCACGCCGCGGCGGTTCAGTTCGCCCGCCATGGCCAGCATCTCCTCCCGCGATTCCCCCGGCAGCCCCAGGATCACATGGGCGCAGACCCGTATCCCGCGGGCCTTGGCCCGTTCGAGGGCATCCACGAAACAGGCGTAGTCGTGGCGGCGGTTAATGAGCGCCAGGCTCTTGTCGTGGATGGATTGCAGCCCCAGCTCCAGCCAGAAATAGGTCTGCTCCCCCAGGCGGGCCAGGAAATCCAGCACCGGGTCGGGCAGACAGTCGGGTCGGGTGGCGGCGATGATGCCGACCACGCCGGGGACCGAGAGCGCCTCGTCGAACAGCGCCTGCAGATGTTCCACCGGCGCGTAGGTATTGGAATAGGCCTGGAAATAGGCGATGAATTTTTCCGCCCGGTACTTGCGGCGCATGACCTCCTTGCCGTCCTCCACCTGGGCGGCCACGGAGAGTTCGGGACGGATGCTGTAGGCCCCGGAGCCGGACCCGCCGCAGAAGATGCACCCCGCCCGGTCCAGGGTCCCGTCCCGGTTGGGACAGGTAAAGCCGGCATCCACGGAGATGCGTTGCACCTTGCAGCCGAAGATGCGCTTCAACTCGTCGGAAAAGGTATTATACCGTTTGGGTTGGGACACTTGTAGGTCTCTGAAAACTCAGGTTGTTCAAAAATAGTCAGATCGTCGCACCCGCAGGAAGCACCGCGGAGGCGCCCTCACCCGGCCTTTGGCCACCCTCTCCCAGGGGGAGAGGGTAACGGTATTCCTTCTCCCTTTGGGAGAAGGATAGGATGAGGGGCGCTACGCCGCACAATTCAGCTTGCCAAATTGGACCGCGAAGGCGCCCGAAGGGTGAGGCCAAAGGCCTCAGTTACAAAAGGGCTTTCGAGGACGAAGGTCCGATGGCTGTTTTTCAACAACCCGTTAGTGCTTCTTCTCCGGCCGCTCCACCCAGCACTGTTCCACGGCCAGGGACTTGAGGAACTCTCCGGCGAAGAGGAACTTGCCCAGGGGCACCGGCACGCTGATGAAATCCTTGCCGCGCCCCACCGTGAGCGCATAGCCGCTCTTTCCGCCCCGTTCCCATTTTTCCACGGCCAGGGTGGTCACCGTCTCCGCCGCCTGCTCGCTGCCCGGGAACTTGTGGGGGGCGAGCTTTTCCTTGCACGGGGCCGAGGAGGCCGCCACCTGGGCGATCATCACCCCCAGGGCAAAGGCCTCGTCCGGTTCGCAGATGAAGCGGATCTGGGTCACCTCGTCCGGCTTGGTCTTGGGGGTCAGCTTGAAGAAGCGCAACTGCACCCTGCCGGCGCGCTCCGTGACCTGTCCTCCCTCCTCGTGGGCCTTGAACGCCTCGCGGATTTCCACGCCGGTGGCTTGGGAAAAGATCTCGGAGCAGCGGTACCGCTTCAGGTCGTCGGTCTGTGGCATGACATCCTCCTTTTCGGATTCGGAATTGTGCCTGCAAGGGGCTGCCCTACGCCCCGATGATCTTCACCAGTACCCGCTTTTTCCGCATGCCGTCGAACTCGCCGTAGAAAATCTGCTCCCACGGCCCCAGGTCCAGCTTGCCGTCGGTCACCGCCACCACCACTTCCCGCCCCATGATGGTCCGCTTGAGGTGGGCGTCGGCGTTGTCCTCGTAACCGTTGTGACGGTAGCGGGAATAGGGTTTTTCCGGCGCCAGCCCCTCCAGCCACTCCTCGAAATCCTGGTGCAGGCCGGACTCGTCGTCGTTGATGAACACGCTGACGGTGATGTGCATGGCGTTTCTATAGCAAATTTAGTTACGCCGGGATGCCGTTTCAATCGAGCGGGATAATATGAACGTGGTAAAAATACGTTCTGAGTTAGATTGCTCTCCTAAGAGTGTATGGAATGTAACGCGTGCCCACAATCCCGCCCGACCCATATACGTAACCACTCTGACGAAGAATCTGTCCGTCCGCACTTTCGATTCTGTAAGCCGTCATTTGAAGATTCTTGATGATGTTACTTTTAGTGTTAAGGGTTGCGCTACCTTCGGCTATTCCATATGCCTCTGACAAAACAATACCCTCCTTTAATTCAAGGTCGGATATTTTGTACTTTAGTTTAAAACTTATTGCTAGTATTTCAAAAGCTTCTGTTAAAAATACATCAATTTTTGAGTCGCATATCTCAATTTCTGAATAAGAACTGTCCTGAACAGAAGCTTTGACTGTATTGATTACTTGTTCATCAATAGCAGAAGTCACTAACTTTACATCTGGTTTAGGTATTTTTTCCTGTATTGTTTCGAGATATGCCCCTATGTTGTGGTAGAGTTGGATATTTGCTTCAAATCGCTTGAGATCTTCGCGCAGGGGGTAAGCCATACCATTCTCGAACTTATCTTTATGGTAGAAAGCTGCATCAGCAGTTATTAGGATTAAGTCTTCGCGAGTTCTGCGTGCTATGTCCAAACACATTTCCCAAATCATGCAGTCTCTAAATTCTTCTTTCTTATGGGCGGGAGGAAGATGGTTGAGAACTCTTTGGAGAGCTGACTCTAGGTGTTCGCTCTTGTGGTTGTCCACTTTTAAAATAGTGCCAATATCAACCAATCGCCCATTAACACTTTTATAAACTTCTTCCGGCGATGGAATCGTCACTTCCTGGCTTTTTCCAATGAATGCACGTATGGTCGAAAGACCGGCTTCTATTTCTTCGGCAGCCTCTTGGATTTCTTTCACTACCCCATTCATGATTTCGCATTGGGTTACGTCGGAAAGAAGAAGGACACTATCGGTATTTTTTATTGCCCAGAGTAAGGCAGCACCCATTCCAGACCTTAGTAGACGCTCTTTTAACCATACATTTGCATCAAGAGCCACTATAGTCATCTTATTCTCCAGTATTTGATATTGACATGCTGGCTATCTTGCCTTTTATTTGTTATGTGGGACATTAATAGATATAAAAAATACAACTGAATCATGTGATATATTATCAACTCTTACAGAATATTCTTCATAATCAAATTTATATCCGACTTTATCTGTGTTTACTCGGAACGGTTTTTTACCCAAGGAGACTAAAATAGCATGTAATAAGTGGTGATTTTTCTTTGCAGTGGTAATATCGGCTGAAATTGATAGGTTATTATCGAATAGATGCTGAGTACCACCGTTTGCAACAGTTACGCTGGTTGATGCCAGAGATAACTTTACGGTACTGATGCTAGACGTGGAGCTAGCTCCGTGTACTTGAACTATAGCATTGTGCTTCTCTGGGGTCTGTATAATGCCTTTAGCCACCAAAGAATTTTCAAGATCTAAAATTGTTGCTTTAATATCTCCGATGATTTGGTTTTGTCCATATTCAAGCTCTACTATCTCTTTATTTAATGCCAAACTATTTTCAATTTTATCTTTAAGCATGCTTTGCGACTCTATTTGTGCTTCAGACTTCAGTCGTAAATCTTTATTAATATTAGCTAATTGACTATTTAGTAGGGCGTTTTCTTCACTTTTTTCTGCAAGTTTCTTCTGCATTTCTAATTGTTTCTCGGTATCCTCACGTAATAAACTTTGATTATCGGCAATTTCACGGTTCAGTTTCGATATTTCCTCACTCTTCTTTGTTAACTGGTCACTCTTGATTGTTAATTGCTTTTGAGAATCTGCTATTTCTTTTGCGGCTTTAGCTTGGAGGTTAGAAGAACGAACAGTAGCGACACCTGTAAAAAGTAGCCCAACCATGGTTAATACAACTCCAGCGTAATAAAGGTTGTTTGGGTCACTAAAAAATTTCATAACCTTTGTCTCCAAGTGCCTTGAATATGCTATTCTCCAATTATCTTGACAAGGACCCGCTTTCTACGCATCCCATCGAATTCGCCGTAAAAGATCTGCTCCCACGGCCCCAGGTCCAGCTTGCCGTCGGTCACCGCCACCACCACCTCCCGCCCCATGATGGTCCGTTTGAGGTGGGCGTCGGCGTTGTCCTCGTAACCGTTGTGACGGTAGCGAGAATAGGGTTTTTCCGGCGCCAGCCCCTCCAGCCACTCCTCGAAATCCTGGTGCAGACCGGACTCGTCGTCGTTGATGAACACGCTGGCGGTGATGTGCATGGCGTTGCACAACAGAAGCCCCTCCCGGATGCCGCTCTCCCGGAGGCACTCCGCCACCCGGGAGGTGATGTTGATCAGCTCCCGGCGGCTTTTTGTCTCGAACCATAACTCCTTGCGATAGCTCTTCATGGGGGCCACCTGTCAATAGCGGTTGCGCTTCACCTTGTCGTACTGTAGAGCATCGGCCGGGACCGGCTTTTTGTCCTCCGCCGGATGGCCGATACCGATGATGCACACCACCCCAAGCCGTTCCGGCAGGCCGAGGAGCTTGCGGATATACTCCTCCGCCGAGCTGTCGGCGTCGTGCTGGCGCTTGCGCATCTGGGCCCAGCAGCTCCCCAGCCCCAGGGAGAGGGCGGCCATCTGCACAAGGATGGCTGCGATGGAGCAATCCTCGACCCACACGTCCGATACGGTCGTGTCGGCGCAGACCACGATGGCCAGCGGCGCTTTTTTGATGAATTGGGAACCATGCTCCTTGGCGCGGGAGAGTTGTTCCAGCAACTCCTTGTCATCCACCACCACGAATTCCCACGGATTCTTGCCACGGGACGAGGGGGCCCGGAGCAGCGCCTCCACCAGCAGGTCCACGGTTTCCGGGGCCACCGGTTCCGGCGTGAAGGCGCGGATGCTGCGGCGCTTCCTCAACAGTTCCATCATGTCGCTCATAGGGTCTCCTTCTGGTTCAATGATTGTCTTTCAATTTTTACCGAGTCTTTCAGAAACGGCGGACCACAAAACTGCCCTGGCGCAGCCGCCGCTCCAACCAGATCCCCAGCCAGCGTTTCAGGAGCGTGCGGGTGGCGGGGATGAGAAAAAACAGGCCGATGAAGTCGGTGAAGAAGCCGGGGATCAGAAGGAGAATCCCCCCCGCCAGGATGAGGGCGCCGTCCAGGATAGGGGCTCCCGGCAGACGCCCCGCCGCCAGTTCGTCGCGGATGGCGACGACGACCCGGAACCCCTGGGACCTGGCCAGCCAGGCCCCGGCCAGGGAGACGGCCAGCAGGGTCGCCACGGTCGGAAGCACGCCGATAACCCGGCCGATCAGGATCAACAGCCAGACCTCGATGATCGGGACAATGGTACATATCAGGAAGAGGCGCAGGAGCATGGGTCACATCCTGCCCGGCTCACGGTTGGCGCGGCCAGATACGGTGTCTATGGGATGCATGACGAGGTGGGGTTGTCGCGTGGCGGATATCATGGCGTAGTGAACCACGGGAATACCCTTGCTGTCAAGAGGGGCGGGAGGTGGGCCTAACGGTACGGAACGATGTTGCAACTCTCCGACGTGGCGTCGAACACGATCCTGGCCTTCCCCTCCCGCAACTGCCGGAGGACCTGCTCGATCTTCTGGTCCAGGGTATAGGTATAGCTGGCCTCCCCCGACTCCTCCCACTCTCGGGTCACAAACTCGCCGATCAGGTTGCGCAGGGTATCCGGGTTGATGAGTTCATAGGGGATCTCCACCCCCTCTTCATGGTGATCGGTCTGCTCTGTGGTGGACATGCTTCCCCCCATCCCTCTCCCCTATTCCGGCTCCGCCAGAAGCAGCCGGTTCTTGGGGGTGATATCCCCCGGAATCCGCTGGGTAACCACCCGGTATCCCTGGGAGCGGAGCCGGGCCACCCGGGCCGCGTCCATGGCCAGCGGGCCGTCCAGCCATCCCTCCAGGCCGCCCAGGTCGGCCCCCTTCAGGTCGTGGCAACAGGGCAATACCGCCACCCTGGCCCGCGCCTCCACCGCCCGGTCCAGGACCAGGTCCGTCAGCCCTCCGCAGGCGTGGGCCGACACCACCACATCGTCCCGGTGCAACGCCACCGTTTCCAGGTCGGCCTCCACAAACCGGGTGCGTCCGTGCAGGCGCGGCCAGGCCGCGTCCATGGCCGCCGCCAGGGTCGCGGCGCTCTTGGGTATCCGGCGATCCACGGCCAGGGCCAGGGGCGAGCTGTCGTCCAGCAGGAGCAGAACCTGGGCCAACAGCCCGTGGCCGCAGGCCAGGTCCACGATCCGTCCCCCCCGGAAACGGCGACGCACCCGGCGGGCCACCTCCCACGCCTCGTACAGCTCCTTGCGCGGCAGGCAGCCGGCAGCGCACACCGCCCGGCCCACGGCGTCGAACAGGGTGTCGCCGCCGAAGTGGGGGAGAAGCTTTTCCGTAAGTCTATTGCGCGAGGAGCGATCCATGGTTCTCTACTTTCGTGGTTCCCGGTATGCACAAGTCCCCTCCCCCAGCGGGGGAGTGCTCGGAGGGGGCTTGTGCTTAAACCCTGCTCGCCTCGTTCTTGTGGTAGACGTTGAAGAAGATCACGCTGTTGTCCCCCACCTGGCGGCAGAAACCGCACTTCTCTTCCAGGCTCTTGGCCTGTTTGCGGCAAGCCTCGCACCAGTTGTAGATGAGGCGGTACTCGCTCCGGCCCACATACTTCTTGAGGCGGCCGTGGTGTTCGCCGTGCATCCAGCCGTCGGCGTCGCCGGGGTTGTTGAGGATGCGGTCGATCACGTCCAGGATGCGGGTATGGCCCGGCGGGTCGTGTTTCTCGATCTTTGCCAGCTTGGCGGCGAAATCCGGGGTGGGGAAGTAGGTGAAGATGGGCATGGTTCACTCCTTAGCGGGAGGGGTAAAAAACCAGAGACATTACCGAATACGCGAAGGCTCATCGGTTTTATCAATAAGGACGCAACTGCGCGCCGCAGCCGATATGCCAGTGGAGATGCTTGGAGGACTGGTAGTCGCCCAGGTTGGTGTACACCCGGCAGGCCCCGAAGCGCTCCATGAAGTCGCGGGAGATCGCCTTGGCCGTGCGCAGCAGTTCCAGGAGCAGGTCGTTGTCCGCCTCTTCCAGGGTGATGAGGGATTCGATGTGGCGCTTGGGGAGCAGCACCACATGATGTTCCCAGAGCGGGTTGGTGTGGTGAAAGGCAAAGACGTGTTCGTTCTCCAGGTACACCGGCACGTCGATGAGGCCTTTCAGGATCTTGTCGCAGTAGAAGTCGCAGGCGGGTGTGGTCATGGTGGCTCGCTGTCTCTTTTTTGCTCACGTTTCAGTTCGTTTTACGGTATAGTAACAGCATGAAAAAGTCACTGCTTGAAACAAATCCCTACCTGAAAAATCCCGAACAGCGCAAGCGTTTGCTGCGGCGTTCGCTGGTGTCGTCGTTTGCCGTCGAGGGAATCTACCTGCAAGAAGAAACCAGCAACGCAGTGAAGGAAGATACACCTGTCTTTACTGCCCGCAAGCGCTCAACGTTCGCTCGATAACTCTATTGACGATTCTTTCCATTGGCTGGTAATCCCGGTCCATCCCGGCCTGGACGGCAGCGAAATACTCCTCCCGCTTCGCCCCCTGTAGTTCGGAAAAATCCAACGGCGGCAGTCCGGCCTGCAACGCCATCAACACCATCAACAGCCGCGCAACTCTGCCGTTACCCTCCCGGAAGGGATGAATGAGAATCAACTCCACATGCACCTCGGCCAGGGCCGCTGCAACATCTTCTGTGCGCTCGAACCGGCACGGTGTCAGACGCGCAAGTTGATCGTTCTCGAACTGCCGCATCAATCCCGGCACATGGGTGGCAGCCGCGAACATGAAGCCACCCTTGCCGATGTTGACGGTACGGTAGATGCCAGCCCAGGAAAAAATACCGCCAAGCCAGCATTTGTGGAGCCAGAGGATATCTCCTGCGGTAAAACGATGATCGTTGTCGAAGCGCGCTGTTGCTTCGTCCATCAAGCGCTCAAACCGGGCTTCTTCGACACGCTCCATCTTTTCCTTGCTCGTGATGCCAAGCAGGTTACGCAGCACGCTACCACTGGAACCGGGTTCGTACTGGTCCTCGATCAGGTTCGATGTGTCGTAGCGATCTGCCTTTTTCATGAAGCCGCTCCACCCGAAAAAGTCTGTTGCAGGACCACATGGTTTTCCCAGAGGGGGTTGGTGTGGTGAAAGGCAAAGATGTGTTCGTTCTCGAGGTACACCGGCACGTCGATGAGGCTTTTCAGAATCTTGTCGCAGTAGAAGTCGCAGATGAGTTCTGTCACGCTGGCACCTTCATGGAAAATTTTACATTATCCCGCCAGCCCCCTACCTGTCAACGCTACAGCGCATCCTCCCCTGGCTCAAAAAGCCCCCACCCCTCCGCCGAAATCCGCCCTCGTCCAAACCCGGCATCTCCCCCCTTCCGGCAAAGGAAAAGCCCACCAAGAGATTCGGTGGGCTTCTGTAATTTTTTCGTTTCTTTGTTCCTTTTGCAAGGATGTATCCGATTCATCCTGCCATCGGACTATGTTTTTCAGCTATGACTTCGCGATCCGGTCGGGTGGAGTGTCTTCCATAAAGAGTAAAACCTCCTCGCTACAGTTTGTACCTCTTTGTTGCTGATTCGACTATACCACCGGATCGGATAATTTACAGTCTGTTAAAAAAAATATCTTCCGGGTATACTCGTTCATTGTGGATAAATCGTCATCGTCGCCCCGCCCTGCTCAACGGCCTTTCCTGCCCCCCGTATATCCTACCCTGCAGCGCAGAACCATCGTACGTGACGGCACCGTCAGCCGTCAGGCCGACGGTATGTCTATCCGCCCCATCAGGCGGGTAAAAAAGTCAGGGATGCCGGTTTCGAAAGAGAGCCTCCTGCCGTTCACCGGGTGGGTGAAGGAGATGGAGCGGGCATGGAGCGCCAAGGTGGCGTAGCCGTCGTTTCTGCCGTATTTCCGGTCCCCCGCCACCGGGTGCCCTTGCTCCGAGAGGTGTACCCGGATCTGGTGCTTGCGGCCGGTGAGCAGGTGGATCTCCAGCAGGCTGAGCCCTTTGGCCTCCTTCAGGACCGTGTACTCGGTGTGGGCCAGCTTGCCCAGCGCCGGGTCCGGGGTGGAATAGACGTTCAGGGCGCTGTTCTCGGCCAGATGGCTGGTGATCGTCCCGTTCTTTGGGGTGAGCGTGCCATGGACGATGGTGAGGTAGCGTTTGTCGGTCTCCTCCCAGTGCCCCTGGAGGAAGATCTTGGCCGCTTCGCTCTTGGCGAAGATGAGGATGCCGGAGGTGTCCCGGTCCAGGCGGTGGACGATGTAGACCCGGTTCCGGGAGCGGGGGTCGCCCTTGCGCACGTAGTCGTTGAGGATGGTATGGGCCGTCCGCGACTTGTCCCGGTCGGTCCCCATGGTCAGGAGGCCGCACGGTTTCTCCACCACGATGATTGCATGATCCTCGTACAGGACCGGGAGGCCTTTGGGCTGGTATTTCCCCGAGGGGCGTTTGGCGGGAGCCATGGCATCTTTCGCACAAAAAGAAGGGTCACACGCGAGGCCGCGGTGTTCGAGACGCAAGAGACGGACAATCCCTTGGCTCCCGGCGAGGCTATCACATATGGAAGCGCGGGAACAGCATTATGCCGACCCGGTTCCCGGCGAGCTTGACACGCCAGGCCCTTCTGCTACCCTCCCTACAAGACAAGAAGTGCCCGTGCGACGGCAGAGAAAGGAAACCGCCATGCCCATCTGGAAATCCCCGGCAACCCTGGAGCAGATCACGGAGAGATCGAGAAACACCCTGATGGAGCACCTGGGGATCGAGTACCTGGAGATCGGCGACGATTACCTGAAGGCGCGGATGCCGGTGGACGAGCGGACCCGGCAGACGGCCGGCATCCTCCACGGCGGGGCTTCGGCGGCCCTGGCCGAGACCCTGGGGAGCATCGCGGCCGGGTTGTGCGTGGACCGGGAACGGCAGCGGATCGTGGGGCTGGAGATCAATGCGAACCACATCCGCCCGGTGACGGAGGGGTGGGTGACCGGTATCACGAGACCGATCCACGTGGGCAAGACGACCCAGATCTGGGAGATCAGAATCCATGACGAGCGGGACAAGCTGGTCTGCATCTCCCGGCTGACCGTGGCCAATATCGCCAAGTAGCCCGGTGGATATGCAACGATCATGTTCCCCCTCCCTTGCCGCGGGGAGAGGGAACATGATTGCGTTATACTTAGTGAATTACACGCCCTAGCGCGCCGTGTAGATGATGGAATACTTGAAGGTTGCCGGGTCGAGGGAGTCGATGATCTTGTCCCCCACCCGGGCAAAGGGGTACATGAGGTAGTTGACCGGGCCGCCCGGCTGGGGCGGATTGAGGATCAGATCCCGGCCGGCGGAGAGCTTGACCCGGTAGGGGTCGATGGCGCCCCAGAAGTAAGTACGGTATTCCCTGGTCTTGGCGTCCTCCAGCTTGAGGTTCTCCACCAGCATGGCCTTGCGCACATCGGCCGGGTCAACCGGCACCCAGCCGTAGCCCGGGAGGTAGAATTCGGCCCAGCAATGCTGCCAGGTGGACACGTCCTCCACATCTTTTTTCCCCATGCGGATGCCGAACGCCTCCCGTGCGGGGACGCCGGCCGCCCGGGCCAGGGCGACGAACACGGAATGGATGTCGGCGCACTTGCCCCCCGGCTGTTTGAGCAGGGCGCACACATCACCGGCGCCGCAGCCCCGGGTCTTGGGATCGCGGTAGGTGTTCTCGCAGGTCCAGTCGTAGATCGCCTTGGCCTTCTCAAGCACCGTGGTCTTGCCGGCGGTGATGGTCGTGGCCAGCTTGCCCACCTCGCCATCCAGGGGGCCCAGGCTGGTGGCGGCCAGATATTGAGCGAAATCGGCCCGGTTCCAGGTCCCCTCCACGGCGGGGAAGTCCCGGCGGACGACCTCGCTGCGCTCGGCCTTGAACGAGAAGGTCAGCTTGCGGCTCGTGGCCCCCTTGTTCCAGCGGGCGTACAGCATGGGGGTGCTGAAGGCGGCATCGGCATACACGGCCGAGGCGACGAAGTCGCCTTTGACCGTGACGTCGGTGATCTTCTGGTCCCGGTCCGAGACCGGATAGGGGAGCCACAGCTCCGCTTCCCCGGCCGGGTCGTAGGCGGACAGGTCCACGGTGGTGGTGATGGTGCCGGAATGTTTTTTAGGGGCCGCCCACGAGGCCGGGGCCAGGGCAAGGGCCGCGAGCAGCGCCGTAGCAGCGGCCAAGAATCTGCTGATTTTCATGTACTTCTCCTTTGGGGTTCAATCGAAAATGCGGCCACACTTATAGCGTGACGCCCCGGCCAGGTCAAATTGGTAGTTTCAATCAAAACCGCTGCCATGCAGTCATAAAACAGATACGTCACCCGGCCCCGACAGACAAGACGGCCGGCGGTGCGGCAAGGAAACGGGCTCCCTGCCTTGCAGGACAGATCCAGGGGAAATCACTTTCAAGAGGCGGCAAATTGTGCTAATGAGGGAATGACGCATCGGGCATCTGCGGTGCCGGTCCCCGCCCTCACCTTTGACCGGCACATTTGTGGCAATCCGCCGCCGTTGCCCTCCCCATCTTTCAATCGAGGTAATCATGCTACCAGAAGAAACCATCTTTTCCACAAACGAAACCCTGAAAACCATAAAGGCGCGGCGGAGCATCAGGGCCTTTGCCAGGGAGGAGGCGGTCTCCGACGAACAAATCCATATACTCCTTCGAGCGGCAAACGAGGCCCCTTCCGCCCACAATCAACAGTCATGGCGGTTTATCGTCCTCAAGGGGCAAAAGAAACACGAGCTTGCCGAGCTGGTCTCCGAAGGCGCTTCCCGTTTCTCCAAACCGGCCCAGGCACTCCTGCGCATGTCGGCACGGAGCATCGCCAGTGCGGCGGTCGTGATCGCCGTTGCGAACACGGGAGACCTGATCGATCACGGCACGGAGCTCTTCAAGGTGGAGAAGGAGATGGCCTACGACTTCTTCAGGACCATGGAGATCCAGAGCTCCGCGGCGGCCGTTGAGAATATGCTGCTCGCGGCGACCTCCCTGGGACTGGCGTCGGTCTGGCTCGGCATCATGTTCCTGATGAAGGACGAGGTCCTGGCCTTCCTGGGGGAACCTGCGGGAGAGTTCATGGCGGTGGTCCCCGTGGGGTATGCTTCCAGGGAGGGGGGGAGCGGGCCCAAGAAAGAGCCGTTCGAGATGAAGGTAAGATACCTGGATTGACCCGCACTCGGCGCCTGAATTGGGAGCGGAAACGGGACGGGCCGCGGTATCGGCGCGTAATGTTTAAGAACCGGCCGGCACGGTGTCTCCTCCTGACTCCACGCTCCCTTCCAGCCCCCCCTGGCCCCGCATGACCACATCGCCCCCCTACGACAGCATTTCAAACACCCCCACCAGACCCCCAACCACCATTTAAGACCCCCTTTATCCAATTGACAAAAGGGTGCACCACCTGGTCAAAAGGGATCACCTCACTATACCTTTCCCAAGGTCACCCCAAAGCCTCCTCACGACAAATATAAAATAATTACTGGTACTTATCAAATGCGTCCGTCATTTTCCCCGTTAGGCATACCATTTGCTGTATACGCGTGACCTCAAAGGCGCCGGGCAGCCAACATTTCCTCTGCTGCCCGGACAATTATTCATAGTGAAGGGAGTTAGCTGTATGGGAATGTCACGAAGAGACTTCCTGCGGGGAGGAGCGCTGGCGGCAGCCGGCGTGGCCCTTACCGGCAGGCCGGGCGAGGCGAGCGCCGATGCCCCGCAGATGAGGATCAAGGGACTGAAGAGTTCCACCACCATCTGCCCTTATTGCGCGGTCGGCTGCGGCCTGATCGTCCACACCAAGGACGGCAAGATCGTCAACATCGAGGGTGACCCCCAGCATCCGATCAACCATGGCTCGCTCTGTTCCAAGGGGAGTTCGCTCTTCCAGGTGGCGGTCAACGAAAACCGGTTGCAGAAGGTCATGTACCGGGCACCGGGTTCGGACAAGTTCGAGGAGAAATCGTGGGACTGGGCCATGGACCGCATCGCCCTGCGCATGAAGGAGACCCGCGACAAGAACTTCAAGGCGAAAGAGATCAATAAGAAGGACAACAAGGAATACGTGGTGAACCGCACCGAAGGCATGGCGTTCTTCGGCGGGGCCGGACTGGACAACGAGGAATGTTACCTCTGGTCCAAGTTCTCCCGCGCCATGGGCGTCGGGATGCTGGAACACCAGGCCCGACTTTGACACTCCGCTACAGTCGCCGGTCTGGCGGCTTCATTCGGTCGTGGTGCCATGACCAACCATTGGATTGACCTGAAAAACAGTGATGCCATCTTCATCATCGGCTGCAACCCGGCCGAGAATCACCCGATCTCCTTCAAGTGGATCGAGAAGGCCATGGACGACGGCGGAAAGCTGATCGTCGCCGATCCCCGCTACACCAGGAGCGCCTCCAAGGCGGATATCTACGCCCAGCTCCGTCCGGGGACCGATATCGCCTTTTTGGGCGGCATGATCAACTATGCCCTGCAAAACAACATGATCCACGAGGAGTACGTTCGGGAGTACACGAACGCCGCCTTCATCATCAACGAGAAGTTCAGTTTCCAGGACGGCCTGTTCTGTTCCTTCGACGATCAGGAGAAGAGCTACGACCTGAAATCCTGGGCCTACGAGAACGACGCGGCCGGCAACCCCAAGCGGGACATGTCCATGAAGGACCCGCGCTGCGTCTACCAGTTGCTCAAAAAGCACTATAGCCGTTACGACGCAGACATGGTCTGCTCCATCACCGGCACCAAGAAAGAGGATTTCCTCAAGGTGGCCAAGACCTTCTGCGCCACGGGCCGCGCCGACAAAGCCGGTACGATCCTCTATGCCATGGGCATCACCCAATCGACCCACGGTACCCAGAACGTGCGGGCCGTTGCCTTGCTCCAGATGCTGCTGGGCAACATCGGCATCGCCGGCGGCGGGGTCAACGCCCTGCGCGGCGAGTCCAACGTCCAGGGTTCCACCGACTACGGCCTGCTCTTCAACAGCTTACCCGGCTACCTCAAGCTGCCCGAGTTCGCCAACACGGACTTCAAGGCCTACATCGAGAAGTACACCCCCAAGACCAAGGACGCCAAAAGCGCCAACTGGTGGGGCAACACCCCCAAATACATCACCAGCCTGCTCAAGGCGTGGTACGGCGACAACGCCACGCCGGAAAACGACTTCTGCTACAACTACCTGCCCAAGTGGAGCAGCAACTATTCCTACTCCAAGATCATCGAGCGGATGGGCAAAGGCGAGGTGGAAGGACTGGTCTGCATGGGCATGAACCCGGCCATGGGCGGTCCCGACTCAAACAGCGCCCGGGGTGCCCTGGATAAACTGAAGTGGCTGGTGACGGTGGACCTGTGGCAGACCGAGACCTCCATCTTCTGGAAACGCCCCGGCGTCAACCCGAAGGATATCCATACCGAGGTATTCATGCTGCCGGCCGCCTCTTCCGTGGAGAAGGAAGGTTCCATCTCCAACTCGGGGCGCTGGGCCCAGTGGCGCTACAAGGCGGTGGAACCGGTGGGCGAATCCAAGAGCGATCTCTGGATCATCAACCAGTTTTTCAAACGCGTGCAAGCTCTCTACATCAAAGACAAGGGGGTATTCCCCGAGCCGATCACCAAACTTGCCTGGAACTACGGCGAGGGGCACGAGCCCGACGTCCACCTGGTGGCCAAGGAGATCAACGGCTCCTTCACCAAGGACACGACCATCGTGGACAAGGACAAAACCCTGGAATTCAAGAAGGGGGACCAGGTCCCGATGTTCAAGTACCTGCAGGCCGACGGTTCCACCACCAGCGGCTGCTGGATCTACTGCGGCTCCTATACCAAGGAAGGAAACCAGATGGCACGGCGCGACGCGTCCGACCCCACGGGCCTGGGGCTGTTCCCCAAATGGTCCTGGTGCTGGCCGCTCAACCGCCGCATCATCTACAACCGGGCATCGGTCACGCCGGACGGCGCGCCGTTCAACCCCAAGCGGCCGATCATCGCCTGGGACGCCGTTGAGAAAAAATGGAAGGGCGATGTGCCGGACGGCCCCTGGCCCCCCATGAAGGACGCAAAGGAGGGCAAGTACCCCTTCATCATGCTGGCCGAGGGGCATGGCCGGCTGTACGCCCTGGATATGAAGGACGGCCCCTTCCCCGAGCATTACGAGCCCATGGAGAGCCCGGCCCGGAATCAACTCTCCAAGGTGCAGAACAACCCGCTGGTGAAGATTCCGGCCAACATCAGCAGCGACCTCGCCAAGTTCCCGCTCATCGGCACAACCTACCGCATGACCGAGCACTGGCAGACCGGCGGCATGACCCGCAGCCTCCCCTGGCTGGTGGAACTGGTGCCGGACATGTTCGTGGAGATCAGCGAATCCCTGGCAAAACAGAAGGGGATCAAAAAAGGGGACAAGGTCAAGGTAACCACCGAGCGTGGCGCCATCGAGGCGGTGGCCCTGGTCACCTCCCGCCTGAAGCCCCTCAACGTGAACGGCAAGCCGGTGGAGCAGGTCGGCATGCCGTGGCACTTCGGCTACTCCGGCCTGGCCAAGGGGGACAGCGCCAACCTGCTGACCCCGACCGTGGGATGCGCCAACACTAATATCCCCGAGTTCAAAGCGTTTCTCTGCAATATCGAGAAAGGGGGTACGAAAGCATGAGTGGCGGACACATTGATTTCAACAAAACCAAGACGTTCCTGATCGATACGACCAAATGCACCGGCTGCCGCGGCTGCCAGGTGGCCTGTAAGCAGTGGAACCAACTCAAGGCGGAGAAGACCGTGTTTTTCAGCGGCGAAGGGTACCAGAACCCCCCCGCCATGTCCGAGTACACCTTTACCCGGATCAAGTTCCGGGATTACCAGAAACACGGGCAGAACGAGTTCGCCTTTTACAAAGAGATGTGCATGCACTGCAACGAGCCGGCCTGCGCCTCGGTCTGCCCGGTGGGTGCCTTCAAGAAAACCGCGGAAGGCCCGGTGGTCTACGACGAAAAGCGCTGCATCGGCTGCCGTTTCTGCATGGTGGCCTGCCCCTTCGGCATACCCAAGTATGAATGGAGCAAGGCCTTCCCCCTGGTGCGCAAGTGCACCGGCTGCTACAGCCGGGTCAAGGAAGGGCTGCAACCGGCCTGCGCCACCGCCTGCCCCACGGCCATCACCTACGGTGACCGGGCGGACATGCTGCAAGAAGCGGAGCGGCGCCTCAAAAGCCGGCCTGATCGTTATTTCCAGGCCATCTACGGCAAGGAAGAGGCCGGCGGCACCAGCGTCCTCTACCTGACCCACCAGCCCCTGGACGAATTGGGCTTCAAACAGGTGACCAAGCGGCCCCTCCCCTCCTACACCTGGCAGGCCCTGCGCCTGGTGCCGGGCATCTTCCTGGGGGTCGGCGGCACCCTCTCGGCCATTACGTGGTTCCAGCACCGCAAGGAGCGCATACGTCGTGAGGAGGAGTTCAAAAATTCCCGCGTCAACCCGGAGCAGAAGGAGGAGGATCAATGACCGCGGCCAAGCTGGTTATCAATGAAATCAAAGGTTATCACCGTTTCATCCAACTGATGATCGTCCTGACCGGAGTCGGCGCCCTGGCCGCCCTGGCTCGCTTTATCTTCGGCCTGGGAGTCACCACCAACCTGAACGACACCTATCCCTGGGGCCTGTGGATCTCCTTCGACGTCGTCACCTCGGTGCCCCTGGCGGCCGGGGCGTTCACCATCGGCGTCGTGGCCCACGTGTTCCACATCAAAAAGCTGGAGCCCCTGGTCAGGCCGGCCATCATCACCGGCTTCCTGGGCTACTCCCTGGTCTGCATCGGCCTGCTGCTCGACCTGGGGCAGCCCCAGCGCGGCATCAACGTCCTCTTGTACTGGAACGTTCACTCCCCCATGTTCGAAGTTTCCATGTGCATCATGGCCTATACCACGGTCCTGACGCTGGAATTCCTCCACCCGGTGGCCGAGCGCTTCGGCTGGCACCTGCCGCTGCGCCTGCTGCGCACCCTGGAGATTCCCTTTGCCATCCTGGCGGCCATGATCTCGACCCTGCACCAGTCAACCCTGGGCACGTTCTTCCTGATCGCCGTGGATAAGCTGCACAACCTCTGGTACAACCCGCTTCTGCCGCTCCAGTTCTGGCTTTCCTCCATCTTTACCGGCCTCTCCATCGTCATCTTCGAGGCCAGCCTGGTGCATAAATACATGGGGCAGCCGGACGAGTCGGACCTGTTGGCCACCCTGACCAAGATCATCCCCTGGGTCATGGGGATCTATATCGCGGTCAAGGCCTACGCCCTGGCATTCCTCTCCCACGGCCCGCTCTTCGACCGGCCGGTGCTCCTGGCCCTGTTTCTGGTTGAAATGGTCGTCGGGGTGTTTGTGCCCTTTTGCATGTACCTGAGCAACCGAATCCGCACCGACAAAAAAATGCAGTTGCGGGCCGCCAGCTTTGTGTTGTTCGGGCTGGTCCTGAACCGCTTCAACGTCTCCATGTTCGGCATGGAACAACCGGGACAGCAGATCTACGTCCCGTCCGTCATCGAGTCTCTGGTGACCATGGGCATCATCTCCGCCCATATCCTCTTCTTCGTGCTGATCGCCAAGTATTTCCCGATCTTCGAACACCATCCCGAGGCCACCGACTACACCATCCCGGACCATTTCCGCAAATTGGAAAAGGGCCCCGAGGGACTCAAGGCGGCACACGAAGCATAGATCAAGCATCTTGTCCGGGGGCACGGAAGTCATACCGTTCGCGGTGCAGCTTCCGCGCCCCCTTCAACAACCCGGAATAGGTTATGCACGTATGAAAACAACCCATGTGTACCACCAGGGGAGGCTTGAAGAACAGCAGGGCGATACCGTCCGCGAGTTTCCGGTCGTTCTCCATGTCAACGGCCGGGAGATAGCCACCCTCATCGCCTCGCCCCACGATCTCCGCTTCCTGGTGGCCGGCTTTCTCCGCCTGCAGGGTTTCGTGACCTGCATCAGTGATTTCCACATGCTGGCGGTGTGCGAAGATTTCGGCACCGCCAATGTCCGCATCAAGGGCGAACTGCCGGAACGGCTCAAACCGGTCCTCACCTCCGGCTGCGGGACCGGCATCACCTTCAGCCTCCCCAGCGCCGAGGCGCGCACCGTCCCGGCACCGCCCGCACGGGTGGCGGCGGATACGATATTCCGCCTGATGGACGAGTTGAACCGCCGGTCGGAACAGTACAAGAGCCACGGCGGCATCCATTCGGCAGCGGTGGGCGACGAGCAGGGCATCATCCTCGCCGCCGAGGATATCGGCAGGCACAACACCCTGGACCGCATCGCCGGCGAGGCGCTCTTGAAGGGCATCGACCTGGCCGGCAAGCTGCTGGTCACGTCGGGCCGAATCTCCACCGAGATGGCGGCCAAGGCCGCCTTGCTGGGCATCACCCTCATCGCTTCCCGCACCTCCCCCACCGATATGGCCATCACCATGTGCGAGCAGGCCGGCATTACCCTCATCGGTTACGTGCGCGGCGGCAAGTTCACCGTGTACAGCCACCCCGGGACCATTGCCGCCGAACCGGGACGGCACGCCTCCCCCACGGGCAGGACGATCCCGGGCGTCACGGGCGTCATCCTGGCCGGGGGCAAATCAAGCCGCATGCGGAGCAACAAGGCGCTCCTCCCCTACAAGGGAGGCCGCTTCATCGAGGCCATCTACCGGCAGATGTCGGAACTATTCGACGAGGTCATCATCGTCACCAACACCCCGGACGAATATGCCTTTCTCCCCTGCCGCAAAGTGCCCGACCTGCATCCCGGCATGGGAGCGCTGGCCGGGTTGCACTCGGGCCTGTATCACAGCGACACCCCCCATATCTTTGCCGTGGCCTGCGACATGCCCTACCTGAACAGCTCCCTGATCAAGCGGCTGGCCGCGCTGAGAACCAAGGCCGACGTGATCATTCCCGAAGGGGAAAAAGGGCTGGAACCGCTGCACGCCTTTTACGGCAGGCAATGCCGCGACGCCATGGAAAAGGCGCTCCAATCGGGCAGCAGGAGGATCGTCTCCTTCTTTCCCGAGGCCAGGGTCAGCGTCTTTTCCCGGGACGAGGTCACGACCTTCGACCCCTCGCTCGACTCCTTCAGGAACATCAATACTCCGGCCGACTACTTCGAGTTGCGCGACGGCGAACGGGTAAGGAACCGCCCCGACCCCTCCCTTGCCGCCCAAGGCAGTTAGAAAGGCCATTGCCAAGGGAATTGACTCAGGTATACTGAGCAGGTATTATATCAAAAACAGACAAATCTCCGAGCCGTTCCGCCTGTCGGGTTACCCCGTGGCGGCCGGTCAATGGGCACGGCGGGAAACGGCTGCGCCTCCCTTTTGGAAAGGAGACCCGATGGCGATATGCTGCTGTCTTGCACGCTCAAAGGGCTCTTTCCATAAGGAAGGAGCCCTTTTTTGTATCGAGGTTTCAATGGTATTCCAGAATGCATCACACCTATCCAGGCGGAGGAACGCAATGAAAACGCTTTTGAAATTCGGGATGACCCTTGCCCTTGTGCTGGGCCTGTGCAGCGTGGCCGCAGCCGGCGAGCGCCTGCGCATGTCCACCACCACCTCCACCGAAAACTCGGGGTTGCTCAAGGTGCTCCTGCCTCCGTTTGAGAAGAAGTACAACTGCACGGTGGATGTCATCTCCGTCGGCACCGGCAAGGCCCTGAAACTGGGGGAGACCGGCGATGTGGATGTGGTGCTGGTGCACGCCCGCGCCCTTGAAGACGCCTTTGTGGCCGCCGGTTTCGGGGTCAACCGCAGGGACGTCATGTACAACGACTTCATCATCATCGGACCGGCCGGCGACCCGGCGCGGGTCAAGAGCGCCAAGACCGCGGCAGAGGCGTTCAAGCGCATCGCCGCCGCCCGCTCCCCCTTCGTCTCCCGCGGCGACGAGTCCGGCACCCACCAGAAGGAGAAGGAGATCTGGAAGGCTGCGGGCATGAAGCCCGGCGGCTCCTGGTACGTGGAATCGGGCCAGGGCATGGGTGAGGTGATCACCATGGCCACCGAACGGCGGGCCTATACCCTGGCCGACCGGGGCACCTACAACGCCTACCGCTCCGGCAAGACCGACCTCAAGACCGTCTTCGAGGGTGAGAAGGGGCTGTTCAACCCCTACGGCGTCATCGCCGTCAATCCCAAGCGCTTCCCCCATGTCAAGAACGCCCTGGCCATGAAGTTCATCGACTACATCACCGGTCCCGAGGGGCAGAAGGTCATTGCCACCTTCCGGGTCCACGGTGATCCGGTCTTCTTCACTTACGGGAAAAAGGGTCGTTAAGTGGGTTTTATCACCGAATCCCTGCATACCTCGGTCGCGCTGATCGCCTCGTTTGACCCGGAGGTCTTTGCGACGGTGACGACGTCACTGGCGGTTTCCGGCGGTGCCATCGTCCTGGCGGCGGCGGTCGGAATCCCGGCCGGGGTTGCGGTGGGGCTGCACGAATTTCCCCTGAAACGGGCCGTCATTACGCTGCTGAATACGCTCATGGCCATGCCGACCGTCGTGGTGGGTCTCGTGCTCTACGGGATACTGAGCCGCCAGGGGCCGTTGGGGGCCATGGGGCTCCTGTTCACGCCGTCGGCCATGGTCATCGGCCAGACCCTCCTGGCGGTGCCGATCGTGGCCAACTATACGGTCAGCGTCATCCAGGGGGCCGACCCGCGCATCCTGCCCACGGCCCTGACCCTGGGGGCCAGCCCGCTCCAGGCGGTGTTTCAGTTGATGCGCCAGGTGCGTTTCGGCATCATCGCCGCCCTGATCGCCGGCTTCGGACGGATCATTGCCGAGGTCGGGGTGGCCATGATGCTCGGCGGCAACATCCGCGGCTATACCCGGACCATGACCACCGCCATCGCCCTGGAAACGAGCAAGGGGGAGTTCGCCTTCGGTCTCGCCCTGGGCATGATCCTGATGACCGTGGCCCTGGTGATCAACCTGTTTCTCAATACACTCCAGCAAAGGTAGTCCGTGGACGACATCTACAGCATACATGAGCTCACCATGGTTTTCGACGGCCAGCGGGTGCTTGACGTGCACCGTCTGGCCATCGGGGGAAACCGTCTCCATATCCTGACCGGCGCCAACGGGGCGGGCAAGAGCACCCTCCTCAATGTCCTGGCATTTCTGACCCCACCCACGTCGGGCCAGGTCACCTTTGCCGGCGCCCCGGTGCCCTGGGGGAGCCCCTCCCTCTTCAGGCTGCGGCGCAACGTCACCCTCATGCAGCAGTTTCCCTACCTCTTCTCCGGCAGCGTCTTCGAGAATGTCGCCTACGGCCTCGGGGTGCGGGGGATGGGTACGGCGGAGCAGCGGCAGCGGGTTGACGCGGCCCTGGCCCAGACCAATCTGGGTAGTTTCGCGCGGCGCAATGCGCTGCAGCTCTCCGGCGGCGAGATTCGCCGGGTGGCCATGGCGCGGGCGCTGGCCCTCAAGCCGCGGGTGCTTCTGCTGGACGAGCCGCTCGCCAACGTGGACCACGAAACCGCCCGGTTGCTGGAATCCCTTATCATCTCCCTTCCCCGGCAAGGGGTATGCACCATCATGACGACCCACGAACCGAACCATGCGGACCGTCTCGGCGGCAAGACCATTCACCTGGTTGCCGGGGGTATCGGGCAGGCGGATCTCATCGCCGAGCGCCCCATCCCGGCAGGCATCGGTGTTCCCGTTCACCAGATCGCGGCGTCGGCCGCGACGTTGTAAACCCCAAAGCCTGTCTGGAGGTACTCTATGCTCTCCCACGCCGTTTCATTCGTCGCCAAATCGGGCACCGGCAAGACCACCCTGCTGGAGAAGGTGATTGCCGAGCTCAAGAGCCGGGGCTACCGGGTGGGGGTCATCAAGCACGACGCCCACCACTTCGACATCGACCATCCGGGCAAGGACAGCCACCGCCTGACCCAGGCGGGCGCCGACACCATGTTGATCTCCTCGCCGGAGAAGCTGGCCGTGATCAAGAAACACGCGGAATCGCCCCCTATCGAGGAGTTGATCGCCGTCTACTTTGGCGATGTTGACCTGGTCCTGACCGAAGGTTTCAAGAAGAGCGGCCTCCCCAAGATCGAGGTCCATCGCCGGGAACGGAGCGGCACCCTGCTCTGCCGGGGTGAGGCGCATGACCCCAGCCTGCTGGCGGTGGCCAGTGATGAACCATTGCAGCTGGATGTGCCGGTACTGGATCTCAATAGCCCGTCACAGGTAGCCGATTTCGTTGAAGAACGGATCATCCATGCAACTGACTGACTCTCAGGGCAGAACCATCAACTATTTGCGTCTTTCGGTGACCGATCGCTGCAACATGCGTTGTTCCTACTGCATGCCCGCCGAGGGCGTCGCCCGGAAACGCCATGCAGACGTCCTGCGCTACGAGGAACTGCAGCTGATCGCCGAAACCGCGATCAGCCTGGGGATCGAGAAGATCCGCATCACCGGCGGCGAGCCGCTGGTGCGTGCCGGCATCGTCGAATTCCTCTCCCGCCTCGCGAGCATCGACGGCCTGTGCCACCTGGCGCTCACCACCAACGGCCTCCTGCTGGACAAGATGGCCGTAGACCTGTATAAAGCGGGTGTGCAGCGCCTGAACGTCAGCCTGGATTCCCTCCGCCCTGAGACCTTTGCCGCCATCACCCGGGGCGGCGACCTGGAGAGAGTGCTGGCCGGGCTGGATGCGGCCGAACGGGCTGGTTTCCCGCCCCCCAAGATCAACATGGTCGTCATGCGCGGGGTCAACGAGGCGGAGATCCTGGATTTCGCCGAACTGACCCGGAGCCGGGGCAACTCGGTGCGCTTCATCGAATACATGCCGGTGATCAAGGAAGATGCCTGGCAACGGTACTGCATCTCCGGCGAGGAGATCCTGCAACGCATCGCAGCCCACCACACCCTGGAGCATGTGTGCAAGGGGGCCTTTGCCGGTCCCTCCCGCGACTTCCGCATTCGGGGCGCCCAGGGGACCCTCGGCATCATCACCGCCGTCTCGGGCCACTTCTGCGGGGAGTGCAACCGCATCCGGGTGACCTCCACCGGCCAGGCCAAGGGGTGCCTGTTCTCCGACGAGACAACCGATTTGGTGCCGTATCTCCGGCCGCCGGACCCCGCAGCCCTGACGGAGGCCATGAAGGGGATCGTCATGGCGAAGCCGAAGGGCCACCACATCACCAGCAACGGGTATGAACACCGGAATTTTACGATGGCACAGATTGGGGGATAGGATGGCTCACGTCGTCGCCGTCTGCATCAGCGAGAAAAAGGGCGAGCGCAAAACACCGGTGGCAGAGGTCACCGTGCAGGAGAACCACGGCATCGTGGGGGACGCCCACGCGGGCGACTGGCATCGCCAGATAAGCCTTTTGGCCGAGGAGAGCATCGACAAGATGCGGGCTCTGGGGTTGAACGTGACCGCCGGCGCCTTTGCCGAGAATATCACCACCCGCGGCATCGAACTGGTGACGTTGCCCATCGGCACCCGCCTGCAGGTGGGGGAAACCCTGCTGGAGGTAACCCAGATCGGCAAGGAGTGCCACACCCGCTGCGCCATTTACTATCAGGCCGGCGACTGCGTCATGCCCAAGGAGGGCATCTTCGCCAAGGTCATCACCGGAGGGAAGATCCGGTCGGGGGACCAGGTGCAGATTATCGGCCCCGCCTCATAGGACGTATAAGGCTTATAGGACCTATAGTCCCATAGGCCCCATAAGTCACAGCCTTGCACCCTTTCTAGGGAATAGTAACCTTGAAGGTCGTCCCTTTCCCCTCCACACTCGACACCTTGATGTCCCCGCCGTGATCCTTGATAATGCCGTAGGAGATGGAGAGCCCCAGGCCGCTGCCCGTATCCTTGGTGGTGAAAAAAGGGGTGAAGATCTTCTTCAGGTGCCCGGGCCCGATCCCCGGGCCGGTATCCGAGACGCTGACCTCGCAACCATCCAAGGGGGCCACCCCTTTGGTCGTCAGGGTCAGTACCCCCTTGCTCCCCATGGCCTGAACCGCATTGAGAATCAGGTTGGTGAAAACCTGCCGGAGTTGGTCCCCATCCCCCCGGATCATGGCCAGATCAGACGCGTACTCCCTCACCACGGTGATGGCGTCCATGGGAACCTGGTGGCCGATCTGCCCAAGGATGCCGTCCAGAAGCTCGTGGATGTCGACCTGCCCCTGGCGCAGCGCTTTCTGCCGGGCGAATACCTGCAGATTGCCCACGATCTTGGCGATCCGCTCCACCTGCTGGCTGATGATCCCCACCTCCTCCCGATTGGCGTGATCGGGCGGCAGGCACATCTCCAGGAACTCGATGTTGCCCCGGATGACGGCCAGGGGGTTGTTGATCTCATGGGCCACGCCGGCGGCAATAACGCCCAAGTCCGCGAGTTTTTCCGCCTTGGCGAGATCCGCCTGGGTTTCCAGCAGAAGCGCATTTTTTTCTTCGAGCTGCGCCGTCCGCCTCAGCACCTTCTGCTCCAGGCTGCGATTCAGCATGGTAATCTCGGACTCGCGGTGGGCCAGGGCGCGGGTCATCTGGTTGAACCCTCCGGCGAGGTCCCCCAGTTCATCGGCCGAACGAACGTCTATGTGCAGATCCCGCTCGCCGAGCGTCACCCTGCGGGTGAGTTGCTCCAACTCCTTGATGGGGGTGGCCAGGTGGGTGCCGATAACGCCGGAAACCGCCAGCCCGATCAGAGAGCTGATAAACAGGACGACGCCCAGGATGGTGTTGACGTTGTTCTTCAGGGCGCTGTACTGCTTTTCCAGCATCCCCACATACAGGGAGCCGATGACCTCGCCCCGCAGGCCCACAATCGGTTCGTAGGCGGTCAGGTACCAATCGTTCACCACGAACGCCCGTCCCACCCACTTCCTGTTTTCCAGGATGACCCTGTTGTAGACCTCTGCGGAGAGTTGCGTGCCGATGGCCCTCCTGCCGTCTGACGCGTGCACGTTGGTGGCGATGCGGGTATCGCCGAGGAACAGGGTGGCGGTGCCCACATCCTGCCCCTTGAACTTCACCCCCTCGTAGACGGTGTCCTTGATCTTGTCCACCAGGTCGTTATTGTTGTTAAGCAGTTCCGCGCAATACAGCGCGCCGGCAACCCGGCCGGCGCTATCGAGCACCGGCGCCGCCGAGACCATAACCATCCCCGCCCGCTCCACCGAACTCTGGCGGGGCCGGGAGTGGGGTGTCGTCACCACGTCGATACGCGCCTGGGCCGTCAGTTCGTCTTTTTCGGCGGCCAGTTGCTCGGGGGAGAGGACCGTAGTGCCGGTGACCGTTTTCCCCCTCAACGCCTGGTCGATAAAATAGGTATCGACCGGTGTGTCGCCGAACCGGGCCGGATTGTGGGCCCGAAACAGGACCCGCCCCTTCTTGTCCACGGCGGTCAGGATATCCAGATGTTTCTTATGCAGGAGGGGGGTGAGGAGCGAGGAGATGGCCGGACGGTTGCGGGAACTGATGGATAGGGCGGCAAAGGGGTTGTCGGCGGTCAGTTCCAGCAGTTCATCGATATGGTGCAACTCGTTGCGGTACGCCTCACGGGCCGAGTTCAGGTCGGTTCTGACCTTTTCCTGGGCCTGGCTGGTGATTTTGGCGTCGATGATATAGAGACCGGTGAGCGAACAGATGAAAAAGGCGACAAACAACGGCGCCAGCGCCCCGACGGTCAGTTTGGCACGGATGGGAAAGCGCCGCGGCATCAGGGATCGTCCGCATCCGCCGGAGCGGCCTTGTCCTGCATGCCGTATTCTTCCAGTTTCCGGTCCAGGGTCCGGCGGGCGATGTTGAGGATCTTGGCCGTCCGGCTCTTGTTGCAGCCGGTTTTCTGGAGCACATGGAGGATATGCTCGCGCTCCACGGCCTCTAGGGGGAGAAGCCGCTCGCCGTCCCCCCGCTGTTCGGCGGCAGCAGCAAGCGGGGCGCTTTTCCAGACCGGCAGGTTTTCGGCGGAGATCACCGTGCCCCGTGCCAGGATAGCCGCTCGCTCGATGGCGTTCTCCAGTTCCCTGATATTTCCCGGCCAGGAGTAGGATTGCATGAGCAGCAGGGCCTCCGGGGTGAAGTTGACGAACTCCTTCTTCATCCGCTGGGAGATCCGGTGTAAAAAGTACCTGGCCAGGGGCTCGATGTCCTCGGCGCGTTCGCGCAAAGGCGGGAGGTGGATGGAGATGACGTTCAGCCGGAAGAACAGGTCTTCCCGAAACCGCTTCTGGCGCACCTCCTCCTCAAGATCCTTGTTGGTGGCCGCCAAAAAGCGTATGTCCACGGACCGGGCCTTGGTTTCACCCACGGGGATGTAGTCGCCCTCCTGCAGGACCCGCAGCAGCTTTGCCTGGATGGCGGGGCTCATGTCTCCCACCTCATCCAGGAAGAGGGTCCCGTTGTGGGCCTCCTCCAGAAGCCCCTTCTGGTGGGTTACCGCGCCGGTGAAGGCCCCGCGCACATGGCCGAAGAGCTGGCTTTCCAGGAGCGTATCCGAGAGGGTGGCGCAGTTGATGGAGAGAAAACGTTGCTCCTTGCGAGGACTCACGCTGTGGATCAGACCGGCGATCAATTCCTTGCCGGTTCCCGACTCCCCCAGTATGACCACGTTGGCATCGCTTTGGGCCACCTGGACGGCCATCTCGTGGACCCGGCGGAACGCATCGCTGGTATAGACCAGGTAGCCCGACGGGGCGGACTTGCCCAACTCGTCCTTCAGGGCGGAGTTTTCCTTAAGCAGTTCCTTGCGTTCCAGCACCTTGTCCAGTATCCCGAAGATCTTCTCCTTGGGGAACGGCTTGGTGACATAGTCGTACGCCCCCAGCTTCATGGCCTCAATGGCCGAACTGATGGAGGCGAAGGCGGTCATCATGACCACCGGTATTTCCAGCTTGAGTTCCTTGACCCGCCGGAGGATCTCGATGCCGTCCACATCGGGCATCTTCACATCCAGCAGCAGCAGATCGCTTTCCTCCAGTGCGCGATGCTCCAGGGTGCGCAGCAGGGCCTCGCCGGAAGTGAAAATCTCCACCTCAAGTCCCCGGGTGGTCAGGATCTTGTTCAGATAGCGCACTATTTCGACTTCATCGTCGCAGATGATCACCCGTGCATCGTACATTTCCGGTACCCGTTGTTTTTTGCCGTTCGTGCCGGCAGCAAGACTGTTATCCATCTCCAATATCATGGGGTGAATTTTACACCGCTTGGAAGTAATGGACAACTATTAGAAAAGCTGAGACCCCAATTATTCATCCCCATCGACCGGGGCTTTGAATTGCTTGCCGTGCCGACGAGTGATTGCAGTGGCTCGACAGTCAGGATCGGCAGAGTACAAACAAAAAGAGCGGCATTGCTGCCGCTCTTTGCATACGGATAATTCAATAAAGCTACTTGCGAACCGCCTTGCCCGCGACCTGCATGCGGATCAGGGCGCGTTCCAAGGCTGCTTCGTAGACCTTGAACTGCTTGTCTTCCGTGGTCAGGTGCTTGAGCTTTTCCTCGGCGCGCCCCTGGGCAGCCTTGGCCCGCTCGACGTCGATCTCTTCGGCCAGTTCGGCGGTCTCAACCAGGACGATGATCCGGTCGTCCTTGATCTCGAAGTAGCCCCAGTTGAGGGCCATGTGCTCGGCCTTGCCATCATACTTGTAGGCCAACTCGCCGATCTTGAGCGAGGTCAGAAACGGGGCATGACCCGGCAGGACGCCAAACTCGCCCAGTTTGCCGGTGGCGGTGACCTCATCCACTTCTATGTCAACCACCTTCTTGTAAGGGGTGACGATCTCCAGCTTCATCTTTTCAGCCATATATCAGTCCTTGAAAGGGGTGTCCCCCGTAAGGTTAATTTATACCGCAGCCAGCTTGGCGGCCTTTTCGATGGCCTCTTCAATGGAGCCGACCATGTAGAAGGCCTGCTCGGGCAGGGCGTCGTGCTTGCCGGCCACGATTTCCTGGAACCCCTTGATGGTGTCCTTCAGTTCGACGTATTTACCGGGAGAACCGGTGAAGGCCTCGGCAACATGGAACGGCTGGGAGAGGAAGCGCTGGATCTTGCGGGCGCGGGCCACGACCAGCTTGTCTTCTTCGGAGAGTTCGTCCATGCCGAGGATGGCGATGATGTCCTGGAGGTCCTTGTACTTCTGGAGCACGAACTGGACGGAACGGGCCACGGCGTAGTGTTCCTCGCCGATGACCTGGGGATCGAGGATGCGCGAGGTGGAGTCCAGCGGGTCAACGGCCGGGTAGATACCCAGCTCGGCGATCTGGCGGGACAGAACCGTGGTGGCGTCCAGGTGGGCGAAGGCGGTGGCCGGAGCCGGGTCGGTCAAGTCGTCGGCCGGGACGTAGATGGCCTGGACCGAGGTGATGGACCCCTTCTTGGTGGAGGTGATGCGCTCCTGCAATTCGCCCATCTCGGTGGCCAGGGTCGGCTGGTAACCGACGGCCGAGGGGATACGGCCCAGAAGGGCGGAGACCTCGGAACCGGCCTGGGTGAAACGGAAGATGTTGTCGATGAACAAGAGAACGTCCTGGCCTTCTTCGTCGCGGAAGTACTCGGCGATGGAAAGCGCGGTCAGGGCGACGCGGGCGCGGGCGCCGGGAGGTTCGTTCATCTGGCCGTACACCAGGGCAGCCTTGTCGAGAACGCCGGATTCCTTCATCTCCATCCAGAGGTCGTTCCCTTCGCGGGTACGCTCGCCGACGCCGGCGAACACGGAGAAGCCGCCGTGCTGCTTGGCGATGTTGTTGATCAGTTCCATGATGAGCACGGTCTTGCCGACGCCGGCGCCGCCGAACAGGCCGATCTTGCCGCCGCGCGCATAGGGTGCCAGGAGGTCAACGACCTTGATGCCGGTGGCGAAAGCCTCGACCTTGGTGGACTGGTTTTCGAACGAGGGGGCTTCGCGGTGGATGCCGTATTCCTTTTCGTTGCCGATGGGCCCCATCTCGTCCACCGGTTCGCCGATGACGTTGATGATCCGGCCCAGGGTCTTGTGACCGACCGGGGCGCAGATCTGCTTGCCGGTGTCGATGACGGCCTGGCCGCGTTTGAGACCGTCGGTGGAGTCCATGGCAATGGTGCGGACCGAATTCTCTCCCAAGTGCTGGGCGACCTCGAGAACCAGGTTGTTCTCCCGGCCGTCGATGGCCGGATTGGTCACCCTCAGGGCGTGGTAGATCTCCGGCAGTTTGCCGGGCTCGAATTCGACGTCGATAACAGCGCCGATGACCTGCGAAATTTTACCGATGTTCTGACTCATGGAACTCTGTCCTCCTGTGGCCGTGAAGCCTCATATAGTGATTCGGTTCTCTTGTTATCCTTTGATCGATTCGGCGCCGGAGATGATCTCCGTCAGTTCGGTGGTGATGGCGGCCTGACGCGCCCGGTTGTACTGGAGGGTCAGCTTGCCGATCATCTCGTTGGCATTTTTGGACGCGCTGTCCATGGCGGTCATACGGGCGCCGTGTTCGGCAGCCACCGACTCCAGCATGGCCTTGAAGATCTGCACCTCGATGTTCTTTGGCAAAATCTCGGCCAAAAGCTCGGCAACCGACGGTTCGTAGATGTACTCAACCGGGGTTTCGTCGGCAACGGTTTTCGCCTCGGGCTCCACCGGCAGGAGCTGCTGGAAGGTGATGTCCTGGGACATGACCGTGCGGAAGGCGTTGAAGAGCAGGACGACCTGATCGTACTCCTCGGCCAGGTAGCCGTCGATCACCTCGTGGGCCAGCATGACCGCGGTCTGGTAGCTCGGCTTGGCCAACACGTTGGGGAAATTCTTGGCGATCTCGTGGCGATGCCGGAGCGCTTCATACCCCTTGCGCCCGACCGTCATCAGCGAAATCTCCTCGAACTCGCCCTGCTTGTCCTTGATGAAGTGCTCGGCGGCCTTGCACAGGTTGCCGTTGAAACCGCCACACAGGCCGCGGTCGGAGGTGACCACGATCAGGAGCAGCTTCTTGGCGTCGCGTTTCTCCAGAAGCGGATGGAGGTCGCCTTCCAGGTTGCCGGCCAGGGACTGCAACACTTCGGCCAGCTTGCCGGCATAGGGACGCGCCGCAACGACGTTTTCCTGGGCGCGGCGCAGCTTGGCGGCCGAGACCATCTTCATGGCCTTGGTGATCTGGCGGGTATTTTTTACGGATGCGATCCGTTTTTTGATGCTTTTAAGGCTTGCCATGTCTCAAACCGTCCTTGTTTACGCGGTGAATTCCTTCTTGAACTGCTCCAGCGCGGCAGCGATCTTACCCTTCAGCTCGTCGCCGATGGCCTTCTTGTCGCGCAGTTCGGCCAGCACATCGGCCTGGCGGTTATCGAAAAAGGCGTACATTTCCGACTCGTAGCGTTTGAGCGCCGCGACCGGATAGTCGTCCAGGAAGCCGTTGTTGGCGGCGAAGATGATCAGAACCTGCTTCTCGTTGGGGATCGGACGGTACTGGGGCTGCTTGAGAATCTCCACCAGGCGCTCGCCGCGGGCCAACTGCATCTGGGTGGCCTTGTCCAGGTCGGAACCGAACTGGGCGAAGGCGGCCATCTCGCGGTACTGGGCCAAGCTGAGGCGCAGCGTGCCGGCGACCTGCTTCATGGACTTCGTCTGGGCGGAACCGCCGACGCGGGAAACCGAGAGGCCGACGTTGATGGCCGGACGGACGCCGGAGAAGAACAGGTCGGTTTCCAGATAGATCTGGCCGTCGGTGATGGAGATGACGTTGGTCGGAATGTAGGCGGACACGTCGCCGGCCTGGGTCTCGATGATCGGCAGGGCGGTGAGTGAACCGGCGCCGCACTCGTCGGACAGCTTGCAGGCACGCTCCAGCAGGCGGCTATGGAGATAGAAGACGTCGCCCGGGTAGGCTTCGCGCCCTGGGGGGCGGCGGAGCAGCAGGGAAAGCTGGCGATAGGCGACGGCCTGCTTGGAAAGGTCGTCGTAGATGATCAGGGCGTGTTTCTTGTTGTCGCGGAAGTACTCGCCCATGGTGACGCCGGTGTAGGGGGCGATGAATTGGAGCGGGGCCGACTCGGAGGCGGTGGCGGCGACAACGATGGTGTAATCCATGGCGCCGTGCTCGCTCAGCTTGGAAACGACCTGGGCGACCGTGGAACGCTTCTGGCCGATGGCGACATAGATGCAGACCACGTCGCCACCCTTCTGGTTGATGATCGTGTCGATGGCTACGGCGGTCTTGCCGGTCTGACGGTCACCGATGATCAGTTCGCGCTGGCCGCGCCCGATCGGAACCATGGAGTCGATCGCCTTGAGGCCGGTGGCCATGGGCTGATGCACCGACTTGCGGCTGACGATGCCGGGGGCCTTGATCTCCACCTTGCTGAAGCTCGTGGTGTTGATGGGGCCTTTGCCGTCGATGGGCTGGCCGATGGCGTTGACGACGCGGCCGATCAGGGCGTCGCCCACCGGGACCTCGGTGATGCGGCCGGTGCGCTTGACCGTGTCGCCTTCCTTGATCTCGGCGAATTCACCGAGGATGGCGGCGCCGACGTTGTCTTCCTCCAGGTTGAGAACCATGCCGGACACGCCGCCGGGGAACTCCAGCAACTCGCCGGCCATGGCGCCAGCCAGGCCGTGGATACGGGCGATACCGTCACCGATGGAGATGATCGTGCCGGTTTCCGACACCTCTACCTCCTTGCCATACTCCTTGATCTGTTTCCTGATGATCTCGCTGATCTCTTCGGCTCTGATTTCCATGGAAGCATTTACCCCTTCTGTAGTATATCTTGAATCCGTTTAAGCTGAGTTTTTACGCTGCTGTCAAAGGCCGTATCGCCGATCTGGGTCACGACGCCGCCAAGAAGGGCTTTGTCCACCGTCACCTGCGGCACCACCTTCTTGCCGGTCTTCTTCTCCAGGGCGCCCTGGATGGAGGCCACCTGGGCGTCGTCCAGCGGGAAGGCGGTCCTGATGAAGGGGCGGATGACGCCGGAATGTTCATCGGCCAGTTTTTTATAGGTTTGAACGATCTGGTCGAGGAAGGACACCCGGTTCTTGTCCACCAGAAGGAGCAGGAAGTTGCCGACCAGTTCGGAACAGTTGGCCTTTGCCACCAGTTCCTTCATGATCTCTTTCTTCTGCTCGGCGGTGAAGGCCGGATTCCCAAATGCGGCCCGCAATTCCCCGTTGCCGGCGAAGAGGCGATCAATCGCAGCCAATTCCTCGCTGAAGCGGTCGATCAGGTCGGCCTCCGAGCCAAGCTGCACCAAAGCCTTGGCGTATCGTCTCGCAATCGTATTGTTGATCACTGGATCTGTACCACCTTGTCAAGATATTCGCCGACAAATCGGTCGTGGTCGGCCTTCTGGATGGCACCGGTCAACTTGCCGGTGGCAATCTCCACCGCCAGGCGTGCGGCCTCGGCACGCAGTTCGGCGCGGGCCTTGAGGGTTTCCTGCTCGGCCGACTGGGTCGCCTGGAGGGCGATTTTCTGAGCGGCAACCTGAGCCTCGGCGATAATGCGCTCTTTTTCCTGCTCCCCTTCACGGATGATGGCGGCATGGAGCTCGTCGATTTCCCGGGATGCCTGATCGAGCTTGGTGCTGTACTCGGCCAGCTTGGCTTCGGCGGCGGCCTTCCCCTCCTGGGCGTCCTTCAAATCCTTTTCGATCTGGCTCTGCCGGGCGGCCAGCGTACCCTTGACATTGGCCTTTTTCAGGGCCCACACGAGGATGCCGACCAGAACGGCAAAGTTGAGCACCCGCCACCCCAAATCCTTCATCTGGGCGGCGGCGTGGTCGGCCTGGTGCGCGCCTTCGCCCCCCTCGTTGGCAAAGCCGGTCGAGGCGGCCAGAACGATGACGGCAACGTAGACCAGGGAGAAGGCAATTTTTTTCGTACGATCGGATACCATCAACATGTTACAGGCTCCTCCCCAGGATTTTCTCGCAGATGTCGCCGGACAGGGCCTCGGCCTGCTGTTTCAGCAACGCGCGGGCATCGGCGGCCTCCTTGGCCACTTTACCGCGAATGGCCTCCAAAGAGGCGGTTGCCTCCTTGCGTGCCTTCTCCAGCACCGCCGTCTCCTCAGCCTGCGCTTCCTTGAGGGCCTCGGCCCTGCGGCCGGCGGCTTCGGTTTTGGCGTCCCGCAGGCGGGCCTCGTAGCGGGTCATCTTTTCCTGAACCTCCAGGTCGACGGAGGCGGCCTTTTCACGGGCAGAGTCGATCACCTGGCGGCGGTCGGCCAGAACCTTGCGGATCGGCTTGTAGAGGAAAACGTTGAGAATGAGGACGAGGATGCCGAAGTTAATGACCTGGACAACGAATGCCAAATTTAATTCAATCACGACCTACCCCTTGCAGGCATGCATAAATTGTATACCTGTATACTGTATCCATCAGATATCGGACCTAGCTACCACATATTTCAACACTTTGTCAAGACGTATTGCAAAGAAAACCGTCGGATTTCAGCGGGCGGCGGTGGCGGGCACCGAGCAACGGAACGGGGACAAGCGGCATTCCCCCCGCAATTCTTACAATTCGAGCAGGTCGATGATGCGGGTCAGTTCATCGGGGTCGCTGAAGTGAATCTCCAGCCTCCCCCCCTTGGTGCCGACCCTGCGGATGGCGACCCGCGCCTGGAATCGCTTCTGCAACTGCTCCTCCAGGGCACCCATGAGCAGATCGGGTTGCTGCGGGCGTTTGTGCGGCACCGGGTGGGGGTTCATCTTCAGCCGCCGCACCAGGTTCTCAGCCTCACGGACGCTCAACTGGCGCTGCACGATCTCATGACGGGCCTTGAGGATCGACTCGGGGCTTTCCAGGGCCAGGAGGGTGCGGGCATGGCCCATGCTCATGCGCTCTTCCACGATATCCTGCTGGACCTCAGGGGGCAACTTGAGCAGGCGCATGGAGTTGGTGACACTGGTGCGGTTCTTGCCGACCCGCTTGGCCACGTCCTCATGGGAGATGCCGAAATGCTCCACCAGGGAGCGATAGGCCTGGGCCTCCTCGATGGCGTTCAAATCCTGGCGCTGGATATTCTCGATCAGAGCCAGTTCCAGCACCGCATCTTCGCTGGCCTCGCGGATAACCACCGGCACTTCCCGGACACCCGCCTTCTGGGCGGCGCGCCAGCGGCGCTCACCGGCGACGATCTCGTAGAAGCCGTCCTTTTTGGTCACCACCAGCGGTTGGATGATGCCCTGCTCACGTATGGAGGCGGCCAACTCGTCCAGTTTGTCCGCCGCAAAAAACTTGCGGGGCTGATTACGGTTGGGCCGGATTTTCTCGATCGGGCAGATGAAATAATCGGAGCGTCCCTCGGCCGTATCCACAACCTGCAGCAACGCCGCCATCCCTCTCCCGAGGCCGCCTTTCTTAACCATTGGCTGTCTCCCTCTGGATTATTTCCCGGGCCAGTTGCAGATAGCTGGCGGCACCGCGTGACGATATGTCGTAGTGAATGACCGGCTTGCCGTGGCTGGGGGCCTCGGCCAGACGAACGTTGCGCGGAATGACCGCATCGAAGACCTGATCGGGGAAGTGGGTCCTGATCTCCGCCATGACCTCTTTGCCCAGGTTGCCGCGGGAATCGAACATGGTCAGCAGGATGCCCTCTATCTTCAGCAACGGGTTAAGCCCCCTCTGGATCAGGTGGATGGTGTGCAGTATCTGGGAAAGCCCCTCCATGGCGTAGAACTCGCATTGGAGCGGGATCAGCACGGAATCGGCCCAGGTCATGGCGTTGACGGTCAACAGATTGAGCGACGGGGGGCAGTCGATGATGATGTAACGGTACTGCTCCACCAGGGAGGCAAGGGCGAACTTGAGCTTCAACTCCCGGCCGATTTCAGAAGCCAGTTCCAGTTCCGCGCCGGCAAGGTCGGAGTTGGCCGGTATGACGTGCAGGAAGGGCTGCCCGATGTCCACGATCAGGCTCTGGGCATCGATCTCGTCGACGAGGGCGTCGTAGATGGTCTGCTTCAGCCGGGACTTGTCGATTCCCACACCGCTGGTCGCGTTGCCCTGCGGGTCGATGTCAACCAAAAGCGTCGGCTTCTCGGCCGCCGCCAGCGAGGCGGCCAGATTGACGGCGGTGGTGGTCTTGCCGACCCCACCTTTCTGATTGGCGATGCAGATTATCTTGGACATGACAGCACGGGCCTTGCCTGATACGAATTGCGATTATAAATCGCCGAAGGGCGAAAAATTACCATAAAGTTCCCAAGGTGCAAAGCATATTTTTCCAGAGACCATCCGTGGTTTATTGACGACGGTCAAGTGTTTTTCGTCGGGAGCGGCTTAAGATCAGGTCGAATTGATCATGTATGAAGCGAGGTTACGTCACATGCAAAAATTGCTCATGCCACTCTGCGCCCTGGCGATCGGCCTCTGCGTGACTACGGGTGCCGAGGCATTCGAATGCAAGGTCTGCCACAGCAAGAATCCCCGCATGGTTGCCATGCACACGGCCCTTCAGGGACAGAACTGTTTCGGCTGTCACAAGGTTGGAGACAGACTGATGGGCAAGAGGGAACCGAAAGACATGGAGAGCTTGCTGAAACGCCGGGTCGCCGCCGCGGAATGCGTACGGTGCCACGGCAAAAAGGAATGAATGCGGACGATTACCTGTTCCGGATGGTGTATCGCTCCAGGGCCTTCATCCCGTCGAGGCCGAGTTTTTCATGATCCGGGCAGAGTGCGTTGCTACGGTCCGGCCACTGACGGCAAGGGGCATGCGCAACCGGTAGGCGGCAGAAGAGCGCCCCCAGCGTCAGGGGATCCCGCACTGCCGCAGACAGGCTTCGAATGCCCGGTCCAGGGGAGCTTCGAGACGGATCTCCCTACCCTTTTCGTTGTCGAAGGAGAGCTGCGCACAGTGCAACATCATACGCTCCGCCGGTGCGCCGCCATAGGTGGCGTCGCCGACGATGGGCAGTCCCGACGCATCCAGGTGGACGCGGATCTGGTGGGTGCGTCCGGTCAGGGGATGCGCCTCCACCAGGGCGCCCCCGGCGGCGGCAGCCACCACGCGGAACTCGGTCAGGGCCGACCTGCCTCCCGCCATGATGCCGTAGCGCGACGTGCCCAACTTGCCGATAGGGCCGTCCACCCGCCAGGCCTCCTGCGGCGGCTGCCCGCTGACCAGGGCCAGATACCGCTTGTCCGCCAGCCCGTCGTGAAAGCGGGCCGAAAGCCAGGCAGCGGCCCTCCTATGCTTCGGGAACACCATCACCCCCGAGGTGCCCCGGTCGAGGCGGTGGATCACCCGGGCCGGCTCGTTGATCCCGTGCTGACGAAAGTATTCGGCGACCCAGAACTCCATGGTCCCCTTGAGCTGATAGGGGGTTCGCTGGGTATTCGCCCCGGCCGGCTTGTTGACCGCAATCAGCTCGTCGTCCTCGTACAACAGCGCCTCGGGCGGAAGGACGAGTTCCTGGAACCGACCCGGCTCCATCACGCCCACCTCGACCGTATCCCCTTGCTTGACGGTGCGCGACGCCACCCGGACCATGGCGCTGTTGACGCTGCAGCCGCCACGGTCGATGATTCGCCGTGCCTCGGACTTGCTGAGGCCGTCGAACAAGAGCGCCACGGCATCGTCCAGCCGCCGCCCCCCCTGATTTTCTGCCACAATTTTCTTACATATCATGATCCCGTTACTACCCCGATTCCCTGCTGCAATGCAATCAATAAACCTAAAAACAGCAGAAGGTGAAACCAGTCAATCAGCAAATTGTCATGTAACCAACTGAAATCATTCTTTGTGCCCTTTGTGTCTTTGTGGTGAACTGCTTTATAGAGAATAAATTCCCTGTGGAAAATGAGGCTCTTCTTTGGTACCCTCTGCCACCATGAGTTTTGAACCGCTTCACCATATCCCGCTACTGCGCGGCCCGGTACCGTTGACGCATCTGCTGCTGCGGCACTTTGTCCGCTCCGGCGACCGGGTCGTGGACGCCACCTGCGGCAACGGCAACGACACGCTCCTGCTGGCGGAGCTGGTGGGGCCGACCGGCAAGGTCTGGGGTTTCGACATCCAGCGGGAGGCCGTGGACGGCACCGCCCGCAAGCTGGCGGCACAAGGGTTTGAGGAGCGGGTGACCCTGGTGGCCGCGGGTCACGAGACCATGGCCGGACAGGTCGAGGCCGGTCTGAGCGCCGTGGTCTTCAACCTGGGATACCTGCCGGGGGGCGACCGCAGCGTCATCACCCGGCCGGAAACCACCGGGGCGGCGCTGGAACAGGCTTTGGGCCTCCTGGCGCCGGGCGGCATCGTGGCGCTGACCATCTACCCCGGCCACAGGGGGGGCGACGCAGAGCGGCGCCTGGTGGAAGAATGGGCGGGGCAACTCCCGGCACCGCTGTTCCATGCCTGGCGCATGGGGCAGACCAATGTCACGGCCGACGCGCCCTACGTTATCTGCGTCCAGAAGGGGGCCTGACATGCTGCGCTCCCTGCTCCCTTTCGTCGTCATCCTGCCCTCTGTGGCCTACAGCCTGATTGCGCTTGCCTGTGCCCGGCGCTTCTTCTCCGTACCGCCCCCCCGCTCGCCGGAGGCCCCGGCCGTGACCATCCTGAAGCCGGTCAAGGGGATGGATGCCGGGAGTTATGAGAACTTTGCCTCCTTCTGCCGGCAGGAATACGCAGGCCCGGTGCAACTGCTGTTTGCCGCGGCATCGGCGGATGATCCGGTCATTCCGGTCATTCACCGGCTCAGGGAGGAGTTCGGCGGCGACCGCGTCGCCCTGGTGGTCAACCCGGCCATCCACGGGCCGAACTACAAGGTTTCCAACCTGATCAACGCCTTTCCCCAAGCGCGGCACGACATCATCATCGTCTGCGACAGCGATATCCGCGTTCCCCCGGACTACCTGAAAAGCGTGACCGCCCGTTTCAGCGATCCACGGGTGGGCCTGGTCACCTCGCTCTACCGCACCTCCAGCGTTCCCACCATCGCCGCGGCCATCGAGGCGACCGGCTTTACCGCCGAGATGATCCCCAACGTCCTGGTGGCGCTCCACCTGGAGGGGCTGTCCTTCGCCCTGGGCGCCTCCATGGCCGTACGCCGGGAAGCCCTGGCCTCCATCGGCGGTTTTGAGGCCCTGGCCGACTACCTGGCCGACGACTACCAACTGGGGAACAAGGTGCACCGTGCCGGCTGGCGCATCGCCCTGGACGGCACCTTCGTGGAAAGCATGCTCAAGGCGGAAGATGTGGTGACGGTACTCGCGCGGCAACTGCGCTGGGCCCGCACCATGCGGGCCAGCAGGCCGGGAGGCTACCTGGCGTCCGGCATGACGCTCCCTTTCCCCGAAGCGCTCCTGGCGGCATTCGTCGCCCCGTCGTTCCCCCTGGCATTGGCCGCAATTGCCCTGCTCTATTGCGTGCGCCTGGCCGTCACCACCGCCTTCAGCCGCCGCTTCGTCCGCGACAACCTTCTCCCCGTCTGGCTCTGGCTGATCCCGCTCCGGGACATGCTGGCCTTCTTCACCTGGGCGCTCTCCTTCCTGGGCAATCGCGTCGAATGGCGCGGCAGCCGCTTCCGGCTCAGGCCGGGGGGCAAGATCGAGGAGCTCGCCTGACTATTTCGCCCTCCCCCCCGGCACATCAAGGACACCCGCGAGGCGAGGCGAGCAGGCAACTTCCCCAGGCCGCAGGACAGCGGCCCGCTTACCGCCGCTTTCTCCGGCATCAATTTTCCCGATTGGAAAAATTCCATGAAGTGCTTGACAAATGGCTGTGCGAACATTATAAATATGAATGACTATTCATTCAACACCAGTTCATGCTTTACATTTGCCAATAACGTGCCGTGGAGAATAATCTTTCATTATTTCAGAGGATGTGTGGCGTGTTCAGTCCGGTTCAGGCCTTAGGCCAGATAACAATAAAACATGTGCGGGGCCTGGGGAGAATGGGATGGTTTATCCTGTATTCCCTCTATATGATTGCCCGCCGGCCGGGCCGTCCCCGTTACATACTCAAACAGATGCGCTTCATCGGCACCAAGTCGCTGTTCGTCATCGTGCTGACCGCCGCCTTCACCGGGATGGTCCTGGGTCTGCAGGGCTATTACACCCTGGCAAAATTCGGTTCCGAGGGGATGTTGGGGACCGCCGTGGCCCTCTCCCTGATCCGCGAACTGGGTCCGGTGTTGTCGGCCCTGATGGTGACCGGCCGGGCGGGCAGCGCCATTACCGCCGAAATCGGCATCATGCGCATCAGCGAGCAGATCGACGCCATGGAAACCATGGCGCTGGACCCCTTCAAGTACCTGATCACCCCGAAGTTCATCGCCGCCATGATCTCGCTGCCGCTGTTGTGCGCGCTCTTCGATGTCGTCGGCATCTACGGCGGCTGGCTGGTGGGGGTCAAATTGCTGGGTGTCAATCCCGGCGCCTATTTTTACGAGATGGAGAAATCGGTGGAATGGCGCGATGTCTACTCAGGCATCGTCAAATCATTCTCGTTCGGAATTATCATTGCCTGGATCGGCTGCTACAAGGGCTATTTCAGCGGCCATGGCGCCGAGGGCGTCTCCCGGGCCACGACGGAATCGGTCGTGCTTACCTCCGTCATCATCCTGGTGTGGGACTACTTCCTGACCTCAATACTCTTATGATCAAACTGACCGACGTACATAAATCATTCGGCACCCAGATGGTTCTCAACGGCCTCGACCTCGAGATCCCCGAGGGTATGATTACGGCCATCATCGGCCCCAGCGGCGAGGGCAAGAGCGTTCTGCTCAAGCATATCATCGGCCTCCTGCAGCCGGATAGCGGCAGCATCGAGGTGGACGGCGAGAACATCCAGGGGTTGCGGCGCTCCCAGTTGAACCGCATCCGGGAAAAGTTCGGCATGCTGTTCCAGAATGCGGCCCTGTTCGACTCCATGAGCGTGTTCGAGAATGTGGCTTTCCCGCTCCAGGAGAAAACGAAGCTGTCCGGGGCCGAGATCCGCCGGCGGGTGCTGTCGGCCCTGGAGGATGTGGGGCTCAAGAACGTCGAAAACAAGTTCCCGGACGAACTCTCGGGCGGGATGAAGAAACGGGTCGGACTGGCGCGGGCGGTGGTTCTCAACCCCAAAATCATCCTCTTCGACGAACCGACCACAGGGCTCGATCCGGTCATCAAACGGGCCATTCACCACCTGATCCGCGAGACCCATGCCAAATTCGGCTTTACGGCGGTGATCGTTTCCCATGAAATCCCGGAGATCTTCGATATCGCCCAGAACGTGGCCATGCTCTACCAGGGAAAGATCCTCCAGCACGGGACGCCGGACGAGATCCAGAACTCGACCCACCCGGTCGTCCGGCAGTTTATCAGCGGAAGTCTGGACGGCCCCATTCATATGGTGTAAAAATATAGTGAGGAAGCAGGAACCATGAACATGGCAAAATTGGAAATGATGGTCGGCGCATTCATGATCGTCGGCATACTCTGCCTGGGCTACCTCTCCATCAAGCTCGGCAAGATGGAATTGATGGGGGGCGACTACTACACGGTTTCGGCCAAATTCGACTCGGTGTCGGGGTTGAAGCCGGGGGCGCGGGTGGAGATCGCCGGCGTGGAGGTCGGCAAGGTCGACCGCATCGAGCTCGATCCCAAGGGTTGGGACCAGGCCCTGGCCTACCTCAAGATCAAGAGCGGCACCAGGATCGGCGACGACGTCATCGCCTCCGTCCGCACCAGCGGCATCATCGGCGACAAGTTCATCAAGCTCAAACCGGGCGGCTCCGACCACTTTCTCAAGAACAACGACACGATCCGCGAGACCGAATCTGCCATCGACATAGAAGAACTGGTCAGCAAGTTCATCCACGGAAAGGTCTGATCCAAGGGGAAGCACCATGAAATCGCTCTTCACATCGCTCCTGATCGTCGGAGCGCTCTTTGGCCCCCCTTCCAGCAGCCACGCCGCAGAAGATGCCGCCCAGGGCAACCTGGTGCTGGGGCTGAACGACTGCATCCGCATGGCCCTGAAAGCCGCGCCGGAACTGGGCGAGGCCCAGGCCGATATCGAGCAGACCGCCAGCAAGCTGGATGAAGCCAAATCCTACCGTTATCCCCAGCTAGAGGTCATGAGCCTGTTCGGCCCTGCACCCCAGGCCCGGGCGCAGGACATTACCCCCACGATCGCCACCGACAGGAGTACCAGGCTCAACAGGCTCACCTGGTTTACCAGCGCCGACGCCACGCTTATTCAGCCGCTCTACACCTTCGGCAAGATCTCGGAGAACATGAAGGCCGCCACCCACGGCATCGAAGTGGACCGTTCCCGCAAGGAGCAGCGGGCCAACGAGATAACCCTCAAGGTGCGGGAGTACTATTACGGCCTGATGCTGGCCCGGGAGCTGAAAGAGGTGGTGCTCGAGGTCCAGGAAGACTTGGCTGCGGCGCGGAAAAAGGCGCAAAAACTTCTGGACGACGGTTCCGAATCGGTCGACCAGATTGATATTTACAAACTGGACGCCTTCTCCGGTGAGGTCGCCAAACTGCTGGAAGAGGCCCAAAAGGGCGAGAAGCTGGCCCTGGCGGCGCTCAAGACGCGCCTCGGGCTTTCGGCCATTACCCCGCTGGACATCGGCAGCGAGCGGCTGACCATGGACGAGGAGACTGTTCCCTCCTATGACGCCTTTGTCGACAGGGCGCGTTTGCGGCGCCCCGAATTCCGCCAGATAGCGGAGGGCATCAAGGCCCGGGCAGCGCTGGTCGAGGCGGCGAAGGCCAACTACTATCCCGATGTCTTCCTGGGCGGCCTCGCCTCCTGGGCCTACGCCGATGACCGGGACCGCATCAACAACCCCTATATTACCGACCAGTACAAGCATTTTTACGGCGGAGCCGCCCTGGGGCTGCGCTGGAAGCTGGATTTCGGCATCACCGGCGCCAAGGTGGCCGGCGAGCAGGCCCAGTATAACCGGCTGCTCAGCACCAAGGAGTTTGCCGACGCCAATATCCCGTTGCAGATCAAAAAATTCTACCTGGACCTGAAGGAGGCCGAACAGAGCGTTACGGCAACCCAATCGGCCTACTCCAACGGGAAGAAATGGGCGGTGGCGGCCCTGGCCAACTTCGATTTCGGCGTCGGCCCGGCCAAGGAGATATTCGATGCCCTGCAGGCCTACGCCCGCATGCGCGCCGCCTACTTCCAATCGATCTACAACTACAAGATTGCCAGGGCCAACCTGGATTATGCCGTCGGCGAAGCACCACTGGACGGCGCCAAATAAGCGGGAGGAAACGATGTTGAGACGTTACGCAGTAGCTGTCGTCACCGGGCTGTTCCTGGCAAGCAACGCCTTTGCCGGGGCGACCGACGATGTGAAAAAGACCGTGGACGAGGTGGTCCACGTCGTCTCCGACAAAAACCTGAAGAAACACGACCAGCAGAGGCGTCAGGCCCTCAAGAAGACCATCAGCGTTATCTTCGACTATTCCGAGATGGCGAAACGCTCCCTCGGCAAGCATTGGAGCCAGCGTAGTCAGGCGGAACGCCGGCAGTTTACCGACCTCTTCGCCTCGCTTCTGGAAAACTCCTATGCCGGCAAGATCGAGTCCTACAACAACGAAAAGATCATGTACCTGAAGGAAACCGTCGACGGGGACCATGCCGAGGTCAGGTCCAAGGTGATCACCCCGAAACGCGACGAATACTCGCTGGACTACCGCCTGCTCAAAGAGAACGGCAAGTGGATGGTGTACGACGTGGTCATCGAGGGGGTCAGCCTGGTCTCCAACTACCGCACCCAGTTCAACAAGATCATCACCACCAACGGCTACAATGAACTGGTAAAGAAACTCAAGACGAAAACCGATGAACTGAAGGCCCCGTAACAGCGTAACAAGGCACGAATTTTATCGTTAAAAGTTCTTGACACGTGCTTTATGTCTATGATAAACGACACGGGCAGCAAGTTTCGGAAGTTTTTGCAGAACGTTGCAGTATCAAGTTTTACCAAGCTTGGCGGTTTTCCTGCATCAAGACTCCGGAAACTTAAGCGGTAACCCATCTGTTCCGGCGACGGTCCGGAGAAAAAAGGAGGTAGGAAAATGGCACAGGGCAAGGTTAAATGGTTTAACGACACCAAGGGTTTCGGCTTTATCGAGCAGGAAGGCGGCGAGGACGTATTCGTACATTTTTCCGCCATCGCAGGCGACGGCTTCAAATCCCTCGCTGAAGGCGACGCGGTCACCTTCGACATTACCCAGGGCCCCAAAGGCCTCCAGGCTTCCAACGTCAACAAGATCAAGTAATTCAAGCCACCCATGAACACCAAAAACCCGCTGCCACCTCAGCGGGTTTTTTTTGTCCCTGGCTTCGCAACCGGCGGCCGGACCGCCATCTTGCCCGCCACGCCCAGCAGCGCCGCCGCATCTTCACGTCCCATCTCCCTGAGCGCTTCCAGCACCTTGTTCCGCTCGTCCGGTTGGTGCCACAGCAAGAGCGCCTTCTGCTGCCCCTTCTCCCGGTCGCTGACCGGAACATACACCCGTTTGCCGTTTGCCGGATCGATGCCGGTGTAGTACATGCAGGTGGAGAGCGTTCCCGGCGTTGGGGTGAAATCCTGAACCTGTTCGACGGTCAGCCCCAGCTTCTTGAGCGCCAGGGCCAGATCCAGCATATCCGCCACGGTAGAGCCGGGGTGGCCCGAGATCAGGTAGGGTATGAGATGCTGCCGTTTGCCGAGGCGAATGCTCTCCTCGCGGAAACGGGTGAGAAAACGTTCGAAGGCCTTCCTCCCCGGTTTGCGCATCAGGGCCGTGACATGCTCCGCGAGATGCTCGGGGGCGATCTTGAGCAGGCCGCTCACATGATGCCCCACCAGTTCGCTAAAATAGCCCGGTTGCCGTTCCATGAGGTCGTAGCGCACCCCCGACGAGACCGCCACGTGTTTGACCCCCTGCCGGTTCCGTACCCGCTGCAAGAGGGCGACGGCACGCTTGTCGGTCGTATCCAGATGGGCGCAGACGGCGGGGAAGAGACAACTCTCCCGGCGACAGACCCGCATGGCCTCGGGATTTTTGCAGGCCAGACCGTACATATTGGCGGTCGGCCCGCCCACGTCGCTGATGCTGCCCCGGAACCACCTCTGGCGGGACAGGGCGTCCACCTCGGCGATAATGGAGGCCTCGCTGCGGGACTGGATCACCTTGCCCTGGTGCATGGTGATGGCGCAGAACGCGCAACCGCCGAAACAGCCCCGATGGCTGGTGATGGAGGTCTTGATCTGCTCCCAGGCCGGTATCTGTTCCCGGTAGGAGGGATGGGGCGTCTTTTCATAGGGGAGCGCATAGACCCTGTCCATCTCCGCCTGGTTCAGGGGGAGGGCCGGCGGATTGCACACCAGCAGGCGGTCGCCGTGGGGCTGGACAAGCGTCCGGGCGGAGAAGGGGTTTTGCTCCCGGTAGGCCAGGCGGAACGCCTCGGCGAACTTTTTCCTGTCAACGGCCACATCGTCGAAGGAGGGGATGGACACGCTCCCCTTGCCCTCGGGATCTGTCGGGCCGTCTTCAGCCCCCCGCCCGACACGGCAGGTGCCCCGCACGTTGCGTATCTCCGCAAACGGCTCCCCCTCTGCCATGCGCCTGGCCACCTCCAGCAGGGGCGCTTCCCCCATGCCGTAGATCAAAAGGTCGGCCTTGGCGTCCAGGAGAATCGAGCGGCGCACCTTGTTCTCCCAATAGTCGTAGTGGGCAAAACGGCGCAGGGAGGCCTCAATGCCGCCGATGACCACCGGCACGTCCTTGTAGGCCTCTTTCAGACGCGAGGTATAGATGATGGTGGCGCGGTTGGGGCGGGCCCCGTGGCGGTTGCCCGGGGTGTAGGCATCATCGTGGCGCAGCTTGCGCGCCGGCGTATAGTGGGCCACCATGGAATCCATGGCCCCGGCCGATACGGCAAAGAACAGCCGCGGGCGCCCCAGCGCCATGAAGGGTTCCTTTGAGCGCCAGTCCGGCTGGGGGATGATTCCCACCCGGAAACCGTGGGCCTCCAGCCAGCGGGCCAGGAGCGGAATCCCGAAGGCCGGGTGGTCGATGTAGGCGTCGCCGCTGACAAAGACGACGTCCAGCTCGTCCCACCCCCTGGCCCTCGCTTCAGCGAGGTGTATGGGCAGGTGCCCGGTCACGGGAAGAGCGCCAGGCCGTCCAGGCTCAAGGTCTCCGGGAACCCGCAGGCGAGGTTCATGTTCTGCACCGCCTGGCCCGAGGCCCCTTTGACCAGATTGTCGATGGCCGAAACCACGATGACCCGCCCGGTACGGCCGTCAACCAGGGGTGCGATATCGCAGAAGTTGGACCCGCGCACGAAAGCGGTGGAAGGGAGGCTCCCCTGGGGGAGCACGCGCACGAAGGGCTCGCCGCTATAGAACTCCTCGTAGAGGGCGACCAATTTCCCGGTTGTCGTCTCTTTTGCCGGGGTCGCGTAGATGGTGGAGAGTATCCCCCGGTCCATGGGGACCAGATGCGGCGTAAAGGTGATTTTGAGGCCGGCCCCAGCCAACAGCGACAACTCCTGCTCGATCTCCGGCGTATGCCGGTGAGCACCGCCGACGCCGTAGGCCTTGAAGCCTTCATTGACCTCGCAGTACAGGCCGTCGACCTTGGCCGACCTGCCGGCGCCGCTTGTGCCCGAGGCGGCATCGGCGATGATGCCGTGCGGGTCGATCAGCCCCCTTTTCAAGAGCGGCGCCAGGCCGAGGATGATGCTGGTGGGGTAACAGCCGGGGTTGGCCACCAGCCGGGCCCCCTTGATCTTGACCCGCCTGATCTCCGGCAGGCCGTAGACCGCCTTTTTCAGGTTGGCCGGGTTGAGGTGTTTTTCGTACCAGGCCCCATAGACGTCCGGGTCGGAGAGCCGGTAGTCGGCCGACAGGTCGATCACCGTTTTCCCCAACCTCAGGAAGGTGGGCACCACCTCCATGGCCGCCTTGTGGGGCAGGGCCGTGAAGACGACGTCGGCTTTTTCCGCAACCCGTACCGGCTCCAGATTTTCAAGCACCAGATCGCAGCGCCCCCGCAGGGTGGGGAAGACCTCGGAGACCCGCTTCCCGGCGCTCTGCTCGGAGGTCAGGCAGGTCACCGCGACCTCGGGGTGACAGTGCAGGATGCGGATCAACTCCAGGCCGGTGTAACCGCTGGCTCCGACAATGGCGACGTTCAACATGGCAAACCTCCTGAAAGGTTGAAAATTCAGGTTGTTCAAAAATAGTCAGATCGTCGCACCCACAGAATGCCCCGAGGAGGCGTAGCAGCGCTACGCCGCACGAAAGGGCGTTCGAGGATGGCGGCGAGATGGCTGTTTTTCAACAACCTCCAAGCAAAAAAGGGGAAACCCTTGCGGATTTCCCCTTCTACCATACCAGTGCGGCGTAATCCAGCGATTAACGCTTGGAGAACTGGAACCGTGCGCGGGCTGCGGCTCTACCGTATTTCTTACGTTCTTTCACGCGGGAATCGCGGGTAATGAAACCCGCCTTCTTGAGCACGCCGCGCAATTCGGCGTCGGTTTCCAGCAGGGCCTTGGTGATGCCGTGCTTGATGGCACCGGCCTGACCGGAGTCGCCGCCCCCCTGAACCGTTACGTAGATATCGTACACGCCGACCTTCTCGACCAGTTCCAACGGCTGACGCACGACCATTTTGGAGGTCTCGCGGCCGAAATACTCGTCAAGGGTCTTGTCGTTGACCGTAATCTTGCCGGCGCCCGGCTTGAGCCATACGCGGGCTATCGAGCTCTTGCGTTTTCCTGTACCATAATAGCTGACTGCTGCCATATCGTGTATCTCCTCAGAGTATTAAAATGCCAGGTTCTTGGGCTGCTGGGCGTCGTGGGGATGGCTGGCGCCTGCATAGACCTTGAGCTTCTTGAGCATGTGCCGGGCAAGTTTGTTCTTGGGGAGCATGCCCTTGACAGCCTTGCGGATGAGGTCTTCCGGTTTTTTCTCCAGAAGCTTGCCGGCAGTGATCTCTTTCAGTCCACCCGGAAAACCGGTATGGTTGTAGTAGACCTTGCCATCCAGCTTGCGGCCGGTCAGTGCGATCTTCTCGGCGTTCACCACGATAACGAAATCACCGGTGTCCACGCTGGGGGTAAAAATGGCCTTGTTCTTGCCGCGCAACACATTGGCGACCTGGGTGGCAAGACGTCCCAACACGACATCCTGCGCGTCCACAATATACCAATCACGTTTTACGTCTTCCGCTTTTGCAACTTCGGTTTTCATAGCTTCCTCACATGCTGCACGATCTGTTAGAGACAGACCATGGTTTTTTCGAAGAGATGTAACTTACTGAAAGAATGGCGGCCTGTCAACAAAAAAATCAGACTCTTTAAATATTTGGGCAGAGTCTCCGATTTATTCGGGATTTCAGCGGCCCGTCAGTGCCCTGACTGGCACAGCTCCGTCAGGACGCCGTTACTGCTCTTGGGATGCACGAAAGCGATCCGCGTCCCATGGGCGCCGCTTCTCGGCCGCTCGTCGATCATCCGCGCCCCGTCGGCCAGCAGCCGGGCTATGGCCGCCTCGATATCCTCCACCTCGTACGCCAGATGGTGAATGCCGGGACCGTTCTTTTCCAGGAACTTCGCCACCGGGCTGTCCTCGCCGGTCGGCTCCAGGAGTTCGATCTTGGATTCGCCCACCTGCAGCATGGCGACCCGCACCTTTTGCTCGGCAACCTCTTCGATGCCCGCAAAGGCCATCCCCAGATTGTCCCGGTAGAACGGCAGGGTCTCATCGAGGGACCGCACGGCAATGCCGATATGATTGATCTTGGTAAGCATGGAAACCTCTCTTTCTAACAGGTTGTTCAAAAATAGCCAGATCGTCGCACCCGCAGAAAAGCCCCGCGGAGGCAGCCCTCTCTCTATCTCTCCCCCAGAGGGGGAGAGCATGCTTTGCCCTCTCCCTCCGGGAGAGGGATTGGGTGAGGGACCGCAGCGCTACGCCGCACGAGGGGTTTTCGAGGACGGCGGCGAGATGGCTGTTTTTCAACAACCTTCTACAGCACCACGGTTTCGTGGTGCTTGCCGAACACCTCCCTGAACACATCCGCGATCTCGCCCAAGGTCGCGTAGGACTTGACCGCCTTCAGGATGTGGGGCATGAGATTGTCGCTCCCCCGGGCGGCCGTTTCCAAGGCACTCAGGGCTGCCCGTACCGCCGCGGCGTCCCGTCCGGCCTTCACTGCGCCCAGGGTCTGTTTCTGGGAGATCTCCACCTCCTCCTTGACCTTGAGCAGGCCGGCGGGCGGCGGTTCCTGGACGGTGAATTTGTTGACCCCCACGATGACCATATCGTTGGACTCGATAGCCTTCTGGTAGGCGTAGGCCGAATCCTGAATCTCCTTCTGCTGGAAGCCGCGGGAGATGGCCTCCACGGCCCCGCCCAGCTTGTCGATTTTCTCGATGTACTCCATGGCCGCCTTTTCCACCTGATCGGTCAGGGACTCCACCAGGAACGAGCCGGCCAAAGGATCGATGGAATCGGCCACGCCCGATTCGTAGGCGATTACCTGCTGGGTGCGCAGGGCGATGCGGACCGAATCCTCGGTCGGCAGGGCCAGGGCCTCGTCCCGGGAATTGGTGTGCAACGACTGGGTGCCCCCCAGCACGGCCGCCAGGGCCTGGATGGTGACGCGCATGATGTTGTTGTCCGGCTGCTGGGCGGTCAGGGTGCAACCGGCGGTCTGGGTGTGGAAGCGGAGCATCTGTGACTTGGGGTCCTTGGCGCCGAAGCGCTCCTTCATGATCCTGCCCCAGATACGGCGTGCGGCGCGGAACTTGGCCACCTCCTCCAGCAGGTTGTTGTGGGCGTTGAAGAAGAAGGCCAGACGCGGGGCGAACTCATCCACGTTCAGCCCGGCCTTGATGGCGGCCTCCACGTAGGCGATGCCGTCGGCCAGGGTAAAAGCAACCTCCTGCACCGCGCTGGAACCCGCCTCGCGGATATGGTAGCCGGAGATGGAGATGGTGTTCCACTTGGGCACGTGATCCTTGCAGTAGGCGAAGATGTCGGTGATGATCCGCATGGACTCTTTCGGAGGGTAGATATAGGTCCCGCGGGCCATATACTCCTTGAGGATATCGTTCTGGATGGTGCCGGAGATCTTGTCCGCCGGAACCCCCTGTTTCTCGGCCACGGCGATGTACATGCAGAGCAGGATGGCGGCGGTGGAGTTGATGGTCATGGAGGTGGAAACCTTGTCCAGCGGGATGCCGTCGAAGAGAGTCTCCATATCGGCCAGGGAGTCGATGGCGACGCCGACCTTGCCGACCTCGCCGGCTGCCATGGCCGCATCGGAGTCATAGCCCATCTGGGTCGGCAGGTCGAAGGCGACGGACAGCCCTGTCTGGCCCGCCTGGAGCAGGTACTTGTAGCGTTCGTTGGACTCCTTGGCGGTGCCGAAACCGGCATACTGGCGCATGGTCCAGAAACGGCCGCGGTACATGGTCGGCTGCACGCCACGGGTGTAAGGGTACTGGCCGGGGAGCCCGAGCTGGTCGCCGTAGCCGGGGTAATCGAATTCCGGGGTAAAACAACGCTCCATTTCGATGTTGGAACTGGTACGGAACTCCGGTTTGCGCTCCGGCGACTTGGCGATACTTTTCGCAACGATGCCGTCCTGCCACGCCTTCTTGTCTTCGGGAATACTCATGAGATGATCTCCTCACCATTGAAAATGATAGAACTATCTACCCTATACGCAGATCAGCATGTCTTTATTTTTGCATGCAGAGACATGGGATGGCGCTATACTAGAGGCATACCTCACCTACCCCTTTGTCGCCACGGTTCTCCAGGTATCCGACGGAAAGGAACAGACCATGAAATGCCCCCTATGCAGCAGCTACGACTACAGCGCTATCGACCTGCAGACCGACGGATTTGCCGAGCAGATCATGGAATGCCGTTCCTGCGGGACCGTATGGTCGATTAATCACGGCGCTGTCGAGATCGTCAAGGACCCCCATAGAAAGTCGTTTCTGCAGGCACAATCGGAGTGCGTGGAGGGGGACGACACCAACTCCTCCGGCCCCTAGCATCCCCCGCGTTCACGAAATCAGCGGACCCCGTTTTTCAGGCGGGGTCCGCTGATACCTCGGGGATCAAGAGCCGGTCCCGGCGCCGTTCCTTACCCCATGAGCCGGATTGCCGGTCAGATGACCGCCTTCAGGTATTCGGCCGTCCGTTCGCGCTTCTCGCGTTCCAGAACCTTGGGGTCCACCTCGACGAATTTCTCGTCAGGCGTGATCTTGAAGAGCGGTTGCCCCTTCTGCACGATCGTCCCGTCGCCGCCGTCCATGATGATCTTGTCGATAGTCCCGGAGAACTGCGCCTTGATCGTGTTGAACATCTTCATGACCTCGATGATGTAGAGCGGCTGATCCTTCTCGAAGTGCATCCCTTCATAGACGAACATGGGGAGTCCCGGCGCTTCCTGGCCATAGTACATCCCCCCGCAGGCGGCGACGATTTCATCGGCCTTGGTTGCGGGCGGCGGCACCAGGATCTTTTTCATCCGCGCCTGCAGGTCCGGGTCGGTGAGGTAATCGGGAATGACGATCTCCAGGTCGTCCTGGACGTGCATATCCCAGAACCGGGTGTTTCCGCCGACCAGGAACAGCATGCCGAGCAGTTCGAGTCCGGCCTCGTAGCCGAAATGGGCTGAACGGATCTGGTCCCACTGCTCGGCGTCAAAGCCGCCCTGGGGTTGTTCCTTTTTCAGCAGTTCGTTGAGCTGGAAATATTCGTCGCGCGCCAGACCCAACTTCTCGCGCAGGGTACGGTAGAAATGCAGCGACTGCTGGAGCAGTTCGTTGTCATGGTTCCAGATGATCTCGGCCGCCGGTTTGTGCGGACGATAGGACATGTGCATATATTCGTACGTCTCGTTGAGGACGCCCAAGGGGTTGCGCAGCCAAATGACGCGTCCCTTCTCGATGCGGAAGTTGATCGTATTCATGCTCAGCCAGCCGGAGAGCAGGTGGGGGTCACCCAGGAGGCGCTCCATGGGGCGGGTGATCAGGGTCCCCTTGCGGTCCAGCAGGGCCGACATGTGTTTGCGCTCCCTGGCGCACACCTCGGGCTGATCGGCGTATTGTTCGCAGACGATCTTGTCATAGTGCTTCTTCATCTGCAGGAAGGCGTACACCGGGTCCAGCCTGTTGGCCTCTTCCTTCAGGGTTCCGACCAGGGTCAGGTACGGGACCACGAACCGGGTGGTCGGCTTGGCCATGACGTTCCTGCCCAAAAACCAGTTCACGAGGCCGTAATGGAACTCCAGGTTGGTCGCCAGCGCGCTGCCCCGCAGTGTGGTGCTGCGCAATACCTCGGACAGATGCTCGTAGCTGGCGAAGCGGTCCTCCCCCTTGGTCAGAAGGAGGGCAATATTGGAATCATAGGCCCCGGCCACCTTGTACTTCATGAAGACGGCGGTGTCGGGGTTCAGCATGCTGATCCCCTGATCGTCCCGGATCTCCCCTTCGATCGGCTTCGACCAGTAGCGGATCATGCCGCCGGCGTGGGGGGAAAGGGAGGCGTCGGTGGCGTTCAGGCGGGCCTCTACGGCCGCATTGAAACGGACGATCCGCTCCGGTTTGGGGAGGCGCTTCTTGTGCCGCGCCAACAGTGCCATGGCCTCCACCAGGGATTCGACGACAAAGAAGTCGTTTTTGTTCTTGGGATTGACGAACTTGAGGCTGTAGCAGAGCTCCGTGACCCGGTGTTCCACCTGGATACGGGTGTTCACCTCCATGAAATAGTGACGGTCGCGGTCAACGATGCACTCGAAGGTCGAGGCCGAGTCCAGGCCGACCGCCTGACCGAAACGGGCCGATTCCTCTTCCATACGCTGGAGCACCTTCAGGTCGCTCTCCAGGGCTTTGACCTCTTCCTTCCTGCCTGCTGCCTTTGCCTTGGCAATGGCCGCGGCCAGGCTTTCCTGGGTGACGGAGACCTCCAGCAGCTTCTGTTCATGCATCTGCAGGGAACAATCACGCCCGCCAAGGGCGATGCACCACTCGCCGTTGCCCAAGAGCTGGATCTCGTTGTGGCGGGTCTGCTCGATGTTGAGTTCGATCAGGATGTTCTTGTTGTCGCCGACGCCGTTGGCCTTGACCTCGTTGAGGATCTCCCGGACCATGGCCGGCGCCTCGGCGGCCGCCTTGGCGATCATCTTTTCGTCGGCATGCTTCGCCGCCAACAGCGCGGCGCCGACGATGCGCTGCCCCTTGCCGCCGCCGCCGCCGATGGCCTTCAGGCGGAAACGGTTACGGGGGTAGTTGCGGAACAGTTCGGCCACCTCGTTCTGGACCTGGGCGCACAACTCCTCGATGGTAAAGAGGTCGATCCCCTTGGCATAGGAGGCGGTCAGGACATGGTCGGCCAACGCTTCAAGCGGCACCTTGGCGTCCTTGAGCACCTTGGCATCGCAGACGAGCCCCTCGGCCTTGACCAGCGCCAGGAGCTTCTCGCGGGTGGGATGCTTCTTGAGCAGGGTCAGGGCCGTTACGTTGTTGACGCCGGGGGTGACGCTGACATTCACCGTAAGGGCGGTCCGTTTGGCTTCGTCCTTTTTGCCGGCCCGGGCCTGGGTATTTGCGCAGGGACCGATGAAGGCGAGGCCGGCCTTCTCGATCTCGGCAACGAATTCCTCATCCTCGGCCATGAAGCCGTAGCCGGCAAAGATCGAGTCGTAACCGTTATCCAGGGCGATCTCGATGATCTGGTGGATGCGCTCCACCCGCTCCTCCTTGCTGGCGCCGGTATAGTCGGGCACGCGATGCACCCGGTTGGAATCGGTCAGCTGGCGCAGTTCGGGGGCCAGGGCGGTGGGATACACGATGGAATCCTTTTCGGAGAGCAGGATACCGTAGTGGGTGATGCCCATCTCCTGGTACACATCCATCGCCTCCTTCCGGATCGGGCCGCGGCAGACGATGAGCGGCTTCAGGTCCTCGCAGGAAAAGGAGCGCACCCACTCGGAAGCGGCACTGCTCAGGCGACGGGCCCGGTGGGTCAGGGGGTTGTTCAGGTAGTAATCGGAAGCTTGTGACATGGGTCTCTATCTCCAATCTCGTCGTAAAATAGATTAGTGGAACTCGCGCTGCACGCCCTGCATTGGAGAAGGCTTGTAATGGCGGAGGAAGAAATTCAGGTTCTCGCCAAGCACCTTGCGCAGGTCCGTGGGCATCACGAGTGAGGAGATGGAGCCCAGGCTGAGCGCTTCTTTGGGGTTCATCAGCTCCTTTTCATAGCGGAGGTTCAGTTCGGCCTCCCGCGCCTTCAGCCACTCGGTCGCGTCCTTTTCCGCCTCTTTCTTGGCCTCGCCCGGCTCCATGCCGGCCGCGGTCCGCTCCTGGGTCCCCTGCTTCACCTGCTCGGCGACCGCGTTGCGCACCTTGCGCAGTTCGTCCTTGTAGACGAACTCCTTGCCGGCCGGCCCCATGACCGCCAGGCGGGTGGTCGGCAGCGCCAGCACCAGGTCGGCGCCGGTGGGGTAGTTGTTATAGGAGGCATAGGCCCCGCCGTAGGCGTTGCGGATGATCAGCAGGATGCGCGGGGTTCGGATATCCACGATGGAATCCAGCATGGCGCGGCCGGCCTGCACGATGCCGCGGGCCTCCTGCTCACGCCCCGGCAGGAAGCCGGTGGTATCCTCCATGAAGATCAGCGGGATGTTGTAGATGTTGCAGAAACGGTTGAAGCGGGCGATCTTGTAGGCCGCATCCACATCGATCTGGCCGGAGGCCACGGCGCTGTTGTTGGCCACGAAACCGACCACGTTGCCCCCCAGGCGGCCAAAGGCGGTGATGGCATTGCGCGCCCGATCCCGCTGCATCTCGAAATAGTCGCCATGGTCGCAGATCTGCTGGATCATAATCGACACATCGAAGGGGGTATTGAAGCCGGTGGGGGAGTTGAAGGCCTTTTTCAGGAGCGTGTTGATCTCCCAGGTCTTGCGGTCGAGGGGGTCGCTCGTCTGTTGGAAAGGGGCCAGGACGCTGTTGTTGTCCGGCAGGTAGTTGAGCAGTTGAAGCGCGCTTCTCAGGGCGCCCACCTCGTCCTCGACCGTGAGGTCGGCAACGCCCGACAGCCCGTGCACCTTGGGTCCGCCGAGCTCCTCGGGGGTGACATCCTCACCCAGGACCGACTTGACGACGCCGGGGCCGGTCAGGCCGAAGAACGTATCGTTGGGCTGGATCACAAAGCTGCCCTGGCGGGGGAGGTAGCTGCCGCCGCCGGCATTGAAGCCGAACATGCACATGATGCTGGGGACAACGCCGCTGATCTTGCGCAGCGCCGTAAAGGCCTCGGCATAGCCGTCCAGGCCGCCGACCCCCGCAGGCACGTAGGCGCCGGCGCTGTCGTTCATGCCGATCAGCGGGATTCCCTTTTCCCCGGCCATCTGGAACAGTCGGGCCAGTTTGTTGCCGTTGGTGGCGTCCATGGAACCCGCCCGGACCGTGAAGTCATGGCCATAGACCGCCACATCTCGGCCGCGGATATTGAGGATGCCGGTTACCAGGGAGGCGCCATCCAGGTTCTTACCCCAGTTCTGGAACAGGATATTCGGCTCGTTTTCGGTAAGGACGCGGATCCTCTCCCAAACGGTCATCCGCTTTTTAAAGTGCTGCTTTTCGATCTGATCGATCTTGACCGATCTGATGGGGCGATGAATCAGGTCATGACCATCCTTCATCACCTCTTCATAACCGCCGGTCTTGCCGGGGATCTCTCCGGGAATCGTGAATTTGACAACCTCAGGCGGGGCAAACGGGTTTTGCAGTGACGGCTTAATCGCTTTCTTGGACATCTCCGCTATCCTTCCGATACAGGGGATTTTTTTAGCAGCGTCAGGTTCTATTCAGCAAACACATCTTGTTTATTGTGCATGAAATTGCCATGGGAACAGAAGGGGCGGCAGGAGCGGACTTGCCGTGTCCCGGAGGGAAACTACCTCGTTTTCATTCGGAAACTACGGATGAAAACGAGCAGTTTCCGATTCGGAAAGGAGGGCTTTTTGACTCGACCTTACGGTCGCCTCCTTCGGAGCGCCTTCGCGGTCCAACTCGCGGTGCTCGTTGTCGTCCAGGCCAAGCAATCCCGAAGATTGACGCCGCATGGGCGGAAAAGAACCTTTTTCCGGGCGGAAACTACCTCGTCACGACGGCCAGCACCTTCACCTCTTCCCCGTCCTTGGAAAGCAGGCGATGCTTCAGGGCGGAATCGAAGTAGACGCAATCCCCTTCGTAGAGGGTGATCTTGCGGTCATCCAGCAGCAGGTCGGCCGTTCCTTTCATGACGAAAAGGAACTCCTCGCCGTCGTGGCTGTAGGTGTTCTCCTCAAGCGCCTTTTCCGCGACCGTCAGAAGAAAGGGCTCCATCTTCTTGCTCTGCTTGCGGAAGGAAAGCGATTCATAGGAATAGCCCTGGCTCGTACCGGCGCGGGAGATCACCCGCGGAATAACCTTGCGCTCGTTGGAACGGACCACCTCGAAGCGGCATTCCTCCTCGTCCTCGGCAAAGAACATCCCGATCTTGACATCAAAGAACTTGGCAATCTTGGACAACGTGGCAATGGGCGGAGAGACGTTGTTATTCTCGATCTGCGAGATGAGGGCGGGAGAAAATCCCGTTTCCCTGGCCACTGCCTGAAGGGTCATTTTCTTCGCGAGGCGCAATTTTTTGATTTTTGCCCCAATATTGAAGTCGCTCATTCATACCCTGCCAGAAATAGAACCCATTTTTATGCCGGGCTTTGTATACAATTTGTATTGTTATGTCAATAAAAAATTTTTATCAAGAACAAAGTATATAAGCAGTGATAAAAAACCTTTAGCGACAATAAAAAGATGTATCACCGCTTCAGTTGACGGGCAAGAAGTTGCACGGTGTGCAGCACCTGGACGCGGGAACCGTGCTGCTTCAAACCATCGGAAAGTTGCATCATGCAGCCGGGGCACCCGGTCGCCACGACTTGGGCGGCGGTATCGATGATGGCGCGGCTCTTGGCGTCGTTGATGGTCATGGACGAACCGTAGTGGTAGACATTGAACGTGCCGCCCAGGCCGCAGCAGCGGTCGGCCCCTTCCATCTCGGTCAGTTCGATGCCCGGCGTTCCCCGCAAAAGCTCCCGGGGCTGCTTGGTCAAACCGCGGGTGCGCAGGTGGCAGGGATCGTGGTAGGTCACGCGCACGGCGTCGCCCGCGCCGGTTTCGGCGGGGCTGAGCCCCAGGTGGTACAGCAGTTGGGAGGCATCCACGGTCTTTGCCGCCAGGGCATCCAGCCGCGCCCGCAGTTCGGGATTGCGCTTGCCCACCACCAGCGGGTAGAAGCGATGAAGGGCGCCGCTGCAGGTGGCGCAGGCGCTCATGACATAGTCGGCTTCATAGCGTTCCATCTCAGCCAGGTTTTTCTCAGCCAGGCCGCGCACGGTGGCGATGTCGCCGCCGGACATGGCCGGCAGGCCGCAGCACTGCTGCCCCTTGGGGATGATCACCGTGCAGCCCAGGTGGCGAAAGAGCGCCAGGGCCGCTTCGCCGATCTCGGTATAGACGAAGTTGGTCATGCAGCCGACAAAGAAGACGATCCGCGGCTTGCCCGGTTCGCCCGGGATGACTTCGGGATGCCGGTCCATGAACGGTTTTTTGGCGATGGTGGGGATATGGCGCTTCCGGCCGATAAACGGCACCGGAAAGCGCAGCCGCAGCCCCGATGTTTCAGGAACCTTTCTGAAAAAGAGCGGGCCGAGGAGGCTGGCCATCTTGGCCCCCATCTTCATCAGGGTGCGGTGCTTGATCACCTGGCCGACAGCCGCGTGGAAGGTGGTCAGGCCGCGACGCTGCGCCAGGGCCTCCCGTGCGGCGACAACGATCTCGTCGGTCGGCACCTCGTTCGGGCACTTCTCCACGCAACTGCCACACAACAGGCATTTGGACATGGCCACATAGGTCTGGTCGTCCAACTCGATGTCGTTTTTGAGAATATGCTGGGCCAGGGCCACCTTGCCGCGGGCAACGGCCGGTTCACGCCGGAATGCGGTGAAGGCGGGGCAGTTTGCCCGGCAGGCGCCGCATTTCACACATTTTTTCAGGTCTTTTTCAACTCGCTTGAGGGGATCTTGAGGGTGTTCCACAAATACGTTCCTTTTCCCGGTACTGCAAAGTTTGTCCGTATGCACGCCCCACGGAAATCGGGGAGCGATATGCGATTTTGTAACAATACCACAAAAATACAATCGGATACTAGACTAGTACTGCAATTAACGGCTGTCAAACGATTAATCCGGTCTTTTTACTGGTATATGGCGCGATGATGCACGAGAGGTGTGGGGCGGATACCGCCGGGAGAGAAGGCAGCGGGGGAGGCAATTTCGCCTTGAGCCGCACGGTTCTACGGCGACGGCGGGAGGGGAGGCGGGGCGGTTCTTCCCATGCCGCCCCTGCAACGAAAAAACGCCGGCAGTCGAATGAAATTCCTCTGCCGGCGCACGGATGGTCGCATATCCAAGAAGATTATTGCGGCGGGGTGCCGTTTCGGCACCGCCACGATTGATTTACGGCAATTCCGTGGAGCCCATCAGGTAACGGTCGCACTCCCGCGCCGCGCCGCGCCCCTCGTTGAAGGCCCAGACCACCAGGCTTTGGCCGCGGCGGCAATCCCCGGCGGCAAAGACGCCCGGCAGGCTGGTGGCGTACCGGCCATACTCTGCCTTGATGTTGCCGCGCGGGTCCCGTTCCAGTCCCAGGGCGTCGAGCAACGACTGTTCCGGCCCGAGAAAGCCCATGGCCAGCAATACCAGACCGGCGGGGCGCACCTGTTCGGTGCCCGGCACCGGCTTGGGCGTGAACTGCCCACGGTCGTTCTTTTCCCAGGCGACCTCGACGGTGCGGACCGCCGTGACCGTGCCGCTTCCGTCCCCTTCGAATCCCGTCGCGGTAGTCAGGTAGGTCCGCGGGTCGGCGCCGAACTTGGCGGCGGCCTCCTCCTGGCCGTAGTCAACCTTGTGCACCTTGGGCCATTCGGGCCAGGGGTTGTCCGCCGCGCGTTCCCCGGGCGAACGGGGCATGATCTCCAGTTGGGTGACCGAACGGCAGCCATGGCGCAAAGAGGTGCCGACACAGTCGGTGCCGGTGTCGCCGCCGCCGATGATCACCACGTCCTTGTCCCGGGCCGAGATGACGTCGCCGGATCGGTTGAGCACCCCCTTGGTATTGGCTGTCAGGAAATCCATGGCAAAGTGGACTCCGGTAAGGGCACGCCCCTCGACGGGGAGATCGCGCGGGACGGTCGACCCGGTTGCCAGCACCACGGCGTCGAACTCGCTGCGCAGCCGGTCGGCCGGGAAGGCTGCAGTGCCGATTTCGGTGTTGCAGGCAAAGGTAATGCCCTCCGCCTCCATCAGCTTCAGGCGACGCTGGACCACCCGACGCTTGTCGAGCTTCATGTTGGGGATACCGTACATCAAAAGCCCCCCGGGCAGGTCCTCCCGTTCGAAGACCGTCACGCTGTGGCCCGCCCTGTTGAGCTGCGCCGCCGCCGAAAGGCCGGCCGGCCCCGACCCGACCACCGCCACCCGCTTGCCGGTGCGGACCTGGGGCAGCACCGGAACGATCCACCCCTCATCAAAACCCCGCTCGACGATGCTGACCTCGATATTCTTGATGGTGACGGGCGGGTCGATGATGCCGAGGGTGCAGGACCCTTCACAGGGGGCCGGGCAGACCCGCCCGGTAAACTCCGGGAAGTTGTTGGTCTTGTGCAGCCGGTCGAGCGCCTGCCGCCAGAGATTGCGGTAGACCAGGTCATTCCACTCAGGGATCAGGTTATTGACCGGGCAACCGCTGGCCATACCGCTGATGAGCTTTCCGGTATGGCAAAAGGGGATGCCGCAATCCATGCAGCGAGCCCCCTGGGTACGCAGGGCCTCGTCGTCCATATGGAGGTGAAACTCGTTCCACCCCTTGATCCGCTCCAACGGCTCCCGGTCGGCCGGCACTTCCCGCTGGTATTCCAAAAATCCGGTGCTTTTTCCCATGTCGTTTTCCTATATCGATGTGCTTGAATTCGACCCCATGTAACCTACTAACGCGCCGACGGCCTATTTCCCCTCGAGCCGGGCATTTTCCTCGAAGGCGGCGGCCAGCGCCTCGTCGCCGCTCAGGCCGGCGGCCTGCGCCCTTTCCAGAGCCTGCACGACCCGCTTGTAGTCCTTGGGCATGACCTTGACAAACCGGGGGAGGAATCCATCCCAATCCGCCAATACGGCCGCTGCACGCTCACTCCCGGTCAACGCGCCATGGCGGCCGATCATGTCTTTGAGGGTGGCCGCATCCCGCTCGTCCAACTCCTCGAGCCCGACCATCTGGGTATTGCAGCGACCGGCAAAAACGCCCTCTTCATCGAGCACGTAGGCCACGCCGCCGCTCATGCCGGCCGCAAAGTTGCGCCCCGTCGGACCGAGGATCACCACCGTACCGCCGGTCATATACTCGCAGCCATGGTCGCCCACCGCCTCTACCACGGCATTGACGCCGGAGTTGCGCACGCAGAAACGCTCGCCGGCCATGCCGCGGATAAAGGCTTCACCGCTGGTGGCGCCGTAGAAAGCCACGTTGCCGGCGATGATGTTCTCTTCCGCCTTGAAGGGCGACCCCTTGGGGGGATAGACCAGGATCGTGCCGCCGCTCAACCCCTTGCCCAGGTAGTCGTTGGCGTCGCCGCACAACCCCAGGGTGACCCCTTTGGGGACGAAAGCGCCGAAGCTCTGGCCGGCCGAACCGTTGAACAGCAGGTTGACGGTCCCGTCCGGGAGCCCTTGGGGGCCGTGATGGCGGGTGATCTCGTTGCCGAGGATCGTTCCCACCACCCGGTCGACGTTGGTGATGGGCAGTTCCGCCTCGACCCTCTCAGCGTGCTCGATGGCGGGCATGCAGAGGTCAAGCAGCCTGGCCATGTCGATGGACTTCTCCAGGCCGTGGTCCTGGGGCTCCGTGCAGTAGCGTCCCACATCCAGGCCGACCTGGGGCTGGTAAAGGATATTGGTGAAATCGAGCCCCTTGGCCTTCCAGTGGGCAATGGCCTTTCGGGGTTCCAGAACGTCCGCGCGCCCGACCATCTCGTTCAGGGTCCGGAAACCGAGCCGGGCCATGATCTCCCGCAATTCCTGGGCCACGAAACGCATGAAGTTGACCACGTATTCCGGCTTGCCGGCAAACTTGGCCCGCAAGACCGGGTCCTGGGTGGCCACGCCGGTCGGACAGGTATTGCTGTGGCAGACCCGCATCATGACGCAGCCGAGAGAGACCAGCGGCGCGGTGGCGAAGCCGAACTCCTCGGCCCCCAAGAGGGCGGCGACGGCCACGTCGCGGCCGGTCTTGAGCTGGCCGTCCGCCTCGATGACGATGCGGCTGCGCAGGTTGTTCAACACCAGGGTCTGGTGGGTTTCCGCCACGCCCAACTCCCAGGGGAGACCGGCGTGCTTGATGCTGGATACCGGCGAGGCGCCGGTGCCGCCATCGTAGCCGCTGACGAGCACCACATCGGCGTGGGCCTTGGCAACGCCGGCCGCGATGGTGCCGACCCCGACCTCGGACACCAGCTTGACGCTGATGCGGGCGCGACGGTTGGCGTTTTTCAGGTCATGGATCAGTTCGGCAAGATCCTCGATGGAATAGATATCGTGGTGCGGCGGCGGCGAAACCAGACCGACCCCCGGGGTGGTATGGCGGGTCTTGGCGATCCAGGGGAACACCTTCTGGCCGGGCAGTTCGCCCCCTTCACCCGGCTTGGCCCCCTGGGCCATCTTGATCTGAATCTCCCGGGCATTGGTGAGATAGTCGCTGGTAACGCCGAAGCGGCCCGAGGCCACCTGTTTGATGGCGCTGTTCTTGGAATCGCCCAGTTCGTTGGTCCAGGTGAAGCGCTCCGGGTCCTCCCCCCCCTCGCCGGTATTGGAGAGGCCGCCGATCCGGTTCATGGCGATGGCCAACGCCTCGTGGGCCTCCTGGCTGATGGAGCCGTAGGACATGGCGCCGGTCTTGAAGCGCTTCATGATCTCTTCCACCGGCTCGACCTCCTCGATCGGCACCGGGACGGTCGTTTCCCGGAAATCCAGCAGGCCGCGCAGGGTGTACAGGCGGGTGTCCTGTTCGTCGATCAGTGAGGAGAACTGCTTGAACTCATGGTAGTCGCCGGTACGGACCGCCTTCTGGAGCGAACTGATGGTGAGCGGGTTGTACTGGTGTTCCTCCCCGGCCTCGCGCCACTGGTAGACCCCGCCCGCGTCCAGGGTGGGATCGGCGGGCACCCGTTCGGGCCAGGCCCGGTGGTGCCGCGCCAGGAGTTCCGTGGCGATCCCCTCCAGATCGGTGCCCCCGATACGTGACGGCGTCCAGGTAAAGTACCGGTCGATCACCGACTGATGCAGGCCGACCGCCTCGAAGATCTGGGCGCCGCGGTAACTCTGCACGGTGGAGATGCCCATCTTGGCCATGGTCTTGACGACCCCCTTGATGGACGCCTTGATAAAGTTTTTCACCGCCTTCTTGTAGGTGATGTCCGGCAACATCCCCTGCCGGATCATGTCGTCCAGGGACTCGAAGGCCAGATAGGGGTTGATGGCGTTGACGCCGTAGCCGAGCAGCACGGCGAAGTGGTGGACCTCGCGCGGTTCGCCCGATTCGAGTACCAGCGATACCCGCGTGCGGGTGGCCGTCCGGATCAGGTGATGGTGAAGCCCGGAAACCGCCAGCAGGGCGGGAATGGCGGCATGGTCCTTGTCAACTCCGCGATCGGAGAGGACTACAATGGTGGTGCCGGCCTCGACCGTTATGACGGCGGCTTCGAAAAGCCTCTCCAGGGCCTTCTCCAGCCCGGCGGTTCCTTCGGCTACCGGGAAGAGCAGCGACAGGGTGACCGCCTTGAAATCGGGTTTCTCCACATGGCGCAGTTTTTCAAGCTCCTCGTTGGAGAGCAGGGGGTGTTCCAGCCTGATCATGCGGGCGCTGGCCGCGGTCGGCTTGAGCAGGTTGGCCTCGGAGCCGATCAGGGTGGTGGTGGAGGTGATGATCTCCTCGCGGATCGGGTCGATGGGGGGGTTGGTCACCTGGGCGAAGAGCTGCTTGAAATAGTTGTAGAGCAGTTGCGACTGATCGGACAGCACCGCCAGCGGCGTGTCGGTGCCCATGGAACCGAGCGGCTGGACGCCGTTCAGCGCCATGGGCCCCAGGATGACGCGCTGATCCTCGAAGGTGTAGCCGAAAGCCTGCTGGCGCTGCAGGACCGTATCATGGTCCGGTCCGTACACATGGAGCGCATCGGGCAGGTCCTCGAGAAGGATATGATTATCGCGCAACCACTCGCCGTAAGGGCGGGCCTCCGCCAATTCGCGTTTGATCTCCTCGTCCGGCACGATGCGCCCCTGCTCCGTATCCACCAGGAACATCCGGCCGGGCTGCAGGCGCCCCTTCTGCAGGACGCGCTCCGGCTCGATCGGCAGCACCCCGGCCTCGGAGGCCATGATAACAAGATCATCGCTGGTGACATAATACCGTGACGGCCGCAGGCCGTTGCGGTCGAGCACGGTGCCGATGCTGCGGCCGTCGGTAAAGGCGATGGCCGCGGGACCGTCCCACGGTTCCATCAGACAGGAATGGTACTCGTAAAAGGCTTTTTTGGCGGGCTCCATGGTCTCATGATTTTCCCACGGCTCGGGGACCATCATCATGACGGCGTGGGGCAGCGAACGGCCGGCCATGACCAAAAGTTCCAGGCAGTTGTCGAACATGGCCGAATCGGAACCGTCGGTGTTGATGATCGGCAGCGCCTTCTTGAGGTCGTCGCCGAACAGGTGGCTGGCAAAAAGCGATTGGCGCGCATGCATCCAGTTGACGTTGCCGCGCAGGGTGTTGATTTCGCCGTTATGGGCCAAAAAGTGGTAGGGGTGGGCCCGGTCCCAGCTGGGAAAGGTATTGGTGGAAAAACGCGAATGCACGAGCGCCAGGGCGGTCTCCATGTCAGGATCGCGCAGGTCGGGGTAGTACTGGTCCACCTGAACCGGCATGAGCATGCCTTTGTAGATCATGGTCCGGCTGGAGATGCTGGCCACGTACCAGCACTTGTCGACCCCGGCCCGGCGGATCTCGTTGACGGCGCGTTGATTGACGATGTACAGCTTGCGGTTGAGCTCCTGTTCGTCGGCGCACTCCTCGCAGGTTTTGAAAAACAGTTGGCGCACCACCGGTTCGCTGGCCCGGGCGGTAGCGCCAAGGGAAGCGTGGTCAGTGGGCACATCACGCCAGCCGATGATCGCGAGCCCTTCCTCGGCAACGATCTTTTCCAGCACATGGCGGGCGCTGTTGCGTTCGGTCGCGCTGGGCGAGGTGAACACCATGGCGACCCCGTAGCGGAACGGCTCGGGCAGCTCTATGCCCAACGGCGCGCAGACCTTGCGCAGGAAGCGGTCCGGCACCTGCAGGAGAATGCCCGCGCCATCCCCGGTATTGGGTTCGCAGCCGCAGGCGCCGCGGTGATCGAGGTTGACAAGCATCGTCAGAGCCTGACGCACGATCTCGTGGGATTTCGCCCCCTTGATATTGGCCACGAAACCGACGCCGCAGGCGTCGTGTTCGAACTGGGGATCGTAGAGGCCCTGCTTTTTAGGTGGTTCGATGTTTTTCATATGGCTACCTTTATGTATGGTGCTGGTATCTTGTTATGTACCGCTCGACGGTGAGGCGGGTAGAGGATGAACGTGATACGGTGCATGCTCTTGTAATGGGGGTATTCAAACGACGTATAAAGAGAGTTAATATATCTATTTGCGCGGATATTTTCAACACCAAATGCCGAGTGCGGCAAGAAAACGCGTTATTCGGGCGCACGAAGCAGTGGGAAACAGGAGGAAGGGCCGGGAATCCGGGCACGGGCAAAGGAGCGGTCCCGCGCCTCGCCCGGAAAACGGCGGTGTTCGCTGCCCCGGAAGCGAAATTCCGGGCATACCAACAAAAAAAGACCTGACAAGGTGTCAGGTCCTTAAATTTTGGTGGGCACAGACGGGATCGAACCGTCGACCTGCCGATTAAGAGTCGGCTGCTCTACCAGCTAAGCTATGTGCCCAACGAAATAAGGCCCCGGACGTAATGTCCAGGGCCGTTGTTTTTGGCGTCCCCTACCGGATTTGAACCGGTGTCGCCGCCGTGAAAGGGCGGTGTCCTGGGCCGGGCTAGACGAAGGGGACGTTTTCAGTGGTGAGCCGCGTTGGGATCGAACCAACGACCACCTGATTAAAAGTCAGGTGCTCTACCAACTGAGCTAGCGGCTCAAAGAGAATTGCATTTTTACAATATAAATAAGGTGGAGTCAACAATTATTTTTTATCCGTAACAATTAATCTCCGGCAATGCCATCATCCTCGGCGCGAGGCCGCTCTGTCGTGCGCCCTTTCTTGTCGTACTTGTCCTGATACATGCGCCGGTCGGCCAGCTTGAGGGCGACAGAGAGTTCGGATGCGTCACGGGCAGTTGCCACCCCCAGGGACAGGCCGCGCGAATAACCGTTTTTTTCCCTTCTGGGGCGGCAGCCACCCTGGATGATGCGCTGCACCGCCGCCTGGGCGGTTTCCAAGTCGGTGCGCGGCAGCAGCACGGCGAATTCATCCCCGCCGATACGGGAAACGACGTCTCCGGCCCGAAAGGCGGACAGGAGCAAATCGGCAGCCATGCGAATCAATCGGTCGCCCTCATCATGACCGTAGTTGTCATTGATCGTCTTGAGGCCGTCAATATCGGCGATGACAATACTGACCGGAAAATCCCGGCTGGCGGCCAGCCGGCTCATCTCGGCCTCGAAATACGCCCTGTTGTAAAGATTGGTGAGCGAGTCATGGGTGCTGAGATACCGCAGGTTCTCTTCATAGTGCTTGCGCTCGGTAATATCCTGGGATACCTTGAGATACTTGATGACGGCACCCTCGGAATTGCGTAGCGGGCAAAACTTTGCCAACTCCCAATAAACCTGGCCATCCTTGCGGCAATTGGCCAACTCGCACTCCCACTCCTCTCCCGCCCTGATACTGTCCCAGAGTTCCTGGTAACGTTCGGAGGGGGTGAGATCCGACTTGAGGATGCGCGGATTCAACCCGATGACCTCCTCGGCGCGGTAGCCGGTCACCTTGGTAAATGTCGCATTGACATATTCTATGGTGCCGTTGAGGTCCGTGATGAGAACCGAGGTGGGGGCCTGTTCCATGGCCTGGGAGAGCAGATTGAGGGACTCGTCCTGTTTTCTGAGGCGGCGCTTGAGGTTGACGTAATCACAGCATTGGGCCACGGCCTCCGTAAGCTTGGCGAAATCGACCGGCTTGCCGATGTAATGGTTGATGCCGATTGAGACGCACTCCAGCAGGTATTCGGTATCGTTGAATGCCGACAAAACGATGACGGGGCAATCCGGCTGAAGACGGCGAATTTCGCGAACCATGGTCATACCGTCCATGCCCGGCATCCTGATATCGGTCACCACGACATCGGGGACATGGGCCCGGTACATATCGAGCCCCTCCCTGCCGTCGGCGGCCACATACACGGTGCCGACCGCACGCATGAGCAGGCGCGAAACCGTGTCCCGGGTGATCTGGTCGTCCTCGGCATACAGCAAGGATATGTCGTTATAGAGAACCGGTGGCGCCATGGCTTCAAACCGATTTCGTATTGGATGCCCCTGTGTCCACCAGTGTATCGCACAATCGGCCCGCCGCAAGTAGGTCGGCGAACGTCCGCCAAAGGAAGCTAGGATGAAAAAAATCAGCCTTGCCCAGTGCAACGATTATGATCCCACCCGGGTGCGGGAGGCACTAGTCTCGCTCCTGGAGCCGTTGGGCGGCATGGGGGCCTTCGTACGGCCGGGAGAGCGGGTCTTGCTCAAGCCCAACCTGCTGGCCGCCAAAGATCCGGAAGCGGCGGTAACCACCCACCCTGCCGTCGTGAAGGCTGTTGCGGAATTGGTCAGGGAGGCCGGGGGCCGGGTCCTGATCGGCGACAGCCCCGGCATCGGCGGGTTCCGGAAGGTGGCCGACAAAAGCGGCATCAGCCAGGCGGCCCGGGAGAGCGGCGCCGAACTGGTCGCATTCGACGAGACCATCGAGCTCAACGGCGCGGGAACCTTCCGCCGCATCGCCATAGCGCGGGCTTACTGGGAGGCGGACAAGGTCATCAACCTGCCCAAGCTGAAAACCCACGAGATGATGACCATGACCTGCGCGGTGAAGAACCTTTTCGGCGTAGTTGTGGGGGCGGAAAAGCCGGCGTGGCACCTCAAGGCGGGAACCTCGCGCGAACAGTTCGCCCGACTGCTGCTGGAGATATACCTGTTGAAAAAGCCGACCCTGAATATTGTGGATGCCGTCGTGGCCATGGAGGGGAACGGCCCCGGAAGCGGCGACCCGATCGAATTGGGCGCATTGATCGCCGGCATCAATCCGGTGGCGGTGGATACGGTGGCCGGCCGCCTGGCGGGGATACCCGCAGAGCTGCTCTATGTGGAACGGGAAGCGGCACGCATGGGGCTGCCGGGAACGGAGATAGGCGCACTGGAACTTTTCGGCGTGCCCCTTGACCGCTTCGGAGGGAAGCGGTTCAACCTCCCCACCGGCCTGGATGTTCAGTTCGGCCTGCCGGCCTTTATCAAAAACGGCCTCAGGCGCCACCTCCTGTCATTCCCCGTGGCCGACGCCCGCCGATGCGTGCTGTGCGGCATTTGCCGGGACGCCTGCCCGCCGGAAGCCATACAAATAAAAAACAGCTCCCTGGTGGTCAACCAAAAGAGCTGTATTCGTTGTTGGTGCTGCCGCGAATTGTGCCCCCACGACGCCATGCAGGTGCGGCGAGGGGCATTGTTGAGGATAGCAACGGCTTTCAGCCGTCCACGGGGGAAACGGCGCTAGGCGTCTTCTTCCTCGCCGCCGAGAGGGATCTCGCGGTAGGTGCGGTCCTCCTCAAAGCGCTTGGTCTGGGCCTGAAGCTTTTCCAGATCGGATTTGCACTTGACGCAATACCGCGCGAACGGCATGGCCTTGAGCCGCCCCAAGGGGATTTCCTCTTCACACTCTTCGCAAAGGCCATATTCTCCCTCGTCGATTCTCAGGAGGGCCTCGTCGATATTGTGCAATTTTTCCCGTTCCCGGTCACCCAATAAAAGCCCGAGTTCGCGATCCCGCTCCGATGAGGCCTGGTCATAGATGTCGCCGCTCGGCTCTCCGACGGCCGTGGTTTCGGCGCCGTTCTTGACAGTTTTGGATATTTCCCGCAGGGTATCCTCCTTCATTTGTTGAAGGATTTCCCTTATTTCCTGCCATTTCTTTTTTGCCGGTTTCGTGGCCATGTTGCCCTCACTCCCCTGGTCTGCTTTCGTACCACCCCTGAAAAGGGGGCAAACTATTGCAGAAAACGGATTGTTTGTCAAGCCAAACAACCGGAGGCATCATTCGACGACTATTTCACCGATCAGGTCGTAATCCGACGAGTCCGTGACCTTGAGAGAAACGATATCACCAACCTCGGCGGTTCCGGCGGTGATATAGACCTGCCCGTCGATATCCGGCGCCTGACGCGACGAGCGCCCCCTCAGGAGCAGGTCGGTTTCTTCGCTGTACCCCTCCACGATGACCTGTTCCGTGGTGCCGATGAGAGCCCGGTTGCGACGGAACGAAAGCCGCGCCTGGGCGCGCATCAACTTGCGGTAGCGCTCGCGCTTGACCCGCTCCGAGACCTGGTCCGGCATGGAGGCTGCCGGCGTATTCTCCTCCCGGGAGTAGCAGAAGACCCCGAGGCGATCGAATTGGGTCTGCTCGATGAACTGCATCAGGCTGGCAAAATCGTCCACCGTTTCGCCCGGAAAGCCGACGATCAAGGAGGTGCGCAGCGCAATGCCGGGGATCTCCCGGCGCAAGGTGGCGATCAGGTTTCGAATCTGAGCCTCGCTGCTCCGGCGGTTCATCCGCTTGAGAACCGCGTCGGCGATGTGCTGGATCGGAATATCCAGATATTTGCAGATCTTGGGTTCGTCCCGAATCAGTTCGATCAGGCCGTCGGTGATCCCGTCGGGATATGCGTACAAGAGGCGGATCCACCGAATCCCCTCAATGGCAGCCAACCGGCGCAGCAGTGTCTCGAGAGTGGACCCGTCGTCCAGGTCGCTGCCGTAACGGGTGACATCCTGGGAGATGACATTGATCTCTTTTACCCCGCGGGCGGCCAGCCGCTCCGCCTCGGCCACCAGCGACTCCAGCGGCCGGGACCGGTAGGCGCCCCGCAACCGGGGGATCACGCAGTACGAGCAGCAATTGGAACAACCTTCGCCGATTTTGAGATAGGAGTACCATGCCGGCGAAGAGTTGAGGCGCGGCAGGGTTTCGTCATAGATGTAATCCGGGTCGCCGACGTAGCGCAGCTGGCTGTCGGAACCTTTTTTCTCCGCCAGAATCTCGGCAATGCGGGGGTAATCGCCGGTGCCGATGAAGATATCCACCTCGGGCAGATCGTTGGCCAACTCCTCCTGATACCGCTGCGGCAGACAACCGGAGACGATCAGGGTGTGGCAACGCCCGTCGTGCTTGCGTTCCGCCAAGTCCAAAATGGCGTCGATGCTCTCCTGCTTGGCCTCCTTGATGAACGAGCAGGTATTGACGATGATCACGTCCGCATCCTTTTCGTCGGTCGTAATCTCGTAGTCATCCTTGGCAAGCACACCGAGCATCACCTCGGCATCCACCAGATTCTTGGGGCAGCCCAGGCTGACCATGCTCACTTTCTGTTTAACCCTTTCGCTCACAGACACCTCTTCATTTTTTCACTATAAGGCTGTTGAAAAACCCAGGTTGTTCAAAAACAGTCAGATCGTCGCACCCGCGAGACAAGCCCTGAGGAGGCCCTCACCCGGCCTTTGGCCACCCTCTCCCGGAGGGAGAGGGGAACGGTATCCCTTCTCCCCTTGGGAGAAGGATAGGATGAGGGGCGCTACGCCGCACGAAAGGGCTTTTGAGGACGAAGGCCTGATGGCTGTTTTTCAACAACCTCCTATTCCCTGAAATTCACGAACTGCATCTCCACCCCCAGGTCCTTCCCTTTCAGGAGTTGAATCGTCCCCTGCAGGTCGTCCCGGTTCTTGCCGGTTACCCGTACCTGGTCGTCCTGGATCTGCGCCTGCACTTTCACCTTGCTCTCCTTGATGACGGCGACGATCTCCTTCCCCTTTTCCTTGGAGATTCCCTGCTGGACCGTGATGAGCTGCCGCACCATCCCACCCGAGGCAGGTTCGACCTTGCCGTACTGCAAGGCCTTGATGGAGATATTGCGCTTGAGGAATTTGGACTGGAGCACGTCTACCACGGCCTTGAGCTTGTAGTCGTCGTCGGCAAGAATCTTGACGGCGTCCTTCTCCTGGCTGATCTCGCTCTTGGACCCTTTGAAGTCGTAGCGTTGGCCGATTTCCTTGATCGCCTGGTTGATCGCGTTGTCCACTTCCTGCATATCCACTTTTGAAACGATGTCGAATGACGGCATAGAGGCAACCTCCGAAAGTATACTAGTATACTACATCCCCTTGAAACAGTACAGGGGATGCAGGGCAGACGTTCAGCCCGGCATGCTTGTGGCTCCCTGGGCGACGGGTAGCGTCTTACGGCTTGACGACCGCAACCCCCGCGGGGACCTTGAAGGTGAACTTGCTGTTGTCCACCCCCTTGTTGACCCTGACATGGCTGTAGTCGATGCGGGTCTGGTTGCCGCCGGCATCATGCACGACCGACGCCTGCACCGGGAAGAGATCCTGCACGTTGCCCTGGCGCAGAAAACGCTCCACCGCCTCTGCCGACACCGTCAACTGGAGCCGTGCCAGGACCGGCGTAGGCTTTTTGGGGATCAATTCCAACTGGTAGTCGCCGTGTTTATCACGCTGTTCCTTGGCAAAGGACACGGTGAAATCGCGCGACACATGCCCCAGGCCGGTCAGATAGGAGAGTGCGATGGCATTGCCGCCCTTGAACATTTCGGCCACCGTGCTGACCATCACCTGCCGGTTTTCGGGCAAATAGAACCAGACCTGCTTGCCGTTGGAGACGATCTGCTGTTTGGGCTTTGTGTAGTTGAAACGGAACATGGCGGTACTGGAAGCGGGCCGTTTCAGGAATACTTCGCCGTTGCCTTTCTGTTCGCGGCCGACCCCGGCGATAAGCGTCCGTTGGGAAAAATCGGCACGAACGTCTTGCAGGCCTGCATACCCTTTTTCCAGCGCCCCGATCACATCCTTGAGGCTTGCAGACCTATCGGCAGCCTGCGACGGTGTCCAGACCAAAACCAGCAGAAGAAGAGACAAACTGCATGTTAACCAGCGTATCATGGGTAACCTTTCCTGAAAAATGCAAAATGGCGTAAACCGGTCGTTAATTCTGCCACAGGACCGCACCTATCGCAACCGGTTTTGAACATTGGATGGTATCACAGCGCAGTGGCATCAATGACATATACGATGCGGCCGTCCCCCATGATGGCCCCGCCGCTAAGCCCTTTGATGCGGCTCAGGGGAATACCGAGCGGCTTCACGAAGATCTCTCTCTGGCCGAGCAGACGATCCGCAGCCAGCCCCACCATCGTGTCACCCATTTCGATCACGACCGTCGGGACGAACGCCCGTGCATCGGGTGCCGGCGCTTGCCCGAGCAGACGGTTGAGACTTCTGAGAGGCACCTGCCTGCCGTCGAGCATGAAAAAGAACTGTTCCCGCTCCTCGAATATCTCCTCACGCCCGAGTTCAATGGTGCGGTTGACGGCATTGACCGGAAAGGAGACCGTCAGGGGGCCGCACTCCACCAGGAGGGCGTGAATGATCGAGACCGAAATGGGGAGCCTCAGCAGGAAACGGCTTCCCCGCCCCATCTCCGATTCGATGACGAGCCCTCCCCCCAAGGCGTGCACAGCAACCTTGACGGCATCCATGCCAACGCCCCGGCCCGAGATGTCGCTCACGGTTTCAGCCGTGGAAAAACCGGGGGCACAGATCAGCATGAACGCCTCATGCCGCGTCAGGGCATCGGCATGTTCCCGGCTGATCATCCCCTTTTCCACCGCCTTGTCGGCGAGTCTGTCGGGGGCCATGCCCCGCCCGTCGTCGGCAACGACAATATTCACGCAATCCTTGTCGCGGGTGACGACGATGCGAATCGTGCCGATGCCGGGCTTGCCGGCAGCGACCCGCTCTTCGGGCGTTTCCATGCCGTGGTCGACGGCGTTGCGCAGGATATGCACCAACGGTTCGCTTATCTCCTCGAGAACCCCCCGATCCAACTCGATCTCCTTCCCCTCCACCTGAAAGAGGATCTCCTTGCCCTGCCGGCGGGACAGGTCGCGCACCAGCCGGGGGAAACGATCGGCAACAAAGGAGAAAGGGAGCATGCGGGCCTGGAACACCTCGTCCCGCAGTTCCCGCAACAGCATGGAAAGCCGGTTGAGCGGCTCTTCGAGTTGTGCGCCCTCGCAGTGCAGCGCGCGGTCGGCCAGACGGTAACGTGTTGTGAGCAACTCACCGGTGATGTTGACCAGCCGGTCCAGGGTTTCGGTCCTGACGCGGACGCTTTTGAAGGAATCGGTGTGCCGGGGTTGGTGATCCGGGACCGTGCCGGCCTGATCGCGATCATCGATGCCGGGTGCGGCATCTGCGGCGGCGACCGGCTGTGGGGGGGGAGGCGGATTGCCGGCAGCGTCGAAACCGGCCAAGCGATTGATCAGGTCGGCGGCATCCGGCAAGCGCTCGTCATCGGCTTCGATTGCCGAGACCATTGCGGCGAGGGCGTCGCTCCCTTCCAGCAGGAGGTCGGCCAGGCCCGGGCTGAAGCCGAACGCTCCGCTCCGCACCTTGCCCAAAAGGTCTTCCATGCGATGGGCAAGGTCGGCGATGGCTTGGTACTGCATGGTTGCCGCCATTCCCTTGAGTGAATGGGCATGGCGGAACAACTCGTCGATGGCGGCTTGGTCGGCGGCGCTCTCCTCAAGCACGACAATCAGCTCATTGAATACCTGGATGTGCCCCTTGGATTCTGAGACGAACAAATCCCGGTATTGGGACATATCCATGGGTCACTCCCCCAGGTTTTCCAGCGCTTCCGCAATCTTTTCCGGGTTGAAGGGCTTCTGGACAAAAAAACTGGCGCCCGACTCCAATCCCTTCTTCACGATCGCCTCCTGGCCGATGGCCGAGCAGAGGATCACCTTGACCTGCGGCTTAATATTTCTAATAAAATCCAACAGTTGCATCCCATTGGCGTCGGGCAGGATGATATCCAGGAACACGATGTCCGGATCGCAGTCGTGGAGTTTTTTCATGGTCTCTATGCCGCTGGCCGCCTCGGCCACCACGGTATAGCCCTTGTCTCTCAGGATTGTGCCGAGATTCTTGCGCATGAAAAGGGCGTCATCGACGATCATCACCTTAGCATTACTCATTGTGGCCTCCATTGCACTCGTGGGCGGCAAATCGGGTACATAAACAGCGAGGTGCGGCGCAAAACCATCCGTGACGGCTACCGGGTATTAGCCTTTGAGTTTGGCCAATAAAAGCTCGTTCACCACCGCAGGGTTAGCCTTGCCCTTGCTGGCCTTCATGACCTGCCCGACAAAGAAGCCGAACACCTTTTCCTTGCCCCCCCGGAACTCTTCCACCTGGGCGGCATTGGCGGCAATGATCTCATCGATAATGGCTTCAATCGCTCCGCTGTCGGAGACCTGGGCCAATCCCTGTTTTTCCACGATCGACTTGGGGTCTCCGCCGTTTTTCCACATCTCCTCAAAGACCGTCTTGGCTATCTTGCCGGAAATGGCGCCACTGTCGATCAACTTGATCAGTTCGGACAATTGGCGCGGGATGACGGGACATGCCGCGATGGCAGTTCCCGAATCGTTGAGCGCCCGGGTCACCTCGCCCATCAACCAGTTGGATACGGCCTTGGCGTTGTGGTGAAAGGCCACGCACTCTTCAAAGTAATCGGCCAGTTCGTGGCTGGCGGTGAGAACCTCCGCATCGTACTCCGACAACCCCATCTCGGTGATGAAACGCTGCTGCCGATGCTCGGGGAGTTCCGGCAATGCCTTTTGCGCACGCTGTACCCAATCGGCGTCGATTACCAACGGCACCAGGTCGGGATCGGGAAAATAACGGTAGTCGTGGGCCTCTTCCTTGCTGCGCATGGAGCGGGTCGCCCCGCTGTTCGGGTCAAACAGGCGCGTTTCCTGAACCACACTGTCCCCGTCCTCGATCAGGTCGATCTGGCGCTGGATCTCATACTCGATGGCCTGTTTGACGAATTTGAACGAGTTGACGTTCTTGATCTCGGCCCGGGTGCCGAGGGTATCGGAACCGACCGGCATGACCGAGACGTTCGCATCGCAGCGGAAACTTCCCTCTTCCATGTTGCCGTCACAGATCCCCAGCCAGGTCACGATCCGGTGCAACTGTTTCAGATAGGCCACCGCTTCATCCGATGAGCGCAAATCCGGTTCGGAAACGATCTCCAGAAGCGGCGTGCAGGCCCGGTTCAGGTCAACCCCGGAGCCGTTCTCCAGGCCGGGGACGTCGCCATGCACCAGCTTGCCCGCATCCTCTTCCATGTGGATACGGGTGATGCCGATACGCTTGGGCCCCTGCCCTTCCAACTGGATATCGAGCCACCCCTTGCGGCAGATCGGATCCTCGAACTGGCTGATCTGGTATCCCTTGGGGAGGTCGGGATAAAAATAGTTCTTGCGGGCAAAGACGCTATGATGGGCGATAGTGCAATTGGTGGCCAGCCCGGCCTTGATGGCGAACTCGACCACCTTCTTGTTGAGCACCGGCAAGGCACCCGGCAGCCCCAGGCAGACGGGGCAGGTCTGGGAGTTGGGCTCGGAACCGAAGGTCGTGGAACAGCCGCAGAATATCTTTGACCCGGTTTTGAGCTGGGCATGGACCTCAAGGCCGATAACAGGCTGAAATTTCATAGGTAGTGGCTCCAAAAAACTAAGTTGAAACGCTCAAGCATATAAATAAACCTGCCACAGAGACACGGAGACACAGAGGTTCACAGAGATTTCATCGAGAAAAGCAACCGTGACCATGAAAAGGGGTTGTTTCTCGAAGATACACAAAGATTTTCTCCGTGTCTCTGTGTCTCCGTGGCAGATTTTAAAATTAAATCTCCGCCTTCCTCGTATGCCACTCCGTTGCCTGCTCGAAGGCGTGGCCCGCGCGCAGGATGGTCTCCTCGCCAAAGGGCTTGCCGATCAGTTGCAGGCCGATGGGGAGGCCGGAAGCGGAGAAACCGGCCGGCACGGACATGGCGCAGGTACCGGCCAGGTTGACCGGGATGGTGAAGATATCCGACAGGTACATCTGCAACGGGTCATCGACCATCTCGCCGATCTTGAAGGCCGGCGTCGGGGCCACCGGGGTCAGGATCGCATCCACATTCTCGAAGGCGCGGGTGAAATCGCCCATGATCAGCGTGCGCACCTTCTGGGCCTTGACGTAATAAGCGTCGTAGTAACCGGAGGAGAGGGCGTAGGTGCCCAGCATGATGCGGCGCTTGACCTCGGCCCCGAACCCCTCGCTACGGCTTTTGGTCATCATGTCGATCAGCCCTTCGGCCTGTTCGCTGCGATGCCCGAAACGGACGCCGTCGTAACGGGCCAGATTGGAGCTGGCCTCGGCAGTGGCGATCAGATAATAGGTCGCCACGGCATAGTCGGTGTGGGGCAGGGATATGTCGACGAATTCCGCCCCCAGCCGGCGATAGGTCTCGATGGCCCGGTCCATGGCCGCCTGAACGTCCCGGTCGAGGCCGTCGATATAGTACTCCTTGGGCAGGCCGATCCTCAGGCCCTTGATGTCGCCGGTCAAGGCAGCCGTGTAATCGGGAACCGGCGTATTGACACTGGTGGAATCCTTGGAGTCGTAGCCGGCGACCGCCCCCAGCATGATGGCGCAATCGGTTACGTCACGCGTGATCGGGCCCACCTGGTCAAGGGAGGACGCGAACGCGATTACGCCGTAGCGCGAGACGCGGCCATAGGTGGGCTTGAGGCCGACGCAGCCGCAGTGGGAGGATGGCTGACGAATGGAGCCGCCGGTATCGGTGCCCAGGGTCGCCGTTGCCTGCCGGGCGGCAATGGCCGCCGCCGAGCCGCCGGACGACCCGCCCGGGATGCGGGCGGTATCCCAGGGGTTGCGGGTAACGCCAAAGGCGCTGGATTCGTTGGATGATCCCATGGCGAATTCGTCCTGGTTGAGCTTGCCCAGCAAAACGGACCCGCAATCGCGCAGCCGCTCCCAGGCGGTGGCGCTGTAGGGGGGGATAAAGTTATGGAGCATGCGCGAACCGCAGGTGGTGCGGATACCCTCGGTCAGAAAGATGTCCTTGAGGGCCAGGGGAATCCCCGTGAGGATGTGGGCATCTCCGGAAGCGATGCGCCGGTCGGCGGCCGCCGCTTCGGCCAGGGCCGACTCGGGGGTCCGGGTGATGAATGAACCGACACGGGGCTCAACCGACTCAATGCGCTCCAGCATGGCCCGGGTCGCTTCGGCGGAGGACAGCTCCCGCGCATTCAGCTTCCTGTGCAGTTCATGTATGGTAAGTTCAAAAATATCCATGTGAATAGCATCTCCGATTCAAATCGTTTCTCAACAACAACCCCGCATGTAACGCAAACGAAACATTACGGCAACCCCATCTCCAATTTTGCAGCGTATGGTGTGCACCTTATGTCCTGTGAACCGTGCGGGGAGCGGGCAGCATCATTCGATGACCTTCGGTACGCGGTAGAAGCTGTCGGCCCTGTCCGGAGCATTGGCAAGGGCCTTCGCGACGCCAAGAGAAGGACTGGTTGCATCCTCGCGGAAAGCGTTTTCCACCGGAACGGCATGGGAGGTGGGACGGATATCGGCGGTGTCGAGTTCATTCAACTTTTCCACATAGCCGAGAATCGCATCCATCTGTCCGGCAAAAAGGTCCGTTTCAGCCTTGTTCAACTCCAGACGGGCCAAACGGGCCACATACTCAACCTCGGCAACCGATATTTTCATGACACCATGCTCCACTACAGAGAAATTAGTCCTTGCGAGGACTGTTTTTGTAGCATGAAACAAGGCTCTTGACAACCACGTTCGCGGCACGGTCCAAGGGCCGCGAAGCCCCGTGGAAACCACTTTTTGCTTGACTTCGGTTTTATTTATTGTATATTTTGCACAACTTTTTAGAACATATCCTGAAACAGACGATCCGCCAAAATAGCTATCCTGTTGTTTTATTGTCACTTTTGCCACTTCAAGCGACAACGACCAAGGGAGCGAATGACACTGTGAACCGTTTCGGAGAATCATCGAAAAAAGCGCGAAGGTCTTCTATTACCTCCAGGCAACCTGTCTCAGACAGGAGGCTTGGAGGTATTTGTGTTTTTACAGCCATGATTTCACAGCCGTAATACGTTGCCCGATGCCCAATTTCGCAATGAAGGGTGGTGATTCATCGAAAACGAAACCGATCTGTTTGCAGCCAGCAGTAGTATCAAGCATGTAATAAAAATTGAAGGAGGCACACATGAGTATCAAAAAAAGGATTTTGGCAGTTGCAGCAGCAAGCGCCCTCGGCGCCATGGCCGCTGTGCCGGCAATGGCATTCGAGAACGAATTCCACGGCAGCTACACCCTGAAATACTTCCTGTCCAACTATGAGCAGGGTGGCGGCGGCATCATTCTCCCCTCCGCCAGCACCACCACTACGGGTACAGGCGTTTCGGGCAATACGACGGCAAACCTGAAAACCAACAACTATTTCGAGCAGCGCGCCCGCCTGTTCTACACCGCCAAAGCCAATGACGACCTGAAACTGGTGACCGGTTTCGAGATCGACTCCGTCTGGGGCGACAGGGCTCAGGGAAATACATACCGCAACAGCGGCGCCGCCCTGGAATCCGACGCCGTCAACCTGGAAACCAAATGGGTCTATCTGCAGTTCAAGATACCGTCCACCCCCACCACGGTCATTGCCGGCGTCCAGCCCTTCAAGGACAACCTCAAAGGGATCTTCGCCGATTTTGACGCAGCCGGCGTCGTCACCTCGACCAAGATGGACAACGCTACCGTTGTTGCCGGCTATTTCCGCGGTTATGACGGCGCCTTCGGCGGCAGCCTGACCACCAACTCCAGCACCGGCACCAACGTCAGCGGCACCACCAACGGCGTCTCAAAAAGCGGCATCCTCGGCAACCAGGACCTGAATATCGGCGCCCTTGAATTCAAGTACGCCCTCAACAAGGATGCAAACATCGGCCTCGACTATTACGTCTATGAGGATGGCCGCAACACCAACCTCAATACTACCGCGGTCCCCGTCACCGCCAGCGACCTCCTGGTGCATGTCGTCGGACTCTACGGCGACGCCAAGGTCGGTCCCGTGGCCCTGAGCGGCTTTGCTGCCTACCAGGGCGGGGTTGTCAGGAGCATCAACGGCTCTGCCGATAGCGCCTACCTGAACTCCCTGGCCTACAACGTAGCCGCCAAGGCCGCCGTCGGCCCCGGCACCCTGCACAGCGCCCTGCTCTTCACCTCCGGCAACGGCAGCAATCCCGGCAAACACCTGACCGGCTGGGTCGGCACCACCCAGACCCAGGGCGCGACCTCGAACGGGACAGCCGTATGGAACAACGCTGGCGGCAACGGCACCTGTTCCTACAACGAATCCGGCATGATGCTCCTCAACCGCAACGCCCTCAGCCAGGGCACCACGTCCGACTATGGTATCGCCTACAACACCGGCAACGGTACCAATCCGGTCAATGCCCAGGGCATGTACCTCTACACCCTTGGTTACGACCTTTCCATCACCCCCAAGGCCTATGTCAACACGAATGTCGGCTTCCTCTGGGCCGCTCACAACAACGCCCTGAAGCCGACCGACAAAAGCATCACCAGCGGCTCCTTCCAAAATGCAAGCAACTTCCAGGGTACGGAAATTAACGTGGAAACCGGCTACAAAATGTACGACAACCTGACCGCCAAACTCCAGGCCGCCTACGTTATCCTGGGCGGCTACTACAAGAACTCGGTGTACAAAGCCGGCACTACCGGCGCGGCCGATCCCGACAACCCCTACACCGCACGCATTGTGCTGAGCTACGCATTCTAAACCGTTTCATCTGTAATAAACCCTTGAGGGCGGGAGCAATCCCGCCCTTTTTTTTTGACATGTCCGGCCTATTTTGCGATAATCCCACGGCCTATTGTTCTTCATCATTTCAATGCTAACTAGACCGTCCCGAAACAAATGTTCCCCGAAACAGGCTGAGGAGAAACCATGAAAAAACTGATCGTACTGCTTGCCGTGCTATCCCTTCCGCTGGTGGCACTGCCGGCTTTTGCAGCCCAGGTGCGGGTGTTCGTGGCCGACATGAACGCCATCGGCGTGCCGAACAAAGATGAGATGAAAGCCACTCTCCAGGCCCTGCTGGCCGCACGCCTGAACAGCGACAAGATCATAGCCGTCGGCAGCGCGGCCGAGGCCGATGCCGTGGTGAGCGGGACCTATATCGTTCTGGGCAAGGTCTTCAGCATGGATGCCATGGCCAGGACGAGCGCCGGCAAGACCCTGACCCGCGCCTACATCCAGGGCGACAGCAGCGAGGAACTGATCCCGTCGGTGGGAAAACTGGCGGAAAAACTGGCCGCCGAACTGGACAAGGTTTATTTCAGCGGGCAACCGGCACCCGGCGCTCCCGTGGCCGCCATTCCCGGGGTTGCAGCAGCAGTCACCGCAGCCACTCAGACACCGCTTGCTGCGCCAAAGTCCGATATCATCAAAAAAGAACAGGTCAGCGTGGCCCCGGTCGGTGAGTTCATCAAACCCAAGGAAACGGAGCAGGGGAACACCGGCGGCTGGCAGAGCAAACGCCTCACCGGTGCCGCCAATCTGGTGGCCCTGGGGGATACCCTGCCCGACGGCAGCCGCGAGGTATTTCTGGCCGAGGACCGCCGCCTCTCCTACTATCGCAAGGGCGGCACCATGAAACTGGTCGCGGAGACGGAATTCAGGAGCTCCGAGAAGATTCTCTCCCTGGATACGATCACCGGCAGCAAGGGCCTTGAGATCTACGTGACGCTCATTCGCGGCGACGAACTCGCCTCCCAGGTCTGGCAGGTACAGGGGGACAAGCTGGTGAAGCTTGCCGAAGACCTGTCCTACTTCTTCCGCACCTTCAGCTTGGCCGGCGGGCCGAAAAAGCTCTATGCCCAGGCAATGGGCCGCGATGCCGATTTCTACGGCGAGGTATTCGAGGCGACCCGCTCCGGCAACGAGATTTCCCTGAAAAACCCCATCAAGATGCCGCGCTTCGGCGACATCTACTCCTTCAACCAATTCCGCGACCAGGACGGCAAGATGTTTACTGTCGTCATCAACTCGGATGGTTACCTGATCGTATACGACCAGGACCGGAAAGAGCTCTGGCGCAGTAACGACAGGTTCGGCGGTTCGGAGCTGTATTTCCAGAAAGAGGACACCACGGTCAACGCCCGCGTAACCGGGGATAAATATCGCTGGATATTCATGAACATGCGTATTCAGGTAACCGCCGGAGGCCTTATCCTGGTGGGCAAGAACGACGGGTTCTGGGTGCTGGGCAATGCCCGGGCCTATAAGAAGGGCACGGTCTACTGCATGGCTTGGAATGGCTCGACCCTGGAAGAAAAGTGGCGTACCCGCGATACCCAGAATTACATGCCCGACTATTATTTCGACGAGGCCCGTAACGAGCTTTTGATCCTGCAAACCGTGCAGCGCCCCGGGATAACCACCCGCGGGGCGTCATCACTGGCGATCAAGAAGGTGGAATAGCCCACCCACCCGGCCCCAGGCAACACGGACCGGGAAGCCGTTCTCCTCCTTGGACGGCTTCCCGGTCCGAATTCTTTGTACTCGTCGCTGACCGGGCGTGTGAAAGACAATCCTTTTCAGGAATAGATCTACATGACCATATTATCACCCGACATTTCACTCCCCCGCGGCGTCAGCGACTTCCTGCCCGACGCCGCCGCCAAGATCGGTTTCATCGAAGCGAAGATCCGCCACGTCTTCGAGCTATGGGGGTTTCGGCGCATCATCCCCCCCAAGCTGGAATACGAGGATGTGCTGACCATCGGCATGGGAGAGGAGCTGAGGGGCAAGACCTACCGTTTCGACGACCGTCAAACCGGGCGCCTGCTGGCTTTCCCGCCGGACATTACGCCGCAGATCGCCCGCATCGTGGCGACCCGCCTGTCCGGGTGGCCCCTGCCCCACCGCATCAGCTACAACGGGCGTGTCCTGCGTCAGACCGAAAGCCAGACCGGCCGCAGCCGGGAGCTCTTTCAGTCGGGGGTGGAACTGATCGGCCTCGACTCGCCCGAGGCGGATGCTGAAATGGTGACCATGGCGATCGAGGCCATGCAGCAACTCGGCTTCGACAACTTCAAGATCGACCTGGGGCAGGTGGAGTTCTGCCGCGGGATCATGGCCGCCTCCGGCCTGGACGGCCAGCCGCTGCGGGAATTGCAGGAGGCCATCGCGCGCAAGGATGTGTCGGCCGTTTCGAAAATACTGGCCGCCAGCACGGTTACGGAAACATCACATCGTGAGATCGCTGCCCTGCCGCGCCTTTTCGGCGGGCGCGAAGTAGTGGCGGAGGCAGAGAAAGTGGTGGTCAACCAGCGTTCCCGCGCGGCGCTTGCGAACCTGCGCCAGGTGTTGGCTATCCTGGATATCCACGGGGTCAGCGACCATCTGACCATAGACCTGGGAGAGATCCGTGGGCTGGGCTATCACACCGGCATCACCTTCGAAGGATTTGTCACCGGCCTGGGCGAACCGGTCTGCAGCGGCGGCCGTTACGACAACCTGACGGCCCGTTATGGTTTCGCCGCCCCGGCCACCGGCTTCACCTTTAACGTGCTCAGCCTGCTCCAGGCGCTGGAACGGCGGCCCGACGTTGAGGCCAGCACGGCCCGTGACTTCCTGTTGTTCAACAGCCGGGACGACCGGCGCGAGGTACTGGAGGTGGCGCGCATGCTCCGTTCCCGCGGTTACACCGCCGCACGGGACATCATCCGCAGGGAGTACGAAGACTCTCTGACCTATGCCCGACGCATGAATATCCGCAGCATGCTTATCGTTGGCGATGAAGCGTGCGGCAACGACACCTATACCGCCGTGCGTGTCCGTGACGGCAAACGGTTCAAAATCACCAGGGAAATGCTACTGAACGAAAATCTTGTTACTTTTATTGAAGAAAACCAGCAGGCTATTGAAAACTAAGGTTGTTCAAAAATAGTCGGATCGTCGCACCCGCGAGATAAGCCCCGCGGAGGCCCTCACCCGGCCTTTGGCCACCCTCTCCCGGAGGGAGAGGGTAACGGTATCCCTTCTCCCTTGGGGAGAAGGATAGGATGAGGGGCGCTACGCCGCACAAAAGGGCGTTCGAGGATGGCGGCGAGATGGCTGTTTTTCAACAACCTTCATAGGGAGACCACGAGACATGGCAAACGTTGTAGTCGTAGGAGCCCAATGGGGCGATGAAGGCAAGGGCAAAGTTGTCGATATCTACACAGAGCACGCCGATGACATCGTACGCTACCAGGGGGGCAACAACGCCGGTCACACCCTGGTGGTGGGGAGCGAAAAGGTGGTCCTGCACCTGATCCCCTCGGGCATACTGCACGAGGGCAAGCGCTGCATCATCGGCAACGGGGTGGTGCTGGACCCGGAGGTATTCATCCGGGAGATCACGAAGCTGAAGGAGTCCGGCCGGATCAGCGACGATTCCTGCCTGCTGCTCTCCGAATCGCTGCACATCATCATGCCCTACCACAAACAGATCGACATCGCCCGTGAGGCCAAAAGCGGCGACAAGAAGATCGGCACCACCGGCCGGGGCATCGGTCCCTGCTACGAGGACAAGATCGGCCGGCGCGGCATCCGCCTGATGGACCTGCTTGACAAGGACATCTTCACCCGCAAGCTGCGGGAGGTACTGACCGAAAAAAACGTCATCCTGGAGAAACTGCTGGGCGAGGCGCCCTGCGACTTCGATGCCATCCTGGCCGAATACAGCGGCTATGCCGAGGTGTTGAAAAAGTACGTCGCCGACACCTCGCTGGTCCTCAGCAAGGATCTGAAGGCAGGCAAGAAGGCGCTCTTCGAAGGGGCACAGGGGACGCTCCTGGACGTGGACCACGGCACCTACCCCTACGTCACCTCGTCATCCACCTGCGCCGGCGGCGCCTGTACCGGCTCCGGTGTCAGCCCGCGTGATATCCACGAGATCATCGGCATCTCCAAGGCCTATGTCACCCGCGTGGGGAGCGGCCCCTTCCCGACCGAACTGCTGGACGCGACCGGCGAGCAGCTGCGCCAGGACGGCGGGGAATTCGGCGCCACCACCGGCCGGCCGCGGCGCTGCGGCTGGTTTGACGCCATGGTGGTCCGTTATGCCGTGCGGGTCAACGGCTTGACCGGCATTGCCCTGACCAAGCTGGATGTGCTCTCCGATTTCGACACCGTCAAGATCTGCACCGGCTACACCTGCAACGGCAGGACCCTGGAAACCTTGCCCGCAAGCCTGGAACTCTTCGAGCAGTGCCAGCCGGTCTACGAGGAACTGCCCGGCTGGAAGAGCGATATTACCGGGGCCCAGACCTACGAAGACCTGCCGCAGAAGGCCCGCGATTACGTCAAGCGCCTGGAAGAACTGGCCGGCTGCCCGATCGTGCTGGTTTCCGTCGGTCCGCGCCGCGACCAGACCATCATCCTGCGCAACCCGTTCGAATAACCGCTTTTTGACCAATAAAAAGCCCCCCGAGGTCTGAAGACTTCGGGGGGCTTTTTTATTGTCCGCCCCACCCGCTACCAGATGTAGTCCTTTGCGATCTCCCGTTTGTCATGTCCAAACAGCAGGTGCATCACCCTGATCCGTTTCAACGCGGGAGGAGACAGGCTCCCCAGGGGGATGTAGACAATCTTCTTTCCCATGCCGGCCGCTATGCGCTTGAAGATGCTGCGCGGCGGACGGGCCGCCGCATAGACCACATGGGGGTCCGGCGAATAATCGAGGGCGGCCATGAGGAGGATTTCGGCCTTGGTCCCCCACCCCCGGTATGATGGGTCCTGCCACACATCCCGCATCCGACGCGGCGGATAGGAGAGCAGCAGCCCGCCGTACTCGCAACGGCAGATGCCCGGCCCGCTCACGTTGTCTCCCGGTTCGGTGGCGTAAAAGGCCATGTCGGATTCCTGTTCGTGCTCTCCCAGCCAGGTCATGGCAAAAGGGTAGCGGTTGCGGCGATCTTCGTCGAAGATGACCACCACGCTGCCCACGCCGCCTTTGATCCGCATCCGCTCCCACACGTAGATGCGGCCGTCGTGGGGCTGATTACGGATCGTTTCGCGCAGGTCGATGCCGTCCAGCAGCGAAGTGCTCAGGGGTTCCACCCGGCTCTGCTCCTCGGAAAGCTGCCGTATCCCGGTCCGCCGCAGAAACTTGCCGTAGTCTTCGATGACGATGTCCTCGGGCGGCCAGGAACAGATCGAACCGTCGTCGAATCCCTCCAGCCATTCGCCCGGCCGCTGTTCCCGTTTCCGTTTGAGGAAGCGCAAACCGGAGCGTCCCTTGTCCGACTGTTTGCGGGGACGAAAACGGATCGTGCGGCTCTGGTCCCACAGGTCCTCGACCCGCAGGCGCACCACCGGAATCTCCGCCTCCTCCCGTTGCCAGGGGTAACATCCGGCCAAGCGCCAGAAAGCGTAGGCGAAGTTGTCGTCCACGCACCCCCGGGCAGCGGTCAGGAGCTGGAAGAGGTCCGGGAGCAACTGTCCCGAAAGGGCGGCATAGTTGCGACAGAAACGAAAGAAGGCCCGTTTCTGCCAGTAGTGGAGTTGTTCTCCCGTTTCCTGCCGGTAGTGCCGGGCGGCCTGCTCGAACAGGCGCAGATGGATGCGCTGCCGGTCCGGCATCTCCCCGCTCGCCCCTACTTTTCCAGCGCTGCTTTCCACGGCCGCCCGCATGACCTCCTGTTCGGGAATGGCCTGCTTCCCCCCCGCGATCAACTCCAGGGCGTTAAAACGCCGCCGCAGGGAGGGCGCCGCGTCTTTCCGCTCCGGTGGCGGACCGTTACGGCGCATCTCGTAGATGGCCGAGGCAAAGGGGAACTCGCCCATGACCTCTCCGCAGGAGTCGGGATGGAGGTTGAAAATGCGGACATCATGGCGGCGCACCCTGCCCAGCGGTTCAGTGCGCGCCTGCCCGTAGAACTCCCTGATCCGCCCCACATGGGCCATCCCCCCCACGAACAGGATGCGTTCATGGCGCTCCGCCAGCCGTTGCAGCCGAAACGCCATCCCCTGTTCGCGGCGGAGATCCTCGCGGCCCGGCACCGCCCCCTCTGTGGCACGGCAGTATTCCCGATAATAGTCGGCCAGGCCGAGGCGCTGAACGGCATAGGAATCGGGCAGAAATTCTTGCACCGCCGGGTAGTCGTCCAGGTCGACATCCACCAGGTGGAGCGGGATCGCCTGTTCCAGGGCACAGCGGGCGGCCTCCGCCAGCGGGTCGGCCGGTTCCACCAGCAGATGGAGGGTTCGATTTTGGGCGGCGGTGGAAGCGGAACGGGGGATAGTATCGTAAGAGACGACCGAGACCTGGGGCAGTCTGCGTACCGCCTGGAGAAAACGTTCCTCCAGGGTGGCGGGGAGTTCGACGGCGATGCAGTCGGGCCGGATCTCTTGGACGGTCTGGCGCACCAGGTGGGCGAACTCCATGCGGTAATGCAGTATGGGCAGGGCGTGGACGGGACCGAAGGTTTCCAGGTGGAGGCGGCTGGTCATAGGTCAGGACTCTCTTACCTGAAACCGTGACGCCGGAATGCCGCAGTGTCCGGAAGAGCCGGGGCCTGCCCGCCGCCCTGCCGCGTCAAACCACTCGCTTCATCGGTCCTCCGCCGGCCTGGTGCGCACCTTCTCAAGGGCAAGGGCAGAGGCCTTTCGGACCAACGAAGGCATGGAGGCGTCACGGTTTCAGGTTCTATTTCAGATACTCCAGGGCCTCGTCCCCCAGCACCCGTTCCACGGCCAAGTGGAGCAGTTCGACCGCCTCCGTCCCTTGCACGCGCATCATCTTGAGGGCATAGCGGGCGATATTGATGCCGTCCCGCACGGAGTACGCTTCATCGGCGGCATGGGCGCGCTGCAGGAAATCCACCACATACTGCAGGATGCGGCCGCTGCTGAAGGGGAGGTTCTCCCTGAGGATCAGCAACTCCTCGTCGGCAGCCGGAAAGTCGATGTAGATCTGGGGCTGGAGCCGGGAGTGGATGTATTCCGGCACCTCGAAGGTGGAGGAGTCCTCGTTCATGGTGACGACGATGCGGAAATCCCGGGCTGCCGGGATGCGCAGGCCGGTGACGATGGACTCCACGTAGCGGCGGTCGTCCAACAGCGGCGCCAGGGAGGCCCAGGCCTTCTCGCTCATGCGGTTCCCCTCGTCCAGGATCAGCACCCCGCCGGCGAGCATCGCCGAAACCAGGGACGAGGCGGCGTACTGGATCTTCCCGTCCGGGCTGATCACCGGCGAGATGATCAGGTCCTCGGGCCGGGTGTCCATGGTGGCCTGGTAGAGATAGACCGGCCGCCCCAGGCGCTGGGCCGCGGCATAGGCCAGGGTGGTCTTCCCCACCCCCGGCCTGCCCACCAGGCGGGGATTGAAGGGGATGTCCCGGGCGTCGATCACCATCCAGGCCGCCAAAAGCTGGGTGAGCAACTCCTCCTGCCCCACCCACTTCAGGGCCAGGCTCACGGGCGAGGCCAGATTCAGGGCAATACCGTCTATCGTCGTCTGCTTCATCGGTCTATCTCCTCCCCAACAGCCGCAGCAACCCGTCCAGGATGGTCAGGGGATGGGGCGGGCAGCCGGGGATGTAGAGATCCACCGGCAGAAAGGTATCGACACCGTCATGCACCTCGTGGTGTCCGTGGAACGGGCCGCCATCGATGGCGCAGGCCCCGGCGGCGATGAGCACCTTGGGGCCGGGGATCGCCTCCCAGGTCTTGAGCAGGGCGCTGCGCATGTTTTCCGTGACCGGCCCGGTGACGAACATGCCGTCGGCATGGCGCGGCGAGGCCACGAACTGGATACCGAAGCGCCCCAGGTCGTACCCGACCGTGGAGAGGACATTGGTGTCGGCCTCGCAGGCGCCGCAGCCGCCGGCGCTCACCTCCCGCAGCTTGAAGGAGCGTCCGTACAGGGACACCAACTCCTTGCCCAGATCATGGGCCAGCCGGCGTTCTTCCCCCTCCCGGACCACCAGGTCCTCACGTTCCGACGTGGCCAGCTTTTCGTCGGCGGTGAAGCGCACCGCGCCGGTGGGGCAGGCTTGTTCGCATTCGGGGCAGAAGAGGCATTTGCCCAAGTCCACGGCCAGACCGTTGGCGTGGTAGATGGCAGCCACCGGGCAGGCCTCGGTGCAGCAGGTGCAGCCGGGCGGGCACCTGGCCGGGTCGAGCTGCGGATACCCCCGGAACAGCTCCGGCAGGGACGCCGGTTCAGCGGGGTAGCGTGTCGTCCGATGTTTTTGCCGTATGCGCTCGAGCGTCGCCTTGAGCATCCGTGCCCTTTCCCTTGCCCTTTTTCGCTGGAGTTCCAACGTTGGCCTTCAACGTCGGTTCCAATAGCTGCTGGAACAGGTTGCTGCGGTAGCCGGCATGGGCGGCCAGGGCGATACAGGCCTCCCGTTCCCGGCCGGCCGCGGCCAACCACGCCGAGACGGTGCGGCTGGCCGGCCGTTGCAGCGCCAATGCCACCAGGCCGGCCACGGTGAGCCATGCGGCCAGTTCCTCAAAGCGCTCCTTGTTGAACCACTCGACGCCGCCGCTTTCGTGAACCAGCATGAAGTCGCGGCAGGCCGGGGAGGAAAAAGCTCTCGCCATGGCCGCCGTTGGCACCCTGCCCTGACCGCAGCCATCCGGGGCGGCCCCTGCCAGCAAGGCTCCGAGGAGTTGAGCGGCACGTTGCGCTCCCTCCCGGTCCGAATCCTCCTCCAACACGCGTCGCAGGGTGCAATCGAGCCCGAAGGTATCCAGGCATCCCGCCCCGGCATCCCGCAGGAGCAGCCACCCCATCAGCACCCGGGCGCCCGCAGGGGCATCCAACAGTTCCACCAGCCCGGCATGCGCTGACCGGGCGGCCTTGGCAGCCGGTTTCAACGCCGTGAAGGCCGTCACGAACTCGTGCCAGACGGCCATGGTCTTCAACACGGCATCAGCCCCGCTCACGCCCCCAGCCAGGTGGGCATGCAGGACCGCCAGGAAACGCTGGGCAGCCCGGGCCACATCGGCAGGCTTTGCCGGAACAGCGCTCTCCCTGGGCACCGGGACCAGTTGCAGCAGGGCCCGGAAGGCGGCATTCAGGGAGGCGTAACGTTGCTGTTTGAGTTCGTCCTCCAGGTTTTCCACGCCGCGGCCGCCCAGGGCCGCACAGAGATTCCGCCAGTTCCCCTCTCCATCGTCGCGGATTTCGCGGAAATCCATGAAGACATGGAACTGGTATTCGCCGAGCTCCACATAGAGCCCCTTTTCCGTCAGTTCCCGGCCGCTACGCACATATTCCAGCCCCCGGGTATGGTCGCGGAAAGCGTAATAGAGATGATCGTCAGCCGTAACGCCGAGGGCGGCGCCCAGTGTCGTCCGGCGCAGTTCGGTGGCATCGCCGTCGGTCTTGACGGCAAAGGCGGCGGAATCCTTGATCCATCCCGCGCAACTGGCGTACCGGTTGTGGTACAGGACCAACGCCCGCTGCTCGCCCACCCGGTTCGAATAGGCGAAGACGTTCTCGTCAACCGCGTTGCCGGCGTAGAAATCGTAGAGCACGAAGTTCTCCGCGCCGGAGAAGAGCCAACGCCGGCGCAGCAGCGGAAATATCCACATTTCGTGGCCGCGCACCAGCCCCGCGTCGACCGCCTCGTCCCAGTAGGCCCGCTTGTACTCCATGCCGTACTTTTCGTGGAAGCCCTCGATCTGGCCGTGGCCGAGCATGGGCAACCCCGGCATGGTGGCCAGCAGCACGCAGGCGCCGAAGTACTTGCCCTGGGCCCCGAACTGCTCCACGGCGGTCTTTTCGTCCGGGTTGTTCATGAAATTGACGAAACGCTTGAGCACCTCGGGATTGAATTCCAGGACATTCTTGATGGTCTGGCGGTACTTGGCGTTTTCCTCCATCTTGAGCATGTTCATGAAGGCGCTGTTGTAGACCCGGTGCATCCCCAGGGTCCGCACGAAATAGCCCTCCATCAGCCAGAATGCCTCGGCCAAAAGCAGGGTGCCCGGCGCCTCGGCCGCTACCCGATCCACCACCTCGCGCCAGAACTCCACGGGAAAGAGGGCGTCGAACTCCTCCCGGCTCATGCCGTGTTCGGCCCGGGACGGGATACCGCCTCCCAGGCCGCGGATCGGGAACCAGAGGCGCTGGTAGTGCTTCTTGGCCAAGGTCATGGCGGCGTCGAAACGGATGATCGGAAAATTGTGGGCTACGTGCAGGATGGTCCGGATGACCGCCTCCCGCACCTCGGGAATCAGGTAGTTGAGCTGGGCCGTGTCGTTCCAGGGGATGCTGGTGCCGTCGTTGCCGTGGTAGATGTAACGGATGCGGCCGGTGGCGCGTTCGATCAGCCGGAAGACCACGGCGGCATCGGTCTTGGTCCAGTAGCCGTCCTCGATCTGGATGCAGGCGTCGCCCGAACGGGACAGGTCGTCGCCAGTGAAGTGATAGGTGGGGAACGGGGGATAATCGGTCTGGACGAACCAGTCCGGGTGCTGGACGACCCAGCGGGAATAGATGCCGGTGTGGTTGGGGACCATGTCGCTGGCCAGGCGGATGCCCCGCCGGCCGGCCCGCTCCCGCAGGCTGCCCAGCGCATCCCATCCCCCCAGGTCCGCGGCGATCTCGTAATCGTACAGGGAATAGGCCGAGGCGATGGCATCGGCATTGCCGCACAACTGCTTGATACGCTGGGAGGCCGGCGAACGTTCCCACACCCCGATCAGCCAGAGTCCGGTGATGCCGGCGGCCGCCAGCCGGTCCAACTCCCCGTCCGGCACCTGGTCGAGGCGGGTGATGGGCCAACCGTACTGTTTCGAGAGCTGGTCGAGCCAGACATAGACCATCTTGGCCATCAGCACCACATTGGACATCCAGTCCGCATCCGGCGAGAATCGCTCGTACTCGGGGTAATCATAGCCCCCGAAGACCGAACTCCCCCCGGCCTGCCCGTGCCCGCCCCGGCCGAACTCCAGAACCGGCGGTGGCCCCGGCTCTCCGGTTCCGCCCCACTCCCGTTCCTCTTCCAGCAGTATATCGAAGGCGACCGTCACCTCTTCCAGCAGTTCCGGCGGCAGCAGCTTGGCCCATTGGGTGCGGATGAAGTCCAGTTGGCCGGCGAGCGAGGTAGGAGCGGAACCGATGGGCGCCCACAAAGCCTCGCCCAGGGTACAGCGCAACTCCGCCAGAAGGGGCCCCTGTTTCAGGGCGGTCTGCATGCCGGCGGCCATGGCCGGGTATGCGGTCGCATCCGCCAGGGCCCGGTCGTCGAGGAGAGGGCGAAAGCTGTCGAGGGCCGGGTTTTGGGCGGCCAGCCTGAGCAGCAGCAGTTCCCGCAGGACCAGGCGGCGCCCCCTTTCACCGGCGGCACCAAGCCACTCGTCGCTCTGCTGCGCGCCTTGCAGGACCTCATCCGGCGGGAAGAGCGCCACGAAACGCTCCAGGGTTGCCACCGTTCCAGCCCCGGCGGGATCATACCCCCCGCGTTGCAGGGCATCCACCATCACCCCCGGTGTTGCGCGCTCCCCATAGACGTCGATGATATGGCGGTAGGCCTTGAGCAGCATGGCGTACAGGACAAGATGGCCGGCGGAAACCGGCGGCGCAGCGGGAGCTTTGCCGCGATTCAGCTTGAAGGCGAGTTGGCGGTAAAATACGACGGCGGGGATGCCGCGGATGGCGATGAGGTGCGAAAGCGCTCCCAGGTCGAGGTCGCGCCAATATTGGGCGGATATCTGGATGGTGCGGGGGAAGTAGGCTAGCGCGCTGCTCAGTTCAGTCATATCTGTGTCCAGCCGTGAGCGTGAGGGGTACGGCGGCGGGAACGGCGGAACGGGACTGCCCGTAATCCGCCGAACCGATGAACGCAACATGAGTGCTAATGTTTTTTCCTGGCTTTGCTCTTTTCCGTTTTTGTGGACTTGCCGCTCTTGGACGCTTTCGTCTTCTTTGTCTTTTTGGCCTTGATTTTCTTGCTCTTGCTGCCGATTTTGCTGCTGATTTTTCGCGGTTCCGGGCTGAACTCGTCACGGATATTGTTCAACAGCACCGAGGCTTCTTCGAGGGAGGGATCGGCCTTTTTGGCCGCTTCGAGTGCCACTTTTGCCTCTGCGAGCCGGCCGGTCTTCAGATAGAGGCGTCCCAGCGCGTTAAGAGAGCGGGCGTGGTCCGGTTTCAGCGCCAGGGCCCGTTTATAGCAGGCAATGGCGTTGTCGTAGTCTTTCTTGAAATCGTAGATCAAGCCCAGCTTGTAATGGTTGTTGGGGTCATCGGGGAAGAGTTCCGCCGTGCCCTTGAGCAGGTCGGTGATTTCATCGTAGCGTTTGTCCTTGACGTAGAGCGACACCAGGGCGTTGCGCGTTTCCACGTCGTCTTTCTGTTGCGTCAGCACCCTTTTGTAATGCTCGATGGCCTTGTCGTTCAAGCTTTTGGTCTTGTAGAGGGCGGCGATTTCCCGGTTTGCGTCCACGTTGTCGGGCGACTGCTTCAGCACCGCCAGATACCCTTCGATGGCCAGATTCGTTTCCTTGTTGCGGGCAAAGAGACGGGCCAATTTGAGCTGGATATCGGGACTGTTCGGCTTGAGCTTGAGAAACTCGCCGTACTGCTCCACCGCCGGGGCGTTGCTCCCGCGGTTCAGGTAGATATCCGCCAGGCGCAGCCTGGCGTCGGCGTTCTGCGGTTTGACCTGCACGGCCTGTTTGTAGGCGACCACCGCCTCGTCCAGCATATCCTGTTTTTCATAGAGAATACCGAGATTGAGGTACACGTCACTGCTGGTGCTGTTGCGGTAGGCCGCTTCCTTATAGGCCGCAATGGCTTCGTTGTCCATACCCGCGGCACGGTACAGGTTGCCGAGTTCTTCGTACGACGCCACGGCATCGGGTTGATCCTTGATGGTCGCCTTCAACCTTTCGATCGCCTTTTCCAGCTCTGCCTTGGGGCGGGGGGCGACAACCGGCTTGGCAACAACTGGTGCCGGGGAAGCGAGCGGGCGCGGGACGATGGCCGGGGCGGGTGAAGTGGCCGGGGCCGGCTTACCCTTACCCCCCAGGAGTCTTTCATACTCGGCCTGTTTGCTATCGCCCTTTTTCGTATAAATATCGGCCATCATCAGATGGATCTCGCGATTCTGCGGGCTGGACAGCGAACCCTTTTTGAGTTCGTCCAGCGCCTTGTTCAGATCGTTGCGCTCCAGATGGATGGCGGCAATGCCCATATGGGCCCTTTCGGAATTCGGATCGGCCTGGAGCGCCCGGCGATACTCCTCCAGCGCCTTAGCCGGTTGACCGATGGCGACGTAAATCTCCGCCAGGCCGGTGAACACACTGGCGTCCGTGGTCAGCTCGCGGCCCGCTTCATTGAAGTGATAGATGGCCAGCGGGTAAACCTTGCGCTCCGCCAGGATCAGGGCCATGGCCTTATGGTATTTGGGGTTGGAAATCGTCGCCAAGCCGCGGGCCAGCTCCACCGAGGCCTCGTCGTTCATCCCTTTCTGGGCGTACAGGAGCCCCAGATTGCCGCTGGCCAAGGGGAAAGACCGTTCCAGTTGCAGCGCCTTGCGATACTCCGCAATCGCGCCATCCAGATTGCCGACCCGCTCTAACTGCAGGGCAGTGACGTAATGACCGGCGGCGCCGTCGGGGCAGATGGAAAGGATCTCAGCCTCGGCCTGACGCACCTGGGCTTCATCGCGAAGCGCCCCCAACTGCCCGGTAAGTTCCAGGGCCTTGGGGCATTTGTCGGCCCCAAACCCCCAGGTGAAACCGGTCAGCATGAGTACCGCGCAGGGCAGGGCAAGATATGAGCGAATCATTGGCATGTGCTTGGATTGTCCTTGGCAAGATCGATGTGTTGGGAGCGGATTATACATGGCGCCCGTTCAAAATTCAATTATTTAGGCAAATATCTTTGATTATTTACATTTTTATGCAATAATTCTCCCCCTGTGAGGCCTGCCGACCGCACACCCCCGAGCCGGTACGCATTAAGGAGCAGCGAGATGAATCAAGAGCTAGAGACGTTGATCATGAATGCCAGCGACCTGCCCACCATCCCGGTGGTTGCGACCAAGGTCATGCAGATGATCGGAAGCGAAACCACCACATCGGAAGAGCTGGCCAAGATCGTGGCGGCCGACCCGGCCGTTGCCGCCCGCGTCCTGAAGATCTCCAACTCCTCATTTTACGGGTGCCAGCGTCAGATCCAGACATTGTCCCACGCCATCATGATCTTAGGCTTCAGCACCTTGAAGAGCCTCGTGGTGGCGGCCTCGGTCAAACAGGTGTACAAACCCTACGGTTTGACCGAAAAGATGCTGTGGGAACACTCCTTCGGCGCCGGCCTTGCCGCCCGCATCATTGCCGGCGTAACCCGGCTGGTGAATGAGGAGGAGGCATTCCTGGGGGGGTTGTTCCATGATATCGGCAAGATCATCATGAATACCATGGACAGCCAGCAGTTCCAGGCCGTCATGCAGAAATGCTATAATGATCGGATTTCATTCCTGGAGGCCGAACGACAGGTCTATCCTTACAGCCATGCCGATGTGGGGGCGCTGGTCATCAAGAAGTGGAACTTCCCCACGATCCTCATGCAGGCGGTCCAGAAACATCACACCTTTGATTTCGCCGACGACGAGGACCCCTATCAGATGCGCCTGACCAGTGTCGTCGGCCTGGCAAATCTCTTCTGCCACCGGGTCGGAGTGGGCGTGCGCGAACCGGAGGAGCTTCCCCTCCACGAGACGCCGCCCGCCATCCTGCTCAACATCGAAGAGAAGGAGATGACGTTCCTCCTGGAAACCTTCGTGACGGCCTTTAACCGGGACAAGGGCTTCTTCAGCTAGGAAGGGCGCCGAAAACGCTTCAGGGACCGTTCCCCGCCTTTTCTTCCAACGCCTTTTCACTGGCCTCCCGGGAAATATCGATGCGGTCCTCTTCCGGCTCCTTCCGGTGCCCCGCCCCTTTCCCCTTTTTGAAGACGCCCCCGCCCGGGGAGCTGTTCCTGCCGGCTTCCTTCACCCCGCTGATACCACTGACCGAATCCGTCATATTCCCTCCCGTGCCATCGACCAAGATGATAAATTGATTTTTTTCGCCTGAAATAGTATCGTTATATTTTATATGATGCCAGAATGGTCGATGAATCTCTAAACTCTCAACTCAGGCAGCGCCCTACGATGGCGCCGAGCAGAGCGAATACGCCGCAAGGATGTCTATGATCCGTACAATTCTCACCTATCCCAATCCCGAACTCAAAAAGAAGTCGGCACCCGTCGCCGTTATCAACGATTCCATCCAACAACTGGTCAAGGACATGGCGGAAACCATGTACGACGCACCGGGGGTCGGCCTGGCCGCCCCGCAGATCGGCGTACACCAGCGCATCGTGGTGATCGATGTCTCCGCCAAGGACGAACCGCCGGCATTGATTGTAGCAATCAACCCGGTCATTGTCCATGCCGAGGGGGAAGCCTACGAAGAGGAGGGATGCCTTTCCGTTCCGGGGTACTCCGCCAATGTCCGCCGCCATGCCAGCGTTGTGGTCAAGGGCCTGGACCCGGCCGGAAACGAAAAGACCTGGCGGGCGGAAGATCTGCTGGCCATCGCCTTCCAGCATGAGATCGACCATTTGGACGGGATTCTTTTTGTCGATCACCTTTCCCCGCTCAAGCGCGACCTGTTCCAGCGCAAGTTCCGCAAAGCCGCCGAAGAGAAAAGGGGCGACAAATGACCGGCTGGCGGATCATTTTCATGGGGACTCCCGAATTCGCGTGCCCCACACTGCAGGTCCTCATCGACCGCGGCGAAAACCTGCTGGCAGTGGTCACCCAGCCGGACCGGCCCAAAGGGCGCGGCCAGAAGCTGATGCCGCCGCCGGTAAAGGAAGTGGCGCAGCGTCACGGCATCCCGGTGTACCAACCCCACAAGGTGCGCGACCCGGCCTTCATCGACGAGATCCGCCGGCTCGAACCGGATGTGATCGTGGTGGTGGCCTTCGGGCAGATTCTTCCCAAGGTGCTCCTGGAAATTCCCCCCCATGGCTGCATCAACGTCCACGCTTCGCTCCTGCCCCGGTACCGTGGGGCTGCGCCCCTCAACTGGTGCATCGTCAACGGCGAGAGCGAAACCGGCGTTACGACGATGCTGATGGATGTCGGCCTGGATACCGGCCCGATGCTGCTCTCCCGGGCCACGCCCATTGACGAGAACGAGAATATCGCCGTTCTCCACGACCGCATGTCCGTCATGGGCGCGCAATTGCTGGCCGAGACCCTGGACGGGCTCAAGACCACCTCCATACCGCCCCGGGAACAGGACAATGCCGTATCATGCTACGCCCCCATGCTGAAGAAGGAGGACGGCCTGATCGACTGGTCCCGCGACGCCCGCGCCATCCATAACCAGGTGCGCGGCCTGAGCGTCTGGCCCGGCGCCTATACCTTCATGGACGGCCACGTGCTCAAAATCTACCGCACCCGGGTCGGTAACGGCAGCGGCCAACCCGGCGCGGTGTTGCGGGCGGCCAAAGGCGCGTTCGAAATCGCCTGCCTAACCGGGAGCATCATTATAGAGGAATTGCAGACGGCAGGGAAAAAGCGCTTGGACGCCGCCAGTTTCCTGGCCGGCTACCCGGTTTCGGAAGGTTCCCTGCTCGGGATAGAAACCAGTGGCGGAGAGACACCGTAATGACCGACACGCAAGGGACCACCACCCCACCCCGCAAACGCCTGTTCATCTCCCTGATGGGCTTCACCTGCCTGCTCGTGGTCGGCCTGACCTTTCTTGCCTGGTGGGTCCCCAATCGCGGCCTTGCCAACATCCACCCCCAACTGCCCCACATCGTCGGCATCGTCGTGGCGGTGCTCTCGGGGGTGGCCATCCTGGGGACCGGCCTGCTGGTGCTGACCACCGCCCTGGGCAAGGACATCTTTTTCACCCGTTTCATGCGCCTGGTGGTCATCAAGTTTCTCCTGCCGATGATCGAACTGGTCGGCCGGGGGCTGGGGCTCGACAAGGACAGCATCCGCCAATCCTTCATCGCCATGAACAACAGCCTGGTCATCTCCCAGCGCCAGAAAGTCAAGCCCGACCGTATCCTGGTGCTGCTCCCCCACTGCATCCAGTTGTTCGACTGCGAGATCAAGGTCACGGGCGACATCAAGAAATGCGTGCAGTGCGGCCGTTGCGACATCAAAGGCTTGGTGGGCATCGGCAAAAAGTACCATGTGGACATCTCCGTGGCCACCGGGGGCACACTGGCCCGCAAGGTGATCGTGGAGAAGCGCCCGAAACTGGTGTTGGCCGTGGCCTGCGAACGTGACCTCACCTCCGGCATCAAGGATTGTTATCCCTTGCCGGTAATCGGCATCCTCAACGACCGTCCTTTCGGCCCCTGTTTCAATACCACCGTCGATATCAACAAAATCGACGAGGCGTTGAGCCAGGTGATCCTCCAGGAAGAGCCGGCTTCAGAAACCGCCTGATACGCAAAAGATACGGGCGGAGACCTCCCCCACCCGTATCTTTTGCTATTCCTGTTCCATCTCCGCCAGCATATCCAGGGCAAAATTCTTGGCCCTGCCGCCGGGGGCTATCGCGCCGTAGGCGATCGCCTCACGGAGTTCCGCATCCGTAGCGCCATGGGACTTCGCGGCCGCGAAGTGCTTCTTCAGTCAGGTGGGGCACCCCACGGCGATGGCGCAGCCCACGCGGATCAGCTCGCGCGTGCGGCCGTCCAGCACCTCTTCGTACTCATAGTCAAGGAACTTCTTGCGGATGTTCATGGCTCCCCCTCTCCTTGTTACGCCAATTCGCCCAGAATCCGGGCATAGCAGTCCCGGATTTTCCCGGTGGTCTCCTCGTAATCGCTGATCAGCGCCGCGCCCGGGTTTTTCAGGGCAGGATCATAGCCCAAGCGCCGGGCCAGCTTGTTCAGGTAGTTTTTCGACCCGGCCAGATCGTTCACCGAGTAGTCGTGGATGATGCGCAGGCGATTTTCCAGCTTGCGCAGGAAGGTGAAACCGGAGAGCAGCACCTCGGCGCCGTTTTCCGGCACAAGGCCCAGCCCCCCGATCTCCCTGAGGGCCACCAAGGTACTGGTGGTGCGCAGTTCAGGATACCGGCACCCGTACTTGAGTTGCAGATACTGGGTGACGAACTCCACGTCGACGATGCCGCCCCGGCCGGTCTTGATATTGTAGCTGCCGTCCTTTTCCCGCGCCAGTTCGTTCTCCATGCGCATCCGCAGCCGATGGATCTCGCGGCGTCCCTCGTCATCGATCGAGGTCCCGTAGACCGTATGGCGGATCACGTCGTGCAACTGGACCCCCAGGCTATCGTTTCCCAGCACCACCCGTGCCTTGGTAAGCGCCTGGCGTTCCCATATCTGCGCCTCCTTGCGGTGATATTCCAGGAACGAATCCAGGGAGGTGACCAGTGGACCGGCGTTGCCCGACGGTCGCAGGCGGGTGTCGATCTTGTACACATATCCCTCGCGGGTCTGCATGCTCAGGATCGAGATGATCTTTTGGGCCAGTTTGGCAAAGTATTCGTGGTTGGAGATCCGTTTCTCGCCGTTCGTCGTACCCTGGCGATCATAGACGAAGATGATGTCCAGGTCGGAATGATAGTTGAGGTCGCCCCCCCCCAGTTTGCCCATGGCGATCACCGCCAGGGACGCCTCGGCATCGTTCCCCTCGAAGCGGAACATCGGGCGGCCGAAACGCTTCAGGTCCTGCACCGCCAAGCGGTAGGCCGCCCCCAGGCAGGCCTCGCCCAGCACGGTCAACTGGGCGGTGGCCTCCCCCTGGCCCAGTTTGCCGTGGATATCGTTCAAGCCGATGCGCAGGAACTCCTCGTTGCGGTATCGCCGCAGCACGTCCAACTGTTCTTCGAAATAGTCGGATCGCTCCAGCAGGCCCACCAGTTCCCGGTCCATCATCTCCCTCGGTTTGAGCGTGGAGGCATAACTGCGGGCCACCATGCTGTCCAGCAGCTCCGGGTGGCTGATCAGGATCTTGGAGAGGAATTCGGACATGCCGAACAGTGAGACCAGCAGCTTGAGCGTCTCACGATTTTCGGCCAGCAGGGCATAGTAGGAGGAGCGGGTGCCGATGATGGCCAGAAAACGTTCCAGGTTGGCAAGGGCCATATCGGGGTCGGGCGACAGGAAGATCTCCTGTAACAGCAGGGGAGCGATCTTTTCCAGGGTGCGGCGGCCGCGCTCGGTGAGGTTGCCGCTCTCAGGGCCGCGCCGCAGCGCCTGGAGGTTCTCGTAGGCACGCTCCACGTCCTCGAAACGGCGCTCGGCCAGCATATCCTTGACCAGGTCGGGATCGGCCTTGGCATCGAGGAAAAGGAGCACCTTGGGGTCCACATCCTGTTTGAGCTTCTCGTCGCGGGAAAGGAACAGGTTGCCGTAGATGGAGGAGACGTTACTGCGATGTTCCTCCAGGGTTTCCATAAATCGTTCCGGGCCGTTGGGGCGCAGGAAACCGCAGCGGCGGGCCAGGGCCTCCAACTCCTCCTCTTTGGCGGGGAGATTATGGGTCTGACGCTCCTGAACCACCTGGATACGGTGCTCGGCCGTGCGGAGAAAACGGTAGGCCTCGGAAAGTCTGCGATGGTCGTCGTCCGTGATCAGGTGCGCCGCCAGCAGGGTGTCCAACGCCTTGAGCGAATTACGCTCCCGCAGATGGGGATTCTTGCCGGCATAGACCAGTTGCAGAGCCTGGATGAAAAACTCGATCTCCCGTATCCCCCCACGCCCCAGCTTGAGGTTGGCCTCCCCCTCCATGGAGCGGGCCAGGGAGGCATCGATCTTCTGCTTCATGTTCTTCATATCCTCGATCAGGTTGTAATCGAGGTATTTGCGGTAGACGAACGGCTGGAGCAGCTTCAGCAACTGATTGCCCAGTTCCAGGGAACCGGCCACCGGCCTCGCCTTGAGCATGGCCGTACGCTCCCAGGACTGGCCCCAGGATTCGTAGTAGATCTCCGCAGAACGCAGGGAAATCGCCATATCGCCGGATTTGCCCTCCGGTCGCAGCCCCACGTCCACCCGAAAGACGAAGCCGTCCTCGGTAACCAGGGAGAGCGCCTTGCTGATCATCTCCCCCAGCTTGTTGAAAAAGGTGTGCAGGGAGACCACCCCCTTCCTCACACCGGGGCCATTCTCTATGCCACTGGTCTCTCCACGGTCCGACTCATAAAAATAGATGATATCGATGTCCGAGGAGAAGTTCAGTTCATTCCCCCCCAGCTTGCCCATGCCGATCACGGTCATCTCCGCTTCCCGGAGGCCGTCTTCGCCCTCAACCAGAGGGACGCCGTACTCCCGGATCAGGCAACGGCGGCAGACCTCGTAGGCCACCTGCAGCGACGCGGCCGCCAAGCAGGAAAGTTCGCCGGTCACCTCCTCCAGGGAGGCCAGGCCGTTCAGATCGCGCGCGGCGATCCGCAGGATCTCGGCCCGTTTGAAACAGCGCAGCACCCTGAGCAGTTCCGTGAAATCGGTTCCCTCATCCACCCGGGAGCGGAGGGTGGCCAGCATCTCCCCATCCTTGCGGGCAAGATCGACGGCGTTCTCCAGAAACAGCCAGCGGAATGTGGCGGGGGTCTTATACATCAGGTTGACCAGGAACGGGGAGGAACCGCACACCTGGATAAATTGTCCCAGACGCTTTCGGCGCTGGGCTACTTCGGCCAGGTCTTGGGTGGGGATGACGGCGGTCAGGCGTTCAAAGGCGTTGAGCGCCATGTCGGGCACGGGGGTCAAAAGCGAGCCGACAATAATGCGGTGCAATGCATCGACGGAAAGGTGCGCCCCGGACAGGATGGTATTTTCTGCCGAACGCTCACCGTGGAGATAGCCGTGGAACTCCAGAAAGGAGGCCAGCGCCCGTGCCCGGTCCCCCTGGTCGGCAAGGCCCATGATGCGGCTGAACTCATGGGAAAAACGTTCCACGTGCATAGGTCAGATACCCGCGGCCTTTCTGAGCCCGAAGAGGTAATCACCGCTGACGATCCCTTTTTCGGTGATGATGGCGGTAATGTAACGGGCCGGGGTAACGTCGAAGGCAGGGTTGCGCACACTGACCCCCGCCGGGGCGATGGCAATACCCTTGATGTGGGTTACCTCGTCCCTCGGGCGTTCTTCGATGGGAATCCGGCTGCCGTCGCTCAGGGAGAGATCCAGGGTCGAGAGCGGCGCGGCGACATAGAACGGAATGTTGTTCTCCTTGGCCAGCACGGCCACCGAATAGGTGCCGATCTTATTGGCCGTGTCACCGTTGGCGGCGATCCGGTCGGCCCCCACCACACAGCAGGTAATCTCGCCCCGGTTCATGAAAAACCCGGCCATGTTGTCGGAGATCAGGGTGGCGGGGATCCCCTCCTTCACCAACTCCCAGGCGGTCAGCCGAGCCCCCTGCAGCCAGGGGCGGGTTTCATCGGCAAAAACCTTGATATCCTTGCCCGCCTCATGGGCGGCCCGGATCACCCCCAGGGCGGTGCCGTAGCCGGCGGTCGCCAGGCCTCCGGCATTGCAGTGGGTCAAGATCGTAGCCCCCTGGGGGATCAGGGTGGCGCCCCATTTGCCGATATTGCGGCAGATGGTCAGGTCCTCCTCCTCGATACGGATGGCCTCCTTTTTGAGCGCCTCCCGAATCTGATCGAGGCTCTTGCCGCGGTGGGCCTCGGCCACCCGCTTCATGCGCTCGATGCCCCAGAACAGATTGACCGCCGTGGGACGGGTGCGGGCCATGATCTCGCAGACGTTCTCCAACTGGCGGAAAAAGGACTCATGGGTATCGGCGATGATTTCCCGCGCCCCCAGGGCGACCCCCATGGCCGCCGCAACACCGATGGCCGGGGCTCCCCGGATGATCATCCCCTTGATGGCCTCGGCCACGGATTTAAAATCCTCATAGGTAGTGTAGACCTCTTCCCCCGGCAGCCGGGTCTGGTCGATCATGATCACGGCGTTGTCACGCCACTCAATGGTGCGGAAGGACATACAAAGCTCCTTTAGGTTGTTGAAAAACAGCCATCTCGACGCCGTCCTCGAAAGCCCTTTCGTGCGGCGTAGCGCTGCTACGCCTCCTCAGGACTTCCTGCGGGTGCGACGATCTGACTATTTTTGAACAACCTCAGTTTTTCAACAGCCTGTTAGTACAATAGTGCAACCGCTTGATATATGTATCACGGAGGCCCGGACTCAGGCAATCATTTCAACCGGGCACCGCACCCTTTTTCCTTGCCGCTCCCCGGCAGCGCTGCTAAACTCTCAAGAAGATCTGCGGCATCCTTCCGGCACCCCGACCAGCACGAAAGAAGCACACACAACCAATGCACAAATATTTCAGCGACGACGCGTTGCTGCTGATGCGCCACGAGATAGAGGCGGCCGCCGGCAACGAGGTCTTTTTCATCGGCCGGGCCGATCTCGAAGGCATCGTTTTCGAGGTGGAGGCCATCGCCCGCGGCAGCAAACAGGCCGTACCGGCAATCCTCACCCGTGCGGCCTGCGGCGACGTGGTCATTCACAACCACCCCTCCGGTGATCTGACCCCCTCCGGGGCCGACATGGACATCGCCTCGGTGGCCGGCAACCAGGGGATCGGTTTCGCGATCATCGACAACGGTTGCACGCGCTGCTATCAGGTGGTATCCCCCTTTACCGAGAAAAAGGGGGAGTTGCTCTCCCTGGACGAGATCGCCCGGGTCTTTGCGCCGGACGGCATGATGGCTCACCTCAAGGGGTACGAGCAGCGGGACGAACAGGTGCACATGGCCTTTGCCGTGGCCGAGGCGTTCAACCGCGACCGGGTGGTCCTGGTGGAGGCCGGCACCGGAACCGGCAAATCCCTGGCCTACCTGGTGCCCGCCATCCTCTGGGCGGTGCGCAACAACCAGCGGGTGGTGGTGTCCACCAATACCATCAACCTCCAGGAACAGTTGATCCGCAAGGACCTCCCCTTTCTGGCGCGCAACTCCTCGCTGGAATTCAAGGCGGTGCTGGTCAAGGGGCGCGGCAACTATGCCTGCCTGCGCAAGCTGGAAAACGCCGAGGCCGAGCCCTCCCTGTTCCCGGACGAGGCGGCGGCGGAGTTGACCGCCATCATCGAATGGAGCAAAAGCTGCCAGGACGGCTGCCGCAGCGACCTGGCCTTCACCCCGCGGGAAGGCACCTGGGAGGAGGTCTGCTGCGAGGCGGACCAGTGCAGCCGCTCCCGCTGCAAGCATTTCAACCGCTGTTTCTTCTACCGGGCCCGGCGCGATGCCTCGGCCGCCAAGGTGCTGGTGGTCAACCATGCCCTCCTGCTGTCGGACATTGTCCTGCGCAAGGAGACCGGCTACGACGCCACCGCCATCCTCCCTCCCTTCACCCGCCTGATTTTCGACGAAGGGCATCACCTGGAGGACGTGGCCACCAACCACCTCTCCCTGATAATCTCCCGCGGCGGTATCCTGCGCCAGTTGTACCGGCTGGTCCCCCCGAAGGCCAACCGCAGTGGCCTGTTGACCATCATCTCCGCCCGCCTGGCCCGGGATCTGCCGGACACCATGGAGGCGCTCTATACCGAGCTGTCGGCCCTGCTTGAGAGCCACCTGCTTCCCAAGGCCCACGACCTGACCGGCCTGACCGAGCAGAGCATGGATTGGCTGGCCCTGGCCGTTGAGCGGGAGGCGGGGGGCGAAGGGGGGCGGGAGCGCAAGCTGCGGATCACGCCGGCCCTGGAACAGGGCGCTTTCTGGCAGGAATGCCGAGGGCGGGCCCACGCTCTGGCCGATGCGGTGAACGACTACACCTCGGCCCTGCGCAGCCTGTTGCGCCGTTGCGAGGACCTACCGGACAAACTGCGGGAGAAGATGGCCGACCAGTTGCTGGATGCCGGGGGCATCGAAGGGCGCCTCCAGGCCATGGCCGACGGCCTCCTGTTCTTCACCTCCGATGCCGAAGGCTATTGCCGCTGGATCGAGGCCCGTTCCGGCCACCGCGGCGTGCAGGCTCGTCTCTGCGCCGCCCCGCTGGATATCTCGGGCCAGGTCAAGGAGACCATCCTGGACCGGATCAAGACCATCATCGTCACTTCCGCCACCCTGACCGTGGGGGGCGATTTCGGCTACCTGAAGAAACGTACCGGCTTTGGCCTTCTGGCGCCCGAGCGCCTGGGAGAACTGCGCCTGGCCTCTCCCTTCGACTACGCCTCCCAGGTCTTCGCCGGCATCCCGGAGGACATGCCCGAGCCGACCGCGCCCGGGTTTCGCCAGGCGCTGGAGGAACGCATCCTGCAAGCCGTGACCATCTCGAAAGGGGGGGCCTTTATCCTGTTCACCTCCTACGACCTGCTCAACCGCGTCCACGGCGCCCTGGCCCCGGAACTGGCCAGACGGGGGCTTACGGCCCTCAAGCAGGGGGAAACCGGTCGCCATGCCCTGCTCTCCCGCTTTCGCAAAGAGAACAACGCCGTGCTGTTCGGCACCGATTCGTTCTGGGAGGGGGTGGACGTCAAGGGGGAGGCGCTCAGGCTGGTGATCATCGCCCGGCTCCCCTTCCAGGTGCCGACCGAGCCGGTACAACAGGCCCGCACCGAACAGATCCAGGCCGCCGGCGGCGATCCGTTCCGCGAATTTTCCGTGCCCCAGGCGGTCATCAAATTCCGCCAGGGGTTCGGCCGCCTGATCCGCAGCAGGGATGACCGCGGCGCGGTGCTGATCCTCGACCGGCGGGTGACCACCAAGAATTACGGCAGGATTTTTCTGCGCTCTCTGCCCGATACGGCGCTGGTGAAAGGTACTACGGAGGAGGTCTTCAGAAAAATGGCGGCGTTTTTTGGCGAGCCCGTCTCGTAAGGGCGCAGCCGATTCCACCGCGCAAGGTGGTTGCTGCGCACGGCAAGGGGATACCACTTGGCGATATCGCCGCCGCGACCCTTCTCAGGGCATCCCTGTCACTCCGGCTGTTTCAGACGCTTCCTGACACTGAAATTAAAACATTGGAAGTAGGACAGGCAGGCGAAGAGAAACGAGAACAGGGTACAGGAAAGCACCAACGGCGCCGCCTTCGCCTTTGCCTGATCGGGGGCCAGGACGACGAAGGTGAGAAAAAAGATGACGGCGCAGGATTTCCACAGGTCGCCCATCAGGCGTCTCTTACGCAACGCGGCCAGTTGTTCGCTGGACAGGCCGGGCACGCTCCCCTCAATCTCGATCCCGGCGTCGCGCCAGGCAAGCCGGTAAATCGGATAGATCAGGATCAACTGGGCCACGATGGCGGCGACGATACTGGTTATGAATTGGTCCGGCCGGCCGCGCAGGGCAAAGAGCCTCTGGAAATTGAACGCCATATATCCCAACAGGGCAATCAGCACAACCTGGACAACGCGGTAAACAATCATGGTGCGGTGAACCCGCTTCACATCGGGATTGGGCATGGTCATTTATTCTCCCCGGCGGCAATAATGGATTGCGTTGGCGGCGCCCTGAGTTTATAACAGAATAACACGGTTATACGCAAGCCTTCATAAGGAGCTGTCAGATGGTGGTAACATCGCTCAGAACGATCACGGTCGTGATCCTCTGGCTTACCGTTCTCCCCTTTGCCGCTTCGGCGGCCGATGGGCCGATCAGGGTGGTCGGCACGGTATCTCCTTTGAGTGACATTGTCCGCAAGATCGGCGGACGACAGGTGGTGGTGTCCACCGTCCTGGCGCCCGGCATATACCCCTCCGAATACCTCTTTCGCGAAGGGTACCTGGCAAAGATGAGGGGCACGGACTTGGTCATCCGTATCGGGGAGGGGGGAGACCCCTGGAGCGACCGCCTCATTGCGGCGATCGGCGCAAGGGTACCGGTCATCAACGCCGCCCGCCAGGAAGATCTTGCCATCGCGAACCGCTTCGCCAGGTCGCGGGAACCGGCCGGTGCCGGAGGCCCCTCCATCCCGCAACTCTACGTCTGGCTGGACCCGCGGATCGTCCGCGACCGCATCGCGCCCGCCGTATTGCAGGCCCTTGTCGAGTTGCGCCCCGCGCGGGCAGCGGAATTCAAGCGCAATTCCCGCCGCCTCTTCTTTGAACTTTCAAAGATGGATAACGAAACCGGGGCCCTGCTGGCGCAGATGCCTCCCAAACCCTTTATGGCCCAAACCGGGGCCTGGAGCTTTTTCTTCAACCGCTACGGCCTGGCGCCTGTGGAGGTGGTCGTGCCCGACGAGAGGGCAGAGATCAGCGCGGAAAGGGTGTCGCGGATGATCGCCAGGGGCAGGCTGGCGGGGGTGCACCTGATTTTCCGCAACCACCGCCCCCCTAGCCGGCCGCTCACCCAGATCGCCAAAAGGATCGACGCCACCCTGGTGCCCCTGGGTGTGATGGGAAACGAACATCCGGATATGATGAGCGGCAACTATCTTGAACTGATGCAGGTCAACATCAGAAAACTGCTCATGGCGTTCCACTGACATGCGACTCCTTCGACGCATATTGAATCCGGTCATGGCGCTGATCGCCGTCCAGGTGGTCTGGATCACCCTGGTGGTCTGCTGGATCTATTGGTTCATCGGCAAGCACCGCGAGTTTCGCAAACTGGCGGAGAAATACCGCCCGGAGCTGTTGGGCCAGGGGTACAACTGGCCGGTCATGGTCGAAGGGCTGGTCATGCTGGTGGCCATCCTGGTCGGCGTGTACGTCATCTTCCACTTTTGGAACCGCCAGTCGAACCTTTACGCCCAGCAGCGTAACATCATCTCCCAGGTGACCCATGAGTTGAAATCGCCCCTGGCCTCCATCCAGCTCCACCTCGAAACCATCCGCCTGCGACGGCCGTCCGAGGAAAAACTGGACAACTTCGTGGGCACCATGCTGGCCGATACGGAACGCCTGCACTACCTGATCAACAACCTGCTCATGGCGGCGCGCCTGGAACAGCGCCGCAAACCGCCCGAGCGGCGCCTGACCGATATTTCGACGCTCCTGGAAGAGCATGTGGAGCGGGAGCGCAGCAGGTTGGCCCAGGGGGGGACGATCTCCCTGGAAACCGAGGCGGGGCTCAAGGCCTCCGTCGATCCCGAAGAAATGGGCATGGTTCTGCGCAATCTTTTTGAAAACGCCGAACTCTATTCGCCCGAGTCCCCCGATATCTCCGTGACACTCAGCAAAGCAGGGGCTCATCTCATTCTCTCGGTCAGGGACTGTGGGCGTGGCTTGGAATATAAGGAACTGAAAAAGATCTTCGAGATGTTCTACCGCGTCCGCCAGACCGACGAATATGTGCGGGGGACCGGGCTGGGGCTCTATATCGTCCAGTCGGTCGTCAAGGGATACGGCGGAACGGTCGGCGTAACAAGCGAAGGGCTTGGCAAAGGAAGCACCTTTACCATCAAAATCCCCGCTGCTTGAGGATATGCAGAGTATGACAAACGATAAACCCCACATCATGCTTGTCGAGGACGAGATCCACCTGGCCCGCGGCATCTGTTTCAACCTCGAGGAGGAGGGTTGCCGCGTCAGCCATTTCGACTCGGGCGAAAAAGCGCTGGTCACCCTGGAGGTGGAACATTTCGATCTGATCATCCTGGACGTCATGCTGCCCGGCATGGACGGCTTCCAGGTCTGCCGCGCCGTGCGCAAACTGGACCCGCGCGTGCCGATTCTCATGCTGACCGCCCGCTCCGAGGATAGCGACCGGGTGGAAGGACTGGAGAACGGGGCCGACGACTACCTGACCAAACCGTTCAACCTGATGGAGTTTTTGCTGCGGGTGAAGGGAATGCTGCGCCGGTCGTCCTGGTATCGCCCCGACCCGGTGGAGGAGGGGTACCGCTTCGGGGCCAACGAGGTGTTCCCGCTTTCCTACCGCGCCCGCACCGCCCAGGGGGAGATCGACCTGACCGAGATGGAGGTGCGCGTCCTCGCGCTCTTCTTCCAGAAGGAGGGAGAGATCATCCCGCGGGGCGAGTTGCTCCAGTCGGTATGGGGCTACACCAGCGACACCGAGACCAGAACCCTGGACAACTTCATCGTCCGCCTGCGCAGGTACTTCGAGCCCGACCCCGGCAAACCGATCCATTTTCAGACCGTGCGCGGGGTGGGGTATCGCTTCAGCCGGCAGGCATAGTCTCCCCCTCATCACCCCTTCCCAGGGATGAATGCAAGAAGGAACCCCCTATGAAACATCTCATTCTCGGCACCGCCGGGCACATCGATCACGGCAAGACCTCGCTCGTCAAGGCCCTGACCGGCATCGACACCGACCGTCTCAAGGAGGAGAAGGCCCGCGGCATCACCATCGAGCTGGGATTCGCCCACCTGGAACTGGCGGGCGGCATCCGCTTCGGCATCGTGGACGTGCCGGGCCACGAAAAATTCGTGCGCACCATGGTGGCCGGCGTGGGGGGGATGGACCTGGTCATGCTGGTGATCGCCGCCGACGAGGGGATCATGCCCCAGACACGGGAGCACCTGGACATCCTGCGGCTTCTGGGGGTGAAGAGCGGACTGATCGCCCTGACCAAGCGGGACATGGTGGACCCGGAGTGGCTGGCCCTGGTCACCGAGGAGGTGCGGGAATTCACGGCCGGCAGTTTTCTGGAAGACGCGCCGATCATACCGGTCTCGGCGCGCACGGGCGAGGGGCTGGGTGCGCTGAAGGCAGAACTGGGCAGACTGGCGGAACTGAGCGCGGAAAAACGGCGTGAAGGGCACTTCCGCCTGCCGGTGGACCGGGTCTTCACCATGGCCGGCTTCGGCACGGTGGTGACCGGCACCCTGCTCTCGGGCGAGATCAGGGTGGGCGACGAACTGGAACTGCTCCCCTCGGGCCGGGAGGGGCGGGTGCGCGGCATCCAGGCCCACGGCAGCAAGGTCGATACCGGGATGGCGGGACAGCGCCTGGCGGTGAACGTGCAGGGCGTGGACCTGGATCAGGTGCACCGGGGCAACGTGCTCGTACCGCGGGGGATCTTCCGGGCGACCCGGACGGTGGATGCGCGCCTGGACCACCTGGCCTCGGCGCCCCGGGAGTTGAAACATCGCGCCACCCTGCGGCTCCATTCCGCCACCTACGAGGTGCCGGCCCAGGTGATCCTGCTGGACCGGGACACGCTGCTGCCGGGGGAGAGCGCGTTCGTGCAGTTGCGCCTCAAGGAACCGGCCTTGCTGCTGCCGGGGGACAGCTACATCCTGCGGGTCGCCTCTCCCGCCACCACGGTGGGGGGCGGCGTGGTGCTGGACCCCTTTCCTCCCCGCCGCCGCCGGCGCAGCGACGAGGCGCTCCAGTTGCTGGGGGTGCTGGGCAGCGAGGAGCACCAGCGCATCTGCGCCCTGCTCGTCAACCAAAGCCTGCTCTCGGGGATCGCCTTCGAGGAGATCCTCTTCCGTTCCGGCATCCCGCGCAAAGCGGCCGAGACAGCCCTGGCCGGGCTCCTCTCCTCCGGGGAGGTCCTTCAGGTGATCCGGGAACCCCGCACCTTCCTGTCACGGGAGGCGTTTGCGGCCCTGAAAAGCGGCCTGCTGGGGGAGGTCACCGCCTTTCTGGCAGCCAATCCGCTCAGGGAGGGAATGGGCAAGGAGGAATTGAAAACGCGCCTGCCCAAGAGGAGCGACCAGCGTTTCTTCACCCCGCTGCTGTCGGCCATGGAGCGGGACGGCACCCTCCTCTTGGAACGGGACATCGTCAAACCGGTCGGACGGGTTGTGCAGAGCTCACCTGCCGGCGACAGCCTGGCCGGGAAGATCGCAACGTTCCTGGGAGAGAAGGGGAGCGAGCCGCCGACCATCAAGGAGATCATGGAACGGTTCCGCTGCGACGAAAAGGGCGTGCGCGATAACCTGGCCCTGCTAATCAGGAAGGGGGAGGCGGTGCGCATCTCCAGCGATCTGTTCTACGCCGCCCCGGCCCTGGACGGCCTGCGGGAGAAGCTGGTGGCACTCCTTCAGGCCAAGGGGGAGATCACCCCGCCCGAATACCGGGAACAGACCGGCCTGTCGCGCAAGTACCTCATCCCGCTCCTGGAATACTTCGACAGCGAGAAGCTCACCATCCGGGTGGGGGACAAACGGGTGCTGCGGAAGAGGTAGAATCCCCTCACCCGGCGCTCCGCGCCACCCTCTCCCGGTGGGCGAGGGTCAGATTTATACCCTTCTTCCTCAGGGAGAAGGTGCCCCGGAGGGGCGGATGAGGGGAGCCTATCATGGCTGTGCCCAGCCACATTCTCAAATTCGCCCGAGAACTGAGGGGGACACATACCGACGCAGAAAATCTACTCTGGATGTTGCTGCGGGATCGGCGTTTTTGTGGCTTCAAATTCCGTCGCCAGCATCCGATAAGCGGGTACATCCTCGACTTTTATTGCCATGAGTGCAGGCTTGCCGTTGAACTTGACGGTGGGGGGCATGCAACAGAGGAGCAGGCAACCTACGACTGCGAGCGGACGAAAGAGCTTGAAGGGGCGGGAATAAAAGTTCTACGTTTCTGGAATAATGACGTATTGCGGAATACCGAGATGGTTCTTGAAGCGCTGCATGGGGCGCTTGCTCTCTCAGTTGATTCTCAATCACACAATTCCTGAATGCGGCAAGGCCAACTCCTGCGTTTTCCCCTCACCCGGCCTTCGGCCACCCTCTCCCGGTGGGCGAGGGTAAAATTTGACCCTTCTCCCTCAGGGAGAAGGTGCCCCGTAGGGGCGGATGAGGGGGCCTTTACCGTGGCCGAGGGGGCTTACGCCCCCCGCACCTCCACCGCCACATCGTACAGCGTGCTCCCCCGGCCACCGTCGGTGAGGCGTTGGGACGTCAGGGCGTTCACCCCCCGCTCGCCGGGGCAGAACTCCCGCCACCAGACCCCTTCCGTGACCACGGTCCCCGCCGGAACCATCTCCGTAACCCGCAGAACAAATGCCACCTCGCCAAGCCCATTGTATGCCGTCACCCGTTGGCCGTCACACAACCCCCGCCCAGCCGCATCCAACGGGTGCATCCGCAACGCCACGGTTCCCTGGTTCTCCCGCAGGTCGTCCTGCTCGTAGAAGCTGGAATTGAGGGCATAGGGGGTGGTGGCCGGCTGCAGGCGCAGGGGAAAGCCGTCCCCTGCGGCATGGGTGGGGAGCAGGCGCGGCAGGGGCTCCGACTCCCGGGAGTTCAGGATCTCGATCCTGCCCGAGGGGGTCTTCCAGTCGCCTTTGGGATTCGAGGGGGGCGTCAGCAACACCGGCTCCCCCTGGCGCAGGCGCCGGGTCGTCTCCCGGTCCCGCCAGGGGGTGTCGAAGTCCAGCAGCTGTTCCACCAGGTCGTCGGCCGACAGCCTGAAAAAGGGCTCGTCCCACCCCATGCCGGCCGCCAAAAGCGAGAACACCTCCCAGTTGGATTTGGCCTCCCCCACCGGCGGCAGGGCCGCCCCGCAACGCTGGCTGTGGTAGCCGCCGTAACAGCGGTACAGGTCCGGCTGTTCCAGGGAGGTGGTGGCCGGCAGGACGATGTCGGCATAGCGGGCCGTATCGGTCAGGAAACGCTCGTGCACTACCGTAAACAGGTCGTTGCGCTCGAGCCCCCTGATGACCGCATTCTGATCCGGGGTCACGGCGGCCGGATTGGAGTGATAGACGTAGAGGGACATGATGGGCGGGTCGTCCAGTTCGGTCAGCGCGCTCCCCAGTTGGTTCATGCTCACCAGGCGCGTCGGCCGTTCCATGAATTCCTCCCGCGTGACCCGGTGCAGGGGGAAGGCGCCGCCGGTGGAGGTGCCGGGGAACACGCCGCCGCCGGGACGTTGCCAGGCCCCGCTGACGGCGGGGAGGCAGGCGATGGTGCGGACGGTCATGGCGCCGTTGCCGTAGCGGGAGAGGCCGCTCCCCAGACGGACGAAGGGGGCCTTTGCAGCCACAAACTCCCGCGCCAGGCGTTCGATGACAGCGGCGGGCAGGCCGCAGACCTCCGCCATCCGCTCCGGGGCGCACTCGGGGAGCACCTTTGCGGCGAACTCCTCGAAGCCGAGGACGTTATCACGAATAAAATCATGGTCCGCCAAGCCGTCCCGGACCATGACATGCATCATCCCCAGGGCCAGGGCGCCGTCGCCGCCGGGACGCACGATAAAGGCCTCGTCCGCCGCCTCGCAGGTGGGGGTGCGGTAGGTGTCGATGGCCCACACCCGGGCGCCGCGCCGCCGGGGTACCTGGACGTCCCGCATGGCGTGGATGCTGGTGGCGCTGGCGTTGATCCCCCACAGGATCACCAGGTCGCTCTGCTCCACCTCCCCCGGTTCCATGGCCGGGGTGTCCCCCATGACCGCTTTCCATCCCGCATCCTTGGCCGGGGAGCAGATGGTCCGTTCCAGGCGCGAGGCCCCCAGCTTGTGGAAGAAAGGGTGTCCGCTGTTCCGCTGCACCAGCCCCATGGTGCCGGCATAGGAATAGGGGAGGACGCATTCACCCCCGTAGCTGGCGATCAGCCCCTTCCAACAGGTGCAGATGCGCTCGATCGCCTCCGGCCACGAAACAGGTTCGAAACGCCCCTCCCCCTTGGGACCGGTGCGCATCAGCGGAGTCGCCAGACGGCGCGGCGAGTGGACCGTACGCTCGTAGTGATGCATCTTGGGGCAGAGCAGGCCGCGGGTCACGGGATGGGCGGGGTCGCCGGCAACACGCACGGCACGGCCATCCTCCACCTCCACCAGCAAACCGCAGGTGTCGGGACAATCGTAGGGGCAGACGGAGCGAACAATGTTGGGGCTCATGGAGATTTTCCTTCCTGATATGCGGGATAAAATATTATACTTGGATTTTCTTTCTTGTGCAGACCAAATTCGATTCCGTCACGAAGACCATGACCGAATCCCGAGGGGGGTTATATGACACCGCAGCCTGACATCCTGCATTATGCCGTATCCGTTGTCGGCAAGGACCGCACCGGCATCGTTTCCGGCATTGCCGCAGCGCTCTTCCGCCTGGGGTGCAACCTCGCCGACTCCAGTTGCACCATGCTGGCCGGCGAGTTTGCCGTGATCCTGATCGTATCCCATGTAAAGCCGTTCAGCAAGAGCCGCCTCTACGACGAACTGAAGCCGGTCTGCGATGGGCTCGGCATGTCCCTGGCCGTACGCACCCTCCAGGCCGACGAGATCGCCCGCCTGGAAACCCCGGGGGAGATCTGCCTGATCTCGGTCTACGGAGCCGACCAGCCGGGCATCGTCTACCGCGTGACCAATGAACTGGCGGAGCGGGGCGTCAATATCACGGACCTGAATACCAAACTGATCGGCACGGACGACGAGCCGGTCTACGTGATGATGCTGGAAGCGGCCCTGCCGGACGGGCAAACCCCTGAAGAGCTTGAAGCGCTGCTGGGAGATCTGAAAAAGGAGCTGAACGTGGAAATCGGCGTGCGGGTGGTTACGCCGGTGGCCCTCTGACCTATGGCAACTCAACCTATCCTGCGTTATCCGCACCCGGTGCTCAAGAAACTCTGCCACCGGGTTGTAACCATTGACAACGAGATACATGACCTGATCCGGGATCTGCTGGACACCATGCGCGAGGGGCCGGGGTCGGTCGGGGTGGCGGCGCCCCAGATCGGCGTCACCCTGCGGGTCTGCGTGGTGGACGTGTCGGCCAGCCGGCACGGCAAGGAGAACAACCACGGCCAACTGTGCATGATCAACCCGGAGATTACGGCCCGGAGCGGCACCGCCGTCATGCGCGAGGGGTGCATGAGCGTGCCGGACTATACCGGGGATGTGGAACGGGCCACCGAGATCACGGTCAGGTACGACGAGCCGGGGGGAACGGAGCGGGTCATCACCGCAACCGGATTCGAGGCGGTGGCCATCCAGCACGAGATGGACCACCTGGACGGCATCCTGTTTCTGGACCGGATCGTCAGCCTGAAGACCGGACTGTTCCGGCGCAAGAACTACAGGTAGGAGGCGTTATGGCGGAACTTTTGACCAAAAAGGAACGGAAGGAACTGCTGAAGATTGCCCGCGACACCATCGTCGCCTATGTGGCCACCGGGCAGGTCCCCCCGGTCGGGCCCCCCTCGAAGGGGCTCGCCTGCGAAAACGGCTGTTTCGTGACCATCAAGCAGCAGGAGCGCCTGCGCGGCTGCATCGGCAACTTCGTCTCGGACAAGCCGCTCTCCAGTCTGGTGCAGGAGATGGCCGTGTCGGCCGCGACCCGCGACCCGCGCTTCTACCCCATGAAACCCCAGGACCTGGACGATTTCAACCTTGAGATATCGGTACTCTCCCCCCTGGAGAAGATCACGTCGGCCGACCAGATCCAGGTGGGGAAACACGGCCTCTATATCGTCAAGGACAGCTACCGGGGCGTCCTGCTCCCCCAGGTGGCCACCGAATACGGTTGGGATCGGGACACCTTCCTGAAACATACCTGCATCAAGGCCGGTCTGCCCGAGAACGCCTGGCAGAAGGAGTGCGACATCTATATCTTTAGCGCCCTGGTGTTCGGCGAGCAGTAATCGCGAAGCGGTTTACCAGGGGCTGAATCGCACCATCCGGACCCGTGGCATGTCGTCAGGGGATATCCCTGAGCCGATGCACTACGCCGGCACGCGGTCCAAACATTGCACAGAATGGGGACGTTCAATGAAAACTCTCTGGAACATGTATCTTAACCTGACCATCCGCGTCCGCATCATCATCCTCTGCATATGCTACAGTTTCTGCATCATCGCAGCCGGAGCGGTCGGCCAGACCCAATCCCTCTCGGCCACATCCCTGGCCGTCATCCTCTTCACCATTCTCGGCACCCTGTTCAGTGGGATCAACATCTGGTCCATCACCTCGCCCATCAACAGGACCATTGGCTATCTCAAGGAAATGGCCACCGGCGACCTGCAGCGGGATATCCAGATCAAACGCAACAATGAGGTGAGCGCCATACTGCGTTCCCTTCGGGAACTTCAGCACTCGATGCGGGGAATCGTCATGGGGATCCAGACGACGTCGGGCCAGATCGCCGCTTCCTCGGAGCAGCTGCGGCAGACCTCCGCAACCATCGCCGACGGCACCGAAAGCGCCGCCACCCAGGCCGCCTCGGTCAGCGCCGCAGTCGATAACCTGGCGACCGCGAGCACGGACATATCCACCAGATGCCTCGAAATGTCCGACATGGCCAGGGAGGCGGAGCAGGTGTCACGGGAGGGGGAACAGATCATTTCCGGCATGTCCGGAACCATGGGGGCCATCGAGGGGGTAATCACCGAGACCACCGAGGCGGTAAAATCCCTGGGGGACAATTCGACGCGCATCGGCGACATCCTGGCCACCATCGGCGACATCGCCGACCAGACCAACCTGCTGGCCCTGAACGCAGCCATTGAAGCGGCACGGGCGGGCGAGCAGGGACGCGGGTTTGCGGTGGTCGCCGACGAGGTGCGCAGCCTCGCCGAGCGGACCACGTCGGCGACCCGCGAGATTCAGACCATTATTGACGCTCTCCAGAAGGATGTCGGAAACGTGGTCTCTTCCATGGAGCAGAGCTCAGGCAGCGTACGCGAAGGTGGCGAAGGGGTACGCCACTCGTGCGAGGCCATTGGCGCAATCCTCCGCCAGATCGGCGTCCTCCACGGCCAGGTGTCCCAGGTGTCGACCGCCGCCACCGGCCAGTCCACAACCACCTCGGCCATAACCGAGAACATGCATCTCATTACCCGCGTCATCAGCGAGGCCGCCTCCGGGGCTGAGCAGACGGAGTCGGCCGCCTCCGGCTTGGCCACATCGGCCGCGGAACTCCAGCAGATGGTAAACCGCTTTAAACTTTCCTAGCCACGTTTATACCCAGGGCGACCATTTTTCGAGCAGTTCTGCCACGAGCCTGGAATGGAAATCCAGTCGATATCCCCAAATGTCTCAAAACGACATAATGAAGAACGCTTGTAAAAAAAATATACCCACATATTCAGCACGTTAAAACGTTACGTTCCAACACCACAGGCAGAGAATTAACGAAGGCCCCCCGGAGAGATATTATTCCGGGGGGCCTTCGTAATCAGGCTCTGTTGCGGGGAAGCGGGATCAGGGGGCCAGGGCCGCGTGGGCCGCTGCCAGCCGGGCGATGGGTACCCGGAAGGGGGAGCAGGAGACGTAGTCCAGCCCGGCCTTGTGACAGAAGATGACCGAAGACGGGTCGCCGCCATGCTCGCCGCAGATGCCCAGCTTGATCTTCGGGCGGGTGGCGCGCCCCTTCTCCACCGCCATTTTGACCAATTGGCCGACGCCGTTCTGGTCAAGCGACACAAAAGGGTCCTCCGCCAGGATACCGTGGTCCACGTAAAACGGCAGGAATTTACCGGCATCGTCCCGGGAAAGGCCAAAGGTGGTCTGGGTCAGGTCGTTGGTGCCGAAGGAGAAGAATTCGGCCTCGCCGGCGATCTCGTCGGCGGTCAGCGCCGCGCGGGGCAACTCGATCATGGTGCCGATCAGGTACTCCAGCGTGACGCCGTACCGGGCGACGACCTCGTCGCAGATGGCCACGGCGTTCTGTTTGAGCACCTGAAGCTCCTTGACCGTGGCGATCAGGGGGATCATGATCTCCGGGACGATGGTGAATCCCTCGTTCTTGACCAGTTCGCAGGCCGCCTCCATGATGGCCCGCACCTGCATGTCGTAGATCTCGGGAAAGGTGATGCCCAGGCGGCAGCCGCGATGACCGAGCATCGGGTTGAATTCGTGCAGGAACTCCACCTTGTGCCTGAGGGCGCCCACCGGCACCTTCATGGTCTTTGACAGCTCCTCCAGGTCCTTTTCCTCCTGGGGCAGAAACTCGTGGAGCGGCGGGTCCAGCAGACGGATGGTTACCGGCAGCCCTTTCATCTCGCGGAAGAGACCGATGAAATCCCCCTTCTGCATGGGCAGGATCTTGGCCAGGGCCCTTTCGCGCCCTTCCACCTCCTCGGAGAGGATCATCTCCCGGACGGCCGCGATACGCTCGGCGTCGAAGAACATATGTTCGGTGCGGCACAGGCCGATCCCCGCGGCGCCGAACTGGCGGGCGACCTTGGCATCGTGGGGGGTGTCGGCATTGGCGCGGACCCTGAGCTTGCGGTAGGTATCGACCCAGGTCATCAATTGGGCGAAGTCTCCGGTCATGGCCGGGGCGACCGTCGGCACGGCGCCCAGCATCACGTCACCGCAGGAGCCGTCCAGGGTGATCGTGTCCCCCTTCTTCACCACCACGCCGCCCCGGGCCGTAAAGGTTTCGCCGGCGTAGTCCACCTTGATGTCGCCACAGCCGGCCACGCAGCATTTCCCCATGCCCCTGGCCACGACCGCCGCGTGGGAGGTCATGCCGCCCCGGGCGGTGAGGATGCCCTGGGCGGCGTGCATGCCGTGGATGTCCTCGGGGCTGGTCTCGATGCGCACCAGGATCACCTTCTTGCCCACCTTGGCTTCGGCCTCGGCCTCATCGGCGCTGAAGACCACCTGGCCGGAAACGGCGCCCGGCGAGGCCGGCAGCCCCTTGGCGATGATCTGCTTGGCGGCGGCGGGATCGAGGGAAGGGTGCAGGAGCTGGTCGAGCTGGGAGGGCTGGACCCGCAGGACCGCCTCCTTCTCGTCGATCAGCCCTTCCTTCACCATGTCCACGGCGATCTTGATGGCCGCCGGCGCGGTGCGCTTGCCGTTGCGGGTCTGCAGCATGAAGAGCTTGCCCTTCTCGATGGTGAATTCGATGTCCTGCATGTCCTTGTAATGCTTTTCCAGGATGTTGCGGATATCCGCCAACTGCCGGTAGCATTCGGGCAGAACCTCCTCCATGGAGGGGAGCTTGCCGTCCTTGTCCTTGACGCGGTTGATCGGCTGGGGGGTGCGAATGCCCGCCACCACGTCCTCTCCCTGGGCGTTGACCAGGAATTCGCCGAAGAAGTAGTTTTCGCCGGTGGAGGGGTCGCGGGTGAACGCCACGCCGGTGGCGCAATCGTCGCCCATATTGCCGAACACCATGGACTGGACGTTGACGGCGGTGCCCCACTCGGCGGGGATGCTGTTGAGCTTGCGGTAGGTAATGGCGCGCGGGTTCATCCACGAGCCGAAAACGGCGCCGATGGCCCCCCACAACTGCTCGTGGGGGTCTTCGGGAAACTCCTTCCCCAGTTCCTCCCTGATCTTGAGCTTGAACGCCCCGACCAGTTCCCGCCAGTCGGCGGCCGTCAGCTCCGTATCCTGGTGGACGCCCCGCTGCTCCTTCTTCTGTTCCAGCAGGTGTTCGAGGATATCCTTCTCCATGCCCATGACCACGTCGGAATACATCTGCACGAAACGGCGGTAGGCGTCATAGGCGAACCGTTCGTCCCCGCTCTGGGCGATGATGCCCTGAACCGTGGTATCGTTCAAGCCGAGATTGAGGATGGTGTCCATCATGCCCGGCATGGAGGCGCGGGCGCCGGAACGGACGGAGACGAGCAGGGGGTTCTTGGGGTCGCCGAATTTTCTCCCCATCAGCGCCTCGACCCTTTTGAGGTTTTCGGCTACGGTCGCAGTCAGGGATTCGGGATACACCTGGTTGTTCTTATAAAATTCGGTGCAGACCTCGGTGGTGATGGTAAAACCGGGGGGGACGGGAAGTCCGATACTGGTCATTTCCGCCAGATTGGCCCCCTTGCCCCCCAACAGATTTTTCATCTCCGCCCGGCCCTCAGCCTGACCGTTGCCAAAGAAATACACATACTTCTGCGTCATAATGCTGCCTCCTCAAGGATGATAGAGAACCGTGCTTTAGACCGGCTAAAAACTTTTATTCATAATTAAAATAATAGGTTAGACGGTCAACTATAACGCAGAAAAACAAAATTTCAACCTTAAATGCGAACCAGGGGCTACTTCAGATCCCAACTGGTGATATCGGCATTCTTCCCGTCACCCCCCTTGGCTCCGTCGGCACCGTAGGAGTAGAGGTCGTAATCCCCGTGTTCGCCCGGCGACACATAGAGGAAGTCGTTGCCCCAGCCATCCTTGGGCACGCTCTTGCTCTCCAGATAGCCCCCCTCCTTGAAGTTCTTGGGGATAACCCCCACGGCCGTTTTTGTCACCAGGGAGTTCAACCCCTGTTCCGTGGAGGGATAGACGCCGTTGTCGAGTTTATAGAGCTTGAGGGCCGACTCCAGGTTTCTGATCTGGGTCTTGGTGGTCTGGATCTTGGCGTCGTCGGTGCGGCCCATGATCTTGGGTCCGACCAAGGCAGCCAGAAGCGCCAGGATGACGATCACCACCATGATCTCGATGAGGGTGAAGCCGCGCCGGTTGTTGAGTTGTTTCATATCTCCGTGTCCTCCATCTGTGTGATTCCCTGCTGCTAGGGATTTTACATGAACAGGGCCGCATGGCAAGGCTTTTTCAGGCCGCCGCCATCTATCCCAAAAGAACAAGGCGCTACCGCAATTGCGGCAGAGAGCCGGCACATCCCTTTGGCACCGCCTCAAACAAACGCAATGATTTAAGCCTGTTGCTAAATTCTGATCTTTTGGCACGCAACATGTATTGTGTCAGAGCAACGAACAACTGAGCATGAAAAAGCCGGCCATCTCGTCGACGCAAGCGCCCTGCCCCGGGCGAACCAGCTGCCGGAAGCCGCAGGGAAAACAAGGGACGCGGCCGGAAAAGTCACGGATAAAAAATAGATTGACGGACCTCGGCCTTACAATGCATTATCACGTATACAAAAATTTGCAGCACACCACCATCAAGGAGAGAGAAATCATGAAAAAGACCGCCATCGCCATCCTCGCCATCGCAGCCTTTGCCGGGACCGCTTTTGCCGCCGACGTGATCACACTGAAAAGAGGCGTCACGTTCAATCACAAGGCCCACCAGGAAATGCTGAAGGACTGTACGAAATGCCACGCTTCCGCAGCCGGCGGCAAGATCGAAGGGTTCGGCAAGGACTGGGCCCACAAGACCTGCAAAGGTTGCCACAGCACCATGGCCAAAGGGCCGACCTCCTGCAAAGATTGCCACAAACAGTAACCGTTTGAACGGTTGACGACGCTTGAAGGGAGGGCAGCACCGGTGCTGCCCTCTTCCTGTTTCAGCAGGTTGTGCAAAAATAGCCAGATCGTCGCACCCGCTCGACAAGCCCCGAGGAGGCCCTCACCCGGCCTTTGGCCACCCTCTCCCGGAGGGAGAGGGTAACGGTATCCCTTCTCCCTTGGGGAGAAGGATAGGATGAGGGGCGCTACGCCGCACGAAAGGGCGTTCGAGGACGAAGACCTGATGGCTGTTTTTCAACAGCCTGCTATCCCCTGATCCCCATCCCCTTCCCCTGTTTGCAGAGAAACCCCTCGCGCTTCATGGTCTCGAGATTGCTCTGCACCGCCTCCGCCTCGGCCCCGAGCAGTTCGGCCAACCCTTCCGCCGTTATCCCCGGATGCGCCATGACCGCCCGCAACATGCGGCTGCGCAGCTGGCGGTTCGACCCCTCGAATCGCGACTGCCGGGTGTGGTGGGCGCTGCGGCGGCCCGGATTGGGATAGCTCTGCTTGAGCAGCGCGCCGTAGTCCATCAGCCCGTAGTACCAGGTGCGGGGATCTGCCCGGTCCAGGGTCGCCCCGACCAGGGGCATGATCTCCCGGTCCCCCACCTTGTCCCTGCCATGAAAAAAGAAATGGATGAAGACCGTGCGGATGTTGGTCTCGATGAACGCCTCTACCGCCCCGAAAGCGAAGGTCGCCACGGCCCGGGCCGTGTACGGGCCGATGCCGGGCAAGGATTCCAGCGCCTCAATCGTAGTGGGGAAGTTACCGGCGAAGCGCTCCACGATCTCCTCGGCGCACCGCTTGAGGGCCAGGGCACGGCGGTTGTAGCCCAACCCCTGCCATACCCGCAATACCTCCGGCAAGGGAGCGGCGGCCAAGTCGGCAAGCGTGGGAAAGGCCGCCAGGAACTCGGCATACTTGGCCTTGACCCGTTCCACCTGGGTCTGCTGGAGCATGATCTCGGAGATGAGGATGCAATAGGGATCCCGGGTCTCCCGCCACGGCATGGGGCGGGGGTTGGCCCGGTGGTGGGCCAGGACAAGTTTCCGGAAGGCCGTGACCGTTGCGGGGGCAAGGGGGCCGGTCTCACAGTAGTGGTTGGTGAGGTGCTCAGGGGTCAAGTTCAAACTTCGATCCTATGATCCAAACGGCAAATCTGCCACGGAGACACGGGGAAAACCAAGCGTAAGACAAACAAAAAACAACGATTCCAGACAATTGGGTTCACCGCAGCGCCAACTCCATCTCCTCCAGCCGCTTGATCCGGTCCCGAAGCCCGGCGGCGCTTTCGAAATCCAGCGCCTTGGCCGCCGCCAGCATCTCCTTGCGCAGCTTCTTGACCAGCTTGGGAATCTCCTTGGGCGCCACGTACTCCTCGGCCGTCTCGGCCACGCCGCTTGCCGGGGTGTAGTAATCCTTCTCCTCGATGGACCCCAGGATCGTGCCCATCCCCTTTTTGACCGTCTCGGGGGTGATGCCGAACTCCTGGTTATAGGCCAACTGCTTGGCGCGACGGCGCTCGGTCTCGTCGAGGCAGGCCTGCATGGAGCGGGTCACCGTATCGGCGTACATCAGCACCCGGCCGTCCACGTTGCGGGCGGCCCGGCCGCAGGTCTGGATCAGGGAGCGGGCGGAACGGAGGAACCCCTCCTTGTCGGCGTCCAGGATGGCCACCAGGGAGACCTCCGGCAGGTCCAGCCCCTCCCGCAGCAGGTTGATGCCCACCAGCACGTCGAACTCCCCCATCCTCAAGTCGCGCAGGATCTGCATGCGCTCGATGGTGACGATGTCCGAGTGCAGATAGCGCACCTTGACCCCCAACTCCTGATAATAGTTGGTCAACTCCTCGGCCATGCGCTTGGTCAGGGTAGTCACCAGTACCCGCTCCCCCTTGGCCACGGTCTCCCGGACCTCGTGGAGAAGATCGTCCACCTGGCCGAGGGAAGCCTCCGCCCCCGCCGTGGCTGGCCGGACCTCGATCCGCGGGTCCACCAGCCCGGTGGGGCGGATGACCTGTTCCACGAAGACGCCGCCGCTCCGCTCCATCTCGAAATCCGCCGGCGTGGCCGAGACGTACACCGCCTGGCGGATGCGCTTTTCAAACTCCTGGAAGTTGAGCGGCCGGTTGTCCAGGGCCGCCGGCAGGCGGAAGCCGTACTGCACCAGCGTTTCCTTGCGGCTGCGGTCTCCCCGGTACATCCCCCCCACCTGGGGGATGGTGATATGGGACTCGTCCACGAAGAGCACGAAATCCTCGGGGAAGTAGTCGATCAGGGTGTAGGGGGGCTCCCCCTCCGTGCGCCCGTCGAAATAGCGGGAATAGTTCTCGATCCCCTGGCAGAAGCCCATCTCCTCCATCATCTCGATGTCGAAGAAGGTGCGCTGCTCGATGCGCTGGGCCTCCAGCAGCATGTTCCGCTCCCCGAAATAACGGAGGCGTTCCCCCAGGTCCGTGCGGATCTGCTCCACCGCCCTTTCCAGGGTCTCGCGGGTGGAGACATAGTGGGATGCCGGATAGATGGCGCATTTGGGCAATTTCTGGAGTACCGCCCCCCGCAGGGGGTCGATCTCGCTGATGGCCTCAACCTCGTCGCCGAAGAACTCGATGCGCAGCGCCTTGTCGCTGTCGTAGGCGGGGAAGACCTCCACCACGTCGCCCCGCACCCGGAAGGTGCCGCGGTGGAAGTCCATGTCGTTGCGTTCGTACTGAATCTCCACCAGCTTTTCCAGCAGGGTGTCGCGGCCGTACTCCTCCCCCTGGTGGAAGAAGATGTGCAGGCTGGCATAGGCCTCGGGCGAGCCGATGCCGTAGATGCAGGAGACCGAGGCCACGATGATCACGTCGCGCCGGGTCAGGAGGCTGCGGGTGGCCGAGTGGCGCATCTTGTCGATCTCGTCGTTGATGGACGAGTCCTTCTCGATGAAGGTATCGGTGGTGGGGAGGTACGCTTCCGGCTGGTAGTAGTCGTAGTAGGAGACGAAATACTCCACGGCGTTGTCCGGGAAGAGTTCCTTGAACTCGCCGTAGAGCTGGGCCGCCAGGGTCTTGTTGGGGGCCAGCACCAGGGCCGGCCGGCCGGTCTGGGCGATGACGTTGGCCACGGTGAAGGTCTTGCCCGAGCCGGTCACCCCCAGTAATACCTGATGCTGGTCGCCGCGCTCGATCCCTTCCACCAGTTCGGCAATGGCCTGGGGCTGGTCGCCCCGGGGGGTATAGGCTGTGGCAAGTTTGAAGGGGGATGCACTCGAACTCATGGAGTTATTCTAGCCTTACCGGACGGCCCTGTCCAGCACCTTCCCGTTCGCCGCCCTGAGCACGACGGTCATGCCCATCCTGCCGACCGCGTGGGTGGCGCAGGAGAGGCAGGGGTCGTAGAGGCGGATGCCGTGCTCCACCCGGTTGAGGAGCCCCTCGCCGAGCGCCCCCCCTTGGAGGTGGTGCCGGGCGATGTCGGTGATGGTCAGGTCCATGGCGCGGCTGTTGTGGGCCGTGGCCACGACCAGGTTGACCCCGGTCAACAGGCCGTCACGGTCCACCCGGTAGTGGTGGATCAGGGTGCCCCGGGGCGCCTCGGTGACGCCCACCCCCTCGGCGGCGTTGCCCCCTGCCCGGGCCAGGACCTGCCGCTCGACGCACAGCGGGTCGTCCACCAGGCCGGCGATGCGCTCCACGGCGTAGAGCATCTCGATCAGCCGGGCCTGGTGGTAATCGAGGCTGGCGGTGGCGGTCCGCCGCCCCCCCAGCAGTTCCGTGCGGGCCTGTTCCGCCTGGGGCGCAGCCGCGAACGGGGCCACGGAAAGGCGGGCCAGGGGGCCGACCCGGTAGAGACGATCCCCGCCAAAGGCGCATTCCGTCGGTTTCAGGTAGCTGTCGTGGGTCACGGTCTCCCGGATGGCGGCGGCGTACCTCTCCGGCGCCAGGTCGCCGACCGTCCCGCCGGCCGCATCCGCGAACGTAAGCCGCCCCTCGTAATGGTCGAGGCACCCGTCCACGCCCACCAACCCCAGGAACAGGCTGGGGAAATCGCCGCAGGGCCCCATCTCGGACCGAAAGCCCTCGCTCCGTTCCTGCCACAGATCGAGGGCAAAGCGCGTCAACTCCCGCGCCTCGGGGAGCAGGGCCGCAATGGCGTCGCGTCCCGCCTCGCCCAACGGCTCACCCATGCCCCCCGCCACGATATGCTCCGGGTGCAGGCGGCCGCCGCCAATCAGGTTGACGATCTCCTGGCCGATCTGGCGCAGGCGGATGCCCTTGCGGATGACCTCGGGGCGGTGGCGCGCCAGGCCGACGATATTCCGTTCCGTGGGGTCGCTGTCAAGGCCGAGGACGATGTCCGGGGCAGAGAGGTGAAAAAAACTGAGGGAATGGCTGAGGATCAACTGGGCCAGGGAGAGAATCCGGCGGAGGTGCTGCGCTGCCGGGGGGATGTCCACCCCCATGATGCGTTCCCCGGCCATGGCCGCGGCCAGGGCGTGGCTGACCGGGCAGATGCCGCAGACCCGGGCGGTGATGGTCGGCATCTCCCAAAAGGGACGCCCCAGGCAAAAGGATTCGAACCCGCGGAATTCCCGGACGTGCAGGCGGGCCTCCGCCACCTGTCCGGCCTCGTCCAGCCGGATGGTGATGGCGGCGTGCCCCTCGATGCGGCTCACCGGGGATATGGTGATGGTCGTGCCCATGGTGAAGAGTGTACCACGCTTCGAGGGGATGTCAGGCGGGGGGGCAAGGCATTCATATTCACCTCGTCCCCCTCATCCGCCCCTTTAGGGCACCTTCTCCCTGTGGGAGAAGGGCAGGAATCCACCCTCGCCCCCGGGGAGAGGGTGACCGGAGGCCGGGTGAGGGGAAGAGGTGAGGCTGCTACGCCGCCACGGTCTCCCTGGCCTTGACAATCCGCTTGACGGCCTCCCCGATCCCCAGGGTGACGACGATCTCGCCGATGCCGGGGGCTTGGCTGCCGCCCGAGAGGGCGACGCGTACCGGCTGTCCCACCTGGCCCATCTTCCACCCCTTGTCGGCGCAAATCTCCTTGAACAGGGCGTCGATCTCCGGGACCGTGGTTGCGGCGGAACCGACCAGCCTTTGGGCCACCGCATCGTAGACCGCCCGCAGATGTTCCTTGTCGAACTTGGCCAAAGCAGCCGCGTCGTAGGCGTCGGGGGCCTTGAAATAGAACGCGGCCCGGTCGGCCATCTCTTCCAGGGTCTGGGCCCGTTCCTGAAGCGTCTTTACCACCGCGGCCACCTCGGGCCCGCCCTGGGGGTCGATGCCGCGGGTTGCCAAGTGGGGCAGGAGCAGCCCGGCCAGCCGGACAGGATCGCCCGTCTTGATGTAGTGGGCATTCAGCCACAACAACTTCTCCGTGTTGAAGACGCTGGCGGAGCGGCCGATGTTGGTGATGTCGAACTTCTGGATCATCTCCTTGCGGGTGAAGATCTCGTCGTCGCCGTGGCTCCACCCCAGGCGTACCAGATAGTTCACCAGCGCCTCGGGGAGAAAGCCCATGTCGCGGTAGGCCATCACGCTGGTGGCGCCGTGGCGTTTGGAGAGGCGGGCCTTGTCGCTCCCCAGGATCATGGGAACGTGGGCGAACCGGGGCACCGGAAAGCCCAGTGCCTCGTAGAGTTGGATCTGGCGCGGGGTGTTGTTGACATGGTCGTCGCCGCGGATCACGGTGGTGACCTTCATGATGGCGTCGTCGATCACGACGCAGAAGTTGTAGGTCGGCGTGCCGTCGCTGCGCTGGATGATCAGGTCGTCAAGCTCCTCGGCCGGGAAGGCGATGCGCCCCTTGATCAGGTCGTCGAAAGCCACCTCCCCCTCCTGGGGGGCGCGGAAGCGGACCACGAACGGCTTGTCGGCCGGTTGTTCGCCCAGTTCGCGGCAGGTGCCGTCATACTTGGGCTTGCGCCCTTCCTTCATGGCCTGGTCGCGCTTGGCCGTCAGCTCTTCGGCCGTGCAGTAGCACTTGTAGGCCTTGCCCGCCGCCAGCAGCTTCTGGACATACTCCCGGTAGAGGCCGAAGTTGTCGGTCTGGTAGAAGGGGCCCTCGTCCCAGTCCAGCCCGAGCCATTCCATGGCCTGGAGGATGGCGTCGATGGAGGCCTGGGTGGAACGTTCCACATCCGTATCCTCGATGCGCAGGATGAAGGTGCCCCCCTGTTTTCTGGCCAGCAGCCAATTGAACAGGGCGGTACGGGCTCCCCCCACGTGGAGGTAGCCGGTGGGGCTGGGTGCGAAACGGACGCGCAGGTCGGACATGGTGAATCTCCTTGACTATTTTAAGTGCGGCAGAAGCGTGGCATCTTTGCGGACGGTTACTATAGCACCGCCGGCCGGTCGAAAAAAGCACTTTCCCCGGCGGAAAACGAATACATCACCGCTCTCCGGCGCCCCGGCCGGCCAGAAAGCCCTGCCACGTGCCGCGCCGCCGCAGTTCGTTGACCACGGCGAACCACATCTGGTTGTTCTTCAGCCCCCACCGGGGCGCGACGCAGATCGCCAGCGGCGCCGAACCGTACAGACGCTGTACCGTGACGCGGGCAGGCAGCCGTTCCAGAAAATCGGCGGCCGCGGCCACGTATTTCTCCAGGGTGAGCGGTACGAATTCGCCCCGGCGGTACATGGCGGCCAACTCGGTCCCTTCGACGGCATGGAGCTGATGGAGCTTGACCGAGTCGATCGGCAGGGAGGCGATCAGGTCGGCGCTTTTGAGGAATTCCTCCCGCCGTTCCCCGGGAAAGCCGTGGATCAGGTGGGCGCAGATGTCGAAATTCCGCCCCGCCGCCCGCTTCACGGTGGCGATGAAATCCCCCACCGTATGGCCGCGATTGATCCGCGCCAGGATGGCGTCGTCCCGGGATTGCAGCCCCAACTCCAGGCAGACGTAATGATCGCGGGCGATCTCCGTCAAAAGGCCCAGCGCCCCGTCGGTCAGGGAGTCGGGCCGGGTGCCGACCGAGATGCCGATCACATCGGGATGGGCCAGAGCGCGGCGGTAGAGGTCGGCCAGCAGTTCCACCGAGGCGTAGGTGTTGGTGTATTTCTGGAAATAGACGATGAACTTCCCGGAGCCGAGACGGTGCCGATGGTAGGCCATGCCCGCCGCGAGCTGTTCTTCCAGCGGGATGACCGGTTGGGTGTCCTTGGGGGAGAAAGAGACGTTGTTGCAGTAGATGCAACCGCCGGTTCCCTTGCTGCCGTCCCGGTTGGGACAGGTGAAGCCGGCGTCCACGTTGACCTTGCTGATCCGGCAGCCGAAGCGCCGCCGCAGGTAATGGCCGTAGGAGTTGATGCGCAGTTCGTGATGGATTGCGGTGGGCAGCGGGTTTCCCAGGTTTACCAGGAGCTCCTGCGTTGCGCGGCACGGGTCGGGGGCCGCGCTGACGGCCGAGATCAAGGCGATGCGGGAACAGCCGGCCTCCCACAGGGCGGGCAGGTTTTCCGGCTTCACGCCGCCCAGGGCGAACACCGGGACCGGCAGCGCCTCCACCGCCCGCTGCAGGGCTTCACGCCCCAGGGGCGCCCCGTAGGCCGCCTTGGAGGGGGTGGCGAAGACCGGGCCGAAGGTGATGAAATCCGCCCCGTCACGCACCGCTTGGCGCGCCTGGGCCAGGCCGTGGCTGGAATAGCCGATCAGCATCGCCCGACCGCAGCGGCGGCGCACCTCGGCCACGGGTGCGGAGGCCGCCCCGAGATGGACGCCGTCGGCCCCCACCGCCAGAGCGACATCGACCCGGCTGTTGATGAAGAGCAGGGCTCCGAACTCCCGGGTCAGTACCCGAAGCGCCCGGGCAAGTTCCACGTACTCGCCGTCCGGCAGGTCCTTGTCCCGCAGTTGCACGGCGCGCACCCCGCCGGCCAGGGCGGCGCGCACCACGTCCAAAAGCGGCCGGCCGGCGGTCTGGGTGCGGTCGGTAATCAGATAGAGTGAGAAATCGACGGGTTTCATAGGGACATGGTGAACATACGTAACAAGAAGCCGTGAAGATGATTGTTGAAAAACTCCGGTTGTTCAAAAATAGTCAGATCGTCGCACCCGCAGAGAGCCATGAGGAGGCGTAGCAGCGCTACGCCGCACGAAAGGGCTTTCGAGGACGAAGGCCTGATGGCTGTTTTTCAACAACCTATCAGACTATCATGCCGTCCAGGGGGCTGGAGGCGTTCGCATAAAGCTTGCGGGGAATCCGGCCGGCCTTGTAGGAAAGCCGTCCCGCCTCCACGGCCAACTTCATGGCGCGGGCCATGGCAATGGGGTCCCGGGCTCCGGCAATGGCGGTGTTCATAAGCACGCCGGCGCAGCCCAACTCCATGGCGACGGCCGCATCGGAGGCCGAGCCGACCCCGGCGTCCACGATCACCGGGATCTTGACCGACTCCAGGATGATCCTGATGTTATAGGGGTTGCGGATCCCCAGGCCGCTGCCGATGGGAGCCCCCAGCGGCATGACCGCGGCGCAGCCGATATCCTCCAGCTTCCGGCACATGATCACGTCGTCGCTGGTGTAGGGGAGCACGGTGAAGCCCTCCTTGACCAGGATCCGGGCGGCCTTGAGCAACTCCTCGTTATCCGGGAACAGGGTCTTCTCGTCCCCCAGCACTTCGAGCTTGACGAAATCCGACATGCCCGCCTCGCGGGCCAGGCGGCAGGTGCGCACGGCGTCGTCAGCCGTGTAGCAGCCGGCGGTATTGGGGAGCAGGGTGTATTTCCGGGGGTCGATATAATCCAGGAGCGATTCCTTGCTCCGGTCCAGGTTGACCCGCCGTACCGCCACGGTAATAATCTCGGCCCCCGAGGCCTCCAGGGCCTCGGCAGTCTGTTGAAAACTGGCGTATTTGCCGGTGCCTACCATCAGGCGGGAGGTAAACTCGCGGCCGGCGATCGTCCATGTATCCTTTTGGGTTGTCATAGCAGCATGTCTCCTTGTGCAGCAACGTGTTGACTTCAGGCGCAGGGGGCTGGCGCGCAATTTGCCCCACCGCCTCCCTGCCCGTTTTTCATCCTCCGCCCACGAAGTGGACGATCTCTATCCTGTCCCCCTCCGACAGCCCACGGCTGTCGTAGGCCGCCTTGGGAACGATAGCCAGATTGACCTCCACCGCCACCCGTTCGCGCGGGAGTTGCAGATGTTCCAGAAGCCCGGCGACCGTACACCCCGCGGCGATGTCTGTCGTCTCGCCGTTCAGTACAATATTCATGTCTGTGCCCCCAAAACGCAAAAAGCCGCGGAAGCGGCTTGGAACATCTGAATGTTTGCGCTTCCCTACGCCGGCATTACCCGGATCAGGTACTAAGGGTCGCGACGCAGCGCCGCTCTCAGTCGAAACTCCCCCAGCGTTTACATTAACCTAGTGTATTGACGCGACGCTGTCAATCGAATTTATACCGGCACAGGGGCGAAAATAAAAAACTGAACCCCGCGTTTTTTCAATTCTTCTCCCCCATCCGCTATTTTGTGCTATAGTCTTGGCGTTTTCGTTACAGAATAAGCTCTTTAGTTTGAGGCCATAATGACCGAAAAGAGGATTATACGGCGGCTCAAAAAGCGTTTAACGATCCGTTTCGGCATCGACGGCGCCAACCGTGTGGCATTCAGCGAGGATATATCGGCAACCGGCATGTTCATCAAAAGCGCCAATGTCTGCCCGCCCAACAGCAGAATCAGGATCGAATTTACTGTCGATGACCAGCTGGTTCAGGTTGATGCCCGGGTCATGTGGGCAAAGAAAGTGCCGCAAAACCTCTTCCACCTGGTCAAGAAAAGCGGCATGGGGGTGCGTTTTTTACATTTTCAGGCCGGCGAAGAGCACTTCCTCCGGTTTCTTGAAACGGCATAACCACGGTTGGCGGCAGACGATGGACTCTCGACGGTTTCATGGCCTTGGGAAGGATGGCAGAGTATGGTGTGCAAAAAGATATTCATAGCCGCCACCGGGCAGCATTGCGGCAAAACCACCATCAGCCTGTCGCTCATGCATCTGGCCCGCAAAAAATATGAGCGGGTCGGCTTCATCAAGCCGATCGGCCCCAAGTGCATCGAGTACCACGGCCTGACCATGGACATGGATGCGGCCATGGTGGCCAGCGTTTACGGGCTGGATGAGGACGCGCACCTCATGTCGCCCATGACCCTCACGCCCGGTTCGACCAGAAAATTCCTGGACGGCAAGATTGCCCCGGAAACGCCCCGCATGCTTATCACCGGCGCGATTCGCGAGCTTGAGCAGAAATACGATTTTCTGATCATCGAGGGGGCGGGCCACGGTGGCGTCGGATCGGTGGTCGGGGCGAACAACGCCCAGGTGGCGACCATGGCGGGCGCACCGGTGCTCATGGTTACCAACGGCGGCATCGGCAATGTGGTAGACGCCGTGGAGTTGAACCTGGCACTCTACGAGCGGGAAAAAGCCGACGTTCGCGTTGTCATGGTCAACAAGCTGCTGCCGGAAAAGCGCGAACGCTCCCTTGCCTATCTGAAAAAGGCCTTTGGCGGAAGCGACCTGCTGGTGACGAGCGCCTTCGATTACAGCCCGGTCCTGGCCCATCCGACCTTGCAACATGTGGCCCAGATGCTCGGCCTGCCGCTCAAGGGGAACCCCGCAGAGAAAAGCCGCATCTGCCATAATATCCAGTTGGGAGCGGCATCGTCGCAGCGGGTCATCGACCATCTTGAGGAGTCCACGCTGCTTATCGTGACCAGTTCGAGGGATGAGTTGATTGTCACCGCCTCTTCGCTGCACCATATACCGGATTTCAAAAAGCGCCTGACCGGCCTGGTCATCAGCGGGCACGCCCCCATGTCGCTCATCACCCAGCAGATTCTCGACGACAGCAAAATCCCCTATATCCGCGTCGAGGAGACCTCTTCGGAGGTTTTTTACCGCCTCAGGGAGCATGTCTCGAAGATCGGCCCGGATGACCTGGAAAAGATCGAACTGATCAACTCCACCTCTGAAAGCTACATCGACTTTGCGGCTATCGATGCATTGTTGTAATGCACATTGTTGTGATGAACGATAATATGCCGCTTTTAATTTCAGGCAAAAACTTCTTGACCTGACACGGTTTTTGATATTTATAGACAAACATTCATATTTCCGGTGGTATTATGATCCCATTGACCCGTCTGGACAAGCAGGTGATGTATGTCAACCCCGACCACATCGTCAGTATCGAGGAGACACCCGATACGGTCATAACACTCTTCAACGGTTACCACTTCATCGTCAAGGAACCCGCTGCCGACATCATCACCAAGGTCGTGGCATTCCGCGCAAGGATCATTCGACGCGCCGGAGGCCCCACCGGCAGGAAGTACCTCGACAAGACGAAAAAGAATCTTTTTAGCAGGGCCACGCTGAACAGAGACAGTTCCATCGCCAATCGCGACGAGCACGAGCGCGTTCCATTTCACAGCCAGGAATTCTAGGACATGGATATAGCAACACTTATAGGTTTGTTAATGGGGTTCGGGGCCGTCTTCGGCGGCGCTGCGTTGGAAGGGCTGCACATGAGCGCCCTGATTCAGCCGACCGCAGCCCTGATCGTTCTTGGTGGCACCTTTGGCGCCACGTTCGTAAGCTTCCCGCTTCCTGCCATCATCAAGGCCTTCAAGGATGTCAAAAACGCCTTCCTCCCCCCCAAGGTCGATCACGAGGCGGTTGTCAAGGACATCATCAACTACGCCACCAAGGCGCGGCGCAACGGCCTCATATCGTTGGAACAGGAGGCACAGTCGGCCAAGGACCCCTTCATCAAGAAGGGGATCTCGCTGGTGGTTGACGGCATTGACCCGCAAAAGCTGCGGGAAACCCTGGAAGCCGACATCATGTCCTACGAAGATCACACCAAACACAGTGTCGAGTTCTTCGAGTCGGCCGGCGGCTACTCACCGACCATCGGTATCATCGGCGCCGTCCTCGGCCTGATCCACGTCATGAGCAACCTGTCCGACACCTCCAAACTGGGGGCAGGCATCGCCGTGGCCTTTGTCGCCACCATCTACGGCCTGATGGTGGCCAACATCGTCTGCATCCCCATCGGCACCAAACTCAAGATCCGCATGAAGGAAGAGGTGCTGCGGCGGGTCATGATCCTTGAGGGGCTGATCGCCATCCAGAACGGCGAGAACCCGCACTTCATCGAACAGAAGCTCAAAGCCTTTGTAGGCGCCCACTAACCCGCCATGGCACTGAAGCGAGAGCCCGAAAAACATCCGAACCACGAACGCTGGCTCGTTTCCTACGGCGACTTCATCACCCTTTTGTTCGCGGTGTTCGTCACCCTGTATGCCATGTCCCAGACCGACAAGAAAAAGGTCGAGGAGGTCATGCAGTCGCTTCAGCAATCCTTCGGCATGGTCACCGCCGGTGCGCCCGCGCCCAAGATCAACGTCATCCAGTCCAAACCGATCAGCATCATACCGACCATCAAGCCGGAGATGTCCGTTGCCCCATCCGGAAGGTCACGGAGCGGTCAGGCCCGTACCCGAGCCGAGGAGAAGGACTTCCGCCAGATCAAATCTTCCATCGAGGCTTATCTGGTGAAACAGGGCGCCCAAAACAAGGTCAACCTCACCATTACCCGGCGGGGCCTGATCGTCAGCCTCAAGGAGGCAGGCTTTTTCGATTCCGGCCAGGCCCAGATCAAACAGAGCGCCTATGAACTGCTCAACACCATCGCCGAGGTCATGACCCAGTATAACAACCCGCTGCGGATCGAGGGGCATACGGACAACGCCCCCATCAGCACCGCCCAGTTCCCATCCAACTGGGAGCTGTCCACCACCCGCGCCACCAATGTCCTCAAATACCTCCTCAAATACTACGACGCGGAGCCCGAAAAGATCTCCGCCACCGGGTACGGGGAATTCCGCCCGGTCGCGGACAACTCCACACCTGAAAACCGTGCCAAGAACCGTCGCGTGGATATGGTTCTGCTCTCCGGGGATGGCGAGCGCGGCGAGCCCTGAAACAACACCCGGCCGGTCTCCATTTTCCCGCCTTCCTCCCCACAGTTTGTGCCGCATCTCCCTCGAAAAGCGCCTTCTTCCCAATAGCGACATGTTCTGTCACATCCCCGTGCTATTGTTTCCTAAAACAATATGGAGGTGCTCGATGGAACCGATGGTATTGCTGGGATTGATCGCGGTTGCCTATGGGGGGTACGTGGCGTGGCTGGACCTGCGGAAGGATGTTTCAGCCCTGCTGCCCATCCGTGCCGCCAGGCGGGACGGACGTGCACGGGGCGGGGGGCGCTACCTGCAAGCGCCGATCAAGAAGGTGGCGGGGGTGTACGTTTGAAATCGCCTTCAACAGGCTGTTCTTAACGTGGGGGATATCCTTTTCCACCTCTTTCAGAAGCCGTTTCATCCGCTTGCGTTGCAGGTCGGCGGTGCCGCAGACCGGGCAGCAGCAGCAGACCACCGGCAGGGCGGCTTCGCGGGAAAAACGGATGATATCCTCTTCGGGCAGATACACCAGCGGCCTGATCACCACAGTCTCGCCGTTGTCCGCCAGCATGGAGGCGGCCATGGACTTGAGCGAGCCGACAAAGAACTGGTTCAAGAGCAGGGTCTCGATGAAATCGTCCTGGTGGTGTCCCAATGCCAGCTTGTTGCAGCCCAACTCCTGGGCCGCCGTATAGAGGGCGCCGCGCTTGAAGCGTGCGCAGATCGAACAGTAGGAGGAACCGGGGCGGCGCTTCTCCTGGATCAGGGTGAAGTGCTCGGTGGGCACCATGCGGTAGGTGAACCCGTTCTCCCGCAGGAACCGCTCGATGACGTCCGTGCGGTAACCGGGATACCCGGAATCGATGTTGACCGCCACGATCTCGAATGAAACGGGCGCGCGCCGCCGCAACTCCTCCAACAACAGCAGCAGGGTATAGGAATCCTTCCCCCCCGACACCGCCACGGCAATACGGTCCCCCTCCTCGATCAGGCCGAAGTCGGCAACGGCCCGGCCGACCCCATGCCGCAACCTTCTGAGAAGCCCCTTGTTTTTGAATTCGTCAAGCGCCGGCATCATAGCGTCACAATCCCCCGCTTTGTTCCACACGGGAGAAGAAGTCCCGCACCAGGGGGGTAAAGGTTTCGTGTTCCAGCAGGAAGGCGTCGTGGCCGTACGCGGAGGTGATCAGGTGATACTCCACCGGCTTCCCGAGGCCGCGCAGGCACTCAACCATCTCCTCGGTCTGGTAGGGGGGATAGAGCCAGTCGGAGGTAAAGGCGAAGAACTGCACCGGTGCAGCGACCGGGGCAAAGGCCTCGGCCAGCGATTCACACCCCAGGGCCACGTCATAAAGATCCAGCGCCTTGGCCAAGTACAGGAAGGAGTTGGCATCGAAGCGGTCCACGAAGTTGTAGCCGTTGTAATTCAGGTAGCGCTCCACCTCGAACTGGCCGAAAAAGTCGAACTGGCCGTCCTTGGCCGAGAAACGCCGGCCGAATTTCGTGTTCATGGATTCGTCCGACAGGAACGTGATATGGCCGATGCCCCGGGCCAGGGCCAAACCGTCCTTGGGGTTGTGCTTGTACTCCCCCTTGCGCCAGGTAGGGTCGTTGAAGATGGCCCAGCGGGCCACGGCGTTGAGGGAGATGGCCTGGGGGGACGGGCGCGGCGTCGTCGCCAGCACAATGGCCGAGGCGACGCTCCCGGGATGCTGGGTGGCCCACTCCAGGGCCTGCATCCCCCCCATGCTCCCCCCCATGACGCAGAAGAGCTTTTCGATGCCCAGGGCATCGATCAGCAGCTTTTGGGCGCGCACCATGTCGCGTACGGTGATGACCGGAAAGGCGAGGTTGTAACGTTTGCCGGTTTTGGGGTTAATGGATGTGGGGCCGGTGGAGCCGTGGCACGAACCGATGACGTTGGAGCATATTACAAAATAGCGGTCGGTGTCCAGCAGGCGCCCCGGCCCGACGATGGCGTCCCACCAGCCCGGTTTGGCGTCTTCTTCCCGGTGTTTGCCCGCCAGGTGGGCGTCACCGGTCCAGGCGTGTTCCACCAGGATGGCGTTGGAACGGGATGCGTTGAGGCGGCCGTAGGTTTCATACACAAGCGTGATCGGGGCAAGGAGGCGCCCGCTGTCCAGCCTGATGCCGGACTCGAAGGTTCTGGATTGTGCCGTGACGATGCCGACGGACATGAAAAAGCCCCTTCACGCGGTATGAGAAGGGGCTGAAACGCGACGTTTACAGCACACCCCTCATCTTTGCCTTTCGGCAGGAATTAGCACCTGACGCCTCATTGGCCGGTTGCTGTGGCTTCGCAGGGCCTTTCCCTCCACCACTCTCGATAAGCAGGTCTATCGAACAAGAATAGTGGAAGAACATGAACATTGTCAACCAAATATGCTGCCGCAGTAACCAGCGTGCCGCCCGCCCTGCGACGCGTGGAGGGAGGAGCGTGGCGGGGTGCGACGGCCCCGTATCCGGCAGATGATGGCGAGACGGGAAAAACCCGGCCCGAGGCGGCTCCCCACGGTGTCAAATTAGCTGGAAAAGGGGCGGGGCATCTGATATAAAACATGCCGAAATCATGAAGGATCAAGCACGTCCGAGGAGGAAATATGAAACGCCTGTTCTTGTTGCCGTTTTTGGCGGTGATGTTCGGTTGCGCCCAGAATCATTTCAATGTCCCTGCGGAACATTTTGCTGCACAGGTCAAGGTCCTCGGCGTGGCGCCCATCATCGTCGATGTGAACTCCGAGATCAAACACCCCGAGAAAGAGCAACTCGTCGCCCTGCTTGGCGACATGAACCGCAAGTATGAGCAGCAACTCGTGCGCAAGCTCAAAGCGACCGGCAACTTCTACACCGTGGCGCTCCTGGACGGCGACCCGCAGCGCATCTTCGCCAATCTCTTCTTCCGCAGCGAAAAACGGGACGACGCCACCATCCGGTATAACAAATACTTTTGGAAAACCGACGAATTGCGGGACTACCTCAAGAAAAACAATCTGGATGCGGTCATGCTGTTGGTAGTCAGCGGCCTCACCCAGAACGAAAAGGTGTACTCCAACACCCTGCTGGCGTCCCAGACCAGCGACTATAACTACCTCATTCTGACTGCCCAGATACTTGACGGCGACGGCACCATCCTCTGGGAGTACCCCAACTTCCGCGGGCGGATACTGTCATACTCGCCCCTGATCAATCTCCAGTATCCCGATTTCAGCGAGGCGGAAGCCAACTTTGCAAGCCAAGCCGACCTGAAGTTCAAAACCATCGACGGCATCAGGCGAACGCTGGACCAGCGGCAAAAGGACCTCCTGCTGCGGGAGACCCAGGAATCGGAGGTCTACGGCAAGCAGTTCGGGGATATCGTCTCGCTGCTGAAGTATGATGCCGACGACGAGAAGAAAGGCACCATACCGGCCAGCAAGCCGGTGCCCCGCCCGGCGGAACAGCCGAAGCCGGTCGAACAGCCCGCCCCACCCGCAGCGGCAAGCCAGCCTGCCGCCGTGCCGTCCGTGGCTCCGGCCGCACCTGCTGTTCCTGTCGCGCCGGCCACCGACGAGATCGTCCCCGCCAAGGGGAGCACGCTGTAACGGCCAGTCCTGCCGGACGTCCCCGGTTAGGGGGTCCTGCCCAGAAAACAACGACGCCTTTCCGGTACTCTTCGGAAAGGCGTCGTTGTTTATGACGTTATACGCTTCTCAGCGCAAGAGCCATTGGTGCAGGAGCGCCCCTCCCAGCCACAGGACGCCCCCCATGCCCAGCGCCGCCGGCAGCCCCATCCCCTTCCGCAGACAGAGGTATGCCGCCGCAAAAAAGACGCACGTGGGCAGCAACCCCCACAATACCCCTTTGAGATAGCCGTCGATGAGCGCTCCGTCTCCCGGCCGATCCGTGGCCAGCCACACCAGGACGATCAGGCTGATGAGCGGCATGGCGGCGATCAGCCCCCCCAGGGACGGGACGCGCCTGCCCAGCAGTACGCAGGCGATGATGAGGAGGTTGGCGGCGGCAAGCTTCAGCAGGAACATCTGATGATCATCAGCGACAGGTAATCGGGCGCATGGGCGGCGATCTCGGCAAAATCGGTCAGGACCTTCTGGCGGTCGCTCCCGACCCGTTCCACAAAAACGGTACTCCGTTCGCGGCCCGTCTGCCGGATAAGCTCCAGGATATCCCCGAAGACCGGCTTGACCTTGAGCAGCACGACCGTTTCGAACCGCGCCAAGGCAAAGGCGATCTTCTCCACGCCGGCGGTGGCGGGGATGACCACCATCTTCTCATCGGCCTCCACCAGCGGTATGCCGGCCGCGGCCGCAGAGGCGTTGACACTGGAGATGCCGGGGACGATCTCGATGGGGATATGGGGGCAGATCTCCCGCAGGATACGCTGCAGATAGATAAAGGTGGAATAGAACAGCGGGTCGCCGATGGTCACGAAGGCCACATCCTTGCCGTCCTCGGCCCGGACGGCGATCAGGGCGGCCGCCTCCTGCCAGGCGTGCAGCAGGCGGGCCTTGTCCGAGGTCATGGGAAACTGGTGGACGATGACCTCCTGGCGGCTTTCATCCAGAAATCCGCGGATCGTCGCCAGGGCGACGCTGGCCTCTGAAGGATTGGATACCGGCGCAAGGATCGTATCCGCCTGGCGCAGGACGCGCTCGGCCTTGCGGGTCAGCAACTCGGGATCGCCGGGGCCGACACCGACGGCAAAGATCGTGGCCATTATTCGTTCCCCTTGCGGGCGGTGATCACGTAGACCGGATTCTGGGCCTCGAACATCTTGTACTCGGTCAGGTTGCGGGTCTTGGCGATATTGACGCAGGCCGCCTCGGTCGTAAAGCCGTGGTCTTCCAGAAACTCGATCGACTTGGTCAGGGTATCCAGGGTCACGGCGTTCAGCACCACCACCCCCTCCGGTTTGAGGCGGCTGTCCACCGTAATGATGATCTCCTCCAAGTGTCCCCCCGAGCCGCCGATGAAGACCCGGTCCGGGTCCGGCAGTTCGTCCAAGGCGTCCGGCGCCTCCCCTTCCACCAGCTTCACGTTGCGGGTCGTGAACTTTTTCAGGTTTTCCCGGATAAAGGCCAGACACTGGGCGTTCTGCTCCACGGCAAAGATACGGCCATTGGGCATCAGGTTGGACGCCTCGATGGAGACGGAACCGCTGCCGGCCCCCACGTCCCACAGCACCAGGTCGTCCTGCAGCTGGAGCTTGGCCAGGGTGACGGCCCGCACCTCCTGCTTGGTGATCAGCTTCTTCGAGGTCTGGAACTCCTCATCGTCGATGCCGATCAGGGGGTAGTGGGTGAGATTCGGCGCGTAGGTCCGGATCAGAATCAGGATATTGAGGCCGGAAGGCTGCAACGGCAACTCCAGCAGGCCGCGCACCGAGGTCTTGGTGAACTTCTCTCCCGGCAGCCCCAGGTCTTCGCAGAGCCACGCCTCGTACCCCTCGGCGCCCCGTTCGATCAGTTCGGCCGCAATGGCGGCCGGGGTATTGTTCTTGTCGGTCAGCACGCACGCCTTTTCAGCGGCCACGATCTTGTCCACCGCCGGTTGCAGGCCGCGGCCATGCACCGACACGAAGATGGAGTCGTCCCACGGTTCCTTGATGCGGGCAAAGGCGTACTGCATGCTGGTGACATTGGGGAATATCTCGATGCGCTCCTTGGCCAGGTTGCGCAGCAGGAACCGGGAGACGCCGAAGAAGGTGGGATCGCCCGAAGCCAGTATGGCCACGCGCTTTTCGGTCTTTTTCAGAAAATCCAGGAGGTCGGAAAGCTCGCCAAAGAGCATCTTTTCGCCGGCGAAATCGGGAAAGCAATCCAGGTGCCGCTGGTGGCCGATCATCACCTCGGATTTGGCGATGATCTCCAGCGCCTTGGAGCCGAACCCCTCCCAGCCCGTGATGCCCGCCCCCACCAGATAGATCTTCTGCTGTGTCATTGCCTGCGTCCCCCGCATGGGATTCAAACCTGCTTGTGGGCAGGGACTATAGCATCCCGGCCGGTAAAAATCATCTCTTTACTGCCCGCCGTCAGCGCGTGTTCTCTTTAATCACCTGCCCCGGACTGACAAAGGAGATCCCCTGCCCGGATTTGGCGCCGATCATGACGCACTCCACGATGGGCGCGTTGATGGCCGTGCGGGCGTCCCAGCGGACGACGAAACTGGCCCCGAATCCGCCGGCCGTATCCTGCTCTCCCAGGTAGACATACGTGGAGCCCAGCGGCGGCAGCGTCAGCGGCTTGGCGAGGTGCGAGCGGAGCAATTTGCCGCCGGTGTCGTAGTAGTCTATGGCGGTGACCCTCATCGGGTGGTGCAGGTCCACATTCCGGATGCTCAGCATGGTCGCCAGACTGAAAGGCAGCGCTTTCGGCCCGCTGAAGACATTGGAATAGACCGGCACGTACACGGCCTGTCCCTTTGAAAGCCGGTATTCGCCCGCACTGGGGGCGGCCGAGGCTGGGCTGTGGCCGAAGATGGCCAGGAGGAGGGCCAGCCCTGCCAGCGCGATACGTGGGTGGTGTTTCATGTCATGCTCCTCAATTTGGACTGGAATTCGACGGCACCTCCGCTTCAGGCCGAGACGAGCCGCAGGTACTCCCGTTCGCTGATCAGATCACGGTTGCTTGCGACCCGGTCGAGGAAGACCATGCCGCTGATGTGATCGTGTTCATGCTGGAAGACGCGGGCGATGAAGCCGGACAACTCCTCCTCGCACACCCCGCCCCCGCGGGACAGGTAGCGCACGCCGATGCGCAGGCTGCGCGGCACCAGGCCGCGGATGCCGGGCACGCTGAGGCACCCCTCCCACCCCTGTTCGATCTCATCGGATCGCCAAAGGATCTCCGGATTGAGCATGGCGGTGGGTGCCATTACCGGGGCCTGAGGGTAGCGGGGATTGGGATGGGAAGCCACGATGAACAGGCGCAGCGGCTCGAAGACCTGTGGGGCGGCGATGCCGACGCCATTGGCCTCGGCCATGGTCGCCAGCATGTCGTCGATCAGGGTCTGGATAAGCGGATCGGCCGGGTTGCCGACACAGGCGGTTTCCTGGCGGAGAACCGGCTGGCCCAGTTGGGCGATCTGGCGAAGAATCGGCATGACAATATCTCCTTTTTCCTCCTAGCCCGCCACGTGCAGCGTGCCGAGGATCTCGGTGCAGACCAGGTCGTGCCCAAGCCCGCGGCAGTCGATCACCACATCGGCGCACGCCAGGTAGAGCCTGCGGCGTTCTTCGAAGAGTTCGGCAAAGCTCTGATCCGGGTGTTTCGCGATCCCTCGCCTCCCCAGGTCCAGAGCCCGCGACTCCAGGGTAGCCAGGTCAACATCCAGGAAAACGACAACCCCGTTCTCGGCCAGGTGCGCCATGGCGGGCCGGCTATAGACCGCGCTCCCGCCCGTGGCGATGACGTGCCCCCGGCACTCCAGGCCGAGCAGGATGCGTTCCTCGATCTCCCGCAGGGCCAGATACCCCTGGGAGTCGATGATGCTCTGGAGTGAGCGGCGCTCGCAACTCTGGATAAGGACGTCGGTGTCGATGAAACCCAGCGAGGCCAGCTTGGCGAGGATCACGCCGACCGTGCTTTTGCCCGCCCCCGGCATGCCGATCAGCACGATATTGGCGGCATCGCCCCGCCGGTCAGACACCTTCAACCGCTCCTCCCAGCTTACCCTGCACACTCTTCACCTTGTCTTCCATGGTCTGGATACGATCCGTGCGCGTCCCGACCCTCATGGTCGTGGAGATCCGGGGGGCGCCCATGCCATGCACGACCTCGTGGCACCGTTTGACCGCCGCGAACACCGCATCCCACTCGCCTTCGATATTCGTCCCGTTCGCATGCAGCACCCCCTTCAAGCCCGCCTGGGAAATGACCTTCTCACAGGCCGCCACATACGGCGATAACGATACGCCCACGCCGATCGGTATGATACACAGATCCACAATCACGTTCATGGAGAACCTCCCTCCCCGCCACGCACGGGTATCCTGTCGAACCGCGCCCATTCAAAATCCGTCCGCACCCGGTATTTTTGCTTATTATAGCATTTGTTTCAGGATTGCCATATTCTTGTTTGCCATTTTAGTCCCAGGCGAGCCGCTTGCAGCCTGCCAGACGGAGCGGCGAACAATTCTCCGCATTACTCCCCGAACGCCAGCGCCGCCCACCAGGCGGCAATGACCACGACAGCGCTGAGCAGCGCCAGCAGGACGTTCATCAGGCGGCCGGGGCGGCCGTACCTTCCCAGCAGATATTCCGTCAGCAGGCCGAGACAGGTCCCGAACAGAAAACCGAACAGGTGCGCCCCCAGATCGGTGTTTTTCCCCTCTGTGCCGAGCAGGGCCAACAGGGCCAGGGCCGACGCCACGGGGAGCGGCCAGCGCCGTTGCAACTGCTGCCGGTACCGCACCAGGCTGAGCGCCGCCAGAATGCCCACAGCGCCGAATACCGCGGTGGAGGCCCCCACCGAACTATGGCCGGGTGCCTGAACGTAGGCATTGGCAAGGTTACCGAGAACGCCGGCCCCCAGGAGCAGGCTCCAGGCCAGGCCGGAGCCGAGTTCACGACAGAGGAAGAGGACAAAGATGCCGCCGATGGCCAGGTTGCTGACCAGGTGCAGGCTGTCGGCGTGCAGCGTCAGGGCGGTCACGAGCCGCCACCACTGCCCCCCCCTGATCTCGGCGGCCTGGGCAGTGCCGAGCGCAGCCCAGTCCGGTTGGGAAAAGGTGAGCAGCATGCCTTCAAGCTGAGTCAGGTTGTGGAAGGTTGCCAGGAGCACCAGAATGGAGAGGGTGGCCAGGGTATTTTCGGCCAGGGGGCGGGCGGGAGGGGCCGCCGGTGGCCAGTCGCGGTTTTTCTCCTCAAAGAGGCGCAGCTCTTCCCGGGCCCGCTCCAGATGGCTGACCGGCACCAACAGGCATAAGCCGCCCCCGCTGCGTTCGAGACGGCACGGCACGGAGCGGGCATCCAGGACCAGCGCCCAGAGCTGGACCCGCCCCGTGGCAGGAGGCATGATCGCCGACGACGCGACCGGCCCGGGAGTGACCTCCGACCATTCTTCCTCGTATGACTCGCGTATTTCGCCCGTGTGCTCCATGGAGTAACTATAACCACCCCTGCCACACTTTACCAGGGTACCGCTTAAAATTGCGCCGACCGCGCCGCCTCCCTGCGAGGGTGACGGTGATTTATCGACAGCGGCATGCACGTACCGCCCGCGTGTTGCTTGACACGCCCGCAGCAGATAGTTATTATTCTTACATAGTAATAGTAACTCCAACAAGGATCAGAGGACGGACCATGGACGCTTTGCAGAAGCAGGTACAACAGTTCGGGGAGGCCTGCCGGGAAGCAGGCCTTAAGCTCACCCATCAGCGCCTGGAGATCTTCAGCGAACTGGTCCGGTCACCCGACCACCCCTCTGCGGAAGCGCTGCACCAGCGGTTGCGCAAAAAGATCCCCACCTTGTCGCTGGATACGGTGTACCGGACACTGGCAACCTTCGCACGACATGGTATGATTACCAAGGTGGAAACCGTCGAGAGCCAGGGGCGCTTCGAGGTGACGCTCGCTCCCCACCATCACCTGATCTGCAGCAGATGCAACACGATCATGGACTTCCAATGGCCGTCCATGGACGAGACGCCGCTGCCGGAAACGGTCAAAGAGTGGGGCAGGATCGACAACCGGAGCGTGGTGGCCTACGGGATCTGTAAAAACTGTCTGGGCGGATAACTGCCCCGGTGGCTGGTGTTTTTTTTGACACAACTATAGTAATTTTTACTATCTAATAATTATGCTTAAAAACTTTCCATGCACCGGTAATTTGAGGCGGTGCCGGTTACCTACGCGGGCCCCGGGAGAGCCAGCCGGTTCGCACGGCAGGGCAGGCATAATCTACCATGAAAGGAGAGCAGCGATGACTAAAGAGAGCAAGTGCCCGGTAACGGGCAGAGTTGACAGGCCCACTGCCGGCAGCGGCCCCTCGAACCGGGACTGGTGGCCGAACCAGTTGAACCTGAAGATCCTTCATCAGCATTCTCCCCAGGGCAACCCGATGGGCGAAGGGTTCAGCTATGCCGAGGAATTCGGCAAACTCGACCTTGAGGCGGTGAAGAAGGACCTCTCCGCGCTCATGACCGACTCGCAGGAGTGGTGGCCGGCCGATTACGGCCACTACGGACCGCTCTTCATCAGGATGGCGTGGCACAGCGCAGGCACCTACCGCACCGGCGACGGCCGCGGGGGCGCGGGGTCCGGCGGCCAACGCTTTGCGCCCCTCAACAGTTGGCCGGACAACGTCAACCTCGACAAAGCGCGCCGTCTGCTGTGGCCGATCAAACAGAAATACGGCAGGAAGATCTCCTGGGCCGACCTGCTGATCCTCGCCGGCAACTGCGCCCTGGAGTCCATGGGGTTCAAGACCTTCGGCTTCGGCGGCGGGCGTGAAGACGTCTGGGAACCGGAAGAGGATATCTACTGGGGAGGTGAAAAGGAATGGCTGGCCACCAGCGACAAGCCCAACAGCCGCTACTCCGGCGAGCGGGACCTGGAGAACCCCCTCGCCGCCGTGCAGATGGGGCTGATTTACGTGAACCCGGAAGGGCCGGACGGCAACCCGGACCCGGTCGCCTCCGGCCGTGACGTTCGCGAGACCTTCGCGCGCATGGCGATGAACGACGAGGAGACGGTCGCCCTCATCGCCGGCGGGCACACCTTCGGCAAGTGCCACGGCGCCGGACCCGCGTCGCACGTGGGCCCGGAACCCGAGGCCGCACCCATCGAAGAACAGGGCCTCGGCTGGAGGAGCAGCTTCGGCAGCGGCACAGGGGGCGACACGATCGGCAGCGGCATCGAGGGCGCCTGGAAAGCGAAACCGACCACCTGGGACATGGGCTACCTGAACACGCTGTTCAAGTACGAGTGGGAGCTGGTGAAGAGCCCGGCCGGCGCGAATCAGTGGCTGGCCAGGGACGTGGCCGACGAGGACCTGGTGGTTGACGCGCACGATCCGTTGAAGAAGCACCGGCCGATGATGACCACGGCGGACCTTTCCCTTCGCAACGACCCGATCTACGAGCCGATCGCGCGGCACTACCAGCAGAACCCCGAGGAGTTCGCGGACGCCTTCGCCCGGGCGTGGTTCAAACTGACCCACCGCGACATGGGGCCGCGCTCGCGCTATCTCGGCGCTGATGTACCCCATGAAGACCTCCTGTGGCAAGACCCGGTCCCCCCGGTCACTCACCCATTGATCGACGAACGGGACATCGCCTCCCTCAAGGGCAAGATCCTTGCTTCGGGCCTGTCCGTCTCCCACCTGGTCGCCACGGCCTGGGCTTCGGCCGCCACCTTCCGCGGCTCCGACAAGCGGGGCGGGGCTAACGGCGCGCGCATCCGCCTCTTGCCGCAGAGGGAGTGGGAGGTCAACCAGCCGGCCCAACTGGCGACGGTGCTCCAGACCCTGGCGGGGATCAAGGCGGAGTTCGACGGCGCGCAAACGGACGGGAAGCGGGTCTCCCTCGCCGACCTGATCGTGCTGGGGGGATGCGCCGCTGTCGAGCAAGCTGCGAGGAATGGCGGCCATGAGCTGACCGTTCCCTTCACGCCGGGACGCACGGATGCCTCTCAGGAGCAGACCGACGCGGCGTCGTTCGCCGTCCTCGAGCCGATTGCGGACGGATTCCGCAACTACCTCAAAACCGCATACACCGTATCGGCGGAGGAGCTGCTCGTTGACCGGGCGCAGTTGCTGACGCTGACCGCCCCCGAGATGACGGTTCTCCTTGGCGGCATGCGCGTCCTGGACGCCAACGTCGGCCAGTCCCGGCACGGCGTCTTCACCAAGCGGCCCGGGACGCTCACCAACGACTTCTTCGTGAACCTGCTCGACATGCGCACCGCGTGGCAGGCAGCCCCGGAAGCCGACGGCGTGTTCGAGGGGCGTGACCGCACGAGCGGCGAACTCACGTGGACCGGCACCCGGGTCGACCTCGTCTTCGGTTCCAACTCCCAACTCAGGGCCCTGGCGGAAGTCTACGGATGCGAGGATTCCCAAGAGAAGTTTCTGCACGACTTTGTAGCGGCGTGGAACAAAGTAATGAACCTTGACCGTTTCGACCTCGCCGGATCGTAACACAAACGCCTTCCAAGGCTTCCAACCGAGATGTAAAAAGCCGCACCAGCGAGAAAGAGCGCAGGTGCGGCTTTTTGCAACGATCCGCCTTGTTTCCGATCAAACGGGGGACCGGCAACAAAACCGTCATATTGAGGGTTCGGTGCAGTTCTCTCCCGTCCCGGTCCTGGGGCAGTGCTGCAGATCCTCCCGGTGCCGGGGCGCCTCCTCCGGCCAGAGGCCGATCCAGGCATGGACGGCATCCTGATCGAAACCGACCATGCGCCGTTCGCCCGACTGCATCAGGGGGCGCCTGATGAGGAGCGGCTCCTCCAGCATGGCGGCGATGGCGCTGTCCGGCTCCATCCGCTCCGGGACCACCTCGCCGTTTTTCACCCGCGGCGCGGCCCGGTTGAACCACTCCCGCACCGGCAGGGCACCGAAGAACGCCACAAGTTCCTCTGCGGTCCAGGGATGGGTAAGGATGCTGCGCTCTGCCAGGTCATGCCCCGCAGCCCGCAGCAACGCCTTCTGCTTCCCGTTGTTTATGCACCCCGGTTTTTCGTAGAAAATCACCCGCGCCATGGATACCTCCCCGTCGTATGGTTGCATGTTGAGCAGGTATGCGTTGGACCCCGTCCCGCCCGGCTCTCCCGTTCACAAATAAAAAGAGGCGGCACCATGGCCGCCTCCCTCTGTTATCCGTATTGTAGAAATTCCATCCCGCCTACCGCATCAATTCGAACTGACGATCCTCGCACGTGTCATCCTTGATATCGATGAACTTGTTGCAGATCTCGGTCATCATGTTGATGGCACCCTGGTAGCCGATCAACGGGTAACGATGCTTGTTGACCCGGTCGAAAACCGGGAAGCCGAAACGGAACAGCGGAACCTTCGCATCACGGGCGGCGAACTTGCCGTGGCTATCGCCGATGATGGCGTCCACCGGGTCGGTCATCAAAAGGCTCCGCAGGTGCCACAGGTCCTTGTTCATGTAGATCTTGCCCCCCTGGCCGAACGGGGAGCTATCCAACAGGGCCTGCAGATCCTTCTCGACCTTCTTGTTTCCTCTGCTGCAGAGGATGTGGTGCGGACGGGCCCCCACTTCCAGCAGGAAGGAGACGTAGCCCAGCAGATAGTCCGGGTCTCCGTACACGGCGAACTTCTTGCCGTGGATGTACTGATGGGTGTCGGTGATGGCGTCCACGGCGCGGCCGCGTTCGTTTTTCAGGGAGGCCGGCACATCCTTGCCGAACAGTTCGGCCACCTTCATGATAAAGGCGTCGGTTTTCCCGATCCCCATGGGCATCGGCAGGGAGGCATGCTTGCCCGAGAAGTTGTCCTTGAGCCAGCCGAAGGTCTTGGCAGTGGAGTAGGAACCGATGGCGATGGTGGCCTTGCAGTTGATGGAGTCGGCGGCGTCCTCCAGCTTGGTGCCCCCGGCGTAGATGTGGTAATCGCCGTCGCAGGGAGAATCGAAGCTGTCGGAGATGTCGGCCAGGACGGTGTAGGGAATGCCGAATGCCTCCAGGATGCGTTTGTACTCCCGGTAATCGCCGGTGTTGAAGTCGCAGCCGGGGATCAGGTTGAGTTTGCCGGTGCAGCGGCCTTCAATCTGCTTTCCCTCGGTCAGATTCTGCAGGATCGAAAGCAGCATGGAGTCGTAACCGTTGATATGGGTGCCGCTGAAGCTGGGGGTATTGGCGTAGGGAACCGGCAGTTCCTTGGGCACAAATCCCTTCTGTTTGGCGTTCTTGATGAAGGCGGTCAGGTCGTCGCCGATGACCTCGGGCATGCAGGAGGTGAAGACCGCAATCATCTTCGGCTTATAGAGGGCGTTGGCGTTCTCCAGCCCCTCGTGCAGGTTGTTCTGGCCGCCGAACACCGCGCCGTCCTCGGTCATGGCATCCGACACGGCCGGAGCCGGCTCGCGGAAATGACGGTTGAGGGTCGAGCGGTAGTAGGATGCGCACCCCTGGGAGCCGTGGACAAAGGGGAGCGTCCCTTCAAAGCCGTGGGCCGCCAGTTGGGCGCCCAACGGCTGGCAGGCGTGAGCCGGGTTGATCACCAGAGCCTGACGGGCAAAGTTTTTTTCTTTATACTCTTCCGTGTTGATCCATTCTTTGACCCGCTCCACCTCTTCCGGCGGCGTCTCGACGATCGTTTTGACTTCAAGTCCTAGTGCGTTTGACATGATTTATCTCTCCTTAAGCCGTCCGGGACCAATCTGTCCACGGTACGGTTATTTTTTCCCGTAGGGGCAACCGACATGATCAGAAAGGCGCCTTCACCAGCTGCCATGTCGGGCTGTTAATCGCCATGTCAACATCGCGGGCAAATACCTCGAAACCCTTGTAGCCGTGGTACGGACCGGAATAGTCCCAACTATGCATCTGGCGGAAGGGGACACCCATCTTCTGGAAGACGTATTTCTCCTTGATGCCGGAACCGATCAGGTCGGGCTTGAGGGCGCCGGCAAACTTCTCGAACTCGTATTCGGCTGGGTCGTCGTAGACCACGGTGGCGTCAGGCATCTCCGGCGCGGTACGGTCATAGTCGTCCGTGTGGGCAAATTCGTAGCCGGAGCCAACGCACTCCATGCCCAAGTCCTCGTATGCGCCGATGGTGTGGCGCGGGCGGAGCCCGCCAACCAGCAGCATGACCTTCTTCCCATCCAGACGCGGCTTGTACTCGTCGATCACTGCCTGCATGATCGGGTCATATTTGGCGATCACCGCCTCCACCTTCGCCTTGATGGTATCGTCGAACAACGCGGCAAGCTGCCTGAGGCTGTTACGAATCTTGGTCGGACCGAAGAAATTGAGCTCGACCCAAGGAATGCCGTACTTCTCTTCCATAACCTTGCACATGTAGTTCATGGAACGGTAGCAGTGGATGACGTTGAGCTTGACCTTGTGGGTGGCGGCGATCTTCTCCAGCTCGCCGTCGCCGGTCCATACGGCCTTGACGTTGAAACCGCACTCTTCGAGAAGCGGCTTCGTCGACCAGGCATCGCCGCCGATGTTGTATTCGCCGATCAGGGCGATGTCGTAGGGGCTTTCCGGCTCGGGATACTCGCGGGTGCCGATGATGAAGTCGCGAATCGTATCGTTGGAGATATGGTGCCCCAACGACTGGGAGACACCGCGGAACCCCTCGCAGTTACAGGGGATGATGGGGATGTCCAGATCCTTGGCCGACTGTTTGGCTACCGAGTTGATGTCATCGCCGATCAGGCCGACCGGACATTCGGAAAGGACCGAGATTCCCTTGGCCAGCGGGAACAAGTCATGGGCCTCTTCCAGCAGGGTCTTAAGTTTCTTGTCGCCGCCGTACACGATGTCCTTTTCCTGGAAATCGGAGGTGAACTGCATCGGAAAGCTGGTAACGCCGGTGATGCCGCTCATCATGTTGCGGCGGGTGCCCCAGGAGTACCAGCCGCAGCCGACCGGGCCATGGGAGACGTGGACCATATCGCGGATCGGTCCCCAGACCACCCCTTTGGCACCGGCATAGGCGCAGCCGCGGGCGCTCATGACGCCGGGGACGGTCTTTTTGTTGGACTTGACGCAGGCCGAACCGGATGCCGGGTCATTGGCGCCCAGATGCGGGGCGCGCTTCTTTTTGGCCTTTTCGGGGTATACCGCCAGGGTTTCGGCGATCAAGGCTTCCGTCGACTCCTTGGTGATACCTTCAACTTTTCGTATCTTGTCTGACATAATAGGTCTCCTCTGATTATGAGAGGCGAACAGCCTCTGCCGTATGCCTTCCGAAACTAGGCCGCTGCCTCTGCCACGCCGACGATCGTTTCATCCTCGACTTCCATGATGCCGAACTCCATCAGAAGCTCTTCGAGCTCTTCCATCTCCAGCGGGGTCGGAACCACCAGCATTTTGTTCTCGGAGATTTTTTTGGCAAGGGTGCGGTACTCTTCGGCCTGTTTGTGGTCGGGCGAGTACTCGATGACCGTCATGCGGCGCAGCTCGGCGCGCTGAACCTGATTGTCGCGGGGCACGAAGTGGATCATCTGGGTACCGAGGCGTTTTGCCAGGGCCTCGATCAGTTCGTCCTCCCGGTCGGTGTTGCGGGAGTTGCAGATAAGCCCCCCCAGGCGGACCTTGCCGGAAGATGCGTATTTGAGGATACCCTTGGCGATGTTGTTGGCGGCGTACATGGCCATCATCTCGCCGGAGCAGACGATGTAGATCTCTTCGGCCTTGTTCTCGCGGATCGGCATGGCGAACCCGCCGCAGACGACGTCGCCGAGAACGTCGTAGAAGACGAAATCCAGGTCCGGGGTGTAGGCGCCGTTCTCTTCCAGGAAGTTGATGGCGGTGATGACGCCGCGGCCGGCGCAGCCGACGCCCGGTTCGGGGCCGCCGGACTCGACACATTTCACGTCGCCGTAGCCGACCTTCATGACATCGCCAAGCTCCAGGTCTTCGACCGTGCCCAACTCGCGGACCAGATCCATAACCGTATTCTGGGCCTTGGCATGCAGGATCAAACGGGTCGAGTCGGCCTTGGGGTCGCAACCGACGATCATGACCTTTTTGCCGATGGATGCCAGACCGGCTACCGTGTTTTGTGTTGTCGTCGATTTGCCGATGCCGCCCTTACCGTAGATTGCGATCTGTCTCATGATACTGCTCCTTTCGCTCACCAATCCGTGAGCCTTCGAGATATGTTCGGGGCAACAAAAAAGGCGCCCCATTCCTCTGAATGGCGGCGCCTTTGCCGAATTCGATTATTGCTATTACCAAGCATGCCGAATGTTTTGTTATTGGCTAATGCATCCTACATGCCAATTTGCAACCTGCCGAATTTCAAGCAACTCTTTCAAAAAGCTCCTCCACCGTGCCGCTGGAGCGCCTGCAAACTGCCCATATATTATGCACCCATGCATCTTCCCGGTTCGCCCCGCCCCTCACGAGTATGCCCACAAAAAAGGCACCGTGGTCGGTGCCTTTCGTGTGATGCGCCCCTCCCCGCAGAAGGCAGGCTCACGCGGCTTTCTTGAGGCCATACAGCTTGATCAACTGGTTGTTGTTGAGCGGCCGCCGCGTCTGCTGGGCAATCTTTCTTACCTTGTCCATCAGGTGCATGGCCTCGGAACGGCTGATGGCAATCCCCATATCCTTGTACCGTTCGATCAGCCCACTGGTGCCGGAATGCTTGCCCACCACGATCTGCCGCACGAGTCCCACCTCGGCCGGGTCGAATCCTTCGTAGTTCCGGGGGTCCTTGATGACCCCGTCGGCGTGCAGCCCCGATTCGTGGGCAAAGACCCGTTCGCCGACCACCGCCTTCCAGGCCGGCAGCGGCCGATTGGAGGCCTTGGCCACGAACAGGGACAACTCCCGGAAGCGGTGGGTATCGATGCCGGTGTCGATGCCGCTGGCATGCTTGAGCCCCATCACCACTTCTTCCAGTGCGGCGTTGCCGGCCCGTTCCCCCAGGCCGTTGACCGTCGTATTGACGAACACGGCACCGGCGCGGATGCCGGCAATGGCGTTGGCGGTGGCCATCCCCAGATCGTTATGGGTATGCACCTCGAGGGGGAGTTCGGGCACGGCCGTACGCAGGGCGCGCACCATGTCGAACGTGCCGAAGGGATCGAGGATGCCAAGGGTATCGCAGAAACGGAAGCGGTCGCCACCCATGGCCCAGGTGATCTGCATCAGTTCGATGAGGAAGGGGATATCGGCCCGGCTGGCGTCCTCCCCGCCGACCGAGACGTACAACCCTTTCCCCTTGGCGAATCCCAGGGCCACCTTGAGCTGCTCCTTGACCCATTCGCGGGTCTTCCTGATCTTGTTGCGGATCATGATGTCCGAAACCGACAGGGAGATATCCACCGCCGTGACGCCGCTGTCGATGCTGGCCTGGATATCCGGCACCGTGGCCCGGTTCCAGGTGATCAGCCGGGCATTGAGCCCCAGGTCCACCAACGCCCTGACATCGCTCTGCTCATCCTTGCCCATGGCCGGGATGCCGCATTCCAGCTCCTGTACGCCGATGGAGTCGAGCATGCGGGCGATGGCGATCTTATCGCGCCTGCTGAAGACCACGCCTGCGGTCTGTTCCCCGTCCCGCAGGGTAGTATCGTCAATGATGATGGCTGGCTCGTTCATGGTCGCCTCCTTCGTTAAACTGTTGAAAAATTTAGGTTGTTCAAAAATAGTCAGATCGTCGTACCCGCGAGACAAGCCCTGCGGAGGCCCTCACCCGGCCTTTGGCCACCCTCTCCCGGAGGGAGAGGGTAACGGTATCCCTTCTCCCTTGGGGAGAAGGATAGGATGAGGGGCGCTACGCCGCACAAAAGGGCCTTCGAGGACGAAGGCCTGATGGCTGTTTTTCAACAACCTCTTACATCATCCGCAGCTGCCCATGGTTGCCAGGCCGTAGATGTACTCCGGCCGGTAATCCGGCTTGACGCCGGCATACATGAGGACATTGGTGCCGTGATCCCTGAAGCCCCGCTCCTGGAGCAGCGCAACCGCGCCCGAGTTGCAGGCCGGGGTGTCGATATACACGGTGACGCCGGCCGGCAGGCTGCTCAGGGCCTCGTCGAGCAGGCGCGCGGCCCGATCCGGCGAAACGGCGCCGAACGGTCCCAGCTGCACCGCCTGGCCGCAGGGCTGAATAACCGCAAAGGCGGAATCAGCCGCCAGGACCGTCCCGCGCCGGCAGGTAGCGGCAAGCAGGCCGTCGCGCCGATCCCCCCATCCGAGCCGGTCAAGGGCCGCGTCCCACGCCCCTGCCGCGGCAGGAGCCGTATCCGTTGGCGCACCGGTCCTGCCGGTCCAGCGGATGATGGTGTCGGTGCTATTGAATCCGTGCTTTTCATACAGGGCCTTGCCCATTTTCGAGGCGGTCAGCCAGAAGGTCTCGGCGCCGGCCGCCCGCAGGCTGTCAAACGCCCCGAGGAACAGCGCTTCGCCGATGCCGGTGCCGCGACAGTCCCGATCGACGATAAGATTGCCGATCCAGCCGCTGCAATCGTGGCGCAGGGAGGTCACGAAGCCGACGGCAGCGCCCGCCTCGTCCCGCGCCGAGAGACAGCCGTCGGGGAAGGTGGACAGCAGGAAATCGAATTCCCACGGTTCCGCCACCCAGTTCTCAGCGGCGGCCAGCCTCAGAAAACGCGGCACATCCTCTTTTCGAAACGGCTCGATGGTCATGCCCGGTTACTCCTCGCCCCTATCCTTGCGGCGGTGCCGCACAGGCGGATTCCCCGACCGTCACGTCCTGCCCGATCAGGCCGATGGCGTCGGCGCGGCACTGCTTGCAATGGCTGAACTGCCCGATGATGGCCTCGTTGGCCTTGCGCACCTCCGCCAGCCGCTGTTCGTCGGGCGGTTCGATGTGTGCCAGTTCGGCCTGGGGAATGAGCGGCATGATATTCATCACAAAGGCGCCCAATTTCTTGACCCGCTCGGCGATCAACGGCACCTGGCTATCGTTGATTCCCGGCACCAGCACGGTATTGACCTTGATGGTCAGCCCCAATTCGGCGGCCCGCTTCAGCCCTTCGAACTGGTTGGCGATCAGGATCCGGGCCCCCTCCACGCCGGTATAGTGGTGACCGTGATAGATGACATGGCGATAGATCTGGGCTCCAACCTCGGGATCGACGGCGTTGATGGTGACGGTCAGGCTATGCAGTCCCAGTTCGTAGAGACGGTCGATGGACTCGGGGAGCAGCAGGCCGTTGGTGCTCATGCACAGCATGAGGTGCGGGAATTCCTTTTTGACCAGTTCGAAGGTTTCAAAGGTCTGCTCGTTGGCCAGCGGGTCGCCGGGGCCGGCGATGCCGATCACCTTGATGATCGGGCCCACCACCGGGCTGGCCATCACCTCCCGCACCTTGACGATCGCCTCCTGGGGGGTCAGCAGGCGGCTGGTCACACCGGGCCGGGATTCGTTGGCGCAGTCGTGTTTGCGGGTGCAATAACCGCACTTGATGTTACACCGGGGGGCCACCGCCAGATGCATGCGGCCGTTTTTGTGATGGTTGCCGCCAAAGCAGGGGTGCCCTTGAATCCTGTTCTTCATGTCACATGCACTCGCCATGGGTATGCTCCTTTCAAACAAAAAGCCTGCGGCTCTCTCCGCAGGCTCCGTTGCCTTGTCGCTGAGTTGATATCATTGTCCTCTGATGCGTCCTACGCATAGGGGTAAGGCATAGAGCGTGCCAGAGAGTCCTTTCGATTTCAAATTATGCTGCAAAGGCTCGTATAACGGCCTGTTGCCATCTGATCCTCCACAGTTTTACCCTTTGGTGGCGACGGAGCGGGCCGAGATAATGCCTATTTCTTGAGCATTAATATTATTTTGCATTCTGGTTTCGCTTTTGCAGGCCTTAGCAGGGATACGTGGAAGTTCTGCCAATTCCCCTCTGGACGGTTGCCCCATGTTCAACCTGTACAATCCCGCAGAAATCAGCAGCAGAGCCACGGCAGCCTTTATCGGCATGGCCATCGGCGACGCCCTCGGCGCGACGGTCGAGTTCATGACGGCGTCGGAGATTGCCGCAAAATACGGCACCTTCAAGGAGATCATCGGCGGCGGCTGGCTCCGCCTGAAGCCGGGGCAGGTAACCGACGACACCGAGATGGCCCTCTGCATCGCCCGGGCAATCGTCGAAAACCAGGGATGGTCCGTGGAGAGCATCGCCCGCAATTTTGCCGCCTGGCTCAAATCCCGGCCGGTGGATTGCGGCGACACCTGCCGCAAGGGTATCCGCGCCTACATGTTGAACGGCACCCTGGAATCGCCCCCGAACGAGTGGGACGCCGGCAACGGCGCTGCCATGCGGATCGTGCCGGTGGCGCTCTTCTCCCTCCCCGACGGTGAACTGTTGAAGAAATATGCGCTCGAACAGGCCCACATCACCCACAACAACCCCCTGTCGGACGCGGCCTGCGTCTGCCTGGGAGAACTTCTGCACCTGGCGATCTGCGGTGCATCCCGGACTCGTCTGCGCCGTCAGGCCGACGGCCTGGTGGCCCGGTTTCCCACCTTTCATTTCGAGCCCTACCGGGGGCTGGCCACCGGCTACGTGGTGGATACGCTCCAGACCGTCTTTCATTGGTTTTTCAAAGGGAAGAACTTCGAGGAGTGCGTCGTGGGGACCGTCAATCAGGGGGCTGACGCGGATACGACCGGCGCCATCTGCGGCATGCTGGCCGGGGCCTACTACGGCATGGAAGGGATTCCCCAGCGCTGGCTGAAGAAGGTGGATAGGAACGTGATTAGCGAGATCACCACGCTGGCCGGGCGGTTGATTGCCGCCAGCCCGGCGGGAAGCATGATGTAAATCTGAATCTGTGACGCCGGAATGCCGCAGCGCCCGGAAGAGCCGGGGCCCGAACGCCGCCGTATCGTGACAGCCCACTCACCAGGCTGGTCCGCCGCCTGATGGTCGCAGAGTGCTCAAACGCAAAGGCAGAGGCCTTCCGGACCAGCGGAGACATGGAGGCGTCACAGATTCAGGGTAGACCTTATACCCCCTTCAGGATGCCGTCCGCAACCTGGCGCAGGCTTTTGCGTTTGTCCATGGCCAGTTTCTGCATGGCGCGATAGGCGTCGGCCTCGCTCAAGCGCTGTTTTTCCATCAACGTCCCCTTGGCCTTTTCAATCACCTTCCGATTCTCGATGGTTTCCTTGAGGTCCTCGATCTTTTCCTTGAGGTCTTCCACCTGTTCGGTATGGGCCAGGGCGATCTCGATAGCCGGGATGAGGTCCTGCTCCCGGAGCGGCTTGGTTAAAAAAGCGGCAATTCCGCTCTCCGCTGCCCGTTTCGCGGTCTGGGCATCGTAGCAGTTGGTCAGGAGCATGATGGGGATCTTGAGCTTTTTCTTGATCTCTTTTGCCGCGGTTATACCGTCCATTATGGGCATGGCCACATCCAGCACCGCCATATCGGGAAAGCTCGCCATGGCCATTTCCACGGCGCTTTTGCCGTCCCCGCACTCCAGCACATCCTCGAAGCCAAGCTCCATGAGCATGGCCTTCAGGCTCATCCTGATGAGTGGCTCATCGTCGCATATCAAAACTGTTTTCATGTAGCATCCTCCCGGTAACCATCGGATACGGACTTGATGTGCATCTAATATGCCATTGTCCACAAAAAAGCCCCGGCATTTACTGCCGGGGCCACGAATTTGCACAATTGTTTCAGTCCCTTATCCAGCAGGCTTACCGGAGCGCCGCCTCGGCCAGGACTTCTGCCACGTCGCGCACCTTGACGCTGTCGGCCTTCACGTCCTTGAGCCCGTCCTCGAACATGGTCAGGCAGTAGGGACAGGAGACACAGATGGTGTCCGGCTTCTCTTCCAACGCTTCCCTGACCCGAGTGAGGTTGATCCGCTCGCCGGTATGCTCCTCCATCCACATCCTGCCGCCGCCGGCCCCGCAGCAGAAAGCGTTGTTGCGGTTGCGCTCCATCTCGGCCGGGGCGGCTCCGGTGGCAAGTTCGATCACCTCGCGCGGCGCGTCGTACACATCGTTATGCCGCCCCAGGTAGCAGGAATCGTGGAACACGGTGGCCCCCAACTCCGCGGACGTCCCCTCCAGCTTGAGATGGCCGTCCTGCACCAGGTTGCGCAGGAACTCGCTGTGGTGGATCACCTCCAGCTCGAGCCCATACTGCCGGTAATCGTTTTTCAGGGTCGAGAAACAGTGGGGGCACTGGGTGATGACCTTCTTGACGCCCCGCTCGGTGAAGATCCGCACGTTTTCTTTGGCCATGCGGTCGAAGACGTACTCGTTGCCCAGGCGGCGCAGACTGTCGCCGCAGCATTTTTCGTCCTTGCCCAGGATGCCCCAGGAGACGCCGGCCTTGTCCAGCAGTTGGGCCAGGGCCACACTGACGTGCTTGCTGCGCGAGTCGAACGAACCGGCGCAGCCGACGTAGAGCAGGTACTCGGTGGTATTCTTGTCGAAAGGCTTGACCTCCATCTGGGCGCACCACTTGGTGCGCTCCGACGGGGCGATGCCCCAGGGGTTGCTGCGCCCCTCCATGTTCTCGAACAGATTGAGCAACTCCTCGGGGAAGCGGGCCTCGTTCTCCACCAAGTGGCGACGCATCTTGACGATCTTGGGCATCTGCTCGATGAAGACCGGGCAGACCTCCATGCAGGCTCCGCAGGTGGTGCAGCCCCAGATCACCTCTTCGGCCACGCTCCCCTCGCCCCCGTCACCGATCAGGGGGGTAGCCGGCGTTGCCCCCTGTTTGAGCAGGGCGCCGTTCTCCAGCAGGTTGACCTTGATATCGTGGACAACGGCCCGCGGATTGAGCGGCTTGCCGGTGATATTGGCCGGACAGACCTTCTGGCAGCGGCCGCATTCGGTGCAGGCCATGGAATCAAGCAGATCTTTCCAGGTGAAGCGGTCCGCCTGGGCGACGCCAAAGGTGTTGCCGCTGACGAACTCCTCGCGGGGTTGGGTATTGGGCTTCTCCAGCCGCCGGAAGAAGCAGTTGGGGATGGCGGTCAGGATGTGCATGTGCTTGCTGTGGGGCAGATAGCACATGAAGAGCAGAAGGGCGGCGGCATGGGCCCACCAGCTGACACCGAACACCAGGGCTCCGGCGGAGGGCGTAATCAGGCCGGCCGCAAAGCTCGAAACCGGCATATAGGTGCGGGCAACGGCGAGATAATTCTCCGGCATGTGGGATATCCTGGCCCCGTTGATGCCGAAGTTGGCCAGCATCAGGGTGGCGATCAGCGCCAGGATAAAGAACGCCTCGATGGTGCGGGCCTCGGGATAGGGGGGCGCGATGATCCGTCTGACCATGGCGATGACCACCGCCACGAGGGCCAGAAGCGACACGATATCGATCACCAAGAGGAGCGGGAAATAGATGCCGTCGGGCAGGTGCGCCAGACTGATGGACGGGAAGACGCCGTGCAGCAGGAACTCGGTGTTGGAGACCAGCAGGATGATGAACGACCAGAAGATGACGAAATGATTGAGGCCGAACGGCTTGGCCAGGACCCGTTTTTGGCCGAAGGCGTATTTCAGCATTTCGCCGATGCGGGTGCCGATATTGTCGAACCGGTTCTCCGCTTGGCCTATGGCCACCAGACTGAGCCTGCGCCAACACCCCCAGGCAAAGATGCCGAGGGAGATGATCAGGAGGGGGGTGAATATGGTCGGATTGGGTGTCATGTCTAAACCTCGATCTTTTGCAAATGAAAACTGCCTGAATCCGTGACGCCGGAGTGCCGCAGTGACCGGAAGATCCGGAGCCCGCACGTCGCCCGTGTCGCAGCAAGCCGCTCACTCTGCCGGTCCTCGGACGGGTTGCCGGCGTCTTCTTAACGGCAAAGGCTGAGGCCTTCCGGGCACTGTGGCATGGAGGCGTCACGGATTCGGGAGCTATGTTAGTGGGTACTTTGCTGCTGTTTCAATTCCCTGATCCGTTTCGTTATGGCCGGCACCACCTGGAACAGGTCGCCGACGATGCCGTAGGTGGCGACCTCGAAGATCGGCGCCTGGCGGTCGCGGTTGATGGCGATGACCATGTCCGAGTCCTGCATGCCCACCAGATGCTGAATGGCGCCGGAGATGCCGCAGGCGATGTAGATCTTGGGGCGGACGGTCTTGCCGGTCTGGCCGACCTGGCGGTCACCCGGCATCCAGCCGGCATCCACGGCGCTGCGGGAGGCCCCCACCACGCCGCCCAACTCCTCGGCCAACTCCTGCAGGATGGCGAAGTTCTCGGGCGCCATCATGCCGCGGCCGCCGGAGACGATGAAGTCGGCGCCGGTGATGTCCACGTGCCCCTTGCTCGTGGCGTCGCGGATGATCTCCATGACCTTGGTGAGGATGCTCTCCTCCGGGACCACGAAGTCCACCCGGACGATAGTGCCCGTGGCGCCTTCCTTCCGTTCCGGCATCGGCATGACATTGGGGCGGACCGTGGCCATCTGGGGGCGGAACTTGTCGCACATGATGGTTGCCATGATGTTGCCGCCGAAAGCCGGGCGGGTCTGCATCAGGTTACGCTTGTCGTCGATATCCAGACCGGTGCAGTCGGCGGTCAGCCCCGTGGCCACCCGGGTCGCGACAGCTCCGGCCAGGTCGCGCCCCATGCCGCTGGCGCCCATCAGGACGACTTCCGGTTTGTACGTGGCAATCAGGTGGCAGCAGGCCTCCAGATACGCCTCGGTGCGGTAGTTGCGGTACACCGGCGCATCCAGCAGATAGGCCTTGGCGGCCCCGTGGGCGAAGGCCTCGGTGCAGAGGTGTTCCACCTTGTCGCCGATCACCAGGGCGCACAACTCGACCCCCAGGGAGGCGGCCAGCCGGGCTCCCGCCCCGAGCAGTTCCCAGGAGACCTTGGCCGGTTCCCCCTCGGTCTGTTCGACGAAGACCCAGACTCCCCGGTAGGCGGCCAGTTTTTTGGCCAGGGCCGCGGCCTCCTCGTCCACCTCTTCTTCGGCCGGAGCGGCGCTTGCCGCCAGTTGCTCCAGTATCTTCAACTCCTCGGGGGTGAAGAACATCTCCAGGGCGCTGGCCGGGCAGATCTTGACGCATTTGACGCAGCCGATGCATTTCTCCGGGATGACGATCGGTTCGCCGGCATCGTTCATCTCGATGGCATTGACCGGGCAGACGCTCTGACAGCGGGCGCCGCAGGCGATACACTTGCCGGTGATGAGGTGCGCCTTGCCCCGGGGTTTTTTCACTTTAGGTTGTGGTTCACTCATGGGAATTCCTTGGATAAAAGGTGAATGGTTCAGAAAATCTTCAATAACCAGATGAATGGTGAAAAAACTTCAAGCATTTGTTTCACTATTCACGTTTCACATCTATTACAGCGGCAGCATGTCCTTCGCCAGCAGCTTGTCGATCAAAAGCGCCGCCGTACCCTCGGGATCGGCGGCGCCGTCTCCCAGGATCTCGCCCTTGGCCCGCTCCGGCGAAAAGATCTTGCTGACCCAGGTAGGCGACCCCTTGAGACCGATGGACTGCTCGTCCAGCTTGAGGACCTGATTGTTCCAGACCTCCACCTGGGCATCGGCCGCGGCCAGGCGCATGGGGACGCGGGGATAGCGCGGCCGGTTCAGTTCGCGCACCACGGTCAGCATGGCGGGCAGGGGCGCCTCCACGATCTCGTGGCGTCCTTCCAGTTTGCGGCTGACCCGGATGCGCTTGCCCCCGACATCCAGGTTGTCGATGCGGTCCACCAGGGTGAGTTGCTGGTAGGCGAGGCGGGTGGCGATGCCGGGGCCGACCTGGGCCGTATCGCCGTCGATGGTTTGCTTGCCGCACAGCACCAGACCGACCTCGTCCACCTCGCTGTTCAGCTTGCGGATTGCCGCCGAAAGCACATTGCTGGTGGCCAGGGTATCGGCTCCGCCGAAGACCCGGTCGGAGAGCAGGATGGCTATATCGACTCCCAGGGCCAGGGCCTTCCTGAGGGTTGCCTCGGCATTGGGCGGTCCCATGGAGAGGACGGCGACCTTGCACCCAAAGCGGTCCTTCAGGCGCAGCGCCTCTTCCAGGGCATGGGTATCATAGGGGTTGACGATAAAGGGGATGCCCTCGCGCACCAGGGTGTTGGTGACCGGATCGATCTGCACCTGGGTGGTGTCGGGGACCTGTTTGATACAGGCAACTACGAGCATGGATGAAGTTCTCCTGCAGTGCCTCGCGGCTGAATTTTAAAAAAGAATAAGCCCGGCACTCTGGTCAATGCCGGGCTCCGGTGCCCAATCTCGAATCCCGCCAAAGACGGAATGAAGTTTACCATGAGCAGGAAGCGTGCCGATTTGACCCACGTCAAAAGTATACACAAGACAACAAAGACCAACTCTGCTGCTACGTTAATGGGTTGCCAGGGGCAACTCACCCACAGGGGGTTACGCAAATGCGAGGCCCGGCAAACCCGACGAGCCGTTGCTGTGCAAATTTTCGCGCCAAACGCCTAAAAAAAATGCACAGGGTTTTAAAAAAGGTATCAGCTTTGGCCGAACAAGCAACGGCATAAAAACCGGTCACATCGATTCAGCCCGCCGCCACCAGTGCACAATATTTAAACACGTGATTAATAAATTTGCAATAAATCCTGTTTTCGACTACCATATGCCACATTTTTAATCACTGGAGGGGACATGGCAAAGCTCGATGAAAAACTTGAAGGCGTTTACCAAGAGGTCTTGAAGCGCAATCCCGGGGAGGCGGAGTTCCATCAGGCGGTTCTGGAGGTTCTGGAATCCCTGGGCCCGGTCGTCAGCAAACATCCCGAGTACCTGGAACGCAAGATCATCGAACGCATCTGCGAACCGGAACGCCAGATCATTTTCCGCGTTCCCTGGCAGGATGACAAGGGAAAAGTGCATATCAACCGAGGTTTCCGCGTTGAGTTCAACAGCGCCCTGGGCCCCTACAAAGGCGGCTTGCGCTTCCACCCATCGGTCTACCTGGGGATCATCAAGTTCCTTGGCTTCGAGCAGATCTTCAAAAACTCACTCACCGGCATGCCCATCGGCGGCGGCAAGGGCGGCTCCGACTTCGACCCGAAAGGCAAGTCCGATGACGAGGTCATGCGCTTCTGCCAGAGCTTCATGACCGAACTCTACCGCCATATCGGCGAGCATACCGATGTGCCGGCCGGCGATATCGGCGTGGGCGGCAGGGAGATCGGCTACATGTTCGGGCAGTACAAGCGCATCACAAACCGCTGGGAGGCGGGCGTTCTCACCGGCAAGGGGCTCAAGTTCGGCGGCTCCCTGGTACGTACCGAAGCGACCGGCTACGGTGCCGCCTTTTTCATCAACGAGGCGCTCAAGACCCGCAAGGACTCGTTCGACGGCAAGACCTGCCTGGTCTCCGGCTCCGGCAACGTGGCCATCTACACCATAGAAAAGATCCACCAACTGGGCGGCAGGTGCATCGCCTGCTCCGACTCCAACGGGGTCATCGTGGACGAAAAGGGACTGGATGTGGGGTTGATCAAACAACTGAAAGAGGTGGAACGCCGGCGCATCCAGGATTACGCCTCCTTCCACAAGCACGCCACGTACGTACCCAACGGCAAGATCTGGGAGATTCCCTGCCAGGTGGCCATGCCTTCCGCCACCCAGAACGAGATCAACGGCAAGGATGCGGCTACCCTGGTGAAAAACGGCTGCATCGCCGTGGGCGAGGGGGCCAACATGCCCACCACCCCCGAGGGGGTCAAGGTGTTCCTGGACGCCAACATCGTCTACGGCCCCGGCAAGGCGGCCAATGCCGGCGGGGTTGCCACATCGGCCCTCGAAATGCAGCAGAATGCCCAGCGCGACTCGTGGAAGTTCGACTACACCGAGAAGAGACTGGAAGACATCATGGTCAACATCCATCAACTCTGCCACGATATTGCAGAGGAGTACGGGGCACCGGGCAACTACGTTCTCGGCGCCAATATCGCCGGCTTCACCAAGGTTGCCGACGCCATGGTGGCCCACGGCCTCGTGTAGCCCCCTTGAGGACAGTTCCCCCAAGCCCGGCCCGACGGCCGGGCTTGTTTCGTTGATGCGCCCCCTCCAGCGACTAAAAAAGAACCATGAATCTCCTTACCCCCCGGAAAGCGGCATGACTTCGGCGGCATGCTGGTCCTGACCGTGCAGCTTTTAGGAAACGATACTCCCCCATGTCGTCCTCTCGAAGAAACTTCCCGGCACCTGGGACTCCATTTCGCAGAGGCGGCGGAAAGGAGCGGTGAAAGTGAGCTTGTCCGCCATCCCCTGCCCTTTGAGATTCTTTCTCGCGGAGATGTCGGTCATACCGACCATGCACCGCTGCCGTTCGGAGGCCGCCTCTTTGTACGACAAAATCCCGATGACCTGACATGCCGCGGCATAGGGGATCGCCACGTTCTCCTGACCGGGCCGGTCATAGTTGGCAAGGATGACCAGCGCCGAAAGCTGGTCAGGGTTCACCAGGAACGACACCGAAACCGGCTTGTCCCTTTCCGGAACGATCTGCGAGAGAGGTCTCATGACAACGTAGCGCGCCGGTATTTCCATGATCGGAAGATCGGCTACGAACTGGTCGGCCAGTTCCGGCGATTTTTTGTAAAGCTCGCCGTGGAGGAATTGGTCCACAAACTGGCCCGGAACGCCGGCGGTTTTCATTCCCTCGCCAATCGCATTCCCAACCGGGTCGCTCTCATTGCCGTTGGACAGGAAGCGGCAGAAACCCGGGACTCCCCCCGGAAACTGCTCATAGGTGTTGCCCAACCCGATACCGACCCCGCCGCCGAAACAACCGTAGGACTCACGGTCGAAAACGACGGTTTTCCCGCGGAGGGCGGACGCGAACAGGAACATGACGCACGAGGTGACGGTTCCGGGCGCGAATTGGACCGCCCCTTCCGGCTTTGTGTCGGAATAGCAGATGGCAACAGGCTCGGTTTCCAGGTGTAGCGCTTTTGCGATAAGGCTTTCCATGTGATCTCCCTTTCTGGAATGCAGTACGTGAAACAGCCAATATCCCATCGGTATTAGCGAAGTCCGTGCCAAAATATAAATACATATAAATCAGCGTGTTATAATCTTATGCTCACCATGTTTGTTAAATACAGCAGTTAATTATTGCCGTATTCAGCTAAAATGGATAAATTGCTGAATACGGCAGTTGCATCCGGCAACCGACCTCATCAGGGGCAACGATCATGGCGGTGGACAAAGATGAATTCTTCAGAGCAGTGACGCTCAGGATTTGCAGCAGCCTCCAGATCAATACGGCATTGGGACGGGTGTACGACTATCTGCGGGAGATCTTCCCCATCGAGTTCATGCTTCTCGACATAGCCGACAAGACCCTCGGCGCGTGTCGTCACATTGCTGCCATCGGCTATGAGAATCCCGGGGAGATCCTGCCGCTCCCCGAAGAACTTTGGAAGTGGGTCGGGGAGATGCGCGCCCCCTTTGTCCTGTCCGCCTCCGATCAGGACAAACAGGTTCGGGCCTTTGCACCGCGTATCAAGCTGGAAGGATTTTCCGACCTTGCGGTGCCGCTTCGCATAGAAGAGGAGCTTATCGGGTTTCTGATCCTCCGCGCCCGGGGCGAGGGAAGTTTCACGAATGAGCACCTGGACCTGCTGGCGGTCGCGGCCGAACCGTTTGCCGTCGTACTCGCCAATGCCCTCGCCCACGAGGCGGAGGTGAAGTATCGGGACATCCTCCTGGACGACAACCGCTTTCTGCGCCGGGAACTGCTGTCCCAGGCGGGGGACGAAATCATCGGCGGAAGCTCCGGGTTGGGCAACGTCATGGAAATGGTCCGGCAGGTGGCGCCCCTGTCCAACACCGTCCTCTTGATGGGGGAAACGGGAACCGGCAAGGAGGTCATCGCCAATGCCATTCATTTTATGTCGCCCCGCAAGGACGGCCCCTTCATCAAGGTCAACTGCGGCGCCATTCCGGAAAGCCTCATCGACAGTGAACTGTTCGGCCACGAAAAAGGGGCCTTCACGGGGGCGGTTGCGGAAAAGCGGGGGCGCTTCGAGCGGGCCAACGGCGGGACGATCTTTCTCGACGAGATCGGCGAACTCCCGCCCCAGGCGCAGGTGCGGCTGCTGCGCGTGCTCCAGAACCGCGAGGTCGAGCGGGTGGGCGGAGACAAGCCGATCCCGGTGGATATCCGGGTCATTGCCGCCACCCACCGCGATCTGGGGGCCATGGTCACGGAAAATCAGTTTCGCGAAGACCTGTGGTTCAGGTTGAACGTCTTTCCGATCATCGTTCCCCCATTACGACAGAGAAGAGAGGACATCCCGGCTCTCACACGTCATTTTGTGGCGCTGAAATGCCGTGAATTCGGGATCGGCATTCCTCCATCCATTGCACCGGGCGCACTGGAGAGGTTGACGAACTACGGATGGCCGGGGAATGTCCGCGAACTGGAAAATTTGGTGGAGAGAGAGTTGATCAGACATCGGGAGGGGCCACTCAGATTCGACTCCGTGCCGCTTGGTGAAAAAGAGGGTGAACCGCAGCCCGTCCGGGAAGAAAAGGGTGAGGGGCCGTTACGGCTCGATGAAGCGATGTCGCTCCATATCAGCAAGGTCCTCAGGATGACGGAGGGAAAAGTCCATGGCCGCGGGGGCGCGGCGGAGTTGCTCGGCATCAATCCGAGCACCCTGAGGGGACGAATGGACAAGCTCGGCATAGTGTACGGACGCGCAGGAAAATGAATGCGGCCCCCGCGCGAAAGGTCGTTTGACGCTTTCCTGAAGGCTTTCCGCTTGACGCGCCCCCCTCCAGCGTCTAAAAAAGAACCATGAATCTCCTTACCAACCTCAACCCGCCCCAGAAAGAGGCCGTGCTGCACGGCGAGGGGCCGCTTTTGATCCTGGCCGGCGCCGGATCGGGCAAGACCCGCGTCATTACCCACCGCATCGCCCACCTGATCCGGGAGCGGGGCGTACACCCCCGGAACATCCTGGCCGTGACCTTCACCAACAAGGCCGCCAACGAGATGGCCGAGCGAGTCAGAAAACTGCTCGGCGGCGGCGAGGTGCCCCAGATTGCCACCTTCCACGCCGCCTGCGGCCGCATCCTCCGCCGGGAGATCCATCATCTGGGCTTCGAGTCGTCCTTCGCCATCTACGACGACAAGGACTCCGAACGGCTCCTGAAAGATGTGCTGGCCGAACTCGACCTGGACGACAAACGCTTTCCCCCCAAGACCATCGGCGCCAAGATCGACGACTTCAAGAACCGGGGCTTCTTCCCCGAGGACCTGGACGCCGTGGCCACCGGCGACATCTTCAACGAGCGGCTGGTGCAGATCTATGCCGCCTACCAGGAACGCCTGAAGAAGTGCAACGCCCTGGACTTCGGGGACATGCTGATCCAGACCGTCCGCCTGCTGACCGACGTTCCCGAGGTGCGCCAGACCTACCAGGAACGCTTCCAGTGGATCCTGGTGGACGAATACCAGGACACCAACCCGGTGCAGTACCGCCTGATCAAGCTCCTGGCGGGGGAACGGCGCAACCTGTGCGTGGTGGGGGACGACGACCAGTCCATCTACTCCTGGCGCGGGGCCGACATCCGCAACATCCTGGAATTCGAGAAGGATTTCCCCGGCGTGCGCGTGGTCCGGCTGGAACAGAATTACCGTTCCACCGCCACGATCCTCAAGGCCGCCGGCGAGGTGGTCAAACACAACTTCGGCCGCAAGGGGAAGACCCTCTGGACCGAAAACCCTGCCGGCGAGAACATCCGCTACCTGCGGGTGGAGTCGGACCGGGACGAGGCGCGCACCGTCTGCCGCGAGATCTCCCGTTTGCGGGCGGACGGCGTCCCCCTGGAGGAGATGGCGGTCTTCTACCGCACCAACGCCCAATCGCGCCAGGTTGAAGAGGCTCTCGTGTCCGAGGCGCTCCCCTACCACATCGTGGGGGGCGTCAGGTTCTACGCCCGCATGGAGGTCAAGGACATCCTGGCCTACCTGCGCGTGCTGGACAACCCGGCCGACGAGATCTCCCTGAAACGGGTCATCAACGTCCCGGCCCGAGGCATCGGCACCGCCACCATCGACAAGATTTCCCTCCAGGCCAGCCGGGGGGGAATCAGCATGTACGCCGCCCTGCAAGATGCCGCCGAAAGCGGACTCTTGGGGGCCGGGCCGCGGGGCAAGGTCGCGGTCTTTGCCGCCATGATGGAACGCTTCCGTGAGACCGGCGCATCCCTGGGGCTGCCGGAACTGGCCCGCATGGTGATGGAGGAGAGCGGCTACCTGACCCGGCTCAAGGAGAGCCGGGACGAGGAGGACGCGGAACGGCTGGAGAACCTGGAGCAGCTCCTGGCGGCCATGGAAGAGTTCTGCGAGAAGAACCCCGAGACCGGCCTGTCCGAATTCCTGGAGCAGGTATCCCTGGTGTCTGACCTGGAACAGGGGGAGCAGGGCAAGCCCTCGGTGACGCTCATGACCCTGCATGCCGCCAAGGGGCTGGAATTCAAGGCGGTCTTCATGATCGGCATGGAGGAGCGGCTCTTCCCCCATGTGCGCGCCCTGGACGATATGGACGGCATGGAGGAGGAGCGACGCCTCTGCTACGTCGGCATGACCCGCGCCCGGGAACGGCTCTACCTGCTGAACGCCCGGCGGCGTTACCTGTTCGGCCAGGACCAGTCCAACCCGCCCTCCCGTTTTCTCAAGGACATACCGGGGGAGTTGCTGGATGAGGAGGGAACCGGGGGGGTGAGCGGTTACCGGACGGAGCGGCCGTTCGGGCAAACGTCAGCGATCCGCCAGGAATATGCCCCAAGCCACAACCTGGCCGCTGCCGCCCAGTTCGGCACGACCAACGAGGTCGAGATCGTTCCCGAGCCGCCGGAGGAGTACGGCGAGGTCTATGTGGGCATGAAGGTGCGCCACGCCAAATTCGGCCAGGGCACCATCAGGAAGATCGAGGGGAGCGGCGAATCCCAGAAGGCCATCGTCTGGTTCAACTCGGCCGGCCCCAAGAAGCTCCTGCTCCGGTTCGCCGGGCTGGAGCGGGCCTAGCAGATTGAAGCATTCAAGCCCCCTCCCCTGACTCCGGTCTCTCCAACGGGAGGGGGTTCGGGGGTGGGTGAGGCTGCACTAGCTCATTTTACGGCAACCGCCCTTTTCCCTTCCCGAGACATTTCCACTGCTATTGCAGCCTGATACCCCACTTGACTTTATACCATTTTAATGCATCCCCCCCTTGCCATGGCACGGTTTCCGGCTACAATTTTTCTGCACGACATGAGAACGACCTCTCCGCCTTCTCCCCCCATGGCAGCGCCATACTAAAGGAGGAAACCGTGATCACCTTCTCCCTCAACGGCAAGAAACAGTCCGTGGACCTCAGCCCCGACACCCCGCTCCTCTGGGTGCTGCGGGACCACCTGCATCTCACCGGCACCAAGTTCGGCTGCGGCGAGGGTCTGTGCGGCGCCTGCACGGTCCATATCGACGGCCGGGCGGAACGCTCCTGCATCACGCCGCTGAGCGAGGTACAGGGCAAAAAGGTCACCACCATCGAGGGGATCGCCGCAAACCATCCCGTGAAAAAGGCCTGGCTGGCCGACGAGGTCTCCCAGTGCGGCTACTGCCAGCCGGGGCAGATCATGAGCGCCGTGGCGCTCATGAAAGAGAAGCCCCACCCCACGGATGCGGACATCGACAGCGCCATGAGCGGCAACCTCTGCCGCTGCGGCACCTACGGCCGCATCCGGCGGGCGATCCATACCGCCGCCGCGGGCGGGAAGGGAGGTAAACAGTCATGAGCGGGATCATCAAGGTGAGCCGACGGGACTTCATCAAGACCGGCCTACTGGCGGGAGGCGGGCTGGTCCTGGCCTGCCATATCCCCCTGGGCGGCCGCGCCGCTGCCGCCGCTGCCGCGACAACGACCTTCGCCCCCAACGCCTTCCTGCGCATCGGCACCGACGGCAGCGTGACCGTCATCGTCAACAAGTCCGAGATGGGCCAGGGGGTCTACACCTCCCTCCCCATGCTGATCGCCGAGGAGCTTGCGTGCGACTGGAACAAGGTGCGGGTCGAGGCGGCACCGGTGGCGCCGGAATACAACCATGCCCAGTACGGCCCTTTCATGGTGACCGGCGGCAGCAGCAGCGTGCGCTCCGAATGGGAGCGGCTCTCCAGGGCCGGCGCGGCGGCCCGCGAGATGCTGGTGGCGGCGGCAGCCAAGGGGTGGCGGGTGGAGCCTGCAACCTGCCGGGCCGAGAACGGCGTGGTCATCGGCCCCGGCGGCAAGCGCTCCGGCTACGGCAGCCTGGCGGCCCGGGCCGCCAAACTGCCGGTACCCCGGGAGCCGAAGCTGAAGGGCCTAAAACAACGGCAACTGCTCGGCAAAGCGATCCACCGCCTGGACAGCCCGGCCAAGATCAACGGCACGGCGCTCTTCGGCATCGACGTGCACACCCCCGGCATGCTGACCGCGGTCATCGCCCGGCCGCCGGTCTTCGGCGGCACGGTGAAAGGTTTCGATCCGCAGAAGGCCCTGGCGGTGCCGGGGGTGAAGCAGGTGGTGGCCGTGCCCGCCGGGGTGGCGGTGGTGGCCGACGGCTTCTGGCCGGCCCAGAAGGGGCGCGAACTGCTGGAGATTACCTGGAACGAGGGGCAGTGGGCGCAAATCTCCACACCCGCCATGCGCGAGGAGTATAGCCGGCTCTCCGCCATGCCGGGGTTGGCGGCACGCCATGACGGCGACGCCCCGGCCGAACTGGCCAAGGCGGCCCGCACCCTCCAGGCCGAGTACGAGGTGCCCTACCTGGCCCATGCCACCATGGAACCGCTCAACTGCTTCGTGGATCTGAAGAAGGAGAGCTGCCTGATCCGCACCGGCTCCCAGTTCCAGACCGCGGACCGCAACGCCGCTGCTCGGGAGGCCGGGCTCAAGCCGGAACAGGTCAGCCTGGAGACCACCTTCCTGGGCGGGGGGTTCGGCCGGAGGGCCTGCACCGGGTCGGACTTCGTCATCGAGGCGGTGCAGGTGGCCAAGGCGGTCGGGAAACCGGTCAAGGTGATCCGCTCCCGCGAGGACGACATGCGGGCCGGCTACTACCGCCCCATGTGGTATGACCGCATCGCCGCCTGCCTGGACGGCACGGGCTTCCCCCTGGCCTGGCGCCACACCATCGTGGGGCAGTCCATCATCGCCGGCACCCCCTTCGAGTCGGCCATGGTGAAAGGGGGTATCGACCACACCTCGGTTGAGGGCGCCTCGGAGATATCCTATAACATCCCCAACGTGCTGGTGGACCTGCACACCACGACGAACGGGGTGCCGGTGCTCTGGTGGCGCTCGGTGGGGCATTCCCACAACGCCTTTGTGGTGGAGAGCTTCCTGGACGAATTGGCCCACAGCGCAGGCTTAGACCCCTACCAGTACCGCCGCTCGCTGCTGGCACACCATCCCCGCCACCTGGCCGTGCTACAGACCGCGGCCGAAAAGGCGGGCTGGGGTACGAAGCTGCCAGCCGGCACCGGCCGGGGCATCGCCGTGCACGAGTCCTTCGGCAGCTTTATCGCCCAGGTGGCCGAGGTCTCCCTGGATGCCGCGGGCCAGGTGCAGGTCCATCGCGTCGTCTGCGCCATCGACTGCGGCCGGATCGTCAACCCGGACACCATCGCGGCCCAGATGGAATCGGGCATCGTCTTCGGGCTCTCGGCGGCGCTCTACGGAGCCATCACCCTCAAGAACGGCCGGGTGGAGCAGGGCAACTTCGATACCTACCCGCTGGTGCGCATGCAGGGCTCGCCCCGGGTGGAGGTGCACATCATCCCCAGCGACGAGCCGCCCGGCGGCGTGGGCGAGCCGGGCGTCCCCCCCATCGCGCCGGCCGTGGCCAACGCCCTGTTCGCCGCCACGGGCGCCCGGGTGCGTTCGCTCCCCCTGACGCCGGAGAAGGTAGCGGCCGCCCGGGGCACGGCATGACCGATCTGGAACTCTACGAGGAGATGGCGCGGCTCGCCCGGCAGGGCGAACCGTTTGTCCTGGCCACCGTCGTCGCCCACAGCGGCTCGTCCCCCCGCAAGTCCGGCGCCAAGATGCTGGTGCGGAATGACGGGACCGTGCTGGGGAGCGTGGGAGGCGGCAGGGTGGAGTTGGAGAGCGTCCGGGCGGCCCAGGCCGCCCTCGGCGACGGTGAACAGCGTACCCTCCCCTTTGTGCTGACCGAGGAGCAGGGCTTTGCCTGCGGCGGCAGCATGACGGTCTTTATCGACCCCCAGGGGCGCCGGCCGCTCCTGGTCATGTTCGGGGCCGGTCATGTGGGCAGGGCGGTCACACTGCTCGCCCATACCTGCGGCTTCCGCGTGACCGTGGTTGACGACCGTCCCGACTGCAGCACCCACGCCCTGCTCCCCGGGGCCGACGCCATCGTCTGCGCCCCGGGGAAAGAGGCTTTCGGGCAGCTGGCGCTCGACCGGGAGAGCTTCGTGGTGATCGCCACGCCGGGGCACCTGCACGACTTCGACGCCGTGCGGGGATGCCTGGCCACCGAGGCCGGGTTCGTGGGCCTGTTGGGAAGCCGGCGCAAGCGGGAGACCCTGCTGGCGCTCCTGGAGCAGGAGGGGGTTGGCGAGGAACAGCGAAGGCGGATCGTCACCCCGGTCGGCCTGGACATCGGCGCCCAGACCCCGGAGGAGATCGCAGTCAGCATCGTAGGGCAGTTGATCCAACTCAGGAAAAAACCGTGACGGGCCGGGTCGGGGCGATCCTCCTGGCCGCCGGCCTCTCCCGGCGCATGGGGACCTGCAAGCAACTGCTCCCCTTGGGCGGTACGACGGTCATTACCCGCTGCCTGGAAGGCCTGCTGGCCGGGGGGGCGGAAGAGGTCATCGTGGTGGTGGGCCCCCAGGGGGAGGCCGTGGCCGAGGAGGCCCGCCGCCATCCGGTTCGCATCGTGCGGACCACGGACCCACACGGCGATATGGCATGCTCGGTCAGGACCGGCCGCGCGGCACTGCCGCCCACCGTCAGCGGGGTCCTCATCGCCCCCTGCGACCACCCCCTGGTCTTGCCCGCAACCGTCGCCGGGTTGCTGGCGGCGCACCGCCGCGACCCGAGGGCCATCATCATCCCCTCCCACGGGGGGAGGCGCGGCCACCCTACCTGCTTCCCCCGCGGGATTCTCGACGAACTCGACGACACCGGCACCCTGCGCGACCTGGTCCGCCGCGACCCGGGGCGGCTCCGCCATCTGGAGACCGAGGATCAAGGGGTGGTGCTGGACATGGACACCCCCGAGGATTACCGCCACATCGTCACGGTCTGGAGAGAACTCAAGGTTGTTCAAGAATAGTCGGATCGGCGCACTCGCTAGACAAGCCCCGCGGAGGCCCTCACCCGGCCTTTGGCCACCCTCTCCCAGAGGGAGAGGGTAACGGTATCCCTGCTCCCCTAGGGAGAAGGATAGGATGAGGGGCGCTACGCCGCACGAAAGGGCGTTCGAGGACGAAGGCCTGATGGCTGTTTTTCAACAGCCTGTCAGTGCATCTGCTCCACCAGGTAGTTCTGGGCACCCATCTGCTTGATCTGGTCGAGCTGTGCTTCCAGCCAGTCGATGTGCGCCTCTTCCTCCTCCAGGATGTCCTCCAGCAATTCGCGGGTCCCGTTGTCGCCCACCTCCACCGCCAGCCTGATGCTCTCGTTGTATCCCTTGATGGCGGCCTCTTCGGCACTCCGGTCGTTTGCATGCATCTTGGGCACCTCGGCACCGATATGGATCTTGTTGAGGTCGCTGACGATGGGGCGCCCTTCCAGGAAGAGGATGCGGGCAATCAGTTTTTCGGCGTGCTTCATCTCGTCGATGGCGCGCTTCTCGATGGCCTTGTGCAACCGGTCGTAGTCCCAGTTGTCGCACATCTCCGCATGGACCATATACTGGTTGATGGCGGTCAGCTCCTCTGCCAGGCGCAGATTGAGGTGTTCGATGATCTTGTCGTTTCCCTTCATGGCGACAGCTCCTTTACCCGGTGATTTCGTTCGGTCCCGCTTGGGGCACCAGGTTTATTGAAACATACTTTCCCCGCCGGTCAAGTACCCGGAGCCGCCGGCGCAAAAATTGGTTGCGGGGCGACGCCGCTCGTGCTATCTGGTGCAGTCCATTCCAGTACGAGGAGCGACGTCACACCAATGATCCACCTTTCCAATATCACCAAGCAGCACGGCTCGCAGGTCCTGTTCCGCGACGCCAGCTTCCAGATACTCCCCGGCACGCGCAACGGCCTGGTGGGGCCGAACGGGGCCGGCAAGACCACCATCTTCCGCATCATCACCGGCGAAGAAGAGGTGGACGGCGGCGAGATCACCTGCGCCAAACGGACCACCATCGGCTATTTCTCCCAGGATGCGGGGGAGATGGCGGGGCGCTCGGCCCTGGAGGAGGTCATGGCCGGCTCGGCGGAGACCATGCGCCTGGCGGCTGAGTTGAAGGAGATGGAGGCGGCCATGTGCCTGCCCCGGTCCGACGACGACATGGCCGCCCTGCTGGAGCGCTACGGCGTGGCCCAGGAGGAGTTCGAGCATCGGGGCGGCTACGACCTGGACACCCGGGCCCAGACCGTGCTGACCGGCCTCGGCATCGGGCCGGACCGCTTCGACCACCCGGTGGAGTCCTTCAGCGGCGGTTGGAAGATGCGCATCAACCTGGCCAAGATACTGACCCTCAAACCTGACGTGCTGCTCTTGGACGAACCGACCAACCACCTGGACGTGGAGTCGATCATCTGGCTGGAGGAGTGGCTGGCCAACGACTTCGACGGCGCGCTGCTCATGACCAGCCATGACCGGGACTTCATGAACCGCATCGTCACCCGCATCATCGAGGTGGCCAACAAGACCGTTACCACCTACGGCGGCAATTACGATTTCTACGAACGGGAGCGCGACATCCGCCGGGAGCAGCTTCTGGCCAGCCACCGCCGCCAGCAGGAGATGCTGGCCAAGGAGGAGGAGTTCATCGCCCGTTTTGCCGCCCGCGCCTCCCATGCGGCCCAGGTGCAGTCGCGGGTCAAGAAGATCGACAAGATCGAGCGCATCGAGATCCCGCCCGAGGAGCGGGTGGTGCGCTTCGAGTTCAGCGAACCGCCCCGGAGCGGGGACGACGTAGTGGTCATGGAGGGGCTGGCCAAGAGCTGGCAGTTGCCCGGCGGCGGGGTACACCCGGTTTTCAGCGGGGTATCCGGCATCATCCGCCGCCAGAACAAGATCGCCGTGGTGGGGGTCAACGGCGCCGGAAAGTCCACCTTCCTCAAGGTCCTTGCCGGCCGGACCGAACAGACCGCGGGCCACGTCAATCTGGGTGCCAATGTGGAACTGGGCTATTTCAGCCAGCACGCCATGGACATCCTCGACCCAAAGAAGAGCGTCTTCGAAACGGTGCAGGCAGCCATGCCCCTGGCCACTATCGGCATGATCCGCAACCTGCTGGGCGCCTTTCTCTTCCAGGGAGACACGGTGGACAAACGCATCGAAAACCTGTCCGGCGGCGAGAAGAGCCGGGTGGTGCTGGCGACGCTGCTGGCGCGGCCGGTCAATTTCCTGGTGCTGGACGAGCCGACCAACCATCTGGACATCAGATCCCGGGAGATCCTGCTGGAGGCCCTGCAGGGGTTCGGCGGAACCGTCGTGCTGGTCAGCCACGACCGCCACTTCCTGCGCCTGCTGGTGGACCGGGTATTCGAGATCGACCACGGCGAAATGCGCGTCTACGAGGGGAATTACGAATATTACCTCGGCAAGTCTCATGCCGCGGCAGCTTTGCGGGAATAAATTATTTTGCATCGGATAATTAATAAGTTTGACATTGTGGATAAAATACTGTTACGTTGATATAACGTCTACGGTTCGTCCCGGACACATTAAACGAGTTGTATCAGGAGAAGGTAAAGACATGGTAAACGGAACAGTGAAATGGTTTAACGACAGCAAGGGGTTTGGTTTTCTTGAGCAGGAAGGTGGCGAGGATGTTTTCGTTCATTTTTCCGCGATTGTTGGCGACGGCTTCAAATCCCTCGCTGAAGGCGACAGGGTTACGTTCGAAATAACCCGTGGTCCGAAAGGTCTGCAGGCCGCCAACGTTACCAGGGTTTAATCACTTATATCCTATAGCGTGATTGATAAAGCCCCGGAGAAATCCGGGGCTTTATTTTTGTTGGTTCGAAAATAAATCGGCATGGATGGCTTATGACAAACCTGATTACCCCTGAGGGATTAAAGAAACTGGAAGCGGAGTTCCACTACCTCTGGCGGGTGGAACGCCCCAAGATCGTTCAGGGGGTGTCCGACGCGGCGGCGGAAGGGGATCGCTCCGAGAATGCGGAATACATCTACGGCAAAAAAAGGCTGCGGGAGATCGACCGCAAGCTGAAACACCTGGGGAGCCGGCTCAAGCTGCTCAAACCGGCCACCCCCCCGGCCAACCCCCAGATGGTTTCCTTCGGCTGCTGGGTAACCTACGAAGACGAGGATGGCAACGAGCGCTGCTATCAGCTGGTCGGCCCGGATGAATTCGACGTAAGCCAGGGGCGAATCAGCATCGATTCGCCGGTCGGCCAGGCCCTGCTGCAGAAAAAGCTCGACGACGAGGTTGTTATCAGGCGCCCCAATGGCGATCTGACGGTCTATATTACCGACATCGGCGCCACGCGCCCGGCCGGAGCCCCTCGGTAAAACCACCTTCCCGCCCGCCCCCCCCCGGCATACTCCTGCACCGTCCCAAGCAAGCCGCCGCAGGGTCGGTAACCCCCAGAGTGCAATTCGCAATGGCCGGCCGGCACCACACTTGCTATAATTCGAATAAAAAACCCGTCGCAAAGGAGACCTCCATGCGCACGAGCTTCGTGGTATCAATCGCCGCCGTCCTGCTCATGGCGTCCACCGCACCGGCTGCGGCCACGGGGGACGTCACCGGCAGCGGCCCGGCCCCCCAGCCAGCCGTTGCCGTTGGTCCGCCCAACGTGGTGATCCCGAACCCGCCGCTCTTCATCACGCCGCCACGCCTCGGCTTCTATGCAGGTGTGGAGACCCCCTATGATATTGTCTTTGCCTATGACACCTATTACCTCTACTGGGGCAACTCCTGGTACCGGGCGGCCAGCTACAAAGGTCCTTGGACAATTGCGCACCACGACACTCTGCCGCCGATCATCCGCAAGTACAGGATCGAGAACATCCGCCAGTTTCGCGATCTGGAGTACCGTACCTTTCTCAAGGAAAAGAATCATTACCGCGGCCGCTCCTTCCGTCCCGACAAACGGTGAGGAAACGGTGGGAGCGGCAGTTCGGGCATTCCATGGATGACGGGATCGAGTAGTGCCGAGGTCGCCAGGCCGGCCGTGGGCAGTTTTTCATCCCTGTTTCCCGGCCCGCAGGTATTGATCCGGCCAGACAGCCTCCACCCCCAGTTCGCGGGCGGCATGCAGGGGCCAGTAGGGATCGCGCAGCATCTCCCGGGCCAGGAATACGGCATCGGCCTGGCCGGTAACCAGGATCTGTTCCGCCTGGACCGGGTCGGTAATGAGGCCGACCGCACCGGTGGGGAGGGCCGCCTCGGCGCGGATTGCGGCGGCAAAGGGGACCTGGAAACCGGGGGCAAAGGGCACCCGCTCGCCCGAGGCAACAAAACCGGACGAGCAATCGATCAGATCAACCCCCAGCTCCTTGAGCAGGCGGCAGAGACATACCGACTGGTCGAGGCTCCAGCCCCCCTCGGCCCAGTCGACGCAGGAGAGCCGCACGAACAGCGGCAAATCCAGGGGCCATTCCTCGCGCACGGCCCGGGCCACCCGCAGCGGGAAGCGCATCCTGTTCTCGAGGCTGCCGCCGTAGTCGTCCTCCCGCAGGTTCGCCAGGGGGGAGAGGAATTCGTGCAGCAGGTAGCCATGGGCCATGTGAATCTCCGCCACCTGGAAACCGGCCGCCAAGGAGCGGCGCGCCGCGGCGCGGAATTGGTTTTCGACCGTATCCAGGTCGGCAAGGGTAAGTTCATGGGGCACGGGGTGGCCGGGGGCAAACGGCTCCGGGCTGGGGGCCAGCGGCTGCCACCCCCGGGCATCCGGCCCCACCGGTCCACTGCCGCGCCAGGGGAGGTCGCAGGACGCCTTGCGTCCGGCATGGGCCAACTGGACGCCCGGTACGGCCCCGTTCTCGCGGATGAAACGGACGATCGGCTTGAATGCCGCCACATGATCATCGTTCCAGATGCCGCTGTCGTCGGGGCTGATACGTCCTTCGGGACTCACGGCGGTGGCTTCGACCATCACCAGGCCGGCGCCTCCCACGGCACGGCTGCCCAGATGGACCATATGCCAGTCGGTGGGCAGGCCGTCCCGGCTGGAATACTGGCACATGGGAGAGACGAAGATACGATTGCGGAAGGTAACGGAACGCATGGCGAGCGGTGTGAAGAGGTTACTCATGACAAACTGCCTCCTTGGGCTGCGGTCGGGGGAAGAGCCCTTTCCGGGCGGAAACTACTCTATCATCAGAAATGCGTAACGGTTCATCTCCTGTTCGTAATCGGGCAACACCGCAAGGGGATAGCCGAACTTGGCCACGGTGGCAAAGACATCCACGCCCATCCCCTCGGGGGACGGGCGTGCCAGCTTGCGATTGCGGCAGTGGTCCCGGCTGCCGGCGCACTCCCGGCAGAGTGTGCAACTGTCCATGAAGAGGAGGAAGGCCTTGTGGTAGCCGCTGATGAACGCCTGCCGTTCCACCTCCAGCAGCGCGCGGTTGACCTCCCGTGACCAGTCATGCCGCTGTTCCGGGTCTTCCAGACGCATGGGGATATGGAAGAGCACACCCAACCGAAATTCATGGAAGAACTTCCGGCACTCGTCCACGGCAGGGGTGTTGGGGGGACAGGCGGCGTTCCTGCCATACTCGTTGCAGCCGAACCGGCATTTCATCCGCACCCATTGTGCAACAACGATCTCGGAAGGATCGATCCAGCGGAAATCGGAAAATCCCGCATCATTGAATATCCGTTGCAGTATCGTCTGGTCAGCCATCGCCCTTCCCCGTTCCCAGGCCGCAAACTCCAGCCGGTAAACTGGTACAACCCCATGATCATTGACAAAAAACTTGCCGCCCGGAGGCTACGACAGGGTCACCAGCCACACATAGGGCACCATGCCGTAATTCCAGGCCAGACAAAGCCGCCGGTAGCCGGAAAACAGCAGGGCCTCCTCCCGGCAGCAGATGACGATGGGGGCCTTCAGCGTCAGGGTGCCGGCGCGTTGCAGGGAATTCTCCATGGCGCTGTAACTCTTCCGGTAGCCCCGCTTGGCCTTGGCCAGGTATGTGGCATAGTCGTCGTAGGTGTGATAGGCACCGCTCACCACGATCCCCCCGAGCCGGTCGGAGCGGGGGTACGCCTCCAGCCGCCCCCGGTCGAAGGCCGCAACCAGCCGCTCCCATTCGATGCCATGGCGCCGGTAGAACCCCTGCTTGTCGGGATGGTTGAGGAATTCCCACTCTTCCTCGCCGATGTCGGGTTTGAGCCAGTGGATGGTATGGCCGGATGTGGAAAACATGAATCTTCGTCTCTCAATCGAGCGTCGTACGCAGCCGCTTGCGCTGGGACACGATCTTCTTCGCGCTCAGGCGTTCTTCCCGGGCCTTCCTGGGCACACGGGTGGCGATGCGCTTCTTCACCTTGCGTTCGCGCTTTTCCAACGCAACCCGCAGACGTGCCATGGCGACCTCCCGGTTCTGGAGCTGGGAACGGCTCTCCGAGGCCTGGGCCACGATGCCGGTCGGCAGATGGCGGATGCGCACCGCCGAGTCGGTCACGTTCCGGTGCTGGCCGCCCGGCCCGGACCCGCGGTAGAACTCCACCGTTATGTCGGATTCACGAATCTCAACCGTCATGGCATCCCCATCATCGCACATCTCCCACCTATTCCCCTCATTGCTGGCTGCCGGACTGCTGGGCCTTTTCCTCTTCGGCCTTGCGCCGCTCTATGTTGTCCAGGATTTTCTGGCTCCGCGTCCGTCCGGGGGGGAGCTCGTCGCTCTCAACCTTGGGCGGCGCGATCTCCATCGGCGGCGGCACATAGTCAGGCGTCGTGGTCACCGGCGGCCGGGATGCATCCTCCTGGCGAGCCCGCTCCTCCTGCTGTTGTATCTCTTCCTTGATCCGCGGGTCGCGGGTGGTGATATCCGGCCCCTTGAGAACCTTGTGGCGATACTTGGCCGGCACCGCCTCCAGGCTATCGGTAAAATTGACCACTCCCTGGTCATCGATCCAACGGTACGTCTGGGCGTTGCCCCCGGCAACCGTGCAACAGAGGGCTATCGCCGCCATGGCCACGATTTTCATCGCAAACCTCCTGCACCTCGAACATTCTGATGCGTACACATCCCTGTTCCTATTGTAGCACCCTTTCATGGCCACCGACAGACATGGGGTGGAAGCGGCATCAGAAGCGCAACTTGCGCCGATCGAAGACAAAGGAGGTCTCCATGCGTTTCATCTCCCGGGCAAAATCGTGGAACAGGTTCCAATAGATCTCGTCGAGGGTCAGGTTGGCCCAAAAATCCCTGCTCTCCATGCATTTAAGCGTGTAGTAGCCGAACATATAATGGGCCAGTTCCGGGCGGATCAGCCCGGAGTTCATCTGGAGGGCCACCTCCTCCAGCAGGCCGACGAAATCCCGTTTGTCCTGGGCGTCGATCTGGGCCAGGCGCGGATCGTCGGCGAACATCAGGGAACAGATCTCCTTGAACCGCGGGTTTTCCTTCAGGCGGCGGCGCAGCAGGGTGAAATGCTCCTCCCGCTTCTGCCGCCCCTGGCGCCGGTATTCCAGAAGGCCGTTGACAAAGGCGAAGATGGTCACCAGGCCGCCGACGATAATGGCAAAATCCTTGAGGAACCCGTAGTTCATGGTCATGGCGCACCCTCGTGCATTGTTTTTTCCTGAATCCGCGACGCCGGAATGCCGGAGTTGCCGGAAGAGCCGGAGCCCGCACGCCGCCCATGCCGCAGCAAGCCTCTCACCACGCCGGTCCGCCGCCGGGCGGCCGACTGTCAGCATCCCGGCAGAGGCAGAGGCCTTCCGGACAAGTGGAGGCATGGAGGCGCCACGGATTCAGGTTTTTCCGAATCGGTGACGCCGAACGGCTGATCGAGCGAAATGCCCCAGCCTGTTCAGGCCCCCTTCACGCAGAGGGCGTACTTGAGGTAGCGCCCCTCGGGGAAGGTCACCGGATAGGGGAAATCCTCCGGCTGCCCCGCCAGGCCGACCACCCTGAGGTCGCTGCCCGCCTGGAGCGCGCCGCGGCGCAACTCCTTGAGATACTCTGCCGTATCCACCTTCTGGTGGTTGGAGGAGGCGATCAAAAGGCCGTTGCCGCTCAAGAGCGGCAGGGCGGCCGCCACCAGGTCCGAGGTGCCGCCGCGGGTCGTGAAGCGACTCTTGGCCGTGGTGGAGAAGGAGGGGGGGTCCATCAGCACCACGTCGTAACGGCACCCGCGGCTGCCCAGGTCGGTCAGCACCTGGTGGCAGTCCCCCACGATGAACTCATGCCGCTTGGGATTGAGCCGGTTGAGGCCGAAATTCGCCCTGGCCCACTCGGTATAGCCGGGCGAGGCGTCCACGCTCGTCACCTGGACGGCCCCGGCCGAGGCGGCAGCCACCGAGAAGGCGCCGGTGTAGGCGAACAGGTTGAGCACCCGCTTGCCGGCCACCCTGGACATCAGGTCCCGGCGGTTTTTGCGCTGGTCCAGGAACAGCCCGGTGTTCAGCCCCTGTTCCAGGCTCACCAGGAAACTGAGGCCGTTTTCCCGCACCTCCAGGCGCTGGGGCGCGGCGGTACCGGCAAGCAGCCTGCCGTAGCTCTTGGTGTCGCTGACCGCTTCCAGTTGGCGCGTCTTCTGGGGACGGCTCTTCTCGTAGATCCCCCGGGGGGCGAGCAGGTCGCCCAAGGCCTGGGTCACGAGCTTCAGGTACGGCCGCCAGCCGGCGCAGTAGACCTGCACCATCAGGTAATCGCCGTAACGGTCCACGGTCAAGCCGGGAAGCCCGTCCCCCTCGGCGTTGACCAGCCGGTAGGCGGTGGTGTCCCCCAGGTCGGCATGGTTGTGGCGCAATTCGAGGGCCGCCTGAAGACGCTTCGTCAGCCAGGCGCGGTCCAGGCGTATCCGCTCCCGGGACAGCACCCGTGCCACGATGCGATCCTGCGGATCGAGCAGGGCCGTTGCCAGGAAGCGCCCCTGGCCGTCGGCCAGCTCAATCAGTTGACCGGCCTGACCGGTCGGCCAGCGCTTGGTGTACGTGTCGGCAATGATCCAGGGGTGCCCCAACTCCAGCATCCGCACCGACTCCGGCCCTATCTTCCATTCCGCCACATGCATTGTTGCCGATCTCCGATCTCTATTGTCTACCTGTTCCTTTTACCCACAAACCGCCCCGTTGGCAACCACAAAGCCCTGTTCCGGGTGGGACGAGACCTGAATCCGTGGCGCCTGAACGGCAGAACGAGCGACTGGCCTGAGTCCAACGCCGCCCATTCCGCATCATGCCGGCACTGCCGGGACTGGGGCAGGTCACGCGAGAGGAGCCGTGGAGGTGTCGCGGAGGTGTCGCGGATGCAGGTCGAATTATACCAGATAATGCAGCCCCCAGTAGCAGAGCATCCCCACCACCACCGTCCCGGCCAACGAGCGGGTCTTGAGGGCGAAGGCCAGGGTCGGCAGGGCGGCCAGCAACTCGATCTTGCCCAGGACGAACAGCCGTGGCGCCGCCTGGGTAAACAGCGTCGGAGCGATCAGGGCGCTCAGGATGGCGGGGGGGATCAACTCCAGCCACTCCACAAACCAGGGGGGAAGTTTCCGGCGGGAGAAAGTCACCAGGGGCAGCATGCGCGGCAGGTAGGTCACAACGCCCATGCAGAGGATCAGCAGGAGGTAGCCGGTGGCGCTCATGGCCGCCCTCCCCGGTGCCGCAGGGAGCGTTTCAGCATGAATCCGGCCGTTGCCGCCACAGTGGAGGCAACGATCACGTAGGCGTTGCCCGGCAGCCAGAGATAGGCTACCACGGAACAGAAGGCCGCCATCAGGGCGGTGGCAACGAAAACCGGGCCGCGCAACTGGAAGACCAGCAGGCAGATGAACATACCGGTCAGGGCGTAGTCGATCCCCAGGGCGCCGGAGGGAATGAACTGCCCCACATAGACCCCGGCCACGGTGCTGACGAACCAGGTGAAGTTGGTAGCCTGGTTGAGCGTCAGGGCGCTCTGCCGCTCCCAGTCGCCCCGGTTGAACCGGACCATGTTGACGGCAAAACTCTCGTCAGTCAGGCCATAGGCGAACAGGGCCAGGAACCGCCGGGAGACGCCGGGAAAATGCACCGCCAGAGCCGAGCTCATCAGCATGTGGCGCAGGTTGACCATGAAGGTGGTGGTAACGATGGCCGGGATGGAGGCGCCGCTGCCGATCATGGCAACGGCGATGAACTGGGAGCCGCCGGCATAGACTACGATCGACATGAGCCCTACCTGCCAGGGGAGCAGTCCCCCCTTTTGGGCGAGCACCCCCAGGGAGAGACCGATGGGGAAATACCCCAGGCAGATCGGCCACGCCGCCTTCATCCCCTCTTTCACGCAATCGAATGTCTGTGCCATAGATTTATCATCCGGGAGAGGTGAGTTGCCCAAACCAACCGCATCCGGCCGCGCCCCGAATCCGTGGGGCCTGTGCGGCGGAGCGAGCGGCATGGCCGGGGTCCCGACGCCGCCCGTGGAGCGTCATGCCGGCTCTACTGCACGTACTCCGCCCGGAAGGGGAATACGACCGGCAACGCCGGGACAGAGGCATGCAAGCGAGAGGAGCCGCGCGGGCCCCGCGGATTCGGGGCTCACGCCTTTGATACGTTTGCCAGCTTGACGTTCAGGAAGACCGAGCCGATGACGACCGCCATGCCCACCCCCTGCATGCCCGATACGTGTTCCTTCAGCACCAGGGCGATGCAGATCAGCGACAGGATCGGCACCAGCAGGGCGCAGTTGGACGAGCGGCTGGTGGGGATCATGCGCAGGGCGCGGTTCCAGAGGATCAGGGCCAGGGCGGTGGTCACCACCCCCAGGTAGGCCAACAGGAGCATGTCGCCCCCACCGGGCGTCCAGCGTACGGGGTAGAAGGGCACGAGGCAGAGCAGGAACAGCAGCCCGAACAGATTGAAGAGAAACATGCCGGCCGTTACCGGGAAACGGGCATGCTTGATCAACACGCAGAACAGGCCAAAGGAGAGGGAGGTCCCCATGGCCAGCGCCACCCCGACCGAGAGGCGCACATCGCCCAACCCGCCGCCGGCCGTCACCAGCACGCAGACCCCGGCGAACCCCAGCGCCACGCAGAACACCGCTCGCCAGCCGGACCGTTCCCGAAACAGCAGCCACGACAAGAAGAGCATGACCAGGGGATAGGTATAGTGCAGGATCACCGCCTGGCTGGCCGGGATATATTCGTAGGTCTTCAGGCAGAGCAGCTGCTGCACCCCCAGGCCGATCACCCCGGCAAGGACGAAAAACAGCGGCCGGCGGCGGAATTCGGCCGCCATGAGCCCGAGCCTCCGCTCCCATGCCAGCCACGCCAAGAGGGCCAGGGTGGCCCAGATACCCATCCAGACCACGACCGAGAAGCTGCCCAGATGGGTCACCGCCACCTTGAAACCGGTGCCGAGGGTGGCGAACATGCCCACGGACAGCAGGGCATAGATGGTTCCTTTGGTCGATTCCGTCATGCCGCGCATTTTTTCAGAGTTTTGCTGCTTTGAAAAGAAAAAAGCCCGCCAAGGCGAGCTTTTTTCTTGTAAGGCGTTATCCGGTTTATCCCCTCACCCGGCCTTCGGCCACCCTCTCCCCGGGGGAGAGGGAAGAATTCATTCCCTTCTCCCCCGGGGAGAAGGTGCCCCGAAGGGGCGGATGAGGGGGCGTGTCAGGCCGGGTCACGAGGAGAAGTGAAGCCTGACGCCGAGATTGCGAAAAAGTGGCGCATCCCTACTCCACCCAGTCGTCGTCCGCCTCTATGGGCGCAAACCCCCGGCGCATGGTGTTTTCCGTCACCACCCGCGGGTCCATGAAGTGCAGCAGGTAGTCGGGGCCGCCCGACTTGGTGCCGACGCCCGACATGCGCGACCCGCCGAAGGGCTGGCGTTCCACCTGGGCGCCGGTATTGTTGCGGTTGATGTACAGGTTGCCGACCCGGAAATCGCGGCGCGCCTGGGCCAGATGCTCGGGGCTGCGGCTGAAGATGCCGCCGGTCAGGGCAAAGCGGGTCGAGTTGGCCCACTCCACGGCCTGGTCGAAATCCTTGGCGCGCATGACCGCCAGCACCGGGCCGAACACCTCTTCCTGGGCCAGCCGGTGCTGCGGGGTGATGCCGCCGACAATGGTCAGCGGCACCCAGTATCCCTCCCCCTGGGGGATCGGGCTCTCAAAGAGCAGCTTCCCTTCCTGCTTGCCCAAGGCGACATACTCGAGGATGCTCTTCTGGGCGGCGGCGTCGGCCACGGCCCCCATGGTGTTGGCCGGGTCCTCGGAGGGGCCGATCCGATAGGCCTGGGCAGCCTTTACCAGCCGTTCCGTGAACCTGTCGTAGACCGCATCCAGGACGATGACCCTTGAGCAAGCCGAGCACTTCTGCCCCTGGAAGGCAAAGGCCGAGTAGAGCACATGCGGCACGGCCTCGTCCAGGTCGGCGTCGTCGTCGATGATGATCGCGTTCTTGCCCCCCATCTCGGAGATGATCTTCTTGACGTTGGGCTGGCCCGGATAGACCTTGGCGGCCCGTTCGACGATGCGCAGGCCGACCTCCATGGAACCGGTGAAGGCGATGAGGCTGATGTCCGGGTGATCCACCAGGAAGTCCCCCATCACGCTGCCACGGCCAGGGACGTAGTTGAACACGCCGGCCGGCAGCCCGGCCTCCTTGAAGATCTCCATCAGGTGATGGCCGATGATGCCGGTGATGTTGGAAGGCTTGTAGATCACCGGATTGCCGGTCACGATGGCGGCGGAGGCCATGCCCATGCTGATGGCCAGCGGGAAGTTCCACGGTGCGATGACCGCCGCCAGCCCCTTGGGCTCGTAGAAGTAGTGGTTCAGTTCGCCGGGCGCGTTGCCGACCCGTTGGGGGGCTCCCAGACGGATCATCTCCCGGGCATAGTACTCCAGGAAGTCGATCGCCTCGCCCACGTCGGCATAGGCCTGGTCCCACTGTTTCCCGATCTCCAGCACCTGCCACGCCGACAGTTCGAAGGCGCGCCTGCGGGCGATCTCGGCCGCCTTGAGCAGATACTGGGCGCGTTCGCGTGGCGGCGTGTCGCGCCAGGCCGGGAAGACCGCCTTGGCGGCGGCGATGGCCCTGGTCACCTCGGGGATGCCGGCCTGGCAGATCTGGCCCAGCACCTCCGACGGCTTGGCGGGGTTGACGGTCGGGATCAGATCGGCGGTCATCACCTCCTGGCCGCCGATAAAGAGCGGATAGGTCGTGCCGAAAGCGGTGCGCACCTGGGCAAGGGCCGCCGGGAAAGCGGCGCGATGGTCAGGGCGGGTGAAATCCACCATGGGGTCGTTGGCGAAGCGGGGCAGGCCGCCGGGCCCGGCCACCGCCTTCTTCGGCTTGGCGGCCCGTTCGCTCCGTTCCCGTTCCGCGGTCTTGTCCGGGTCTTCCAGGAGACGCTCGATCTGGGCATCTTCGGCAAAACTCTGGCGCAGGAAGGATTCGTTGGCGGTATTTTCCAGCAGGCGCCGCACCAGGTATCCCATGCCCGGCACCATGTCGCCGTAGGGGCAGTAGAGGCGGATGCGCCCCGCGACCTTGAGGATACCTCTGCGGACCGGTTCGGCCATGCCGTACAACACCTGGAACTCGTAGCGCGACTCGGGCACGTGCAGCGCGTTGGCCATCTCCATGACGGCCGAGATGGTGCGGATGTTGTGGGAGGCGCAGGCGAAATGGCAGATCTGGTGGTTTTCCAGGATCAGGCGCGCCTGGCGCTCATAGGCGGCGTCGCTTTCGGCCTTGATGGTCCAGACCGGGATCGGCCAGCCCATCTGCTTGGCCTTGACCGTCTCGTAATCCCAGTAGGCCCCCTTGACCAGGCGGATCGATATCTGCGTATTCTGGGCCTTGGCCCAGGCCAGCATATTGGCCAGGTCCTTGTCCGTATCCTTCAGGTAGGCCTGGAACACGATGCCGATGTGGGGATACTCCTTGTATTCCATCTTCAGGCGGCGGAACACCTCCTGGGTGATCTCCTTGAAGCGGTAGGACTCCATGTCGATGCAGAGGAAACCTTCCATCTCCACCACCTTGGCGCAGATCCGGCGCATCTGGCGCAGGATGGCCTCCACCGACCCCTCGAAATCCTGGGGGTTGGCCAGGCAGAACAGGGCGGTCGGCTTGACGGCGATATTGACCTTGGGCGCGTGGCCCCAGTCCAGATTTCCATCTCCGCCGTGGCCGGCCAGCCCTTTCCACCCCTTCTGCTCATTCTTGAGGGCGTCCAGCAACTCCAGGTAGGTCGTAACGTAAACCTCGGCCTCTTCCTCCGAGAGGGTGGCCTCGCCCAGCACGTCCACCACGGCGGCAAAACCGTCCTTGCGCAGTTTTTCCATGTTCTTTATGGCTTCTTTGGTGTTTTCGCCCACGATGAACTGGCGCGCCATCTCCTGGATATTGGCCGAGATGAACTTGTTGAGCATCGCCCCACCCAGGGAGCCGAGCATCCCGGCCATCTTGGCGCCGGTGGAGAGCACCGGCGGCATGTCCTTCTCCTCGCCGAAATACTCGCGGATATGGTCGGTCAGGAGTTTGGAGGTCGTCAGGGAGGGGAAGGCGTCCACAAAGCGGAACATCTGGACCTTGAACTGCTCGTTCTGCATGCTCCAGTCCATAACCTTGCCCATCCAAGCCCCTTTGTTGAAGAGCGAGGGCTTTTCCCCGGAGATGGTGGAAAAGAAATCCTTGCCGCGCGCTACGATCTTCGTGTTGATCTCTGGATTCTGCATATGACTCTCCTTGTGCCGCCGTGAGTGTGATACGGAATCTATTGCGAATGGTTTAACCATTACTACGCAATTTTATGCCGGGTGTCAAGGGGGCAAAACGGCAAACGGCCAGCCGTCGCTTGTCTCGGGCCGCTAAAAATGGTAGTGTGGTTTAACCATTTGGGACGTGAAAAACGGGAAAAGTTCCTTGGGAAAGGATAGCAACATGTTCAAACATGTCAAACAGAGCCGCGCCTACCAGGATGTGGTCGAACAGATCCAGGACGGCATCATAGCGGGTACGCTCAAGCCGGGGAGCCAACTCCCGGCCGAACGGGACTTGAAGGAACAGTTCGGCGTCAGCCGGGGGACATTGCGTGAAGCGTTGCGGGTACTGGAGCAGAAGGGATTGATCGAGATCCGCACCGGCGTGGCCGGGGGTTCCATCATCAGGGAGGTCAACAGCGAACAGCTCAGCGAGAATCTGGGATTGTTGATTCGCAACCGGACGGTTTCCCTGCGCGACCTGGCCGAGTTCCGCGAGGGGATGGAGGGAGGCGTGGCGGCCTTGGCGGCCCAGCGGGGGCAGGAGCAGGACATGGCCCTGTTAAGGAAGCTCTTGACCGAGGCCGAGGAGCATCTGAAAGAGGGACGCAAGGGGTGGGACGCCTTCATCCGCACCGACGAGATGCTCCACATGGCCCTGGCCCGCATGAGCGGCAACCAACTCTTCATCTCCGTCCTGGAAAGCGTCTATTACAACATCCACACCTACTACGAGAACTACCTGCCCCGGGGGAAGAAGATACTCCAGGAAAATTTCGACGACCTGCGGGTAATCGTGGCCGCCGTGACGGAAAGAAACGAAGAGGCGGCGCGGGAACTGGCCCAGGGGCATGTGCGACGCTTCAACGCCTATATGGAGGAGAAGGAGGCCTAGCCTTTTTCCGGTTCAAGCTGAAAAGACAAACGCCGCGCAACCATAATGGTCGCACGGCGTTTGCATTCGCGGAGGCACCCACGAATCGCTACAAGGTACTCTGCTGTAAAACTCAGGTTGTTCAAAAATAGTCAGATCGTCGCACCCGCAGAAGGCCCTGCGGAGGCGTAGCAGCGCTACGCCGCACAAAAGGGCTTTCGAGGACGGTGGCGAGATGGCTGTTTTTCAACAACCTCCTTAGTCCATCTTGACCGGGACCTTGGCCTTCAGGACATATTTGCCGCCTTTGACTTCCAGCAGGCAGAGCGGCGACTTGATCGGCTCGCGGTTGTTGCGGATGGTGATCGTGCCGGAAACGCCTTCGAAGTTTTTGATCTTGGCGATGGCGTCCTTGAACACCTTCGGATCGTTGCTCTTGGCGGCGGTCATGGCAGAGGCGATAAGCTTGACCGCATCATACCCCTGGGCGTCGAACAGGCCCGGCAGGGCGCCGTTGTTCTTGCTCTTGAAGGTTTCGATGAATTTGGCGGTCACCGGTGACGCCTGTTCGGGGGAGAACCCGACATACGACATGGCACCTTCGACCGCTGTGCCGCCCAGTTTGATGAACTCGGGCGAGAACAGGCCGTCGCCGCCGAATATATTGACCTTGATCCCCTGCTTGCGGGCTTCTTTCATGAGCAGGGCGCCTTCGGTGTAGTAACCGGAGTAGAAGAGGATGTCAGGTTTTTTGGCCTTGATGTTGGTCATCTGACCGGAGAAGTCCTTGTCCCCGTCCTTGATCTTCTCGTCGGCCACGATCTCGATACCGGCGCCTTTGGCGGAGTCACGGAAGAGCTGGGACATGCCGACGCTGTAATCGTTGTTGTCCGAGGTGAGCATGGCCACCTTCTTGAACTTGAGGTTCTTGGCGTAGTAATCCAGCAGGGCCGGGATCGCCACGCTGTCCAGCAGCGTGTCGCGGAAGATGTAATCGCCGATCTCCACCACGCCCGGACCGGTGGCGCCGGCCGAGAGCAGCACGACCTGGGCCTTCTGGGCAATGGGGGCGGCAACCTTGGTGATGCCGGTGGTCGGGTCGCCCACGATGGCCACAACGTTGTCGCGGCTGATCAGCTTCTGGGTGACCGAGGCCCCTTCCTGCTTGTCGCCGCGGTCATCGGCTTCAACGATCTCGATCTTCTTGCCGTTGACGCCGCCGGCCGCATTGATCTCTTCGGCCGCCATCTTCATGCCGGCCAGGGTCGGCGCGCCGAACATGGCGACGTCACCGGTCAGGGCGCCGAGAAAACCGATCTTTACCGTGTCTCCGGCAGCCTTGGAAGCCGCATCAGGTTTTGCCTCTTCCTTTTTCTTGCAGCCGGCGGTTACGGACAGGGCCAGTACACCAGCCAACAACAGGGCAGCACTCTTCTTGAAGTTCATGGTTTCCTCCCTTGGAGAGATAGTGTCTGGTTAGCGACCCGGCTTATCGAGGTTGTTCAGAATTTCGTCCGCTTCCTTCAGCTTCTGCTGCAATTTTTTCAATTCCTCTGCGGAATAGACCTTCTTGCCCTTCTTGATCTCGGTGTTGATCTTCCTGATCCGCTGCTGGATGCTGTCCACCTGATCCTTGCACCCCTTGGAGGCCAGCAGGCACTCGTCTTTTTCACTGCTCTTCACATCGGCTGCAAAGGCCGCGGTGGCGGCGGAGAGGGCAAAGGCCGTCAGTACGGCAATCAGAACTTTTTTCATGGGTCTGCTCCTTTTCTTTGGAATGAAGCAGGGGCGCAGAAGCGCCCCATCAGTTTCAGAAATTAGAACGAGTACTTGAAGATGATCTTGGCATCATAGGGATTGACCGGTGTCTCGCCGTTCAAGGCAACTCCCTTGTAGTAATCGCCCAGGAACACATAGGCGACACGGACACCGCCGGTAAGGTTTTCGAGCAGCTTGTAGTTGGCCTCGGCGTTGATCTCCGTGCCCAGGTAATTGCTCTTGTGAGCTTTGCCGAACGCACCGTTATCCTTGGCCACGGCGGCAAAGCCGGCATTGGCGGCAGTTGTCAGGCGGTCGGTGAGCGGCAGTTCATAGCCGATATAGCCGCCGATCTGGCCCTGGCCGAAGTTGCCGGCAGTGGCGATGATCGAGTTGTCGGTGGTCATGGCGTTTTTATCGCGGCCCAGGATGACCATCTCGTTGTCATAGTAACCGTGCTCAGCCGTGCCAACATTATTGAACACTGCGTAGAAGGCGTTGCTGTGGCCGGTCGTGCCGGAATCGCCGGATACATACAGGAACTCGGCATGGGCTTTACCAGAACCGACCTTGTACTTGGCACCGGCATTGAGGGCGTAGGCGGTGGTGGCACGCGCGTTGACCGTGCCCACTTCCAGGATACCGAACCCGTTCAGGGTCAGCGGACCGGCGGTGTACTCGGCGTTCAGGCCCAAGGTATGGAGCTTGACGTCCTGCTGAGTGGTTATGGCACCATCAGCATTGAAAGTAAAGACGGCATTGCTGTCAATTGTATCCGCATTGTTTCTGAAGAAGTAGTAGGCGGCGCCGACCTTCAGGTCCTTGTTCACTTCGTACTTGCCGTCCAGGACGAACAGGTCGTTGGTCATGTGACCCAATACGTTGTCTTTATTGTTGCCGGTGTCGTTGAAGCGGAAGAAGCCGATGGTGGGGGTAAATTTGTTGTAGCTGCTGGAGAAGGCGATACCGGCCATGTCGGCGTCGAACATGATGCTTTTGAAGGAGTCGTTATAGGGCATCATGCCCAGCCGCATGTTGACGTCCTTGAAGATGTTGGCATCCAGGTAGATGTTCTTGGTCTCGATGTTGGTCTGGTCGGCACCGATGGCACCACCGTGATTGCGATGCGTGCCATAGGAACTGTCGCCCCAGTAGGCGTAGTCCAGCTCAAATTGGGTGACCAGTTTCAGGTCGCTGCTGGCCTTGGCGGTGTAGCCGAGACGGGCGCGCTGCTCGACGAAGTTGGCCGAGTACACATGCTTGGGCTGACCGAAGGGGACGTACTGGGTGTCTCCGCCGTAAGACGCGGCATTATTACCGGGGAAACTGGTCGTGGCTGCTCCGTTGAAGTTGGAGTTGATGTACTGCGCCTGGAACATGCCGTGGAACTCGTTTTCCAGCGCCATTGCCGGAGTGGTCGCAGCGGCGGTCACGCCGAGAATGGCCAGCGCTGCAAGGACATTACGTCTTTTCATGGTACTTCCTCCTTGTGTGTGATGTTCTGCTGATTACATCCCCCCTTCAAAGGGAGTGCGCGTACTGCGCATTACAGTATTTGGCTCAGAAACAGCTTGGCACGCTCATGGTCGGGACTGGTGAAGAAATGCTCCGGCGTTCCTTCCTCCACGATTTGGCCATGGTCCATGAAAATGACCCGGTCGGCCACCTCGCGGGCAAAACCCATCTCGTGGGTCACCACCACCATGGTCATCCCTTCCTGGGCCAGGTTCTTCATAACGTCCAGCACCTCGCCGATCATCTCCGGATCAAGGGCCGAGGTCGGTTCGTCGAACAGGATCGCCTTGGGGTTCATGGCCAGGGAGCGGGCAATGGCCACCCGTTGCTGCTGGCCGCCGGAGAGCTTGGCCGGATAGGCGGCGGCCTTCTCGGCGATGCCGACCTTCTTGAGCAGTTCCAGGGCAATTTGTTCCGCTTCCCGCCGGTTGCGTTTGCGGACGACCGTCTGGGCCAGGGTCAGGTTCTCCAGCACGGTCTTGTGGGGAAAGAGGTTGAAGGACTGGAACACCATCCCGATCTCTTCCCGCACCTTGCAGATATTGACCTTCGGGTCGCTGACATCCATGCCGTCCACGATGATGGTGCCCCGGTCGATGGTCTCAAGACGGTTGATGGAACGCAGGATGGTACTCTTGCCCGAACCGCTGGGGCCGATGATGACCACTTTTTCGCCGTCCCGGACGCTGAAGGAGACATTCTTCAGCGCCTGGAACGACCCATAGAACTTGGAGACTCCGCGCGCCTCTATCATAAGTCGGCTATTTTCCTGCATTGAGCCGTTCCTCCATGATACCGATCAACTTGGAAAAAAACAGGGTCATGACCAAGTAGATCAGGGCGATAACCGTATAGGTTTCAAAATAGCTGAAGGTTTCCGAGGCATACTCCCGGCCGCGGCGCAGCAGGTCGGAGACGGCCAGGATGGAGACCAGGGAGGAGTCCTTGAGCAGGGCGATGAACTCATTGCCGATGGGGGGCAGCACCACCTTGAAAGCCTGGGGCAGAATGACCTGCCGCATGGCCTGGCCGCGGGACATGCCCAGGGACAGGGCCGCCTCCATCTGCCCCTTGGGGATGGACTGGATGCCGGCCCGGAAGACTTCGCCCATGTAGGCGCCGTAGCAGACGGCCATGGCGATGATGGCGCTCAGCATATCCGGGATTTTCACGAAACGGCCCAGGGCGTAATAGATGTAGAAGATTTGGACCAGAAGCGGGATGCCGCGAATCACCTCCACATACAGTGAAGCGGCACCGTTGATGAACCGGTTGCCGGAGATTCTTCCCAGCCCGGTGATCAGGCCGATGCACGTGGCCAGCAGGATGGCTCCGAGGGTGACCTTGAAGGTGACCAGGATGCCGTCCGGGACGAATTTGAAGATCTCGTAATAAGGGTCAGACTTGCCAAAGGCAAGATACAGGGAGACGAAGATCGCGCCAAAAAAAGCGATGCGCCAGGCGGTAAACAACCCGGCGTCGTTCTTGTTGGGGATGGCGGCTCCGTCGCCGACATCTATGGGGGTATGGGATGTAGGGTTCTTTGACATGGGCGTTGAGCAGGGGGAGGGGCGGCCGGGAAGCCGCCCCTCCTCAGCAAATTATTTCACCCACTTGGTGTGGATCTTGGTGTCCAGCTTCTTGGCCTTCACCGCCTTGATCCCCTTGTTGAGAAGGGCGACCAGGTCCTTGTTACCCTTTTTCACGACAATGCCGTAGGCTTCCTTGGTGAAGGATTTGCCGACGATCTTGAATTTGTCCTTGTACTCTTTTTTCTGGAGGGCAAAGTGGGCGGCAACCGGCTCGTCGCACACCACACCGAAGATGCGGCCGGCTGCCATGTCCTCGAAGGCCAAGCCGATCTCGTCATAGGTTTTGAGTTCGACGCCGGCGACCTTCTTGATCTCCATGGCGCCTGTCGTGCCGATCTGGGCACCGACCTTCTTGCCCTTCAGGTCGGCAATGACCTTGGCGGTTTTGTTGGTTTTGGGAACGACAAGGATTTGGCCGATGCTGGTATACGGCTCGGTAAAATCATATTTTGCCTGGCGCTCTTTCGTGATGGTGACGGAAGAGATGATGGCGTCGTACTGGCCGGCATCAAGACCGGCAAAGATGCCGTCCCACGCGGTATTTTTGATCACGGCCGCCACGCCCGCCTCTTTGGCGACGGCTTTCAAAAAGTCGATATCATAGCCGACGATCTGCTTGTTCGTGTCAACCATCTCCATCGGCGGCCAGGTGGCGTCGGTGGCGACCTTGATGCTCTTGGGGGCGGCAAATGCGGTGAGGGACAAAGCGGCCAGCAAGGCCGCAGTTGCAGTAAGCGTACGCAATAATTTCATTGGATCCTCTCCTTTTTCATTAAACTGTAAACGATAATGGTAAGACCACGCTGTTCTTTTAGGGGATGTAACGCGGTATTGTCAACAAAAAAACACCGGTTCGTAACGTTTCGGAAACCATTGACACCATGTCGCAGCTTTTTACTTGCCCTCACGGGCTCCTTCGTTTATGAAACATGTGGATATTACTATTTTTGATAAAAATAAACCATTCCTCGAGATTCTGGAGCATTACGCAATGAACCGATTCAAAGCAGCAGTGCTGCTGCTGACCACCACCTTTTTCTGGGGGGTGACCTTCACGGTCGTCAAGGAGGCCGTGGCAAGCGTCGATGTGTTCGTATTTCTGGCCCAGCGCTTCATCCTGGCCTTCGCCCTGATCCTGCCGGTCAGCATGATCAAGGGCAAGCGCCTGGACAGGGGGACCCTGCGCCAAGGGTGCCTGATGGGGGTCTTCCTGTTCGGTTCCTATGCCTTCCAGACCGTCGCGCTGCTCTACACCAGCGCCTCCAATACCGCCTTCCTGACCGGGTTGAACGTCGTCATGGTGCCGGTCATCTCGGCGCTCATGCTGCGCCAGCGTATTCCCAAGACCGTTAGGGTCGCCGTGATCCTTTCCGTTGCCGGCCTGTTCCTCCTGTGCGGCAACGGCTCCTGGCACTTGACCACCGGCGATATCCTGGCCGCCATCTGCGCCCTCTGTGTCTCGCTGCACCTGATCTATACCGGCGAGTTCGCCCGCCAAAGCGACTACTACTGGCTGACCGCCATCCAGTTGGGCATGGTGGCCCTCTTGAGTACCGCCGGCGCCGTTATCCGCGGCAAGCAGGTCTTCATCTGGCATCCCCAGCTTCTGTGGACACTGATCGTCTGCTCGCTGATCGCAACCGTGTTCGCCTTTCTGGTGCAGACGTCCATGCAGCGTTTCATCAGCCACACCAACACGGCTCTGATCTTCTGCACCGAACCGGTTTTCGCGGCCCTGTACGCCTGGTACGCGATCAACGAGCGGCTGGGCATCTATGGTCTGGCCGGGGCTCTGTTGATCCTGGGGGGGATGATCGTTTCCATCCTGCCGGAGGATCTGGGCAGGCGGGCAAAAGGAGGGGGCGCTGAAGCGGAGATCAGCGTGCTGGATGAGTACCGGGCCGGAGAGTAGGGGCGCCTACAAACCGGCGCGCCAATCCTCAAGCTTCTCCAGGGCTCGTTCCGCCAGTTTCTGGCGTTTTTCCTTCTTTTTCACCCGCCCCGCAAGCTCGGGGAACAGGCCGTAATTGACGTTCATGGGCTGGAAGTGGCGCACGTCGGCGTTGGTGATGTGATGCACCAGCGCCCCCAGGGCCGTTTCGGCGGGGGGCACCGGCAGGGGGCGTCCCTGCTGGAGACATGCGGCGTTGATGCCGGCCAGGAAGCCGCTGGCCGCCGACTCCACATACCCCTCCACCCCGGTGATCTGGCCGGCAAAGATGATGCGGGGGTCGCTTTTCAGCTGCTGGGTCTCCAGCAGCAGGGCCGGGGCATTGATGAAGGTATTGCGGTGCAGGGAGCCGAGCCGGACGAACTCGGCCCGCTCCAGTCCCGGAATCATGCGGAAGATGCGCCGCTGCTCCGGCCAGGTCAGCTTGGTCTGGAAGCCCACCAGGTTGAACATGGTCCGTTCCCGGTTCTCGGCCCGAAGCTGGGTCACGGCGTGGGGCTCCACGCCCGTGCGCGGATCGGCCAGCCCCACCGGCTTCATCGGGCCGAACCGGAGCGTCTCCACGCCCCGCTCCGCCATCTCCTCAACCGGCATGCACCCCTCGAAGTGGACGATCTTCTCGAAATCCCGCGCCGGGACCTTTTCCCCCTTCACCAGCTCATCCACGAACCGCAGGTACTCCGCCTCGTTCAAGGGGCAGTTGAGATAATCGTCCCCGTCCCCCTTGCCGTAGCGTGAGGCGGCGAAGATCGTGGCCATGTCCAGGGAGTCGGCGGCAACGATGGGGGCGATGGCGTCGTAGAAGTACAGCCGGTCCCCGGTCAAGCGGGCCAGCGGTTCCGCCAGGGCATCGCTGGTCAGGGGGCCGGAGGCGACGACCACCGTGCCGGCGGCGGGCAGGTCGGTAACCTCGCCCCGCTCCAGGCGGATCAGGGGGTGTGCAGCGATCTTTGCGGTGACATAGTCGGAGAAGAGTTGCCGATCCACGGCCAGGGCGCCGCCTGCCGGGACGCGGGTGGCTTCGGCCGCCTCCATGATGAGGGAACCGCTGCGCCGCAACTCCTCCTTCAACAGCCCCACGGCGTTTTCAAGGGAATCCCCCCGCAGGGAGTTGGAACAGACCAACTCCGCCAGGCCCGCCAGATGGTGGGCCGGGGAGAAACGCTCGGGCTTCATTTCGTGGAGGACGACGGAAACGCCGCGCTGCGCCGCCTGCCACGCCGCTTCGCAACCTGCCAGACCCGCGCCGATGATGGTAAGAGTTTCCACTTATTTCTTTTCCTTGCCGCCCTCTTTGAAGTCGCACCCTTCCTTGGGGCACTTGACGTACTCCCCCTCGCGCTTGCTGATCTTCTTCACCAGGAGCGGGAAGCCGCACTTGGGGCATGTCCGCTCCACCGGCAGGTCCCACAGGGCAAACTTGCACTGGGGGTAGCGGTTGCAGGAGTAGAACATCTTGCCGTAGCGCGATTTCTTTTCCGTCAACTCCCCTTCCTTGCACTCCGGGCAGACCACGCCGGTGCCCCGGGGCTTGACCAGCGGCTGGATGTTCTTGCAGGCCGGATACCCGGAACAGGCCAGGTACTTGCCGTAGCGACCGTCCTTGATCAGCATCGGCTGGCCGCATTTTTCGCACTTCTCGTCGGACAGGACCGGCTCCGCCGACTCGGCACCTTTTTCCGCATCAATGTTGCGGGTGTATTTGCAGCCGTCCTGGAAGCCGGAACAGGCGATGAACTTGCCCCGCTTGCCCAGCTTGACCACCAACGGCTTGCCGCATTCGGGGCACGCCTCGTCCATGGCCTCGGTGGTCAGGTCGGACTTGCTGACCTCCCCCTCCTTCTGTTTGAGCAGGGTGGAGAACGGCTCCCAAAACTCCTTCAGGAGCGGCTTCCACTGTTTTTCGCCCCGGGAGACCTGGTCAAGTTCCTCCTCCAGGCCGGCGGTGAAGTTGTAGTCCACGTAGCGCGCGAAATGGGCCGTCAAGAGGTCGTTCACCACCATGCCCACATCCTCGGGGAAGAAGCGTTTCTTGTCCAGGCGGGTATACTTGCGCTCCACCAGGGTGTTCATGATCGAGGCATAGGTGGATGGGCGGCCGATGCCGTACTCCTCCAGGGTCTTGACCAGGGTGGCCTCGGTGTAGCGCGGCGGCGGCTGGGTGAAATGCTGTTCCGGGATGATCTCGTGCTGTTTGAGGGAGGCACCTTCGCCCATGGCGGGCAACAACCCTTCCTTTTCCTCGTCCTGATCGTCCAGCCCCTCGATATAGAGTTTCATGAAGCCGGGAAACCGGATCACCGTGCCGCTGGCGCGCAGACCGGCCTGCCGGGCGCCGCTGAACGGGCCGGCGACGGGGGGCGCGGCCAGGTCCGCGACGATGTCCACCGAGGTCTGATCCAGGAGCGCCTCGGCCATCTGGCAGGCCACGGTGCGTTTCCAGATCAGTTCGTACAGCTTGTGCAGATCGGGGGTCAGGAACTTCTTCAACTCGGCCGGGGTTTTGGAGATATAGGTCGGCCGGATGGCCTCGTGGGCCTCCTGGGCGTTCTTGGTCTTGGTACGGTAGAGACGCGGCTTGGCCAGGGCGTATTCCGGGCCGTAGGCGGCGGAGATGACGTCGTGGGCCTCCTGAAGGGCCTGGTTGGAGAGATTGACGCTGTCGGTACGCATATAGGTGATCAGACCGACCGTGCCCCCCTCGCCGATGTCGATCCCTTCGTAGAGCTTCTGGGCTGTAGACATGGTCTTCTTGGCCGAAAAGCCCAGCTTGCGGGAGGCCTCTTGCTGGAGGGTCGAGGTGGTGAACGGCGGTGCCGGGGTGCGTTTCTTCTCGGTCTTGGTGATCTTGTCGACCCGGTAGGCGCCCGACTGGAGGGCCGTTTTCAGACCGGTCGCCACCTCTTCGCCGGGGATGTCGAACTTGCCCAGTTTCTTGCCGCCCACCGCCACCAGGCCGGCCTTGAACTCCTGCCCCGGTGCAACCCCCAGGCGGGCCGCTATGGTCCAGTATTCCTGCTCGACAAAGGCCTGGATCTCCTTTTCCCGTTCGCAGACCAGGCGCAGGGCCACCGATTGCACCCGGCCGGCCGAAAGGCCGTAACGGATCTTCTTCCACAGGAAGGGGGAGAGGTTGAAACCGACCAGGTAATCCAGCACCGAGCGGGCCTGTTGGGCGTCCACCAGTTCGGCGGCAATGGTGCGGGGATGTTCGACGGCATGGATGATGGCATCCTTGGTGATCTCGTGGAACACCACGCGCTGGATCTCGATGCCCGGATTCTTCTTTTTGTCCAGCCCCAGGGCCGCCAGCAGATGCCAGGAAATGGCCTCTCCCTCGCGGTCGGGGTCAGTTGCGAGAAGCAGCCGGTCGGATTCCTTGAGGGCCTTCTTGATGGCGTCGATATGTTTCTTGCTCTCGGGCAGCACATGGTACTTGGGTTCGAAATCGTTCCCGATATCCACCGAGCCCTGTTTGCTGGGCAGGGCCCGTACATGGCCGAACGAGGCCAAGACCTTGTAATCCTTGCCCAGGAACTTTTCTATGGTCTTCGCCTTGGCGGGCGATTCTACGATGACGAGATTCTGCGACATGAAGACATCCTTCTGATATAATTAATAATAATTCAGCACACGGGGGAGAGGCTCCGTAGCCTGCTTCACCATTACCCCGCTACGGCAAAATGCTTGCCCGGCAGCGGTGTTATCGCCCCCTTGAGCTCAAGGTGCAGTAACATAGAGGAAACCTCTCCGGCTGTCAATTCCGTTTGGGCAATGATGTCGTCGATGTGCAGCGGCGAACGGGCCAGGAGCTCGTATACGGCGGCTTCCCGGGGGGTCAGGCTGAAGGTTCGTGCGACGGCCTGCTCCGGGGCACGCTCCCCGTCCAGGGCCGGGCGGCCGGGAAGCTCCTCCAGGATATCCTCCACGCAGTCGACGAGTTTGGCCCCCTGCTTGATCAGACGGTTACTGCCGCGGCAGGCGGCAAAGGAAATGTTGCCGGGAACGGCAAAGACGTCGCGACCGTGTTCAAGGGCATACTGGGCCGTGATCAGGGAGCCGCTGTTTTCGGCAGCCTCCACCACCAGCACGCCGCGGGACAGCCCGCTGATAATCCGGTTGCGGCGGGGAAAGTTCTCCGCCAGCGGCAACGTCCCCAGGGAAAACTCCGACACCAGGCACCCCGTTTCGGACACCGCCTCGAAGAGTTCGCGGTTTTCGGGCGGATACACCTTGTCGATGCCGCATCCCAGGACGCCGACGGTTCTGCCGCCACCCTGGAGCGCTCCCTTGTGGGCGGCGGTATCGATCCCGCGGGCCATGCCCGAAATCACGGCCACGCCATGCCCGGCCAGCGCCTCGGCGAGACGTCCCGTGGCCATCAGCCCGGCGGAGGTCGCCCGGCGTGAGCCAACGATCGCTACGGCCAATTCGCTACTGCGCAGTTCGCCCCGCACGTACAGAAAAGGGGGCGGATCGGGGATCTCGAACAGGGACTTGGGGTAGTCGGCCGAGACGAACGTGACCAGCCGCGCGCCGCTTCCCGCCAGCCGACGGCACTCCTCGTCGGCAAAGCGCTTCCAGCTCCCTTCCCTGATCGCTCCCACCACGGCCGGGGTCATCCCCCTGACACCCGCCAACTCCGAAGGCGATGCGGACAGCGCCGCCCTAGGGGCGTCGAAACGCTCCAGCAGGCGTCGAAAGGTGACATTGCCGATGCCGGGCACCGCCTTGAGACCCAGCCAGTAGAATTCTTCCATGTCCCACACCCTCCAGTCGCCGCTCCCGCGGACATGAGAGAAAAAAAAGACCGGCCCCCCGGCCGGTCTCGTGTGGTGCGTTCATCCTTATTTTGTCAGGCTGACGAGCTTGTCGCCCTTATAGATCGCATCGATGCTCTTGACCACCAGGGCGGTCGCTGTTCTTCTACCGGTTTCCAGAATGACCAATGCCCCCAGCAACTCCTGGGGCAAGCGCTCGATACGCCCTTCGACGTATTTCCGGTCAAAGGCCACATCGCGGACAATATAGAGCATGTTGCCTGCCTCGGCCCCCTGGGCGCTTCCCAGGTCGATGTAGACGATGTCGCCGGCGGCGATGATCTCAGTCCCGCTGTAGCTCTCGACGATATACCCTTTCAACTCCCTGGTCGGCATCTTGAGGGAGACCTCCCGGCGCTTGTCGTCGCGATACGGCATAAGGTAGGAGCCGGGGGAGATTTCCTGATAGGTCTTGGTAATGATGGCTCGCGAGGCCTTTTGCTCCAGGTCGGTCAGTTGCAGCGTGCCCAGCGGAATTACCTTGGCGCCCATGATCTCGCTGGTGACGGGATGGCTGACGGTCCCCTCCTTCCGGTAGACCGAAAACTTTTCCCCTCCTTTCGCGCCTTGCACCTTGCCAATATCGGTGTAGACGATATCGTCGTCCCCGGCCACGATACGGTCATGGTGGATGGCGACGATAAAACCGGCCGGCTTGGCGTCGGTCTCCATCAGAAAGCCTTCACTCCCCCGCACACTATAGATGCGTTCGGCAGCCACCTCGGCCATGGTGTCCGCCTGAGCGGCCGCCTTTTGAGCCGCCGGTGCGGCCTGTTCCCTGGGCTCGAATTCCAGCCGGTCGGGGAATACCCGAACCTTTTGCCCCGGATAGATCAGGTGCGGATTGGTGATTTGGCTGTTCCTGGACCACATGTTCGGCCAGTAGCGCGGGCTTTTGATAAAGCGGTCGGACAGGCCCCAGAGGGTATCGCCCTGCTTTATGACGTAGATGGTCGGTTCCTCATCCGCGGCCGGGGCCAGGCCGGGCACGAAAAGCGCTACGGTGAACAACAGCATGGCAAGCTTGATTCTCATACGCACCTCGGTCGTTCCTGAAAGAGTAAACAGCGGGAAACGCTACAAGCTCTTAATTGGCGGTCAGTCGCTCCCGCGCCCTGGCCGCGACCGGGCTGCCGGGATAGGCCTTGATCAGGCGCTCATAGGCGGCCGTAGCCTTATCCTTTTCCCCCATGGCCGCCAGCGTATACCCCAGCTTCAGAAGCGCATCCGGCGCCTTGGCGCTTTTGGGGTAATCGTCCACAACCTTCTTGAAGGCGTCGCGCGCCTTGGGAAGCACGGACAGGCTATAGTGGCACTCGCCGATCCAATAGACGGCGTTGGCGGCATAGCTGCTTTTGGGGTCGTTTTTGAGAAATGCTGCAAACGCCTCGATAGCGGCCGGAAAGCTGTTGGCGCTATAGAGGCCGAACGCCTTGACATAGTCGGCAGGAGGCCCATAATCCTTGCCCTTGGAGGCGGCCTCCTGATTGATGACCTCGATCTTGGGCGCCGCCTGCAGCGTGATGCGCGCCTTGAGTTCATCCTGGGCGGTCCGCAATTCCCTGATGGTGTCCTGAAGCTGCTTGAGTTGGGCGCTAACGGCCTTGGCCTGATCTTCCTGGGACTGGACCTGGCCGGACAACTCATTCATACGCTGTTCGGCCCGCTTGTCGGACTGGATGAGATGTTCGACCTTCGCCTCGGTCTCGGTCTGGCGTTTGACCATGAGGTCGTTCGCCGCACAACCGGCCAGCGCGAGAGAAGCGGCAACACATACGGCCCACCGGATGCCGGATGGCATAATTCCTCCAAATGTCAGGATTTTTTCATAAATTAAAGCCATAAACTTTCGTTTGTCAAGCGAAAGCTGGCTTTTCGACCGAAGGGACGGCGGCAGGGGCCGCCAAGCAAAAGCGTGAACTGCGGCCGACTGTTTTTCTTGGTTTAATTAACGGGCAGAATATGTTAGCATTTTCTTTCCACGCATCCAGCCACCAACATCACGACGGGAACCATCCGTGAATACCCCCGAACTTCTGGCTCCGGCCGGCAACATGGAAAAGCTCAAGATCGCCGTCCATTACGGCGCCGATGCCGTCTATTTGGGCGGGCGCTCCTTCGGGCTGCGCAACCTGTCGGACAACTTCGACATCGAGGAGATGCCGGCAGCCCTGGACTATTGCCACAGCCACGGGGTGAAGGCATACCTGACGGTCAACAGCTATCCCCACAACGATGCGCTGCTCCGGCTCGAGGAATTTCTCCGCCAAGCGGCGCCGTTTCCCTTCGATGCCTACATCGTGGCCGACCCGGGCGTCATGGCCATGGTGCGCCAGGTCTCCCCCCAACGCGAACTGCATCTTTCCACCCAGGCCAACACCACCAACTGGCAGAGCGCCAGGTTCTGGGCCAGCCAGGGGGTCAGGCGGATCAACCTGGCGCGGGAGATGAGCCTGGAGGCTATCCGCGAGACCGTGGCCCATGCCCCGGAGGTGGAATTCGAAGCCTTTGTCCACGGCGCCCTGTGCATCTCCTATTCGGGCCGCTGCCTGATCTCCAGCGCCATGGCGGGCCGCGACGCCAATCAGGGGGAATGCGCCCACCCCTGCCGCTGGAGCTATCATCTGGTGGAGGAAACCCGCCCCGGCGAATACTTCCCGGTGGTGGAGGACGAAAACGGCACCTTCATCTTCAATTCCCGGGACCTCTGTCTGCTGGAGCATCTGCCGGCACTGGTGCAGAGCGGGGTTGCCGCACTCAAGATCGAGGGGCGCATGAAGGGGATCAATTATGTGGCCTCGGTGCTGCGGGTCTACCGCCAAGCGCTGGACGAGTACCGCGCAAACCCGTCCGACTGGCACTGCCGGCCCGAATGGCTGGAGGAGTTGGCCAAACTGAGCCACCGGGGGTATACCACCGGCTTTCTCTTCGGCGCTCCCCGCAACGTGGGGCAGGAATATCACTCGGCCTACATCCGCAGCCACGAGTTCGTCGGCCTGGTGGAAACGGCACGTACCGGCGGCGAGGTTGTGGTCGGGGTGCGCAACCGCATCCGTTCGGGTGACGAGCTGGAGTTCATCGGTCCGGGCATGCGGGCGGAGCGGCTGACGATACGGGATATGCAAATCCTGACGCCGGAGGGAGATTCCATCGAGGCGGATGCCGCCAACCCCAACCAGCGCATTCTCCTTACCCCCCCCTTCGCGGCCGAGCCCTTTGACCTCGTGCGCCGGGCAAAGGGGGAAACGCCGTGAGGGATCTGAAAGGGTACGTCCACGACGGGGGGAGCGGTTGGCTGCGGGACATGGTGATTCTGGCCTTTGTCCTGGGCCTCCCCTTTTTCCAGTTTCTGGGCGGACTGCCGCTGATCGATCCCGATGAAGGGCGCTACGCCGAGATCCCCCGGGAGATGGTGGAGCAGGGGGATTTCGTCACCCCGACCCTCAATTACGTCAAATATTTCGAGAAGCCGCCGCTGTTGTACTGGCTGAACGCCGCTTCCCTCAAGCTCTCCGGCCTCACCGAGCAGGCCGCCCGCTTCCCGTCGGCACTGTGCGGCCTTTTGACCCTGCTGGCGACCTATATCATCGCCCGACGCCTTTACGGCCGGCGCACGGCCCTGATTGCGGCGGCGATCCTGGGGACGGCGGCCGGTTTCGTGCTCCAGTCGCGCATCATCCTGACCGATATGCTGCTGACCTTCTGCCTCACGGCAGCGCTGGGGGCCTTTATCATAGCCAGCCAGCGCGAGGGGCGACGCAGCACTGGGGGGCCCTGGTACGCCTTCTATCTGTTCTGCGCCCTTGCGGTGCTGGCCAAGGGGTTGATCGGCATCGTCTTCCCGGCCGGCATCATCTTCTTGTACCTTTTGTTGAGCGGACGCTGGAACCTGCTCGGAGAGATGCGCATCCCCACCGGCCTGACGCTGTTCCTGGCTCTGGCCGCTCCCTGGTTCGTGGTGGTTTCCCTGCGGAATCCCGAATTCGCCCGCTTCTTTTTCATCCATGAGCACTTTGAACGCTTCACCAGCACCGTGCATGGCCGCTATCAGCCGTTCTGGTTTTTTCTACCGGTCCTGGCGGCAACCTTGCTCCCTTGGTCGTTCTTCATCCCCGGAGCCCTGAAACGGGCTTGGCGCGACCGCCATCACGACGACAGCCAGGCCGGGCTCTACCTCCTGATCTGGACGGTTCTGATCTTCCTGTTCTTCTCCAAGTCCAACTCCAAGCTGGTCCCCTACATCCTGCCGATCTTTCCGCCCTTGGCCATCCTGATCGCCAACCGCATCGACCGGGTGCTGGACGGCCAGGGACGAGAGCTCAAGCTGGCCTCCATTCTGTTGGGCATGACCCTGACCATTCTGGGCGTCGCGGCCCTGGCCTATGCCCGCCTTCCCGGGCTGGCCGACCTGCTTGCCGGGGTTCTGCCGAGGCTGAGCGACCCGCTGCACCAGTTCATCAACAACGCCCCGCCGGTGACCGCAGCGGGGGGCACGTTCATCGCAGCACTGTTTTTGATACAGGGGATAGCCGCCATGGTCTTTGCGGGCAGTAACCCGCTCCGCATGGTGGTTACGCTCTGCCTCTGCTCCTTTCTGCTTGTAATTTTCATCCCGCGATTGATAATGGTGCCCATCGCCCAGGCCGAATCCTCCCGCCCCCTGGCGCTGCAAGCCCGTTCCCTGGCCGGACCGCACACACGCATCGTGACCTTCGGCCCCCAGCAGGGGGTCTCCTGGTACACCCAGCGTCGGATCATGGTCACCGATAAGCTGGACGAACTGGAGTTCGGCAGCAAACAGGGGGATCAATCCGCCTGGTTTCCCGACCAGCAGGCGCTGCTGCGGATGTGGGAGAGCGATACCCCGGTGCTGATCATCCTCAAAAAGGGCGAACTGGACCGCCTGCTTCCGCTGCTCCACCCCGCCCCGCGAATTGCGGGAGAAGCGGGCCGGCGGCGGCTGATATCGAACCGGTAGTCTTTTATCCATTCAATACACCGGGCGGCCTTGCCGGGCTGCCCTCCAAAAACATCAAGGAGCAGTTCTTCCATGCGCGAAACCTTTCTCCCCTTCTCCACCCCCACCATCGAAGACGCCGAGATCAATGAGGTCGTCGACTCCCTCAAATCCGGCTGGATCACCACCGGCCCCAAGGTCAAGCGTTTCGAGGATGCTTTCAAGGCCTATGTGGGGGCTCCCTACGCCATCCCCCTGAGCTCGGCCACCGCCGGCCTGCACGTGACCCTGCTGGCCCTCGGCATCAAGGAGGGGGACGAGATCATCACCACCCCCATGACCTTCGCCTCCACGGTCAGCATGATCATCCTCTGCGGCGCCACACCGGTGTTGGCGGACATCGAACCCGGCACCCTCAATATCGATCCGGCCAGGATCAGGGAAAAGATCACCCCCCGCACCCGGGCCGTCATCCCGGTGCACTTTGCCGGCCAGTCCTGCGACATGGACCCGATCTTCGCCCTGGCCCGGGAACACAACCTCACCGTCATCGAGGACGCGGCCCACGCCGCGGGCACCGAATACAAAGGGCGGCGCATCGGCTCCCTGGACTCCATCTCCATCTTTTCCTTCCACCCCAACAAAAACATCACCACCGGCGAGGGGGGCATGGTCTGCACGGCCGACGAGGCGCTGGCCGAGGAGATCTCCCTGCTCAAATTCCACGGCATGAGCCGCGAGGCCTGGAAGCGCTTTGCCGCCAGCGGCACCCCCAACTACGACATCCTCCTGCCCGGCTTCAAATACAACATGATGGATATCCAGGCCGCCATCGGCATCCACCAACTCCCCAAACTGGACAGTTTCATCCAGAAGCGGACCGAGATCGCGACCTATTACAACCGGGAGTTCGCCGACGTCGCCGAGTTGGCGCTGCCCGCCTATGCCCCCTATGACCAGCGTCACGCCTGGCACCTGTACACGCCGCTGGTCAGGATCGAAAAACTGGACATCGACCGCGACCAGTTCATGGCGGAGTTGAAGAAGCACAACATCGGCAGCGGGCTGCACTACAAGGCCATCCACCACCATCCCTACTATCGCGACCACCTGGGCATAGCCGACAGCGACCTGCCGGTGGCCACCTATGCCTCGGAGCGGATACTCTCCCTGCCGCTCTTCCCCAAGATGACGAAAGAGGATGCCGCCGACGTCGTGACGGCGGTCAAAGCGGTGATTGCGGCCCACCGCTGCACCCGGTAAGCCGGAGGGCGCCCTGAAGGCTGAGGCCTTCCAGACAAACACGGCATGGAGGCGTCACGGATTCAGGGGTGTAAAAAACGGGGCGGCATTTTTCTGCCGCCCCGCGTCTGTTGCACCTTCTCATGGCTGGTATCGTCATTTAATGGCGATATTCTTCACCACCCGCTTGTCCTCCACCTTCGGGACCCTGATTTCCAGAACCCCCTCGGTGAACCTGGCGGTCACCTTGTCGGCGTCCAGCCCTTCCGGCAACCGCAGGGTCCTGCTGAATTTGCCGTAGCCACGCTCAAGCCTCAGGTAATCGCGGGTGTCGACCTTTTCCTCGCTCTTCTTCTCGCCGCTGATCTCAAGGGTGTTGTCGATCAGCTTCACGGTGATGTCGTTCTTTGTCAGGCCGGGCAAATCGGCCTTGACGACGATATGGCCCGCGTCCTCGAAGACATCCACCGATGGCGCCATCCCGCCGCGCCCCATGTCGTGCAGGAAGCCCCTGAACGGTGCCATGCCCGTTTCAAAGAACGGGCGCCGGAACATCTCATTCATCATCCGTTCCATGTCGTCGATCAGGCTGGGGAGCCGTGTGGTTTCGAGCCAACTCCCCCGGGTTTCGGGCACATGCTCCGCCGTTACCGGCACCGTTGCGGTTTCACCGGTGTCCCGTACAGATCTGAGATGTGTCGTGCCTCTCATGACCATGCACCTCCTTTGTGCACCATAGTCACCTACGACATTATTATACTCCTTTGAAAATGCAGGTCAATATCATTACAACCGTTCCAGACACCCGGCAGTGACGGACGAACACCGTAATTATCTTGAAGGATGGGGACTTTTTGCGTAAACTGATGTCATGCTGATACCACCGGGCCCGGGACCGTGGCCGCAGGAGAAACCGATTATGAGTATTGCCGAACAGATCAGACAAATCGCCGTGGAGGCCCGTCAGGCCTCGCTGGTTATGGCGCGTCTGTCCACCGCCGCCAAAAACGACATGCTGGTACGGATGGCCGATGCCCTGGCAGGGGACGCGGCCCGGGTCATCGCCGAAAACGGCAAGGATCTGGAGTCGGGGCGCCGGAAAGGGCTCTCCGCCGCCATGCTCGACCGCCTGATGCTGGATGACAAACGGATTGCCGCCATTGCCGCCGCCCTGCGCGAGGTGGCCGCCCTGCCCGACCCGGTGGGAGAGATCACCGGGATGCGGAAGCGCCCCAACGACCTGATGGTGGGCAAGATGCGCATCCCGCTGGGGGTGATCGGCATCATCTACGAGGCCCGCCCCAACGTGACCGCCGATGCGGCCGCCTTGTGCCTCAAGGCGGGAAACGCCGTGATCCTCAGGGGCGGATCGGAGGCGATCCACTCCAACCTGGCCATCGCCGCAATCCTGACCCGGGTCATGGCCGACCTGAACATCCCGCCGGCGGCCCTGGCGGTGCTCCCCTTTACCGAGCGGGAAGGGGTGCTGGAGATGCTCAAACAGGAAGAGTCCATCGACCTGATCATCCCCCGGGGGGGCGAGAGCCTGATCCGCTTTGTCTCGGAAAACTCGCGCATCCCGGTCATCAAGCACTACAAGGGGGTCTGCCACGTCTTTGTGGATGCCACGGCCGATTTCGACAAGGCCGAAAAGATCGTCGTCAATGCCAAGGTGCAGCGCCCGGGCGTCTGCAATGCCCTGGAAACCCTCCTGATCCACAAGGATGTGGCGGCCGCCTTCATCCCCCGCATCGCCGCCACCCTGGAAGGGCTCCAGGTGGAACTGCGCGGCGACGAAGCCTTCCGGCGCTATGCCCCCTCGGCCACGCCCGCCACCGAGGAGGATTGGCATGCGGAATACCTGGAACTGATCCTCGCCTGCCGGGTGGTGGACGACATGGATGCGGCCATCGACCACATCAACCGTTACGGCTCCCTGCATACCGAGGCCATCGTCACCAGCGACTACGGCCGGGCCCAGCGATTCATCCGCGAGGTCAACTCGTCCTGCGTGCTGGTGAACGCCTCGACCCGCTTCGCCGACGGCGGCCAGCTCGGCCTGGGGGCCGAGATCGGCATCTCCACCACCAAGCTGCACTCCTTCGGCCCCATGGGGTTGGAGGATCTGACCACCACCAAGTTCATCGTCTACGGCGACGGACAGGTCCGGGTCTGACCGGAGAAATGAGCCGCACATGACCACGCAGCAACAAATCGACACGTTCCTCGCCTCCCCGGCCTTCGGGGTCGTGGGGGCATCGAAGAATCGCTCCAAGTACGGCAACAAGGTGCTGCGCTGCTACCTGCAGCACGGCTACGAGACCATACCGGTCAACCCCAATGAACAGGAGATCGAAGGGGTTGCCTGCGTTGCCGCCATCAACGATCTTCCCCCCCAGGTCAAGAGCATCTCCATGATCACCCCGCCCGAGGTAACTGCCCGGCTGGTGCCCCTGGCCCTGGAAAGAGGGATCGAGAACATCTGGATGCAGCCGGGGGCGGAACACCCCGAGGCGGTGGCCCTCTGCCGGCAGCGGCACGTCAATGTCATTGCCGACGGGAGTTGCCTGCTGGTGGTGCTGGGGTACCATGACCACTAACACGGAATGCGGGCGTTTAAAACCGGCCTGAGCCTGTTTCCAACGAAACAGAGCCGCAAAATATCCGGCATTATGAATTGTTACACGATATTTGCTTGCCAGCGGCCAGAAAAACTGACATAGTAACAGGAGTTAATCTGGACGGGCGTATGCCCGTCCTTTTATTTTGAATGATTAGGAGTTTTACCATGCAGGAACGTATCAGAAATATCGCCATCATCGCACACGTCGACCATGGCAAAACCACATTGGTCGACGCCATGCTGCGCCATTCCGGCGTCTATCGGGAAAACGAGGCCATCACCGAACGCGTCATGGATTCCAACGACCTGGAGAAGGAGCGCGGCATCACCATTCTGGCCAAAAACCTCTCCATCCACCATGGCCGCTACAAGATCAATATCGTGGATACCCCGGGTCACGCCGACTTCGGCGGCGAGGTGGAACGCGTCCTGAAGATGGTCGATTCGGTACTCCTGCTGGTCGACGCCCTGGACGGCCCCATGCCCCAGACCCGCTTCGTCCTCAAGAAGTCCCTTGACTTGGGACTGAAGCCGATCGTGGTCATCAACAAGATCGACCGTCCCGGCAGCCGGCCGGACGAGGTGCTGAACATGGTCTTCGACCTGTTCTGCGAATTGAACGCCAGCGACGAACAACTGGAGTTCCCGGTGGTCTACACCAGCGCCAAGATGGGCTACGCCAAGTTGGACGTCAGTGCCGATTCCAGCAGCATGGAACCGCTCTTCGCCGTGATCGAGAGCAATGTCCGCCCCCCCCAGGGAGATGCCAAGGCCCCCTTCCAGATGCTGGTGGCCAACATCGACTACAACGACTACATCGGCCGCATGGCCACCGGCCGCATCTTCAACGGCGGCGTCGCCTCCGGCGAGACCGTCGCCATGATCAAACAGGACGGCACGATCCAGCGGGGGCGCATCACCAAACTGCTGGGGTACGAAGGGCTGAAACAGGTGGAAATCAGCGTGGCGGAAACCGGCGATATCGTTACCGTGGCCGGTTTCGACGAGATCAGCATCGGCGAGACCCTGGCCTCGGCGGAGAACCCCATCGCCGTCCCCTATGTCTCCATCGACGAACCGACCCTGGCCATGAACTTCATGGTCAACGCTTCCCCCTTTGCCGGCCGGGAAGGGAAATGGGTCACCTCACGCAACATCCGGGAGCGCCTGACCAAGGAGTTGCGCACCAACGTATCGCTCAGGGTGGAAGATACCGACTCCCCGGACACCCTGAAGGTTTCGGGCCGTGGCGAGTTGCACCTGTCGATCCTGATCGAGAATATGCGTCGCGAAGGCTTCGAGCTGGCCGTGTCCAAACCGGAGGTCATCATCCGCGAACGGGATGGGCAGAAGATGGAGCCGATGGAATACCTGGTGGTGGACGTGGCCTCCGAGTTCCAGGGTGTCATCATCGAGAAGATGGGACCGCGCAAGGGTGAAATGGCAGCCATGAGTCCCATGGGCGACATGGTGCGCCTGGAGTTCGTCATCCCGGCCCGCGGCCTGATCGGCCTGCGGGGCGAAGTGCTGACCGATACCCGCGGCACGGCGGTCATGACCCACACCTTCCACGACTACGCCCCCTACAAGGGTGATATCCCGGGCCGCAAGAACGGCGTGCTCATCGCCATGGAGCACGGCGAGACCACGGCCTACTCCCTGGACGCCCTCCAGCCCCGCGGCACCCTCTTCATCGGGGCCGGGGTGGAAGTCTACGGCGGCATGATCATCGGCCAGCACGCCAAGGACAACGACCTGGACGTCAACCCCTGCAAAGGGAAAAAGCTGACCAACGTGCGCGCCTCCGGCACGGACGACGCCATCAAACTGACGCCGCCGCGCGTCCTGACCCTGGAGCAGGCCCTGGAATTCATCGACGACGATGAGTTGGTGGAGGTGACCCCGCTCTCGATCCGCATGCGCAAGAAGGAACTGGACCCGACCAAACGGAAACGGGCCTCAAAGGGCTAACTGCCCGGCATCTCGAAAATATCGGCGGGATGGAATCGACAGATTCCGTCCCGTTTTTTTGTATCTGCGGCCGGGCGAGGCCGCCGTCTGCCGGCAAACATCCTGCGTCGTCGGCCACCGTCCCAGGTCGCGGTTGTGGCACCGGCGCACCGGGAGCAGCCCCTCTCCCGCTGGAGTTGCGAACGCAAATGCCCACATCTTAGTCATCACCGACACCTTCCCCTGCTCTCCCACGGCGCTTTAGTGCACAAAAAAACGGCAGTAGCATCCCGCATAGCCCTCTCTTTGCCCCATCCCCAAACCTAACAATTCGATATTGCTACAACAATTAGTTTGGCATACCACATGCAGAGTGCCAGCATACCAGAACGACAGACATGCATAACCGAAACAGGGGAAGATATTTGGCAAAGGCGCCAACCATTTACCGAAAATGGCGCGCCTTTTTTATTGGGGAGCCGGCAGGTTTTCCCGGAGAGAGGTAAGGGACAGACATCATGGCAAAGCCCGACTGGTACGACACAACCGACTGCGAAACCCACGACAAGGGCGCGCCGAAGTTCTGCAAAAAATCCGAACCCGGCGAAGGCACCGAACGTTCCTGCGCCTACGACGGCGCCCGTGTCGTATTGATGCCGATTACCGACGTGATCCATCTGGTGCACGGCCCCATCGCCTGCGCCGGCAACTCCTGGGATAACCGCGGCGCCCGCTCTTCGGGATCACAGCTCTTCCGCCGGGGCTTCACGACCGAGATGCTGGAAAACGACGTCATCTTCGGCGGCGAGAAGAAGCTTTACAAGGCCATTCTGGACCTGGCTGAGCGTTACAAGGGACAGGCCAACGCCATGTTCGTCTACGCCACCTGCGTGACCGCCATGACCGGCGACGACGTGGAGGCGGTGTGCAAGGCCGCAGCGGAGAAGACCCCCATCCCGATCATCCCGGTCAATACCCCCGGCTTTATCGGCGACAAAAACATCGGCAACCGGCTGGCCGGCGAGATCCTGTTCAAATATGTCGTCGGCACGGCCGAGCCACCGGTGCTGGGCGACTATCCCATCAATCTGATCGGCGAGTACAACATCGCCGGCGACCTGTGGGGCATGATGCCGCTCTTCAACCGCCTGGGCATCCAGATCCTCTCCTGTATCAGCGGGGACGCCAAATTCGAGGAGTTGCGCTACGCCCACCGGGCGAAGCTCAATATCATTATCTGTTCCAAGTCCCTGACCAACCTGGCCAAGAAGATGCAGAAAACCTACGGCATGCCCTACCTGGAAGAGTCTTTTTACGGCATGACCGACACGGCCAAGGCGCTCAGGGACATCGCCCGCGAACTGGACAACACGGTGAACGGCCTGGAGAAACGGACCATGCAGGACCGGGTGGAATTGCTCCTGGCCGAGGAAGAGGAGTTGTGCCGCCGGCGCATCGCCCCCTATCGCGAGCGGCTGGAGGGGAAGCGGGCCGTGCTGTTCACCGGCGGCGTCAAGACCTGGTCCATGGTCAACTCCCTGCGGGAACTGGGCGTCGAGATCCTGGCGGCCGGCACCCAGAACTCGACCCTGGAAGATTTCTACCGCATGAAAAGCCTGATGCACAAGGACGCCAAGATTATCGAGGACACCTCCACCGCGGGGCTCCTGGGGGTCATGGCCGAGAAGATGCCGGACCTGATCGTGGCCGGCGGTAAAACAAAGTATCTGGCGCTCAAAACCAAGACCCCGTTTCTGGACATCAACCATGGACGCTCCCACCCCTACGCCGGTTACGAGGGCATGGTGACCTTTGCCCGCCAGCTCGACCTGACGGTCAACAATCCGATCTGGCCGGTGGTGAACGCCCCGGCGCCGTGGGAAAAAAGCGATGACGACCTCGCCGCCGATGTTGCCGCGGCTGCGGGTCACGCCGCCACGTTCCTGGCCGAGGACCTCTCGGCCTCCCGGGTCAAGGTTTCTACAAAATGCGCCACGGTCAACCCGCAGAAGAATTCCCCGGCCCTGGGTGCCACCATGGCCTACCTGGGGATCGACAACATGCTGGGGCTGCTGCACGGCGCCCAGGGGTGTTCCACGTTCATACGCCTGCAACTGGCGCGGCACTACAAGGAGTCCATCGCCCTCAATTCCACCACCATGAGCGAGGAAACGGCGATCTTCGGCGGCTGGGAGAACCTCAAGAAGGGCATCAAGCGGGTGATCGAGAAATTCAAGCCCGAGGTGGTGGGCATCATGACCTCCGGCCTGACCGAAACCATGGGTGACGACGTGCAGAGCGCCATCGTCCACTTCCGCCAGGAAAACCCCGATTGCGCCGATGTGCCTATTGTATGGGCATCCACCCCCGACTACTGCGGCTCCCTCCAGGAAGGGTACGCCGCCACCGTGGAAGCCATCCTCGCGACCCTGCCGGAAGGGGGCCCGGCCATCGAGCGGCAGGTCAACCTGCTGCCGGGCGCGCACCTCACGCCCGCCGATGTGGAAGAGGTCAAGGAGTTGGTCGAGTCCTTCGGCCTGACGGTGCTGACCATCCCGGACATCGCCAATGCCATGGACGGACACGTTGACGATGTGGTTTCCCCCCTCTCCACCGGCGGCATTACGGTGGATGCGATCCGCACGGCGGGCCGCAGCGTCGCGACCCTGTATATCGGCGACTCCCTGGCCAAGGCCGGCCTGAAACTCAAGGAACGATTCGGTATCCCGGCCTATGGGTTCAACTCCCTGACCGGACTGGCCGAAACCGACCGCTTCATGGAGACGCTCAGCGCCATCGCCGGGCTCCCCGTACCGGAAAAGCAGCGCCGCTGGCGGAGCCGCCTCATGGACGCCATGCTCGACAGCCACTACCAGTTCGGCACCAAGAAGGTGGCCCTTGCCCTGGAGTCGGACAACCTCAAGGCGCTGACCACCTTCCTGAGCGGCATGGGATGCGAAATCCAGGCGGCCCTCAGCGCTACCCGCACCAGGGGGCTGGACGGACTGCCGAGCGCCAATGTCGCCGTGGGCGATCTGGAGGACCTGGAAGAGGCGGCCCAGGGGGTCGATCTGCTGGTGGCCAACTCCAACGGCCGCCAGGCGGCCGGCAAGCTCAAGATCGGAGCGCACCTGCGGACGGGAGTGCCGGTCTTCGACCGCCTGGGCGCCCACCAGAAGGTCTGGGTCGGCTACCGGGGGACCATGAATCTGGTCTTCGAGGTCGCCACCCTGTTCCAGGCCAATGCCAAGGAAGCGCTGCGGGTGGCGCATAATTAGATCTGAGGACGACAGTTATTCACCACAAAGAGCACAAAGGATTCACAGAGTTACCGATGAAAGGGCATTCTCTCGAAGTTGAGTCCCCCCAGTTGTGAAATTGCCATACAACTAACTGAAATCATTATTTGTGTAGCTTTGTGTCCTTTGTGTCTTTGTGGTGAACTGCATTTCCCCTGTTGGAAAGTTTTTCAGCAAAGGAGTCAACCATGAAAATAGCATTCACCACTTCAACCGGCGAGATGATCGATCAGCACTTCGGCCAGTGCCAGAGCTTCCACATCTGGGAGGTCGGCCCGGACGAGGCGGGGTTTCTCACGACCGTCAGCGCCATCACCACGGCCGAGGACGAGGAGGATCGCATCATGGCCCGGGCCAGCGCCATCGCCGACTGCGCCATCGTTTATACCATGCAGATCGGCGGCCCGGCGGCGGCCAAACTGGTCGCCAAGAAGATCCACCCCATGAAAACCGGCTCGGAGGTAAACCTGAAGGAGACCGTCGAACGGCTTCAGGAGGTCCTGCGCGGCAACGCGCCGCCATGGCTCAGAAAGGCAATGAACAAGGAACAGGCCACCTCGTTTTTAGAGGATTGATGTACCCGCAGGACACGCGCCACACCACACAATCATAACGGAGGAAAGAACCATGTCTTACATCACCGCCCTGACCAAGAACAAACAGGAATGGACCCCCCAATTCATCAAGTCCATCGACGAAGAGCTCTGTATCGGCTGTGGCCGCTGTTTCAAGGTCTGCGCCCACGACGTCCTGGCCTTCGAGGAACTGGACGAGGACGACTCGGCCAAGATGTTCATGAAGATCGAGAACGACGGCAACTGCATCGGTTGCCAAGCGTGCGGCCGCACCTGTTCCAAGAAGTGCTTTACCTTTGAGCCGGTCGCACTGTAGAAGGCCGGTCGGAATCCGGCAGGTTTGAAAAATCTGCCGGATTGCGGCAAGGAGGTGGTATGCTCATCGCAGTCGCATCCAAGGACGGCAAGGAAATCAACCAGCACTTCGGCCATGCCGAGCGTTTTTTGATCTATGACGTGGAGCAGAACGAAGCCAAACTGGTGGACGAGAAGAGGGTGGAACGCTACTGCAGCTTCGACCCGGAGAACCCGCTGCGCGGCCACGCCCTGCGAGGGATTGCCGAGGCGCTTACGGGATGCCGGGCGGTGGTGACGGCCCAGATGGGCGAGCACCCCCAGAGTGAACTGGAAAAACTGGGGATTAGCGCTTTCGCGGTGTCCGGCCCCATTAAGGCCACGCTGGTGGAACTGGCAAAGATTCTGTAGCCTGTTCGAGAGAGTAATCTTTCACAATGAGGTGATAACCTGTGGAAAACGGTTCCTTTAACTACTGCAACCTGCCGCCGTGGGTTATCGCCTCGCGCCACTTCAACGACAATCCTCAACCGCTGGAGATTCAGGGCGTCAAGGAGGGCAACCGCTTCCTGTTCGAAAAGCTGGCCGCCATCGCCTCCCAGGAGGAGCGCGCCCTGATCTTCAACGATTTCATGTCGGTCAAGTTTCAGCTCCACAACTGGCAGGACCAGGCCACCGACACCGCCCGCAAAAGCATCAAGAACAGCTACCTGCGTTTCCTGCGCGGCTGGATGATGGATTCCAACTCCATCGAGGGCGCGGTGCTCAAACGCTGGGTCGAGAGCCGCATGGGCATCACCCCCACCTTCCACCGCGCCAGGATTTCCGACATCCACAGCGAGGCCTATTTCGATTTTTCGGTGGATGTCATGAAGGGGAGCGCCCGCACCAACGCCATCCAGTCCCAACTCGACCTGCTCTACGAATACTGCCAGTATGAGTTGGTCCGCAAGTACCCCGCAACAAAAAACATCCCCCTCTACCGGGGCACCTACGATGCCAATGAGCACAGCGTGCTGGAGCAGATCGGCAAACGGGAGCAGATCGTCCGCCTGAACAACCTGGTCTCGTTCACCTCGGACGAAGAGCGGGCCTGGGAGTTCGGCTCCACGGTGTGGCGGGTCGAGGTGCCGCTCAGCAAGATCTTCTTTTACAACGACCTGCTACCCGGCAGCATCATGAAGGGCGAGGGGGAGTACCTGATCATCGGCGGCGAATATCGGGTCCGCCAGGTGATGTGCACGCTGTAGCAGGTTGTTGAAAAACAGCCATCTCGCCGCCGTCCTCGAAAGCCACCTTGTGCGGCGTAGCGCCCCTCATCCTATCCTTCTCCCCAGGGGAGAAGGGATACCGTTACCCTCTCCCTCCGGGAGAGGGTGGCCAAAGGCCGGGTGAGGGCCTCCTCAGGGCTTGTCTAGCGGATGCGGCGATCTGACTATTTTTGAACAACCTGAGTTTTTCAACAGCCTGCTAGTCCCGCGGCGGGCAGGCCCCCTTGGGAAACCGCGGCACCCCCATCTTCCCCAGGATCGTGAACAGGGGGCAGAACTGGGTAAAGCCGGACTGGAACAGGTTGAGGCCGACAAAGCCGGTGAACCAGAGCCAGTAGGGCGAATGGAAATGGGCCAGCAGCAACGAGACGATGATGAATGACCCGGCGATGATGCGGACCACCCGTTCGACGTAATATTCTTCCTTCATGTGTATTTCTCCTCTGTTTCTCTGCGGCGGAACACCCACAGGCATTCCATCCTCCAGAAGCGCAAATTGCCCGCTTCTATCTTTTTGCCAACATCTCCGCTATCTTCCCCGCCACCTCCCCCGTCAATACCGGGCAGATGCCCTTGTCGTTGGTGGCGCGGATGGTCTTGCAGCAGGTTACGCCATACTTTCCCTTGAACCAGGTATGCAGTTCACGGGTAAGATGGCTGATCAGCTTCTTGTCTTCCTTTAACACCAGCCCCAGTCCCACGGTGGCGCCGGAGACGGCGCCACACATACAGCCGGAGCCGGAGCCGCCGCCGAAACCGCTGGCCATCTGCACCACCTCCTCGGGCAGGTCGGGGCGGAAATGGTTCCTGACCACCGCCAGCACCGCCTCGGCGCAATGATATTTCCCCGAGCGGTACAGCGCCTCGGCCTCGCTCCGGCACTGCTCGGCCAGTTCCGCCGCTTCCGGCGCCGTTTGTTTGTTTTTCGACCAGAACATGAATCCCTCTCTCGTATGTTGATTGGCGGATGCGGGCAAAGGGCCAATTGGGCCCCTCCCCCGTCCCCCGGTTTCATTATGTCTCTTGTCCCTTATTATGCCGTTCTTTCCAACTCTGCACCAGATAGTACAGGACCGGTATGGTCACCCGGGACAGGGTCGTGGAGGCGATTTCGCCGCACATCATGGCGATGGCCAGTCCCTGGAAAATCGGATCGAAGACGATCACGAAGCTCCCCACCACCACGGCGGCGGCGGTCAGGAGCATGGGGCGGAAACGCACCGCGCCGGCCTCGATGATCGCCTCGTCCAGGGGCATCCCCTCCCGGCGCTTCATCTCGGCGAAGTCGATGAGGATGATGGAGTTGCGTACGATGATGCCGGCCAGGGCGATGAAGCCGATCATGGAGGTGGCGGTGAAGAACGCCCCGAACAGGGCGTGCCCCGGCAGGATGCCGATCAGGGTCAGGGGGATGGGGGCCATGATCACCAGGGGGGTGGTAAAGTCCCTGAACCAGGCCACCACCAGGATGTAGATCAGCACCATCACCGCGCCGAAGGCCATGCCCAGGTCGCGGAAGACCTCGTAGGTGATGTGCCACTCGCCGTCCCACTTCATGCCCACGTGTTCCTCGCTCCACGGCTGCCGCGAGGCCAGCACCTCGATCTTTGCACCGTCCGGCGTCGGCAGGGCGGCGATCTCCTTGCGCACCTTGAGGATGGCGTAGACCGGGGCCTCGATCTCGCCGGCCACGTCGCCGATCACGTAGACGACATTCTTCAAATTTTTGCGATACAGAGTCTTTTCCTCGGCCCCCGGGGTGGCCCGCACCAGTTGGGAGAGCGGTACGTTGCCCCCGGGTCCGGGGAGGGAGATCGACGAAAGGTCGGCCACGGAGCTTCTCTGGGAGACCGGCAGGCGCAGGTTGATGGTGACCGGCTCCTTTTCCCGGGGCAGATGCAACAGCCCCACATCCTCTCCCCCCAGGGCGATCCTGAGCGTCCGCGCCACATCCTCCACCGGGATGCCGGCCAGGGCGGCCTTTTCCCGGTCAACGGCGAGGGTCACCTTCTGCTGGTCGTCCTCCCGATACCAGTCCACGTCAACCACCCCGGCGGTCCGGGCCAGGATCGCCTTGACCCTGGCGGCCACCCCCGCACGGCTGGCATCGTCCGGTCCATAGACCTCGGCCACCAGGGTCGAGAGCACCGGCGGTCCGGGGGGAATCTCGGCCACCTTGACCCGCGCCCCGTACTTGTCGGCGACCGCCTTCAGCAGCGGCCGAATGCGCTTGGCAATGGCATGGGACTGGTCCCTGCGCTCGTCCTTACGCAGCAGGTTGACCTGGATATCGGCCAGATTCGGCCCACGGCGCAGGTAGTAGTGGCGTACCAGACCGTTGAAGTTGAAGGGCGCGCTGGTGCCGATGTAGAGCTGGAAATCGCTGACCTCGGGCACGCCCCGCAGGGCATCCCCCATCTCGCGGGTAATGCGGGCGGTCTGCTCCAGCGGCGTCCCGTCCGGCGCATCGACGATCACCTGCAACTCGTTCTTGTTGTCGAAGGGGAGCATCTTGACCGTAACGGCCTTGAACCAGATCAGCGAGCAGGAGAGCAGCAACAGGACCACCACGCCTGCCAGAAAGCCGTGGCGCAGGGTGGCGTTGTGGATCAGGGCCCCCATGCCCTTGCGGTAAAAGGCGGTCAGCTTTGAATCCTCGGGCGCCTCGTCGGAACCGTAATGGGATTCACCCTTCATAAAGCGGTAGGCAAAGTAGGGGGTCACGATAAAGGCGATCAGCATGGAGAAGAGCATGGCCATGCTGGCCCCCACCGGGATGGGGCGCATGTACGGTCCCATCAGCCCGCCCACGAAGCCCATGGGCAGGATCGAAGCGATCACCGCGAAAGTGGCCAGCACCGTCGGGTTCCCGATCTCGTCCACCGCGCGGACGGCGGCCTCCAACGGCTTGAGCACCGTGGTGGTGAAGTAGCGGTGGATGTTCTCCACCACCACGATGGCGTCGTCCACCAGGATGCCGATGGAGAAGATCAGGGCGAACAGGGTGATGCGATTGAGCGTGTAGCCGATCAGGTAGAAGATCAGCATGGTCAGGGCCAGGGTGACCGGGATGGCGATGGCGGCCACCGCTCCGGCCCGCCACCCCATGAACAGGGCGATCAGGATCGTGACCGAAAGCGCCGCCAGGAACATGTGGAACAGGAGTTCGTTGTTCTTCTCTTTGGCGGTCTCACCGTAGTTGCGGGTTACGGTGACCTGCACATCCGAGGGGATCACTTTCCCCTTGAGTGCCTCGACCTTTTTCAGCAGGTCCTCGGCCACCCAGGTCGCGTTGGCCCCCTTGCGCTTGGCGATGGAGATGGTCACCGCGGCGTAATCCCGGTTCGGGTCGCCGGTCAGGCCTTTGGCACGGGCCCCCGGTCCCAATCCCATGAAGACATACGTATCCGGCACCCTCGTCCCGTCGGTGACCTGGGCCACGTCGGCCAGGTACACCGGCTTGCCGTTGTACACCCCGACCACCAGACGCTTGACCGCATCGCCGCTCTCCAGGAAATTGCCGGTTTCCACCAGCATCTCCCGGTTGCCGCTGGTGAAGGAGCCGGAGGCGAGCGCGGCGTTGCCCTTGTGCAGGGCCGCCGCCACCTGGAGGGGCGAGAGGCCGTAACCGGCCAGTCGCGGGGCATCCAGGGTCACCCGCACCTGGCGCGTCAAGCCGCCCTTGATCTCCGTTTCGGCGGCATTGTCGCCCTTTCTCAGGTCATCGCAGACCTCCCGGGCCAGGGTGCGGAGGGTGGCGTGGTCATAGCGCGGGGACCAGAGGGTCAGGGACATGATGGGGACATCGTCGATGGATTTCGGCACCACCAGCGGTTCCCCCGCGCCCGGCGGGAGGATGCCGCGGTTGCTCATGACCTTGTTGTAGAGCTTGACCAGCGACTCCTCCATGGGTTGCCCCACCAGGAAGCGCACCGTGATGATCCCCATGCCGGGGCGGCTCATGGAGTAAAGGTATTCGACCCCCTTGATCTCCCAGAGCTTGCCTTCGAAGGGCTTCACCACCCGTTCCTGCACCTCTTGGGGTGAGGAGCCGGGGAGGGGGAGGTAGATGTCCACCATGGGCACGACGATCTGGGGCTCTTCCTCCCGCGGGGTCATCTTGACCGCAAAGACGCCCAGAAGGAGCGAGGCGGCAACGATCAGCGGCGTCAGCTTGGAGTCGATGAAGGCGTGGGCTATTTTTCCGGCGAAGCCGAGACGTTCCATGGTCTATTCCACCTTCGCGCCTTCGCTGACCTTATCCGCGCCCGACACCACCACCCGCTCGCCGTCGGAAAGGCCGGAGAGGATCTCCACCTTGCCGCCAACGCTCTTGCCGCTCTTCACCAGCCGCATGCGCGCGGTATGAGCCTGATCCACCACCCAGACCGAGGTCAGCGCCCCGCGCTCCACAACGGCGCGCTCCGGCAGCAGGATGCCGTTGGCCGTGCTTCCCAGGCTGATGGAAGCGCGCCCGAACATACCCGATGCCACCCCTTTCCGGTCCAGGGGCACTTTGGCGATGAACGTGCGGCTCTGGGGATCGGCAGAAGGGACGATCTCGGCGATCCTGGCGCTGATGGTCACCTGCAGGGCATCCAGCGTGACCTGAAGCGGCGTCTGCACCTTGGCCCTGGTTGCCAGCGATTCCGGCAAGGCCAGCTCAAGCTGGTAACTCCCTTCGCTGTCGATGGTCATCAACGGCTGGGCCGGGAAGACCGTGGACCCCAAGTCAACCTGCCTGGCAGTGACGACCCCGGAGATCGGGGCAACTATCGTTGCGTAATCGGCCATGCGGGAGGCGGCCCGCGCCCCTTCCCTGGCTTGCCGGTAACGGGCCTGGGCCCGGGCAACGCCCTGGGCGGCCACCTCCTGTTCGGTCTGTTTGGTGTCGAATTCCTGGCGGGTGACGGCCTGCTCCTTATAGAGGCGCTGATAGCGGTCGAACGTCACGTCGGCCAGCCGCTTGCGGGCCTGAGCTTCATCCAGCGCGCGCTGGGCCTCGTCACTGCCCGCCACGGCAGCGGCTCCGGTCGCCCCGGTTTCCTGGGCATCAAGGCGGGCCAGGAGCTGTCCCTTCCTGACCCGGTCCCCTTCCCGCACCTTCAGCACGGTGACGGTGCCGGGGATACGGGCCGAAACCACGGCGCTGGTACGCGCCTTTACGGTGCCGACCACCTCCATGAGATCCGGCACGGCAACGGCCTTCACCGTTTCCACCTGGACGCCCTTGACGACCACTGCCGGCGAACGTTCCCCGTGCCCGGCCTCCGGCCCTTTCCCGCCGCAACCGGCGAGGATTGCCGCCCACAGGCCTACGGCGAGCAGATACGAAAACCTCGTCATTTCATAATCTCCTTCAGGAATGTCCCGGCCGCATGATAGACCCGCCCACCGGCCAGGGCATAGTTGGCCTCGCTTTCTGCCAGGTTCGAGCGGACCTGATTGAGGGCGTTCTGGGCGTCCAGCAAGTCAACCATGGTCGCCAGGGAATTTTCGAAACGCCGCGTCAGCAGACGCACCGTCTCTTCGGCATCCCGCAGGGCATTGCGGGCCACCTCGAGCCGCTTGCCCATCTCCTCCCTTCGCAGGCGGTTTTCCCGCACCTGGAGGGCGATATCCCTGTTTGCCTGTTCCAGTTGCTCGGCCGTTGCCGAACGTTCGGCAACGGCCCGGTCCCGGTCGCGATAGCGGCGAAACCCGTCGAAGAGTTGCCACGTGAGGCTCACCCCGGCCACCCAGGCGTCGTTATCGGCCCCCAACGGGACATCCCTGGCGTTCATCTGGTACGAGGCGAAAGCGCCCACTTCGGGCAGATAGGCGCTGCGGGCCAGCTTGAGGGCCGCCTCGGATTTCCCCAGTTCGGCACGGTACTGCTGCAACTCTTTCCTGTTCTCCCGTGCTACGGCCACCAGGTCTTCGGAGGCGAGGGGCGGGGCAAAGGCTGGCGCCGATTCCGCGATGTCCAGTTCCTGTCCGTTTTTGAGGCCGACCACATCGGCCAGGTGCAGCTTTGCCAGTTCCAGGTCGTTACGGACGCTGATGAGTCGCTGCTCCACGGCGGAGAGGTGCGTCCTGGCGCGAAGTTCGTCGGAAAGCAGCCCAACCCCCGCATCGCGGCGCACCCCTGCCAGCCTCAGGTTTTCGCGGGCGTCTCCGATCGCCTGGTCGGCGGCCTTGAGTTGCGCAACCGCCTTCTGCACCTCCAGATAGCGCCTGAAAACCTGGAAGGCGATATCCTGCCGGGCAGCCTCCAATCCCAGGTCCTGTTTTTCGGACTCCCGGGCGGCCAGTTCCCTGGCCGGAGCGATGGAGGGACGGTATAACGGTTGATTGACCGTCAGGGCGGTTCTGAAGTCATGGGAGGCGGAGGGGTGATTGAGATTATTGGTAAGAAAGTCGTTCTGGGTGAAACGTGCCTCGTCAAGCTTCATCATGAAGGCCTGGGTGGGGGCATTGGAGGCGGTAAGGGCCTCCTCGAAGGTGAGGGAGGGGTAGTAGTACGATTCCGCGATGGCAACCCCCTGGCGCGCCGCGTCGGCATGGTGGCCGGCGGCCCTGATGAGATGGTTATTCTCCAGGGCTGCGCCGATGGCCTCCTTCAGGGTCAGGTGCTGAACCGCGGGCGCAGCGTTTGCCTGCCCCGCCATCACCACAACCTGCATGAGAATAATGAATGCCTGTTTCACCGAGTAGCTCCCAGAAATAGATTAATATATGAAAAACAATATATATTATCTTTCGGAATGTCAAGGGAAACGTCTCGCAAACTCCCATCTCGACGCGCAGGGCCCCCCGAAAAGAATACGCCGGGATGCGGTCAGCATTCCGGCGTATATCATGACGGTCGCCTATGTGTAGCAGGCGTGCTTATTGCACGATAACGAATTCATCCCTTCTGTTCTTGGCCCAGGCGGCCTCATCGTGGCCATCGACCGCCGGTTTTTCCTTGCCGTAGCTGATGATGGAAAGGCGGTCGGCGGCGACCCCCAGGGTGGTCAGGTAGTGCAGGGCCGATTTTGCACGGCGCTCACCCAGGGCCAGGTTGTATTCGGCCGAGCCGCGTTCATCGCAATGGCCGGCGATCTGGACCTTGATGCCGGGCTTGTTTTTCAGCAGGATCTCGGCGTTTTTGCTGAGCACGTCACGGGCATCCTGGCTCAGGTCTGATTTGTCGAAATCAAAATAGACGCTTTCAAAAGCGGTTTCCGCAGCCGGAGCGGCGGCAACAGGGGCTTCAGCCTGCTTGATCGGCTCGGCCGCCGGGGTAGCCTGCTCAGGCTGAGCCTGTTTGGTCGGCTGGGGTGCGACTTCCGGCCTGGCAACTTCGGGGGCCTTTGGCTGCTCGGCCTTGACAACCGGTTCCTCGCTCTTGACGACTTCCTTGTTTGCGCAACCGCTGGCCAGCAAAGCCGCCAGACTAAGCGCTGCCAGCACTACCATGGTTCCTCGTTTCATAACAATTCTCCTTGGTCTTGGATTTATTATGATCTGCCGCCTGACTATCAAAGCGTTAACGAATTATACAACAGACAAAAAGATTTGCAATTGCGAATAGGGAATAATTTCACACCTGTTGGAGAAACAAATCCCCGGTGTTTGGCCGGTTGCGCCGTCGCGGAAACGGCCCCGCCCCGGTTCTTCAAAATAGCCTGTCAGCGGGGCGACCAGGCCGGCTGGCTCCCATTTCCCTTGCCCTGGCTGACCCTGATCTGGCCACTGCCGTCGGCCCGCATCACATAGATCCCGTCAGGGCCGCCCCTCTTCGAGCTGAACGCAATGAAACGCCCGTCCGGAGACCAGGCGGGATTTTCGTTGCTCCCCGTGGTGGTAAGCTGGGTGTCGCCGCTGCCGTCGGCATTGATGACGTAGATATGGAATGCCCCGCCATGCATGCGGGCATAGGCGATCTTGTCCCCCTTGGGGGACCAGCGGGGGTTGACGTTATACCCCCCGGCGGTGGTCAACCGGCGCACGTTGCCGCCGTTGGCGTCCATCACGAAAATCTGCGGCTTGCCCAACCGGTCGGAGACAAAGGCGATGCGTTTGCCGTCCGGCGACCAGACCGGCGAGACCTCGATGGCAGGGCTGACGGTCAGGCGCACCGGGTTGCTGCCGTCCCTGGCGATGGTGTAGATTTCCGCGTTGCCGTCCTTGCTGAGGGCTAGGGCGATCTTCGTGCCGTCCGGCGACCAGGCGCCGGTGATGTTGAGCCCTTTGCGTTTGGACAGGGGGATTTCGACCGTGCTCGACAGGGCGCGCTTATACAGGTCGGGGTTGCCCCGTTTGTACGAGGTGAAGACGATCTCCCGCCCGTCGGGCGAGAAGTCGGGGTTAAGGTTGATGGAGCCGTTTCTGGTCAACGGCAACAGGTTGTGCCCGTCCCAGTCCATGACGGCGACCTCCTTGTTGCCGTACTGGGTCGAGATAAAGGCGATATGGGTCGTAAAGGGGCCGCGTTCGCCGGTCATCTGCAGCAGCACCTCGTCACAGAAGGAGTGGGCGAACCGGCGCAGATCCTTGCTCTTCCCCAAGTACCGCTTGGCGGTCATCATCTTGTTGTTGAGGGCGTCGTACAGGCGAAACTCCACCGTCAGGTTGTCGCCGCTGATGCTGTATTCGCCGCGCACCAGCATGTCGAACCCCGCAGCCAGCCACGGGGCGAAATCGGTCGCCCCGAACATGAGGCCGCCGGCAAGCGGCAACGGCTCCCTGATCTCGGCATTCGCCAGACCCGACATGTTCATGTCGAAGGCGATCACGCCGGCCATCTCCTTGGCGGCGCCCGCACTCGACGCGGCGTTTTGCGCGTGGGGTATTTCGACCGCAAGTTTGAGCTGGCGATTGCCCGGCGCCGTCACCTCGACATATCCGGGCTGGGCATGGAGGGCGGTCGGCAGGACAAATAGCAGCATCAGGGTTAAAAGCAGTTTCATTGAGACCTCGTTACAGCTTGTTGCGGGAAATGCCTTTGGGCTTGAAGACAAACGTCCCCTCGAAGACCTTGTGGTTGGGAGGCGGAACGAGTTTATCGCCGGCCTTTTCCACCGCCCGCAGCACCGACAGTTCAAACGTCCGGTCGCCGCTGCTCTTTTCGATCTTCTGACGGGTCACCTTGCCGTCGGCGTCGATATATAAGTGGACAACGACCTCGGGATTTTTGCTGGTATAGGAGATGGTCTGATAGAAGGCGTCCTTCAGGCGCGACTGGACGTATGCCGTGTAGTCGCTGCCGGCCTCGCTGCCGCTGCCGGCCGGCATCCCGGCCCTGCCGCTCCCGGACGTCTTGACTTTTTTGCGGAGCCGCTCCAGGGCGGCCTCCTGTTGCTGGGACTCGGCCTTGCTCTCAAGCTTCGCCATCTTTTCGGCAAAGGCCGTATCGCTGGCGGTGTCCGTCTTTTCGGCTTTCTCGGCCTTTTGGGCTTTTCCGGTCGGTGCGGTGCGCGCCTTGGTGCTCGGTTGCGGGGGGGACGGCATGCTCAACGGGGCTTCGTGGGTTTGGGGCGGAGGCGGGGCTTCGGCATCGTTCCCCTTCTGGGTCGGACTGCCGGCCCGGGGGTTGGCTACCGGCAGGTTGACCACATCGACATAATAGGTTTCCTGAACGGTTGCCGTGGTCGGGAAAAGCTGCCCCCACCACAGCAGCAACAAAAAAACCGCCAGATGAATGACGGCGGAAATACTGAAGCTAACGCCCATTCCGGCGTCATGTGTGTCCTGCGTTGTGATCATCTTATTTCGGAGACGGCTCCGTCACCATACCGAGCCGTTCTATTCCGGCCCCTTTGATGTCGGCCATGATCCTGACAACCTCGCCATAGGGAACGCCGGCATCGGCCTTGAGAAAGACCTCTTTCTTGGTTCGCGATTCGAACATGCTGGTCAGCTTGGAGCGCAATTCCCCCGCAGGGGTTTCCTCTTTGTTGATGAAGACCTTGTTGTTCTTATCGACGGTGACCACCACCGTTTCCTCCGCCGGGTTCATGGCCTTGGTGTCGGCCTTGGGGAGGTTGACCTGCACCCCCTGCTGCATCATCGGCGCCGTCACCATGAAGATGACCAGGAGCACCAGCATGACATCGACCAGCGGGGTGACGTTTATCTCCGCCATCGTGCCCCTGTTGTCATTACGTCCGCCCATTGCCATCGCTTATTTTCCTGCCACGTTGCGTTGCACGATATTGAGGAACTCGGTGGAGAAACTGTCCATCTCGTTGATCAGAACCCGGATCTTGTGCTGGAAGTGATTATAGGCCATGACGGCCGGAATGGCGGCCACCAGGCCGATGGCGGTGGCGATCAGCGCCTCGGCGATGCCGGGGGCGACGACGGCCAGCGAGGCGGAGCCGGTCTTGCCGATCCCCTCGAAAGCGGTCATGATGCCCCAGACCGTCCCGAACAGCCCGATGAACGGCGATGTGGAGCCGGTGGTCGCCAGGAAGGTCGTATACTTTTCGAGACGGGTGATCTCCGAGTTGGTTGCGCGGCGCAGGGCGCGGGAAACGTTTTCGATCCCTCCCAGGTCGGTGCTGAGGACGCTGGTGTCGGTCGTGCCGCTCCCCGCAACGAATTTGCCCAGCTCGCCGTACCCCTCGTTGAAGAGCACCGTCAGCGGCGAACCGGTGAAACGGTCCACCTGGGAGGCGATGGCGTCAAAACGTTTGGATTTCCAGAAAAAGTCCATGAAGCGTTCCGAATCGCTGTTGGCCTTGTAGATCTGGAAAAACTTGAACATGATGATGGTCCACGACAGGACCGAGAAGGCGATGAGAATAAACAGAACAATCCTGACAACGAGACCGGTACCGACTAAAATGCCCACAGGGAGCACCTCCGAGTAAATATGTTCGCTTAAAAACTAGCCCGTTCACTGGATCAAGTCAAGCCAAAATCATCAAAGCACTCAACAACCCACGGTAATGCGCTCAATGCTGAGCGCCCTGCCGTTTTCCGGGTCAATCCCGACCAGTACCCCGTTCAGGCGGATATCCTTCTTGGGAATCTCAAACTTTACCGGCAGTTGAGTGAGAAACTTGCGGATGGCCTCTTCCTTGCCGATACCGATCACGGAATCAAAGCTTCCGGTCATGCCGGCGTCGGTCAGGTAGGCCGTCCCCTGGGGGAGGATACGCTCGTCGGCGGTCTGCACGTGGGTGTGGGTGCCGACAACGGCGCTGACCCGGCCGTCGAGATACCATCCCAGGGCCGACTTCTCCGAGGTTGCCTCGGCATGGAAATCGACGAAGATGAGCGGCGTTTCCTTCCTCAGCAGTTCGATCTCCCGATCCGCGACGCGGAAGGGGCATTCCAGATTCTTCATGTAGACCCGCCCCTCCAGGTTGAGCACCCCAACCTTGACGCCCCCCGGGGTGGTGACGACGACACTGCCGGTACCCGGCACCTCCGCGCCATAGTTGGCCGGCCGGAGGATACGGCGGTCGGCCAGCACGAGCGGGACCTGTTCCCTCTTGTCCCAGATATGGTTGCCGCTGGTCAGGCAGTGTACACCCGTGTCGAACAGTTCCTTGGCCGTTTCGGTGGTCAGGCCGAAACCGCCGGCAGCGTTTTCGCCGTTGGCGATGATCAGGTCCACCGCGTGCCGGTCAACCAGACGGTGCAGTTCACGGGAAAGGGCCTGACGCCCCGGCTTGCCGATGATGTCGCCGATGAAGAGGATTTTGATGCTCATTGAGTGCTTTCTCTACGCCCCCCTCCCATGGGGAGGGGGGGATGCGATAGATGTGAGGGGACAGGCGGCAGACGATCAGCGGGCGAACTCGACGGCTCGCGTCTCGCGGATCACGTTCACCTTGATCTGCCCCGGGTAGGTCATCTCGGCCTCGATCTTTTTGGCAATGTCCCGGGCCATGATCAGCGATTGTTCGTCGCTGACCTGTTCGCTGGACACCATCACGCGGATCTCCCGACCGGCCTGAATGGCGAAGGAAGAGCTTACGCCGCTGAAGGAGGTGGCAATGCGCTCCAGATCTTCCAGACGCTTGACATAGGTTTCCATCATCTCGCGCCGGGCTCCGGGACGTGCGCCGGAAAGGGCGTCGGCCGCCTGAACCAGCACCGCCAGCACGGTGGAGGGTTTTTCGTCCTCGTGGTGGGCCATGATGGCATGCACGATCTTCGGTGATTCACCGTACTTCCTGGCCAACTCGGCCCCGATCACGGCGTGGGACCCTTCCACCTCGTGGTCAACCGCCTTGCCCAAGTCGTGCAACAGGCCGGCACGCTTGGCCTGTTTGACGTTGATCCCCAGTTCCGCCGCCATGATGCCGCAGAGGAACGCCACCTCCAGCGAATGCTGGTAGACGTTTTGGGTGTAGGAGGTGCGGTATTTGAGGCGCCCGATCAGCTTGAGCACCTCGGGATGGATGCCGTGGACCCCCAGGTCGAAGGCCGCCTGTTCGCCCGCTTCCTTGATGGAGAGTTCCACCTCTTCGGTGGACTTGGCCACCACCTCTTCGATACGGCCGGGATGGATGCGGCCGTCGCCGATCAGTTTCTCCAGGGAGAGACGGGCCACCTCGCGGCGAACCGGGTTGAAACCGGACAGGATGACCGCTTCGGGGGTGTCGTCGATAATCAGATCGATGCCGGTAGCCGCCTCCAGGGCACGGATGTTGCGCCCCTCGCGCCCGATGATGCGCCCCTTCATCTCATCGGAAGGGAGCGGCACCACCGATACCGTCCGCTCCGCCACGTATTCGCCGGCATACCGCTGAATGGCCAGAGCCATGATCTCCTTGGCCTTCTTGTCGGCAGTCTCCCGGGCTTCCTCTTCGATAACCTTGATGAGCTTGGCCGCATCGTGTTTGGCTTCGCTCTCCATGGCGTTCATCAGTTCCTTTTTGGCCTCGCCGGCCGTCATGCCCGAAATCTGCTCGAGTTTGGCCATCTGGGCACCGACCGCCTTTTTCAGTTCGTCTTCGCGTTCGCCAAGGGCCTGTTCCTTGGCGGAATGAACCTGCTCTTTTTTCAGGATATCCAGTTCTTTCTGGTCAAAAAGGGCAACCTTCTTGTCCAGATTCTCTTCCTTTTGCAACAAACGCTTTTCGAGATTCTGGAGCTCACGCTTCTTCTCCCGCATCTCGCGCTCGTACTCTTCCTTGGCCTCGATGGCCGCGTTCTTTGATTTGAGCTCGGCCTCCTTGGTGATGGTCTCCGCCTCGCGCCGGGCATCCTCGATGACCTTGTTCGCGAGGTCATCCGCCTGACGGACGATGGCGTCCGCATCCTTCTTGCTGAACCTGGTGCCGGCAAAATACGCCCCGGCGGCCACCGCCAGGATGGTGACAACCATCCAGATACTCACTTCCATATCAATAACCTCCTCTATCAGACTGTTGAAGCGTTACCGCGGGGTCGTGTCCCACCCACCCCGCTCCGGTCGCACCAGCCTGTTTTTTAATCCGGACCACCGAGATGGCTCCGGTTACTTCCGCAGCGGACAACCCGCCGATCGCTGACGATGATCTCCATTCGTATATCGTGCCCTTCTGCCGGGATCGCCCCCCCGACAATCTGAAAATCATGGCACAGTCCCACCAAGTGGGCCGTGCGTCCCGGATGTCGCAGAAAACGGTCGTAAAACCCCTTGCCGTAGCCGATACGATGCCCGTTCAGGTCAAAGGCCACCCCCGGCACCACGATCAGGTCCGGCTCATCGGCGTGGTGATCGACGCCGGTGGGGCACGGTTCAAGAATGCCGAAACTCCCCTGCTCGAGACTAGCCAGTCCCTCCACCTGGCGGAACACCATGTGTTCCCCGCAGACGGCCGGGTACAGCACCCGCTTCCCGGCCCTGAAGGCGGCTGCCACGATCTCGGTGGTATCGGCTTCGTTGCGCGCCGGGGCGTAGAGGGCAATACACTCCGCCCGTGAGTACTCTTCGAGGTCGAGCAGGTTTTGCTGGGCCAGCAGGCTGGAGGCATGCCACGCTTCCTGGCTGAGCGCCAGACGCAGGGCCAACATCTGCTGCCGTAATGACCGCTTGGGCATACTATCGATTCCACGCAAAATTCGTTTACAAACAGACAAGTAGAGAGTGCCCAGAGGAAGAGGGTCCTGGGAAGGTCGATCAGGGAGGGTGAAAGGGGAATGGCTCGTGAGTGCCGCAGAATTTGGTTGGGCGCTGGTTTTTCCTCGGGAGCGATTCCTTCCTTTCGTCGTTGAATATATTCTGCGGGTGTCAGGTTATCAGCAGGCGGGGACCAGCGTCGCCACACCTACCGGGACTGATTGTGATGCTGGTGCGAATATATGATCAAGTCTCCCTTACGAGACCTTGTACGTGCAGCCGGATGTTCCGAGCTCATCACGCTTTTTCCAACTTTTCCATCAACCGGTGCAGCGAGGCATCGATCAGGCCGCCCCGCTCTGCGGAACTGCGCAGTTCCAGCAACTCTTCACTGACGTTGAGCAGCGCCAGCATGAGCACCAACTGGGCATCGCCGTTCTTGAGGGCACTGCCGATTTCGTGCAGTCTGGCGTTGACAAACGATTCCACCGCCTGGACCTTTTCGGCGGAAGCCGAACTCCTGACCGAAAGCTCCCGGCCAAGCACCGTCACCAGATGGGTCGTTTTCATAGGGGTTCACCGGCACCTGTCGTGTTTTGCCGGTATCCCGGCACACCCGCCCCAGCTGTCGGCAGAGACGGTCCGGTATCGGCGCAGCCGCCGCCTTCCCGGCAATTCAAATTCCTTCGAGCTTGCCGAGAATGGCATCGACACGCGACTTGAGCCCTTCGCGCTCCGCCAGGAGGCGCCCGTTTTCCTCAGCCAGCCGGGCGTTGTCGGCTTTCAGGCTTGAATACTTGTCAAGCAGGTCATCGACCTTCTTTTCCAACGCTGTAAACAGTTCCTGATCCATGATGCAAGCTTCCTTTCGCGACAGATTACTATACCCAGAGGACACAGTGAAGTCAAGCCCTAATTGCGTGAAATCTCGGGCTTCTCCGGCCCTTCGGCGTTGTTTGGCAGCGGGTTTGTCAGGCCTGGAAGAGGGCATCCGTGAACTCCTGCGGATTAAAGTCGCGCAGGTCGTCGATCGCCTCCCCAACACCGATATAGCGGACCGGCAGACCGAATTCATGGCTGACCGCCACCACGATCCCCCCCTTGGCGGTGCCGTCCAGCTTGGTCAGAGCGATGCCGGTGACCCCGGCCGCCTCCTTGAAAAGCCGCGCCTGGGAGACGGCGTTCTGGCCGGTGGCCGCGTCCAGCACCAGCAGCGTCTCATGGGGGGCACCGGGAATCTCGCGGCTGATGACACGGTGAATCTTCTTCATCTCCTCCATCAGGTTGACCTTGGTATGCAGCCGGCCGGCCGTATCGACGATCAGGATATCCACCTGCCGGGCCACGGCAGCCTTGCAGGCGTCGAAGACCACCGCGGACGGGTCGGCCCCCTCCTTGTGGCGGACGACATCCACGCCGGAGCGTTCCCCCCAGGCCTCGAGCTGCTCGGCAGCCGCGGCGCGGAAGGTATCGGCGGCAGCGAGGAGCACCCGTTTCCCCTTGCCGGTGAAACGGGAGGCCAGCTTGCCGATGGTGGTGGTCTTGCCGACCCCGTTCACGCCGATGACCAGCAGTACAAAGGGGTGCCGCGCATCGGTGTCGAGTACGCTATGGTGGGCGTTCAGGCGCGCCAGGATATCAGCCTTGAGGGCCGCCCGCAGCGCCTCGCCGTCCTTGAGTTCGTTACGCCCCAGGCGCTGCTCCAGGGAGCGGATCAACTCCACCGTGGTTTTGACGCCGATGTCCGAGGTGATCAGGATCTCTTCCAACTCCTCCAGGGTGTCGGCATCGATCTCCTTTTTCCCCAGCACCAGGGCGTCGATGCGGCCCACCAGCCCATCCTTGGTCTTTTTCAGGCCGTTTTTGAGGCGCGAGAAGAAACCGGGCCCACTATCCGGGCGTTCTTCCGCCCCGGCCGGCGGTGGCGGTTCGCTATCATTCGTCTGCGGTTGCCCGGTCCCGGCGATTTTATCCACCAACCCCCGGAAAAAGCCCTTCTTTTCCTGCTGCTCCATCAGATCTCCTTCTTGAGCCGCGTCACGGCAGCGCGAAAATGATGCAACGCCAAGGCCACCGGGCAGGCGCGGTCGACATCCATCACCAGGGAATAATCGTCGTCGATGCAGCCGATGATCAGGTGGCGCTCGCTGGCGGTCACCACCACATCCTCAATGGCCCCCACCTGCGCACTCCCCTGCATCTCCTTCAACCGGGCCAGGATGATCCCCTTGTGGGCGCCGATGAAGCGCATCTCATAAGGATCGCAGAGACACCACTCCTGTACCGCCTCACCCTCCCAATCCACCAGAATGGCTCCCACCGCCCGGGGGGTTTCCTCGACCAGCGTTTTCAGAATACGTTGAAACGGCATTATCATATCCTCACGACAAAATACCAGCACCCGCACGGGGCATAAAAACAAATGTCATGCCGTCCTGCCGGACCGCGGGGCCACGGCGAGCCCCGGCTTCCTTCTTCCCGGCACCACCTTCAGTGCAGCCTGACCGACACGATCCGCGACGCCCCCGGCTCTTCCATGGTGATGCCGTAGAGGGTGTCGGCCACCTGCATGGTGGCCTTGTTGTGGGTGATGATGATGAACTGGGAAACGGCGCTCATCTCCCGCACCATGTCGTTGAAACGGCCGATATTGGCATCGTCCAGGGGCGCATCCACCTCGTCCAGCAGACAGAAGGGCGTCGGTTTGATCAGGAAGATGGAGAAGATCAGCGCCACCGCCGTCAACGCCTTCTCCCCCCCCGAGAGGAGGGTCACATTCTGGAGCTTCTTGCCCGGCGGCTGCACGATGATATCAATGCCGGTCTCCAGAAGGTCTTCCTCGTTGGTCAGGCGTAACTCGGCCCGCCCCCCGCAGAACAGGCGCGGAAAGACCTCCTGAAACGTGGCGTTGACCTGGTTGTAGGTCTCCAGAAAGCGCTGCCGGGTGGTACGGTTGATACGCTGGATGGCCTGCTGGAGGCTGCGCAGCGACTCTTCCAGATCGTTTTTCTGGGACGACAGGAAGTTGAAGCGTTCCTCCATGCCGGCGCACTCCTCGATGGCGAGGAGGTTTACCTCGCCCATATCGTCCAGGAGGCGCTGCAACTCGACTTGGCGCGCCCGGCGGGCCGCCTCGTCGAATGCCACCCCTTCCAGCCGTGCCAGGACCTCGGCCATGCTGGTGCGACTGTTTTCTTGCACGGAACGTTCTAAATGTTCGGCCTGCATCGTCAATGTGGAAAAACGCAGATTCAGATCCGCCTGGAGTTGACGGACCGCGTCGCTCTCCTCACGGGCCTTCTTGGTCCTGGCTTCGGCCTCGGCCAGGGCCGCGGCGGCCTCCTCGCTGGCGGAGCGCACACCGGCCAGCAGGCTCTCCGCTTCGGCCTGGCGGCGGACGAGCCCTTCCAGGCGCTCGGCTTCCGTGGCAATGACACCCTCCAGGCGCACCCGCTCGCCGCCACCCGTCTCCAGTTCCAGCCGGTCGGCGGCCAAGCGCCGGGTGAGTTCCTCCACCTGGCGTTCCAGGCCGGCGATGTCGCGCAGGTGGGCCTCATGCTGTTCCTTGAGGGTGGCCGTCTGCACCCGGATGGCGGTGACCCGCTCCCGGGCGGCGGCCAGATCCTTCCGGCGGGCCTCCAATTCTTCCTTCAGGCGTCCCACCTCCTGCTCAAGCTCCCGGGAGACATCGCCGGTCTCTCCCAAACGCGTCTGGGACTGCTTCAGCTCGGCCTCCAGCCCTTCCCGCTCCTCGTCCAGGGTGGCCGTCTCCAGGGCCTGCAGGGCCAGACGCTCCTCGATCCGGGCGATCTCGTCGGCCGTCTGCTGGCGGTCCTTGGCCAGGCCGGTCCGCTTCAACTCGGCCTGGTGCAGCTGGCTCCCGGTGACCTTCAACTCCTCCGCCACCTCCAGGGAGCGGTGCCGCAGTTCGTCACGTTCCTTGGCCAGGGATTCGGTTTCCCGCTCCAACCCGGCCACCGCCTCCTCCAACTCCTTGATTTCCCGCTTTTTATGGATGATCCCCTTCTGTACCTGTTCGGCGGAGCCTCCGGTCACGATCCCGCCCAATGCCGCCATATCACCATCCGGGGTGACAAAAATGAGCTCAGGGTGCTGCCGGGCCAAGCGAATGGCGTCGGCAATCCCGTCCACCAGCAGGACATTGGCCAGCATGAACCGGATCAGGCCGCCGAACGGTCCGCTGACCGCCATCCGGTCGGCCAGCGCCGTAGCGCCCGGCACCACAGGGACAGTTCCCGTCTTAGGCTCCAGAGGGAGAGCGATGCCGGCCCGGCCGCCGTTATTCCCCTTGAGAAAGCGCAGGGCCGCTAGGGCGTCGCCATCATCCGCACAGAGTATGCACTGGAGCCGGTCCGCCAGGACCGCCTCCACCGCCGCCTCAAGCTCGGGCGGGGCCTCGACGGCATCGGCCACGACCCCGCTGAAGCGGGAGCGCAGCCCCTCGTCCTTCATGAGCTTGCGCACCCCCTGACCGTAACCGGCAAACTGGTTTTCCAACTCCCGCAGGGAGTGGAGACGAGACGAACTGCGGTTCAGTTCATCCCGCCGGGACTGCCATTTTTTTTCCACCTCGGGCAGGCGCTGCCGTAACTCGGCCTCCCGTCCGCGCAGGGCGTTCAACTCCACCTGGAGCTGTTCCTGCTCCACCTGCGCCTCGGCCACCTGGGCATCCAGCGCACCGGCGCGCTGGCCGGCCAGTTCCCGGCGTTCCCTGAGTTGCAGCTCTTCGCGGCGGTGCCGTTCGAACCGTTCCGTCAGGCCGGCCAAGCGCTTCTGGGCCGTTTCGTAACGGAATTTGTGTTGGGACGACTCGGCCAGGGCCGCGAACAACTCCTTGCGCCGGGCCTCCTGCCTGCGGTTGAGCTCCTCCTCGGCCTGCTGGTGCCCGGCCAACGCCTCCTCGGCCCGTTGCAACTCGGCCTGCATGGCGGCGGTATCGGTCGTGGAACTGTCCCGGCGCAATTGCAGCAATCCCCGGCGCTCGGAACACTCGGCCAGACGCTTCTCCCGCTCGCCCGCCTCGCCGCCGAGACGCTCCAGCCTCCCCTCCAGGGCGGCCAACTCCTTGCGCTGGAACATCACGCCGTTCTCGGCGGCGCTGAACTCGCTCCTGACCCGGAAGATATCCTCCTGGGTCGCGGCCAGACGCTTCTCCGCCTCCACCAGCCGGAGCCGGGCCTCTTCCACCTGGGATTCCCCCAGGGCAGCCCCGGCAAACGCCCCGCGGATACGCTCGTTGAGTGCCGCCAGTTCCCGCTCGGCCTCGCCGCGCCGGACCTGGGTGTCGCGGTACTCGCGCCCCACGAAGAGCAGTTCGATCTCCCGCAGTTCGTCCCGGTACGCGCGGAAATTCTCGGCTTTTTTCGCCTGGCGCTGCAACGAGGCCAACTGCCGCCGGATCTCCCCCAGCACGTCGTTCAGGCGGGAGAGGTTCTGGCGGGTCCCCTCAATCTTCTTCAAGGCCAGATTTTTGCGCGACTTGAACTTGGTGACCCCGGCGGCCTCCTCGATCAGGAAGCGCCGTTCCTCCGGGCGGGAATGGAGGATCATGCCGATCTTGCCCTGTTCGATGATCGAATAGGCGCGGGTGCCGACGCCGGTATCCATGAACAGTTCGGTGATATCCAGCAGGCGGCAGGGGGTCTTGTTGATCAGGTAATCGCTTTCGCCGTCCCGGTAGAGGCGGCGGGTAAGCTGAATCTCGGCATAATCCAGGTACTTGGCCGGTGCCCGGCCGTCCTCGGTGGAGAAGACCAGGGACACTTCGGCCACCCCCAACTGCTTGCGGGTCTCGCTGCCGGCAAAGATCACGTCTTCCATGGCCTTGCCGCGCAGGTTCTTGGCCGACTGTTCACCCATGCACCAGCGGATGGCATCCACGATATTGGACTTGCCGCAGCCGTTGGGGCCGACCACGCCGGTCACCGCCTGCTGGAAGTCCAGCACCACCTTGTCGGCGAAGGACTTAAAGCCCGATATTTCGAGACGTTTTATTTTCATAGGGGTGGCTACTTTATCAGAGGGGATGAAACTCTGTCCAGAGGGATGTTCCAATGACGCCCCAGGAGGGACGTTACAGCCGCTGTCTCTTACGTGCGCACCCAGGCGCCCCCGAATGTTCGGAGACCATTCCCGAACAGGTTCTGAATCTCGCTCCTGGGGTGTTCGGCCGCCTACTGCAGGCAACTTTATCGGTTTGGCAACACGAGGAGCAGGGGGCCCGGATGAGGGCAAAAGAAAAGGGGCCGCGGTTCGCGGCCCCTTCACCAGAGGTCCTGTTGCATGGTTACCTCCTTGATTTGTGCTAGGCCTTGTGTGTTGCCGTTTTTGCTTCGCCCTTGACCACGCCCTTCACGCCTTTCGCCATGCCGAACATGAGCAGGAGGGCCGGCATGAGCTGTGCCGCGACGATCAGCGCACAAAAGCCGAGAAAGATCCAGACGAAGAGCCCGCTGTCATCGACACGCGGAGCAGAGGCTGCAAATGCGGTTGCGGGTGCGATGGTTCCGATAATGGTAGCTAACGTTTTCATGGCGTCCTCCTTTTATTTTGTGATCCGTTACGCTCTTGACCTTTATCTAGCATCGTGCGTGCCAAAACACTCCCCAGGAGAAACCAGTTTCATAACATTGCGACATAACTTGATTTAATAATTTTACAGCGAGATCGCGGCCGGGATATGGGGGTGGCACGCGCCGGGAGGTGTATTGCAACACCATACACCCGTGGAGGGGTAGAAAACGACAACCCCGCTACGGATGGGGCTTTGACGGCTTTGGACCGGATCAAAGGGGGTGTATATAATTATGCGCAAGATTGAGGGGATCGATCACCAACACCATCCCGGTCCGCGACCGGCGTTACGCCAGGGGCCCGATCCTCCCACGCCCCGTCAGGATGCGGCCCCATCCTCCATGACCACCGGCAGTTCATACCCGGTCAGACGGTAGAGGTTGTGCCAGGCGGTGGCGCAGCGGCCGCAGGTGTGCCACTGTGCCAATTCCCCTTTCGCCGCGGTGATGTGGCCGGGGTTGATGTCCCGGGAGCCGCACTTGGGGCAGCGCTCGCCATGCTGTTTGACGAACACCTCCTGGGGCACGAACTCCGGCTTGATGGTCCCCTGGATGGCCTTGTAGACCGTGGAGGTGGTGGCAACGCCGGAGATGCAGGCGTCGGCTTCCGATGCGCTGGCATCGGCGATCAGTATCTCGGGCGGCGTACTGTCCCGGTACACCAGGCTGCAGGTGTACCCCTTGGAGGTGCGCTCGATCTTCAGGCCAAAGGCGGTGTCCTTGAGCGGCCCCAGGTTCAGGTCGGTGCAGCGGGCCTTGAGTTGCTTTTCCGTGACTTTCATTGTTTCCTCGTACGCTTCGCGTGTGATAGGCGGCCCCCCCGGCCGCCGGATTGCACATCCTATTGCAGCGCCTCCAGCTCTTCCCAGCGGCCATAGGCGGCGGCCAACTCCTGCTCCAACTCCCCAAGCCGACTGTTGACCGCGGCCACCTCGGCACCGGCCGACTTGTAGAAATCTGGATCGGCCAGGGTGGCGTGCAGCCGCCCCTGTTCCTCCTCAAGGGCGGCGATGCGGTCCGGCAGGGCGGCCAACTCCCGCTCCTCCTTGAAGGAGAGCTTGCGGGGGCGCTCCTTCTGGGGCCGCCCCTTCTCCTGTGCCGGTTTGGAGGTAACAACGGGGGCAGCGGGCGCCTCCGCGGCGGCCTGGCGGAGCCAGTCGTCGTATCCCCCCACGTATTCGCGGACCGCACCATTGCCGGAGAGTACCAGCGTGCTCCCCACCACATTGTTGAGAAACTCCCGGTCATGGCTCACCAGAAGCAGGGTCCCGGAATACTCCAGGAGCAGGTCCTCCAGCAGATCCAGGGTCTCGGCGTCCAGGTCGTTGGTCGGTTCGTCCATCACCAGCACGTTGGAGGGCTTGGTGAACAACTTGGCCAAAAGCAGCCGGTTGCGCTCGCCGCCGGAGAGGATCGAGACCGGGCTGCGGGCCCGTTCGGGTGAGAACAGGAAGTCCTGGAGATAGCCGATGATGTGGCGGCTCTTGCCGTTGATCACCAGGGTGTCGTTCCCCTCCCCCACGTTGTCCTGTACGCTTTTGTCCGGGTCGAGCTGTTCCCGCATCTGGTCGAAATAGACGATCTCCAGGCGGCTGCCCGCCTTGACCGCGCCCTGGTCCGGCGTCAACTCCCCCAGCAGCAGGCGCAGCAGGGTGGTCTTGCCCGAGCCGTTGGGGCCGATGATCCCCACCCGGTCCCCGCGCATGATGGTGGTGGTCAGGTCGGCGATGATCGGACGGCCGTCGTAGGCAAAGGAGACGTGCTCCACCTCCGCCACCAGGCGGCCGGAACGCTCCCCCTCCTGGAGTTGGATCCTGGCCGTGCCCTGGCGCTCCCGGCGCTGGCGGTACTCCTCGCGCAGGCTTTTCAGGGCCCGCACCCGTCCTTCGTTCCGGGTCCGGCGGGCCTTGATCCCCTGCCTGATCCAGGCCTCTTCCTGGGCCAGTTTCTTGTCGAACAGCGCCTGACGGGTAACCTCGGCCTCCAAGAGCGCTTCCCGGCGCTCCACGAACTCGTCGTAGCCGCAGTTGAAGGCATAAATCCGCCCCCGGTCCAGCTCCGCCACCCGATTAGCCAAACGCCGGGCAAAGGCCCGGTCATGGGTCACAAAGACCAGGGTCTTGACCTGATGCAGCAGAAAATCCTCCAGCCAGAGGATGGTGTCGATGTCCAGATGGTTGGTCGGCTCGTCCATGAGCAGGATGTCCGGTGCGGCGATCAGCGCCTTTGCCAGCAGCACCCGGCGTTTGGTGCCGCCGGAGAGTGAAGAGAAAGCGACCTCGGCGTCCAGGTGCAGCCGCTTCAACACCCGCTCCACCTCATGGTGCAGGCTCCAGCCGCCGCTTTCCTCCAGCTTGTGCTGCAACTCCTCCAGTTCGGCCAGGAGCGCCTCGCTCCCCTCCAGGGAGAGGCGGTGGGCGACCCGGTGGTACTCGGCCAAGAGCTCGGCCGCGTTGCCCATGCCCGAGGCCACCACGTCGAAGACCGTGCCGTCGACCCCCATGGGCACATCCTGGGAGACCAGGGCGACCCGGAGCCCTTGCTGGCGCTGGATCTCGCCCCCCTCCAGGGGGAGTTCGCCGCCGATCAGCTTGAGCAGCGTCGATTTGCCGGTGCCGTTGCGGCCCAGCAGGCAGAGGCGGTCCCCCGGCTCGATCTGGAGGTTGATGCCGTCGAAGAGCGGTGGCCCGCCGAAGGCCAGGGTTATGTCGCGAAGGGTGATAAGTGCCACGAATACCTCAATATCTGATGGTTTGATTGACTGTAACGGTTGTGTGGATCACGGGGTGCGGGCTTGGCGCGGTTGCGTGCATTCGCTGGTTATAATAAACTCTCGCCATAACGTTATACCTCGGATGGCGAGAAGACTGGGGGAAATTTGCAAGTTAAACTTTCAAATTTCCCCAATTTCCCCCATCAAGTGTCCCATGCCCTTCCCCCACCCACTGGAATCTCGGCACCTGCCGCCCACCCACCTGAACCTCCTCCAGAAACATGCCGAGCGGCCGGACCCACAGGGAGCGGTCGCCGTACAACTGGCGGTAGACCACCATCTCCTCCTCGGTCTCGCTGTGGCGGGCGATGGCGACCACCTCGTATTCGTTTCCCTTGTAGTGCCGGTAACGGCCGGGGCGCAGCCGAGCCGGGGCGGCAGTCATAGCCCCTCCTGCACGTGTGGCAACCGGGCGGCAAGGCGCCGCGCCAGGGAGTCGATATGGCGCTCGTCCGTACCGCAGCACCCTCCCAGCACCTTCATACCCAAATCCCCGTGCAGGGCGGCCACCGCCGCGCCGAAGAGCTCCGGCGCCTCTTCCACCAGCTCGGTGCTGTTGTCCAGCTCTTCCGGGCTCAGGGCGGCGGTGTTGGCCAGCAGGCCGATCACCCGCTCCCTGACCAGCGGTGACGAGTTACGCTCGTGGCAGAGGGCGCGGCGGAAGACCGAGGCGTGGGTGCAGTTGATCAGGTAGGCCAGGGGCGGCGGTGAGGCCTGGCTGTCGATGGCGGCGATAGCGTCTTTGAGCGGCGTGCCGTCCAACAGGGTCCCCTGCGGGCGGGCCACGAAACTGATCAGATAGGGGAGCCCGGTGGCCGCCAGGGCCTGGGCCAAGCCGATGGCCTCGCTCAGGGCCGGCAGGGTGGTAGCCTTGAGCAGATCGACCCCGGCTGCGGCCAGGGCTTCGGCCTGCCAGGCGTGGAAGGCGCGCGCCTCGGGGGCGCTCAGGGCCTCTTCCGGCTTATAGGCATCCCCCTTGCAACTCATCAGTCCGCCGATGATCACATTCTTGCCGTAATCCCCCTGCTCCCGGCGCAGACCGTCCAGGAAGCGGAAGTTGTCGCCGTTCAGGTCGCGGCCGGCCAGCCCGGCGGCGGCGATACGCTCGCGACCGGCACGCCAGGTGGGGGTGGAAAGCAGGAGCGGCAGGCCGTAGTTGCGGCCGATCTCAAGGTACTGGCGGCAGATCCGCCCGAGGGCGCACCGCCCGTGGTCGTCGTAGATCAGGGCCGAGTTGACCACCTGCTCGTCCAGGCGGATGTCGGGCATGCGCCGCAGGCGTTCGATGACCGCCCCTTCGGCCAGGATGACCGGTGATGCTGCCAAAAGTTCCTGAAAGGCCCCCATGTGGTTCATGCTGCCCTGCCCCCTGCGTTGCGAAGACGGAATTGGCTGAAAGGCCCTATGTTGGGCCTTTCAGGTTGCCGAAACGCCAGGTTGTTCAAAAATAGCCAGATCGTCGCACCCGCAGAAAACCCCGCGGAGGCCCTCACCCGGCCTTTGGCCACCCTCTCCCGGAGGGGGAGGGTAACGGTATCCCTTCTCCCCGGGGGAGAAGGATAGGATGAGGGGCGCTACGCCGCACAAAGGGAGTTTTTGAGGACGAAGGCCTGATGGCTGTTTTTCAACAACCTCAATGCCCCGGCATCCCCGGCGCCCCCCCCTGCTGGGCAGGGAGGTACTGTTCGAACTGTTTCTTGTCGATGGAACAGCGGTAGGCCTCTTCCGGGTTGATTTGCTTGGTTTTGAGCAGGTCCAGCAGGTGCTGGTCCATGAGCTGCATGCCATCCCTCTTGGCGGTCTGGATGATGGAAGGGATCTGAAAGGTTTTCCCCTCCCGGATCAGGTTGCCGATGGCCGGCGTGCCGATCATGATCTCCAGGGCCGCGGTGCGCCCCTTGCCGTCGGCGGTCTTGAGCAGTTGCTGGCAGACCACCCCCTTGAGGGATTCGGACAGCATGGCGCGCACCTGTTCCTGCTGGTCGGTGGGGAAGACGTCGATGATACGGTCCACGGTCTTGGCCGCGGTGTTGGTGTGCAGGGTGCCGAAGACCAGATGCCCGGTTTCGGCGGCGCTCATGGCCAGGGAGATGGTGGTCAGGTCGCGCATCTCCCCCACCAGGATGATGTCCGGGTCTTCGCGCAGGGCCGCGCGCAGGGCCGAGGCGAAGCTTTCCGTATGCTCGCCGATCTGGCGCTGGTTCAGGAGGGACTGTTTGTTCTCGTGGATGAACTCCAACGGGTCCTCAAGGGTCAGGATGTGTTCCTTGCGGGTGGAATTGATCAGGTCGATCATGGCCGCCAGGGTGGTGGACTTTCCCGAACCGGTCGGCCCGGTCACCAGCACCAGCCCCTTCTTGAAGTTGGTCATGCGCCGCACCCCCTCCGGCAGATGGAGGTCGTCGGCCGAGAGAATCTTGGTGGGAATGATGCGAAACACGCCGGCGATGCCGCGGTGCTGCATGAAGATGTTGCCGCGGAACCGGGCCAGGTCGGGCACGGAGTAGGCAAAGTCCAGGTCCTTGGTGGCCTCGAACTGGGCGCGCTGTTTTTCGTCCAGGATCTCGAACAGGACCTCCCGGAGTTCTTCATGTGCCAGGCTTTTGAAGTTAAGCCGCACCATCTCGCCGTTCAGACGGAAAATAGGCGGATTCCCGGTGGAGAGATGCAGGTCCGACGCCCCCTGCTCCCTCATCATCCTGAAAAGCGCATCGATCTTAGCCATGTTGGGATCCCTCCACTGTTCCCAAGGAAATACTTGTCCGTAACTAACTGCCGCGAGGACCGCGCCCGGATTTGCGGCAGATTTGACCTGGCCGATTGAGCAAAACCGCAGGCGTAGCAAGGGCAACGCCTACGGATTTTGCGATTGAGGCCGGGGCAAAGATGCCGTGAATACGGGCGCGGCTTACAGTACCACCGAGGCTATGTACTCCTCCGGCGACACCTTCCCCTCCATCAAAAGCCGCAACCCTTCCTGGTCGCTACCGTGATACTCCACCTGGCGCAGGTAATTGTCCAGGGCCGTCACATCCGATGACTGTGTGAAGACCCGCAGGAATTCGTCGTCGAATACCAGCGCGTCCACCAGGAAACGCCGCGTGCTGAATCCGCTGTGGCCGCACTCGTCGCAGCCGCTGGTGCGGTAGAAACCGGCCGGGGGCTGGTCCAGATGCATGACGGCCTGCTCCTCCTGCGGCGGGACGTAGGCGGTCCGGCACGCGGGGCAGAGAATTTGGATCCCCTTGAAGGAGACCAGACCGTTGACGAACCCCGACAGGAAGTAGTTTTTCTGTTGGTAGAGCAGGAGGTGCCGCAGGACATTACGGGTGCCGCGTATCTCCAGGCCGGCGAGCACCAGTTTGCCGCGCATGGCGGCGCGGCAGGCTGCGGTGAAGGGCATCCCCTCGGTGGCGTCCTCGATCACCAGCACATCCGGGTCATGGTCCAGGGCGTCCATGATCAGCCGGGCCCGGTCCGCCTCGGAACGGGGCAGGGGGATGCGCGGAAACCGCTTGTTCATCCGCCCCGGCCCTTCTCCCAGGATGATGACGTTCTTTCCGGCGGTATCGGCCTCCTCCAGCATGAGATCCATGAAACGGCACCGTTCCTGGCTGTTGCGCGAGGCGAAAAAGGTAATGCCCCGATGCGCCCGGGCCATCCGGTTGAAGGCGGCCTCCTGGGCCACCGGCAGGTGCAGCTCGGCTACCCGGGGAGGAACGGTGGCGCTGACATGGGTCCGCAGGGTGACGTAGTCGCCCCCTTGGCCCTGCATGACCACGACCTGGAAGGTCACCGGACGGGATTGGTAGGTAAAGGGGAGCAGGCCGATGGCGCTCCGTTCGGCCAGGGGACCGATCGCAGCGCTCCTGTGCAACCGGAGGATGACGTCGGGGTAGTAATTGGGGGCCAGGGTGCCGATGGGACGGGTGATCCCCCCCCGCTTCCCGGTGATGGCCACCTCGTCGCCGAGGGGTTGCAGGGAGAGGGACGAGAGACGATTCTGGATGATGAACACCATCAGATAGTTGAGCAGCGTGTCGCCGCCGATATCGTCGTTGATGGCCTCGAGGGCCTTGTCGGAAAAGGCGGTGGAACTGAAGCCCAGACGCTCCTGGCCGACCGGGCCGTACCACGCGTCGACCATCTGGCGTATCTCCCGGATCAGCGCCACGGACAGGTTGACCCGCAGACCGGTGTGGGCCTCGACCGCTTCGACCGCCGCCCGGTTGAGCGGATCGGCAACGGCAACGTTCAGTTCGCCGCCGGTGCAGATCAGGGGGATGAGGTTATAGGTCCGGGCCACGTCGGCCGGCACAAGGGCAATGGCTTCCGGGTCGATCATCTCCTTCTTCAGTCGGATGTAGGGAAGGTCCAACTGATTGGAGAGCGCCCAGTCGATATCCTCCTGGGTGACGACCCCCAGGTTGACCAGCGCCTCGCCGAAACGGATGCCGAAACGTTTCTGTTCTTCCAGGGCGTTGACGATATCCGACTCGGTGATGATCTGTGAAGACGAGAGGATATGGCCCAGGGACCCTTTTTTCACTAACTCTGCCATGCTGCCCTCCTGGAGTCGCAACGCACGTCTGCCGCCCCGTCGAGATGCCGGGAAACGGCATCACGCATCGGGCCGGTCGCTTTTGTTCTCAAAACGGGTATGCTCGCCGAGGAACACCAGTTCCACCGTACCGATGGCGCCGTTACGCTGCTTGCCGATGATGACCTCCGCATTCCTTTCATGGTTCTGGGTACAGGAGCCGTCCCGCTTGCGGCAGTGCTCGCAATAGACCGATTCGCGGTAGACGAACATGATGACGTCGGCGTCCTGCTCGATGGCGCCCGATTCGCGCAGGTCGCTCATCATGGGGCGTTTGTCGCCACGGCTCTCCAGGCTGCGGTTGAGCTGGGAGAGGGCCACCACCGGCACGTTCAACTCCTTGGCCAGGGCCTTGAGCGAACGGGAGATGTCCGAAATCTCCTGCTGGCGCGATTCGGTATTGGCGCCGCCCCGCATGAGTTGCAGGTAGTCGATGATGATCAGCCCGATGTCGTGCTCGCGCTTCAGGCGCCGCGCCTTGGAGCGCAACTCCAGGACGCTGATGGCCGGCGTGTCGTCGATGAAGATCTTGGAGTCGTAGAGGATGCTGGCGGCCCGTTGCAGCCGGGGCCAATCCGAATCCTGGAAGTGGCCGGTACGCATCTTGCCGGAATCGACCCGGGCGATGGAGGCGAAGAAACGCATCACCAACTGCTCCTTGCCCATCTCCAGGGAGAAGATCACCGAGGCGACCTTTTTCTTGGCCTCGGCGCTGGCGTATTGGGCGATGTTGAGCGCCAGGGTGGTCTTGCCCATGGAGGGGCGGGCGGCAACGATGATCAGGTCGCCCGGCTGGAAGCCGGCGGTCATGTTGTCCAGTTCCGTGTAGCCGGTGGGGACGCCGGTGACGTGTTCCTTGCGGTCGTGCAGGGTCTGGAGGATCTTGAAGGTGTCCTTGATGATCTCCTGCACCGGCACGTACTGGGGCCGCAGCTTGTTCTCGGAGATCTCGTACAGGTCCTTCTGCGCCAGGTCCAGAAGCTCGTTGACGTCCGTTTGCCCGTCGTAGCCGCGGGTGGCGATCTCGGTGGCCACGGAGATCAGCTTGCGGTTGATGGACTTTTCCTTCACCAGCTTGCAGTAATAGCTGACATTGGCCGCCGTGGGGACATAGTCCACCAGGGTCGCCAGGTAGGCCGCCCCCCCCACCTCCTCCAGTTCGCCCTCTTTCCTGAGCATGTCGGTCATGGTGATCAGGTCGCACGGCTCGCGCTGATCGGAGAGGCGGATCATGGCCCGGAAGATCTTGCGATGGCTTTCGCGGTAGAAATCGTCCGGCCCGATGACCTCCAGCGCGCGGTTGATGGCGTCGTTGTCGATCAGGACCCCCCCCAGGATGGACATCTCCGCTTCCAGGCTCTGGGGGGGGAGTTTGCGTGAATCGTCTGTCATACTCATACCTTTATCTTCAAACAGATTATGGATTTATGGTTTCTGCCGCCCGCTGCGCAATAGCGGCCACGTCAAGCAGGACGCATTCGCCTTCCGGCAGATGAAGCAGGGCGGAAACGCAGGGATCGTCCGGGGCTTCCCCCAGGGTGGCCTGCTCCGGCGGTGCAATCCTGATGACCCGCTCAACCAGAAAGGCCAGTGCGGCGATGCGGGGGTCGGCCACGACGACCTTTTCCAGGTCGTGGCAACTGGGCAGCCCCAGGAAGGCGGCCAGATCCATGACCGCAACTATGGTGTCGTGGAAATTCATTGCACCGACATAACAAGGATCCGCGCCGGGCAGGGGCCAGGTGAGCGGTGGTTCGTCGACCTCGGCCACCTGCAGCAGGTTGACGGCAAACCGCCGCCCCTGCAGGGTAAAAAGGAGGTATCCGTGCTGGTGCCGGGTCACGCCTGATCCGGTTCGTCGCGGTCGACCTTGAAGCGTTCCACCACCGCCAGCAGCCCTTCCGCCAGTTTTGCCAACTCATTGGTGGCCAGCGCCATATCCTGCATGGCGGCCAACTGTTCTTCGGTGGCGGCCGAGACCTGCTCGGTGGCGGCAGCATTATCGTCGGCCACCTTGGCGATCTCGTCCACCGACTTGACCATCTTGCCCGAGCCGTCCATCTGCATCTGGGAAAGATCGGCGATGCTGTTGGCCCTGCGTTCGGTTTCCAGGACGGTCGTGAGGATTTCCTGAAAGGCCGTGGCGGTCACGTCGATGTTTTTCTTCCCCTCCCTGATGGTGCGGGAGCTTTCCTGGATGATCTCGTGCACCCGATGGCTCTCTTCCCGCAGGCTTTCGATCATCTCGTTGATATCCGCCGCCGACTGGGCCGAGCCATCGGCAAGCTTGCGCACCTCATCCGCCACCACGGCAAAGCCTTTGCCGTATTCCCCGGCCCGGGCCGCCTCGATGGAGGCGTTCAGGGCCAGAAGATTGGTCTGACGGGCCACGTCGGCGATGAAATCGGCGATCCTGCCGACCTTCTGCAGCTTGGAACTGAAAACGTCGAACTGTCGGCCGATCTGTTCCTGGCAGTCGAAAAAATCCTTCATCCGCTCCAGGGAATCGGTGGCCAGGGTGCCGCCGTGCTGGGCGGTGAGGCTCGTCTCCCGGGCCGCCTTGGCGGTTTCCTTGGCGCGGGAGGCGACCAGTTCGATGGAAACGGCCATCTCGCGAATGGTCTTGGAGGTCTTTTCCACCATCTCGGCCTGGGTTTCGGCGCCGCGGGAAATCTGTTCGATGGCCTGGGCGACCTCTTCGGTGGAGGCGCTGATCTCCAGGGCGTTGGAGTTGATCTCCCGGGCGGAATTGGTGAGTTTGCCCGAAGCCTTTTTGATGTGCCCCACCAGATCGCGCAGATTCTGGAGCATCAGGTTGATCAGGTCGGCCAGCTCATGGGTTTCGTCAGGTATCCGGGTGGGGGGCATGTCCACCGCCCGGGTCAGGTCGCCCCTGCTGATGGATTCGGCCGCTTCGGTCAGGCGGCTGATGTTGGCCGTAAACCCCTTGGAAAAGAGCCACCCCAGGATGAGCCCCAGGGTCAGCGCCATGGCATACCCCAGGATGCCGGATATCTCCGGAGAATAGCCGAATAAGGCGACCAGCCGGGGGCTGAAAGCCACCGCCGCCACGACCACGATGAACCCGAGGATGAATTTATAGCCTATGGGAATCCGCATACCACCCCTCCGCCTACGATTCAATTCATGATATCCGCCGATAAATGCGTTCGGTGCGGCAAACCGGCGCGAAACGGCCGCGCGAACTGCCGACCAGCACCTCGGATTTGCCCAGCACAAGTATACCACCCGGCCTGAGGATATCCGCGATCCTGTTGAGGATCCTCTCCTGTTCGGGCCGCGCGAAATAGATCAGGGTATTACGGCAACAAACCAGGTCGCTGGGTACGTACTCTTCCGGGTTGCAGATGTCGCCCCGCTGAAAAACCACCATATCCCGGATCTCGGGAACCAAGCGGAATAACCGCCCGTCCTGGCGAAAATAGCGTTCCCGCAGTTCGACCGGCATCTCCTTGAACCGCCCCTCGTCATATTCGGCCGCCCGGGCGGCCTGGAGCGTTTTGTCGTCAATGTCGGTAGCCAGCAGGGACACCCGCTCATGACGGATCTCCCGGCCGAAAAACTCCCGCAGCATGATCGCCAGGCTGTACGGTTCTTCCCCGCCGGCGCAGCCGAGACACCAGAACCGGAGCGGTTCGTCCCGGCGGTCCGTCCGGGAGGCGAAGAGCTCCGGGATGACCTCCATGCGCAGTTTTTCAAACACGGAGTGGTTGCGAAAAAACTGGCTGACATGGATGGTAAGCGATTTCTGGAGCAGGTCAAGCTCCTGGCCGCTCCGGCTCAGCAGGTCGCAATAGGCGGCGGCATCGCTGCTGCGTGTCGAACGGATCCTGATGGCCACCCGCCGCTTCATGCAGGTGTCCTTATAGACGGCCAGGCTGAACCCGCGCCACCTCTGCAGAATCGCGCCGATCGTCGCGAGTTCCTCGTCGCTTATCTCCGGGAGCGCCGGAAAGATACTTACGCCCAAAGGCACCTTTTCTGCCGCCTCTCTGTCCGGGCCGGCCGTGCCGGAGTATGCAGGGACATTCCACCACGTGCAAACCCGATGCCTTTATGCCGCCCCGCACCGGAATATTTCCCCAGGTCCCATCTGTACCACGAAGCCGCTCCCGGCGCAACCGCATGTATGGACCTTCCGCCCGGGTTTGCCGATAAGCTGTTTCTCTGGCAGGCTGTTTGCAGTATCATTATCCGGCAGAGGAACGCGTACGAGGCGCAAACCACCCGGAAAGTGCCGCTTCGGAACATCCCACAGGAGATTTACACCCCCATGAACCAGTCTGCAAATTTTGCGGATATCGATCAAAAACTGTCACACGACCTCCAACGGGCCCTTGCGGCCGACAAGGACGAGTTGTTCGAGATCATGCAGGAATCCGACGGCGAAGTTCTGCTGGCGGCCCTGCGCAACCGGTCCCTCGACGAGAACCATCTGCTGGCCCTGCTGAAGCGCCGCGGCCTGCCCGGAGAGCTCTTCACCGCCCTGTATAACGGCAGGCGTTTCAGCGAAAGCTACCCGCTCAAGTTCGCCCTGGCCGGCCACCCCGACACCCCCGCGCACATCGCCGGCAGCCTGCTGCCCCAACTGTACATCTTCGACCTCATCAAGCTCTGCACCATACCGGCCGTGCCGCCCGACCAGCGCCTGGGCGCCGAACGCATCGTCATCCAGCGCCTGCCCGCCCAACCCTTGGGCAACAAGCTCACCCTGGCCCGGCGGGCCACCGCTCCGATTGTGGAGGCGCTGCTGCGGGAAGGGGTGCCGCCGGTGGTGGAGGCCTGCCTGGACAACCCGCACCTGAAGGAGGGGGCGGTTCACCAGTTCATAACCTCCGCGATGTCGAACGCCGAAACCATCTCCATGGTCGCCCGGAACGGCCGCTGGAAAAACAAACCCAATATCCGCCTGGCGCTCCTCAAGAATCCCCGGACACCGGTCATCTGGTTCACCCTGTTTCTGCCGGGGCTGCCCCCCGGTACTCTGCGGGAACTGCTCTCCGCGCCGCGCCTTACCGGTGCCCAGAAGGAGTTGATCCGGCAGGCCTTGAGCGGCAAGGGGGGCAGGGCATGATGCGGCCCCTTCCCGTCATCCTGGTGATGCTTCTCGGCTGGAGCGGTACCGCCGGGGCCGCTCCCTACGGCGTGGCCCGGAGTGCGGCGCCGGTGCTGAACAGCCCGGCCTTCAGCCGCATCTTTGGAGGAGCGGACGGCCGGTCCCTGAAGACCGACCGCTGCGGCCAGGTGCGGGAGATGGAGTTCATCGCCCTGCCGGGGACCGTCTTCAGGGTGCGGGAAACGCTTCCGGGGGCCGGGGGAGCCGTCTATCGGGTGGAGACCGACGATTATCCCGCCCCGGCCGGTGTCTCGCTCTATGTGGACAGCCGCTTCATCGAACTCCGCGACGCACAGCCCCCGGCACGCTCCCGAATCCTGCCGCCCCGGGAACGGGTCATCGCCGCGCTCCGGGAGGCCGTCGGCAGCCCCTACGTGTGGGGCGGCAACCTGCGGGAGGGGGCACTCGCCCTGTTCGGGACACTCTACCCTGCCGAGGCGTCGTGGGACGACAGGGGCAAACGTCGCATCGCCCTGGCCGGCCTGGACTGTTCCGGGCTGCTCTACCAAGCCACCAACGGGTGGACGCCCCGCAACACATCCCAGTTGGTTGCCTACGGCACCGGGGTGGCCGTGGAGGGGAAAAGCGCCCGGGAGATCGCGGAGCGGTTGCAACCGCTCGATCTGCTCGTCTGGAACGGCCATGTGATCATCGTCCTGGACCGGGATACGACCATCGAAAGCCGCCTGGAGTGCGGCAGGCCCGGCAATGGGGGGGTGGTGAGGACACCGTTGCGCCAACGGCTGGCGGAGATCATGCGGACCCGCCGGCCCCTGGATACGTGGCCGGCACCGGGGAAACGGCAGGGGGTCTTTGTGGTCAGAAGGTGGTACGGCCTCTAGCATAGTGCACCGAAAGACGGGTGAGCCGTTGGCGCCGCCCCTACGGAAATTTATATTGCCCTATATTTGCCAGATATGAATCCAATAAACCGCAGGGGCGATCCCAACGGGTCGCCCTTGGTGCAATGGGCAATAAGTCCAACACCTACCTCTTTCGCGATTTCTCGGGCACCGGCAGCTTCAGGAGCCGCAGCACCTGGGTCATATCCTCCCAGACCTCCCAGAAAGGCCCCGAATCGCCCCGGTGGCGCAGCAGGTACGAGGGGTGATAGGTCGGCATGACCGGCACGCCGTGATAATCGCGGAACTTGCCGCGCAGCTTCGAGATCGCCTCCTTGGTGCCCAGCAGGGTCTGGGTGGCGAACCTGCCCAGCGCCACGATAACCTCGGGCTGGACCGCTTGCAACTGCCGCAGCAGGAACGGGGCACAGGCGGCGATCTCGTCCGTCTCCGGGTCCCGGTTGTCGGGCGGACGGCACTTGACGACGTTGCAGATATACACGTCCTCCCGCTCGAGCCCCATGGCGGTGATGATGCGGTTCAGGACCTGCCCGGCCTCCCCCACGAACGGCTCCCCCTGCCGGTCCTCGTCCCCCCCCGGCCCCTCTCCCACAAACACCAGCCGCGCCTGGGGGTTGCCCACGCCAAACACCAGATTCCGCCTCCCCTTCGCCAGTTTGCAGCGTTGGCAGTCACCCAGGCTTTTCCGTATCTTTTCCAGGGATTCATGCTTCCGGTCGTGGGGCGGCTCTCCGGTTTCCACCACTGCCGTTTGTTGCCCCGTTGCCGCTTGCGCCATCGTTGCCGGAGGCGCGGCGACGGGGAGACCGTCCAGGCCGCTTTCCTGAATGGTCAACAGGTATTCCCGCAGTGACGATGCCGCCACGGCCTTGAACGATTGAGCCATTACCATCCCTTGTGTTGTATCATTCCCCATTCCGGGGTATCATTATCATGGTATGCTTTCCGGACTGTACCAGTTCCTTCAAAGCCATGTCAAAGCGAAAGAGACCATGTTTCCATTCGTGGTGTTGCTGACCATCTGCGGCGTGCTCGTCCCCGACGCGGCCCACGCCTGGGGCGGCGGAATCCATCTCCAGGCGGGCCTGAGCGTGCTGTCCGCCCTCGACACCCTGCCCCCCGCCATTGGGGCGGTTCTGGGGGCATACCCCCGCGACTACCTCTACGGCTGCATCGCGGCCGACATCATCGTGGGGAAGAAATACACCCATTACCTGCTCAACTGCCACCGCTGGCGCATCGGGCAAAAGGTGCTGCAGGCGGCCCGCAGCGACGGCGAAAAGGCCTGCGCCTACGGCTACCTCTCCCACCTGGCGGCGGACGGCATTGCCCACAATTATTTCGTACCCTACAAGATCATGCGCTCATTCGCCTCGGTGACCATGAAGCATACCTACTGGGAGATGCGGTTCGAGACCTTTGCGGACAAGGCGGTGTGGGAGCGGGCGCGGGAAATCTGCCGCTCCGATCAGCACGCCAACGACGCCATGCTGCGCAGCGTTCTGACCAACACCCTCTTCTCCTTCGGCACCAACAAGCGCATCTTCAACTCCATCATGCTCCTGTCGCGCCTGGAAAAATGGCAGAAGGTCATGCGGACCCTGTCGGACAACTCCCGCTATACCCTGGCGGAGAGCGATCGGGATGAATACATGACCCTGACCGAGGAGGCGGTCTTTGATTTTCTCCGCCATCCCGAAGAATCGGAATGCCTGACGACGGACCCGACGGGGGAAAAAGCGCTGGCTGCCGCGGATGCCCTGCGGAAGAACCTGCGGCTCCTCTATAAAAACGGGCGGATCTCCAAGGCCGATGGCCTGGAGCAGGTGGATCTGCTGAAGCACAAACTGCGGCAGGCGCTGCACAAGCCGGAACTGCTGAAGGAATTGCACCGGGGGTGAGTGGCGCGGACCTACCGGGGGCGCTGGGCGGGGAGACGTGCGGCGATCTGGTCCAGGATGCGGTTTGCCAGTTCATCCTTGGACATCAGGGGGCACTCCTGGCGGGAACCGTCCCTGAAGAGGAAGAGCGCCCGGTTGGTGTCCACATTGAAACCGGCATCCCCCAGGCTGACGTCGTTGGCAACGATCATATCCAGATTCTTTTCCGCAAGCTTTCGGGCGGCGTACTCCTCCAGGCGGGAGGTCTCCGCGGCAAAGCCCACCAGGAAGGGACGTTTCTTCAGGCGTCCCAGTTCCGCCAGGATATCCGGGTTTTTGACCAGCGCCAGGGTCATCTCGGCCGCCTGTTTCTTGATCTTGCCCCCCTGGCGCTCGGCCGGCCGATAGTCGGCCACCGCCGCGGTCTTGACGACCACCGCGCATCCCGCGACATGCTCCATCACGGCTGCCTGCATATCGCGGGCGCTTTCCACGCAGATTCGCTCGACGCCCGCCGGGGCGGCGAGACCGGTCGGGCCGCTCACGAGAATCACCCGCGCGCCGCGCTGCCGGGCCGCCCGTGCCACGGCATAGCCCATCCTGCCCGACGAGTGGTTGCTGATGAAACGGACCGGATCGATCTCCTCCCGTGTCGGGCCGGCCGTGACCATGACCGTCTGCCCCTCCAGATCGCCGGGCCTGAGCGCCGCCACCACCGCTTCGAAGATCGTCTCCGGCGCCGCCAGTTTCCCCTCCCCTTCCCAACCGCAGGCCAGGGTGCCGGTTTCGGGCGCCACGAAAAGGTAGCCGAGCCGGCGCAGCTTGTCCTCGTTTTCACGGTAGATCGGATTGGTGTACATGTTGACGTTCATGGCCGGGGCGATCAGTACCTGCGCCTTGGTCGCCATGACGGTGGTGGTGAGCAGGTCGTCGGCGATGCCGCCCGCGATCTTGCCGATCACGTTGGCCGTGGCCGGGGCAATGACAAACAGGTCGGCCCGGTCGGCCAGGGAGATGTGCCCGATCTCCTGCTCGGCGATCAGGTTGAACAGCTCGCTGTGCACCGGGTTGGCCGAGAGGGTTTGGAAGGTCAGGGGGGTGACGAACTCCTGTGCCGAGCGGGTCATGACCACGTGCACCCGGGCGCCGGCCTTGGTCAAAAGGCGCAGCAACTCCACCGCCTTGTACGCGGCAATGCCCCCCGTAACACCCAGTACAATCCGCGTATCCTTCAGCATAGCGTCCTGCTCCTCAGAAGTAGGGATTATGGCGTTTTTCATGGCCAATGGAGGTTTCGGGGCCATGCCCCGGATAGGCGGTCACATCGTCCGGCAGGGTAAAGAGCTTGGCTTGGATGGAGGCCAGGAGTTGATCGTGGGAACCGCCGGGGAGATCGCTCCGGCCGATGGAGTCGGCAAACAGGGTGTCGCCGGTGATGATTTTGCTCTCTTCGGCCAGATAGAGACAGCACCCGCCCTGGGTATGGCCGGGCGTATGCAGCACCTTCATGCGGTGGGTCCCGAACTCGATCTCCATCCCGTCGGTGAGAAAACCGTCGGCCTCCGGGGAGTTCTCCCCCTGGATACCGTACATGCGCCCCACTTCGGCAACGAGGCCGAGCAAGTGGGCATCCTCCCGGTGGATCAGCAGCGGGGCCTTGAACGTCGCCACCGCCTCGCGGTTGCCGCCGACATGGTCGAAATGCCCATGGGTGTTGATGATATACCGTATCGTCAGCCCATGGCGCCGAACCGTCTGGATAATACGCTCCACATCGCCGCCCGGATCGACCACCACCCCTTCGCGGGTCTCTTCGCACCCCAGGATGAAGCAGTTGACCGACAGGGGCCCGACTACCACCGCATCAAATATCATCGTTTTCTCCCGCTTGGTTGACATCCGTCCTGAAGCTGCTACAATACCTCCCCAGGATTCGGGAGGGAGTTACCAATGAAACGACCGGTTGTGGATCAGGAAAGTTGTATCAGTTGCGGTCTCTGTATTTCGACCTGCCCCGAGGTCTTTCGCTTCAACAGTTCCGGGAAGGCGGAATGCTTCGACCCATCCGGCGCCCCTGAAAAGGATATTCAGCAGGCTATCGACGGTTGTCCCGTCCAGTGTATCAGCTGGGAATAATCACTATCGCAAAGGAGCATTGCTATGGAACGTTGGATCTGCACCATCTGCCAATATGTCTATGATCCCGCCACGGGAGATCCCGACCGGGGAGTTCCTCCCGGAACGCCCTTCGAGTCTCTGCCCGACGACTGGACATGCCCCCTGTGCGGCGCGGGCAAGGATGCCTTTGAAAAGGAATAGCACGTCGGGCTGAAGTCAGCCCCAGGCGACGCCGCACAAAGCAATGCAGCACCATCGAGCCCTCCGTCAGGAGGGCTTTTTTCATTTTTTCTTGTCGGGCGGCTTGATGATGTCGATCTTCATCTCGCCCGCCTCGGTCTTGACCCGCCAGACAAGCCCGCAGACGCCGCACTCCTTGAGCGGCGATTCGTCGGAAGAAAACCCACCGGAATGCATGTCAAGATTCAAGGATGTCCTATTACCGCAATTTGGGCACTTCATGGCATGTTCCTCCTGTGTATCGGTACGGGACCCGGCCGGTGCACCGGGCGAATTTCAGGCCAGGTCGGGCATAAGGCTGATAATGGCGCTAAAGAGTTCCTCCAGGTCGTGACGGGTCATGTCCCCCATATGGGCGATACGGAAGGTCTCACCCTTAATTTTGCCATAGCCGTCGTCAAAGGCAAAGCCTATTTCGGCCAGTCCCTTTTTCAAGCCGGCCAGATCGACGCCGCGACTGTTGCGGGCGCAGGTCAGGGTGAGCGAGCAGTATTCCCGGTCGGGGAAAAGTCCGAAACCGCGGTCGGTCAACCATTGGCGGACATACTCGGCCATGTCCCGGTGGCGCGCCCAGCGCGTCTCCAACCCCTCGGCAAAGATCCGCTCCAACTGGCGCTCCATGGCGAAGATCTGGGAAATGCAGGGTGTGGAGGGGGTGTTGTGTTTGGCGTCGTTGGCGGCAAACTCCGTAAAATCGAAGTAGTAGCCGCGGCCCTCCATGGTCGATGCCCGTTGAAGCGCCTTGTCGCTGGCGGTGAAGATCGTGAGGCCCGGCGGCAGGGCAAAGGCCTTTTGCACCCCGAAGATACAGCTGTCGATGCCCAGTTCATCCACCGGAATCTTCAAGGCGCTCATGGAGGAAACCGTATCGACGATAAACATGACATCCGGGAATTTGCGCATCACCTCGGCGATTTCGGGCAAGGGCGACATCACCCCGGTCGAGGTTTCGTTATGGATCATGGTCATGCTGTCATACAGGCCGGTGGACAGGGCCCGTTCGACCGCCTCGGGCGTAACCGGCTTGCCCCAGTCGAAGCGGATGGCATCGGCCTGTTTGCCGCAGCGGAGGGTGACATTGTGCCACTTGTCCGAGAAGGCGCCGTTGCAGAAGTTGGCGCACCGCTTTCCCACCAGATTGCGAATGGCCCCTTCCATGACCCCGAAGGCGCTGGAGGTGGCCAGGAAAACCTTCCCTTCCGTGGCCAGGATCTTTTGCAGGCCCGAGGTCACCCGTTCATGCATTTCGGCATATTCCTTCGTGCGGTGGCCGATCATGGGGGTCGCCATGGCGGCGAGGATGTCGGGATGGACCGGCACGGGGCCGGGGATAAAGAGCTTTTTGTACATGATGAGGCACTCCGGATTTGCCCTGAAGCGATGTTCAGCGGCAGAGTTTTTTCGACGAACCGAGATGTTACTTTGGCAAGCTAACAAAAGCCCTTGGCAAAGTCAAGGGCACAGCATTGCCAAGGGCCGTAAATTCGGGAGGTTAGGTATACACTGACGCCAGATGCCGGCCGGTGACCCGGCGTATGGACAAGGGCACGACCGGGATGGCGCACCGGAAGTTGCCGTCATGAGCCGCGATTTACGTGGGCACTGTTAATGCAGATGTTGGAGACCTCATTTATCCTGTTGTAATTTCACCTTCTTTATTCACTGCATCCATTCAGAAAGTGTGTATGCAGTATTCAATTTTCGTTGATTTAGAACTTTCTGTTGTGTAGTGTATATTAAATTTATACACCCATCTTCATTACACCCTATTGGTATGGAGGAGCACTGTCATGCAGTTTGTTTTCTGTCGTATGCTGCCGTTTCTGATGCTGCTAATGGTCTGGGCCGGTCCGTCGCTGGCCCAGCAGGGAATGGCGATCGACCCGGCCACCTGTCTGGGATGCCACGGCGACAAGATTTCCGTGCGGGCGTTTGCCGAGTCGGTCCATGGCAAAAATGGCTGTACCAGTTGCCATGTGGATATCACCGATCTCGCCAAGCACATGAAAAAAGAGATCAAGGTCCAGAAGGTCCAGTGCGAGCGCTGCCATAAAAAGCAGAACGCCGAACATTATGCCAGCGTCCACATTGCCAAGGGTGTCATGTGTGCCGACTGCCATACCGATATCCATGTCCACAAGTACTGGAAGAACGACAAGCGCATCGTCGTCGCCAAATGTGTCCAGTGCCACGACAAGGAGTCGGTCTACCAGAAATCGGTCCACGGCAAGGCGGTTGCCGCCGGCAACGAGGACTCGGCAGCCTGCAACGATTGCCATGGCCTGCACGAGATCAAACCCCTGGGAGACCCCAAGAGCCGCTCCAACCGGGAATTCCACACCAAGGTCTGCCTGAAATGCCACAGCAACGAAGAGATGATGAAGCGCAACAACGTCTTCAACGTTGCCGTCAAGACCTACATGGAGAGCTACCACGGCAAGAACTACCGCCTCGGTTTCCCCGAAAGGGTCGCGGGCTGCGCCGACTGCCATACGGGACACTCGGTGCTCCCCAAGGCCGACCCCAACTCAAGCGTCAATCCGGCCAACCTGGTGAACACCTGCGCCAAGTGCCACGCCAAGGCGACCACGCTCTTTACCAAGTTCTATGCCCATGGCGAGCATACCGACCGGGAGAAGTATCCGATCCTGTACTACACCTTCCTCGGCATGACCGGCCTGCTGCTGGGCACCTTTACCGTCTTCTGGATTCACACCCTGTTCTGGATGTTCCGCGGCTTCGTGGAAAACAGGGAAAAGGCGGCCAAACTGGCCAGCGGTGAATACCACCACGTCGTACCGGAAGCCCATAAACAGTACCGTCGTTTCAACCGTATCCATATCTTCATGCACATCCTGGTGATCACCAGCTTCCTGGGGCTCTCCCTGACCGGCCTGCCGCTCAAGTTCAGCACCCAGCACTGGGCCATCTCCCTGATGAATCTCTACGGCGGCTCGGCCCATGCCGGCTTCATCCACCGGATCTGCGCCGGCATCACCTTCGTCTATTTCGGCATGGCGATCGTCATGAGCATCAACTTCCTCTTCTTCAAGAAGGGTATACAGGGGAATCCGATCCAGCGCCTGTTCGGCCCTGACTCGCTCTGCCCCAATCTGCGGGACATCAAGGACGTCGGCGCGATGTTGAAATGGTTCTTTTTCAAAGGGCCAAAGCCAACCTTCGAGCGCTGGACCTACTGGGAAAAGTTCGACTTTCTCGCGGTCTTCTGGGGTATGTTCGCCATCGGCGGATCGGGCCTGATGCTCTGGTTCCCGGAATTCTTCGGCCTGTTCCTGCCCGGCTGGGTGTTCAACGTAGCGACCATCGTCCACTCTGACGAGGCCCTCCTGGCAACCGGCTTCATCTTCACGGTCCACTTTTTCAACACCCACGGCCGCCCGGAGAAGTTCCCCATGGACTTCGTCATCTTCAATGGGCAGATCGGCAAGGAAGAGATGATTGAGGAGCGCGGCGATCAGTGGAAGCGCTACGAAGAACTGGGCATCACCGAACAGTACGCCTGCAAGAGGACCAGCGGCGTGGCCTACGACTTCCTGGTCAAAGGGTTCGGCTTTACCGCCCTCTTCATCGGCATCAGCCTGCTGCTGCTCATGATCCTGGCCTTTGGGAACGGCGCCCACTAAACCGGGGCCGCACCTAGCCTGAATCACCCAAAGGGGGGCGAGCTTTCGCCCCCCTTTCTTTTTGGCATCCCCCTGCATTGTAGCGTGAACCCTTGATCCCGGAGCCCCCCTGTCTGAGGTGGCGTGGGACCTTATCACGTTGATGCCCCTGAACGGCCGCGGGGCACGCGCTGCGGCAACGGCACCAAGGACGCCGGGAGCGATCGAAACGTTATACCGTGCGGGATGTTCCGCCAGCAAAACCCGTGGGTGCACAAGAAACCGCGGACTTATTTTGTTTGACAAATACACAACTGTAGATGTAATAATAAAAATTTACTGTATACTCAATTTTCTTGGCATACAGACACGCAGGGAGGTGTACGTTGGAACTTAAAAATTCAAGTATTTACCGCTATTTGATGAACAGCACCAGCATCATCGGGGCACTCATGGCATTGATCGCAACCGTCCTGATCATTGCGTTCCTGCTCCTTGAGGCCTTCACCGGGCTGGAAAACCCCTATATGGGCATGTTTGTCTACTTCGCCTTCCCCGGCATGCTCATCGTTGGCCTGCTCCTCATCCCGGCCGGCGCGTGGCGGGTCCGCAGCCGGTTCCGCAAGCACCCGGAACTGGGCATCCCCCGCTTGCCGCGCCTCGACCTGAACGACCCCCATACCCTGAAGCTTTCCATCTTCTTCATACTGGCGTCGGTGGTCTTTATCATCGTCGTCGGCACAGCGTCCATCAAGGGGTTCGAGTTTACCGAATCAACCACCTTCTGCGGCGAACTCTGCCACGTGGTGATGCAGCCGGAGCATACCGCGTGGTCGAACTCGCCCCATGCGAAGGTAAAATGCGTGGAATGCCACGTCGGCCCCGGCGCCGAATGGTACGTGAGGGCAAAACTCTCGGGCCTGCGCCAGGTCTGGGCGGTCCTGACCCACTCCTGGCCCACGCCGATCGGAACACCCATCGAAAACCTGCGCCCCGCGCGCAGCACCTGCGAACATTGCCACTGGCCCGAGAAATTCTATGCGGGCCGCCAGAAGATCTTCTATCACTACGCCCCGAACGAGGATAACACCCCTCGCGAGATCAACATGCTGATCAAGATCGGCGGCACCCCCAAGACGCCCAACGCCATGGGCATCCACTGGCACATCGGCCGCGAGGTGACCTTCATCCCCGGCGACAAGAAGCGCCTGACCATCCCCTACGTGGCGGTCAAGGGCAAGGACGGCACGGTCACCGAATACATGGACCCCTCCAAACCGCTTTCACGGGATGAAATCGCCAAGGCGGCCAAGCGTATCATGGATTGCACCGACTGCCACAACAAGCCGACCCATATCTACTATTCCCCGGGCGAGGAGATGGACAGGAACTTCGCATCCAACACCATCGATCGCGGCCTGCCCTACATCAAGAAGGTGGCCGTGGACCTGCTCGAAAAGCCCTACGCAAGTACCGAAGAGGCCGTGAAAGCCCTGGACGCCGGCATCAGGGACTACTACGCGAAAAATTATCCCGAGGTCGCGGCCAAGAAGGGTGCCGCCATCACCCAGGCCATCGGGCAGATCCAGAATATCTACAAGCGTAATTACTTCCCGAAGATGAAGGTGTCGTGGAAGACCTACCCGAATCATATCGGCCATTTCTACACCGCCGGCTGCTTCCGCTGCCATGACGGCAAACACAGGTCGCCCGAGGGGAAACTGATCTCCAAGGATTGCAAGCTCTGTCACGAAGTGCTTGGCCAGATTCAGGAGAATATCCCCACCGGGAAGAAGGTAACCGAATTCGTGCACCCGGTGGACATCGGCAACGAGATCTACAAGACCAATTGCAGCGAGTGTCATGCCGCCGGCGGATACGACGTCCCCGGCGGGGGTAAGCACTAACTTAACTTGCCGCTAAGGCGCCCGGAAACGCAAAAAGCCCCTGGAAGGTTTCTTCCAGGGGCTTTTTGCGTTTCCGGGCGCTCATGTTCAGAGTTCCTCAAAATCCTCCCGCTCACCGCCGTCGTCCTCGTCATCCTGTTCCTGACCGTTGTCGGCATCGTCCGCCAGGGCCTGAAGGAAACGGCGATTATCACGGATGGTTTTGTGGATGTCACCCAACAGGGCATCCAGGTCGTCAGGGGTCGCCGCCATGGCACGCGTTCCTTACTTGCGAAGTGTTTCCAGATACTTTTCGGCGTCCAGCGCAGCCATGCAGCCGGTCCCTGCCGACGTGATCGCCTGGCGATAGATGTAGTCCTGCACATCGCCGGCGGCGAAGACCCCCTCGATGTTGGTGGCCGTGAGATTCCCCTCGAGGCTGCACTTGGTCCGGATATAGCCATTCTCCATATCCAGCTGCCCCTCGAAGATGCTTGTGTTAGGCGTGTGGCCGATGGCGATGAACACGCCGTGGACCGGCAGCTCCTTGGTCGAGCCGCTGCGATGGCGGATACGGATGCCGGTCACGCCTCCGGCGTCCCCCAGGACCTCGTCCAGGACATGGAGCCATTCGATCGTAACGTTGCCGTTCTTCGTCTTTTCGATCAGCCGGTCAGCCATAATCTTTTCGGCGCGGAACTGCTCACGGCGATGCACCACCGTCACGTGGCGGGCGATGTTGGAAAGGTAGAGCGCCTCCTCGACCGCGGTACTGCCGCCGCCGATAACCGCCACGTCCTTGCCGCGGTAGAAAAAACCGTCGCAGGTGGCGCAGGCGGAAACGCCTTTTCCCTTGAAGGCCTGCTCGGATGGGAGCCCCAGGTACTTGGCCGAGGCGCCGGTGGCGATGATCAGGGCATCGCAGGTATAGGTGGCACTGTCCCCTTCAAGCACGAACGGCCTCTGGAGCAGGTCGGCGCGTTTGATGTTGTCGAGGACCATGCGCGTGTTGAACCGTTCCGCGTGCTGCCGCATGCGCTCCATAAGGTCGGGCCCCTGGACCCCTCCATATTCTCCCGGCCAGTTATCGACCTCTGTCGTCGTGGTCAACTGCCCGCCCGGCTGCAATCCGGTTATGATAAGGGGGCTCAGGTTGGCCCGTGCGGCGTAAATGGCCGCGGTGTAGCCGGCCGGCCCGGCGCCGAGAATGATCAATTGATGGTGCTCTGCCTCCATGATGCCTCCTCTGGGATGTTCTTTTGTTAATGTACCAGCAAAGCGAAAACTTGCCAAGGGCTCAAAACGGCGGTTCTTCACATTTGACCCTGCTTGACCCGTCTGGTACTATGACACAAATACCCTTTGGAGAGCCCACGTACCATGCCCTTTTACGAGCTCATACAGGAAGCCTACGACCGCCTCAGGAAACGCGTCCGCCGCACGGAACTGATCTACTCGCACCACTATACCGAGAGATTGGGTGCGCCGCTGTTCTTCAAGTGCGAAAACCTCCAACGTACCGGTTCCTTCAAGATCAGGGGGGCTCTCAACTTCATGACCGCCCAGACGAAGGAGGCCCTGAAGCATGGCGTCATTACCGCATCGGCGGGAAATCATGCCCAGGGCGTGGCCTTTTCGGCGGACCTGTTGGGCGTCAAGGCGACCATCTACATGCCGGAGATCACCCCGCCCCAAAAGGTTCAGGCCACCCGCGACTACGGCGCCGACATCGTGCTGATCGGGAAAAATTTCGATGAATCCTGCGAAGCGGCGCAGGAGGCCCAACGTGCCACCGGCGCCCTTTTCGTGCACCCCTTCGACGATGACCTGGTCATGGCTGGCCAGGGCACCATAGCCCTGGAGATACTGGAAGAGTTGCCGGACGTGCAAAACCTGCTGATCCCGGTAGGGGGAGGCGGCTTGATAGCCGGCATGGCGGCGGCGGTGCGGGAGCGCGCACCCCATGTCCGCATCGTCGGCGTCGAATCCACGGCCGCCCCGTCCATGTCGGCCTCGTTTGCGGCAGGCGCTCCCTGTGAGGTGCCGGTAAAGGTGACACTCGCCGACGGCATTGCCGTAAAGCGCCCGGGGCAGCTGACGGTGCCCATCATCCGCGCCTGTGTCGATGAAATCGTTCAGGTGGAGGAAGAGGAAATCGCCCAGTCCATCGTATCGCTCCTGGAACGGACGAAACTGCTGGTGGAGGGAGCCGGCGCCGTTCCCCTGGCGGCGGTGCTGCACGGCAAGGTACGGAATCTGAAAGGCAAGACCCTCTGCCTGCTGTCAGGCGGCAATATCGATGTCAAGACCATCGCGCTCGTTGTGGAACGGGGGCTGCTGGCTGCGGGGCGCTACCTGAAGCTGACGATTGAGCTCGATGACCTCCCCGGAGCGTTGGCCCGGTTAGCCACGGATATCGCAGAAACACGCGCAAATATATTCCACATCAGCCACGACAGACGTTCCAAATCATTGGCCCTCGGCAGAACCGACGTCTCGCTCGAACTCGAAACCCGCGGCTTCGAACATATGCGCAAGGTAATCGAGTGTCTCGAAAGGAAGGGATACGCCCTTACGGTCGAATAGCCGGGTTATTGCTCGGCCGGTTTGGTCCGCAGGCCGGTGGCGATGTTGAAGTTGATATCGATGACGATGGAGAGTTTTTCGGGGTCGGGAAAGGCCAAAACATTAAAAAGGTGATTATCTACGAAGAGGCTGAGGTTAAGGATGTCCTCCTTCAGATTTCGCGGGAGCGGGTTTTCGGGACTGCTCAACTCGGCCTGGAAGAAGCTCCAGACCTTCTGGTTGAACTTTATCGCCTCTCTTAGTTTCGCGTCACGATCTGACGCATCCCAATTCTCCTGCACCTGTTTCAGCATGAGAGCGGCACGGGAGAGCACCGACGCCTCCAGTTCCCTTCCGCTGAGCGACTCCTTCTGCATTGTTGTGTAGGCATCAACAGGATTTTGATACATTGATTAGGAGCTCCTCTTCATAGGCGATGAGTTTCTTGGCCTGTTTCAGCGCCTGGTAGTATTCTTTGTTCAGGGTATACTGATTCATCTTTGAAATCAACTCTTTCATGCTTGGTACGGCCTCCAGCAACTCATCGACGAGGGCGCTCAAAATGGGGAGCGTGACGGCGCAATTTCCCTCGTCAATGTACATGAGCTGGAGGGCAAGATAGATCCGGCGACACGGTGTCGTCGCCTCTGCTTCGGTGAGGATATCCGCCTGCCTCAGGACAGGGACGTTGTTTTCGATGGTGAAATGAGCGGTAGAAGCCCCGTTCTTGACGACGGCGCCTCCGATAATGACCTTCTCTTGGGGCTTGAGGGTGAGTTTCAGTGGCATAGTAATCAGCTTTTTGAGTAATTTTTTCTGTCGTTGCCGGTTGCCTGGAGGCGGCGGTTGGCGGCAGCACATTTTGTACCGATACGGCTTACCCCTGTCAAGCAATAAAGGGAGGAGACCAAAGTCCCCTCCCTTTATTATTTACCGATTCCCTGTCACTCCCACCCTCTACTAGAAGAGTTTGAGAACAGACTGGGCTGCCTGAGACGAGAGGCTCAGGGCGGTGGTGCCCAGAGACTGACGGGTCTGAAGTGCCAGCATGTTGGCGCTTTCCTGGTTCATATCGGCCAGGGTCAGGTTGTCGGCGCCGGTCTGCAGCGTGTTGATCATGCTGGTGGTGAAGTCCTGGCGGGTCGTGATGACGGACAGGTTACTGGCCAGGGTAGAAGCGTTGGAACGCAGCGTGCTGAGGGCGTTGTCCATGAATGCAGAAGTGGACGTAGCATCGGCCGTCGAGCCAACCCACGTAGCGCTGGCGCTGACACCCAGGCCAGCGGCAGAGCCGTTGACACCACTGATGGTGAGGTTGGAGTCGCCGGTCTTCTGGCCGAACTCGATGGAGAGCGTGCCGTTGGTCAGCAGGTTGGTGCCGCGGTAGCCGGAGTCGCTGGCCAACGTGGTGATCTGCGAGGTGATCGACAGGAACTGGGAGTAGTAGGTTGCCTGAGCGGTGGTGTCGTTGGTCGATGCAGCCTGGCTGGCCAGACCTTTGGCCGACTGGATCAGGGCGGTGATGCCCGTGATGCCGGCGTTGGCAGCCTGGATGGTCTGGACCGCTTCGCTCATGCCGTCCTTACGGTCGTTCAGGTCGCTGGCGCGCTGGGTTTCCGACTGAGCTGCAAAAAAGTTGGTGGGGTTGTCAAGGGCGGAGTTAACCTTCTTGCCGCTGCTCAGGCGCTGCTGGGTCTGCGAGACTGCAGACGAAGTCTGCTGAAGTGCGAGGAGGTTGTTCCGCATGCCCGATGTGAGAGAAATATCATTGATTGCCATGGTGATGCTCCTTTCTGGGGTTGTGTCCGGCCATTCTACCGGGTGCGCTTTCTGCGCTTTAATATACTCATCGTTCTTTGGTGAAATTTCTTTAGGAAAAAATAAGGACCGCAAAAAAAGTTACAATCGGGGTCGGTCCCCTCCCGTCGCGGATGATCCGCACAAACGGTTATGCCACAGAACGACCTGCTGCGGGCGAGGTGCGAGATACGGCACCTCGTCCGGCAGTGTCTCCCGGGTCGTGCCGAACAGGTAGGGGAGGCTGAGAAGCAGTACCTGCAGATCGCACACGGGAAGCAACTCCCCATGCGGCACGACCCGGGAGACCCCCCGCACCGAACCGACGAGCGTCGCCAGTTCCGGTTGGCACGTTACCGTCACGCAGTATCCCAGGTCTGCGAGGCGCGGAATGAAGCGGATGAACTGAATGGTATCGCCATACCCCTGTTCACTGTGTACGAGGAGCCTTTGCCCCCCCGGGTGTTTCCCCAGGCCCGATCGTTGGAGCAGCGGCCAGGGGGGGAGCTGCGAATCGACCATGCCGTGGCGCCATTCGTGGTGGCGCCATCCTTCGGCAAATTCTCCCAGGGCCAGCAGGGAAAAGGCAAGGTTCAGGTGTGCCTGCACATGTTCCGGCGACAGTGCCAACGCTCTCCGGTAGTGGGGGATCGCCTCCCGGTGCCTGCCGAGCAACCCCAGCGCCGCTCCCGCATTCAGGTGGGCGACCGGGTCGGACGGATTCAAGGCACGTTCCCGCAGGTATCCGTCAAGGGAGCGTTCCAGCCAGGCCCGCTCCTCAGAAAACCGCGCCGGCCCGGGGCATCGCGGCTGCGGGGGGCATTCGACCCTCCCGCCGGAAGCACGTTCGTTCAGGGCCTCGGCAACCGCCCGGATCACCGCATCCCATGCACCGAGGTCCGGCTGGCGGAACAGGCGAACGCCAGGATACCAGGGGCTGCCCTCACCTGTTGTCAACCAGCGCCAGTCGGCGGCATAGGGGAGGAGCACCCATGCCGGCTTGCCCATCGCTCCTGCCAGATGGGCGACAGAGGTGTCGATGGTTATGATCAAATCCAGATTCGCGATAAACGCCGCCGTATCCTCAAAATCATGGATATGCCCGGTGAGGTCCAAAAGCGCCATGCCGGGCGGGGCCTCTACAGCCAGGTCCGCCCCGCCGCCCACTTGCAGGCTGTAAAAGGTCACGTTCGGGACATCTGCGAGCGGCGTAAAGGCGGCCAACGGGCATGAGCGCTTGCGGTTGAGCGCCTTGTTCTGGCGCCCCGACCAGGCCAGCCCCACCTTGAGCCCACGGGGGCGCTTCGCCGGTCCCGGCGGCGTCTGCGGACACGTGACGGCCGCGCCGGCGCTTGCTTCACCCGGAGAGGGGGCGTTCAAAAAAGCCGGGCCCGGCGCCACCGGTGAAGTTGCGTTGCGATACTGTTCCAGTGCCGCTGCGACCGATCGCACCACCCCCTGCCAATCGCCCGGAACCGATTGCCGGAAGAGGCGCATACCCGGATACCAGGGGGAATCTTCACGGTTCGCCAGCCAGCGCCAATCAGCCACATGGGGAAGAAGCACCCAGGTCGGCTTGGCCATCGCGCCGGCCAGGTGTGCGACCGAGGTATCGATGGTGACGACCAGGTCCAGGTCGGCAATCAAGGCGGCAGTGTCGGCAAAATCCCGTATATGGGCGGTAAGGTCAACCAGGTGCAGGCCGGCAGGCGCTTCAGCCGCTTGTTCGGCGCCATCGCCCACCTGGAGGCTGTAAAAGGTCACGTTCGGGACGGCGGCCAAGGGCGCAAAGGTGCTCAAATTACAGGTGCGCTTCCTGTTGAGCACCAGGTTTTGGCGGCCGGACCAGACCAGGCCGACCTTCAGGGATTCGGCCGATCCCAAGCGGCCGCGCCAGACTGCCCTATCCGCCGGATCGGCACGGAGGTAGGGGACGTCAGCCGGTATGGTGCCCACCGTTGTTTGGAAGATCAGCGGCAGTGACAGGAGATGGGCATGGCAGTCCATGCTCGGCAAGGCCTCACCGGCGGCAATGACGTCAGAGACGCCGGCAACGCCCGCGATCAGACGCTTCAGTGCCGGCGTCTGGCACTCCACAACGACACGCCCCCCCCGCTGTGCGACCAGCGTCGCGTAGCGGATGAACTGCAGGGTATCGCCGAATCCCTGCTCGCAATGGAGCAGAATGGTCCTGCCGCCAAGGGGGGAACCATCCCAGCGGGGTCGGTCAAAATGACGTTCCGGGACCGGATTGGATTTTTTGAAGCGCCATTCGTACTCCAGCCACCCCTCGCGGTACTCGCCACCGGCAAGGAGCGACAGCGCCAGGTTCCAGTGCGCCTCCGCATAGGAGGGATCAACGGCAACAGCCTGGCGCAGCACGGCCACCGATTCGGGAAATCGCCCTTGGGATTGATAGACGGCCCCCAGGTTGTTGAGCACCGTCAGGGCGTCGGGCTTGGCTGCGAGCGCTTTCCGGTAACACTCCTCAGCGGCCTCGAGACTGCCGACCAGGTGAAAGACCATGCCGAGCATATTCTGTGATTTGACGTTGCCCGGCTCGATCGCCAACGCCCGCTGGTAGGCCTCGATCGCCTCCGGAAACCGTTCCTCGGCCTGACAGATTTCTCCCAGGCTGTGCAGGGCAGAGGCGTCATCGGGCCTGAGCGCCAGTACCCGCTCCACGCAGCCGCGTGCCCGCGCGAAGTCCCGCTCTTCCTTCCAGATCTGCGCCAGGCAGAGGTCTGCTTGCAGCAGGCCCGGCGACAACTCCCGAACCTGTTCGTAGCAACGCCGCGCCTCGGCAAGCTCACCCAACTCCCGATGGACATTGCCCATGTTGAACAGGGCCTGGACGAAATCAGGTCTGAGCGCGAGGGCGGTCCGGTAACTGGCGAGCGCCTCCCCGTATCTCTTTTGGTTATCGTAGGTTGCCCCGAGATTGCTGTGGGCCTCGGCATAATCCGGGGCGCAGGCAATGGCCGCGGAAAAGGCCTGCTCGGCCTCTCCGGCTTGCCCTGCCTGCAACAGTGCAATGCCCCGCTGATTATGGAAGGCAGGGCTGCCGAACTGCTGCCCCAGCGCTTCCCGAACCCGTTCCACGACATCGGGCCAATCTCCGGGAGACCGTTGCCGGAACAGGCGCATGGTGGGATACCAGGGGGAGTCGTCACGCGCCAGCAGCCAGCGCCAGTCCGGCACGAACGGCAACAATGCCCAGACCGGCTTGCCGAGTGCGCCGGCCAGATGGGCCACGGCAGTGTCGATGGTGATGACCAGGTCGAGATTGGCGATCAGTGCCGCGGTATCGGCAAAATCGGAAATCCGTGCGGTGTGATCGATGATCGCGCACCCCGCCGGGAGAGACGCCATCTCCTCCACGCCCCTGCCCATTTGCAGCGAGTAGATGTCCACGTGCGGGAGGGAAAGGAGCGGGGCACACGCGCTCAGGGGCATGGAACGGAAGGGGTCCGGTTTTTCCTGGCCGGCCCAGACCAGGCCGGCGCGCACCCGCCCGTTGGCCGGCATGAGCTGCCGCCACGCCGCGACCTTTGCCGGGTCCGGCCTCAGATAGGGAACCCGGTTGGGAACCGTTTCCAGGGTCGTCCCCAAAACGCGGGGGAGACTGAGTACGGGGATGTGGACATCGAACTCCGGCAACGGCCCTTGGCGATCCACGACCTGGCTTATCCCCTCGACGGTTGCCAAAAGCGCCACCAGTTCCCGGAGGGCGCAGACGACGACCCGTCCTCCCGTGGCTGCCGCCAGCGGGGCATACCGGATAAACTGGATCATATCGCCCCGCCCCTGCTCCATATGGATCAAGAGCGTTCTACCCGCCAACGGAGAACCATCCCACTGGGGCCGGCCCAGGTCCTGTTTCTTGGTACTGCCCTCTCTCGTGTCCCAGCGCCACTCGTACTCATCCCACCCGTGGCCGAGATCTCCGGTCAGGAGGGCGAGTTGCCCGAGCAGCCCGTGGGCCTCGGCATGTGCCGGATCGAGGTCTATGGTCTTGCGGGCACAAGCCATTGCCTCCTGGTACGAACCGCTCCGCCAGAGGGCCGTGGCCAGGTTGTAGCGGGCCTTCACAAAACAGGGATCGAGGGCGATGGCGGCCCGATAGTGCTCGATGGCCTCCGACAGCCTCTCCTGAAGTTGCAGCACGACCCCCAGGCTGTGCTGCGGGTCCGGGAGCTCGGGGGCCTGTTCCACGATCCGCCTGAAGCAACGCTCCGCCCCGGGGAGGTCTCCCCGTTCCTTGAGCAGCGCTCCGAGCTGATAGCATGATTCGATATCCATATGGCCCTGTTCAGTTTGCTCGTTCACGTACCAATGACTCCAAGGCGTTCTTGACCCGTTGGACCGCTCCGCCCCAATCCCCCGGGCGCTCCTGCCGGAACAGGCGCATGGTGGGATACCAGGGCGAATCATCCCGCCCGGCAAGCCAGCGCCAACAGTGATTATGGGACAACAGCACCCAGACCGGCCTGCCAAGGGCGCCGGCCAGATGGGCAACCGCCGTCTCGATGCTTATGACCAGGTCGAGATTGGCGATCAAGGCGGCGGTATCGGAGAAGTCTTCCAACCGGCTGGTCAGGTCCGTGATCTCCATGCCTGCGGGCGGAGACGCAGCCTCTTCCGCCGCGGGTCCCACCTGGAGGCTGTAATAGCTGACGCCGTCCAGAGCCGCGAGTGGCGAAAATGCCGCCAATGAGCTGGAACGGTCCTGGTCCAGCGGATTCAGGGGATTGCCGCGCCAGACCAACCCGACACGGAATGCAGAATCGCCCGCCAGCAGCTGTCGCCACGCCGCCACCTTTGACGGCTCAGGGGTGAGGTACGGGACGCGGTTTGGCACGGTGTCGATAGTTGTGTGGAAGATATGCGGGAGGCTGAGTGATTGGATGTACACATCCGTGGCCGGCGGCGTCCCGGATTTCGCTACAACCCGTGCCACGCCGGGGAGAGAGTTGAACAGCGGGACAAGCGGCTTCTCGACTTCAAAAACGACCTTGCCGCCGCGTTGGGCGATCAGGGGGATGTAGCGGGAAAACTGGATTGAATCACCCATGCCCTGCTCCCCAAACACGAGGATGGTTTTCCCCGCCAGGGGGGAACCATCCCACCGCTGCTGGGGATAGATGCGCGGGTCGATCTGAAACCTCTCTATGGAAAGGCGCTGTTCGAAGTTGGCGAAGCCGGACAGAAAATCACCGCTACGCAGCTGCAAAAACCCCATGTTATAGATGGCTTCCGTGCAGTCTGGCTTGATGGCGAGGATCTTCTGGTCGCAGCAGAAGGCTTCTGTTGTTTTCCCCTGGGGGACCAATGCAGCACCCAGGTCGAGCAAGATATCAACCGATCCCGGCGCGAGTTCATGCGCCTTCCCCAAGCACGTCTCCGCCTCCTCGAACGCCTTCAGTTCCAGGTAGAGGCGGCCCAGGGCGAGCCAGATGTCGGGGCTGTCGGGTTTCAAGAGGAGCGCCCGGCGAAAGCACTTCTCCGCATCGGCACGGTTTCTTTGGAGACGGCGGGCGCGCCCCAGGTTGAACCAGACAGCCGGATTGTCCGGGAACAACGGCAGGAGTTTGAGAAATTGGGCGGCAGCGGCGTCTGGGACGTTGTGCTCGAGGGATTCCATGGCCCCCCGGAACAGGGAATCGCACTGCTCGTCCGTCAAGGCGGCCGCCACTGCTTCGTGCGTTGTCACGGCGCGTAACGTTCCTGCGACCGCATTAATCACCGCCCCCCAATCGCCTGGGGCCGGTTGCCGGAACAGCCGCATGGTCGGATACCAGGGGGAGTCGCTCCGGTCTTCCAGCCAGCGCCAGTCCGCGGCACAGGGGAGGAGAGTCCAGACCGGCTTGCCGAGCGCGCCAGCCAAGTGGGCAACTGCGGAATCGATGGTGATGACCAGGTCGAGGGTGAGGATCAGGGCGGCGGTGTCGGCAAAGACCCTGATGCCATCCGTATGGTCGATCACCCCTGCGGCAAACTCCGGCGGAAGGGGAAACCGCTCCCGTTCGCCGATCTGCAGGGAGAAGAAGCGGGCTCCCGGCGTGGCCAGGAGCGGCACGAGGCATTCGGGGGGACAGGAGCGGTTGGGGTAGGGGCGTTCCTTGCCGGCCCAAACCAGGCCGATACGCAGGATACCCGGCTCAGATGCTGTACGCGCGCGCCAGACTGAGGTCAGAGATTCAGAGGGGAAAAGGTACGGTACCGAGACGGGAATGGTTTCCAGGGTCGTCCCGAAGAGGTGGGGGAGAGTGAGCAGGGGGATATGACAATCCGTGACCGGCGGATTTGCGGACTTTGCAACAACCCTGTCGACGCCGGGCAGCGTCGCCAGGAGGGACAACAGCGGCGGTTGCGCCTCCAGCACCACCTTTCCGCCCTGGCCGGCCAGCAGCGGCACGTATCGGCCAAACAGGATCGCGTCGCCGAACCCCTGCTCGCAGTAAACCAGGATGCTGCGGCCGTTTAGAGGGGAACCGTCCCAGCGGGGCTGGGGGTAGGGGCGGCAGTCCACATCCCGAATGGCGGCAAAGCGAGCCTCGTAGTCGGAAAATCCGGCAGCCAGATCCCCCCTGCGGAGAAGATGTGCAGCCCTGTTGTAGCGTGCCTTGGCGTTTCCAGGAGCCTCGGCCAGGACCGATTCGTAGCAGCCGAGCGCCTCTTCCGCCTTTCCCTGTTCGCCCAGCACATACCCAAGGTTCAGCAGGGTTTCCAGGGAGTTTGGTACAAAAGCCAGTGTCCGGCGGAAACAGTTTTCAGCGTGGGCATAATCGCCCCGCGCCGTAGCGGTAACACCGCAATTAAACCAAATTTCGGGGATGTCGGTCGCTATCTGTTCTCTCACTCATTTCAACCATTTATTCATATTTATCATTTGGGTCACAGCTGACAAGAGGCAAGATGCGCGCTGATCTCTTCTTCGCGGTTTATCTCTTCAATAATTGCTTTAGTGCCATCCGTCTGACTCAGTTTTATTTTTAGCTTATTATAATCATCTGGATGTATAAGTTGTAATCCCAATCTGTTTGCTTCCACGTTGATCAATAGTAGCCTTGACAAGTATTCAATATTAGTACCGCCATCCCGAGTCATCAGGTGAGCGATGATTTCCTCTACGCGCTTGATAAACTCATCGCGATCGCCATTAATCGCACGATAAAGCAATGCATGGGCCATATATAACTTGGCATCGGTTTTGTCCGGCGCAGACTTTAAACTTTTTCCGAACAAATCAATTGCTTCAATCGGTCTGGTTCTGATGCCGAGTTCATTGCGCTTTTCCCAAAAATGCAGTCCTGCATCAAAATAGCCCTGCGCATCTTCCGACCCCAACTTTTCAGATAAGCAGTACCAACTCCAAGAGGTAACATCGGGAGAGATTTTGTACTTCCCATAACGATTATGTATCATCCAATCATTGAAACAGGTAACTCTAAACTCATTTATTATGAGAAAATCTTCATAATTCCCCTTTTCAAAAAGGTCTGCATAAAAAAGGCGTGGCCAATGATACGTAAAGGTGGCAGGAATACTGGAGATAAAAATTCCACCAGGCTTCAAAACTCTCCTGATTTCTTCGATGGCATGTTGGGGATTGGCAAAGTGCTCGAAAACCTCAAAAGCAAAGACAACGTCATAATAATCAGCCTGAAATGGTACTAACCCACTGTCCAGATTGACCTTTGTCACGTTAATACCAAATCGGTGACAATTACTTATGGCAGAATCCGACACATCCAGACCATGAACTTCATTGTTGTCCTTCAACAGGAGGAGGGTTCCCCCCTCTCCACCAACACCTATCTCAAGTATTTTTTTACCAGAAAGTCCTTGAGGAAAAAATTTGCCGATTATGGCCCTGTTCTTTGCGATGGTTTCTTTTTTTACAACACCGGAGTCGGTCCAGTAATCTCTATAGAAGTCTTCAGCGTCACTGTTTAGCTCTTTTGGTGAGTTGAAGATGGTTTGAATATGATTAGCCATCGAAATCAAGTCTCCTGCGCTGTCAATTTGTACCGCCACCGTTTATTAGCCGTTACTCCGGCGAGTTATATATCCGTTCTATTTGTGCTGCCCGCAAAAATTCCTTGGACATAATCCTCATCCGCAATTCCCACGTTGCATACTACCCGACGCTGATCAAAGCGTTCCGGGCAATTGAGGGAGAGGTAATAATGGACTATTTCATCATAATGATCCGCCAAAACGGTCGACGCGGCATCGAGATTGGTCACAGCCCCTAACCCTGAAGGCTTGGTCGGGATAGTCATGATTTTCAGATCCGGCCTGAATGTTTTGAGACAGGGGATGATCCGCCACACATCGCCGGTCCAGAAACCGGTACAGCGCTCCCGCTCCGCAACGACTGGGGCAATTGGCAGGCAATCGTGGATCAGTATGACCGAATCCTTTCTGGCATAACGCTCCAGATTGATGAAGTCCTTCAGGGCTTGTTCGAACAGGTGCAGGCCGTCGATAAATCCCAAATCAAACGTTTCCCGCCCCATGACTTCGCGCAGATCATATTGGGCAAAGAAGTCGTCGCTCGTCAACGGGAAGAGCGTAGCCGGGCCGTGGGGGCAGACATAGTTCAGACGCCCCCAGAATCCCTGGTATGGATCGACCCCAATCGCCTTTGTATCTGGACCGGCCAGGGCAAGTGACCGGCCATGCCCGAGGCCGATCTCGACATAACTGGCCGGACGCAACCAGTTATGAAAATGTTGCAGCCAGTCGTAGTAATCTTCTCCCGGCATCTCTTTTTCCGCAGTGAGCACAAAAAGACTGTCGGCCGCTCCGCCGAAGGCGGGATCACGTGACTGGATTTGGCTAAATGTTTCATATGCGCCCGGCAAGTCTCCCAGAGCGGTCTGGACCCTACCCCTGAGCGCGTGTAGCATCGTTATCTCCGGTGCTACCGCCAGAGCGGCCTCGATTGCCTCCAGGGCACAGGTATAGTGCCGACGGTGAAAAAGAATCAAACTATGGCAATAAAGGGTCATCATCGGGCTCGGCTGGGCCTCGAGCGCCAACCGTTGAATATTTTCCGTCTCTTTACCGTAGCCAAGCCCCTCGTAAAATCGAAGTGCCTCGAAAACAAGCTCATACCCACCAAATGCAGCGGCCAGATCCCCGTCCTTCTGCAGGGTTACCGACTCACGCACCTGTTCTGTCAATTTGCCGAGCATATAATTTATCACGAGATCACGCCTCCATCCCTTGCAGGAGCTTATCGGACTTACATGCCTGGATCTCGATAAACCGTCGCAAGGCTGCAATTAATGGATCGTCTCCATAGCGCAGCGACGCCTCGGCAAGCAGCTTGCCGGCATCGTCCTGCCGTCCTTCGGCTATCAGGGCCTGCGCCTGATCCGCAACGTATGCCGGGAATCTGCTCTCGAACAGAGATTGATTGCCGGCGCGGCCAGCGATTCCCCGCCACTTGTTCAAGAAAACCTTTCGGTTACGCACAAGGATTTCGCCGGCTGTTTCGGCCCGTTCATAGAAGGAAATCTCCCTCAGCGCCCGAATGGTGCCGCTCCAGTGGTGGTCATAGGCGGTTGTGGGTACGATGTAGGACTCAAGGCCAGCCTGTTTGATCTGCAGTCCCAAATCCCACTCTTCGAAATAACACGGGGTGAATCCGTTTTCAAAGCGGATCAACTTGGCGCTGAAATGTTCCAGTTTGACCGCAAAGAAGAACCCTGAGACGGCATCCACCTTAATCGGATGGCTGAAACTTCCCTTGTCGAAATAGAGGTAATCCCTTGTCAGGGCAAAATTGAGGAAGCTCCCCTGGGGGCCGACACAGGCGGCATCCGGCAGGGAGTGCAACGCCTGCTCGAGCGCCTCTATGGCGGCCCGCTCCACATGGAGGTCGGCGTTCATGATGAAGACGGTCGGTGTCGCCGCCATCTCCAGCCCCAGGTTCCAGGCCCGGGCAACGCCGATGTTCTGTTTCATGATGGCGTAGCGGTCGATGCGGGGGTGCCCTTTAAGCTGCTCCGCCACCTCCTGGCCGTTGAAGACCACGATCACGTCGCCCTCCACCCCTTCCAGGTCGCGCAACAGGGTGGTGACGTTGTATTCGCTCGCCGGTGACATGTCGAGCACCGGGATGACGAAGCTGCGCCGGGCAGTGCTGATGCAGGCGGAATCGTGGACCCCGGCATCCACCGGCGGCACGCCGACGAGGGAACGTTCCCGCAACTCTTCCGCAGAAAAGGTGTCCGGCTTACCGCCGAGTGCAACCGCCAGCAGGTCTTCGACCCGATGCCCATAGGTATGGGCGTTGTGAACAAGGCGTTGTCCGCGGGCAGCCATCTGCTCCCGTAGCGCCTGGTTTTCCAGATAAAAGCGGGCCACGTCGACGATCTCGTTATCCCGGTATACCGCGCAATCCTCACCATCCCTGAAAAGGGTGTCCTGGCCGCTGTTCCTTGCCAGATCGGTCAGGAGAAAAGAACCGGTGGACATGACCTCGAAGACCCGCATGTTCAGATCATTGCGGACCGCTTCGTTAAAAACTATTTTCGATTCAGAGAAGAGCCGGGCCATATCGTCCCAGAAGCAGCGTTCGTAATGAATCGGCAACTGCGCGTCCAGCGTCGCGAGGAGTCGCTGCCTCCTGGACCCCTGCGGGATTCCGCCGACAAAGCTGATTTCAAATTTTTTTTCCGAGCCAGCCTTCTTGTGAACCTCCGGATCGCAACCGAGCGGCAGCCAGAAAGCCCGGATTCCGTGCCGTCGGAATTCCTCCAGGTATTCTCGCTGGGCGATGAATACCATATCGAAGTTCTTCCCCCACTCGAGATGCAGGGGAAGGCTCAGATGGCTGTCGATGAGATAACAAGCCTTCGGGCATTTGAGTGCCGCCAGGTTCCGGGGGAAGTGACCAGGCACGGATTCGATCCAGAGGTAGAGGTCGGGATGCTCGATGGAAGCGGTATCGCCGAGGATCGCGGCCATGTCCGGGACAAAATCAGTCGAAATGTCCTGTTCCTTAAGTGGCAGCTTCATATTATGCAGCTGCCATCGGTCGATGAGATCGGCAGGGAGGGGAGGTCCAACGGTGGTGGTTCGGCACATTTTGCGCAGCGCCCGTTCGAAATAGACTGCTGTCGTTACCGGGTACGCTACGTAGCTAAGCCATATTTTCATATCTTGCATGCTGTCCCCGAAATACATAGGTTTCACTCTCGATTTTATCCACAAAGGAGACAAGGCGGGCAATCCCTTTGAATGAAACATCCATCAAATAGTTCTCACGTTCTTGAATGGCCGAATGCGGCCGCATTGTTGAGCTTCGTGGCGATATAATGAAATTGGTGCGCGGCTTTGTCCCACGCCAGTCTTTTCATGTCCTCGGCGGCAACGGCGCTCTTGTGGCGGCGGATGTCCCGGTTCCGGTAGGCCGATTCCAGCTGTTCGATAAGCTCTTCGACGGACGGTTCATGCCAGATGCCGCTTGGCTGCCCCGCAGCGTCCTTGACCAGCAGAGGCGTATAGTCGGCAAGGGCAAAGGCGTTCCGGCCGGTTATAATGTCCGCCTGGCCGGTGGCATCGCTGGCAATCACCGTCCGTCCGCAGGCCATATACTCACACATGACCATATTGTTGCCGCCTTCGCAACGGTTGGGGAAGATGCCGATGTCGCTCTGCTGGTAAATCTGCCGTATCTGGGCATTGTCGACAAGGGGGGTCAGGCAGACCCGCTCCAGAGGTATGCCGTTTTCGTGAAGTGTCCGCTGCAGGATCGTCAGGCAGTCGTCGTTTGTCAACCGGAACGAGATGTGGGGGGAGTTGGCCATTGTGGCAAGGGAAAAAGGCCATTGATTGATCCAGGAACAGACCAGGCAGGCGTCCTGATGGCGCTGCATGAACGTACGCATGGCGGCGATCACCAGGTCTTGCCCTTTGCGGAACTCAAACTTGCCGCCCGAGAAGACTATGAACCTGCTGTCGTCTTCAAGAAAGGGCGTCGGGTAAAAGTTGTCCGGATCGATCCCCTGAAGGATTGTGGCTGTCTGCCGAACCCCGCCGATCCGCAACTGGTGCTCGCACCACGACGAACCGGCGACGATGAAGTCCCATTCGCGGGCAGCCCGACGGGTATGCCGGAGGGCTTCGATATCATTTTCGAAGAAACAGTAGCCGATGTTGATCCGATCCCAATCCGCCGGCTGCATGGGGCGAAAGTCATGGCCGCTGATACAGTGCAGGGTCACGCCGTCAAGCGGCGGCAGCTTCGCAATTTCCTTCGTCAAGTACTCCCCGGCGACCCCCCACCCGTGGGTTCGCCCGCTGGGCATGGAAACCTTCATCTCAACTCTCAGCTCCCAGGTGGCCTTCTAAAACCGCGAGGGTCGCGCGCGCATCGTTATTCCATGGCTGCACGGCGAGAATACGCTCCAGGAAAAAACGGGCGTCGGACTCCTGCCCCACCTCCCGACAGATGGTGGCGAGGGCCATGAGGATCTCGATGTCTTGCGGGGCGGCGGTCAGAAGTCGAACATAGATCTTCAGCGCCTCTTCAACCTCCCCAAAACCGATGCAGAGGACGTCGGCAAGATTCTTTGCAAAGACGGTGCTGACGGGCTGAAGCCGGACCGCTTCTTCGTGGTGGCGGCGGGAACGCCGCAAGTCGCCCTGTTGCTGATAGAGGACCCCCAGGTCGTTATGAGCGGGCGCGTAATTGCCGTACTGCTCCAGCAATTGTTCAAGCAGCCTGACCGCATCCTGGGGTTTCCCGTCGTTGGCAAGGGTCAGGGCAGCCCGGTGAAGCTCTTCGGGAGAGCGCGCCGGTTCGGGCACCCCGGGGAAAACGATTGGCGCTGCCGGAGTGACGGGAGCGGCTGCCGCCGGCTGCACCTCTCCCGGGACGGGAGAAAAAGCCTCAGGGGGCGGACAGGGGTCGTTCGAAGGCTGCGCGCCTAACTGCAGCAGGGCCTGCCTGGCATCACCGTTGCGGGTGTCAAGCTGCAGGGACCGGGAGAAATACTGCCGGGCCTGTTCCCGGCGTCCCAGGCGCAGACTGATGGAGCCCAGGGAGTTTAAGGCCTCAACGTCGAACGGATTGTCCTTGAGGATATCCAGATAGGTGTAGATGGCGTCGTCGGACCACCCCAATTCGACAAAGTAGAAGTCTGCCAGATTCTTGCGGTAGGTTATGTTCGCGGAGTCCAGTTTATGGGCCTTTTCATAATGGGCCAGGGCCTTGAGGTTATTGCCGGTTCGATAATTGAGCGTCGCGAGATCGTTGTGAGCCTGGGCAAATTCCGGGTAGATCTTCAAAAAATCCTGGAGGTGCCGGATCGCCTCTTCGATTTCGATATCACGAATAGCCGCAAGAATCCGCTCATAGGTGGCAGCGCCCTCGATGGCAATCAAATTTTGGTTGGTAGGTAACGACATGCGACCTCTCACAGATTAAAATTACGGTATATTCTTAATTATATAGAGAAAAAACCGTTGCAATACAATCAAAAAACCTTAGAACGGGGTGGTGCTGGCTCCGTCGACCTCGTCCGCAGTCTGATCCATGCTCCGACCGCTTGCGTCTTTCCCGTTGAACTTGAAGACGATATGGGACGGGTCGATTACCGCAGTACCTGCTGCATTCTGGCTGATGCGGAAATTCACGGTCGCCTCGTTGGTGAGGGGGTTATAGGTGATCGACTGAGGGGTATTCAGGATTGTGACGTCCTTGGCGCTTACCGGCATCATGTTATTGTAGAAGCCCCCTGCCGTGCTGTTCGAGCGTGAAATCGACCAGTTTTGCGGGTTGGTGATGGAGGACACGTCCATGGCATTGGTGAAGCTGATGGTTACCGAATAGGTCTTTGAACTGTTGGGCGCGGTCAGAGACGAATCAAGATACCAGAGGGGGGTACTCGGCCCCAGGATGTCGTTGAATGCTCCGGGGGCGGTGGTGTTGATAGCGACCATCTGCGGCTTGTTGATGAGAAACTGCAGCTGTGAAGCCAGGGTGGTATCCGTGTTCTTCAGAATGGACAGCTGGTTCTTGGCGTCGGCAGTCCTGCCCAACCCGTTGTAGGCCACGCCGAGTTCATAGTTGGCAGACGGAAACTTTGTTTTCAGGGTAAGGGATTTCTCCAGATTTGTTGCTGCCTCGTCGTATTTCCCCTCCTTGTTGTAAACCTGTCCCAGGGCATAGTAGACATTGCCATCCTTGGGGGATAACTTCTGCACCTTCTTAAATTGCGCTTCCGCCTCGCTGAGGCGATTTTGTGTGATATATTGTTGCCCCAAGGTGTAAACGGCAACCGGATTTTGAGGATTCAACCGCGCAGCTGTTTTATATTCCTTCTCGGACTGGGTGTACTGTTTATTCTGCAAATAGGCGTTTCCCAGGCTGATATGGGCGTCCGCCAACGTCGGCGCGGTGGACGAACTGTCTGCGGTCGCGGCATTGGATTGTATCCGTATGATCTGCTGGAACGCCTTGACGGCATCGGCATTCTTTCCCTGGGACATGTATATCTGGCCTAAATAGTTGTACGCGGTGGTGTTCTGTGGATCCAGGCCCAAGGCCTTCTTGAAGGCCGCGACCGCCTGGTCTGTTTTGTTGTTCTGCATATAGGTCGCCGCCTGCATGATGGCGTACTGAGCCAACTGTGTGCGCTGATCCTGCACATTTTGATAGATGGATGTCAGATCAAAGGAAACGGTGTAATCAGAAGTTGAAGAACTCATGGGTTTCTCCTCGGTCTCTTGTTGCAGAGCAATGCCCCATAACTTATACTATCGGCACAAAGAATTCGTTGTTTAGTTATTAGATTGCCATGAACGGCTTCGGGCGCCCCAGGCGGCAGAACATCAGCCTGCGGGAGCAAGACGAGCCGACCTTGCCCGGCTCTCCAGGGCATGTGCCACCCGTTGGACGGCCTCCCGCCACGAACCAGGCCTCGCCTGACGGAAAAGGCGCAGCGACGGATACCAGGGAGAGTCCTCCCGCCCTGTCATCCAGCGCCAGTCCGGGGCATGGGGCAGCATGACCCAGGCGGGCTTTCCCAAAGCCCCTGCCAGGTGCGCCACGGCCGTATCCACGGTGATGACCAGGTCGAGTTGGGTAATCAGGGCGGCGGTATCGCCGAAATCCCCGACATGGCCCGTTGGATCGGCCATCGGCAACGGCAACGCCCCCTCCCGGCCGAACTGAAGCGAATACCAGGAGATCGGTTCTACTGCCGCCAAGGGTGCCAGTAACTCCGGCGGGCAGCTCCGGCCGGGATCGGGATACGACTTGCCAGCCCAGCAGAGGCCGACCTTCAAGCGTCCCTCGTTTGGAACGAGACCGCGCCAGAAAGGGAGACGAGCCGCAGGGGGCGTCAGATAGGGGACCTCCGCGGGAATGGTCTCCACCCTCGTTCCAAAGAGCATCGGCAGGCTGAGGAGCGGCACGTGCAGATCAAAGGGGGGAAGCGGCTCACCCATGGGGACCGCCCGCACCCCCGCCATATTCATCAGCGGCGCCAACGGCGGGTGGCACTCGAAGACGACCCGGGCGCCGAGGGCAGCCACCAGCGGGACGTAGCGGCAGAATTGGAGCGTATCGCCAAATCCCTGTTCGGCATGGATCAGAAGGGTCTTGCCGCCAATGGGCTCACCTTGCCAGCGGGGCTGGGCAAAATCCCGCAGCGGCGACGTAAAGTTGCGTTTCAGCCAGCGCCATTCGTACTCCCGCCACCCCTCGTGGTAATCGCCATGCAGGAGGAGCAGCAGGGCGCGGTTCCAGTGGGCTTCGGCGTGGTTGGGCTCTACCCGCAAAACAGCCTCGCAGGCAGCCTGCGCCTTTGCGAACTGCCCCAAGGCCTGATAGCAGGTGCCCAGCGCCACTCGGGCGTCGTGGAAGCCAGGGGCCAGCTCCAGGGTCCGGGAATAACTTTCTGCCGCATCGTTATACCGGCACAGCTCCAAGAGCGCATTACCCCGGTTGTTCCAGACAGGGGCACTATCCGGGGCAATCCGCAACGCCCGGTCATACACCTCGAGGGCTTCATCGAACCTTCCTGCAAGGTGAAGACAATGCCCCAGACAGAGGTAGGCGTCCGTAAAGCCGGGCGCCAGGCTGAGCGCCTTCCTGAACTGGAAGGCCGCCTCGTCGGCCTTGCCCGCCTGCAACAGCGTCATGCCGAGCGCGTGGATAGTCTGGGAGGTTATGATTGCTGCGTTCTGGTGGCTTGGCATAACAATCTCTGTCGGCAGGGCAGCCTGCTATAGTTTCGGGCGGCGCTCGGGTCTCTCGATGCCGAACTTCTCCAGGCGGTACTGGAGGGTCTTGTAGCTCATCCCCAAAAGCGGAGCCGCCTTGCCGATCACCCAATCGGCCCGCTCCATGGCCTTGACGATGATCCCCTTTTCCAGTTCCTCGAAGGCGATCCCCTCCGGCGGCAGCTCAAAGGGGATGCCGCCGCCCAGGGCAGATGTCGCGGTCACCTCGGCCGGCAGGTCTTCCGGCTCGATGTAATTGCTCTCCGCCATCAACACGGAACGCTCGATGACCGACTCCAACTGGCGCACGTTGCCGGGCCACGTGTAATTCATAAGCAATTTGAATGCCGGCCGGGAAATGCCCTCCACCCCTATGCCGGAGGCTTGGCTGTACTTTTTCACGAAATATTCTGCCAAAGTTTTGACATCGCCGCCCCGTTCGCGCAACGGGGGCAGATTGATGCGGATCACATTGAGGCGGTAAAAAAGATCCTCGCGGAAGTTGCCCCGTCTGGTCTCCTGTTCCAACTCCTTGTTGGTGGCGGAAAGGATGCGCACATCCAGCGGTATGTTGACCTTGCCCCCCACCCGGCGAATCTCCTTTTCCTGGATGGCCCGCAGCAGCTTGGCCTGCATGGCCACATTCATCTCGCCGATCTCGTCCAGGAACACCGTGCCGCCGTTGGCCGCCTCGAAGATGCCGATCTCGCGGGCGTTGGCCCCGGTAAAGCTCCCCTTTTCATGGCCGAAAAGTTCACTTTCAATCAGGGAGTCGGGTATTGCCGCGCAGTTGATGGCCATAAACGGCTTGTCCCGCCGTTGGCTGCCGTCGTGAATGGCCCGGGCGACCAACTCCTTGCCGGTGCCCGATTCGCCCACGATCAACACCGTGGAATTGGTCGCGGCGATCTTGCTCACAATGCGGAAGACCTCCCGCATCTTCGGATGTTCGCCCAGGATCGTGGGGATGGTCTGAATCTGCTCGACCCGCTTCAGCAGGACCCGGTTCTCCCGGACCAGCCCGATGCGTTCGAAGGCCCGACGCAAGGTGAGGATCAGGTTGTCCCGTTCCAGCGGTTTTTCCAGATAATCGAAGGCCCCCTTCTTCATGGCCTCCACCGCCGAGTCAATGGTCCCATGCGCCGTCATAATGATGACACACTGCTGTGGATCGGCGGCCTGAATCGCCTCCAGGAGATCAAGGCCGCTCTGCCCCTGCATCTTCAGGTCGGTCATGATCAGGTCGAATTCCCGCCGGTCCAACTGTTCCAAAGCCTCGCGCACCCCGGGTACGTCGGCGACGTCGTACCCCTCCTTCTTCAGGATAACGGTGAGAATCTCCCGCTGCCCCTTTTCGTCATCGACGATCAATATGCTTCCCTGTGTGGCAGCCACTACACGGCCCCCTGTTCTGTGGAATTGTCCGGCTCCTCCGGCTGAAGCGGCAGCGTCACGGTAAATGTCGTGCCTTCGCCAAGCCGGCTTTCCACCAGAATTTCGCCGCCATGCTCCTTGATGATACGCTCGGTTATCGCCAGGCCCAGGCCGATGCCCACATCTTTGGTGGTAAAATAGGGCTGGAATATCTTGGCAAGATCTTCCGCGCTGATCCCCTTGCCCTGATCGGCAAAGGTCAAGCGCACCCGCCCGGACGCCTCGTCCCTGGCAGCCCCCAGGATGATGGTGCCCCCCTCATTCATGGCCTGGGCGGCATTGCTGACGAAGTTGATGATGCAGTTGCGCAGCAACTCCTGATCGACCCACAGGGGCGGCAGGCCGGGGGCAAGACGCTGCTCCAGGACGACGCGCTGCTCCGACAGCCGCTCGTTCAGGAGCGGCAAGGTCTTTGCCAGGATGTCTTCATAGGGGATCAGCACCCGGCGCAGCTTGAGCGGCCGCCCGTAGTTCATGAAGTTGAGCACCATATAGTTGGCCCGGCGCACCTCTTCCTTGATCTTGCCGGCCAGATCCTCCAATTCTTCCTGGCGCTCGCCGCACAGGGGGAGCATGTCGGCCCGCAAGTGGTCGATGGCAAGGCTTATATAGTTCAGAGGGTTACGGATCTCATGGGCAATGCCCGACGCCAACTGGCCGACACGGGAGAGATGCTCGGCCTCATAGAGCCGTTTTTCCAACACCTCGCGTTCACGCAGCTTCTCCACCATGGTATTGAAGCCGGTGGCCAGATCGCCGATCTCATCCTTGCTGTCGGCGGTGATGGTCACCGACAGATCCCCCGACGAAACCCGCTTGAAGACATCGACCAACCGATGGATCGGGTCCGTATAACGGCGCGCCAGAAAGATGGTCAGGGCGATACCGACCACGAACACCATGCTGGTGGCAAACAAGCGGCGGATGAAATTGGCATGCTGGATGTCGCGAATCTTGTCCAGCAGCATGTTGATCTGCACATAGCCAAGCTGTTCATCGCCCACGATGACCGGAACCACCACCTCATAGGGCCTCTGGGAAAGCAGGGAACCGCCGATGGGGCGCTGGACCGCCCGGATGCCCTTTTCCAGCTTCTTCACCTCCCGCTTCTTGCCGATCTTCTCGGGGTCGGAGGAGTCGATGATCTCTCCTTCATTGCTGATGATGTTGATTTCATTGATGCCCTTGTCGCGGGCATTGTGGAGATAATCGGTGAGGCGGGAGGTCTCCGCGTCCGAGGTAAGATCCGCGATACTCATCTGGACCGCTTTGGAGATCTCCTGGGAGCTTTCCTGGATCTCGCGCACCAGGTCGTCCTGGGCGGACTGGTTGAGGATAAAGAGGGTCAGCATGGCCAGCACCAGCAGCGTGAGCATGATAATGACGAGTTTGGCGTTGAGCTTCATGGAGACCCTTACCTAGCCGGAATAATGCAAAAGTATAGCTCAGGGGGACGCCAGAAACAAGCGCTATAACCTTGTTCACAACTGCGGCGTTGACACTCTGCTCGACAGAATGATACATATATCACTTATGTCAAAATCGTGCCACATGCCAGGCAGAAGCCTGATTCCGTTTACATTTTTCCTGTTCCTTGCGGTGCTGCTCGGCGGCTGTACGAGCTATATCCCGCGGGAAAAGGTCCCCGGCATATTTGCGTCCTATACCGGCAACACCCCGGTCAAGGCGGTCGCCATACCGCTGCCGGTCATTGCCTCCAGCCCCAACGAGGGGATAACCGCCGGCGCGTTGACCGCATTCCTCTTCCACAACAAAAACGACGAGATCAACGCCCTCCTGGCCCCCCAGGTGAACCATAACACGAATTTCGGCGTCACCACGTCCCTGTACGGCGCATTTTATCCCACTCCCGACCGGAACGCCGAGATCAACCTCTCCCAATCCACCATCATCAACAACGATTACGAGATCAAACTCCACGATAAGACCTTTTTTGACAAGCATCTGGAATTGAACCTCGTGACCTATCTCTTCAACGACGGCTCCGCCCGTTTCTTCGGTTTCGAAGCCAAGAGCCCCAAACAACGGGAAACCAATTACACCGACGCGGAAATCGGTTTCAACCTGTCCGTAGGCTATGACATCGGTCGCCACTTCCAGGTGGTCCTGGGGGAACGGTACCGTGATGTCGGTATCGACCCGGGCGCGGTCAAGGGAATCCCCTATATCAAAGACCAGTTCAGCGCGGGGCACGTGCCGGGGATAAACGGATTCGCCACCCATTCCCAACGCATCTCCCTGGTCTACAGCACGCTGGACTCCGCCACCACTCCGACCTTCGGGGGTTTTGCCAAGGTCACCTTTGAGCCCACGTTCAAGGCTCTCGGCGGAGCAGCGGACTTCCGCCATTACGAGGCAGAAGCCAAGGGGTTCTTCCCCCTGGACGACGCCCGCTACGTCAGCGTCTTTCGCCTTATGTACAATCAGACCCTGGGGAAAGACGTTCCTTTCCTGGAACAGAGTATCCTGGGGGGGGAGACCACCCTGCGGGGGTATGGCCGGAACCGTTTCATCGACAACAGCTTCCTGCTCTGCAACCTTGAGGAACGAATCAGGCTTTTCCGCTGGGAGATATTCAACGTAACCGCAGATTGGGAGGTCGCCCCGTTCGTCGATCTGGGGGCGGTGATGGAGGCGTTTGACAAGGCCCGCGCCAACAATTTCGAGTTCAACCCCGGCGTCGGCTTCCGCGCCATTGTCCGGCCGAACATCATCGGCCGGGTCGATATGGGGATCGGCCGGGATGGCCCGGCCATATTCGTCGGCTTGGGCTACCCGTTTTAGGCCCTGAGCCGCCCCCGCAGCGGTCAGCCGGAGCGCGCGGCTATAACAGTTCCTCCTGCAAACGCTGGCTTCGATACATCTGCGCATACAGCCCACCCTGCGCCAACAGGTCGGCAGGCCTTCCCTGTTCGGCGATCCCGCCGTTTTTCAGCACAACGACCCGGTCGCAATCGCGAAAAGCCGACAGGCGGTGCGAAACGATCACCACGGTCCTGTTACGGTAGAACACCCCCAGTTGCGCCAGGATCTCTTCCTCGTGACCGGCATCAACGGCCGAAAGCGGGTCGTCCAGCACCAGGATGCGCGGGTCCGTCGCCAGCGCCCGGGCGATGGACAGCCGCTGTTTCTGCCCGCCCGACAACATCACGCCTTTTTCTCCCACCATGGTGTCCAGTCCGTCGTGAAAGTTGCCCACATCCTCCAGGAACCCGGCCTGCCGCGCCGCGTCGGCGATAATGGCCCCCTCGGCTCCCGCCGCCAGGCCATAGGCGATATTCTCCCGGATGTTGCGGGAGAAGAGAAAGGCTTCCTGGGGCACATATCCGATCAGGCGCCGCAGGCTGTTCAGGGCGATGCGGTTGATATCCCGGCCGTCCAGAAACAGCATCCCGTCACCCACCGGCACGAGCCGCAGCAGCAGCCTGAGGAGCGTGGACTTGCCGCTGCCGACCTCCCCGGTGATCCCCACCTTTTCACCCGGCGCAATATGGAGGGAAATCCGCTCCAGCACGGTCTCATTCCCGTAGCCGAAGGTCAGTTCGCGAAACTCGATCCCCTGCCGCACCTCCTCAAGGGGTTCCGCGTCGGCCGCATCCCCAACCGACGGCTCGGCCGTCAGAATCACGGCCAGACGCGCCATTGAGGCCGCGCCGCGCTGGGCCAGGGTCAGTATCCACCCCAGCACCGCCGTCGGCCAAACCAACATGGTCAGATAGCCGCTGAAGGCGACAAAATCCCCCAAGGTCATGGCCCCGGCAATGACCAGGCGCCCCCCCAGAAAGACCACCACCAGCGTGCCGGCCCCGGTGGCGGCAGCCATTACCGGCAAGACGAGTCCGCGCAGCCGGGCCAGGCGCAGGTTGTGGTGCAGATAGCTGCCGGACATGGCTTCAAAAAGGCCCAGAAAATGATCTTCGCGGCAATAGGATTTGATCAGACGTACCGCCGAGACGGACTCCTCGGCCATGCTCGACAGGCGGGCCAACTCCTCCTGGGCCGCCAGGGAGCGCAGGAACATGCTCTGGCTGATCCGCCTGACCACCAGCACCATCAGGGGAAAGGGCAGTATGGCCCACAGGGTCAGCCAGGGCTGGATGCGCACCATCAGCGTCACCGCCGCCAGATAAAGGATTACGGTGTTTACGGCGCTCATGGCCCCGAATCCGGTCAGCATGCGGACGTTGGTCAGGTCGTTGGAGAATCGGGAGAGAATGTCGCCGGTCCTGCTGCGGGAAAAATACTGCAGATCGAGGAGCATCAGGCGGCGAAAAAGATCGTCACGGATACGGAACTCAATGATGCGGGCCGCGTTGAGGATCAGGGTGCGGGAAAAGATGCGGGTGATGCAGTGCGCCAAAGCCAAGGCAACGATCACCGCGGCGCAGGCGGCAGGGGAGAGGCGTACGGCGGCCGGATGCTGCAATCCCTCCACGGCCAGCTTCATGAACCAGGGGATCAGCAGGGCAAAGCCGTTGGTCAGCAGGAGAAAGAGAGCACCGCCGGCATAACGGCGGCAGAGCGCTCCCAGGTATGGAACTAACAAAGCGAGATCTTTAATGCGTGTGCCTCATGAAATCAACCGGAAAAGGATACATATGCTTCAAACGGCCCCCTGACAACCAATGCGTCTTATTCTAGATTGAAATCTTCAAGTTTGCAACGTTCTCCAGGGTCAGCAGGGCGACCTTGCGCTCCAGGCCGCCGGCATAACCGGTCAGGGAGCCATTCGCCCCCACGACGCGGTGGCAGGGGATGACGATGCTGATCGGATTGCGCCCCACGGCACCGCCCACCGCCCGGGCAGAGGTCATGCGCCCTTCGCGCTCCGGGGCCAGTTGCCGGGCCAGGGCGCCGTATGTGGTGACCGTCCCCGGGGGGATGGCACGCAACAACGCCCATGTCGCCATTTGAAACGGCGTTCCCCGAGGGGCGACCGGCAGATCGAACCGGCGCAGTCGACCGGCAAAATAGGCGTCCAGTTGCCCCCGTAGCGCCGTGAAAACCTGATGATCCGGGTCTGGCAGCCACTCGCGGAAATGTTCCGGGGCATGTTTCTGACCGACAAACCAGAGTCCGCAGAGGTGTTCCTGCTCCACCGCTGCGATCATTTCTCCCAGAGGCGTCAGGATGGTGCAATACCGTTTCATAGTTTTTCCTCCCCTATCGTCTCAAGCAAAGTGCACAGGCTCAGGGTAGCAGAGGAACGCCAGGGCGGCCCCCTCTTTCATCGAACGTCCTGCTCGATAAAAGAAATATACCATAGTGCGGCGCACCCGTGCTTGCCATTTTCGGACATGGTCCCCTATTCGGCAGAGCCGTGCCGACCAGGTCATCTATGAACAAAAAACCCCTTCAGAATCGGATCTGAAGGGGTTTCGTTCCCACTGGACTCCCCCAGAATCTGGACCGGTTTCCCGGGAGGAGGCCATATTTTCATGATTTATTTCAGTGATCGCTCTTTTGCCCTGCTGCTGAGAGCCTTCCCCAAAAGGTCATTGGCATTTTCGGCTTCTTTCTCACCGACCCTGACCGTGAAAACGGTTATCAGGCCCCTCATCTGAGCCTCTGTGAGCCCGGTGTTGAACCCGATGGCAAAATGGGCCTGCAGCTGGGGATCGACGCCTTTCATGTTGGCCAGAGCCGAAATAGTGGCAAGCTCCCTGTTCTGGAAGTCCAGATTGTCGCGCCCAAAGATATCTCCGAACAGGTGTCCTTTCAAAAACCGGTCGATGGCGGGAGCAAAGGTATAGATCGCCCCGGTGACCGGCTTTCCTGCCAGGCGTGTCTGGATTTCCGTGCCAAGCTCCATGCTGCTTTTAGTGGCGGGAAAGGGGCGTGCCTCCTCGCCGGCCTTGTCCCTGATCCCCTTCCGGCCCCGCTCTTCCATAACGCCCATGAAGGCGTTGAGCGCGTTCAGGCTGCGCGGGAACCCCGTATAGGCATACAACTGCACCAGGATCTCCTTGATTTCATTCACGGTCAGACCGGCATCCAGGCCTTCATGCAATGCCGGCTTCAGCCGCTCCAGATCACCGGTGGCGGTAAAGGCCGCAATGGTGACGATACCTTGCTGTTTGGCGTTCAGAGCCAGATTCTTGTCCATGTTTTGCGCCTCCGAAATAGTGGAAAAACAGCACAATGCGGCAAGCGTGACGGCCGGGAATACACTGATGTTCCTATTCATGGGTACGTCCCTGTTTGCCGTTGTATTGCTCGTCGGTGACCTTTTCCAGCCATTCGACGTTCTTGCCGTTGACGGTACCCGTGATGGCGATATGGGTCATTGCGGTAGCGGGTGCGGCCCCGTGCCAGTGCTTTACCCCTGGCGGGCACCAGATCACGTCTCCCGCCTTGATTTCAACGATCGGGCCGCCCCATTCCTGGGTCCGGCCGACACCGGCGGTAACGAGCAGATGCTGCCCTGTCGGGTGAGTATGCCATGCGGACCTGGCCCCCGGCTCGAAGGTGACCTGGCCACCTGAATAGGGCGCCGCATCATGTGCCGGGAAGAGGGGGGCAACACGGACCTGACCGGTAAAATATGCGGCAGGTCCTTTGACGGAAGGCTGTGAACCGGCCGGGGATATGCTCTGCGACGGCTTGCTTGCTTCGGCGGCCGATGCCCGGCCCGTAACAACACCCGCCGCAATGACAAGTAAAAGCGACAAAAAAAGCACTGCTGTGGTCTTCATGTACAATCTCCTTCGACGGTTCGTGACTCCATCATTTTGCTGCCGCAAGGCCCAACCCGGAACCGTTACAGTGCCGAACGCAGGACGTCGACGATGTCCGCTCCGCCCATGGGCGGACAACCGGGGAGACGCCCCTGGTCGTCGTGGACGATGTGCAGCGTATCCTGAGCGTACTGCTGAAGCAGGGCAGCGCCGATGCCCAACTGCGACAGCCGCACCGGGCAGCCGATGGAGGCGAGGAACCCCTCGAAGCGCTCGATGCCTTCAATGGCGCAGCCGAGCTCGTCCCCCGGCCGGGCCGGCACCCCGAAGATGCGCTGGGCGAACTGCGCGAAGCGTGCGGGACGCGCCTTGGCGGCAAAGCGCATCCAGGCCGGATTGACCACGGCCAGCCCCGCCCCATGGGCGATATCGTGGAGGGCGGACAGCGTGTGCTCGATCATGTGCACCGGAAAGGCCGCATCGGTGCCGATCTGCACCCAGCCGTTGAGGGCCACGACCGATGCCCATTGGACCTGGGCGCGGGCCTCGATATCACTGCCGTCGGCTACCGTTTTTTTACCCCACTCCATGGCGGTGAGGATGACCCCCTCGGCAAAGCGGTCCTGCAACGGCGTCCCCTCGACGCCGTTGAAGTACCCCTCGGTCACATGGGTGATCATGTCGCAGACGCCGTATGCGGTATGATCCGCCGGGACCGTCAGGGTCAGCTCCGGGTCCACCAGTGCGACCCTGGGGTAGAGGCAGTCGGCCTGTATGAACGACTTCACTTTCGACTCTTCATTGCTGATGACCGCTCCGCAGTTCATCTCCGAGCCGGTGGCAGCCAGTGTCGGCACGGTAATGACCGGGAGGGCCGAAGCCGGTACATGCACGTTCGCCTGCCCGTGGAGGAACATGTCCCACGGGTCCCCTTCATAGAGAACAGCCGCCGCGATCACCTTGGAGGCATCCATGGTGCTGCCGCCTCCCAGGGCGATGACCACATCGCACTTTTCGCTTCTGGCAATCCCGGCACCACGAATCACCGACGAGATCCGCGGATTGGGCTCGATGCCGGAACATTCCACCACCGAGACACCGGCAAGCTTCAGGCTGGAAACGGCACGATCAAAGACGCCGCTGCGCTTGACACTGCCGCCGCCGGTTACCAGCAGGGCACGTTTACCGTGCGCGCTTGCCACCTCGCCCAAGCGAGAGAGGGCGCCGGCGGCAAAGACCAGACGGGTTGGATTCTGAAATTCAAATTTCATGGTAATCTCCTTAGAGGTGAGTTCGTTACAACCATTTTTTCCGTATGGTGTACCCTTTATTCGGATAGTACTCCCGAACGGACGAATGCTATAGACCATTCCTCTCAATTTCTTGCCCGATCCTAAAAGACGCCATAGAAATGTTTGTAATGCGGAGAGGGAATTGTTAGTATTTCCGAGGTATTATTTAAAAGGATTATTTACGAAGCGAGCACGAGAGGGGTTTATTATGAGCAACCGCATGGGAACAGCGGTCGAAGCCTTGGGAAAGAGCATTGCCCGCTGGACCGAGAAAAACACCTTGCTTGAATCCGCGATCCCGGGCCTGTCGCTTTATCAACATGAGAAACCGACCCCACCGCAGAATGCGCTGTACGAACCGAGCATTTGCCTGGTTGCCCAAGGGGCCAAGCGCGTGTTGTTCGGCGATGACGCCTATGTCTATGACGCCCGCCACTATCTGGTTACGTCCATACATCTGCCCACCATGGTGCATATTGTCGAAGCGAGCGAGGAGAAACCCTGCCTGGGACTGGTATTGAAGCTTGATCAGCGCGAGATCTCACAGCTGATGGTGGACAGTCATCTCCCTCCGCCTCGGGCGCAGCAATCGGGCCGCGGCATGTTGCTCGGCGAAATGACGTTGCCGCTGGTCGGCGCCTTTCAGCGATTGATCGACTTGCTTGCGGAAGAGAAGGACATACCGATCCTTGCGCCGGTTATTAAGAGGGAAATCACCTATCGCTTGCTTGTGGGGGACCAGGGTGCGCACCTGCGCCAGATAGCATCGGTGGGGAGCCAGAGCCATCAGATCGCGCGGGCGGTCGACTGGCTGAAGAACCACTTCGACCAGCCGCTGCGTATCGACGACCTGGCTGAGCAGGCCAGCATGAGCAGCGCGACGTTTCATCATCACTTCCGCTCGATGACCGCCCTCAGCCCGTTACAATTCCAAAAGCAACTGCGCCTGCAGGAAGCCAGGCGTTTAATGCTGGCAGAGCGTATGGATGCGGCGACCGCGGCATTTCAAGTGGGCTACGAGAGCCCTTCCCAGTTCAGCCGTGAATACAACCGGTTATTCGGGGCACCGCCGTTGCGGGACATCGCGAACTTGCGGCACTTGGCGGTAGGTGAATGATCGTGCCCGGCCCCTGCGTATAACGGAGGGAAAAGGCTCCCGCCCGCTTTTGTTACCGCTGCGGATCGAGCGGTGGCGGGTGAATCCCGCATCTTCCGCACGTTAACGACAAAGTCCCGCCAGAAGCGGGTCTGACGGGACTTTGCCTACATCTACGTTATAGGCGCACCGGCTAGAACGGAATATCGTCATCCTGGAACGGCGGTTCTTCGAACCCTCCGCCGCCATGCTGCACCGGTTCCGAGGTCACGTCGCCGCCCCGGCGCCCTTCACCCTTGGGGGAGAGCATCTGCATCTTTTCACCGACGATCTCGGTGGTGTAGCGCTCATTGCCGCTGTTGTCCTGCCACTTGCGGGTTTGCAGGCGCCCTTCGATGTAAACGGTCTTCCCCTTGGAGAGGTATTCGCCGGCGATCTCGGCCAATTTCGACCAGAGGGTGACCCGGTGCCATTCGGTGCGTTCTTCCCATTCGCCGCTCTTGTTCTTGAAGCGTTCGCTGGTCGCCAGGTTAAAGCTGGCGACGGCAGCCCCGGACGGGGTATAGCGTACTTCCGGGTCCTTGCCCAGGTTTCCTATCAGCATGACCTTGTTCAGGCTTGCCATGTTCGTGCTCCTTTTGCTGCAATAGTATCACAGGGTAACGCCGCTGGAAAACCGTCGCCCCCCTGTCAGGCGGATGCAGAATACATCATCTGGCACGCCAGGGCAAGGATTCCCGTCCGCCCCCCGTGCCGCCCCATTTTCAGCCCGACAGCCGGTTCCTTCTTACCGTGAATCCCAAAGGCAAAGAATGTGAAATTTATTCTTGACTTTAATAGTATCATTTTATATCCTGTAAACAACTTTAATCAAAATAGCAGCGATCAAGATAGACGACAATACTAAACCATCCGCGAGGATGGGGCGGAAAGCCTACAGGGTCTCACCGAGACAGCCGGGTCGCCGAAATATCGTACCAGATATTCGGCCCCGGCTTTTTTGTACCCGGTATCGAAAATGAGGGGGTAGAGAGAACACCAGCGTTGCAACGCCTGAAGGGCGGACATTTGTACCGGTCAAGATTGCCCGTAAAACCGGTACAAGACACCCGTGATACACGATACTACTAAACCATCCGCGAGGATGGGACGGAAAGCCTACAGGGTCTCACCGAGACAGCCGGGTCGCCGAAATATCACCCTCGATATTGGGCCCCGGCTTTTTTGTGCCCGGTATCCTTGCAAAACGGTAAGCAGAAACAACGAAACAGATGCTGCTCACCATCAACCAGCCGCAGCAGAAAGCAGCAAGGAGAACAAATGGAGACACGTATGAGTAGGACAAACAGCGCACCACATGGAGCAAAGAAAGGAGCATCAATGACAAACCTGATCAAAAGGACACTTGCAGCAATCACGATATCCTCTCTGGCAATAATCGGCCTCACGCTTGCCGGATGCGGCGGCGGAGGAGGGCTCTCCTCCCAGACCGTGAACGGCACGGCCGCCGTCGGGGCGCCCCTGTCCGGCCAGGTCAGCCTCAAGGACTCCTCGAGCACGCCGCTGACAAGAACCACCGTTATCGCCGGCGACGGCACATTTGCCATCGATGTCACCGGCATGCAGGCCCCCTTTATCCTCCAGGCGACCGGCAGCGCCTCCGGCACCAGCTATAAGCTGCACTCCTTTGCCGAAGGCACCGGCACCGCCAACATCAACCCGCTTTCCGACGCCATCGTAGCCAGCGCCGCAGGGGATGACGACGCGTCGAAAACCTACGACAACGCCGATCACGACAAACTGGGCAAGATCAAGGGGAACCTCGCGGCGACCGTCGATGCCCTGCTGAAAAAACTGCAACCCCTGCTCCAGCAATACAACGCCCAGAACACCAACCCGATCACGTCACGCTACATCGCCAACCATCTCGACCTTGACGATATGTTCGACAACGTGAAGATCACCGTCGCCAATGGGGACCTGTCGATCATCAACGCCAAAACCGGCGCCGTTATCTACAGCGGCAAGGTGACCGACATCGCCAACGGCAATTTCTACCCCGGCAACGTCCCCTCGACCCCGGCGGCTCCCGTAGCCCCGACCGGGGTAGCCGCAGTCGGCGGCGCCGGCCAGGTGACCGTCTCCTGGACCGCCGTCAGCAATGCAACCTCCTATAACATCTATTACGCCACCACCTCCGGCGTCACCACCGCCACCGGCACCAAGATCGCCAATGCCACCACCCCGTACGTCCAGACCGGGCTCGCCGCCAGCACCACCTACTATTATGTGGTGACCGCCGTCAACAGCACCGGCGAAAGCGTCGCCTCGGCCCAGGCATCGGCCACCACCAACGCCGCCGTGCCGACCCCGACCGCCCCGGCGGCACCCACCGGCGTGACCGCCACCGGCGGCACCAAGCAGGTGACCATCTCCTGGCCGGCGGTTTCCGGCGCCACCTCCTATAACATCTACTATGCCACCGCTTCCGGCGTCACCACCGCCAACGGCACCAAGATCAGCAATGCCGCCAGCCCCGCCGTTCAGACCGGGCTCGCCGACGCCACCACCTACTACTACGTGGTGACCGCCGTCAACAGCGTCGGCGAGAGCGCCGCCTCCGTCCAGGTTGCCGCGACGACCCTGGCTGCCGTCCCGGCACCGACCGCCCCGGCGGCACCGACCGGCGTGAGCGCCACCGGCGGCGCCAAACAGGCGACCATCTCCTGGTCCGCGGTTTCCGGCGCCACCTCCTATAACATCTACTATGCCACCGCTTCCGGCGTCACCACCGCCTCCGGCACCAAGATCGCCGGCGCCACCAGCCCCTATGTCCAGACCGCCCTTTCCGCCGGCACCACCTATTACTACATCGTCACCGCCGTCAACAGCGTCGGCGAGAGCACCGCTTCGGCCCAGGCATCGGCCACCACCAACGCGGCGCCCCCGGCCGTCCCCACCGCGCCGACCGGCGTGGCCGCCACCGGCGGCACCAATCAGATGACCGTCTCCTGGTCCGCGGTCTCCGGCGCCACCTCCTATAACATCTACTGGTCAACCGCCACCGGCGTCACCATCGCCTCCGGCACCAAGATCGCCGGCGTAACCAGCCCCTATGTCCAGACCGGGCTCGCCGCAGGCACCGCCTACTACTACATCGTCACCGCGGTGAACAGCTCCGGCGAAAGCCCCGCTTCGGCCCAGGCATCGGCAAGCACCAGCGCACCGGCCCCGGTCGTCCCGGCCGCGCCGACCGGCGTGGGCGCCACCGGCGGGACCAACCAGGTGACCGTCTCCTGGTCGGCGGTCAGCGGTGCCACCTCGTACAACATCTACTACGCCACCACCAGCGGGGTCTCTAAAACGAGCGGCACCAAGATCGCCGGCGCCACCAGCCCCTATGTCCAGACCGGACTCGCCGCCGGCACGACCTACTACTACGTTGTCACCGCAGTGAACAGCGCCGGCGAAAGCGCCGCTTCGGCCCAGGCATCGGCGGCCACCTCGGCGCCGGCCTTTGACGCCTTATCGTACTACAATACCGTTTGCCTCGGGTGCCACGGTTCGCTGGGCGTCAGGACAGCAGCTCAGATCCAGGCAGCGATCACGGGGAACTACGGAGGTATGGGTTCTCTCAGCAGCCTGACTACTGCCCAGATTGCCGCCATAGCAGCAGTATCCTATTAAGTTTCGGCCAGTTACAAAAAAGGGCTCCGTTTTCGGGGCCCTTTTTTTATGTGCATGCACCATGCTGGGCAGCTTGCGTCCGGGTTTCCGGACAGAAACGAGATATAGCGCTTGAAGCCCCGGCTGTTTTGACTTACAGTTATGCCACGTGGTTACAGTACCCACCATTCCATGAATACGGGGTCCGCCCATGAACAAACCGCTTCTCCTGATGATCCTCGACGGCTGGGGGATCAACGCCAATCCCGACAATAACGCCGTCGCCCTGGCCCACCCCCCCAACCTGACCAGGCTGTTGGCGGACTATCCCCATGTCCGGATCCATACCTCCGGCATGGCGGTGGGCCTGCCCGACGGCCAGATGGGCAACTCGGAGGTCGGCCACCTCAATATCGGCGCCGGCCGGATCGTGTATCAGGACCTGACGCGCATCACCAAATCGATCCGGGACAAGGATTTCTTCGCCAACCCGGTGCTGCTGGAGTGCATCGCCAAGACCAAGGCCAATGGCGGCAGGCTGCATCTGGCGGGGCTCCTCTCCGACGGGGGGGTGCACTCCCACAACAGCCACCTGTATGCCCTGCTGGAGATGGCCAAACGGGAAGGGGTGAAGGAGGTGTTCGTGCACTGCCTCCTGGACGGCCGCGACACCCCGCCCCAGAGCGGCAGCGACTACCTGGCCCAGTTGGAGGCGGAGATCGGGCGGATCGGCACCGGCCGGATCGCCACGGTCATGGGGCGCTACTACGCCATGGACCGGGACAACCGTTGGGAACGGGTCGAAAAGGCCTACAACGCCATGGTGTGCGGCGAGGGGGAACAACGCGCCTCGGCCCGGGAGGCCATCGAGGCCAGCTATGGCGCCGGGGTGCACGACGAATTCGTCGTCCCGGCCGTGATCACGGAAAACCGCGCGCCGGTCGGCACGGTCAGGGACGGCGACGGCTTCATCTTCTTCAACTTCCGCTCCGACCGGGCCCGGGAGATCACCCGCGCCCTGGCGCTGGACGACTTTGACGGTTTCCCGCGCCGCTGCCGTCCGAAGCTGGCCGGTTATGTCTGCATGACGGAATACGACGCCACCTTCGGCCTGCCCATCGCCTACGGCCCCGAGCAGTTGACCAACATCCTGGGCGATGTCCTGGCCCATGCCGGGTTGAAGCAGTTGCGCATCGCGGAGACCGAGAAATACGCCCATGTGACCTTTTTCTTCAACGGCGGCGTGGAGGCCCCGTTCCCCGGCGAGGAGCGCTGCCTGATCCCCTCCCCCAAGGAGGTGGCCACCTACGACCAGAAGCCGGAGATGAGCGCCTACCCGGTGACGGAGGAGTTGCTGAAGCGTATGGACCGGGACCTCTACGATGTGATCATCCTCAACTTTGCCAACTGCGACATGGTGGGACACACCGGCGTCCTGGAGGCGGCCGCCAGGGCGGTCACGGTCGTTGACGACTGCGTGGGCAGGATCGTGGCCAAGGTGCGGGAAAAAGGGGGCGCGGCGCTGATCACGGCCGACCACGGCAACGCCGAGCAGATGGCGGACGACAACGGCGAGCCGTTCACGGCCCACACCACCAACCCGGTGTGGCTGCTCCTGGTGGACGACAGCCGCAAAGATGCCGTGTTGCGCGAAGGGGGCCGGCTGGCCGACATCGCGCCGACCATGCTGAAGATGTTGGGCCTGGCCCAACCCACGGAGATGACAGGAGAGAGTCTGCTATGAAAACCGCAAAGATACCCGCCACGGACAATGAATACCTGATCGGCAAGATCCTCTGCATCGGCCGCAACTACGTGGACCACATCAAGGAGCTGGGGAACGAGACCCCGGCGGCGCCGGTGGTCTTCCTGAAGCCGGCCACCGCGGTGGTGGACGACGGCGGCACCGTGGTCATCCCCCCCTACAGCACGGCATGCCATTACGAGGCGGAACTGGCGGTATTGATCGGCACGGACGGCAAGGATATCCCCGAGGCCGAGGCACTGTCCCATGTGGCCGGCTATGGGGTCGCCATCGACATGACCCTGCGGGATGTGCAGGACACCCTCAAGAAGAAGGGGCTGCCCTGGGAGATCGCCAAGGGGTTCGACACCTCCTGCCCCTTGTCGGCATTTACCCCGGCGGCGCAGGTTCCCGATCCGCAGGACCTGACCATCAGGCTGCTGCTCAACGGCGCAGAACGCCAGAACGGCTCCACCGGCCTGATGATCAATCCGGTGGCCCGGATCATCAGCTATCTCTCCACTATCTTTACGCTGGAAGAGGGGGACGTGATCCTCACCGGCACCCCCGCCGGCGTGGGCCGGGTCCAGCCGGGGGACGGCATGGTTGCCGAGATCACGGGCGTGGGGCGGATGAGCGTTACTGTCGAATAATACCGATTCCAAATCAATGAGCTTGTCCGTAAATAACTGCTGCGAGTACCGCGCCCGGATTTGCGGCAGATTTGACTTGGCCGATTGAGCAAAACCGCAGGCGTAGCAGGGTCAACGCCTACGGATTTTGCGATTGAGGCCGGGGCAAAGATGCTGCGAAGACGGGATGCGAGGCGGGGTATCATGGCTAAGGGTGCTCCCATTCGGCATAACAAGCGCCTGGTGCGGATGTTGCGCCTGTTCCGGCATATCCGCTTCGTGGGCCAGCCGGTCACCTACCGGCGCAACCGGGTCGTGCTCCACCCGGATGGCCCTGATTTTTTCCGGGCGCTCTTCGGCGCCATCCGCTCGGCGGAGCGGTACATCCTCCTGGAATATTATCTGATCCGCAACGACACCACCGGCTCCGCCTTTGCCGCCGAACTCCTCGATGCACAGCAAAGGGGCGTGCCGGTGTTCCTGATCTACGATTACATCGGCTGCGTCGAGACCCCCTCCGCCTACTTCAGGGACCTGGCCCGGCACGGCATCAAGCCCCTCTCCTTCAACGTGCCCTCATTCAAGCGGGGCATCCACTGGTTCGACAAACGCGACCACCGCAAGATGGCCATCATCGACGGCCGCCGGGCATTTCTGGGAGGATTCAACATCGGCGACGAATACGCCGGTCTGGTCTCGAGCCCTGTCAAATTCCGCGACGTGGGTTTCAGCATCACCGGCTGCGCCGTCCATGAACTGGAACGCATCTTTTCCGAAACCTGGCAGATGGAACGGGACGAACCGCCCCGGGTTCCCACCGGCGGCAGGGACCCGGGCGCACCCCGCCCCGGACGGGCCAACGTCATCATCGTCAGCGGGGGGCCGCACCACCGCAGATCCTACATACGCAGCGCCTTTCTGGCCGCCATCACCTCCGCCTCGGAAAGCGTCCTCATCGTCACCCCCTACTTCGTTCCCGGCCCGCGCATCGTTCGTTCCCTGCTACGGGCGGTCCGGCGCGGCGTGCGGGTGCGCATCCTGCTCTCGGCAAAAAGCGACGTGCCGCTGATGCGGCTGGTAGGGCGCAGCTACTATACGGCCTTGCTCAAGGCGGGCATCGAGATCTGCGAGGTGGAGCGGGAGGTGCTGCACGCCAAGGTCATGCTGATCGACGGCGAACGGACGGTGATCGGCTCGGCCAACCTGGACCAGCGCAGCTTCCACCGCAATTTCGAGATCAACTGCATCGTCGACAACAACTCCTTCGGCAAACAGATCGCCCGGATGCTGGAGCAGGACTTCCGGGATTCGCGGGCCATCACCCTTGCAGACCACGAGCGCCGGGGCAAGCTGTCTCAGCTGCTGGAGAAGCTGGTCAACCTGTTTGCCTGGTTTTTGTAGCCGCTCCCTGCAAAGGGCGCATGAGCATGAAGCCGAACCAGAGCCGGACCAACCCTGCTGCCGCCAGGGCCGCGGGGAGGGTGCCGAAGAGCGGCTTCAGGCGCCGCTCGTACAGCCGAAGCCAACAAGGCGCAACCTCTCCCGGCCCCTTCCCCCGGGAAAAGGCGCGGCGGGTATCCAGCCAGAAGAAGATCTGCCAGGCGTTGGCGGCCACATGGCGGCCGGTAATGCGCCAAAAGGAGCGGCGCCACTCCCCCGACCGGCACGCGAGCAGGGTGCGGATGCCGTCCAGGATCGGGTGGAGCGAGAGCCGGCCGGTATAGGCGTCGAAGCGGTACAGCCCGGAAAGGGTGGTGAAGAACTCCGTCCAGCCGGCCACCAGGCAGTTGACGATGATGGCGTTCAGCACCTGCCGCTCCCACAGCCCTTCCGCTTCAAAGCGGCGGGCCGAGGTGCCGATCTCGGCGGGGAGGAGCAGCCAGTCGCACCGCGCCGCCACCGCATCCGCGAGGCGGAGGTCCTCCAGAAAGGGCATCTGCTCGTCAAAACCGCCCAGAGACCGGAAGAACGGGCGGGGCAGCATGAAGCCCTGGTCGCCCCGGATGCACTCCGGGCGGTCGAGGCGCGCCTTGGCCTCGTAGAAGAAATAGGCCGGGGATGGCGTGGCGTCACTCCGGTGGAAACGCAGGGCAAAACGCCCGGCGACCTCATGGCACCCGGCGGCGGCCTGCCTGGCCCGCAGCGCCGCGACTCCGCGGGCCAGGGCATCAGCCGCGGCGAACGTCGAATCGGCGTGCAGAAACAGCAGCGTATCGGCGCGGGCAACCACGGCACCGGCATTCATCTGGCGGCCGCGACCGCGGGGCGCCGGGACGACCTCTGTTGCAAACGGCACCTGCCGGGCCAGGCGGGCGGCCCGCTGGGGGGTGCCGTCCTCCGAACCGCCGTCGCAGAGGATCAATTCGAAACGGATGCCCTGTTGGGCGGCAAGGGTGGCGAACAGGGGCGCCACGTAGGCGGCCTCGTTGAGAACCGGCACAATGATGGAGAGTTCAGGGGGGTGATCGTTGGTCATGGGCGCTCCGGGAGAATGCAGTCCAGTGTATCCGAATCAGCCATATTTGCAATCCGAAGCTCACGCGGGATTGATCGACACCCACTGCCACCTGGACCTGGAGCCGCTTGCCCCGCACCTGCCCCAGGCGCTTGCGGCGGCGCGCCGGGCCGGGGTGACCCGGTTCGTGGTGCCCGGGGTGCATCCCGACGGCTGGCAGCGGATCCGGGCATTGGCGGCAGCGCACCATGAGATCCTGCCCGCCGTCGGCATCCATCCCATGCATGCCGCTCTGGCGGACGATGACGCCCTCTCCGCCCTGGCCCGGCTGGCCGCCGGCAGCGTTGCCATCGGCGAGATCGGCCTGGACCCGACGTACCCCGTCCCCCTCGAAATCCAGGAAGCCGCATTCCGCGGGCAGCTCAGGCTGGCCGCCTCCCGGGGACTCCCGGTGCTGGTGCACTGCCGCCGGGCCTTCCAGCGGACCGTGCAGATCATGCGGGAGGAACGGGCCGATCGGGTGGGAGGGATCATGCACGCCTTCTCCGGGTCGCCGGAGATGGCGCGGGAGTTTATCCGCCTCGGCTTCCTCATCTCCCTCTCCGGCACCCTGACCTGGCCAGGCGCGGTGCGCCCCCTGCGCCTCGCCAGGGAGGTCCCGCTGGAACAGCTGGTCCTGGAAACCGACGCCCCCGACCTGTCCCCCCAGGGCCACCGGGGGAGCGCCAACCAGCCGGCCTGGATGGTCGAGACCCTGCTCGCCCTCGCAGCGGCCAAAAACAACACGCCGGAAACCGTTGCCGCGGCCACACGGGATAATGCCGTCAGGATACTCGGCCTCTCCGGGGAGAGCAACGTCTCTTGACTCGCCTTATCCCGTAGCGGCCGTATCGCAACAAACGGCACAATGTCGCAGACCGGTTCATTATCGGCCGGTTGCAGCGCTCCCCCCCATGGCGCCATCCCCCTCTCGTGATTTAGCCGCATCAGCAACGCCCCTATCCATATTTGTTGCACAATCAACAAATATTGACATCCTCTTCTTCCCTCATCTCTCGCGGGCTTAGACCACACGTTTCGCCGCGCATCGGCTGCAACGTTTATTGCAGCACCGTCCCGTCCCCTCGCGCAAACATCCCGATAACATCCGGTTATTATTAATCTATTTTTTTGGGCCCGATAACTGCAAACGTACTCGCCAAATCAGTGCGTTGGGGGGCGTCGTGTAAGCGATACGCCCTCGGCCCGCCTCTACGATCCAACAAAAACAGTGGGGAGGTTCAACATGGCAAAGGGAAAATGGCCACACCGGGCGTATCGGTACTATCGCTCCATACTGCTTGCCGGCTGCGCCCTGATGATGTGGGGATGCAACGGCGACACCACAAATATTTCGACGCGTTCCGCCGCTTCCGGTTCGAAGAGCCCGCTCAACCCATTGATGCTCCAACAATTTGCCACACCCCTGCCGATCATCCCGGCGGCCACCGCCGACACGACATCCGTCGCCGGATCCGACTTTTACGTGGTCAAGGCTCAGCAAAGCACCGACTATGATTTCGGGCTGAGGAATAGTGACGGCAGCGAACTCACGAATCCATACACCGGCAAGCCGGTCCGAAGCACGGTCTGGGGCTACTCTGTGAACGGCCTCAGCGCAGGATACCTGGGGCCGACCATCGAGGCCCGCTCGACCCTCGACACATCGGGCAGAAAGGTTGTAGTCAAATATATCAATGATCTCCGTGACGCTGCCGGCAACCTGCTCACGAAGCACCTCCTGTACGTTGATCCGACGCTGGACGGGACCAACAATGGAGAGCCGGAAATCCGTATCGTTCCCCACCTCCACGGCGGCCACACCCAGTCAGGCTTTGACGGAAACCCGCTGTACTGGTTCACCAACAACCCGAACGCTCCCGCCAACGGCATGGGTGGGCCGGCCGGGAATACCGTCACCTATACCTATGACAACGATCAATTGGGCACCACGCTGTGGTACCACGACCATGCCATGGGGATTACCCGGCTCAACGTTTACGCCGGGCTTGCCGCCTTTTATATCCTGAGGGACAATTACGAGGACAGCCTCAACCTGCCCAAGGGGAACTACGAGATTCCCCTGGTCATTCAGGACAAATCATTCTACGAGGACGGCTCCATCGCCTACCCCACAACCCCCTTGCTCGACCCCTACACCCATCTCCCGATCGTTGACGCAAACGGTAGGCCTGTTCTGTCGTCCCTTCCCGAGTTTTTCGGCAACACCATCATGGTAAACGGGAAGGTCTGGCCAAAGCTCGAGGTCGAGCCACGGCGCTATCGCTTCAGGCTGCTCAACGGCTCCGATTCACGCTTTTACAACCTGTGGATCGAACTTCCCAACGGCAGCCCGCTCCCCGCAGGCATGATCACCCAGATCGGCAATGAAGGCGGTCTGCTCCCGACACCCGCCACCGTGGGCGACACGGAGGACAACGGCATCCTGCTCGCGCTTGCCGAACGTGCCGATCTCATCATCGACTTCTCAAAGGTGCCGCCCGGCACCAAGATCACCATGCGCAATAATGCCAACGGCCCCTACCCCGGCGGCAACCCGCCCGATCCGAAGACCACCGGCAAGATCATGCAATTCACGGTGACGAAACCCCTTTCAGGCACCGATACCAGCGCGGCCACCGCCTCCCGGCCGCACACGCCTCTGGCGGCTGCGGATAACGTCCGTATCGTCGATCTCCAGGAGTTGCGCGATATCTTCGGCATCAATTATGATCCGGCCGGCGAGGGAACCCTCTTCTACCGCCACCTCCTGCTCCTGAACGGAAACCTTTTTACGGACCCGATCACGGAAAAACCGGTCTTGAATACCGTGGAGGACTGGATCATCGTCAACGGCACCGTCGATATGCATCCGATGCACCTCCACCTGGTCGGCTTCGAGGTCGTGGAGAAGGGGACCCTGACCGGCTACATCCCGGCCGCCCTCGGATTGCCGCCCCGCTATGCCGCACTCAATAAGGATACCGACCCGGCCGGACGTACGCCGCTTGACTTCGAATTCGACAGGAACTATACCGTCACCGGCAACGAAACAGGCTTGAAGGATACGGTAAAGGTCCCGCCGGGCGGTCTGGACCCGAATGGCAATCCGGATCCCAACAATCGGGGATATGTGCGCATCCGCGCAAAATTCGACCGCCTCGGCATCTATATGTGGCATTGCCACATCCTCTCACACGAGGATAACGACATGATGCGGCCATTCGAGGTTGTCGCGCCGTAAGACGCCGGGGACACCGGCAGGCATGAAAACGGGCCGCCATTGCGGCCCGTTTTCATGTGCCCTCGGCCTCTTGGTGGCGCAACCGATGGGCAGAAACCGCTCCCTGATGCCGCAAAAGACCTTGACCGCAACATCAGCCGCAGGATGCCTCAGGCGGATGATTCCTGCTATTTTTAGCGAATTTGCTTAAAATGACTTGCTTAGGTCAAGATCAGAGGGTAAGCTTTGTCGTCACCCCTTGCGAGGAGCTTCATCATGAAATATCTTGTTGCCGCTGTTGCGGCGGCCCTTGGCCTGGCTCTCAGCGGCTGCACCATGTTCTCCGCCTGGAAGAGCATTCCGCCGCCCGGCGGTTGCGACCAGTGCCACACCTTGGCGATCTCCGCCAATTGGCAGGTCACCTATCAACCGGCCATGGTGTCCGATGAACGGGGCAGGCAATATTTCCAGACCCCGGAATACAACCTCTCCCAGCAGGGCAAGCAGCAATCCCCCCTTGACACCAAAAAGGTCGAGGAGCTGGCATGTTTCGATTGTCACAAATCACCGACGCCGGCGCATCAGGGGCGCAAAGGGCGCTTTCATCATTGATCCCCGTGGCCCGCAGCGAACCGCTGCCGCAGACGGTTTGATTTGTGTTCTAATTATTTTTTCTAAAAAAATAGCTCTATTTGCATAAAAAAATATTGACATAGTTTTTTTTGCGAGTATATTTCGTGTTTGATTTTCAAAACCATGCGCATAGCGTTCAAATGGTGAATTCTAAGAGAAAGAGGTGACACAAAATGAAAAAACTGATCTCCCTGACGCTGGTACTGGCCCTTGCTACCGTTTTTGCTGCTGGCTGCAAGAAAAAGACGGAAGAAGCTCCTGCTCCTGCTCCGGCTCCTGCCGCTGCTCCGGCTCCTGAGCAGAAACCGATGTCTTCCGCTAAAGCTCCTGCTGCTGAAGCTCCTAAGGCTCCGGAAGCTCCTGCTGCCGACAAGAAGTAATTCTGCTTTCCCTGTGTGGATTGCACAAGCCTGCGGGGCAACCCGCAGGCTTTTTTTGTGTTCAATTATCCGAGTGCGAGCAGTACCAATGCAGCGCAGCAGATGAATGCGCGCTACCGCAGGAGAACCCACCATGCACGAGATGTCCATAACCCAGGGAATCATCGATATTTGCGAACAACATGCCGGCGGCAGGCGCGTGCTCTCGCTGGACGTGGAGATCGGGGAACTGAGCAGCGTTGTCCCCGACGCGGTGGAGTTCTGCTTCGAGGCATGCAGCCGCGGCACCCTGCTGGAGGGGGCGCGCCTGAATATCCTGCGAATTCCGGGCCGGGGGCATTGCCTGGATTGCGGGATGGACACGCCGCTCACCGCGGCCTTTGGATCGTGTAGCCGCTGCGGCGGCTATCGGGTAACCATCGAAACGGGGGAAGAGATGCGGGTCCGGGAAATCGAGGTGGATGAATAGAAACGGGCGCTGCCGGAAGCAGCGCCCGTTCTTGCTTTTGAGCCGGATCACATGACGTTTGCCACGTCATCCGGGACAGAGGCCCGATACTTCTCGAAATTCCCCCTGAACAACTCGACGAGCTTCCGGGCGGCTTCATCGTATTTGGCCTTGTCGGCCCAGGTGTTGCGCGGATTCAGCACCTCCGCCGGCACCCCCGCGCAGCTGGTGGGGATATCCAGACCGAAGAAGGGGTCCTGCTCAAAGCTCCCGGCGATCAGGGTGCCGTCGAGGGCGGCGTTGACCAGGGCGCGCGAATAGGCGATCTTCATGCGCGAGCCGACGCCGTAGGGGCCGCCGCTCCAACCGGTATTGACCAGCCAGCAGGACACCGTGTGCCGGGCGATCTTTTCCCGGAGCAGTTCACCATACACCGCCGGGTCGAGAGGCATGAACGGGCCGCCGAAGCAGGTGGAAAAGGTGGCCGAGGGCTCCTTGCCCCCCGCTTCGGTGCCGGCGACCTTGGCGGTGTAACCGGAGAGGAAGTGGTACATGGCCTGCTCCTTGGTGAGCCGCGCAATGGGGGGCAGCACGCCGTAGGCGTCGCAGGTCAGCATGATGATGTTGCTGGGATGTCCGGCCGTTCCCGAGAGCACGATGTTGGGTATGTGGGTCAGGGGGTAGGATGCCCGGGTATTTTCGGTGAACGAATCGTCGTCCAGGTCTACCCTGCGGCTCTGGGTGTCGATGGCGACGTTTTCCAGAATGGTGCCGAATCTGCGGGTCGTTTCGTAGATCTCCGGTTCGGCCTCCCGGGAAAGTCTGATGATTTTTGCGTAACACCCCCCCTCGAAGTTGAAAATCCCCTTGTCATCCCAGCCGTGTTCGTCGTCGCCGACCAGCGAACGGTGGGGGTCGGCCGAAAGCGTGGTCTTGCCGGTCCCGGAGAGGCCGAAGAATATGGCCGTGTCCCCCTTGGGCCCCACATTGGCCGAGCAATGCATGGAAAGGATCTTCTTCTCGATCGGCAGGAGGTAATTGAGGATGGTGAAGACCGACTTCTTGTTTTCACCGGCGTAACTGGTGCCGCCGATGATGATCAGCTTCCTGGCAAAGTTGACGATGATGAAGGTCTCCGAGTTCGTGCCGTCCACCGTCGGAACGGCGTGAAAGTTCGGCATGTTGACGACGGTGAACTCGGGGCGGATGGTCGCCAGTTCCTCCTGGGTGGCGCGCACGAACATGTTGCGGGCGAAGAGCGACTGCCAGGCCTTCTCGGTGATGACCCGGATCGGGAGGCGGTGCTCCCGGTCGGCACCGGCAAAGCAGTCCTGCACGAACAGGTCCTTGCCGTGCATGTAGGCCAGCATGCGGTCATAGAGGGCGTCGAACCTGGCCGGATCAAACGGCTTGTTGACCTTGCCCCAGGCGATGTTGTCGCGGGACGCCGGTTCATCGACGATGAATTTTTCATTGGCGGCCCGTCCGGTGTAATGACCGGTTTTGACGGCAATGGCTCCCAGGTGGGAGACGAGCCCTTCGCCGCGCTTGATGATCTGTTCGTAGAGGACCGCCGTGGGAGGGGTCCAGAAGATCAGGTTCGCATTGGTGATGCCGTGCTCCTCAAGCCCTGTGCCGCGGGTGACATCGTTGAATTTCATCGTCGCACCTCCCGTGTGATATATGGCGGTTATTCCCTGCGGAACGGTTTAAAAAAAAGCTGGGCGAGAAACCATACCCCTGCGGCGTCTTACCCAGCTTTCTTAAGTTTGCCAACCCCGGCCCGGGCCGGGGTTCAGTGGCTGTAGCGGCCCTTATTCATTCCACCCTTCGGAATTGACCTCGCCGATCTGCTCCCAATGTTCCGGGGAACGCCACAGGCTGGAAAGAATCAATTCACGGATATGGAGGAATTCCTTGGGGAGGCGGTCGTACATCTTGACGAACAGCTCCTCATGGGAAAGGACCTCTTCCTTCCATACATCCCGGTCAATGGACATCAACTCGGAATATTGCTCGCGGGTGACGTTGTCCAACCCGGTCCAGTCCAGGTCCTCGTAGCGCGGCATCCAGCCCAGGGGGCTTTCGGTGGACGACCCCCGCCCATTGGCCCGGTCAACGATCCATTTCAGCACCCGCATGTTTTCGCCATAACCGGGCCAGAGGAACTTGCCGTTGGCGTCTTTGCGGAACCAGTTGACGCTGAAGATGCGCGGCGGATTGGGGTTGGTGCGCCCAACCTGGAGCCAGTGATTGAAATAATCGGCCATATGGTATCCGCAGAAGGGGAGCATGGCGAACGGGTCGCGGCGCACGTTGCCGACCTTGCCCACCGCAGCGGCCGTGGTCTCGGAACCCATGGTCGCGGCCAGGTAAACGCCGTAGCTCCAGTTGAATGCCTGGTACACCAGCGGGATGACGTTGTTGCGGCGGCCGCCGAATACAAAGGCCTTGATCGGCACCCCTTTGGGGTTTTCCCATTCCGGATCGATGGAAGGGCACTGCCCCGCAGGCGCGGTGAACCGGGAGTTGGGGTGGGCGGCATTCCTGCCGCAACCGGGGGTCCAGGCGTTGCCCTGCCAGTCGGTCAACTCTGCGGGCGGCTCATCGCTCATCCCCTCCCACCAGACATCGCCGTCCGGCGTCAGAGCGACGTTGGTAAAGATGGTGTTGCGGGAGCAGGACGCCATGGCGTTGGGGTTGGTTTTGACGTTGGTGCCGGGGGCCACGCCGAAAAAGCCCGCTTCGGGGTTGATGGCATACAGCTGCCCGTCGGGGCCGGGTTTGATCCAGGCGATGTCGTCGCCCACGGTGGAGATTTTCCAACCGCTCTCCTTAAAGGATGCAGGCGGCACCAGCATGGCCAGGTTGGTCTTGCCGCAGGCGCTGGGGAAGGCCGCCCCCAGATAGGTTTTCTCGCCTTGAGGCGATTCGATCCCCAGGATGAGCATATGCTCGGCCAGCCACCCTTCGTCCTTGGCGATCTTGGAGGCGATCCGCAGGGCCAGGCATTTCTTGCCGAGCAGGGCGTTTCCGCCATAACCGCTGCCGAACGACCAGATGGAACGTTCTTCCGGGAAGTGGACGATGTACTTTTCCTTGTTGCACGGCCAGATCACGTCCTTTTGGCCCGGCTGCAGCGGAGCACCCACCGAGTGGAGGCAGGGGACGAATTCGCCGTCGCCGAGCACATCCAGAACAGCCTTGCCCATACGGGTCATGATCCGCATGTTGACGGCGACATAGGGGGAATCCGAGATCTCCACCCCGATCTTGGCGATATTGGAGCCGAGCGGTCCCATGCTGAAAGGGATGATATACATGGTGCGCCCCTTCATACAGCCCTTGAAGAGCTTGTGCAGGGTTTCCTTCATCTCCTTGGGGGGCATCCAGTTGTTGGTTGGTCCGGCATCCTGTTTGGAAAGGCTGCAAATGAAGGTGCGGTCCTCGACGCGGGCCACATCGCTGGGGTCGGACCAGGCCAGGTAACTGTTGGGACGTTTCGCTTCGTTCAGCTTCCGGAAGGTTCCGCTCTTCACCAGCAGGTTACAGAGGTTGTCGTACTCCGCATCGGAGCCGTCACACCAATGTATCGCATCGGGTTCGCACAGCGCCGCAACTTCTTCGACCCACTTCCGCAACTGCTCGTTCTTTACCTCGTAACCCATACCACTTCCTCCTCATGTTTAAGTAAGTTTCATACCTAATAAAACCGGAAAGATCTTGGTCAAGATAGGTAGCATGATTGATCATACTGACGGTGTTAGCGCCGTATATCGATGGGAATTGCGACGGAAGAAGGGCGGGCAAACAGCCATGATCAGGCTGGTTAGGGCAATGGCTGGGTCCTGGGTGAAAACCTCGGCAACCTTTTTCGGGCCTGCTTTCAACCCTGTGGCGACAGGTAAACACCGTTGAATTTTGCTGTCCTGCTTCCCCATGCAATAACAAAAAAATTTATCTGTAGTAAATACCACAGGGAGTATCAAAATGCAAAAGCGTTTTACTAAATAAATGCCACAGAGGGTAAATCCGGTTTCGCCAGGCTTAACCGCCTGAACTGCCTTGCAGTTATCCGGCACGCCGTAAAGGGGCGGTCCATCGCTTTTAGGCAGAATAAAGGGGCCGGTTTTGGGGACGACAAGGCCGCATAGCCGTGGCCGTATCGGCCGGCAGCCTACCCCGACAGCGCCTCCCACTCCCCATACAGCTCCTCCAACCGGACGTTGAGGGCAACATGGCGTTCGCCCGCCTCGGCGCCCCGCTGCGGGTCGTCGAAGAAGCCGGGCCCATTCATCTCCACCTCCAGGCGGGCGATCTCGGCCTCGGTGCGGGCAATCTCCGACTCCACGGCGGCCAACTGCTTCTGGCGCCCCTGTTCCTCCCGCTTGCGCTGTTTTTCCTCCTCACGCCCCTTCTTGCGTTCTTCCTTGGTCATCTCGGGGAGCGGCAGCGGCGGTGCGGCTGCGCCCGAGTCGTCGGCCGCCACCGGCGCAGCGGCGGCGCTCCGCGCGGCAGTGGGAGATGCGGCGGCCGCCGGCTCGGACCGCTCCTTTTTCTCCCGATAATACTCGTAATCGCCGTAGTAATTGACCAGGGTGCCGCCATCGACCTCCACGACACGGGTAGCCAGACCATTGACGAAATAGCGGTCGTGGGAGACGAACACCACCGTACCGTCGAAGGAGCGCAGGGCGTCCAGCAGCACCTCCTTGCTGAACAGGTCCAGGTGGTTGGTCGGTTCGTCCATCAGCAGCAGGTTGGACGGACGCAGCAGCATCTTGGCCAGGGCCAGGCGGTTGCGTTCGCCGCCGGAGAGGACACCGACCTTCTTGTGGATGTCGTCCCCCGAGAAGAGAAAGGCGCCCAGGATGTCCCGCAACCGGGGGACCATGTCGTAGGGGGCGTCGGCATAGAGTTCGTCGTAGACGCTGCGCGTGGCGTCCAGCACGCTGGCCTGGTCCTGGGCGAAGTAATCCATGACCACGTTGTGCCCGGGGGTCCGTTCGCCCCCCTGGAATTCGGCGCCGGCCAGGACCGACATGAGGGTCGACTTGCCGGCCCCGTTATGCCCCACCAGCGCGACCCGCTCCCCTTTTTCGATAACGAGATCCACCCGGTTGAGGACCGCATGGTCGCCGTAGGCCTTGGTCAGGCCCTTCAGCTCCATGACGGTCTTGCCGCTTTTGGGGGCGGGGGGGAAGTGGAAACGGATCTTTTTCCGCTCCGGCGGCAGCACGATCCGTTCGATCTTGTCCAACTGCTTGATGCGCGACTGCACCAGCGAGGCCTTGTTGGCCTGATAACGGAAACGGCGGATAAAGTCCTCGGACTTCTCGATCTCCTCGTCCTGACGGCGCTTGGCCTCACGCAGGGCCGTGACCCGCTCACCCCGCTGCACGAGGTAGGTGGAGTAGCTGCAATGATAGTCGGCGATGGTGTGGTTCCAGACCTCACTGATCCGGCTGCAGACCCGGTCCATGAAGAATCGGTCGTGGGAGACCAGGACCACCGAACCGGGATAGGAGCAGAGGTACTCCTCCAGCCAGTTGCGGGCCTCGATATCCAGGTGGTTGGTCGGCTCGTCCAGGAGCAGCACGTCCGGCTTCTGCAAAAGCAAACGGGCCAACGCGATGCGCATCTGCCAGCCGCCGGAGAACTCGCCGCAGTCCCGCTGCCAGTCCGCCTGGGAAAACCCCAGCCCCTTCAGCACCGTCCCGATCTCGGCCTCCATGGTGTAGCCGCCCCGGTGGCGGAACTGCTCCTGGAGGTCTCCATAACGCTGGAGGGCCGCGGGATGTTCGGCGGCATCGTGGGGGAGCCGTTCCAATTCCTGCCCCAGGCGGTGCAACTCGTCCTCCATGGCCAGCAATTCGGCAAGCGCCGTCCGCGCTTCATGGAACAGGGTGCGCCCGCTGGTGACGATGCCGTCCTGGGGCAGATAGGAGGCCTTTGCGCCCCGGGCAAGCTGGATCTCGCCCGAGGTGGGCTCGCTGAGTCCTGCGATGATCTTCATCAGGGTGGATTTGCCGGCGCCGTTCTCGCCTACCAGGGCGACCCGCTCACCCTTCTTCAGGTGCCAGGAAATGGCGGTAAAAAGCGGGTTGCCGGCAAAGTCTTTGGAGATATCTATGAGTTGAAGCATGGCATTGTTGTAGCACAACAGAGGCGTCATCGGCAAGTGACGCGCGTGGCCCGCGGGCATATTCGCCGGGGGAGTCCTGCAACTTTACCATCGCATTCCTGGCAATACGATGGTAAAGTTTATCATCCTTTCGTCCGCCCGACCGGCGGGACAATCGGCAACCATGGGGAGAATTGCGCTTCGGGCGCGGGTAGAGCCAGCCATGAACGGACCATCGCTTACAAAATTTTTTCTGGGGCGCCAGCCGATCCTGAACATCCGCCAGGAGATCGTGGGATACGAACTCCTCTTCCGTTCGACCGAGAAAAATTACAGCGAATTCGAAAGCCAGGACCAGGCCAGCATGAGCGTCATATCCAGCGCCATGGCCAACTTCGGCTTCCGCAATGTGCTGGGGGACAAGGATGGCTTCATCAACGTCACCCACGATGTGCTCTTCTCGGACATGGTCGAAGTCCTGCCTCCCAAGCAAACCATCCTGGAGCTGCTCGAGTCGGTGGAACTGACCGGCGCGGTCAAGGAGCGCTGCAGCGAACTCAAGGCCAAGAACTTCCGCATCGCCCTGGACGACCACATCTATTCCCCGGACCACCACGATCTGTATAGCTTCGTGGACATCGTCAAGATCGACCTCCTGGAGACCGATCCCGTCGTCCTGCACGAGGCCGTCGCCGCGCTCCGCCAGTTTCCCCTCACGCTCCTGGCGGAACGGATAGAAACCCAGGAGCAGTTTCAGGACTGCCTCGAGCTGGGCTTCGAGCTCTTCCAGGGGTACTTCTTCGAACGGCCGGTGGTGCTCAAGCGCAAAGGGCTCGAACCTTCCAAGATGGCTATGCTGCGGCTGCTCGGCTACCTTAAGAGCGAAACGGATTTCGGCAAGATCGAGGAGGTATTCAGGGACCACCCGGAATTGTCGTACAACCTGCTGAAACTGGTAAATTCGGTGCATCTGGGGCTGCGGGAGAAGATCAAGAGCCTGCGGCACGCCATCATGCTGCTCGGGCTCGGCAAGCTGCGCCGCTGGGTTCAACTGGCCATCTTTGCCAGCGCCGACAGCCGCGGGGTCGACAACCCCCTGCTGGAGATGGCCGCCGTTCGGGGACGCCTGCTGGAGTACCTGGTCATGGAGCGTTACCACCTGCCCCGGGGCAGCGAACAGGTGGAGGCGGCCTTCATGCTCGGCATCCTGTCGCTGGTCGATGTGCTTTTCGAGACCTCCGTGGAGGGGGTAGTGCGCGAATTGCAGTTGAACGACGAAATCTCCGCGGCGCTGATCAACCGCGAGGGGAAGCTGGGTGGCCTTCTGGCCCTGGCCGAGACCCTGGAACAGACCAACTTCGGCGAAGTCACCAACCTGACCGAAACCTGCGGCATCCCCATCGCAACCCTGCTGACCGCCCAACTGGACGCCTTCAACTGGCGGACCAGCATCTCGGAAGACAAGGAACCTCCCCAGTAGCGCTCCCCCCTCAATCCGTTTCCAGTTTCAGGGCCGCGGCCGCCTGCCGATAGACCTGCAGCGCCTCGTCGTTATACACGACGAAGACGACCCGCTCCAGCGCGGGATCGCACGCCGCGGCCTCCTTTGCCGCCGCCAGCGCGATCAGGGCCGCAGCCCCCATGGGGTAGCCGTACACCCCGCAACTGATGGCCGGAAACGCGATGCTCGCCAGCCCGCTCTTTGCGGCCACCTCAAAACAGCGCCTATAGGCGCTTCGCAGAAGATCCGGTTCTCCCTGGGCGCCGCCGCGCCAGACCGGGCCAACGGTATGGATGACATGGCGCGCAGCCAGCCGGTAGCCCCTGGTAATCTTGGCATCCCCGGTCTCGCAGCCCCCCAGGCCGGCGCATTCCGCCATCAGTTCCGGCCCGGCCGCCCGATGGATGGCGCCGTCGACCCCGCCGCCGCCCAGCAGGGTGTTGTTGGCGGCATTGACAATGGCGTCCACGGCCATATGCGTGAGGTCTCCCCGTATGATCTCGATTCGTGGGTTCATGGTCTCGCTCCCGGCAGGTGGGATATCATTGCCGGCAAGTATACCACACCAGACCCATGGCGGGAGGGGATACCCCGGAATATCTTCATGGGAAGCCCCCCATGCAAGGACGGCGGTTCATCCGCGTGCCCCCCTGAAACAGGAACGGCGGCTTAATCACTCCAACGCCTGCCTGACCCGTTCCAGAAAGCGTTCCGCCGTGAACGGCTTCTGGAGAAAATCAATGCCCTCTTCGAGCATCCCGTCGTGGACAAAGAGCTCATTGGCGTAACCGGAAATATACAGCACCCTGAGCTTGGGCAGGGATTCATGCAAACAGCCGTACAGCTCCCTGCCGTTCATCTCCGGCATGACCACATCGGTTACCAGCAGGTCGATGACGGTCCTGTGCTGCCGGGCGAGTTCCCGGGCCGCGGCGGGATGGTCCGCCACAAGCACGCGATAGCCCGATGACTCCAGCAGTTCCACCGTCATCTCCCGGACCATGTCGTTGTCCTCCACAACCATGATGCTCCCGCCGCGGGGCGTGCCGGGCGCCGCCGTCGGTGCAGCGGGTTCCAGCTCCTTTGCGGCCGTTTCATGGTGGCCGAGCGGCAGATAGAGGCAGAAGGTCGTCCCTTCCCCACTGCCGCTTCTCACGGTGATATACCCTTCATGCTGCTTGATGATGCCGTAGACCGTGGCCAGGCCGAGCCCTGTCCCATGCCCCACCTGCTTGGTGGTGAAGAACGGCTCGAAGATGTGCACCAGGGTTTCGTCATCCATGCCGCAGCCATTGTCGCTGAAGGCCAGCAAGGCATAGGGACCGGGCCGCATGCCGGGATGCAGGCGGGCATATTCGCTGTCCAGCACCACATGGCCGGTTTCGACGATGATGGTGCCGTTCCCCGTAATCGCATCCTGGGCATTGACCGCCAGATTGAGCAGGACCTGCTCGATCTGGCCGCGATCCGCCAGGGCGACGACCTTTCCCGGCGCCAGGCGGATATCGATGGAGACACTCTCCCGAATGGTGCGGCGCAGGATATCCTGGAACATGCGGACGATCCCGTTCAGGTCCACCGGCTGGATCGTGAGCATCTGCTTGCGCCCGAAGCTGAGAAGCTGCTGGGTCAGATCCCGCGCCTTGCAGGCCGCCGAGATAATCCCCTGGGTCTTGCCCCTCTGGGGGTCGTCCTTGGCCAGTTTGTTCTGCATCATTTCGGCATAGACGAGTATGGGGGTCAGGAGGTTGTTGAAGTCATGGGCGATCCCGCCGGCCAACTGCCCGATGGCCTCGATCTTCTGCACATGGTGCAGTTGCACCTCAAGATGGTTCCGCCGTTCCTCGATCTTGAAGCGTCCGATGGCGATGCTGGCGAGATGCGCGGCGGTCTCGATCATCTGGATCTCGAATTGATCCGGTGTCCGTGGCTCCCGGTAGTACATGGCAACGGTGCCGAGCAACTCATCCTCCGACGAAAACACCGGTTCCGCCCAACAGGCGCGCAGGCCCGCTTCCCGGGCGGGGATGAAGTCTCTCCACGAGGGGTGTGCCGCCAAATCGTCCACGATCATCCGCCGGTATCGGCGGCCATCCGCCCCGCCGGAGAGCAGCCACTGACCGGGCCGCTGCCCGTCAACGGCCCGGTTATAGGAATCGGGAAGGCTCGGGGCGACGCCACGGCGGAGGTGTTGTTCGTCCTCATCCAAGAGGAGTATGGAGCAGAGCGCGCCTCTGCACTCCTGCTCCACAAAGCCGACAATGTGGAGCAGGATGTCCGCCAGACCGGCGCCGGTCGCCATCTCTTCCAGGATGCGCAGCCTGGTATGCTCGCGCAACTCGTTGCGCTTGCGCTCGCTGATATCCCTGACGATGCTCAGGATCAGGCCCTTCCCGTCATCCGTCATGGCCCGGGCATGGATTTCCACCGGCAGGACCGTTCCACCTTTGGCAAGGTAGGCCGACTCGAAGACCGCCTCTCCGCGTTCCAGGGCCGCGGTGGTGTGGGCATCCGTACAGGCCGCAAATTCCCGGGTCTGCAGGTCACGGAGGTTCTTGTGCCGCAGTTCGTCCTGGGTAAAACCGGTCATGTGGCACAGGGTCGTGTTGACGTGCAGCAGATGCCCCTCGCGATCCGTCAACAGGATCGCGTCGTTGGCGGCATCGATTTGCGCCGCCTTGAGCCGAACCAGTTCCCGCTCCTCCCGCAGGGAGTTCTGCGCCCCGTGCAGGCGGTCGAGGTAGTTCAGCAACAGGTGCATCAGCAAGAGGATGGTCAGGCTGAGGCCCGCCAGGATGGTTGCCTGAAAAACGGCTTTCTGCCGCCAGGAATCCAGGAAGTCGCCCTGGTGCAGGGAGACGACAGCCACGACGGGAAAGCGGGAGATCCGATAGTATGAAATAATGCGGGGGGTGGTATCCTGGGGGCTCTGAGAGCCGCGGAAGGTTCCTGCCGGGGCATGGGGCAGATAGCGTCGGAAGAGAGCGGACTGTCGGAAGTCGGTCGTATAGGCGTTTTCGGCAAACGGCTCGTTCACCAGCGGCGCCCCGTCGGTTCGGACCAGAAGCACCTTGCCCCGCGGCCCGAGGCTCGTCGAGGTATAAAAGCGATGGAAGTAATCGATCTCGAAAGCCGCCGCCACCAGCCCGGAGAAGCTGCCGTCCGCCGCGACGAGCGGCCGTGTCATGGTGAAACGCCAGCAATTGCTCAACCGGCTCACGAGCGGCCTGCTGAAAAAGAGCCCGGCGCGGGGGTTGCCCCTGCCGGAGAGGTAATAGTCCCGGTCGGCAACGTTGATCTGCCGGGAAGGGAACTCCAGGGAATTGACCGTCATGACCCCGCTGCGGTTGACGATGAAGATCGCGCCGATCTGGGGGGTATCGCCTCCCTGGCGCCTGATGAGGTGGAACAGGGTGCGTTGATCGACCCGCTCCATCCCCCCCCGCTGATCGATCTCGCCGACGATATCCTGCAAGGCGCGGTCCGCCTCGGCAAAGGCGCTGCCGGCGTGTTCTCCGAGGGCGCGGACATACCCCTCGGACTGTTTTTCGGCGGCATTGACGATGGCGTGGCGTTCGGAAGCCATCTGCCAGGCCGAGATAGCGATAACAACCACCAGCAGCAGCCCGACGATAAGCCTGACGCGTGTCTTGAACTGCGTGATGGTAAGTGCGGACCGTTGCCTCACGGGGGTGCTCCAGGGTGTTTTATTACTGAATTCCAATGATGCAAATTTTGTATACTAACTCAAACTTGCAGCGTCTGTCAGCAATAAAAGCCTTGTTGGAACACCCCCGCAACGGAATCCTATTTCTTGATCTGCCCCTGAATGCCGATGGTAACCTCGTTGTAGGGTATCTGCTTGCCGCTGGCGGCAACGGCCTGCCGGGCAGCCGCGGCGATCCCCCCGCAGCAGGGCACCTCCATCTTCAGCACCGTGACGCTCTTGATATCGGAACGGATAAAGAGCTCGGTCAGCTTCTGCTGGTAGAACTGGTTGTCGTCCAGTTTGGGGCAGCCCATGACAACGGCGCGCCCCTTGAGGAAATCCTCGTGGTAGCCGGCATAGGCCACCGGCACGCAGTCGGCCGTGATCAGCAGGTCGGCGCCCTGGAAATAGGGGGCGCTGGTGGAGACCAGGTGCAGCTGCACCGGCCACTGGGCCAGTTGGCTCTGGCGGCTGCCGGTGGGTTCCGAAGCGGCCGCCGCCTGCGGGCGGGCGAAGCTCATGGCGCGGGAACCGGGGCAACCGCCGCCGTGGTGGTGATGCTGGGCAGGTGCCGGGGCGGCGTGATGATGGCCGGGAACGGGCTTACCCTCGGCGACAAGATGCCGCTCAACGGCCGCTTCGTCAAATTCGTCGGCCTCCCGCTCCTCGACGGTAATGGCGCCACGCGGGCACTCGCCCAGGCAGGCCCCCAGGCCGTCGCACAGGTTCTCGGCCGAAAGCACCGCCTTGCCGCCAACGATCTTTATGGCCCCTTCGGCGCACGAGGGAACGCACAACCCGCAGCCGTCACATTTGTCCTGGTCTATCTTTACGATCTTTCTCAACATGTTTTTCTCCTTTTTCCCCGTAAATTTTTGACTCAAGCTTTATCTCTGAGTTCCTTTGTGTCTCCGCGTCTCTGCGGCAGGTTTTGATTCTCGATCTCAGAACAAGTAATGCCACACATAATCCAGCCGCCCCCGCAACAGCAGCTTCTTCCCGGAGTAGGCCATGATCTCCCTCACCTTCGCCCGGTTCGCCTCATTGTAACAATGAATCCGGCACCGCTTGCAGGTCGGCTTCTCCGCCTCCAGGGGGCACTTCAACCGCCGGGCGACGGCATAGGCCATGAATTCGGCGCATTCGGCGCACAGGGCGTGCTCTCCCAACCCTGCCGGAAGGCCGAACAGCGAACGTTCTCCGGCTCCGTGCTTGTCGGCGCAGTAGACCTCCACAAACCTGCCGATCAGCCTGATATCCTTTTTCTGCTGCTTCGTAAGCGCTTCCATGGTTGTCATCATGCCCCCTTATCCCGGAATCTTACATGACAAAGGTCAAATAAACTCCTTTTGCGGCCCGGCTCCATTTTTTCCTTTGCCTCTCCCCCCGGATTGCAGGTAATATGACCCGATTTCATCATTACCTGATTGCGAATTTGAGTCTATAGACCCCATGGCAGAACAAAGAAAAGAAAAACTTACCAAAGAACTGCAGGGGATGGCGCTCGCCACGGTCGGCGTCTTCATCCTGCTGGCGTTTGTGACCTTCAACGCCGGCGACGTCTCCTTCAACAGCTACTCCAACGAGGGTACCGTCCATAACCTGGGGGGGCGTCTGGGCGCCCAGGTGGCCGACCTGTTCTTCATCTGCTTCGGCCTGGCCTCCTACCTGGTCCCCCTGGCCCTCCTGTACATGGCCTACACCCTGTTCCGCTTCAAAGAGATCCGCCTGCGTTCCTACAAGCTTCTGGCGTTTTTCGGGCTGATGCTCACCCTTTCCGTCCTGTTCGCCTTCTTCCGGGACAAGACCATGTTCCTGGGCCAGCAGGTCCCCACCGGCGGCGCCGTGGGGGTGATCGTCGCCCGCCAGCTCCGGGCAACGGTCGGCGTAACCGGCTCCATGCTCCTCCTGCTGCCGCTCCTGGCGGCCTCGATCATGATCCTGTCGCGCTTCTCCTTCATCCTCTTTGCCGGGTGGTGGCTGGAGACCATCAAGCACAAATGGCTCGCCTGGCAGGAACGCCGCGCCCACGGGCTCAAGGAGCGCCAGCGGGAAAAGGCCAAGCAGGAGGGGATGCCGGTTGCCGCGGCAGCGGCCGGGCCGGTCATCAAACCGGCCACCCCGCCGCCGGTCCAGGCCAATGTGTTCAAAAAAGAGAAGGCCAGGAAAAAGGAAGCCGAAAAGAGCGCCTCGGTCCAGGAATCCTTCGAGTTCATCAAGGCCGACGGCGACTTCCTCACCCCACCCTTCTCCCTGCTGGACAATCCCCCGGTCACCGAGAAGAAGCTGGACCGGGACGCCCTGACCATGAACGCCCGGCTTTTGGAAAAGAAACTCAAGGACTACGGCATCGACGGCGAGGTGGTGGAGATCTGTCCCGGGCCGGTCATCACCATGTACGAGTTTTCCCCCGCCCCCGGCATCAAGATCAGCCGGATCGCCGGACTGTCCGATGACCTTACCATGGCGTTGCAGGCCATGTCGATCCGTATCGTGGCCCCCATTCCCGGCAAGGGGGTGGTGGGGATCGAGGTCCCGAACCGCGATCGGGACATGGTTTTCCTGCGGGAGATCTTCAACTGCGAGGAGTTCCACCACAACAAGATGAAGCTCCCCCTGGCCCTGGGCAAGGACATCGCCGGCATGCCGGTGGTCACGGACCTGGGCAAGGCGCCGCACCTGCTGGTGGCCGGCTCCACCGGATCGGGCAAATCGGTCTCCATCAACACCATGATCCTCTCCCTGCTCTACACCGCCACGCCTCAGGATGTGCGCATGATCATGGTCGATCCCAAGATGCTGGAATTCTCCATGTACGAGGGCATCCCCCACCTGCTGCTGCCGGTGGTGACCGAGCCCAAGAAGGCCTCCCTGGCCCTGAAGTGGGCGGTCAACGAGATGGAGCGCCGCTACAAACTGATGGCCGACAAGGGCGTGCGCAACATCGAGTCCTACAACAAGAAGCTGGCCGGCGAAGCCCAGGAGCAGGAAGAGTTGAGCGCCATCCCCGAAGCCGAGATCATCGAGGATTTGGAGGAGATCGTCCAGGAGGGTGAGGCGGCCGTCGATCCGATCCCCTTTACGGTGGACGCCGAGGAGGAGCTGGAGCACAGCCACCTCCCCTACATCGTGGTCATCGTGGACGAGTTGGCCGACCTGATGATGGTGGCCGGCCGCGAGGTGGAGGAGCATATTGCCCGCCTGGCCCAGAAGGCCCGCGCCTCGGGCATTCACCTGATCCTGGCGACCCAGCGCCCGTCGGTGGACGTCATCACCGGTCTGATCAAGGCCAACCTGCCGTCGCGTATCTCCTTCCAGGTGTCGTCCAAGGTCGATTCGCGCACCATCCTGGACTGCAACGGGGCCGAGAGCCTTTTGGGGGCCGGCGACATGCTCTACATGCCGCCCGGGACCTCCAGGCTGCAACGCATCCACGGCGCCTTCGTCTCCGACGCCGAGGTCCAGCGGGTGGTGGATTTTCTCAAGAAGCAGGGCAAGCCGGTCTACGAGAAATCCATCCTGGAGATGAAGGATCCGGACGAGAAGGGGAGCGACGGTGATGACGAGGAGCAGGACGAACGCTGGGAGGATGCCCTGCGGCTGGTGGCCGAGACCAAGCAGGCCAGCATCTCCATGGTCCAGCGCCGTCTGCGCATCGGCTACAACCGGGCTGCGCGCATCATCGAGATGATGGAGCGGGAAGGCATGGTCGCCCCCAGCGACGGCACCAGCAAACCCCGGGAGATCTACACGGACATCATCAATGCCTACCTGAATTCCCCGTTGACGAGGTGAGGTAGAAACCCATGAGCGTGATCCGGGCAGCCGCCATTCAGTTCAACGTCAAACAGGGTGCAGTGGACGCCAACCTGGCCCAGGTCCGGGAGGCTCTGAGGCGCGCCGCCGCGCAAGGGGCCGACCTGGCCGTGCTGCCGGAGATGTGGTCCAGCGGCTTCGCCTACAAGAGCCTCAACGAACTGGCCCAGCGCACCGCCGGGATCGTGGAGGAGTTGTTGGCCCTGTCGCGGGAGCTGAACCTGGTGATCGTCGGCAGCATGCCCGAGCCGGGCGGGGACAAGGTGTTCAACACCGTGTTCCTGGCCGACAACGGCACCCTGGCCGGGGTCTACCGCAAGATCCACCTCTTCTCCCTTTTGGGGGAGGATCGCGCCTTTTCCGGCGGCAACCGCTGGCTGGTGGCCGAGACCTCCGTAGGCAAGGTCGGCGTGATCATCTGCTACGACCTGCGGTTCCCCGAGCTTTCCCGCCGGCTGGCCGTGGAAGGGGCTCAAGTGATCTGCATTCCGGCCCAGTGGCCCCGCCCCCGGGAGGAACACTGGCGCACCCTGCTCCGCGCCCGGGCCATCGAAAACCAGCTCTTCGTGGTGGCCTGCAACGCCTGCGGCCCCATCGGCAAACTGGAGCTCTTCGGCATGAGTATGGTCATTGACCCCAAGGGTGAGATCCTGGCCGAGGCGGGCGACGGTGAGGGTGAAATCGTTGCCTCCCTGGACATGCAGGCCATGGCGGACTGGCGAGCCCAGATACCCTGCTTCAATGATCGCCGGCCCGAGTACTACTGATACAAACAAAAAGTCCGCCACAGAGACACGGAGACACAGAGAAAAGCATTAAGATCACGAACTCAGGGCTTTTACCAAATTTTATTTCTTTTGTTTTTTCTCTATGTCCCTCCGTGTCTCTGTGTCTCTGTGGCAGATTCTAAAGATTCTAGAATTCTATCCATACCGGGAGTCAGAGATATGTCCGTAGCAGAGCAGATGGCCGTCATCAAGCGCGGCGCCGTGGAAATCCTTGTTGAAAAGGAACTGGAAGAAAAGCTGGAGAAGTCCCTCAAAAGCGGTGTTCCCCTGAAGATCAAGGCCGGGTTCGACCCGACCGCCCCGGACCTCCATCTGGGCCATACCGTGTTGATCCAGAAGCTGCGCCAGTTCCAGCGACTGGGGCACGAGGTCAACTTCCTCATCGGCGACTTCACCGGCATGATCGGCGACCCCACCGGCAAATCCGTGACCCGCAAGGTTCTGACCCGCGAAGATGTGCTCAGGAACGCCGAAACCTACAAGGAGCAGGTCTTCAAGATCCTCGACCCGGAGAAGACCAGGGTCGTCTTCAACTCCGAGTGGCTCAACAACCTGGACGCCGGCGGCATGATCGGCCTGGCCTCCAAATATACCGTGGCCCGCATGCTGGAGCGGGACGACTTCAACAAGCGCTTCACCAGTCAGCAGCCGATCAGCATCCACGAGTTCCTCTACCCCTTGATCCAGGGGTACGATTCGGTGGCGCTCCACTCGGACGTGGAGCTGGGGGGCACCGACCAGAAGTTCAACCTGCTCATGGGGCGTGAACTGCAGCGGGAGTGGGGCCAGCCGCCCCAGTGCATCCTGACCATGCCGCTTTTGGAAGGGCTGGACGGGGTCAACAAGATGTCCAAGTCCCTGGGCAACTACATCGGCATCAGCGAGGCCCCCGACGAGATCTTCGGCAAGGTCATGTCCATCTCCGACGACCTGATGCTGCGCTACTACGAACTGCTCTCCGACATGCCGCTGGCCGAACTGGAACGACTGAAGGCCGGGCTGAAGGATCATTCCGTCCACCCCATGGCGGCCAAGAAGGCCCTGGGGCGCGAGATCGTCTCCCGTTTCCACGGTGCCGGGGCCGGCGAGGCCGCGGAGGAAAATTTCGTCAAACGCTTCAAGGAGAACGAGATCCCGGACGACATGCCCCAGGTCGGCTACCCCCTGGCCGACGGCCCGGTGCTCCTGGCCAAGGCCATGACCGAGGCGGGGCTCACCAAGTCCAACGGCGAGGGGAGGCGTTCCATCGACCAGGGGGGGGTCAAGCTGAACGGCGAAAAGGTCAGCGACACCAACCTGGAACTGGCCAGCGCCGGCGAGTACATCGTCCAGATCGGCAAGCGCAGGTTTGCCAGGATCGTGATTGCCTGAACCCTTTGCCAGGCATTGCCTGGTGCGGGATGAAACTCATAAGCACGAAGGGGAGATGATGAAGAGGTTGTGGATCTTGCTGGCGGTCGTGATGTTGTGTGCCGGGTGTACCTCAGTGGGCAATCTGGGCATGGTTACCAAAAGCATGGGTGACCCCGGCGCCCTGCTGAGAAACGGACAGCAGTATAAAGAGATCGGCCCCGCCGCAGGTGAAGCGTGCCGCTTCTTTCTATTGAATGTTGTTCCCTTCGGCAACTCTTCGTTCTCCGCAGCCGTGGACGAGGCGTTGGAGCAAAGCAAGGGGGACGCCCTGCTGAACGTCACCGTTTCCAGCAGTCTCTATGGCTTCATACCCATCTACAACATCTTCTCCTATACCTGCACCAACGTCAGAGGTATAGCCATCAAATTCGAGAAGTGACCGCAAGTAGCTTCACGGGAAGTTTCATGCGCTCCTCCGTCTCCGGCGTGGTAAAATATGCAGGAGATGATGAGATCGTGAAAGGGGGTGCACCTATGACCACACGCAAGGAAAAAGACACCCTCGGTGAGATGGAAATCCCCGCCGAGGCGTATTACGGTGCCCAGACGGCACGGGCGGTGCGCAACTTCCCCATCTCCGGCCTGAAGCCCCATCCCGCCTTTGTGTGGGCCACGGTGGCCATCAAGAGGGCGGCGGCCAAGGCCAACATGGCCGGCGGCAGGCTCCCCGCCGAGATCGGCACCGCCATCGTGGCGGCGGCCGACGAGGCGTTGGCGGGCGCATTCGACGCACAGTTCGTGGTCGACCCCTTCCAGGCGGGGGCCGGCACCTCCCACAACATGAACATCAACGAGGTCCTGGCCAACCGGGCCCTGGAACTTCTGGGGCGGCAGCGGGGCGATTTCTCCACCCTGCACCCCAACGACCACGTCAACATGGCCCAGTCCACCAACGACGTGATCCCCACCGCCATCCGCCTGGCTTCGCTCAGGATGCTCGACCCGCTGCTGGAGGTACTGGAGGGGCTGGAGAGGGCCCTGGCCGACAAGGCACGGGAGTTCGACCCGATCCTCAAATCGGGGCGCACCCATCTCCAGGATGCGGTGCCGATCCGCCTGGGGCAGGAGTTCGGCGCCTATGCCGAGGCCGTGCGCCGGAGCCGCGAGGGGGTGGAGGGCTGCCTTCCGGCGCTTCTGGAACTGGGCATCGGCGGCACCGCCGTGGGCACCGGCCTGAACGCCGAACCGGACTACCGCACACGCATGGTGGCGGAGTTGGCCGCTGCAACCGGTTTTCCGGTCATTGCCAGCGCTAACCTGTTCGAGGCCATGCAGAACATGGAGCCCTTCCTGGCCCTCTCGGCGGCCCTGCGCGGGACGGCGGTCGCCGTCGGCCGCATCGCCAACGACCTGCGCCTCCTCGCCTCCGGGCCGCGCACGGGGCTGGACGAGATCCGCCTGCCGGCGGTCCAGCCCGGCTCCTCGATCATGCCGGGGAAGATCAACCCCTCCATGGCCGAGATGGTCAACATGGTCTGCTTCCAGGTGATCGGGTGCGACCAGGCGGTCATGTTGGCGGCCCAGGCCGGGCAGTTGGAATTGAACGTGATGATGCCGCTGATCGCCTACAATGTGCTGTTCGCCATGGAGCTGCTCACAAACGGCGTGCGCAAATTCACCGAATCGTGCATACTGGGGATAGAGGCCAACGCGGAACGCTGCCGCCGGTATCTGGAGGATTCGCTGGGGCTGGTGACGGTGCTGGCCCCGTACATCGGTTACAATGCGGCGGCGGACGTGGCCAAGGAATCGGTGGCGACCGGCACGTCCATCCGGCAGATCGTGCTGGAACGCGGCCTGATGCCGGAGGCGGAGCTGGAAGCGGTCATGAAGCCGGAACACCTGACCGAACCGGGGCTGCCGTTGCGGTGATACCACTGAGAGCAGGGGAACACAGGGCTGATAAACGGTTTTACAGGGATATGCAGGACAAAGGCACCGCTATCCTGCCTCCCTGGCGATTCGGTTTTCACGACTTTGTGTCATTACACATACCAAAAAGGAGAACAGCGATGAAAGCAGAAGTCGAAAAGGTACTTGACATGGTGCGGCCCGGCCTGCAGGCCGATGGCGGCGATGTGGAACTGGTGGAGGTGACCGACGACGGCGTCGTCAAGGTGCGTCTGAAAGGTGCCTGCGGCAGTTGCCCCATGTCCACCATGACCCTCAAGATGGGCATCGAGCGGGCCGTGAAGGAGCAGGTCCCCGGCGTCAAGGAAGTGCAGCAGGTCTAAGTTTACCGACCATGGCTCGCACTGCGGGGGAAACGGCAGACCGTTTCCCCCGCAGTGCGTTGAAAGCGCCGAAGAGGGGTCAGGCCCGGCGCCAGGAAACGATCAGCACCGCCAGCAGAATCACCCCGCCCCCGGCAAAGAACGACAGCGACAGATGCTCCCCCAGCACCAGCCACCCCAGGAGCGCCCCCACCACCGGCTGCAGAAAGAAGAAGACCGAGCCGGAGCCGGCCTCCACCAGACTCATCCCCTTGTTCCAGAGATAGAAGGCCCCTGCGGTGGAAACGACCCCCAGGTAGAGCACCGCCCCCCAGAGCACCGGATTACCCAGCCCGCTGACCGGCAGGAAGCGCCATTCGATGACCATGGCCGGGGTCGTCATCACGGTGGCCCAGAAGATGGCCCCGGTGGTGATGACCAGGGGGGACAGGCTGGCCGAGAATTTCCGGGCCAGGACCGACAGGAGCGCCCAGGTGACGGCGGCGCCGATCAGGGCCAGATTGCCGGCCAGTACCCGGCTGCCGGTGGCGGTGGCGTCCCACCCCACGACGATGATGACCCCGATGCTCGCCAGCAGCACCGAGAACAGCTTGCGGCGGGTCAGGCGCTCCCCCAGCATGAGCCAGGCCAAGAGCAGGATAAAGACCGGGCTGGCGGAGGTGAGGATCGCCCCGTTGTGGGCCGAGGAAAGGCGCGTCCCGATGAACTGCAGGCCGACCGAGATGAAGTAGCCCACAAAGCCTACGGCGATGAAGGCGCGGTGGTCGCTGCGGGTCAGCGGGGCGGTCTGCCGGCGCGCGGCCAGCGGATAGAGTGTGATAAAGGCGGTGACATACCGCAGCCAGAGCAGGGTGAAGGGGGGGATGAAATCGAGGGTATACTTGCTGACCACGTACATGCCGCCCCAGATGGAGGCCGCCGCGGCCAGGGCGCAGTACCCGCGCATGGTCTGACGTTCGCTTGTATGCATGCTGTCCTTTTTCCGCTGGCGAGAGGTGATCCTGCCGAAGAGTATTCACGTCTATACCACACAATTTTTCCCTTAAATCAAACAAAATGTAACGGATCGCACAATTCGCTTGCAGGCGTACTGTTTACCGTGATAAAAAACAGTGCTTTTTTTCTTTGTAAAAGGCACCTATTTTCATACACTTTTACGCATAAACACGGGACACCCCACTATGTTTCTGCAACAACTCATCAACGGCATCGCCCTGGGCTCCACCTACGCCCTGATCGCCCTGGGCTATACCATGGTGTACGGCATCATCGCCCTGATCAATTTCGCCCACGGCGAGATCTTCATGGCCGGGGCGTTCGTCGGCCTCCTCATGGTGGGCGTCTTCAAGCTCAATATCTTCCTGGCCATGGCCTGCGCCATGATCTTCTGCATGGTCATGGGGGTCGTCATCGAGTTCATCGCCTACCGCCCCCTGCGCAAGTCGTCCCGGCTCTCGGCGTTCATCTCCGCCATCGGCGTCTCCACCTTCCTCTCCTCCCTGGCCCTGATGGTCTTCGGCGCCAACGCCAAGGGGTTCCCCGACCAGGCATTCCCCTCGCACCAGATCAGCATCGGAGACGCGGACATTTCGACCCTGCAACTCCTGATCATCGGCGTGTCGGCGGTGCTGATGATCGGCCTGGAGTTCATCGTCCAGAAGACCAAGGTCGGCAAGGCCATGCGGGCCACCTCCGAAGACTACAACACCGCGGCCCTCATGGGGGTCAACGTCAACTTCGTCATATCCTTCACCTTTGCCTTAGGCTCGGCCCTGGCCGCCGCCGGCGGCGTCCTGGTGGGGATGCTCTTTAACGCCGTCTCCTTCAACATGGGCTTGATGGCCGGCCTGAAAGCCTTTGCCGCCGCCGTCCTGGGGGGCATCGGTTCCATACCGGGGGCCATGTTGGGCGGCCTCCTCCTGGGCGTGACCGAGGTGTTCGGGGTTGCCATCGGCTACTCCTCCTACCGCGACGCCATCGCCTTCGCCATTCTCGTATTGGTGCTGCTGGTCCGGCCTACCGGCCTTTTGGGCCGCAAGATCCTGAAGAAGGTCTGAATATGCTGTACGGCTTTGTCAATTCCATCGACCCCTATTTCCTGCAGATCCTGGTCAACATCGGCATCGGCATCACCCTGGCGCTGGGTCTCAACATCATCACCGGCCTGACCGGCCAGCTCTCCCTCGGCCATGCCGCCTTCATGAGCGTCGGCGCCTTCGCGGGTGCGCTCCTGACCCTCAAGACCGGTTCCCCCTTCTACCTTACCCTGGTCCTGAGCGGCCTCTTCACCGCCGCCGTGGCAGCCCTCATCGGCTGGCCGATCCTGCGGCTGACCGGCGACTACCTGGCCATCTGCACCCTGGGTTTTGCCGAAATCGTCAAGGTGGTCTTCCTCAACCTGGAGATCACCAACAAGGCCCTGGGTCTGACCGTCCCCCCCCCGCAGACCGCATTGCCCATGCCGGTGATCGTACTGATCGTCGCCATTTTGACCATCATCGCCTCGACCTTCATCCAGAACTCGCGCTTCGGCCGGGCCCTCAAGGCGATCCGGGACGACGAAATCGCGGCGGAATCCATGGGCATCAACATCGCCCGCTACAAGATCCAGGCCTTTGCGGTCAGCGCCTTCATGGCCGGGACCGGCGGCTGTCTCTACGCCCACTTCCTGGGGTACATCAACCCGTCCGACTTCGGCTTTCTCAAGTCCGTGGACATGCTCAGCATGGTCGTCCTGGGGGGCCTGGGAAGCATCCCCGGCGCGGTCTTCGGCGCCTCGCTCCTCTCCGCGGCCCCCGAGGTCCTGCGCTTCATGTCCCAGTACCGCATGCTGGTCTACGGCGCCCTCATGGTCTTTCTCATGGTCTTCCGCCCCAACGGGCTGCTGGGGGGCGTCAACTTCACCGACCTGGTGCTGCGCAAGCTGGGGGTGAGGCCGCGCGGCGCGGTCCGCACCTTGGAGGAGAAACACTGATGGCGCTGCTCAAACTCGATAACGCCACCATCCGTTTCGGTGGCCTGGTTGCGGTCAACAGCGTCAACCTGGATGTGGAAGAGGGGGAGATCATGGCCCTGATCGGCCCCAACGGCGCCGGCAAGAGCACCATCTTCAACCTCATCACCGGCATCTATCCCCCCACGGAAGGGGGCATCAGCTTCAAGGGCAAAAGCATCGCCGGCATGCCCCCCCACATCATTGCAGGCGGGGGAATCGGCCGCACCTTCCAGAACATCCGCCTGTTCAACGAACTCACCGTCCTGGAAAACGTGCTGATCGGCGCCCATACCCGGGGAAGCTGGAACCTGACCGGCGCGCTGCTCAAACTGCTCCCCCCGGTGCGCCGGGAAGAGGGGCGTCTTTTGGAGTTGGCCATCCGCTGCCTCTCCCAGGTAGACCTGGCCCACAAGGCCTACGAGCAGGCCTGCAACCTCCCCTACGGCGAACAGCGCCGCCTGGAGATCGCCCGGGCCCTGGCCATCGAACCGGCCCTGCTCCTCTTGGACGAGCCGGCCGCCGGCATGAACCCCCAGGAGAAGCAGACCCTTCTGGAGATGGTGCGCAACATCCGCGCCTCCGGCGTGACCGTTTTTCTGGTGGAGCACGACATGAAATTCGTCATGGGGCTCTCGGACCGCATCGCGGTCCTGGATTACGGCGTCAAGATCGCCGACGGCAAGCCCGAGGAGGTCCGGGCCAACCCGGCCGTCATCGAGGCCTACCTGGGGAAAGGAGCCACCCACTGATGCTGTCGGTCGAGAACCTTTCCGTCAACTACGGCGCCATCCGCGCCCTGCACGACGTCTCCTGCCGCGTGGAGCAGGGGGAGATCGTGGCCCTCATCGGCGCCAACGGCGCCGGCAAGACCACCATATTGAACACCATCTCCGGCATCGTCCCCTCCATGGGCGGCGTCATCGCCTTCGAAGGGACGGAGATCACCCGCATGGCCCCGCACCTGATCGTGCGCAAGGGAATCTGCCAGGTCCCGGAGGGACGCCGGGTCTTCGCCCGCATGAGCGTGCAGGAAAACCTGGAGATGGGCGGCTTCATCCTCTCCGGCAAGCAGGAGGTCGCCCGGGGGATTGAGCGGGCCTTCACCCTGTTCCCCCGCCTGGCCGAACGCCGCAAGCAGCCGGCCCGCACCCTCTCCGGCGGCGAACAGCAGATGCTGGCCATGGGGCGGGCGCTTATGTCCAACCCGCGCCTGCTGCTGTTGGACGAGCCCTCCATGGGGCTGGCCCCCATGCTGGTGGAGAAGATCTTCGAGATCGTGGTGGAGATCAACAAATCCGGCACCACCATCATGCTGGTGGAGCAGAACGCCTCCATGGCCCTCTCCATCGCCCACCGCGCCTACGTGCTGGAAACCGGCGAGGTGGTCCTGTCCGGCGACGCCGGGGAGCTGGCCCGCAACCCGGAGGTCAGGAAGGCCTATCTGGGGGAATAACCGCCCCTTGCATACACCTATAGCGACGCCCTACCGGGATACCGGCGGGGCGTTTTTTGTTTGTAGTGTGTCCCCCCCGTCGGGGGAGGGTTAGGGAGGGGGAAGAGGGATCAACAGCTTTGAACCGTAAGGGATGCAATGCCGGAAAAATGAGAGTCGTTTGTGATGATAATGGCTTTGCGACAAAGAGCGGTCGCGCCAATAATTGCATCGGGAAGTTTCAGTCGATGCTGTGTGCGCAATGTCAAGGCACTGTCCGCGAGTTCGTCATTATGGACAAGCGGAACTATCTCGATCCTTGAGCAAAATCGCTTGAAACTTTTCCGATCATTAAGTGTCAAGCCATCGAAAGCGAGAAATTCGAGGTAGGTAACAACCGAAATGCCGACATACTCCGCTGCTTCAAGCCGGGTAGCCAGTTCTCGGTTGCCGTTCAAAAGCGATACAACGGCATTGGTGTCGAGCACATAGCGTAGTTTACCACTCATCCCGCAGACTCCGTTGAGCAGCTACAGCATCCCCCTTCCAGGCCATGGTGCCGCACAGATCGCTGAAACGATAGGATGCCGCAGGTTTTTTCGCGCCTGCCTGCCGGGTAAGCAAAAACTGGACAAAATCCCGCACCTCGCGACGCTGAGGAGCAGGAAGTTCGGAAAGATCAAGCAGATCGGTTGCGGAACGTGGCATGATCACCCTCCTTGTTTTCGGTGATTTTACGTTAGCATAGAGACCTGATGATGACAAGTTACTGTTTCGGCCTTAAAACGACGGCGGTCCACGAAAAGCACGAACGGCACGAACAAAGCCGGTTGATTATGGGTACAAGCGGCTTGCCTTTCTGGTGAGTGGTCAAAGTTCCCACTTCATCCCGGTTGTTTGTTTCGTTCGTGCTTTTCGTGTCTTTCGTGGACAGATGGTGTTTGGGGTTCGACGCTTGCTTGGGAGGGCGTGATTCAAAATGATACAAGGAGGGGCTCCCGAAGGCGGTTCGAGGGCCTTTTTTTGTGTGATGACAGGGAGTTGGGGAGAGAGGCGGGGAGTGTTAATTTTTTTTAACATTTTCAGGAGAGTGGTAATTATTTTAACATACTGATTTTACAATTGAAATGTGCATCTAGACGGAGTAAAAGGACATATATTCTCATGAGTTTTTGGACGTCACGGCCTTGAATATTGATTTGGGAGTTGTTTTGTTCATGAAATCTTTTCTTGTAGGCGTTGTAATCCTGATGTGCGCGGGATGCGGAGGCACCAACGTAGAGATTGATACAAAAACGTTGCCGGCCGCGACCGTGGGGACCGCTTATTATCAAATACTTATAAGCAACAATGGCGAGAACCCTTATACTTGGTCAATATCAGACGGCGGTCTACCAAACGGCTTAACCCTCAGCGCAAAGGGAGAGATATTAGGAACCCCCACTACTGCCGGCACCAGCACCTTTACGGTCGAAGTCTCCGATTCCTCCAATCCCGTCACAACGTGCAAGCAAACTCTGACTATCCAAGTTTCCCTGGCGACACTCGCTGCCGGGCAATCAATTACTCTGACAACCAGCGGCGAGACAATTTTGGTCCCCTCTGGAACAATCATCAGGACAACAGGCGGTAGTACCGTAACGGTAAACGGAGATCAAAACGCCATCAACACATCCGTTGGTTCCATAGTGTCTGCTCCAACCAGCGCCACCGGTCCGGCTGACAATACTGTTATTGTCAAGTGAATTACTTGCGGCTTTAACAATGACATTCCACGTTTTACAGGACTGTTCGCAGGAGGCTTAAGGGGCAGGGCTCCAAAACTCAAATTTTGAGGACTGGACCCTGCAATAACGCCCCCACCTCACAACCGGACTCTTCAAACAAACAAAGCCCCTCCGATTCAGAGGGGCTTTGCTGTGAGCCACGATATGCATCATGCCTCGGCGAGGGCGAGTTCGCTGATGGCTCGCTCCGCATTCGGAATGGCCGCGGCGACGAGAGGCGGAACATTCAGGCCTTCGACCCGAACGGTCTGCACATCCTCGATGCCGATGAACTTGAGTATTTGGCGCAAATAGGGGTCCACGTAATCCCACGGTTTCCACGGGCCGTCGGTAAAGACCCCTCCCGAAGCGATCACCAGGATGGCCTTTTTCCCCCTGGCCAGCCCTTCCACCCCCGCCTCTGCGTACCGGAAGGTTCTTCCGGGACGCACCACAAGGTCTATCCACGCCTTGAGCAGCGAAGGGATGCCGAAATTCCACATGGGCGTCGCAATGACCACCAGGTCCGACGCCAGAAGCTCCGCGGTCAGTTTGTCGGACAGACGGGCCGCCTCGCGATTCTCTTCGACCTCTTTTGCATCTTGCGACGTGATCGCCTTCAGGGTGCTGCCATCCAGATGGGGCAGATGATCTTCCGCCAGATCGCGGTAGACATACTGCGCGTCCGGGAATTCTTTGCGCAGTCTCGCATCCAGTTTTTGAGCGATCGTCCGGCTGGCGGATTCACTGCCTCGGGGGCTTGCGGAGACAACAAGGATTTGCTTGGTCATGATGTTCTTCCTTTCAGGTGATGACGATGTAAGGGGGACTATCAGTTGCCGCCAAGGGCCTGCCATGCGGCGAGGGAGTCCATGTAGTCCCTCCAGCGGACAATTTTCCGGTCCCGTATGGTGACGATGGAGACAAACCGGTTGTCATAGGCGGCGCCGGTTCTCAGGATCGTGCCGTGAACCTGGTATTCCAGCACAACGACGCCCTGCTCCCGGTCATGATGCACGGCAAGGTTGTCGCCCTTGTGGACCTTGATGTTGTCGCCATAGCCGGAATACGCGGCTATCAGATTTTCCCGCCCGTGAATCTTCTCCGGCCAACCGGGGAAACGGTAGAGAAACTCGAATTCGGCATCGTCGGCAATGGTGTCGAAGTAATGGTCGCCATCGACCAGACCGTGCAATCCTTCCATCACCACGGCAAAGAAGGGGTTGAGCGCTTCGTGGTGGGGGTATTTGTCCTTGGGCATGGACCGGCTCCTTTCGTTACGTGCTTTTCTTATGTCGCCTCCTGATCTATAGTCGATTATATATCGGTCGTTGCAGGATGGTAAGTACGCACCTCAAAATAGGTAGCAGACAGGAACGTAAGCTATGAAAAGCGCCAATAAAACCCAGGGGTTGGACCCCGCGTACGTGTGTGGCCACAAAGACCCTCTGGCTGTCCGGGAACTGCTGACCAAGGTCGGCGACAAGTGGACGATCTTTTTGATCCTGGCCCTTGCCAAGATTCACGGCAATCGCGCCCGCTTTTCCGAGCTGGAAAAATCGATCCCGCATATCTCCCAGAGAATGCTGACGGTAACGTTGCGGAATCTGGAACGGGACGGGCTGGTAATAAGGGAGTTGTTCCCGGAGGTCCCGCCGCGCGTCGAATACGAACTCACAGACCTTGGCAAGAGTCTGCTGCGCCCGATGGAAGTGCTTTTCGACTGGGTTTCCGGGAATTGGGAAGCCGTGAGGAGGTCCCAATCCGCGTTTGATACGAAGAAGTCATGATGTATTAGCAATTACGGGGACATGCATGTGCCGTCTTCGGGGCTGTCACCCCGGTGCGGCAGATTGAGGTAGTGCCAACCCACCAGTCTTAAACATTTTGTTTGGCATTATCAAATCCACCCCGCCAAAAATAAAACATCTTGACTTTGCCGAATTGTTGCTCTTATGATGGCCCATATTCGAAAGGCAACGAAGAGGAGTAGTAGTCGTTTCAGGCTTCCCAGAGAGCCGGTGGTTGGTGCGAACCGGTAAGCGTGATCGATGAACTCGCCTCAGAGCCGCTTCGGTGAACCTCCGGCTAGCCGAAGCCGTCCTCCCGCGTCAAGGGTGAATCGAGGCCTGACACAGATCGTCGTGTCGGGTGAAAAGGGTGGTACCGCGAATGTGCTTACAAAGCCTTCGCCCCTGTTTGGGGCGGAGGCTTTTTTTATTTTCCATCACCATACCACGACGCCGGAATTCTCCCTCCGGCAGAGCGAAAGCGCCGAAAAGGGGATATACTTGCCCCAGGGCTTTCGACGAACGAACGGCGTTCGTGTACAACCAGGAAAGGAGCGTAGCGAGACATGGCAAAGGCACCGACGAAAAAACAGAAGCAGGACGACCGGCAACTGATCAGGATTTTTGACACCACGCTGCGGGACGGCGAACAGGCCCCCGGCAACAGCATGAATATCGAAGAAAAACTGCGGGTGGCAAAACAGCTCCAGAAGATGAACGTGGACGTGATCGAGGCCGGATTCCCCATTGCTTCCGAAGGCGATTTCGAGGCGGTCAAGCTGGTGGCCCAACAGATCAAGGGACCCCAGATCGCCGGTCTGTGCCGCGCGGGCGACAAGGATATCGACCGGGCCTGGGAGGCGCTGAAACACGCCGGCGACAAGGGGCGCATCCACACCTTCATCGCCACCTCCGACATCCACATGCAGTACAAGCTGAAGATGGAGCCGGCCAAGGTGCTGGCGGCGGCCATCAAGGCGGTGAAAAGGGCCGCTTCCTATACCCCCAACGTGGAGTTCTCCTGCGAGGACGCCACCCGGACGCGGCTGCCGTTTCTGGCCGAGGTGGTGGAGGCGGTCATCGACGCCGGCGCCACCACGGTCAATATCCCGGATACGGTCGGCTACACCATCCCCTTCGAGTACTTCAACATCATCACCTACCTGAAGGAGCATGTGAAAAACATCGACCGCGCCATCATCTCAGTCCACTGCCACAACGACCTGGGGCTGTCCGTGGCCAATTCCATCGCCGCCGTGCAGGCGGGCGCCCGCCAGGTGGAGTGCACCATCAACGGCATCGGCGAACGGGCCGGCAACTGCTCCCTGGAGGAATTCATCATGGCGCTGCGCACGCGCCACGACATCCTCCCCTTTACCACCAACGTGGCGACCGAACAGCTCACCCCGGCCAGCCGCCTCCTGTCCAACATCACCGGCATCGGGGTCCAGCCCAACAAGGCGATCGTGGGGGCCAACGCCTTTGCCCACGAGGCGGGCATCCACCAGCACGGCATGATGATGGACAAGTCCACCTACGAGATCATGACGCCGGAATCGGTGGGGCTTTCCGCCAGCGCCCTGGTGCTGGGCAAGCACTCGGGACGCCACGCCTTCAAGCAACGCCTGGAGGAGTTGGGCCACGACCTGGACGACGACCGGCTCAACCGGGCCTTTGAGCGCTTCAAGGCCTTGGCGGACCTGAAGAAGGAGGTCTTCGACGAAGACCTGGACGCCATCGTGATGGAAGAGTCCCGCGAGGACGTGAAGTACCGGCTGGGGCACATCACCGTCACCTGCGGCTCCTTTGCCGTGGCCACCGCCACGGTGCAGCTGGAGATCGACGGCGAGCCGGTGCGCACCGCCGAACTGGGCGACGGCCCGGTGGATGCCACCCTCAAGGCCATCAAGAAACTGACCAAGACCAAGGCCAAGCTGGTGCAATACAACGTGGGCGCCATCACCAGCGGCACCGACGCCCAGGGCGAGGTCACCGTGCGTGTGGCCGAAGGGAACAACGTCGTGGTGGGCAAGGGCTCCTCCACCGATATCATCGAGGCCTCGGCCAAGGCCTACGTTCATGCGCTCAACAGGCTGAATTTACGGCAGAAGCGCCTCAAGGAAACCGTCTGACCCAGTCTCCCCTCCCTTCCTTCCACAAAAAGCCGGACCATAGAGTCCGGCTTTTTCCACGCCGCACATTGGACAAATAAGATTGCAAATATCCGTTTAGTTGCTATTTCAAAAATCTATGATATAGGTTTAAGCTATTAATTTAACGGCGTTCTTATTTTAAAAGCACGGGAGCATGCCCATGAAAAGAGCTCTTTGCCGCCTGCTATCTGCCGTTTCCCTCCTGCCCCTCCCCGCTGCCGCTTCGGCGGCCGAAACCGCCGTCGACGCCACCACCATCTTCCGCTTTGAACAGCGCGATATTTCGGGGGCGTCCAAACAGGACCTCATGCCCGCCACCCAGTTCCTGGGCCTGGATGTGGAAAAGCTGGCCGACGGCAACCTCTCCCTGCATTTTTCCGGCTGGGGGCGCGCCGACCTGGCCGACAAAAGCTACAACAACGACAGGGTGGACGGCAGCTTCACCTACGGGTACCTCCAGTACCGCTTCAAGGAGGCCAACGCCAACGTCCGCCTCGGCCGCCTCTTCGTGCACGAGGGAATCGTGAACGAGCAGGTGGACGGCATCAGCGCCCGCACCGACCTGCCCTTGGGCTTCGGCCTGTCGGCCTTCGGCGGGGCCACCGTGCATACCAAACACCTGTACGGGGAGAAGAGCGACGGCAAGGGGGATTCCATCATCGGCGGCCGGGGCAGCTACCGCTACCGGGGGCTGCTGGAACTGGGGGCCTCCGTGGTCTACGAGGACAACGCCCCCAGGCTGGTCAATTACGCCACCACCACCCACCGCCTGGTGGGGGGCGACATCTGGCTGAGCCCCGTCCGCATGGTGGAGATCATGGGGCACAGCAGCTACAATACCGAGACCAGGACCCTGGCCGAGCACAGCTACCTCATCAACCTCACGCCGGTGCGCAGCCTGGTCGCCACGGCGGAATTCAACGAACAGCGGGACCGCAGCTACCTCTCCGCCTGGGCCATGTTCTCCGGCGCCGCCCTCAACCCCTCCGACAAATCCCGTTCCCTGGGGGGGAGTGTCTCCTATGACGTCGCCAAAAACGCAGGGCTGTCCGCGGATTACAAACACTACACCCGCGAAGTGGGCAATGCCGACCGCTACGGCGTCACCGGCCGCCTCAGCTTCCTGAACAACGCCGTCCGAACCGGCCTGGGCTACCACTACCTGCGCGCCGGGTCCGGTTTCGCCATCGGCACGAACCCCAGCGCTTCCTACCACGAGCTGCACGCCTTTGCCCTGTACGACTCCGCCGGCATTTTCGCCGCCCTGGACGGCATCGACTACATCTTCAAGGACAAGGTCTACAACGAGAAGAGCGCCTGGGAGGGGACCGCGTCCCTGGGGTATCACATCACGCCGGCCCTGGCCCTTTCCGGCGACGTGAGCTACGGCCGCAACCCCCAGTTTACCGAAGAGACCAAGGGGCTCGTCCGCCTGACCTACACCACGACCTTTGACCGCAAGGGAGGAAAAAAATGAGAATCGTGCACCGGATGCTTCCCGCGGCGTTCCTGGCCGGGTTGATCCTGCTCCTGGCGGCCTGCGCCCAGATGCAGGAACTCCCCAGCCTCCCCGCATCCCACCCCGAGGCGTTGGCCATAGGCCAACAGGCGGACTGTTCGGAGTGCCATGACGACCAGGCCAAGGGGACCCTGAAGGCCCTCACCGCCTTCAGCCATACCCCGGCGTTCGTGAAAAACCACCGTTTCTACGCCGCCTCGGACGACCGCCTCTGCGCCGTCTGCCACAAGAGTTCCTTCTGCAACGACTGCCATACCAACAAGGTGGAGATGAAGCCGTCCTACAAATTCGGCTATCGCCCCGACCGGGAGATGCCCCACCGCGGTGATTTTCTGACGCTCCACAAGATCGAAGGCAAGCTCGACCCGGCCAGTTGCTACCGCTGCCACGGGCGGGCCAACAACGAACGCTGCGTGGCCTGTCACAGATAGGAGTTAAACCATGATCTCATTTCGGTGCAGCTTGATATTGTTTGTTTTTTTTATTGTACTCGGATGCAGCAAGAGCAACGATAAGGCGGGAATCCTTGATGCGACCGGCAAACATCCGGCCAACTGGATTCAGAACCATGCCTCGTTTTTCCGGCAGACCGCCGGAGCGGCCGACAGTCAAGCGGCCGCCCAAACAACAAGCTGCGCCGAATGCCATGGCAGCGACCTTAAGGGCGGTATCGCCAAGGTAAGCTGTTTCAGCCAAGGCTTTGGCGCCACGACCTGCCACTTCCATCCGGCAGGCTATGCCAATCCCCAGATCCATGGCGCTGCCGCCAAGTCTGCTCCCACCTTTTCCAGCGGTCTCGACAGTTGCCGCGGTTGCCACGGCAGCGGCTATGTGGGCGGCCTGCTATCGTCGGTTTCCTGCTTTACCTGCCACGGAGTAAGCGCCCCCCATGCCAAAAATTGGGCGACCAGTACCACGAGTAATCATTCCACGACCAACTCAAACAACGCGGCGGCCTGCTACCAGTGCCACGCGGGCGGTAGATTCCTTACGAACCTTCCCATGCCCCCCGCCCCGGCCGCCGGGGCGCAACCCGACTGTTTCAACAACACTCTCTGCCATGCCGGACTTCACCCTGCCGGTTGGATCGCTCCCGCTCAGCACGGCGCGGCGGCCAAATCGCAACCAGGTACCGGCGCCGGTTTCAACAACTGCCAAAACTGTCACGGCACTGATTTCAGGGGCGGATCTTCAGGCGTCAGCTGTTTCTCGGCCAATTCCCAGAACGGCAGTTGCCACCTGCGCAACGGCTCTCCGGTGAATGCCCCCCACGCGGCGCTCCCTTGGCATGCAACTTCGCCCAGTCCGACCCACACTACCACGGTCGATGATGCCTTGGGCTTGAATGCCGCCGTCTGCGCCCAATGCCATCTCAAGGGCGCCAATCTCAGCACGCCGATACTTACCACCTATGCAACCGGTACTCCCAGTTGCTTCAACAGCACCCTATGCCACGGTTCCATGGGGCATCCGGCCGGTTGGGCCGATCCGGCCCAGCATGGGGCGACCGCCAAGGCCAACCTGACCTTCTGCCAGACCTGTCACGCCAACAACCCGACCGGCGGCCCCGGCACCAATCCACGCTTCAATGCCGTGCTGGGCCGGTTGACGTCAGGCTGCGAAACGTGCCACGAGCCCAATACGGCCCACCCGCCGGTCTTTCAGATTCCAGCGGCCTTTGGCATCACCAGTCCCGATCCCCTCGGCACCCCATGGTTCCGTCACCGGACCGCCACCAATTTCGACGCATGCAATCGCTGCCATGGCGCGACTCTGACCGGTGGTGTCGGTCCAAAGTGCCAGAGCTGCCATGTGGGCGCCTTGCCGACGGCTACCATTTCCAGCGCGGATCCGTGCAGTTCCTGCCACTCCCAGCCCCCCAGCGGCACGACGTATCCGAACATCAATCGCGTCCACAGCAGCCATACCGCCCTGAACGTTCCCACCGGCGGACTGTGCACCGAATGTCATTCCGGTCTCGGCTCCGGTACGCTCGACCATTTCCTGCGGGCCAAAAATATTGAACTGGGAACCGCCACCAGCACCCAAGCCGGTGCGGTCGTATTCGGCGGCGTTCTCAGCACCGCCAACGGTGCAACGCCGGCCTTCACCATGGCAACATTCACCTGCGCCAACACCTATTGTCACGGCAGTACCATGGCCAGCAACATAAGCAACCCTCCTGGCTCAAGAATAGCAATCCCGGCGTGGAACGCCCCGTTTCTGGGGGTCGCCAGTGTTGTCGGCAACGGCAGTACCACACCCGGTTCAGGTGATTGTTCCACATGCCACGGCTATCCTCCGATGGTTGCGCCGCACTCCGGTGTAACCGCCACCCAGTGCATCACCTGCCACCCCCACGTCAACAGCAGCGGCACCGGTTTCACCGACGCCACCAAGCACATCAACGGCGTTGTTGATGCCACGGGAGCCCACACCGTCCCCTACCTGACCCATAACGCCTCGGCCGCGGCCTCCTGCCTGGCGGCCAACGGCGGCTGCCACAGCACCGGCACGGCCGCCTCCCCCTATCCGGCCGCCACCGGCGTACCGCCGGACTGCATGGCGTGCCACACCCTGGCCGATCCCCTGGGCACCGGCAACGGCCTGGGCAACTGCAAATCGTGCCACGGCACCGGCGGCACCGGCACGCTGGCCGCCCCGACCGGCACCACCTGGCCCAACATCCGCGGCACCAACACGAATGCCCGCCATCCGAGCCATCAGGGGGCGAGCTGCGGTTACTGCCACCCCAATGTGGACACCACCGGCAGGTTCACCGGCACCGTCGCCGCGGGCACCGTCGCCGCCGGTTCCGGCGCCGGGGTGAACCACGGCCCCAACAAGACCATGACCAGCGGCACCAGCCAGACGAACGTAGTCAACACCGCCGCCGGCATCGTGCCCAAGACGCCGCGCGGCACCGGCGCCACCTGCACCCACGGCAGCCTGGCCGTCAGCGGATGCCACAGCGGGCCGGGCGTTCAGACGTGGTAACGGCGTAATACACCACCCATAACAGCGAAGGCCGGGCAGCAGGTGCGCCCGGCCTTCGTTCGTTCCGTTCCGAAAATTTCTCCTCAGCCGATCTTCACCGTCTTGTAGAGAAAATTCTTGAACTTGTACAGCCGCAGCCGCTCCTCCTCCGCATCTCCGCCAGCTACCACCGCCTTGAGATGGCGCGCCACGGCCGGCATGGTCTTGCCCGCCGCGGCGCGCGCCTTCTCGATCACCAGCCGCACCGTCTCCCGCGGGATGTCGCTGCGGGTGAACGGCTCGTAGACCTCGCCCCAGAAATCGCCCCCCGCGGCGATCCGTTCCAGGATGTCATCCGCCAGCCGCTCGTCCAGGTCGCGGGCCGGCGGGAGCGGCCGGGCGCCGGTATCGCCCCCGCCCATGCCGGCAATGGCCTGGGCGATGGCGTCGCCGGAGATGACGTTCGTGCGCCGGAAGAAGAGCGTCCTGAGCAGGATGCTGCGCAGTTCGCGGATGTTCCCCTTGTAGGTGTGCCGCGTGAGAATCTCCTTGGCCCCCTTGGTGAGGACGGGGGGCTTGTCCGAGGGTTCGCTTTCGCCCCGGTAGGTACGGTACAGCTTGCCCAGAAAGTGCACCGACAGGTCGGGGATATCCTCGCGCCGCTCGTTGAGGGAGGGGAGGCGGATGGAGAGCTCGGCCAGGCGGTGGTACAGGTCCTCGCGGAAACGGCCGGCAGCGATCTCCTCCTGCAGGTTCTTGTTGGTGGCGGCCACTACGAGCACGCGACTGTAGCGTTCCGTGTTCTCCCCCAGGCGCACGAACCCGCCGTTGTCCAGGAAGCGGAGCAGTTGCACCTGGGTCTTGGGGTCGGCGTCGCCGATCTCGTCCAAAAAGACGATGCCGCCGATGGTCTCCTCCAGGATGCCGCGCCGGTCGGTGTAGGCGCCGGTAAAGGCCCCCTTCTTGTGGCCGAACAGCTCGGAATAGGTCAGGTCCCCGGCATAGGCGGCGATGTTGGTCTTTTTGACCGGCAGCTCGCCCCCCGGGTTGATCTGCTGGCGGTAGAGGCCGTTTAAGTTGTTGTACAGGTTGTTGAAGAAAAACTCCTTGCCCGAACCGGTGGGGCCGGTCACCAGGATCGACGGGAGGCCGATGGTCGCCTCCTGGAGGATGTTGCGGTTCCAGAAGACGATCCGGTTGAACAGCGGCGGCGAGACGGTGCTGATGAACTCCACCACGGCCTGGGATGCGGAGCTGTTGCCGATCATGTTGCCCAGGCGGTAGGAGGAGACGTGCGGGTCCTTGTAGGCCACGTCGTTGGTCAGCCGGTTCACCTCCCCCTGGAGGCGTTCGATGCGTTGCAGGTCCGAGATGTGCCGGGCGGTCAGGGAGCCGATGATCTGGAGGATGCGGCGATGCTCCTCGCGGAAATGGTCGTGGTACAGGGAGTTGAGGCAGATCACCGCGATCACCTCGTCGTCGCAGATGACCGGCACGGCGATCTCGCTCTTCAGGAGATCGCTCATGGAGCGGTGGAAGCCGCCGGCCTGCTGTTCCTCCTCGACCTTTGCTATGATCTTGGGCTGCTTGGTGAAGGCCACGTAGCCGGTGAGGCTGCGCTCCTCGGGCGGCAACTCCTCGCCACCGATGAGAAACGGCGGGATATACCTCTTGAGCCACTCCTTGTTCTTGGCGCCGATGATTGTCCCGGCCTCGTCCTCCACCACCAGCCACTTGACCCCGTCCCGCTCGCTGACCACGGCGATGCTGCCGGTATCCGCGCCGATCAGTTCGGTGGCCTTGGAGAGCACCTTGGTCAAAAACGGCTGGAGGCTCTCGGTACTCTCGTTCAATAGGTCGGTGATCTCGGACAGGACCCGGATCTCCAGGTGTTCGCCCCCCACCTCGCTGATGACCCGTTCCACCATCTCGGCGTGGGTCTGCAACAGCCCCATCTCGAAATCGCTGAAACGGTACAGGTCGTGGGAGAAATAGTTCACCAGGCAGATGACGCGGCGGCTCTTGGGCTCGAAGCGCGGCACCACATACAGCGAACGCAGGGCCATGGACTCGGTCAACTCCCGCTTTTGCAGCCGGTGCTGGGTCAGGTCGGCGATGAAGATCGGCTTGAGCAGGCGCTCGTCGTCGATCACCGCCTGATCGTTCACATACAGGGAGATCAGCGATTTGCCCCGGTGCAGGTCGATGGAGCCCTGCTGGTCGTAGAGCGCCTTGAGTCCCGCGTCCTCCGAATAGCTGGCCAGGATTTCCAGTTCACCCACCACCGCACCCGGCTGCTGCCCCGGCACGAGGACCGACGCCAGGGAAAGCTTCTCGATCAGCCGCACCGCCGACTGCACCATCATGCCCGCCGCCTCCCGGGCCTTGAACTCCTCCAGGCGGCGGGCCAACTGCACCTGCTGGTGGTAGATGCGGGCCTGGTCGAGCCGGTCGGCCGTGAAACCGGCGAAATCGGCCAGAAGGGACTTGTCCTGGGCGTTCAGGATCTCCCCGCCCGCCTCGCTGTCGACGCAGAGCACGCCGATGGATTTGCCCAGGCTCACCACCGGCATGATCCAGGCGGCGCGAAAGCCGAAGGTCTCGGCGAAGAGGCGGTCGGCCGATTGGAGTGGGGCCGTGGCGCTCTTGAAATCCACGGGATACTGGCTGACGAAGACGCTGGAAACCACGGTCTCGGTGGAGATGATGGGGAAATGCACGTCGCGGATGGCCGCCGCCTGGTCGCCGGTGGCATACACGCAGGAGAGCGCCCCCCGGGTCAGGTCCTCCAGGTAGATGCGCACCCGTTCGCTCCCCGACAGCAGCCGGGCTCCCTCGGAGAGGGCGTACAGCAGTTCCCCCTGGTTCTCCTTGCCATAGGTGGCGATCTTGGCGCGCAGGGCGTCCAGTCTTGTATCGTTGGGCATATGTGCTCCTGAGTTGGGGCGGGATTCGCTCTGCGGAGCGGCGCATCCCGCGCTTATTGGCGGCCCAGTTTGAGTAGATATTTTACACAGTTGAGTGTAGCGCGGCGGGGATGGGGTGTCAAGCGGGCGAGGATATGGTCTTGGTTCGAGTCCGTACTGGCTCCCCGGTACGGACAAAAGTGGGCACTGGGAAGAGCTGATTTCGCTATAACGGTGCTGCGCTTGAACTGGCGGGCAGCTTTATCGCCCGGCCATGGCCTGAGCGCGTATTGGAACTTGGTCAGTTTCATATTTGGTTGAGAATGTTCAACAGCCTGACTGATTCAGAAATAAAGTCTGAGTATGACAAAACTGCCGTTCTAAGTTCTTTAACATACTGTTCCCACGAAATTTTTTCATCACTCAAGTGCTGTTGAATCCTTGCATCTTTCAAAAATCGCTCTCTTATATCATCACCTACATGAACTATGTACATTAAGACAGGGCTTCTCGCGTCAAGAAACCGCGTGTGAATAAGTCGATTGCGAGAAGAAATGTTGAATTTGATATTGAACTTTTTTACAGCTTTGCTTTTCCACTCAGTATAATCGATAGCAGTTGATGATTCTGCCAAATGCAATGCGTAAATAAAGTCCATTGCCATGAAAAGCCTAGTACGAAGAAGATAAGCATCTTGAAGTGCAGAAACATGCCAATAATTGATTTCTCCATATCCTATTTTGTATCCGGATATATCTTTAAAGGTAATGAATGTTGATCCTAGCGTATTCGAAAAACTAGAGATTGAGTTATTTAGACGGCTAAACGCTCTGTGAAGTTCAGTATCTATTTTAAACAACACATGGGATTCGTGGTGTTCTAGTGGGTCGTAGGATACACGTTCTTCATCTATAGCTTGTTCAGCCATGTACTTATCAACTATTGCCTTTTCTGAATTTACCTCTTCCAGAAAAACTTTCAAATCTTCTCTCGCAGCCTTTGAGAGTTTTTTAAACTCAAGGTCTCGATTGCAGAACGATTGTATTTCAAAAGATGGGGTGTCGAGTTTTGCTGAAACTTTACAGGCTTGAAGAATGGAACGCGGAATGAATTTTAAACGTGGAGCAAAGCGAGGCGCAGCAGGGGATGTTAAACACCTGTAACATTCATCTGGATTATCACATCGAGGTTTCACGAATTTATCTCCAAATTACTTGGCGGGTTTCGATTAGTCGTTTACGTATTCTTCCATGCAATTGAATGCGTGGAAATTAATATCTCCGCCGCCCCTGGCATGAGTATACCCTTTGAAGGATTTTCGTAACTCAACCAAGAACGATGCAGTGTTTTGCTGATTAAGTTTTCTAAGTTCTTCTTTCGTGTTTTGGATATTGAATAAACCACCAATTGAAAGCCCTGCAGCACCTAAAGCAACAGTAGAAGCATGTGGAATTGAAAATAGCTGGCCAAATATCATTGGAGCAGGAAAACCCATCAGTGAAACACCAAACCAGCCCTTAGCTTTTATGATATCAGCACTTGACTTATACTGATCCTGCACTCTAATCAACTCTTTTACCTTGTCTTGTATTGTACCGATCTTAACTTCATGTGATTCAAGCTTTGATAATTCTTCACGTAAATCATGCATACATTTTCTAAAATTGTTTATTTCATCTCGTCTTTTATCTCGGAACTTGAGTATGTCATTTGCGGGAATTTCTGCAATATTTATAGGAACAAGCTCACTCAAAACAAGCCCAAAAAGCCCGAAAGCTTCAGCAAAATCATCGTCACATTCTTGTCCAATATTGATAATAAATTCGTCTATCTGCCCATTGAGACCAAAATAACTTGTCCCCGTCCAAGCGCCCCAATCACTTGTAATGAGCGACAATTTGTTTTGCGTTCCTATCAAATTAGCCATATAGAGCATGAAGTTTGAAGCAAGCGCAGTCGGAACATACATCCAATTATTTTCTTCTTTATATCCTGCTTCGCGGAAAAGCTCGCGTACTCTTTCATCTGTCTTATCAGTGTGTAGCCTTGATAGCTCTTGTTCTTCTTCATCACTGAAGCATAGGGCTGCGGCGCGCCAATCATCGATTTTAGCCAAGAACTCCTCGGAAGCTTGTTTTGAGTATTTTGCAGGATCAATCATTCTCCCAATTGACCCCTCTTCAAGCAAAGGCTGTAATTCTGGAGAATCGTCAGGGATTACATTGTCTGGAACGATCCGATAAATAGTGTCGTAAAAAAGAGCCATTGCCTTAATCCATGAGGGGTTATGTAAACCGATATGGGGGTAAAACAATGCATTTTGTTCCATTTCATTTACTCCTTGTTCCAACTTATTATTGAAAGTTTACTGTTGAAGTACAGCTTCAGGCTTCTCAAAATGGATAGTCCATTCAGCTTCTGTGTATTTATTGTGGAATAAAGCTTTGAACTTGTCCTTAAGCCCTTGGTAGTCATAAATTTCGACGCTACTGTCAATCGACCACTTTCCACTTGATGATGCTGGTTGTGGTGCAAAAAAGGGTGTTACTATTTCAATAGCATATTGAAGTTCCCAAATTCTAGGGATATTTCCAGTATGTACTGTCATATTCGTCCATTCATAAATTTTCCAGATCGCCGTAATATGTGGCGTGTAAAACTTGAAATGATCTGTTTCGGATATAATAAATTTGTAAAAATAATCATGTTTTAGTTTTGGCTCATCACCTGTTGCCTTGTGGGTGATCGCCCTGACTCCTAAAATACGCCTAAATTTTAGCTCCAAGCTCTGCCGTAATGAAAATGTCGAAAGGTTTAAGCCAGCGCGAATATCAACAAAGTTTTTTTCGAACGCATTTGTCCAAAACAGATTTGTACACATCCTGAATGAATCTAACGTCCAAGTACCGTAAAACTTGCCTCCACCAAAAAATGAATAAGCTGGTTCTTGTTTTTTTTCTAAATACTCAACAATCGGTCGCAGGTCGTGTAAGTACTCATGGATCATGTTTTTGAAAGATTTGATTCGTTCTTCTGAGTGACCTTCGGGTGTTTTTGAAATTTCCTCTAGCAATTTGCCAAAGCAATACTCTGCAACGCAAAGGTGAGCTCTACAAAATCCACTTGCTTCGGCTTCAGTTTTAAGGACTCTATTTTTAGTATGTAGCCAGCCTACAAGATATGCCGGGTTCTGCAAGTAATTTTTCTTGACGTGTTTGGTTCTTAATTCTTTTAGATAATCATATAGATCATTGAGGCATTCTTCGGAGGTTTTTTCAGGTATGGGAACTTTTCTTATATTATGGTCAAGTATTTTGATGAATACGTTTTGAACCGAATTTTGCATTTATCTTCCTTTCATCCAACTCCTTAATCACCAGTTAGAATGTATATGGCATCTATATGCATTGGTGAATTCCGGGGACAGCATACTTAACTCTCAATTTAATACTGCCCCCGGCATTCGCCAAATGGGGAGTGTCCCTATTCAATACCAAGCCCGGTCAAGGTCTGTGCGCATGTTGTGCAAGATCAAATTTCGCCTACTCGCCAACTTGGATTCAAGTTCATCAAGGGAACTATCTTCTCAATCTGCAGAAAATTATTCCGAAATTTCCGCAAGTCACTCAAAATTTGGTCATTGTTCGGATTAAGCATTCTGGCATACGTAATCAGTAAAGTCTCTGTCGGTCGTTTGGAACCCTTGTCTGCAAAGGGCCAGAACTGAAGTTGGACGAAATAATCAGCCCACTTTTGATCTCCTTTACCTAATATCGAGGAAAACTCTCTGGGGTTTTTATTTAAAGCTTCTAAAATTTTCTTTTGATCAGAAATTTCAATTGCCTGATATTGAAATACTTCGGCAATGAATTGTTCATAAACTGCCATAATATCAGTTGTGTTGGGCACTTCTTTGAGCAGGTCAATCAAGGTACAGTCTCCCCAATGCATTTTGTCCTTATGCAACAAAAAAGGTCTGTAAATTAGGTTATGTCGCGCATTAACAACTTTAGATATTAGAGTTACAGATGTTTTACTAGTAGTGTACAGCGTCGATCCAATTTTATTCGGCCAGTTACCATTCTCAAATATTGAATGAGTAACTGTAGCTGCCGGGTCCAATTCTTCTCCAGTTGGGCTGTTGGGATCTTTACAAAATTTTTTAAGTCTTTTGTTGATGTTTTTAACTTCAATATTTGCATTAAAATCAAGCAGATAACACGCAAGGCAAAGCTGAAACAAAACCTGATATTTTCTAATAATAGTTGAGTATATGTCGATCTCAGCTTTATTTGACAACAAGAACAAATGATATATACCTTTTTGAAAAACGGCGGCTGATGACTCAATTCTGTGAATTTTATTGTTCAAATCTTTAGTGAGTGCCATCTGTCCTCCATTTAATTTGCACAACGGGGTCGGCCTTGACCTACCATCGGGCAGGTCTAAAGACGTGGGAGTTCCGGGGGCAACATACTTAACTCTTAATTCAATATGCTGCCCTCACCATCCCCCTTCTACTCCACCCAAACATACATTTCAACGCAATTTCAGCATGTTAATAAATTTAACATAAACAATGCCATTGCATATCCCACTGTTTTTACACGAAAAATGGCACCCGAAACCTGTTCGGGCGCCGTCATTTGTATCACTTTGATACAAAAAAAGTTGTTCGGGACAGGCACAGGGGGACGTGCGGCGACATAACAAAAGGGCCTACAGATCGACTCTGTAGGCCCTTGCTTTGGTTACGACTATGCGGAGAGGTGAGGCTCCCCCGTCACATCTCCATAATCACCGGCAAAATCACCGGTCTCCGCTCAATAGTCTTCTTGAAGAACCGCCGCAACGCCTGACGCACGGCGGTCTTGACCGCTTCCGAATCCCGGCGCATCTCGTCGTTCAGTTCGTCCAGCGCATCGACCACGATGCCGCGGGCGGTTTCCAGGTACTCCTGGCTCTCGTCCTCGAACACGAACCCCCGGGAGACGATGTCCGGCCCGTGGATCAGGGCGCCGCTGGACTGGTTGAGGCCGATGATCACCACCACCATGCCGTCCTCGGAGAGGTGTTTGCGATCCTTGAGCACCACGCTCCCCACGTCGCCGACCCCTTTGCCGTCCACGAAGACCCGCCCCGCCTCCACCTTTTCGATGATCGCCGCCGTGTCGGCGTAAAAGGCCACCACGTCGCCGTTCGTGGCCAGGATGCAGCGTTCCTCGGGGATGCCGACCTTCTGGGCGAGCTGGATATGCTTGACCAGGTGGCGGTATTCGCCGTGCACCGGCATGAAGAAACGCGGCCGGACCACGTTCATCATCAGCTTGAGCTCTTCCTGGCTGGCGTGGCCCGAGACGTGGACCTCGGAGACCTTCTCGTGGTAGACCTCGGCCCCGCGGCGGTAGAGGTGATTGACCAGCTCCGAGATGGTCCGCTCGTTGCCCGGTATGAAGCGCGAGGAGAGGATGACCGTGTCGCCCCGCTCCAGCTTGATCTGCTTGTGGTCGTCCAGGGCGATGCGGGTCAGGGCCGACATGGGCTCGCCCTGGCTGCCGGTGGTGACCATGCACACCTGCTCGGGCGGCAGGTAGGGCAGTTCGCGCACATCAAGGAGCATGTCGTCGGGGATGTTCAGGTAGCCCAGCTCGCGCGCGATGCGCACGTTGGCGATCATGGAGCGGCCGTTCAAGAGGACCTTGCGGCCGCAGGCGATGGCCACGTCGGCCACCTGCTGCACGCGGTGGATGTTGCTGGAAAAGGCCGCCACGATGATGCGCCCCTGGCACTTGGGGAAGATGTCGGCAAAGGCCTCGCCCACGTACTTCTCGGAGATGGTGTACCCCTCCCGCTCCACGTTGGTGGAATCGGAAAGCAGGGCCAGCACCCCCTGGTCGCCGTAGGCGGAAAGCCGGGCCAGGTCGGTCAGCTCCCCGTCCACCGGGGTCTGGTCGATCTTGAAGTCGCCGGTGTGGATCACCACGCCTTCCGGGCTCGTGATGGCCAGGGCGCACCCGTCCACGATGGAATGGGCCACCCGCAGGAATTCCACCCGGAAGCAGCCCAGCTCGACCGTGTCCCTCGGCTTGACCGTGACCAGTTCGACCACCCCGTCCAGCTTGTACTCCTTGAGCTTTTCGTTGACGAAGCCGAGGGTCAGGGCCGTGCCGTACACCGGCACGTTCAGCTCCTGCAACACGAAGGGCAGCGCCCCGATGTGGTCCTCGTGGCCGTGAGTCAGGCAGATGGCGCGCACCTGATCGCTGTGTTCCCGCAGCCAGGCGATGTCGGGGATGACGTAGTCGATGCCGAGCATCTCCGGTTCGGGAAACATGAGGCCGCAGTCGGCGATGATGATATCGTCGCCGTGCTGGTAGGCCATCATGTTCAGGCCGATCTCGCCCAGCCCCCCGAGGGGGATGATCTGAAGGGCGCTATTGGTTGGTTCTGGGGTATCCATAGACGTTTCTTTCTGCCGCAACGGGCCGATGGGTTCGGTACGGCCTCAGGCTACGGGGCGTACCGAGAATGGATCTTGAGCTAAGTTACCGCTCCCGCTGCAACGGCACCAGCATGGCGATTTTCTGGTCGCAGCGCCCGATCCACTCCGTGCCGGGCTGCACCAGCCAGCGGTCGGCATAGAAGGCGCTCCGCAGGGCACGGTAGGCGATCAGGGCACGGTTGACATCCCCCTGCCGCTCCGCGATTTCTCCCAGGAGCCAGAGCTTTTGGGCTGCCTTCTCGATAGTCGGATGGGAGGGGATATACATATGGATGGCCGATTCGTATCCCGCCAGCGCCCCGGTGAAATCGCCCTTGCTGAAGGCCGCTTCGCCCGCCTGGAACTGGGCCTCCAGCCGCCACCAGGTTCCGGCAAGGAACAACAGCAGGGTGAGCACGATGATGACGGCGGCGTTGACGGCGGTTTTCTTGATTCGTTCGTCCATTAATTCACCTGAAAAATGAGGGGATGATGGTCAGCAGGATGCCGACCGCCGTCAGGATGACGCCGGCCAGGACCGCCAGCGCGGCGGCGATGTCGTACGGCTTTTGCAGGCGATGGGCCGCGGGCAACCCCCAGATAACGGCGGCGAGACCGGCAACGACCAGCGCGAGATACTGATAACCGATTTCCATTCAATGCTCCAGGGCCGAAACGATGGTGGCACGGGTCCGCTCCATCAGTGCTGTTTCGGCTTCACTTTTTGAAATATCCGGCGGCAGAACCAGCGGCGGGTGCAGCACGATAGCGATATTCCCCCGCGAGAGCCGGATCAGGCCTGCGGGGTTGATCCTGCCGCTGCCGTTGATCGTGACCGGGACCACCGGCACCCCGGCCTTGCGCGCCAGGATGAAGCCGCCGCGCTTGAACGGCAGCAGTTCCCGGGTCAGGGAGCGGGTCCCCTCGGGGAACATGACCACGCTCTTCCCCTCCCTGATGATCGCCGCGGCGTTGTCCATGCTCTTCAGCGCCTTGCGGCCGTCGCCCCGGTCCAGGGGGATGTAGCCGCCGCGCCGCATGGAGGGGCCGAAGACCGGGATGTCGAAGAGCTCTTTCTTGGCGATCCAGTAGATCTGGCGCGGCATGGCCGCCAGGAGCGCCAGGATGTCGAAATTGCTCTGGTGGTTGCTCATGAAGACGACCGGCCCGGCCGGGAGATGCTCGCTGCCGCTCACCGTCACCCTGACGCCGGCCAGGGCCAGGGCCAGCCGCGCCCAGAGCCGGGCGTGAACGGCGTAGAGCCTCCCGCTGCCGTCCAGCAGCGTGCCGACAAGCGCGCTGGCGGCGAAGAGGAAGGTGATTGGAACAAACAACGCCAGATACAGGTATGCCCGAATTCGGGAAGCGTCCACGGTTGTCTCGCTTCAACCTATAAAAAGCAGTTCACCACAAAGACACAAAGGACACAAAGAATGGTTTCAGTTAGTTACATGACAATTTCATAATTGGCTGGACTCACCATTCGGGTGAATGCCTTTCGCCCCTAACGCTATGAATCCTTTGTGCTCTTTGTGCCTTTGTGGTGAATAACTGCCTTTAGGTTCAATGATGATACGGTTCGTTATTCAGTATGCTGAACGCCCGGTAGAGCTGCTCCAACAGGAAGACCCGCACCATCTGGTGCGTAAAGGTCATCTTCGACAGCGAGAGCAGCCGCCCACGGCTGCGGAATTCTTCGGAAAAACCGTAGGCCCCGCCCACGGCAAAAACCAACTCGCCGACGCCGGCATCCCGCTGTGTCCCGATGAAAGCGGCCAATCCGGGGGAATCCATCTGGCGGCCCCGCTCGTCCAAAAGCACCAGGGTCGCGCCGGGCGGAATCTGCTTTTCCAGCCGCTCGCACTCGCGCCGCCGCATCTCTTCGGCCCCGGCGCCCTTTTCGTCCCGCACCTCGCACAACTCCAGCGGGCAGTAGCGGCGGATGCGCCCGGCATAGTCGGCCAGCGCCTCCTTAACCCACTCTTCCTTGCTCTTCCCCACCCATACTACACGGAGTTTCATGGTTTGTGCCGTTCTGTCAGACTACAAAAAAACTCAGGTTGTTCAAAAATAGTCAGATCGTCGTATCCGCAGCAGGCCCTGAGGAGGCGTAGCAGCGCTACGCCGCACGAAAGGTCCTGCGAGGACGACGGCGAGATGGCTGTTTTTCAACAACCGACTAGAAATCGTCTTCCTTGCGGGCGCTTCTGATCTGCTCCGGCAGGTCCAGTTCCGGCGCCAGGAGCCAAAGCTCGTCCAGCTTGTAGTGGTGGCGGAGTTGGTCGCTGAAGATATGCACGATCACGTCGCCGTAATCCATGACGATCCACTTCCCCTCGCTCTCCCCCTCGATATCCCGAATCTTGCCGTACTGCTTCAGGCCGGTCCGGATGCCGTCGGCAATGGCCTGGTTCTGCTTGTCCGAGTTCCCGGAGATGATCACCAGATAGTCGGCGATGGAGGAGACCTTCGAGATTTCCAGGGCCCGGATGTCGAAGGCCTTCTTGTCAAAGGCCAACTCGGCGCATTTCAATGCCCGTTCCTGGGAGGAAAGCACCGGTTTCTCTGCTGCTGTCGTCTTCTTTACCGGCATGTGTTGTAGATCCCCTGTTCTGTAATGTAGGCCGCCACCTGCGGCGGCACCAAAGCGGCGATGGAACGTCCCGCCGCCGCCAGCTCGCGGATTTCGCTGGACGAAATATCCAGCGGGCAGCCGGAAAGGAATTGGACGCTGGTGCCGGCAGCATGGTCCAGCCTGCGCGCGCCGGAAGTATAGCTGAACTCTGCCCGTATGGCAACAGGAAGGGCTGCCACCGGGTCGCCGATGCGCTTGCCCGGCCGCTCCACCACGATCAGGTTGCAGGCGGCGAAGATCTCCCGGAAACGATACCACTGCCCGATCTCCAGGAACGAATCGCTGCCGATGATGAAGTAGAGTTCATCCCGGGGAAACCGCTCCCGGAATGCGCGGATCGTATCGATGGAATAGGATTTCCCGGCCCGCTCCCCCTCGACCAGCGACAGTTCGAACAAGGGATTGCCGCTGATCGCCAGAGCGACCATGCGGCTGCGCAGAGCAAAGGGCACCTCCCCCGCCAACGGTTTGTGGGGCGGGTCGCCGGTCGGGATAAAAACCACCCGGTCGAGGGCGCAGGCCTCCCGCGCCTCATCCGCTATGTGAAGATGGGCAAGGTGCACCGGGTTGAAGGTGCCCCCCATCAGTCCAATTCGCATGTTGCTTTCACCGTCCGATTGAAACCAAAATCAACATCCGCCACGGAGACACAGAGAAAAGCAATAAACAGGAAGCACTTGAAAAGTCCCCTCCCCCCTTGCGGGGTAGGGGAAGTTGATGTGTAAGACTTTTGCGACAGTCTTCCTTGCAAAGCAGGTTCCGCCTTTGACGTTCTCTGTGTCTCCGTGTCTCTGTGGCAGAAGTGCTTTGCTTTTATCTTAATATTTACATGATGACCGGCTTGAGCAGGGTTCCCCTGATCGGCACCTTGTACACGCCGGGCGAGGCCGCGAACTTGGCCAACAGCAGGAACACCAGCTTCTGTTTGTCCATGAACTCCGGCTTGGGCATGATCTCGAGGGTCAGGTTGAGCGGCAGCGTCGCGGCATTGGCGCCGCTCGGGAGTTCCCCCGACAGCCGCATGTAGAGGCCGTCCCCCTGCAGGGTGAAGCTCTCCAGTCGCGCCCGGCCGTCCGTGACCCGCACCATCCCCTGGCAGCGCAGGTTGGCGGCGTCGGGCAGCGGAAAGGCCCCCAGTTTGACCCCGGTGAATGCCAGCTGTTTCACCTCCAGCTTCAGGTCGCCGGACACCCTGCCCCTCGTGCGGGTAAGCCGCCCCTCGCTCCAGAGGCTTCCCCCGGCCGTGGCACCCAGGACGGTCTTGAAGAACGGAATGTCCGACAGTTGTATGCCGTCGGCGGCGAGTTCCAGGGCGTCAGGGCCGTTGATGCCGTATCCCAGGTCCAGGTGTCCCGCCCCCAGGGCAGCGGTTACGCCGACCACGGAGTGCCCCGTGGCCAACGGCAGCAGCCGGAGCCGGACGGCCAGGCGGTCGAAGCGCGCCAGCGTCCCCTGGTCGGAGGAGAGGACCGGCTGGTGCCACGCCAGGCCGGGGAGCAGGGTTTTGTGCGCTCCGGGAGTCAGGGCAAGTCCCTGATCGGCCAGCAGGCGGCCGATCAGTTCGTTCACCCGTTGCATGGGCAGGAAGAGGTAGGTACAGACCAGGAAGAGGGCGATGCCCCCCGCCACCAGGCCGCCCACCCGCAGCAGGCGTTGCCGTGGTATCATTTGCGCTGTCCGGGGGCCGGTTTCAGCAGGGCGACGATCAGGGCCAGGTCGAGACGGGAGGGGTCGTCGAAACGGACCCGCAGGTTGACCTTTTTCACCAGCACCGGCCGCCCCCCCTTTTCCAGGCGGTAGATCAGGTTGATGGCCTCATTGGCGGTCACGGCGTCGATCCTCACGTCGGCGGCATCCTCCAGCATGCCGCCCCGCTCTTCCCCCTTGATCGGGGCGATCTTGACCCCTTTGCCCTTGATGCCGATCTCGTCGATGACCTTGGCGACGGAATCGTCGGGACGGACCGACGCCATGCGACCGGCAAGCTGGTCGGCGGATTGCTTGGCCGTGCGGTAGGCCACGCTGAGCGGCAGCAGTTCTTTGAGCACCGCCTCCCGGGCGTGGCGTTTCTGTTCCAGGGCCGCGGTCCGGCCGGCCAGGGCCGACCACACGAGGAAGACGGCCAGGAGGGCGATCAAGCAGTAGCCGGCCGTAAGCCGGGTGCGGCGGTCCAGGTCGCGCCAGAAGTCTTGGAGTTCTGCCAGCAGGTTCGTCATTTCCTGGCCTCCTTGAGCGTGCCGGCCAGGGTGAAGGTCACGGAGCCGTCGGGGCGGCTTTTGACCTCGCCCAACTCCACGGTCGCCATGAACGGCGCCAGGCCCGCCTTGAATTCGTTGACCGCCTGGGCCGACCGGGCATCACCCTTTACCCGCAGGTTGCCCCCCTCAAGCTCGGCCTCGTAGAGGCCGTTGATGGTAGTACCCTTGGCTTCGGCCAGTCTCTTGAATACGTCGAGAGAGGAACTCCCCTCCGCTGGGCCGGCCAGCTTTCTGATCTCCCCCTTGACCTCGGCCACTTCATCCACGGCCTTGGGGCGACCGGGGAAGATCCCCCGGTAGATGGCGGCGATGGATTTGTCCAGGGAGGTCAGGTCGGCCTTCGCGGCCCGGTACTTGAGCCCCTGGGAGACGAACAGCAGGATGACCGCCACGGCCGAAAGGCAGGCGGTGACGATCAGTTTTTTCCGTAGGGCGGCGTCGCCGGCCGTCCAGGCCAGCTCCTGCCGGCGGAAGTCGGGGAGCACGCCGGCCTGGCAGGCCCGGGCCACGGCCAACAGCCCGGCCAGGTGCTGGAACGCCTGATCGGTTTTGAACAGAGGGGCCAGGGCATGGGGCATCTCCAGCCGCTCCGTTGGCAGGGAGAGATCGCCACCGGCGGCAAGTTCGGCCGCGTGTTCGCCGAAGATGACCAGCCGGGGAGGGAGCGGCGCCTCCGCCAGTTCCAGGGCCGCCAGGGTGGCGGCGATCCCCTGGTGCGGCTCGGCGGCGTCAAGGGCGCGGGCGAAGGTCACCCGGTCTTCACTCATGATCGCCAGGGCGGTGCCGTCGCACACCGCGGCGTCGGCGGGGCATTCCGGCAGGAAATTCCAGGCGAAGAGGGCGGAGGTGACCACCTGCGGTTCGCAGCCCGCCTCCCGGAAGGTGTCGATGGCGTGGCCGAGATCGGCCTTGCGCGCCCACAGGGCCAAGTAGCGCCCGCTTCCGAGCGGAAGGGCATCGAACACGACCTCTTCCACCGGCAGGGCGATCTCCCCCTGCAGCTGCCCCGGCAGCACCTCCCGCACCTTGCGCAGGTTGTCCAGCGGCAATTCCACCTCCCGCTGGGCGAAGAACGCCGGAGAGAGGCAGAGCACGATGCGCGGCCCGCCGCTGATGCCGGCGGCGATCCGGCCGGCAACGGCGGGGAGCGGCTGCTCCTCGGTTATTTCAAATTCGGCTGCCCCCGAAAAGGAGAGGGACGTGCCCCCAACCCCGAAGCGGGCCGCCAGAACACGTTGCGATTCGACCTGTATGACCAGATAGTCCATGTCGTTCCTATGTTACGTTAATAATCGAATAAACGGGCAGAGGGCTGCCCGTCATCCCCAGAGCAGATACCCCGGTTCGTACACATTCCCCAACACCTTGTGCCGGGGCATGACCCGCAGCATGAAACCGTGCCGCCCGCAAAAACGGCATTCGATGGTGCCGCTGAACTGGTAGAGGCCGGTTCCGGCCGGCGTTACACGCTCCAGGGGGACCGTTTCCCCTCCCTGGATATTTCCGGTTGAATCCAGTACGCCGAAATACCCCTCCACCGCCACATCCTCCACCGGAAGATCCCCCAGGAACACCTTGGCGGACACCGGTACGAGACTGCCCACCGCCACCGCGTCGGCGACCTGGGCCGAGGCATCCTCGATGCGCACCGACGGCCAGGCCTTGAAGGTGCGTTCCTTCCACCGCGCCAGGTCTAGGGCCAGGGCCAGGTTGTCGTCCACCAGTTGTTTCCACTGCTGGTAGGAAGGGGTATAGGAGCGTCCGGCGTATTCCTGCACCATGCGGTCGGTGGAGAATACCGGGCAGAGGCTCTGCATGGAGGCCTTCATGGTGGCGATCCAGGAGCGGGGGATGCCGTCGCTGCCCCGGTCGTAGAAATGGGGAACGATCTCCTTTTCCAGCAGATCGTAGATGGCCCGGCTCTCCACCTGGTTCTGGTACTCCGTATCCTCGTAGACCTCGCCCTTGCCGATGGCCCAGCCGTTGTTGCCCTGATACCCCTCGCACCACCAGCCGTCGAGGATGCTCATGTTGAGGCCGCCGTTGAAGGCCACCTTCATGCCGCTGGTGCCGCTGGCCTCCAGGGGCCGCCGCGGGGTGTTGAGCCACACGTCCACCCCCTGCACCAGGTGGCGGGCCACCGCCATGTCGTAGTCCTCGATGAAGACGATCCGGTGGCGGAAACGTTCCAGGTCGGAGATCTGATTGATCTGGCGGATCAGTTCCTTCCCCTCCTGATCCTGGGGGTGGGCCTTGCCGGCAAAGATGATCTGCACCGGCATCTCCGTATTGTTGAGGATGCGCGCCAGGCGGTCCAGGTCACGCATCAGCAGCGTGCCGCGCTTATAGGTGGCAAAACGGCGGGCAAACCCGATGGTCAGCACCTCCGGGTCCAGGACCTCCTCGGCCGTGGCGATCTCCTTGACCGTGGCCCCCACCTTGACCAGCTGTTCCTTGAGACGCTTGCGGGCAAAATCCACCAGCTTTTCGCGGCAGCTCTGGCGGGTGCGCCACAACTCGGCGTCCGGGATCTTTGAAACACGGCGCCAGACGTTGTGGTCGGTCGGGTCGTCCAGCCAGCGGGTCCCCAGGTAGCGCACCAGCAGGCTGGCCATGTGGTTGGACATCCAGGTGCGGGTATGGACGCCGTTGGTGATGGAGGTGAGCGGCAATTGCTCCTCGGGCAGTTCCGGCCAGGTGTTCTTCCACATCTTGCGCGAGACCTCGCCGTGCAGTTCGCTGACGCCGTTGGCGTGGCCGGCCAGCTTGAGGGCCAGTACCGCCATGCAGAAGGTCTCCTGGGGGTTCTTCGGGTTCTGGCGCCCCAGGCCGAGGAAATCGTCGCGACTCAGGCCGAGGGAGCGGTAGTATTTGCCGAAATAGCGATCCAGCAGGTCGGCGGGAAAATGGTCGATGCCCGCCTCCACCGGGGTATGGGTGGTGAAGACGTTGCCGGCTCTGACGATCTCCAGGGCCTCGTTGAACCGGACGCCCCGTTTCTCCATCAGGAGCAGGATGCGTTCCAGGGCCAGGAAGGCGGCATGCCCTTCGTTCATGTGGCACACGTTGGGGATGATCCCCAGGGCGCGCAGGGCGCGAATGCCGCCGATCCCCAGCAGGATCTCCTGCAGGATGCGCATCTCCTGATCGCCGCCGTAGAGCTGGGCCGTGATCAGGCGGTCGTCGGGGCTGTTCTCCTCCAGATTGGTGTCCAAGAGGTAGAGCGGCACCCGGCCGACCTGCACCCGCCAGATATGCACCTTGAATCTGCGGGGGCCGAAGTCCAGCTCTATGCTGAGCGGGGCTCCCTGTTCGTCCCGCTCCAGGGTCAGGGGCAGGTTGTAGAAGTCGTTCTCCGGGTAGTACTCCTGCTGCCACCCCTCGTTGTTGAGATACTGGCGGAAGTAGCCCTGGCGGTAGAGCAGCCCCACGCCCACCAGGGGCAGCCCCAGGTCGGAGGCCGATTTGAGGTGGTCGCCGGCCAGGATGCCCAGGCCGCCGGAATAGACCGGCAGCGACTCGTGCAGCCCGAACTCCATGGAAAAATAGGCCGCCTTCATCTGGGAACTGCCGTTGCAGGTCTTCTGGAACCAGGTTTTCTCCGCCAGGTAGTCGGAAAGCTTCTCGTCCACCATCGCGAGATGGGCCATGAAGCCTTCGTCGTTCTTCAGGCTCTCCAGGGTGGTCTGCTGGAGGATGCCCAGCATCTCCACCGGGTTGTGACGCGTGGCTTCCCACAATTCGGTGTCCAGGCGGCGGAAGAGGTTGATGGCGTCCGGTTCCCAGCACCACCAGAAGTTGTAGGCGACCCGCTGGAGCGCAACCAACTCGTCGGTCAGCGACGGAACGACCGTGAATTTGTGCAGCATCTTGGTAAAGTCCATAACGGCACCTCTAATCAGGGTTGTTGAAAACCCAGGTTGTTCAAAAATAGTCAGATCGCCGCACCCCGGAGAGAGCCCCGAGGAGGGCGGCGAGATGGCTGTTTTTCAACAACCTGCTACTTGATTAGCTGGTTCATCTCGAATATGGGCAACAGCACGGCCATGACCACGACGCCGACGGCCAGGCCCATGCCCAGGACCAACAGCGGTTCCATCAACCCCATCAGGCGGGTCAGCCGCGTGCTGAACTCCCGCTCGTAGGCGGTGCCGGCCTTGAGCAGCATCTCCTCCAGGGTCCCGCCCCGTTCGCCCACGCCGGCAAGATGCACCAGCATGGGGGGAAACAGGCGGCTCTTCTTCAGGCTCCCCGACAGGCTCCCCCCCTGGGAGACCTCTTCCATCACCTCGCGGAGAAAGGCGCGGTAGACCCGGTTGACCAGCACCTCGGAGGTGATCTCCAGGGCCCGGATGATCGGCACGCCGCTGGAGAGCAACAGCCCCAGAACCCGGGCAAAGCGCGACAGGAGCAGATGCTGCAGCATGCCGCCGGCTACCGGCACCCGGAGCAGCAGTTGGTCGCGCTTCATGCGCAGGTTGTCCCGCCGCATGGCGGAACGGTAGAGCGACACGGAGCCGATGATCAGTCCGACCGGGATCCACCACCACCCCCGCAGGAAATGGGACAGTTTGATCAGGATCACCGTGATCAGCGGCAGGGCGGCCTTGCTCTCCTCGAAGATGACCACGATCTTGGGGATGACCACGGTCAGGAGGAAGAGCATGACCCCGCTCCCCACCAGCACCATCAGGATCGGGTAGGCCAGGGCGGAAACAACCCGGCTCTTTACCTGTTCCTGTTCCTCCAGAAAGTCGGCCAGCCGGTCCAGGACGGCATCGAGGGCGCCGCTGGCCTCGCCGGCAGACACCATGCTGACGAAGCTCTCGCCGAAGATCTTGGGCTCGGCCGCCAGAGCACGGGACAGGGCGGCGCCTTCGGCGATCCGGTCCCGCACCCGCGCCAGCACCTGTTTGAGCGGGCCGTTTTCCTCCTGCTCGTGCAGCGACCCCATGGCCTCGAACAGGGGGACGGAGGAGGCCACCAGGGTGGCCAGGCGCCGGGTGAACAGGGACAGTTCGGCGGTAGTGATGCCCCGCTTGAAGGAGAAGGCCCGGCTCGCGCCGCTCCCGGCCGTCTCCTCGCTGACCTCCCGCGGCAAAAGCCCTCTGCCCTTGAGGTCGGCCAGGGCATGGCGTTCGGAGTCGGCCTCGATAGAGCCGGAGACGGTGGCCCCGGCGCCGGTGTATGCCTTATACCGGAACGTCGGCATAGTCTTCCTGGGTGACGCGCAGTACTTCTTCGATGGTGGTGACGCCGGCCGCCGCCCGGGCCATGCCGTCGTCCCGCAGGGTCCTCATGCCGCGGGATACGGCGTATTCCTTGATCTCCCCGGCATGGGCGCGCTTGATGATCATGGAGCAGATCTCCTGGTCCACCGGCATGATCTCGTAGATGGCGCTGCGGCCCATGGTGCCCAGACCGTAGCATTTGTCGCAGCCGCGTCCCCGGTAGAGCCGCTCCGGCAGGGTGATGCCGGCATACTGTTCCACCGGCCGGTATTCCTCACGGCAGTGGGGGCAGATCACCCGCACCAGGCGCTGAGCCATGACCGCGGTCAGGGACGAGGCGATCATGAACGGCTCGATGCCCATGTCCACCAGACGCGTTACGGCCGTGGGGGCGTCGTTGGTGTGCAGGGTGGAGAGCACCAGGTGGCCGGTCAAGCTGGCCTGGATGGCGATCTCGGCCGTTTCGGCGTCGCGGATCTCGCCGACCATGATGATGTCCGGGTCCTGGCGCAGGATGGAGCGCAGCCCGGCGGCGAAGGTCAGGTCGATCTTGGCGTTGACCTGGATCTGGCCGATGCCCTTGATCTGGTATTCGATCGGGTCTTCGATGGTGATGATGTTCTTTTCGCTGGTGTTGAGCCGGTTCAAGGCCGCGTAGAGGGTGGTGGATTTGCCGCTGCCGGTGGGGCCGGTCACCAGGACGATGCCGCTGGTGCGGCCGAGCACCCGCTCCATGGTGCGCACCCCTTCGTCCCCCAGGCCTATGTCCTCCAGGGAGAGCACCCCTTTTTTCTTGTCCAGAAGGCGCAGTACGGCACGCTCCCCGTAGTAGGTGGGGATGATGGAGACGCGGATGTCCACGTCGCGACCGGCGACGAGCACGCGGATGCGGCCGTCCTGGGGCAGGCGCTTCTCGGCGATGTTGAGGCCGGCCATGATCTTGACCCGGGATACCAGGGCATCCTGGATGATCTTGGGGGGGGTCAGCTTTTCGTAGAGGATGCCGTCGATGCGGAAGCGCACCACCAGGTCGCGCTCGTAGGGTTCGATGTGGATGTCGCTGACCCGTTCCTTGACCGCTTCCGAGAGGATGGAGTTCAACAGCCGGATGACCGGGGCCTCGTCGGCCAGGTCCAGCAGGTCCTGGGGGTCGTTGAGCGCGGTGGCCACCGTGGAGAGGTCTTCACCCTCCAACTCCTGGAGTACCTCCTGGGCGGTGCCGGAGAGGCTGCCGTAGACGTGGTTGATGGCGTCTCCCAGGGTGGCGTCCGGCACCAGGACCGCCTCCACCGGTTTGCCGAACAGAAGCCTGAGTTCGTCCAGGGCCAGGAGGGCGGCGGGGCTGGAGAGGGCGATCCTGATCCTTCCCTCCTGTTCCCGCAGGGGCAGGATGGCGTGGGCCCGGGCGAAGGTCAGCGGCACCCGGGCCAACAGGGCGGGATCGACCTCGGCCACCGCGATCTCGGGCTGGCAGGCGATACCCAGCCGCAGGGCGGTGGCGGCCAGTTCTTCCGGGAGCAGGCTCGGACTCATTTCGCGCCGATCTCCTTCTGCACGTCCACCGGTTCGACCTTCTTGGCGGCATCGCCGAATTTTGCCCGCTGGGTGTCGGAGACGGCGGTAAGGTCGGCGTTGTCCTTGACGATATGGGGGGTCAAGAGGATCATCAGGTTGGTCTTGCTCTTGCTCTTGGTCTTGGTCTTGAACAACCACCCCAGGCCGGGGATGTCGCCCAGGAACGGGACCTTGCTCTCCGATATGTCGTCCTGGTCCTGGATCAGACCGCCGATCACGATCATCTCGTTGTCCTTGACGACGACGTTGGTCTTGGCCGAGCGCTTGGTGGTGATGCGGTCCGTGGAGCCGCTCCCCACCGTGACCGTGGAGCCTATTGCGGAGATCTCCTGGGAGAGGTCCATGCGGATGTAGTCTCCCTCGCTGACCTGGGGCTTGATCTTCAGGGTGATGCCCACGTCCTTGCGCTCGATGGAGGTGGTCGTGACCCCGGAGGAGACCGTGGACGACCCTTGGAACGGGACGTTCTGACCCACGACGATCTCGGCCTCCTTGTTGTCCGAGGTCAGGATGTTGGGGGTGGAGAGGACATTCACCAAGCCGTTGGAGTCAAGGGCCTGGAGTACGGCCCCGATGTTGGCCGGCGTGGATAAGCTGGACAGGCCGCTGGTGGACGAAATCGACGATGTGGCGGTTTCAATGGTGGAGAGGACGCCGAAGGGGTCGTAGTACCCCGCGACGCCGAAATACCTGCTGATGCTGCTGACCCCCAGGGTGCCGAGCTGCAAGCCTACTTGCCGCGACTTGGAGAGCGTGACCTCGGCGATCAGCACCTGCACGAAGACCTGCTTGCTGCGCCGGTCCAGCTTCTTGATCACCTGGACCAGGTTGTTGTAATCGGCGGGAGACGCCATGATCACCAGGGAGTTGGAGGCCTTGTCCGCGGTGATGGTGACCTTGCCGCTGTCGAAGGGTGACGTCTGGGGCGCCGCCGTCGTACCGGCCGCCTGTCCTGTGGTGGCCGCGGCGGCGCTGCTCATCCCCTTGATGACGCCGTCCAGCACCTTGGCCATCTCGGTGGCGTCGGTGTTTTCCAGGTAGTAGACGTTGACCTTGTTGCTGGCTTCGGGGGACGGCACGTCCAGTTTGGTCACCATCTCCCGCACCGCATGCTTGATGCTGTCGCTGCCGAAGACCAGGAGGGCGTTCAGCCGCTGGTCGGCCAGCACGCTTGCCTGACCGCTGGAGGCCGTAGCCGCGCCCGTAGCCGCGCCCGGCTGCCCGCCGGATTTGCTCTCGTTGCCGGTGAGCCATTGCTGGATAGTCTTGGCGGCGCTCTCGGCGGCGGCGTTTTTCAGGTAGATGATCTCGATCCCCTCACGGGTCTTCTCCGTGTCGATTATCTTCAAAATATCCTGGATCTTGCGCAGGTTGATGGCCCCGTCCAGCACCAGCAGGTTGCTGGAGCCAAAGGCCGAGATGCTGCCGTCCTTGGAGACCAGCGGCTGCAGGAAGGGGATCGCCTCCTGGGCCGAGATGTTTTCCAGCTTGATCACCTGGGCGATGTAACTGTCGTTGACCGGCGGCCTCTTGCCCGACGGCAGCAGGGGAAAGCCGGAGGTCTTGGCGCTCGCCGAAGGGACGACCTTCAACACCTTGCCGCTCTGCACCACCGTGAAACCTTTCAGTTCCAGCACCGAGGTAAAGACATTGTAGGCCTCTTCGGTGGAGAGCTTGGAGGGGGAATAGACCGAGATCTTACCCTTGACCCGATCGTCCATCACGAAGTTCTTCCCGGTCAGGTCGCTGATGAACTTCACCATGGTGGAGATGTCCACGTCGTTGAAGTTCAACACCACCCCATGGGCGGCAAAAGCCGGCGGGGTGCATACTATTCCTGCCAGAAGCAGGGTGCAGAATGTGCGTATCAGGTACTGTTTCAAGCATGCCTCCACGTTGTTTCGTAACAGCGGAATCGTGATGACCGGCAAACGGTTTTCCTTTTCAGGCATGAAGCGGAAGAGGGGCTATTCACCGGATATCGTAGTTGAATGTCGCCGGCTGTCCATCCCGGATAAGGTCGAGTTTGAGCTTGCTCTGCCCCTTGAGGGCGATGAACGACTGCAGAGCCTTGTCCGGCGAGTCCATGGGGAAATCGTTGAGCCGCAGGAGGACGTCCCCGTTCTTGACGCCGACCAGGGCGAACAGGCCGTTGGGCTTCACCTCCGAGGCCCGGAACCCCTCCACCTTGCCGTCCTTCTGGCTGGGGAGCAGGCGGGCGTCACTCATGGCCTGGGCCGGGTTGTCCAGGGCGGCGTTGAGCGCCCGCTGGTCGATCACGAAATTCCCACCGCCGATATTGGCGACCGACACGCCTCCCTGGGGGGTGCCCGGCTGGGCCGGAGCGGCCGGAGGGGGGCTCATGGGGGTCAAAATCTCCACCTTCTTGCCGTTAATCACGATAAAGGCCCGCTCCTTGGTCACTTGGGCCAGGCGCCCGGCGTCGAAGACCATATCGCCCAGGCGGAACACGCGCTCCTCCTGCTTGACGGTATTGCGCACCAGGGCAAAGGTCTCGCGGAACGAGCCCGTCGCCGTGCCGAGCAACAGCAGTTCGGCCGGTGCGGTCACCGGCGCGGCAGCCTGGGCTGCCGCAGGGGCGTTCGCCAGCGGGGTGAGCGGCCCCTGGGCGGCCTTGCCGAACAGGCCGTTGACCAGGATCGGGGCATAAAACGCCAAGTCCTCGATCTTGGGCAGCGGCAGGGGCGCGGGGGCCGGTCTGCCGGCCCCCGCGCCCCTGGAAACAAAGGCGGAAGTGAGCCGCCGCCCCAGGCCGTCGGCCGTGATGGCCGCCACAAGGGCAATGATGACAATTCCAAGCAGGACATTTATGATGGTAAGAGCACGTGGCATAAGTGTATATCACCTTCCCCTTTGGGCAAGCGGNCCCCCGCGCCCCTGGAAACAAAGGCGGAAGTGAGCCGCCGCCCCAGGCCGTCGGCCGTGATGGCCGCCACAAGGGCAATGATGACAATTCCAAGCAGGACATTTATGATGGTAAGAGCACGTGGCATAAGTGTATATCACCTTCCCCTTTGGGCAAGCGGGGAGAGAAGGAAGTTTTTGCGGGACGTCCTACAGCTTGATCTCGCCGTTGAAAACCTCTACCGCCGGGCCGGTCATGTAGATGGTGCCGTCCTCGGCCCACTCCATCTCCAGGTCGCCCCCCGAAAGGTGGTTGAGGATCTTCCTCTCGGTCAGGCCGTTCAGCACGCAGGCCGCGGTCACGGCGCTGGACCCGGTGCCGCAGGCCAGGGTTTCGCCGGCGCCCCGCTCCCAGGTCCGCTGGCGCACCTCGCTGCGCGAGAAAATCTGGACGAATTCGACGTTGGTGCGGCGCGGGAACAGTTCGTGGTTTTCGATCAACGGCCCATAGGTGGAAACCGGGAAGTTCTCCACATCATCCACGAAGATCACGCAATGGGGGTTGCCCATGGAAGCGCAGGTGATCGAAAAGGTGCGGTCGAGGACCGTGAGCGGCTCCGCGATCACCCGGGCCGCGGCGTCGCCGGTCATGGGGATCTCGCCCCTGGTCAGCCGCGGCGGTCCCATGTTGACACGGACCTTTTCGATCGTGCCGTCGCCCCCCGGCACCAGTCGCAGGGTCAGGACGCCGGCCCCGGTCTCGGCGGTGATCTCGGTCTTCGCAACGATGCCGTGATCATAGGCGTATTTTGCCACGCACCGGATACCGTTGCCGCACATCTCGGACTCGGAACCGTCGGCATTGAACATCCGCATGCGCACGTCGGCCTTGTCCGAGGGCATGATCAGGATGAGCCCGTCCGAACCGATGCCGAAGTTGCGGTTGGCAACCTGTATGGCCGCCTGCCGGGGATCGGCAACCGTCTCCTCGAAGCAGTTCACATAGACGTAATCGTTGCCGGCGCCCTGCATTTTGGTGAATTTCATCGCACTCCATCTCCTTTTCCCGATCTTACCAGAGACTGTAAAACATACCAAATATGGGGCGGTGCAACAAGTAAATAAATCGGTACGGGCTCGGCAAAAGCCGCATCTGCAAGGCATTTATTGCCAATCCCACCCGGAATGCGTATACTTCATCCCTTCATTCACCGTTACCGGAGGACTGAGTCATGATCCGACCGTTTCAGGGCATCCAGCCGAAGATCGACCCGACCGCATTCGTGGCGGAGACCGCCGTGATCATCGGCGATGTGGCGATGGGCCCCCAGAGCAGCATCTGGTACAACTGCGTGGCCCGCGGCGACGTGAACCGTATCCGTATCGGCGCCCGCAGCAACGTGCAGGACCTGACCATGCTGCACGTCACCCACAAAAAACATGCCGACGACCCCGGCGCGCCGCTCATCATCGGCGACGACGTCACCATCGGCCACAGCGTGACCCTGCACGGCTGCACCCTGCACAACGGCTGCTTCATCGGCATGCAGGCCATGGTGATGGACAGGGCCGTGGTGGGTGAAGGGGCCCTGGTGGGTGCCCGTGCCCTGGTCACCGAGGGGACGGTTATCCCGCCCCACACCCTGTGGATCGGCGCGCCGGCCAAGTACAAACGCGACCTGACCCCGGACGAGGTGGCCTGGCTGCGGAAATCCGCCGACAACTACGTGAACTACGCCCTGCAGTATATCAACGACTGATGCCAAGGCCGCCCCTCAACCCTTACCTGGCCGTTATGGCCGCCGTGGTCGCGGTTTCCTTCTCCGCCCTGTTCGTGCGGCTCACCACGGCGCCCCCCCTGGTCATCGCCACCTACCGCCTGCTGTTCACCTTTCTGGCCCTGGCCCCCTTTACCCTGATGAAACGGGGGATACTGGCCACCCTCGACCGGCGCCAGGTGGCGCTCTCCGCCTTGAGCGGCCTCTTCCTGGCCTTGCACTTCGTGACCTGGTTCACCTCCCTGGGCTACACCAGCGTGGCCAGCTCCACGGTATTGGTGACCCTCCAGCCGGTCTTCGTGGTGCTCGGGTCGCTGCTTTTCTTCAAGGAGCGCATCTCGCGCCTGGCCGTCATGGGGGGGCTCTTGGCCCTTACGGGGAGCATCATCATCGGGGCCGCCGATTTCCAGGTGGGCCCGCGGGCGCTGATCGGCGACCTGCTGGCGCTCCTGGCGGCCGTCATGATCTCCGGCTACCTGCTGATCGGCCGCAGGCTGCGCAAGGGCATCCCCCTGGAGGGGTATACCTTCGTGACCTACGGGACCAGTTCCCTGGCCCTGGTGGCGGCAACGCTGTTCACCCGAACCCCCTTTGGCGGCTACCCCCCCCGGGACTGGCTGCTGTTTCTGGCCCTGGCCCTGGTCTGTACGGTCATGGGACATACGATCTTCAATTGGGCACTGAAATACGTCCAGGCCTCGGTGGTTTCGGTCAGCATCCTGGGGGAACCCCTGGGGGCCATCCTGTGGGCCGCCGTTTTCCTCGGTGAGCCGCCGACCCTGCGACAGATGGCGGGGGGAGCGTTTATCTTCGGCGGCCTCTATCTCTTTACCCGGGTGGCGGCGCGTCCCCCGCAGCCTGCCTGACCCATTCCAAGAAGGAGGAAACCGATCCATGCACCATGAACTCAGCCCCAGCGCCCGCAAGGTGCAGGAGGCCCTGGAGGCGGCCGGGGTCCCCTGCCGCGTACACGAACTGGCCGCCAGTTCCCGCACCGCCGCCGAAGCGGCCGAAGCGGTCGGGTGCGATGTGGCCCAGATCGTTAAATCCCTGGTATTCAAGGGCACCCGTTCGGGAGCGCCGGTGCTGGCTCTGGTAAGCGGTAAAAACCGCGTCGACGAAGCGCTTTTGGCAGCGGCCTGCGGCGAGCCGGTCGGCAAGGCCGATGCGGCCTTTGTCCAGGAGCGTACCGGCTTCGCCATTGGCGGCATCCCGCCCCTCGGCCACCGGGAGCCGCTGTGCCCGGTCATCGACCGGGATCTCCTGGCATACCCCGAGGTCTGGGCCGCGGCCGGCACCCCCCACGCCCTGTTCCGCATCGCCCCGGCCGACCTCGTGGCCGTAACCGGCGGCCGACCGGCCCCCCTCTCCTGAACCGGGGGCGGCCCATGTCTTCCCGCGCCCGGCAGGAACCGCTCCGCCAAGGCCTGACCTACGGCCTGTTGGCCTATCTGGTCTGGGGCTTTTTCCCGGTCTACTTCAAAGCGCTGCACGGCATCCCCCCCCTGGAGGTGGTTGCCCACCGCATCGTCTGGTCGGTCTTCTTTTTGCTGGCGCTGGTTGCCGCCACGGGCCGCTGGGGCGAGGTCAGGGCCGCCTTTGCATCCCGTCGGGTGCTGCTGACCCTGATCGGCTCCACCACCCTGATCACCATCAACTGGCTGGTGTTCATCTATGCCGTGGAGCAGGGTCAGGTACTCCAGTCGAGCCTGGGATATTTCATCACCCCCCTGGTCAATGTACTGCTGGGCATGATCTTTCTGCGGGAACGGCTGCGGCCGTTGCAGATGATCAGCCTGCTCCTGGCGGCTGCCGGGGTCGGCCTGCTGACGGCCCGGGTCGGGGCGGTGCCCTGGATCTCCCTGGGCCTGGCCGCATCCTTCGGCCTCTACGGTCTGCTGCGCAAGACGGCTCGCGTTGAATCCCTGGCTGGGCTGCTGGTGGAAACCATCCTGACCGGGCCGCTGGCCCTGGCGTACCTGATCTGGCTGGGCACCCACGGCCAGGGGGCCTTCCCGGCGGCCGTGGGCCAGGGTGCCCTGTGGCTCCCCCTGGCAGGCGTCCTGACCGCCACGCCGCTTTTGCTCTTCGCCGCGGCGGCCCGCAGGCTGCGGCTGGCCACCATCGGCTTCCTCCAATACCTGACCCCCAGCCTGCAGTTCGCCCTGGCCGTGTTTGCCTACGGGGAGCCGTTCACCCCCACCCACATGGCGACATTCGTCTTGATCTGGAGCGGCCTGGCGCTCTATACTGCCGACGCGGTCCGCACTTTCCGCAATCCGGCGGCAAGCCGCGACGCAGATCGCACCTGACCGCGGGGGAACGGCACCCATTATGGCAGAAGAAACCCCTCCACCTGTTTCTCCCGATTCCCGGACCGTCCAAACCGCCCTGGACATCCTGGACGGCCAGTCGCGCCCAAACCGGCTGACGCGCCTGATGCCGTTTCTGGGGCCGGCCTTTATCGCCAGCGTGGCCTACGTGGACCCGGGCAACTTTGCCACCAATATCCAGGGGGGGGCCCAATTCGGCTACCTGCTGGTCTGGGTGATCGTGGCCAGCAACCTCATGGCCATGCTCATCCAGACCCTTTCGGCCAAACTCGGCATTGCCACGGGCATGAACCTGGCGGAGCAGTGCCGGGCGCGCTTCCCCCGGACGGTGGTCGTCGCCATGTGGCTGTTGATGGAGATCGTGGCCATGGCGACGGATCTGGCCGAATTCCTCGGCGCCGCCCTGGGCTTCCAACTCCTCATGGGCATCCCGCTGTTTGTCGGCGCCCTGCTCACCGCCCTGGCGACCATCCTGATCCTGGGGATGGAGCGGTACGGGTTCCGCCCCCTGGAGGCGGTCATTTCATCCATGGTCGGGATGATCGCCCTCTGCTACCTGCTGGAGACCATCATCGTCAAGCCCGATTGGGGGCTGATCGCCTATCATGCCGTCGTCCCCCATTTTTCGGGGGCCGAAAGCGTTCTCCTGGCTTCGGGGATCCTGGGAGCCACCGTCATGCCCCATGCCATCTTCCTCCATTCGGCCCTGACCCAGGGGCGCATCGTCGTGCGGGACAAAAAACGGCTCCACAGCCTGTACCGTTTCGAGATCGCCGATGTGGTCATCGCCATGGGCATGGCCAGCTTCGTCAATATCGCCATGCTGGTCATGGCGGCAGCCACCTTCCACGCCACGGGGCACTCCGCCGTCGGCACCATCGAGGAGGCCTACCGGACCCTGGAACCGCTCCTGGGATCATCGGCAAAATGGATCTTCGGCCTCTCCCTGCTGCTCTCGGGGCTATCGTCATCCACCGTGGGCACCAGCGCCGGGCAGGTGATCATGCAGGGCTTCATGCAGCGGCACATCCCGATCTGGCTGCGGCGCCTGGTGACCATGGCTCCCTCGCTGATCGTTATCGGCGTGGGCCTGGACCCGACCCGCACCCTGGTGGTCAGCCAGGTCGTGCTCAGCTTCGGGCTCCCGTTCGCGACCATCCCCCTGGTCATGTTCACCCGCAGCCCCGAGATCATGGGAGATTTGGTCAACAAACGCATCACGACGGCCATAGCGGCAATGATCGCGGGGATCATCCTCGCGCTCAACATCTACCTCATCTATAAGACACTGGTAACGGGGTGATCCCATGTTCAAGCATTTCCTTGTCCCTTTAGACGGTTCACTCCTGGCCGAGGCGGCCCTGCCGGCCGCCGTCTTCCTGGCGGGCAAGCTCGGCGCCCGGGTCACGCTCTTTCATGTCGTGGAGAAAAACGCCCCCAGCGAGGTCCATGGCCAGTCCCACCTGAGGAATGCGGAGGATGCGGCGGCCTATCTGCGCCGCCTGTCGCAAGGCGCCTTTCCGCCGGGGATCGTGGTTGACTGCCACGTGCATGCCGCAGAAGCGGACGATGTGGCCGACAGCATCGTCGCCCATGCGGACGAACTGGCACACGACCTGGTGATCATGTGCTCCCACGGCCGCGGGCAGGCCCTTCACCTGTTTTTGGGGAGCATCGCCCAGAAGGTCATTGCCCTGGGCTCCCGCCCGGTCCTTATCACCCACCCCGACGACCAGGGCGGCGCGCCGGCGTTCGCCTGCAACAACATCCTCGTCCCCCTGGACGGCGACGCCGCCCATGCCCAGGCCCTGCCGGTTTCGGAGGAGATCGCCCGGGCCTGCGGCGCGGCACTGCACCTCATGATGGTTATTCCCCGTTTCGCCTCCCTGTCGGGGGCGGCAAAGGTTTCCAGCAGGATGCTTCCCGCCACCACGTCCCGAATTCTCGAAATGGCCTCCCAGGATGCCCAGGAGACCTTCCGGAAACAACTGGAAACCTTGCGGGGACAGGGGCTTACGGCAAGCGCCCACGTATTGCGGGGAGATCCGGCCCAGACGATTGCAAAGGCCGCCAGCCATGCCCGGGTAGACCTCATCGTGCTGGGCACCCATGGGAAAACCGGCATGGAGGCCTTCTGGGCGGGGAGCGTCACCCACCGGATCTGTACCCTGAGCAAGATCTCGCTGCTCTTGATCCCGCTCCCCAAGGCATAACCGGACCGGTTCATCATGGCCCGCAAACGCCGGCAGCAGTGGCGGCTTTCAAGAAATCCGCCTTGCCTGCATCGGGGATTTCTGTTATTTTCCCGGCATATCACGGAAAGGACGTTGAATGAGGGTAACCATCCTGGGGAGCGGCACATCGACCGGTGTTCCCATGGTGGGGTGCAGGTGCCGGGTATGCACGTCGGATGACCCGAAGGACCGGAGAACCCGGGCCTCCCTCCTGATCCGGCACGGGGGGCGGAACATCCTGGTGGACACCTCCACCGACCTGCGCCGGCAAGCGCTGCGGGAGGGGCTGGATAGGGTGGACGCCGTTCTCTTCACCCACCCCCATGCCGACCACGTGAACGGCATCGATGACCTGCGCGGCTTCCACTTTCTGCACAAGGAGGTCGTTCCCTGCTACGCCTCCCCGGAGACCTTCCAGGTCTTGTGGGCGGGGTTCCGCTATATCTTTTTCGCAGCCACCGGATCAGGCTATACGCCGCTTTTGTCGCCCCGGGAGGTTTCCGGCCCCTTCGAACTGTTCGGGCTGACGGTCATCCCGATCCCGCTCCTGCACGGCAAGGGCACCGCCACGGGCTACCGTATCGGGTCGTTTGCCTATCTGACGGATTGCAGCGCCATTCCCGCCAGCTCCCTGCCGCTTCTGGAGGGGCTCGACGTGCTGGTCATGGACGGGCTGCGCTGGACGCCCCATCCGTTCCACTTCAATATTGCGGGGGCCATCAGCGCGGTGGGACCGATCAAGCCGGCCCGCGTCGTCCTCACCCATCTGACCCACGAAGTGCTCCACAGCGAGCAAGCCAAACTGCCGCCCGGTTTCGAATTCGCCTACGACGGCATGGCGGTCGATGTAATGTGATTGCAAGAGGAGAGGGGGAGCATGTACAAGGACATACGGCTACATGGGCAGGTCGGCGGCCATGTCGAGTATTTCGTCATGGTGGTGGGCAACGAGGCCTATCAGCGTTACTTCTTCAACATAGTCCAGGATGAGGAACACCTCCGCATCTTCTCTCCGGGCAACGAGTTCATCATTTCCCCCGAGGGGATCGGCTACCAGGGGAACGGCGGCTATTTTTGCGAATACATGTTCGGCGTCGACCAACCCTCCTCCGATCTCGCCAAACCGGACATCATCAACCGCCTGGTCATGTACGGGGCACGTTCCCACGACACGGGCTCCATCCGTTTCAGCGACCGCACCCAGGGGGAGGAGAGCTTCGAAAATATTTTTTTCGAGGGGAACGCCGTCTGCAACTACTATTTTTTCGTCCATTCCAACCAGCTCTCCCGCAAACTGAGATACCAGCAGGAGGAGTTGGTCAAAAACCTCGGAAAGATCATCAAGCGCTCCGAATCGGTGGGCGACGAGCGTGACGACGCCCTTATCTCCAACATCTTTCCGCTGCTCAGGGACGATTCGGCCCAACTCTTCATCATCAAGCTGATCAACCGCCACCACCGGGAATACCGCGACCTCTTCAAAAGCCTGTACTACCGCAACAAGAAGATCGCCGACGATGATTTCGCCCGCCTGGTCAAGCTTGCGGCCACCTACCAAATCGACCGCTACCAGCAGGAACGCATGCGCATCGACGCCATGTACCGCCACCCGTCCAACAAACGCATCGTGGACGAATACCGCAACATCCTCCTGGCCTGCAACACCAAGGGAGAGATCAGCCATCTGGACAACGCCCGACTGACCCGGCTCAAGACCTTGTCGGTGCGTAACAAGATCCCCGGCGCCCTGTTCTATACCCTGGACGAGATGCTCAAGCGAGGGCGCAACCTGGTCCACCACGAGGAACAGGACTACATCGCCGCCACCCGCGAGGTGCTGCAGGGGATCTTCCTCAGGGAAAAGGAGATCGAAAGCCCGATCAACCGCGAGGACATGCTCAACCTGATCCAGGCCAAGAAACGAGCCGTGGAGAACCGCGACCATTCCTTCGACCAACTCATGCTGGACGCGAGCAAGGAGTGCGACGAAAAGATCCGCGACGGCGCCGACCCGGGGCTGATGGACGGTTTTTCCTACGTCATCACCTACCTGGACCGTTTCGACAGCGTCTCGAACCTGATCAGCCAACTGGCCTTCATGGAGAACGTGCGGGTCAACGAGGAGATGCTCCAGGGACTTTTGGAGCACAAGGCCGCCTTCGACAATCTCAGGGAGGGGTGCTTCGAGGAGTTGTTCATCCATGAACTGTTCCATAACGCCTACCTGGGCCGTTTCGGCCGGCGCAAGGTAACCGCTCTCCTGGCAGGGCTCAGGGCCGTGGAAAAACGTACCGGCACCACGGAAGAACTGCACCGGCACCTCCAGAAAATCGACCAGGAAGAACGTATTTCATCGGTGCTGCTGGAGCATGTACGCGACCGGATTCGCAACTTCTATTCCCGGTTCACCACCAGGGCCGACCAGGAGGCGCTGCGCCGCGAGGTGATCGAGGAGTTGAAGAACAAGCGGCTCATCAAGGCCGATATCCCCGGCCACATCTTCCATGAAACCATCTTCACCATCAAGAAGGAGGCCATGTATCTCCACTCCCTGCTGCCCCAGATCATCGCCGAACGCAATGTGGGGTTGCGGGAGGATTTTCTGGAAAACTCGGGCCTCGACCGTTTCTATGTTGAAGAGCTGGAGCGGGAATATTACGAGAAGAACGGGCTGGACCTGGAAGGGCTCTACCAGATCAGGAAGGGGCTCAGCTAGCATTCCGGTGCTTGACCGAAGCAGCCCCCTTCGGCTATAGTTCCGTACATAATTGTATGCCCGGCGATGGAGTTCGCCATAACCGCTTGCCAAAGCTGATGACTCCTACCTTCACATGCGAGGTAGGAGTTTTTTTATATCCCCGGCAAACGGGTCGCCTGCGTGGTGACATCGCCCGGAAGGGCGCTATACTTTTCATGCATGGAGGAGGTTTCAGATGAAGACCGCTGCCACGATCGCCATCTTCTGCGCCGGGGGGGGGCTTACCCGCTACTACCTTTCCGGCTGGGTCTACAGCCAGCTCGGCCGGGTATTCCCCTACGGCACCTTTGCCGTCAACATCATCGGGGCCTACCTCATCGGCCTGGTCATGGAACTGGGCCTGCGCAGCACCGTCATCCCCGATACCTTGCGCCTGGGGCTGACCGTCGGTTTCCTGGGGGGGCTGACGACCTTCTCCACCTTCAGCTACGAAACCTTCAAGCTGCTGGAGGATGGCCAGTTCCTCGTCGCTTGCGCCAATGTGCTGGCAAGCGTAGCGCTCTGCCTGCTGTTCACCTGGCTGGGTATTATCACCGTCCGAACGATGCTCCAAGGAGGTTTGTGATGACAAAACTGATCGGCGAGAAGATGCTGATGCGGATATTCATCGGAGAGAGCGACCGCCACGGCCGCAAGCCGCTGTACGAGGCGCTCGTGGAACTGTTGCGCAAGGAGGGCTTTGCCGGGGCCACGGTCCTGCGCGGGGTCTGCGGCTTCGGCGCCCACAGCGTGTGCCACACCCAAAAACTCCTGGACCTCTCCGCCGACCTGCCGCTGATCGTCGAGGTGGTGGACAGTCAGGAGCGGATCAACGCCATCATGCCCCGCATCGACGAGATGATGGACGGCGGCATGATCACGCTGGAGAAGGCGACGGTTATCCGCTACAGCGGCAAGAACAAGGAACCGTGACGTGAGAGGGAAAGGCAGCAGGCGGCTTCCCTGCGTCCCTACACCGCGATGCCGTGCAGGTCGCGTTTGTGGTATCTCCAGGCAAAGGCCGCCCCGCGGAAATACCAGTCGATCAGGAACACCCCCCATACGGCGTACAGGGAGAGGTGCAGCCATGCGGCCGCCACCCACGACAACGCCACCCGTATCCCCCACATGGCCAACAGCGTGACGATGAAGACGTAGAAGGTATCGCCCGCCCCCCGGAGACTGCCGGCATAGACGAACGAAAGCGCCAGGGGCACCTGGGCGAAGGCCACCAGCCGCAGGAAAACGCTCCCCTTGGCGATGACGTCGCCGTCATGGGTGAACAGCCCGATCAGGTAGTGGGGGGCGCAGAAGAAGACGAGCGCCATGAGGGTCATGACCACCACGGCCAGCCGCAGCGCCTCGTTGTGGCTGATGCGCGCGCGGCGGAGCTTCCCGGCCCCCAGGGCCTGCCCCATGAGCGTGGCGGCGGCGATCCCCATGCCGGCGCCGGGCATGAAGGAGAGGGATTCGATGGAAATGCCGATCTGGTGGGCGGCGTAGGCGCCGGTGCCGTAACCGATGATGAAGCTCGAATAGAACAGCTGGCCGCTCTGCTGGGCGACCCGCTCCAGAGCCACCGGCCACCCCACCCGCCATACCATGCCGAAAAGCCAGCCGTCCGGTCGGCCGAAGGTAAGGTAACGCTTGCGCACCGCCTGGACCAGCAGGTAGGAAAAGCCGACGAATTCCGAGCTGTTGATGGCAATGGCAGCGCCTTTGACCCCCAGCGCCGGAAAGCCGGGCGCGCCGTAGATCAGCGGCCAGGCCAGGGCAACGTGCAGGATGTTGACCAGGATGATCGCCTCCATGGGCGTGCGGGTATCCCCGGCACCCTGCATGACGGCGGAAAGGATGTTGAGGCCGGTTGTCCAGACCAGCCCGAGGAACACCAGGCGGATATAGTCGGCGGCCAAAGCCTGGACGTCGGGTGCGGTGCCCATCATGCGGGCGATATCGCCTCCCCAGGCGGCGCCCGCCGCCGTGCAGACCGCCGTCATGGCCAGGCAGGCGAGGCAGCTCACGTAGGCCGCCCGGCGGGCTTCCTCGCGCCTACCGGCACCCCACAGATGGGCGATCACCACCGTTGCCCCGGTGGCCAACCCCCAGAACACGGTCATGGTGACGAACATCAGCAATTGGCCCAGTCCGGTGGCGGCAATGGCGGCAGCCCCCAGCCCGCCGGTCAGGAAGATATCGACGATGGATACCAGGCGCTGGAACAGCGAGGAGAGGAGCACCGGCATGGAGAGGCGGAAAACGTTACGCCGGATGGAGACCGGCCTATGACGGTGCGAAACGATTCTGGCAGGGCTGTTGAACATGGTCCTTTATAGGGCGCACTTCCGGGGAGGTCAATGCTTTTCACGCAACCAAGGCGGGGCCGCAGGGCCCCGCCTTGGCAGTATTCATACCAGCCGCGGAGGGATCACTTCAGGTAGTCCAGAAGCGACATCTGTGAAATCTTGGCGGTGGCCGACAGGGACGCCTGGTAAGAGGTTTGCTGTTGGGTCAATTCCACACCCACCTGCGCCAAGTCCACGTACTGGACATTCCCGGCAATCGTCTCCAGGGTATTCTTGGTGTTCGTGTTCAACGTGGTCGCATTATCGAGCCGCAACAGGCGCGCCGCCACGTCGGTCTGGGCGTTGGTGATCTGGGTGGCGCCGGCCTCGATGGCCTTGGAATCGGCCTTGATGCCGCTCACGTTGTTGGCGCCGATATCCGTGATCAGATTGTCGATGGTCTGCAGGATATTGGTGGTGCCATAGGGGGTCGGATTCGCCGGCGTTGCCGTAGAGCTTCCCGTAAGCAGCTGGTTTCCCGTGATATTCATCTGCTGGGTCGCCCCCTGGCCGATCTCCACCGAGAGGGTATTTTCATTTCCCTGATAGCTATTGCTCGTATAGCTGAAGGGTTGCTGGTTATTGGTCCCCCCGAACACATACTGATCGCCGTACTGGGTATTGCCCATGTCCACCAGCTGCTGTTTCAGGGATTGCAACTGGGAGATTACCGTCTGGCCGACGCTCGGGTCGGTACTGCCGGCGGTTATCGAATCGGCCAGTTTTTTCGCTTGTTCCATGAAACCGGCCATGCCGTCCAGCGCCGTACTGGTCGTCTGCAGCCAGGTGCTCGTTTTGGTGATGTTGCTGGCATACTGGTCGCCGGCCTTGATTTTATCGCCGATGTCGGTCAGGAGCCTGGCACCGATCGGATCGTCGCTGGGACGGTTGATCTGCACCTGGGACGACGCCTGTTCCTGCAGCTTGTTCAACTTGGCCTGCCCCTGCTGGAGATTATAGAGGGCCAGATCGGAGGTCATGTTTGAGGTAATGCGCATAGCCGGATTCTCCTATTCTCTCTTATCTGATAAGTCCAATGACGGTATCCATCATATCGGTCGCCGTGGTGATCAATTTAGACGAAGCCTGGTAGGAACGCTGGTATTGCACGAGATTGGTCAATTCTTCATCCAGCGACACGCCGGAATTGGAATCGCGGAGCGTTTTCAACTGATTGCTGAATGCCGTATCCTGGGTCACGGTATCCCCGCTCGACTTGACGTCCAGGCCGACCTTGCTGACCAGGGTGTCGTAATAGCTGTTGAAGGTCGCCCCGGACATGGTTGCGGTGTCGTGTTGCAACACGGCAATCGCCGAGGCCTTGGTGTTATCCCCGGGAAGCGTGGCGCTTCCCGATGCGGCTATCGTGGCCGTTGTCAACCCGCTTGCAAGCTGAAGGCCGGCCGCGGCGCCACTGGCGGCGGCCGGCGGAGTGAAGAAATCCTGGCCGGTCCCGCCGGTCGGGCTGAACCCCGCGGTATGCAGGCTGTTCACGGTGTCTGCAATCGACTTGGCCAGGGTATCCACCTGGCTCTGGTAGCCGGGGATGATCGTATCGCGCAACGCCAGGGTTGCCCCCAGCGCCCCTGAGGTCGGCGTTACCACCGCCGCGGCCGCTCCGCCGGCCGGCGTCAGATTGACATCATAGAGGGTTGGTGTCGTGGCATTGGGCGTCAGCGAGAATGCACCGGCCTGGGAACCGGTCACCAGGGCGGCGCCGCTGTCCGCGAACTTGATGTCCGTCGTGCCGTCGCTGTTTTCCGTGTAGGTGATGCCGACCTGCTTCGAGAGATCCTGCACCAATTGATCCCGCTGGTCCTTCAGCTCATTGGCGTTGCCGGTCACCAACTGGGTCGTTCTGATCTGGCCGTTGAGTTGGGCGATGTTTTTCAGGGTGGCATTGATGCTGTCCGTCGTAGCGACGAGCGACGTATTCTGGGTGGCGATGGTATCGCTCAGGGTCTTGCTGGTGGCATGGAAGTTGTCCACCATGATCTGGGCCTGGGTCAAAACCGTCTGGCGTTCCGACGTGCCGGTCGGATTGAGGGTAAGATCCTGCCACGCCCCGAAAAAATTGGAAATGGAGGCGCCCAGGCCGTTGTTGGCGACCTCGTTGAACGTGGGCTCGATCTGCTGCAGCACGGTGGATTTGGCCGTGTCGTAGCCGAGGGTGGTCTGGGCAGTCACCATCTGTTGCTGTATCAAGCCGTCGTAGTAACGCTCCACGCCGTTGACGCTGACGCCGGTGCCGAGGGAGAAACCGTTGGCGGTGGTCTGCGGTGCGGTCTCCAGAATGACCCTTTGCCGCGAATAGCCGGGGGTGTTGACGTTGGCGATATTTTCGCTGGTGACCTCGGTAGCGATCTGATATCCGCTGAGGCCGCTCTTGCCGATCTGCATTATTGAATTAAGGCTCATCTCATGCCTCCCTGTTGATCATGACCGACCCTGTCGCCCGCTGCTGATACCCGCCCGATGCGCCGTACACGCTGGACTGGTTGACGAGGCGGGTCAACAGGCTCAAGGTGGTGCTGGCTGCCGCCACAAAACGCTCCGCGATGTCCCGGTTCATGGCGGCCCGTTCCTGCACCTGCCGGGCCGCAACGTTGAGCTCGCGGTACAACCGCTGAATATCCTTTTGGGCGGTTTTGGCCGCAACGTCGCCCAATGAGGCCTCGGGACCGAGCCCCATGGCGGAGGCGGCCGCGGAGATCGCCTGGCGCAGCGGCTCGGTATGGGCCTCTATGCGCTCCGTCAGCTCTTCCTTCAGCCGGTTTATCTCAGCCATGGCATCCAGGTTCATCCCCCCCAGTTCATGCGTCTCCCGTTCAAGGAGGCTGCGCAACTCTTCGAGCAGGTGCAGCTGGAACGTGAGGGTCTCGATCATCGCTTTATTCATGGTTGCGGCTCCCGGACATGGCGCTCATTCCTGATGGTCCGTTTTTTTGACGGCAGTTCGGCTTTCCTGGCGGATAATATCCTTCTCGATGAGGGGTGCCAGCCCCAGGCCGCCCCGCTTGGCTGCGGCTGCGGCATACTCCTGGTCCAGCATGGAGCGATAAATCTCTTCGCCGTGGCCGCCCCCGGTCAGCTTGTCCTTGCCGACCGTCGCCCGCATGGATTGCAGCATCATGCCCACGAAAAGGGCTTCGAAATCCTGGGAGACCTTGTGGGCCTCCTTGAGCTGCTGCGGGCTCAGGCCGGTCGAAGTGCCCTTTGTCTGCCGTTGCAGTTGCCGCGCCTTTTCGGCGGCAGCATTGTCGGTATCGGTTATTATGGGGGAGATGCCGATATCCATAGCCATTCTTTCTTATCGCCACATGAGCCGGGTTCTTGAGTCCCGGGGGCTAAAAAGTTTCCATCAGAAAACTAGCAGGCTGTTGAAAAACTCAGGTTGTTCAAAAATAGTCAGATCGTCGCACCCGCGAGACAAGACCTGAGGAGGCCCTCACCCGGCCTTTGGCCACCCTCTCCCAGAGGGAGAGGGTAACGGTGTTCCTTCTCCCTTTGGGAGAAGGATAGGATGAGGGGCGCTACGCCGCACAATGGTCTTTCGAGGACGAAGGCCTGATGGCTGTTTTTAACAACCTCCTAGATGATGGAAAGGTCCGCCTGCAATGCCCCGGAGGCCTTGATCGCCTGGAAGATGCCGATCAGGTCGCGGGGGGTCACCCCCAGTTGGTTCAAGGCCCGCACGACATCGCCGATGCTGGCGCCCTCCGGCAGGACCATCAGGCGCCGCGACTCTTCCGTCACCTTCAATTCGGTGCGGGGCACGGTCACCGTTTGGCCGCCCGTGCTGAGCGCCGTCGGCTGGGACACCTGCGGCGTCTCCCTGATCACGAGGGAAAGATTGCCGTGGGACACCGCCACCGTGGAGATGCGCACATTCTCTCCCATGACGATGGTGCCGGTCCGTTCGTTGAGCACCACCTTGGCCTGGTTATCCGGCCGAACCTCGAGGGTTTCCAGGGCGGCCACAAACTCTACCGGGCGGTTGGCGTAGGCCTCCGGGATCTTCAGGATCACCGAACCGGGGTCGGTGGTGGTCGCGACGGCCGAGTTGAACTTGGCGTTAATGGCCGTCTCTATGCGGGATGCGGTAGTGAAATCCGCCTTGTGCAGATTGAGGCGCAGGGTCGTCTTGCCCGCCAGCACGTTGGGGATCTCCCGCTCCACAAGCGCGCCGCTGGGAATGCTGCCGGCGGTGGGGTGGTTTTTCTGGGCGCTGGCCGCTTGGCCGCCAAAGGCAAAGGAGTTGGTCAGGACCGACCCCTGGGCAACGGCGTACACCTGGCTGTCGCCACCCCGGAGGGGCGTCATGATGAGGGTGCCTCCGGCAATGCTTTTTGCATCGCCCATGGATGACACCAGCACATCCAACTGGTTCCCCTGCTTGGTGAAGGGGGGCAGCGTTGCCGTGACCATGACCGCGGCCACGTTTTTCAGCTTGATGGAACCGACGTTGGTGGTAATCCCCATCCGTTCCAGCATATTGACGACGGACTGGATATGAATCGAGGCCTGGTCGCTGTCGCCGGTGCCGTTGAGGCCGACAACCAGGCCGTATCCGACCAACTGGTTCTCGCGCACCCCTTCGAAGGCGGCAATGTCCTTGATCCTGATGGCATGGGCAGAGGAAGCCAGAAGCAGAGCGAGCATGGTAAAGACGACTATTCTTCTCATTTCACATCACCTTTGCGGAACGAACCTTAGAAAGGCCAGATCTTGTCGACAATATTCATCAGCCATCCCGGGCTTTGGCGGTCGGAGATGATGCCCCTCCCGGAGTAGCTGATCTTGGCGTCGGAGACATAAATGGAATTGACCACATTGTCCGGACTGATATCCCGCTGCCGCACGGTGCCGGTCAGGACGATTTCCTGGTCTTCGTTGTTAACCTTGATGTTTCTTCGCCCTTCGATCAGCAGGTTGCCGTTGGAAAGCACATCGATCACCTTGGCGGAAATGGTCGCCGTCAGGTTTTCCTGGCGCGAGGTGGAGCCGGAACCGGAAAATTTCGAATCGACATTGGCATTGATCAGTTGGCTCAGATCCATGTTGTTCTTCAGTATGCCGGCCTTCTCCAGGCCCAGGAAATTCGGCATGCCCGCACTGACCGACGAACTCCGCCCCGTATCCGTGCTGGCCTTCTTGGATGCGCTGGCCGTCTCCGAGATGACGATGGTGATGATGTCTCCCCGCCGATGCGCCTTGACGTCCTCGGTGATGCCGCCCGAGGAGGCCGCCTGCCAGATGGAACCGCTGGAATAATCCAACGGCGTTTTCGGAATCTGCTCGTCGAGGCCGACCGTCTTGATTTCCGTCTTCTGCTGTGCGCAGCCTGCGCACAGCAGTAGCAGAAGAAGGCATATGCTCCGTTTCATACCACGTCCTTTTCCCCGGTGCATCTAGAACCCCACCTGTACCGTCGTGGCGTTGACCACCCGGGCCGGAAGCTCCTTGAGCGAGCTCAGGTTCTGCACCATGATGGTGTCCCCTTCCGCGCCGGCACTCCTGGCCCGGCCGGTGACGGTAATCCTCATAACCTCGTTTTCAGCCACAATGGTCACCAGCTGGCCGGATTTGATCAGGGGGACCTTTTCCACCTGGTCGGTCCGGATCGCGGCGTTGGCCTTGATGGACGTCCGCGTCCGTCTGCCCACGATGGCATCCAGGCTGCGGCTATACTTGCCCGCCACAGCGGCCACATCCCGCTTCTGCAGGGTAACGTCCCCCTCGGAGATGACCGCGCCGTAGTCCAGCTGCCGCAGGGCGACCACCATATCGGCCAGCGCCTCCACCTCCACCTGAACCGAGGTGTTCAGCACCACGCGGTCCCGCTGCCGGACAACCACCCCCAGATTGGCGTTGCCCCACCCTTCCCACTGCTGCGGGGCCACCACCTCAAAATCCAGCGGCCCTTCCGGCAGGGCCGGGTTGCCGTTGATGCTCATCCGTTTGATGCGGATCTCCAGCCCGAGATGGGCGGTCTTCTGCTGGATGTACCCGGACACGGCCTCATGGACCCTGGCCTGCCCCGGTGAAGCGCCCTGGTGCGCCGGGGCGGCCGCGGCCATGGACGGCGCCAGGAGAAGGCAAAAAAGGAGTATGCCGATCAATCGCTGTATCATATGTTCGCTTGGGTCCTACTCTGCGGCATGGCTGTTTGCAGGGGCAAACAGTCCGCACGGCGCGCAGCCATCGCAAAGAGAGCCGCTTACCTCTTCATGTTGTTGGCGGTCTGCAGCATCTCGTCGCCCGCCTGTACCGCCTTGGAATTGATCTCGTACGCCCGCTGGCCGACAATCATGTTGACCATCTCGCTCGCCACGTTGACGTTGCTCATCTCCAGGAACCCCTGGGAGATGGTCCCAAGGCCGGTCTGGCCGGGGGTGCCGGTGGTGGCGTTGCCGGAAGAATCCGTCGGGAGGAACAGGTTTTTCCCCTGGGCCGCCAGCCCCGCGGGATTGGCAAACTGGGCCAACTGGATATTGCCCACGTTGGTGGGGGCGGTCTGGCCGGCCTGGTTTACGGATACGGTCCCGTCGTTGCCGACGCTGATCTTGGTGGCGTTGGTCGGGATAACGATCTCCGGCAGCAGAGGGTAACCGTCGGAGGTGACGACCCGCCCCGTGCTGTCCTTCTTGAAGGCGCCGGCGCGCGAGTACGCGGTTGTGCCGTCGGGCATCTGGATCTGGAAAAAGCCGTCGCCCTCGATGGCCATGTCCAGATCGTTGCCGGTCTGGGTGAGATCGCCGGAGGTAAAGATCTTGGTAACGGCGGCAAGGCGCGTCCCGAGGCCGATCTGGATGCCGGTCGGCACCTGGGTGGTGTTGGTGGACGGGGAACCGGTCGTCTTCAGGTTCTGGTAGATCAAATCCTGGAAATCGGCCCGGCTCTTCTTGAAGCCGGTTGTGTTGACGTTGGCCAGGTTGTTGGCAATGACGTCGATATTCGTTTGCTGGCTCTGCATACCTGACGCGGCGGTCCAAAGCGCTCGTAACATGGTCTCAACTCCTCTTTTCGTTTAGTGCCTAGTAGGATTCCTTACAATTTGCCCAGATCATTGGCGGCCTTGGTGGCCATATTGTCGTAGCTCAGTATCACCCGCTGGCATGCTTCAAAGTAGCGGTTGTTTTCGATCATCTGCACCATCTCGCCGACCGTATCCACGTTGGACCCCTCCAGGTGCCCCTGGCGGACCTCCGCCTTGGCGGGCTGGGGCGCGGCGGCCGGTGCGCCGGATGGCACGAACAGTGCGCTGCCCGTCTTCGTCAATTTATAGGGCTTGGGGAAATCCACCAGGTTCAAGGCCCCTGCGGGGGTGCCGTCGACACTGATCTCGCCCTTGGCGTTTATGTCGACCTTGCTCCCTTTTATGCTGATCGGGCCCCCCTGCCCCAGAACCGGGTAGCCGTCCGTCGTGACCAGCGTTCCGTCCGCGGTCAGCCGGAAATTGCCCTGGCGGGTGTACGCGGTCCCGCTGGGGGTCGAGACGGCGAAAAAGCCGTCGCCGTCGATCGCCACGTCCAGGGTATTGCCGGTCTGGCTGACCGGGCCGGTGGCGTAATCGATGTAGACGGTCTCCTTCTGCATGATCGGGTCGGCCGTCTTGGCCTGGGGGTACGCCGGCGGCGTGGTGGCGCTGGTGATCAACCCCTCGAAGGTCATCTTGTCTTTTTTAAAGCCCGGGGTATTCACATTAGCCAGGTTGTTGCTGATGGTGTCCATCCGCTTCATGGCCGCGATATTGCCCGAAAGCGCGGAATACATGCCACTGTTCATGTAAAGCCTCCTTTAGTCCCGGTACAGCTTCAGCTTGCTTTTCAACCGGATCATGGCCTGGCTGAGGAGTTGCGATATGCGCGACTCGGTCAAACTCACGATGGCGCCGATCTCCTTGAGGTTCATCCCCTCGTGGTAATAGAGCGTCACCGCCAGCCGTTCTTTATCCGGCAAGGCCTCGATGGCATCCCCCAGCGCCTGGGCCAGTTGCATCCGCATGACCTGTTGCTGCGGGCTCTTTTCTTCCTGCTCGCTCAGCACATCCGCCAGGCAGAGCGAGTTGCCGTCCTCGTCTTCCCAGCTGTCGTCCAGGCTGAGAAAGGTGAGCACATGCACATCGTCCAACAAGTCGAAGTATTCGTCGAGACTTATGGAAAGGGCCTTGGCCACCTCTTCACTGGTGGGGTTCCTGCCCAGGGTGTGCTCGAGGGTCGTCACCTCCCGCTCCAGACGTTTGTACTTCTCGCGCATGGAACGGCTCAGAATATCGTAGGAGCGCAATTCGTCGATAATGGCCCCACGCACATGCTGTTCGGCAAAGGTCCTGAACAGCACCCCCCGTGCCGGGTCAAACCTGTCGGCCGCATTTATCAGGCCGATCACCGCCGCACTCGTCAGATCCTGGGGGTCCAGATGGGGCGGAAGCTGGGAGACGATCCGCCCCACCAGATACTTGACCATGGGCATGTTTTCCATGATCAAGGAGTCGCGCAGCGCCGGTTCAGCCTCGGCGTAGGGACAGTTTTGCTTGCCGGCGGCCACGGCTTAAGCGCCCGCAGAATTGTCGAGGAACCGCCGGAAAAAAAACTGGATATTCCCCTTGAGCCTTGTTTGACACGTGTTCTCGATGACCCTCCGCGCCAGGGTGGTGAAGCAGCCGGCCGCCTCGGAATCGGGGAAGAGGTCGTAGACCGCCTTTTGCCGCTTGACCGCCTCCACCACCTTTTCATCCTTGACGACGCACCCCAGATAGTCCAGGGAGATGTCGAGAAAACGGCCGGCGACGTTGGCCAGCTTGCGGAACACCTCCAAGGCGTCCTCGCTGTCCTTGGCCATGTTGACCAGCACCTTGAAATGGTGTTCCGAATAGCGCGTCGCCAGGAGCTTGATCAGGGCATACACGTCGGTGATGGAGGTCGGCTCGGGAGAGACCACGACGATGATTTCCTGCGCCGCGACGGTGAAATAGGTCACATTCTCGGAGATACCGGCCTCGGTATCCACGATCATGATGTCGAACTGTTCTTCCAGGATGTCGAGCTCGTCCAGGAGCCTGAGCTTGTCGTGCTGGCTCAAGCTGGTAACCTCCTGGACGCCGGACCCTGCCGGGATCACCTTGATGCCGGCAGGACCGTCGATGATGATCTCGCTGATGCTCTTCTCGCCGTTGAGCACATGGTTCAGGTTATAGGCGGGCGAGAGCCCCAGGAGCACATCCAGGTTCCCCAGCCCCAGGTCCGCATCGACGATCAGCACCTTCTTGCCTTGGGCGGACAGGGCCATGGCCAGGTTGGAAACCACGTTGCTCTTGCCCACGCCCCCCTTGCCGCTCGTTACCGAGATGACGCGAATGCCGCGCGCTTCGTCAACCGCACCCGGCCCGGATTGCTCCGCAGAGGCGTTTTTTCGGCTCTGGCGAGCCATCTGGCGCAAGGTATCGGCCTGGTCGCCTGTTCCGGTTACCGTGCTCATTCGGCCGCCTCCCGCAGGATCATGTCGGCCAGTTTGGCGGAGGTTGCGACCTCGATATCCTCCGGCACCCGCTGCCCGGTGGTAAAGTAGGCTATCTGGAGATTGTCCTTCATCAACAGGTTGACCATATTCCCAAAGCTCTCGCTCTCGTCGATCTTGGTAAACACGACCTTGCTGATCTGAAAAATTTTAAACCGGTTGAGGATCTCTTCTAGCTCCCGATCCTTGGTGGTGGCGGAGAGGCACAGGTAGACCTCGATAGGGATCTTGTTGTCGAGAAAGTTCTTCATCTCGTCCAGCTTCTCTTTGTCCTTGTGGCTGCGCCCCGCCGTATCGATGAAGATCAGGTCGCAGGCGGAATGTTTCTCCACGGCCTTTTCCAGCTCCTTGGGGGTGGAAGCCACCTCCAGGGGGATCCCCATGATACGGGAGTAGGTCTTGAGCTGTTCCACCGCGCCCACGCGGAAAATATCCATGGTGATGAGCGCCACCTTGTTGCCCCGGTTGAGGGCGTACATGGCGGCCAGCTTGGCGGTGGTGGTGGTCTTGCCCACGCCGGTCGGCCCCACCAGGGCGATGATGCGGGGGGAGTTCTTGCGCATCTTGAGGGTGCCGGCAAACTTGATCAGCTTCGAGAACGTGGCCACCAGGCGGCTTTTCTGGCTCTGGCTGCCGTCCTCGGCCGGCAAGGCGCTGAGGGTGTCGAGAATCCTCCTGACAAGATCCGTGGAGATGCCGGATTGGGCCAATTCCCGCGCCAGGGGCGAATCCTCGGGCAACAGCTCCAGGCCGGTCTGGGGCTCCGTAGCGGACGTTTCCGCCGCATCGGGCCACTGCACCGCCTTGACGCCCCCCTCCTGACTCTTGGCCAGGGTATTGAGCAGGAGCTTCTTGATTTCCTCCAGATCCTCGCGGGGCACGTTCTTGAGGTTGAGACCAACCGGCGACGGCTCTTCCTGGCTTTGATTTTCCCCCTTGGCCGCCGGTTTCTTTGCGTCGTCTTCCCGCCGGGCGAGAGCATCGACCTTCTCCCGCAGTTCCTTGAGCTCCCGCGCCAGGGGCGCAAACATGGAACTTTCCAGCTCCTCTTTCGCCGTTCGTTCCCGCTCCGGCCGGGGGCGCGGCGGTGCATACGCCGGTGGCGGCGCCGGGGCGGGCCTCGGCACCGGCTCTATGGCGGCGGTCACGCGATACACCGACTTGCTGAAAAAGCCGAGAATCCCGCCGGTGTTCTCCTTCTTGGTGGACAGGATCATGGCGTCCGGGCCGAGTTCGGCTTTAACCATGCGGAGCGCTTCCGCCATGCTTGCTGCTTGAAAGGTCTTAACCAGCATTGACGCTTACCACTCCTAGCGACTGGATTTTGATGTTCTGCGGGATTTCATTGTGGGAAAGCACCGCCATATGCGGAATAAAACGTTCGATCAGCTTCCTGACATGCCGGCGGATGGTGGGCGACGCCAACAGCACCGGCTGGGCGCCGCTCGAACCGAAACGGTCCGCCATGGCACGGATGGTGGTAATGATCTGCTGGGCGACGTTGGGTTCGATCGCCAGGAAACTCCCCTGGTCGGACGGCTGGATGGCTTCGGCGATCACATCCTCCACCTCGCGGTCCAGGGCGATGAGGTACAGGGTGTCGTCGTCCAGCTTGTATTGATCGACGATAAAACGGCCGAGCCCCTGACGCACGAACTCGGTCAGCACATCCGGGTCCTTGGTAAGGCCGGCGTAATCCGCCAGCGTCTCCAGAATGGTGCGCATGTCCCGAATCGACACCCCTTCCTTGAGAAGGCCCTTGACCACCCGCAGGACGGTGCCCAGGTTGAGCTGGTTGGGGATCAGCTCTTCCACCACCTTGGGCGCGCTGACCGCAACGTTGTCCAGCAGTTGCTGGAGTTCCTGGCGCCCCACCAGTTCGTGGGCATAACGCTTGATGATCTCGCTGATATGCGTCGCCACCACGGTGGTGCTGTCCACAACGGTATAGCCGCTGACCTGGGCCTGGTCCCGGTCGTCGGAGCGTATCCAGACCGCCGGCAGCCCGAACACCGGCTCCTTGGTGGCGTTTCCCGGCAGGGCCGAGGTCACCGCACCCGAATCCATAGCCAGGTACTGGCCGGTCAACTCGCTGCCGCCGACACGGGCCCCCCTGATAAGCAGGTTGTACTCGTACGGCCTGAGTTGCAGGTTGTCGTGGATATGGATGGGGGGGACGACAAACCCCATCTTCTGGGCGTACTGGCGCCGGATCGAACGGATGCGCTCCAGCAGTTCCCCGTCCTGGGAGGCGTCCACCATCGGGACGAGGCCGTAGCCGACCTCCAGTTCAAGCACATCCAGCGGCCGGATGGTCGAAGCCTGGTCGATGGCCTCTTCCCCGGAGGCCGCTTCGGGCGCGCCGACCTCTTCGGCGACAACCTGCGCCTTTTCCCGCGCCATCTTGCCGACCAGCAAGGTAGCGCCCGAGAGCAGCAGGAAGGCGAAGTGGGGCAGGCCCGGGATCATGGCGAACAGGAACAGCACCCCCGACGAGACGTAAAACGCCTTGGGATAGTTCATGAACTGGCCGGTAATCTCGACCCCGAAGTTGTTCTCGTCGGCCGACCGCGTCACGATGATGCCGGCCGCGGTCGAGATGATCAGGGCCGGAATCTGGGCCACCAGGCCCTCGCCGATCGTCAGGAGGGTATAGTTGGCCAGCGCGGCCTGGAGCGGCATCCCCTGCTGCCAGACGCCGATGACCAACCCGCCGAAGATATTGACCATTACGATCAGGATGCCGGCCACGGCATCGCCGCGGACGAACTTGCTGGCGCCGTCCATGGAGCCGTAGAAATCGGCTTCGCGGGAGATCTTGATGCGCCGCGCCTTGGCCTCTTTTTCGGTGATCATGCCGGCCGAGAGATCGGCATCGATGGCCATCTGCTTGCCCGGCATGGCGTCCAGGGTAAAGCGGGCCGTAACCTCGGCCACGCGCCCGGCGCCCTTGGTGATGACCACGAAATTGATGATGACCAGGATCAGGAAGATGACGGCCCCAACGACATAATTCCCCCCGACCACGAACTGGCCGAACGCCTTGATGACCGCGCCGGCCGCTTCAACCCCCTCGCTGCCGTGCAGAAGGATCAGACGGGTCGATGCAATATTCAGGGCCAGGCGGAAGAGCGTGGTAACGAGCAGCACGGATGGGAACACGGAAAAATCGAGGGGGTGCTGCGTATAAAGGCAGACCAGCAGGATGGAAAGAGCGATGGTGATATTGGTCGCCAGAAACAGATCCAGGAAAAACGCCGGCAACGGGATGACCATCAGCGAGAGCACGCCGATCAGGGCAATCGCCACGTAGATATCCGAATTTTTGCGGAAGCCCCGTAATTCTATCGTGTCAGTTGTCCCGTTTGCCATTTCCGCTTCCGTTGTTCGTTGTTACGTAACGCATCCAAAAATCATTTGTTTTATGCATTTATTATGCCGTCATCAAACCACCCGCTCCGGCATCCCCGAGCCGCCGGAGCCCGCAGGAACGCCTTTTGCGGGCATGCGGGGCGTACCCGCCGCGTGTCAATTTCTTGAAATTGTCATAATTTTGACCGACATCGCCGGCCCGCCACCGGGCATCACATCTTCCCCTTCAGGCGGTACACATACGCCAGCACCTCGGCAACCGCGGCATACAGCGACTCGGGTATCGGCGCGTTTTCATCGACCTGATCGTAGAGTTCCCGAGCCAGGAACCTGTTTTCCACCAGGGTGACCTTATGCTCCCTGGCGATCTTCTTGATGGCCTGCGCCATCACGTCAGCCCCCTTGGCGATGACCACCGGGGCCAGCATCCGCTCCCGGTCGTACTTGAGGGCCACGGCATAGTGGGTCGGGTTGGTTATGACGACGTCGGCGGTCGGGACGATCTTGATCATCCGGCGCCGCGCCATCTGGTACTGCATCTTTTTGATCTGGCCCTTGATCTCCGGCGAGATGTCCTGCTCTTTCGTCTCTTCCTTGACCTCCTGCTTGGTCATCTTGAGATTGTCGATGTAGCGCCACTTGACGTACATCAGGTCCAAAACGCCGAGAACTATCAGGACGCCGCAGGCGTGGGTGATGATCTGGAACGCTATATGGCCCACATAGGTGATGATCGCCTCGATGTCGGCCTCGGCCAGAAACGCGATGTTCTGGCTTTCGTCCTTCATGACCCGATAGGTGACGTAGCCCACCACCAGGAGCTTGAGGAGCGACTTCACCATCTCCATCAGCGCATCCTTGTTGAAGAGCCTGCCGAAGCCATTCAGCGGGTTGAGCCGGGTGATGTCGAACGCAAGACGCTCGGTTTGAAACTCGAACTGCCCGTTATCCTGGATGATATTCGCCAGTATCGCCGTGACGATGATGGTGACCACCAGGGGGGTGAGCAGCATGAGCACCAGCGCGAAGAGCTTGAGCGAAAGCGTGTACATGTTGGACTCGGTCAGATCGAAGGTGCCCATGGTACTCAGGATTGAGACCATGTGCTTTTTCAGGCCGTCCATCATGTAGCTGCCGAAGATGTAGAGGCTGACAATCCCGGACAGCAGTGTGAGCGAGGAGGTGAGCACCTGGCTTTTGGGCGGCGCCCCCTTTTTCCGTGCTTCGCTGAGCTTTTTTGCCGTCGGTTGTTCTGTTTTGGAATGCTTGTCGGAATCTTCCGCCAGGCGTCATCCCCCCTTTGCCATCAACCTGAACAGGGTATCGATCTGCCCCTTCAGGTTGCCGAATGACACCTCCAGAACGTGGAAGAAAATCAGCAGCGTCCCCCCCATGATGAGAAAACCGAGCCCGATGTTCAAAGGCATGCTGACGATGAAGATATTCATCTGCGGGAAGGCCCGCGCCATGATGCCCAAGGCCACGCTGGCCAATAGCAGGGCAACCATGACGGGCGCCGCCAAGCGGATGCCGATCACGAAAATATCCGAGGTCCGCTGGACCAGAAAGGTGATCACCCCGCCGGTAAGATGCCAGCCCCCTATGGGGATGACGCTGAAACTGTCGACGACGGCCCGGATGAAGACATGGTGAACGTCCAGAGCCAGAAAGAGCAGCGTTGCAAACAGGCTCTGCAGGACGGACATGATCTGGACCTGGGTTCCCATGGCGGGATCGAGAATCGAGGAGATCGTCAGCCCCATCTGCATGCCGATGATCTGCCCGCTGAACTCCACGGCCACAAAGACGATCTGGGCGATAAACGCCAGCGTGAGCCCGACCATGACCTCGCTCAGGGCGAGAAGCCCCAGGGTGAAAAGGTCCGTGGGCATGGGCGGCGGCGTTATCTTCAGGACGGGAAAGCACACCAGCGTGATCATGAAGACCAACAGCGCCTTGACGTTCATCGGCACGCGGCTGCCGCCGAAGAGCGGCAGCGCGGCAAAGATGCCGGCAACCCGGCTCAGCACCAGGGCGAAGACGATCACGTCACGCAGCGAGGGAAAGGGGAGCAGCGGCAACATGCCCTAATCCCTCGCCTGCAGCCGGCGTGCCCCGGGACCCGGCTGCCCCGGGCTCGCCACGGGCAACGCTCCTTGGTAGCGATGCGTCGCCACGTCAGTGTCGCATTGTGGCGATGAAGGAGTACACCTCGCGGGTAAAATCGCTCATATAGCTCATCATCCAGGGGAAAAAGATTATCATGGCGACCATCACGGCGATGATCTTCGGGGCAAAGGTCAGGGTCGCCTCGTTGATGGAGGTCACCGCCTGGAAGATGCTTATGAGCAAGCCCACCACCAGGCTGCCAATCAGGAGTGGCGCAGCCAGGAGGAGCGTCGCCTCGAAGCTGCGGCGTGCGAGCTGAACGACAAATTCGGGTGTCATAGAAACCTCTGCGGGGGGCCCGGGAGAAGGCGAAGGTCGAAAGCGGCCACAGCCGTGGCCCGAGCCTGTGTATTATCCAAAACTCTTCACCAATGATCCGATTACCAAGCCCCAGCCGTCGACCAGCACAAACAGGAGAATCTTGAAAGGGAGCGAGATCATGACCGGCGGCAACATCATCATGCCCATGGACATCAAGACCGAGGCCACCACCATGTCGACCACGATAAAGGGGATATAGATCAGAAAGCCGATCTGGAAGGCGGTCCGCAACTCGGAAATCATGAAGGCCGGAATAATGGTCAGGGTCGGGATGTCGTCCGCATTCTTGGGGCGCGGCAGCTTGGAGAGACTGACGAACAGCGCCAAATCCTTTTCCCTGACCTGGGAAAGCATGAATTTGCGCACCGGCTTGACGGCTCGCTCCATTGCCTGATCCTGGGTAATCTGCTGGGCCTTCCAGGGCTGGTAGGCCTCCTTGTTGATCTGCTGCCAGACCGGGCTCATGATAAAGAAAGTCAGGAACATGGAGAGCGCCAGAATGACCTGGTTGGACGGCGCCTGCTGGGTCCCCATGGCGGTGCGCACGAAGGAAAGCACGACCGAGATGCGGGTGAACGAGGTCGTCATGATCAAGAGGCCCGGAGCCAGGGAGAGAACCGTCAACAGCAGGAATATCTGGATGGTCATGGCAACGTCGCCCGGCTTGCTCGCCGTACCGACGCCGATATTCAGCGAGGGGAACGGCAGCGGCTCGGCCGCCAGGGCCGTGGCGGAGAGGAGCACCGCCAGGGCGGGGACCGCCAGGAAACATACCCTTTTCGTCATACTGTTCATTTTCATGATCGTAGCCTGTCCAAAATCCCCGCAAAGCCCTTTTCGGAGCCTTTACCCTCGGGTATGACCTCTATTTCCTCGAGCATGTCGATCTGCTTGATAAGGCTGAGACTGTCCTCGGTACACGACAGGAGCAGATACTCCCCGCCCACCTCGACAAGTATGAGCGCCTTTTTGGGGGCGATGTAGCGGCTTTCCACCAGGCGGATGTGCTTTGTAGCGGACCGGCCAACCGTAGCGCCCCGGGTGAACTTGTTGAAAACGTGCCACGTAACGAGGATCAGGCCGATAACGACGGCCAGGGCGGCGATCATCTGAAGAAAGCTGGAGAAAAAACTGAATTCCTGTCCGGTGGTGCTTTCGGCGCAGGCGAAGGATGGCAGGCAGAGGAGCAGTGCGGCAACCGCACCTCTCACAAAATTTTCTCCACGCGCTCGTTGGGGCTGACGATATCAACCAGGCGCACGCCGAACTTGTCGTTGATGACGACCGCCTCGCCCCGGGCCACCAGCTTGGAGTTGACAAAGATATCCAAAGGTTCCCCCGCCAGTTTGGTCAACTCCACCACCGCCCCCTGGTTAAGCTGGAGAACGTCCTTGACCAAAAGCTTGGTACGGCCCAGTTCCACGGTCACCTGCAAGGGGATGTCAAGGATGAAGTCGAGGTTCTTCCTATCTTGTTCCGGCTCGTTCTCTTCAGGCTTGTCACTCACTGCTGCCCCCTTTTATCTTGGTGATCTGTATCGCTTTGTTGCCATGGCGGATGCCGGGAACGCAATCGTATTTCGGCATCCCTTCAACCTTGACCAGCAGTTCGCTTGAACAGGGTTTGTCCAACATGATCGTATCGCCCGCCGCCAAGTCCAGCAGTTCCCGCAGGGAAATATTGGCATTGCCCATCTCCACGGAGACCTCAAGCGGGGCCTCGAGGATTTCGGACGAGAGCCGGTACGACCATTGCGGGTCGATGGCCATCAGGTCGAACTGCATGCCCGCCTTGAGCTTTTCCCGTATCGGATCGATGGTCATGTAGGGGACGGCGAACACGACGTTCCCCACGGTTTCTTCGATCTGAATCTTGAGCGACATCGCCACGATCTGATACTCGGGCGGGACGATGTTGACCAGGCGCGGGTTCATCTCCATGCGCAGCAGGTTCATGTGGGTCGCGTAGAGCGGCGCCCAGGCCTTCTCGAAATCCTGCAGGATGTCCTTGGCGATCTTTTCGATCAGCCGCACCTCGATGGAGGTGAAAAGCCGGTTGCCGACAGGCCCTTTCGAATTGCCGGTCCCGCCCAGCAGGCTGTCGACCAGGGCCAACACCAGCGGGCTGTCAAAGGCGATCAGCGCCGCCCCCTTGAGCGGCTCGATCTTGAAGATGGCCATGCACGCGGGTGACGGCAGGGTCTGGAGAAAGTCGTCGAACTTGTAAGAGCGGGCGCCGACCTTCTTGATCTCGACGACCTTCCTCAGCCGGTTGGAAAGGGTGACGCGGTTATAGCGGATCAGGCTGTCGTAGACGATATCCAGGTTGGGGACGAACCCCTTGTGGGCCTCCGTGTTAAAGAGGTCGTAACTGACGGCAGTCCCTTCGGTTTTGGCCAGTTCCTTCTCCGGCTCGATCCTGCCGTCGAAGACGGCGTTGAGGAGCGCCTCGATTTCCGCTTTTGTGAGGATTTTTTCCATAATCGGCGGCGCTGCCCTACTGGACGACGAAATCGGTAAAGTAGACCCTGGCGATCTTGCCGGGCGGGAGGACCTTGTTTATCGCTCCCAGGATCTCATCCTTGAGTTGATTTTTCCCCTGCACGTCCTGGATGTCCTGGAGGGTTTTGGCGCTCAGCAACACCAGGATCGCATCCCTGATGGGCGCCAGGCGCGCATCGATCTCCGCCTTGACCCCGGCCCCGACCATCTCCATCTCCACCTTGACCTTGAGGTAGCGCAGTTCCTGGCCGTCGTAGATATTGACAATGAACGGTTCCAAGGGATAGATGTTGCTGGCGGCCGCGCCATCCTTGCCGCCCGCTTCGCCGCCTTTGGCGCCCTCGGCCTTGGTGTCGGCCTTGCCTTCGACCTTGGCCTCATCCTTGCTCTTATCCTTCTTGTCGCCCTTGCCACCCAACATGAAGACAACGGCACCCAGGATAACCGCTACTGCAACGGCAGCCCCGATGATGATAAACAGCTTGTTGTTGCCGCCTCCGCCTTCCGTTTCAACAGCAGCCTGATCGTCCTTGGCCATCTTCTTCCTCCGTGCGCATCAATGCTGATTCCAGTAAAGTGGAACGTCGTATCTTTATTAAAACTTATTGCATGCCAATGCAACCAATTAAACCGGCCTCAAGGCGCGTCCCGCTCTTGCGGGACGCGCCTCGGTGCCCGTGCCGATGCCTGTTTACTGTTTAAGGTTCAACACTTCCTGGGTCATCTGGTCCGCCGTGGTGATGGTCTTGGAGTTGGCGGAATAGGCCCGCTGGGTGGTGATCATGTTCACGAACTCCGTCGCCATGTCCACGTTGCTGTACTCGAGGTCGTTGGAGAGGAGCTTTTCGCTGGTGCCGTTGGCACTGGCGAAGACGCCGGTCGCCGGAGTCGTCGGGGTACCCGAGGCGGCGGTCAGCGTGAAGAGCGTCCCCCCCTGCTTAAGCATGCCCTGGGGGTTGGGAATCTTGGCCTCGGCCATCTTCACCGCCGTCGAGGCGGGTGTCGGGGCAACGCCCGCCCCGGCATAGGGGAGGGTGGCCGTATTGCCGTTGGCGTCCGCGTACAGCAGCGAGAGGGTGCCGGTCGAGTCTATGGCGGAAACCTTCTGGAACTGAAGGGTGTTGCCGGCGGCGTCCGTTGCTGTCTGACTGAACACAATGGCGTTGCCGGCCGTATCGACCACCTTGTAGCCATCGGGGTTCACCAGGCCGAAGCCGGTGCTGTCGAGCCGGAAGGAGCCGGCCCTGGTGTAATATGCCGTCGAGGCGGTAGCCGTGGTGGCATTCGGGCTGGCCAGTACGAAAAAGCCGTCACCCTGCACGGCCACGTCGGTGACGTTCGTGCTGCTCTCGTACGACCCGGCCGAGAACAGGTTGTCGATCTTCTGCACCTTCACGCCGGTGCCGATCTGGGAATTGTTGCCGACGTTCAGGGACAGCATGTCGGAAAAGAGCGTACGGGAGTCCTTGTACCCGACGGTGTTGACGTTGGACAGGTTGTTGCCTATGACGTTGATGGCATCGGCGTTGGCCAGAAGGCCGCTGACGCCGGTAAACATTGCGGATGTAAGACCCATGGTGATGCCTCCTCTATTCTTTGTGGGTTTGGGTGAAGCGCGTCAATCGGTCGGCGCTTCGGGGCTTCCTCAAGGAGGTCCAGCCCTGTTTCGTTGTCAGATGATGACTGCTGAATCGATGTTCGTGAACACGTTGCCCTGCATCTGGTTTCTGTCCAGGGCGGTTACCACGGTGCGGTTCGTGATGCTCACCACCAGTGCCGCATCCTTCATCATGACCAGAGATTCCTTGCCACCCTTCTGGGCTACATTGTTGACGGCCCCTTCAAGGTTGGCGATGTCGTTGGCGGAGAGGACGATGTTACGCGATTTGAGCCTCTCCTGGGCGTGTTGCGAGAACTTTACCCCTTGGCTCGGGAGTTTTCCATCCAGTACGCGGGCAAACGAAGAATCCGCAACCTGTCCGCTCGTCGGTTTCTGCGGCTGGGGGCGTTCTTGCCTTCCCGGCTGGACGGGGTTTGGGAAAAAAATCTGGTCTACCATTTTTCTGGTTACACCCCCTTGACGCTGAGGACATCGGACAACGCCACGGACACGGAGCCGATGGTGAGGGCTGGGACACCGTTGACAAAGGCCACGCCGTTAACCGTCCCGCTGGTGTAGGGGGTTGCCGTTACGGCAGAACCGCCGGCCGACGTGCTCGATACGGCAAAGGTGTAGGCCCCGGCCGGGAGCAGCGTCCCGCTGTTGTCACGTCCATCCCAGGTAAAGGTGTTATCCCCCGCGGACTGTGCCGCGACGGTGGCGGTCCTGACCGTTTTCCCCGATGCATCGGTGATCGTGACGGTGGAGGATGCCGAAGCGCCGGCGAGGTTGTACTGGAGTGTTGCCGCCGATGTTCCGTCGAACGCTACGCTGTTGCCGTTCGCCTTGACCGTTTTGCCGATAAACGACACGCTGTTCATGCTGGTGGCGTTATTCTGGGCCGTCAGCAGGCTCGTCAAATTCGTGTTCGTATTATAGGCCTGTTCCACTTGCGACATCTGGGCCAGTTGTCCCAAAAATGCCGAGGAATCCTGGGGTGACAAGGGGTCCTGGTTCTGCAGCTGGGCGATGAAAAGTTTCAGGAAGTCCTGGCCGGTAAAACCCAGGTCTTTTTGCATTTGGACCGCGGCCGACGAGGTAGTGGTTGTTGAAGTGACGCTACTTACCATTGAAAATCACCTCTCTTTCAAAAATGAAGATCGACCATCGTGTGCCGGGATGGCGTTTGATATGCCAGCTGGCTTGAAACCGCCGTTGCTGTATCCGGCAGGCGGTAGCCGCCCGACGACAGCCAGGCGTTTTGTTGTTTCTGCTCGGCAAACTCGCGCCAGGCATTCTGCTGTTGCCCCTGGCCGGGGTTGCCCGCTCCGCCACGACCGGCGGTCGACACGTCAAAGGACTCCATGCTGATGTTCTGCCGCGCCAACGACTCCTTGAGCGAGTCGGTATTTTGCAGCAGGGTGTCACGCACCATCCGGTTTTCCGCCACGATCTCAACCTTCAGGCGTTGCCCGTCCATACTCATGTTCACCCGCAAGTCGCCGAGATTTTCCGGCGAAAGCTTCAGCACGATCTGGTCGGTGCCCGTTTTGATCTCGTGGTTCGCGAGACGGTCCTTGACCTGCTGCATGATCTGCTCGGAAAGTACGGGCCGCTGCCCGCTGTTTTGGAGCGGAGCAGCGATGTTGCTCGCTACGCTTGCGCCTTCGACCTTCCCTTGTTGGTGCACCGCGGCGGTCTGGAACTGACCGTTGGTAAACTGGTCCGCCGCACCTTTCTCGCCGCCGTTGCTGAACTCGCCGCCGGTCGGCGCATCGCCGGGGGATTGTGCCGCGTCAACCGAGGCGCTTTCCACGGCCTTTGCCACCGCCTCGCGCTCGACACGCGCCTGGGCGGTCTCTCCTCCAAGCTCCGCACTCTTTTTCCCGGCCTCGGGCACGACTCCGGTATCGGCCGCCATCCGTGTTTGTTCACGGCTGGTACGGGCATCGGCGGTTGCCGCCGCCTGGTTCGGCAGCTGCACATCCGGTGCCGCCTTCCCTGCGGTGGCCGGGAGCGTTTCCGTTGCCTGCGCATTCTGCGCCGTCGGCGCCGCTGGAACTGTTTTGGCCGGTTCCGGCGCGCCGCCATCCTTCTGGGTGGGGCCTCCCGCCAGCGCAGCCTCAAGAGCGGCTGAGCGTGGCAGGATCACTGCCTGCTGCTGTTCCACAGTCACCTGCGGTGATGGTGCCGTTTTGACCTCTGCGGCGACCTGCCCCGGCGTGTTCGAGCCGGCACGGGTGAGCGTCGCTTCACCGGCAGTCACGGTCTGACCGTTCGACGCCGTGCCACGTTCTGTGGCAAGGTTGCCAACGCTCGTCGTCGAAGCGTTTTGTTCTGCAGCTGCCATAACCGGCTGTGCTGCCGCCGGCTCCGTCGGTAAAGCGTGCCGGGGGGCTCCCCCCAACGTGGCTGAAAAGTCTGGCAACCGGCTCTTCGCCGGAACCGCCTGGGAGGCCGTCAGCGATTCCGCATCTCCGGCCGGCTTCTGCCCGCCGTCGCTTCCTGCGGCCAACGCCCCCGGGATAGCCATGGCGCCGCCATCGGCTGCAACGGCACTTTCCGCCACCAGCGCTGCGACATTCGGCTGGGCAGCCGTGCCGTCGGCCCCCGGCATGCTGCTGCCGTTCGTCCGAATCGGCAGGGCCGGCTGGGTCCCGCCTGTCGTTGTGCCAACCTCCGGCACCGGCGCCGCAGCAGTCTGCTGCATAACCGTGCCATCCGCTTGCAGCATTCTGCTGCCATTCATCTGAACCAGCAGGGCCGACTGTATCCCGTCTGCATTCAGCGCCACATCCTGTGGCTTTGCGGCCGAAGTGCCAGCCGACGGCACATCGGTAGTGGGCTCCGCGCCCGTTGCAAGCGGTTTGGCGCTCATATCGAGCGTCGCGAGCAATCCCGCCATCAGCCCGCTCATGCCATCCTGCGCGACCGTCGCCGCATCGGTCCCGCCATCCTTCTCCGGCGGCACCGACGCCGGAGCGCCTGTGCCGGCGGAAGCGGACCCCGCCCCTTGAGGCGCCTTCTGGTCCGTCATCCCTTGCAGCACCCCGGCGAAATTGCCGCCGGCCTGCCCCTCCCCTTCCGGTAACCCGGTTGCGGGAGAAGCCAGCTGCATGGCGACCAGCGTTGCCACAGCGGCACTCGCCGGCATCATACTCATCTGTCCTGTATCCATTTTCGTTTCACCTCCCTTCTCGCGAGATTTTTTACAGGCAGGGACAGTTACGTGCCCATAAAAGCCGATTCCTTATCTTCCCCGAAGATTTTCACTTATCCACTTGACGACCCGCGGCTGGTTGATGAAAGGGGCCAGTTTCGCCACCGTTTTCGTGTCCAGCCGACTCAGCAACGCCAGGGCCAGGTCTTCGTGCAAGCTGTCAATGTATTGGCCGGCCTGTTCGCCACGCAGGGTCTTGAACAGTTTGACCATCCTCTGCATCTTTTCGTCCTGCGTTTTTTTCTGGGCCGTGGAGCGCACCTTCATGCTCTCATCGACCCTCTTTTTGCTCTCCTCCAGGGCCTTGACCTGGGCTTCGAGCTTGGCGCTGAGTTTTTTCAGCTCCTGTTCCTTGGCGGCCAGTGCGGCCTCTTTCGTCACCAGTTGCTGGCGGCGCGCATCCTGGATGGCTTTTTCCTCGCGGGCGGCACGGGAGGCGCTGAACGTCTGATCCTGCGCAGCTTCTTTCCCCCCCCCTGCTCCCCTCCTGGCGGAGCTCCCGCTCTCGGCCCCGGCCCAGGGGGGCTCCAGGGCCACCATCCCCACCACCAAACCGGCCACTACCGAAACCCTTGTCAATAATCTGGCTGGACGGAACATCACGGTTTGTTACCCTTTTTCTGGATGGATATTTCGTCCAAAAACGCCTGTTCCTTATGGTCCATCATCCGTTTGAACTCTTTCGCCTTCTGTTCTTTAAGCGATTCCAACACTTTTTTGTCCTTGGCCGCAGCCAGTAAAAAATCTCGCCGATCATTCATGATGGTGCCGAGTTGATCGAGCCGTTCCTTCTGCTGCTTGATGTCCTCACGCTTGCGGGCAAAGAAGTCGGCGTACATGCGCATCTCCTGGATGCTTTCCAGTTCGCCCTGGCGGTGGCTGAACTCCTCGGCAAGAGTTGCCACCCGTTCTTTTTCCCGTTTGAGCCGGTCGCCCGCATGCTCGAAATCACGCTTGGCCGAGGCAAACTCCTGCTTGCGCATCTTTTCGATTTCGCAGCGGTAGTGGAGCACCTGCTCCAGTTTGAAGCCATTGCCTTTCACGAACGCTCACCTCGGTCTGCCGCTCAGGCCTCAAAGAGCTTCTTGAGGCCCTGGACCGCATCGAACATGGACACCGGGTCCTGGACGGCCTGCTTGAGATAGGTCACCATGCCGTCATAGCGTGCTACAGCATAATCTATACCGGGATTGCTGCCCGCCTTGTAGGCCCCGATATTGATAAGGTCCTCGGACTGGCGGTGCGTTGCCAGTGCTTCCTTGAACTTGCCGGCCAGGTCCAGGTGCTCGCCGGTGGTCACATCCGCCATGACCCTGCTGGCGCTGGCCAGCACATCGATGGGCGGATAGATGTTGCGCGCCGCCAGGCTTCGGGAGAGGACGATATGACCGTCCAGGATGCTGCGCATGGCGTCCGATATCGGTTCGTTGAAATCGTCCCCCTCGACCAGCACGGTGTACAGGCCGGTGATGCTCCCGTCGGGGAAATTGCCGGTGCGCTCCAGCAGCTTGGGCAGGGCGGCAAAGACCGACGGCGTGTAGCCCTTGGTGGTCGGCGGTTCCCCGATGGCCAGGCCGACTTCGCGCATGGCCATGGCAAAACGGGTGGCCGAGTCCATCATCAGCAGCACCTTCTTGCCCTGTTGCTGAAAATATTCGGCGATGGTGGTGGCGATATAGGCGCCCCGCATGCGGACAAGCGGCGGCTGGTCAGAGGTGGCGACCACCACCACCGTTTTCTTGAGCCCCTGCTCCTGGAGGTCCTTCTCGATGAACTCCCGCAGCTCGCGCCCCCGCTCGCCGATCAGGGCGATCACGTTGACGTCCGCCTCGGTATAGCGGGCGATCATCCCCAAGAGTGTCGATTTCCCGACGCCGGAACCGGCCATAATGCCGACCCGCTGCCCCTGGCCGCAGGTCAGAAGCCCGTTGATACTGCGGATGCCTAGGTCGAGCGGCTTTCTGATGGGGGGCCGTGTCATGGGGTTGACCGGCGTTGCGTAGATCGGGTACTCCTCCTCCACCCTGATCGGTCCCTTATCGTCTATGGGGTTGCCGAGACCGTCGATCACCCGGCCCAGCATCAGCGGTCCCACCCCCAAGGTGGCGTTTTCCCGCCGGACGGAGATCAGGCTGTCCAATCCGACGCCCCGCAACTCTCCCAACGGCATCAGGAGGGTCTTGTTGTTGCGGAAACCGACCACCTCCGCCGGAATCGGGTCCCCGTTCTGGGGTTTGATCTCGCAAATGGCCCCGACCGACGTATCCGGGCAATACCCTTCGATCACCAACCCGACGACCTGGGTGACCTTGCCGTGTAATTTTACCGGCTTGACCGATTCCAGGGCTGTCCGGTATTTCTTCAGGTTGAGGTGCGACATGCTCTCCCCGGCCTCAGGCGTCGGGAGCCGAGGCCCGGCTCCGCTCTTCGAGAAGGCGCCGATAGATCTCGTCGAGCTGGCCATCAACGCTGGCATCAATGGTGCCCATCTCGGCATCTATCTGGCAATTGCCCGGTAAAACGGCCGCATCGGCCTTGAAGTTCATCCGGTCGCTCTTCAACTCCTGCTGGAAGTAGCCCCCATGGCCGCTGGTAATCAGCGCATGATCGTCAGGGTTCAGGCGCACCGTTACCATGTCGCGTTCGGAGAGCCCCGCAATGGCCGATTGGACCACATCCTCGAGGATGGAGCGGTCCATCTTGACTTCCCGCAGAATCACCTTGCGGGCGACCATGATGACGAGCTTGAGGAGTTCTTCCTCCGACTCCCGCAGAACCTTCTCCCGCAGGTCGCGAACCCCTTCGGCCGCGGTCCTGAGCGACCTGAAGACGTTCACCAGGCCGCGTTCGGCCAGGTTTTTACCCTCCTGGAGGCCGCTGTTGAAGGCATCGCGGAGCTGTTGGTCCAGTTCCTCCTCGGTCATGGCCACCCCGGCGGGCTCCACAACCTCCGGGGCCGCTTCGGGAGACGGGGCAACCGGTGCCGCGTCGATCTCCGATGAGTCGAAGAGCCCCATGGGCACAAAGCCGGTTTCATGGGCAGCGCCGTGCGCCTGGCCGACCTGGCCGAAGGCGTAGTCGGTGACGACGATCCCTTCCGTTTGCGCCGCTTTGAAGATCTTAGACGAGGACATCGTCTCCCCCACGGCCGGCCAGCACGATCTTGCCTTCCTCTTCCATCTTGCGCACAACCTTGATGATTTCCGACTGGGCCTTGTCCACATCCGAGAGCCGCACCGGCCCCATGACCTCCAGGTCCTCCTTGATCATTTCCGCCGCGCGGCTGGAGATGTTCTTGAAGATCTTGTCCTTGACCTCGTCCGGCGACGTCTTCATGGCCAGGGTCAGGGTGTCGTTGGAGACCTCGCGCATGATGGCCTGGATACTGCGGTCATCCAGCTTGAAGATGTCTTCGAAGGTAAAGAGGTGCTTGCGGATGATCTCGGCCAGGGGGGGGCTGAGCACATCCAGTTTGTCGAGGATCTGCTTTTCCTTGCTGCGGTCGAAATGGTTGAACATGTCCACAACCTTCTCGACACCGCCCACCTTGTAGCGCTGAACGCCGCCCATGGACTTGATTTCCCGCCGGATGACGTCGTCGATTTCCTGGAGGATATCCGGCGAGACCTGCTCGACATCGGCAATCCGCAATACGACTTCGGCCTGAAGTTCCTGGGGGAGAAGGCTGATGATCTCGCTGGTCTGCTTGGATTTCAGCTTGGCCAGGATGACCGCAACGGTCTGGGGATGCTCCTGGGACAGGAAGTTGGCGATACTCTTGGAATCCATATTGCCCAGGATATCCACCAGATCGCCGTAACTGGAGGCCTGCAACTCCTCCATGAGCATATCCGCTTTAGCGGGGCCAAGCGCCTTTTCCAGGATCTTGCGGACGAACTCTTCACCCTGGGAGAAAATTCCCGCCTCGGGGTTGATAACGCCGGTGAAATCCTCCACCACTTCCATGATGGTGCTTCGCGGCACATGGCCCAAGTGGGCCATGCTCTTGCTGATCTTCTTTATCTCGTCGTCATCCAAATGCTCGAACACCTTGCTGGTAACCTCGTTGCCAAGGTAGAGCAGCAGGATGGCAGCTTTTTCAGACCCCGTCATGGACCCTGTCATGAATACACCCGTTCATCGCTTGAATATTTTTTTAGCTGTTGTTCTCTTCGCCCAACCAGTTCTGCAGTATCTGGGCAACCTGGTAGGGGTCCTTTTTCGCCGTCTCGATAAGACTCTGCTGTTCAGCCACCTGCACGGCTATCTGGGCCTTTTCGGCGGAAGTGAGCTTCTCGGGCGCCTCGCCGAGCGGTTCAAACGTTTCAAAGACCTGCGGCTTTATCACCTTGAGCGATTTGAGGAGCGGCCTGATAACGAAGAGGACCATCGCCAGGAAGCCCAGGCCGATCAGCAGGTTTTTGTAGAGCGCCATGAAGAAGGGGCTGCTCCACCAGGAGGGCGTCTCGTCCATGCCCGTATCGCCCATATCCTGGAACGGGATGTTCTGTACGCTCAACTGGTCCCCCCGATTGGCGTCGAAACCGATGGCGCTCTTGACGAGGGCGTCGATCTTCTGCAACTCGTCGGGGGAGCGGGGGACATATTTGGCTTTGCCGACCTGCCCATCCTTGACGGCTGCAGGCATCTCGTACTTGCCGTCCACAAGGACGGCCACGGAGATCTTGCTCAGGGTCCCCACCGGTTCGATCGTCTTGGAGGTCGACCGGCTCACCTCGTAATTAAGGGTCTCATCGTTTTTGGAGCCGCCGCCGGACGCCGAATTCGGTTTGGGAGCGGTCTTGCCCAGGTTGGTCTGCACGCCGGGGACACCGGCGATCGCGGTGGTGGACGCCCCCTTCTCCTCGGTGCGCTGCTCGCTTCTGACGGCAATGGTTTCCGGGTCGAACTTCTCGTCGACCCGCTCCACCTGTTTGAAGTCAAAGGTCGCTGTTGCCCGCGCCACCGATTTGCCCGAACCGACAACGCGGTCCAGGAGCGACTGGATGCGTTCCTCAACGTTCTTTTCGTAGGCGCGCTGGGTATCCTGCATGGACGCGGTCATGCGGGCCGCCGGGTCGCTGCTGCCCCCCTTGCTGAGGATCTTGCCGCGGCTGTCCAGGACGGTGACATGCTCGGGGTCCATTCCCTCAATGGAAGAAGCGACCAGATGCACCACCCCCTGGACCTCGCCATCGCTCAGGGAGCGGTTCGATTTCATCTTGAGCACGATTGACGCGGTGGCAGGCTTCTCACTATCCTTGAAGAGCGATTTTTCCGGCATCACGAGATGAACGCGCGCCTGCTCGACGCCATTTATCTGGGAAATGGTGCGGGAAAGCTCCCCCTGGAGGGCACGCTGGTAGTTGAGCTTCTGGACGAACTCCGTCATGCCGAAATTTTTGCGGTCAAAGATCTCGAAACCGACGCCGCCGCCCTGGGGCAACCCCTCCGAAGCCAGGGAAAGCCGCATCTCATACACCTTGTCGGACGGGACGAGGATGCCCTTGCCGTCTGCCGTGATCTGGTAAGGGGTCTTGGCATCCTTCAGCTTTTTTACGATTTCCCCCGCATCCTCAGCGGACAGATTGGTAAAAAGCGGCTTATAGTCGGTACGATTTACGACAAAGATCAGCACCGCGAAGGCCAACGCCGACAACAGCGCGATGCCGGCGATGAGCATGCGTTTGCCGGGGGACAACGCCATGAAAGGCTCTATAACTCTTTGGAATCCTTCGGGCATGTAGAACGCTAACATCCTTTCAGATACGGGTGGAAAACGGAATTTCTTTGCAACTGCCGGGGATCAGGGGGCCTTGCGGGCCACACGTCCTACACCTGCATGCGCATCACTTCCTGATATGCCTCGACAGCCTTATTGCGCACCTGGGCCAGGAATTGGAAGGAGATGCTCGCCTTTTCCATGGAGATCATAACCTCATGGAGATTTTTGTTTTCTCCCGTGGCAAGGCCTTGGATGGCCTGATCGGACTGGGTCTGCAGGTCATTCACCTTGGAGACGAGTTCGCTGAAAAATTTGCCGGCACCCTCGGGCGCAGACGCCGATTTTGCCTCGCCGGCCCCCGGGAATACCGCGCCGAGGCCGAGACCGCTTTCTATACCTTTTACATCCACACTAAACCTCCCGAAGGTTCAGCCCGCCACGCGCGCGAAAGCGCGCAGAGGCGAGGCCGGGAAACTACTTGCCGATTTCAAGCGTTTTCAGGGCCATGCTCTTGGCCGCCTGGACCGCCGTCACATTGGCTTCATAACTGCGGCTTGCGCTGATCATGTCGGCCATCTCTTCGACCACATTGACATTGGGCATGGCCACGTAGCCCTGGGCGTTGGCGTCGGGGTGGCCGGGATCGTACTGCATGCGAGGGGGATTCTGGTCCTCTACGATCTCGGTGACCTCCACCTGGCGGGTCTGCTGGCCGACAGCGCTGTTCAAGGCCCGCTTGAAGCCGCTCTCCAGGGGGGTCGCGGAAAAGACCGCATCCTTACGCTTGTAGGGCCCCCCCTCGGATGTCCGGGTTGAACCGGCATTGGCCAGGTTGCTGGAGATCAGGTTCATCCTGGTGCGCTCAGCCGTAAGGGCCGAGGAGCTGATATTCATGGAACTGAAAAAATCCATTAGTTACCTCCCTTGATCGCTACGCTCAAATCGCTGAACTTCTTGGAGAGCATCTGGACCGAGGCGTTGAACATGATCTGGTTTTCCAGCAGCTTGCCCATCTCGTTCTCCAACTCCACCGCATTGCCGTCGTTGCCGGGGGTCTTGGCCGGGGTTTCCACGACCTGGCCGGTCACGGACTGAAGCCCCGCCCCGCTGCCTCTCAACGGCAGATGTCGCGGATGGGTGATTGCCGGCGTCCCCTTGCTGCCGCTTTTCACCGCACTCTGCAACTCCTGCTCGAAGTCCAGCGATTTGGGGATGTAGTTGGGGGTTTCCGCATTGGCGATATTCGATGAAATCAGGTTTTGGCTTTTGGTCCGCAGATCGATACTTTTGCCCAGCACGTCGATCGTCGTGCCAAAAATCCCATTAACCGGCATGCTGAACCTCCCTGACACTAAAGAACAACTGGAATTGTTTTGCAAAAAACATACCAGTTTTACAGCCTACGACAAGAGCGCGCCTTGCTGGGGAGAATGCTCTCATTTATACCACCGCCAGGCAAAACGCACCATGCACATTTTTGTCACATTTTGTGTCGGTTTTTTGACTGGGTCCGATTCTTGACAGCCCCCGAGGCCTACCGCTTGGCTGGCCCCACGTTCAACGACTCGATGGCCTGTTGCGCCAGCTTTTTCCAGTCATCGTCCTTGCCCTTTTTGATCACCTGCTCGAAATAGGCCCGGGCGGCCGGCTTCTTGCCCTCGAGGGCGGTGATCTCGCCCGCCTTGTAGAGGAACTCTTCATTCCGCTCGTTGTCGGGCAGCCTTATGCCGGCGTCGAGTATGCGCAAAGCTCCCTTGCGATCGCCCGTGGCCAGGCGTGCCGAGGCGGCCACGTAGTAGGCGTCGGGCAGCAGATGGGGGTCCTTCGCATCCCGGCCGGCCGTGGCAATGTAGAGGTCCATGGCCTTGCCGGCTTGGGCGGTCCCGTTCTGTTCCCACAAAGAACGGCCGAGATAGTAGTAGCTCTCGCTCCTCTGGGCGCGCTCCTTCTTGTTGAGCAGCCACAGCAGGGTATCCCGGGCTTCCTGATACTTGCCCCCCATGAAATATACCCCGCCCAGGCGTTCCAGCATGAGCCGCGCCCGGGGATGGGTGGGATATTTGCGCAAAAAGGCGCGCAGGGTTTTCTCGGCCAGTGCGCTATCGCCCAGGAGGTCCGCATTGGAAGCGATCTCCTCATGGAGATAGGGGCCATTGGCGCCCACCCATTGGTGGTCCAGGAGGGTGCTGAAAAACTTGATCAGTTCGATGGGGCGGCCCGCCTCATCGTAGGCCTTGGCAACATCCGGGAGAAAATCGGGCGCATCCATGCAGGCCGCCAGGTAGTCCTGATGCTCCTCGACAAACCTGATCAGCCCCGGGGCATCCTTGCGCCAGCTGCTTTCATGGTACACCTGGGCAACCAGCACCTCCCGGATGGTCCGGCACACGGTGACATAGACCCCGCGCGGAAACCGCTTCTGAAACGAAACGACCTGCTGCAGGGCGTCGGAGGCGTCGCCATGGATGGCATGGAGCAGGACATGCTTGAACAGGGCCTCCTCGCGCATATCCACATCGCTGTTCTGGCGCGAGATATTCAGATAAAGGTCGCTCAGACGCTGGTAATCCCACGGGGTGGCGCGAAGAAAATCGCGGTCGGCCAGACGCAACTGCGCCATCTGGTTGGCCTTGTTGTCCGGGAAATTATCGGCTACCGTGCGGTAGATGGCCAGGGCCTCCCGGTCATGCCCCTGGCGCGTCAGGATGTCGGCCAGGCGCACCAGCAGGGTGGGGGCGTACTTCTTGTCGGCAAGCCGGGCAATCAGGCGGGCAAGGAGCACCCGGGCACCGGCAAGGTCTCCGCTCCGGGCGATACTGTCCCCGTAATAAAACGTGACACTCGGGTTGAAGGTGAGAAATGCCGGCCAGATTTTTTCGGCTTCACGAAACGCGGCCAGGGCCTGGGGATATTTTTGCAGCTTATACCACGTTTCGCCAAGCCGGTAGAGGGCCAGCGGTCTCACCGCGCTCAGCCGCGAGGCAAACTGGGTGAAGACTTCCTCGGCCTCGGTCAGGGACCCCTTGTAGAGTGCCGCTTCTGCCGCCATGAAGGCCTGTTGGTCGCTGTCATTGAGGATATTCTTCAAAATCTGCCGGTCAGTCGGCACAAAGGGGATATCCGTTTTCAGCGGCGGGTCGAAATCCCGCACCAGCTTCTCAACGCCGTTCCAAATCCGCTCACGCCCGGCAATGTACAGCCGGGGAGGGGGCGGGGTGAACTTTGTACCCACATCAAGGGCAATGGCGCAGATGCCGTCTACCGTGGCATTGCGCCACCCTGTCCCGGAAGCGGCCTGGAACGTGACCTGAAGATTTGACCCGCACCGGGAAAACAGCAAGCCGCCGATGCTGGCATCCGAATAGCGGCGGTATTTGTGGAAAAGGGGTCCGTCCGTATCCTGAAGCGTCAGCCGCAAGCGGTTGCCGGGCAGCGACGCGACGGTAAACTGCGGGTTTTCCTGGAGACGGAGGATTATGCGGGTATACCCCTGTTTGGGGCGAATATCGACCCGAAAGACCCGGTTGGGGATGGAGGCCTGGACAGGCGTCGGGAAGAGCGCGGCAACGGCAAAAACGGCCGACAGTACCAACAGCATGGCTTTCGCGCGCATCCCGTTGCGCGTCAACGCACCTATGCCACACCGATAAAACGACATGATGACATCCCCCCGACCGTCACGGGCCGTCACTGCACCGGCGGTTTGCAGAACCTGCGCACCTTGGCAATCAGTTCCTCTTCGCTGCACGGCTTGATGATAATCTCCCGGGCTCCGTATTTCAACGCCTTCAAAACGGCCGTCCGGGTCCAGCGCTGGGCGCTCATGATAATCGGGGGCGGCGAGTTCTGGCGGATGGCATTGACCTTGATGCAAACCGCCAACTCGTGGTCGCTCGCATCCTGCGAACCGACCAGCACCAACCGCACGTTGCGGCCGGTGAAGAGCTCCTTGATATCGGCATTGAGCGTTCCCTCCACCACCTGATAACCGGTCAAGGCGGCCACGGTCACCATCTGGCGGCGTTCCTCGTTATCGTCCTCCAGCACCACGACGCTGTCGATCCCGGCCTCTGCCGAACCGGCTTCCTCCCTTGGGGGGGGCGCGGCCCCTTCCTCGGCCTCGGGTTGCGGCTGCGCCGCGGCATCACCGGCCTCATCAGGCGCGGGGGCCTCCTCCTCGGCGGGAGGCTCCGGCGGTTCCTCGCCGGGGGGATCGAACTGGTTGCCCAACCCAACGGGTATGAGCACGTCCAGATAGTTCAGCTCCTGGTCCGGCATCTCCAGTTTCGAGCGGAACATGAGGTAGTCGCCTTCGGGAAGCGGCTCGCTTTCGCTCAATTCATCGACTTCGGGAATAAACTTTTTGGGCGAAAGCAACTTCAGATGCACCTTGTTGGGGAGGCTGCCCTGAAAAACGGTGTTGAACGCCCCGTTGATCATATTGGCAATCTCGGCAAAGGCATCGATGTCATCGCTTTCGATGATGCTGAGACGCTTTTTTTCCTGGATGCGGGCCGGGGGGATACCCAGCAGGATACTGCTCATGACGATGGCGTCACGCAGGGAGAACACCAGATAGAACTGGCCGGTGTAAGCCTCCCGGGACTCGACGCCGATCACGAAGCAGGCATCCTCAAGGCCGCCGAAATAGGATGTTTTACTGGTGGTAAGAGAATCCGAAAGGGCAATGGCGAGTTCCTGCCCCAAAAGCATGCCGCTTTCCTCGCCAGCCTGCTTCAGGGCAGAGGCCAACATCTCATGTAACGTGGTATATCCATCCATCAGGGATTGTCTTCCGGTGCTGGGTCAAGCCATGGGCTGCGGCAAGCACGTCCGCGTCCACAGAGCGTTGTCAGTCTTCTTTCTTAAGGGTGAGCCCGACGAGAAACCTGTTGTCGCTGACGCTGAACGGGATGACGACACAGTCGATGTCGGAGAGCGAGTTGACGGTATAATCTTCGCCGGAGATAACCGTTGGAATCGAGAGCTTGACGTCCATGCCTCCCTTGGAAAGCACCTGTTTGACGCTCCCGCCCAGCATATTGGCTATTTCGCCGATGGCGTCGTTCAAATCCTCGTTGACCTCTTCGCATTCCATGCCCAGCATGCTCGAGGTGATCTGAAGAGCCAGGGCAACCGGACAGTGGATGGAAATCACGCCCGAATAGATGCCCGCGAATCCCACCATGCCGGTGATGCTGCATTGAAAGCGATGAATCGGGTCCTTGAGGGGGTAATCGTCCGCCGGATCCATCATGACCATGGTGGAGAAAACATCCTTGGTGGCATCAATGACGTACCGGGCAAGCTGCTCTTCCGTAAACCTGGCAGTGCCGGCGATGTCGGCGTTAAGGCTCATATCAGCCCTCCCAGTTTTTCCTGCAACTGGTCGGGTGTGAAGGGTTTCTTGATGCTGTCGCTGGCCCCGCTCGCGATGGCTTCCTTGAGTATCTCTTCGCCCCCCTCCGTGGTGATCATGACGATCGGGACGGCGTTGCCGTTGGCCCTGACCTGTTTGATGAATTCCAGGCCGTCCATGTTGGGCATGTTGATATCGGAGAGGATCAGCGTAACCGGCTTGCCGGAGGCCAGCACGCTCAGCCCTTCAATGCCGTCGCCGGCCTCGTATATTTCATCAACAGCCAGGCCGGCCTGCCGAAGTGAGCGTGAAATGATCTTGCGCATTGTGGAAGAATCGTCAACGATGAGAATATTCGCCATGCCAGTAATCCTCCTCTTTCAAACATGCCATTGGGCTTAGTAATTACGTGAATGTGCACGTGGGAACTTAATATCACAAAAACAATAAAATTCATCCACTTTTTATCTTTTTGCCAATCAGGGAACGGGGTTGCGGCATTCCGCGTCGGCGGGGCATGCACCATAAAGAAAGCCTACCCAGATAACCGCAGTAGGCTTTATCCTGCACCGATCTTACAACCCCTCTTTCCAAACAGCATTGGACAGGTGGCTTTGCGTCACACGGTTGCCCATGCTTTGCCCTCTGATGGCCCAATTACACTCAGGTCATTGATATAAAAAATAATGTGAGGATATGTCAAGTTATTAATTTCATACCGCATATTTTTAGCGGCACGCCCGGGTCGTTACCGTGCCGCCAGGACTTCCCCAGCGCGCAGCAGACGGTCCACCTGGCCCGGGGTTCCGGCCTCGCTGTACAGCCGCAGGACCGGTTCGGTGCCCGAGGGGCGGATCAAAAGCCAGTCGCCGTTCTCGAAGATGAACTTGAAGCCGTCGCTGAAGTTAGTAGCAGCCACCCGCCGGCCGTCGATCTCTGCCGGAGGGGCCGATTTCAGACGCGCAATGAGCTGTTCCTTGGCGTCGCCCCCGATACGCCGGTCGATACGGCGATAGGAGAAATGCCCGATCTCGTCCATGGTTTCGTCGAGGAGCCGGCGGAGGCCTTTTCCGCTGGCCGCCATGGCCTCCAGGAGCAGGAGCCCGAGCAGGATGCCGTCCCGTTCCGGGATGTGCCCCTTGACGCCCAGCCCCCCCGATTCTTCGCCACCCATGAGGATATCCTCCGCCAGCATCAATTCGCAGATATGTTTGAAGCCGATGGGTGTCTCGAACAGCGGCAGCTCGTATTTCCGGGCCAGCAGGTCCACCATGCGGGTCGTGGAGACGGTCTTGACCACACCGCCCCGCAGATGTTTGTGTTCGATAAGGTGCCGCAGGATGACGGTAAAGATGCAGTGGGACGAGAAGAAATCACCGTTCTCATCCACCGCCCCAATCCGATCGGCGTCTCCGTCCAAAGCCAGCCCTACCCGGTAGGTGCCCCCCTTGAGGAGCGCGGAGAGTTCCGCGAGATGTTCGCCGATCGGCTCGGGCGGCTGCCCCCCGAAGGAGGGGTTCTCGCTGTTGTGGATCTCGTGGACCCCGGCCAGCAGGCGGGGCAGAAAACCCGAGCCGGCACCGTACATCGGGTCAACGACCACCGGGATGCCGGCCCTGGCGATCAGTTCCAGATCCACGTAGCGGCCGATCTGGCGGAAATACCCTTCACAGGGGTCGAAGATCTCGATCATCCCCTTCCCCAGGGCCTCCTCGAAGGGGGTGGCCACCACGCGGCGGTCGTTGGCCACATTGAAAGCGACGATCTCCTCCAGCACCTTTGTGGTGGCGGGGCGGGCCGAACCGCCGAAAGCCTCCTTGACCTTGAATCCATTGTATTCGGGCGGGTTGTGGCTTGCCGTGATCATGATCCCCGCCCCGGCTCCCGACTCGCGAACCGCCCACGATACGGCCGGTGTGGGCGCATAGCCGTCGGTCAGGCGGACCCGTATGCCGTTGCCGGCCGCCACCTCGGCCACGCGCCGGGCGAAATCGCGGGACAGGAAACGCCGGTCGTAACCGATCACCAGCCCTTTGTTGCCCGAGCCGTCGCGGTTCAAGTAATCCATGGTGGCCTGGGCCACCAGGGAAAGGTTGTCGAAGGTGAAATCACGGGCAATGACCCCGCGCCAGCCGTCGGTTCCGAATTTGATCTGCATTGCTACCCCCCTCTAAAGGCTGTTGAAAAACCCAGGTTGTTCAAAAATAGTCAGATCGTCGCACCCGCAGAAGGCCCTGCGGAGGCGTAGCAGCGCTACGCCGCACAAAAGGGCTTTCGAGGACGGCGGCGAGATGGCTGTTTTTCAACAACCTTCTAACCGCCTTTCACTGCCGTTCCTGCTCGATTCCGTACAGCCACACCAGCACCTCCGCCACGGCGCGGTACAATTCCGGCGGGATGAACGCATCGGTATCCACCTGCATCAGCAGATTGACCAGTTCCGGCGATTCGTGGACATAGACTCCCGCTTCGCGCGCGCAGGCGATGATCGCCTCGGCCATCACCCCCTTACCCCTGGCAACGACCACCGGAGCGTAAAAGCCCTGTTTGTAGGTAAGGGCCGCCGCACGGCGCTCTTCGTCCTTACGGGATTTCATGGGTTACGCCGATCTCCGACGGCACCAGCCCGGACGCCTCGAGCTGTTCGGCAAGGCGCGGCAGGCCGGCCTTCAGAAGTTCCGCCGAGTCAGGCTGTGCGACGTTCAGCTCGATGCTCACCCTGCTGCCGTCGAGTTTCAGGCTGGCCGTGACATTCCCCAACTTCGGCATATCCAGGGTGAGCGACGTCTCCCAGGAGCGCGTCTGTTCACCGGACTCGTTGCGGTGCGCTTCGCGCTCCCGCACCGCCCACTCCACCTGCTGGCCCGGCACCAGGTCTCCGCGAAAGAGGACCTGCCCGCTCTGCAACGCCGCCAATTGTTCCTTGACGACCGGCAAGGCCTGCTGGTCCACAATCCCCTCATGGGCCGTGGCGGTGCCGGCCGTCTTGAGCGCAGCCTCCATGACCTCCACGGAGCCCCCCTTCAAACCGGCCAGGGCCATCTCCTGCGCCGTGTTGCCCGCCGCCTCCTGCCCGGGCGGACGCTGGAGCGGGGACAACCGGCCCTGGGGCTCCCGCAAAAGATCCTCCAGGGGATAGTCGCCGCCAAACCAGCGCGCCAGGTGGGATTCGTAAAACAGGCCGCTGTCCCGCAATCCCCGCTGCAGAAGCCCGCTCACCCGGGAGGCATCGCTCGGCGGCTCGGAGAGCAGGGTCCTCAGGATTCCCAGGGCCTCCCGGGCCGGCATCTGGTCGCCGGCAGCGCCGAGGAACCCGCTCAACCACCGGCCGGTTTCGCTGACCCGCGCATCGCCGGGCTTGCCGAAACGGGTCATCAGGAAGGTGGGCTGCGGCTCGTCGGTGACGAAGAAGAGCGTCACCATGTCCCCCCGCTTGATCCCTTTGGGCAGCATGAATTCCATGGCCTGGCCGGCCACCTGCACCATGAAGCGCCCCCCGCCCAGGGAGGCCGTGATCTCGCCCCTTACCTGCTGTCCCGGCGAAAAAGCTTCCCCGGAAGCCTCCTGGTTGATGGCCTCAAGGAGCGCCAAGCGGTTACCCCTGATCAGCGCCTGGAGCAGTTTGGCCATATCGTCGCTGAGGACGATGCCGGTGCCGGGCTGCAAGGTGGCCTGCGGGTTCTGCACGGCGGCCGCGCCCGCCTGGAGCGCCGCCCCCGGTTGGGCAGGCTGTTGATCGACGGGCTGGCGGCCGCGCATGACCGTCTGGTAGGTGATGGCCTCGTCCTGAATGGCGGTAAAGGCCGGCGAGTCCGGCGGCAGGCTTTTCAGCACCGTGTTCAGACGCTCCAGCACGTACATCTGCTGTGTCGATCCCCCCCCTTCACCGTGTTCCAAGGCGCTCAGCCACCGGCCCGCCTCACTGAGCGAGCTGGGGACGCCGGCGGCGGCCCGTTGCAGCGCAAACAGCGGCCGGGGGTCCGACGTGATGAAGGTGAGACGGAGGATGTCTCCGGCTTGGACCGGCCGGGGGATGAGCAGTTCCAACGACGTCCCCGCAAGCTGGACGAACACCTTGCCGCCCGGCACGGTACCGAGCACCGCGGCGTCAACCTCTTCCCCCGGCATCAGGGGCAGCGGCGTTACCGGCTGGTTGGCCGCCTCGGTCAGGTCGAAACGGGAATTGCGGGCGATATTCTGGAGGATCCGCGCCGCATTGGCCTCGAAGGACGACAGGCGGGTCTGTTCGGGGACGGCGCCTTGGCCGGCCGCCGGTAGCGTCCCTTCCTGTCCGGCACGCCCCTGCTGGAGGGGGACGTCCGGCAGCAGGGTTGGCGCTGTTTCCCCTTCGCCGGGCGCCCCGTAGGTGAGCGCCTCGTCCATCAGGTTGGCAAGGACGCCCGCCTCTCCCGGGGAACGCCGCAGCATGTCGCTGATACTCAAGAGCGAGGCCCGCAGGCTCGGGTCGACGATCTCTTCGCTGCCGACCAGGAGGCTCAACAGCCGGGACGCATCCGAGAGGCTGACCGGCGGGGCGGCGACGCCCTGGCGGGCCACGGCGAAGGTCGAGCGCGGCTCCCCCGCAACAAAGGTCATTTCCAGGGTCTGCCCCGGACGGACCGCCATGGGCAACGCCAGGTTGAAGCGTTCCGTGCCGATCTGCACCTGGGTCAGGTTGTTCGGCAGCGTCGTCAGCACCGAGGCGCTCACCTGCTGGCCCGGAACGAAGCTGACCCGCGCCCCCGCCTCCTGCTCGGCGCTTACGAACGAGAGGTTGGACGCCTGGGAGAGCAGGTTGTACACCTGGCTCTGGATGTCAGTCGGTATGGCCATGGGTTCCTGGGGCGGCAAGCGCCGTAGTCGGGTTGACGACACTGGGGAAAAGCGGCATGCCCGCCGGCAACGGGCGGGGCGCAGGGGTGCAGGACACAACAGGCATGGCGCGGCGGCGGGCTGCCATCAAAATTCCTGCCACGAGAGGAACTCTCCCGTGCCGTCCATATTGACCACCGCCTCGACGGTGCGGGCCGCTTCCTTGACGAACCCCCGGGCCGTGATCCGGAAGATCTTGCCTTGGATTGTCATGCCTTTGATCGTGGTAAGTATCGTGTCAGCCCGAGCCAGTTCACCGATGGACTTGAACGGCGCCAGGCGCCGCTCCTCGATGATCCGGTCCGCGATGCTTCCGCTGATCCGGCTGTCCAGGGCCATGAGCACCTCTTTGGGGGCGGTGTTCACGTTGACGGCCACGGTGGCGCCGAGGCCACCGGCCTTGTTGGGGTAGACGGTCACGAACGGCTTGAGCCTGTTGACCATATCCGCCGTAAAGCCCTTGACCAGGGACAGTTCGTTCACCGTTGTCAGCCTGCCGTTGCGGGCCGAGTAAGGCGGGTTCAGGGATTTGTAATAGGAGTTTTCGGCGCCGCCGGAGCTTGGCAGGTCGTTGGTGTCGATCCAGTCCGCCAGGGCGTTCCACACGCTTTCCGGGATTTGCAATTGCGTGCCCAGGCGTTTCAGGATCGCCAGGGTATCGGCGTTTATCTCATCGTTTTGCTGTACCAGCGCGTTGAGATTGATCTTGCCGCTCTCCTCGGTGGTCGTGATCTCGATGCGCCCGACCTCGTCGTCCATCTTGAACGGGGCGGCCCACTTGTCCGAGAGCGACGTGTAGCTTTGCGCCGCAAGCAGCGTCTGGAGGAGCTTTTTACCCCCCTCGGCCCCCGATTCCGCCAGCAGCGAGGCCTGCTGGCCATCGCGGAAGTTGCGGTTGAGGGACATATCCACATACACCTGGTGGATCAACTCCACCGCTGCCGCCACCATCAGGGCGGTGACCACCAGGGTCAGGACCAGGGCAAAGCCCTTTTCGCCTCTCACGAGCCCACCATCCTGGGGGCCGCATAGACGGTGAACGTCACCGGCGTCCCCTCCTCCTCCACCTGCACCGTGATACGCACCAGCTTCGGCAGTTTGTTGCCGTTCAGGGCCGTATCCCAGGTTTTGACCCACGTCGTGCCGTCGTTGCTGCATTCCACCAGAAAGGAGTTGATCCGCTCCATCTGCGGGTAGGCGGGCACGGTGGTCGAGTCCAACAGGAGATCCTGTTCCGTGCGGGTCAGGAGCAGTTGCTGTTTTTCCTTCTCCACCATGCGGTACTGGACGTCTATGGTGCCGGACTCCTTACGGGTGTCGCTCAGGGTGGACGGGGGGGCCAGGGTCGTCAGTTCCAGGTTGGAGGCCGGTCGGCCGAAGCTGTCCCGGTCCTCGACGATGAATTTGAGCCGTTTGTCGGTGGGGGTATAGAGGGCCGAGCCGATCTCCCGCCGCAGGAGGTCGAGGGTGGTGCCCAGTTCGCGCCGCGCCTCCATCCCCTCCGCCGACCGCTCCCGGGCCTTCAACACCGTGAAGTAACTCCCGTACAGGGCGGCGGTCAGGATGGCCAGCAGGACCACGGCGATCAGCACTTCCAGGAGGGTAAACCCCTTATTGCGTGAGATAGCGCTCAAGCGCCACCTCCCGCTTGTCGCCGGTCCGCCACACCCGCACCACCAGTTTCTTGAGAACGGTCAGGTCCGTGGCGGAAATATCGGCCTGCCAGGAGAGTTCCGGGTGGGCCGGGGCCAGGGTGCCCTCGCTCTTCTCGGGGATCGCCGCCAGTTGCATCAATTCCGCCATCTTGGCCCGCGCCAGAAGCGTCAGGGCGGTGCTGTCCCGTTCGTTGGTGATGATCGTCAGGTGGTAGTTGACCGCCCCCAGCACCGTCAGGATGACGCTCGCCATGATGGCCAGGGCCACCATCACCTCAAGCAGGCTGAAACCTCTCATAGTGCGTCTTCCTGATACCCTTGGTAAATCTTGACCTTGCCGCTGGACGGGAACGCCATCACCGTCCAGAACGCGCCGCCCGCCGAGCGCAGGTGGATGGCGACGAAATCCCGCAGGCCGCCGGCGCCGATGTCGAGCCGTACCTGGCCGTCGCTCAGTTTGCCCAGGCGGGGGATGACCACATCCGCCACCTGGACCCCTTCCTTGGTCGGTCGTTGTTGCAGGAAGGGGTCTTCCGGTTCCTTTTCGGTCCCGTCGCCCGCCGCCTGCAAGACCTTGACGGTGTCCGTGCCCGGCTCCAGGCGCAGGTAGTAAACCGTCCCGGTGGTGGCCGCACGGTCCTGCAGGTAGCGCAGGGTCGAGGCCAGGGTCCGTGCCGAGGTCTTCAGGTCCTCTGCCTCGGAGCTGGGCAGGCGGGGGATGACCAGCGTCATCACCATGCCGATGATCACCAGCACCACCACCAGCTCTATGAGCGTGAAACCCCGGCGGTCAAACACTGTGCTGCACACCCGCCGCAGCGGCGCAGAGACACGGAGACACCACGGTGCTCAGTTCAGAGTGAACAATGCGGAAAGCACGATGTTCCCTGTTGTCTTCCTGATGACCCGACATACTTTTGTCTTGTCTCCGCATCTCTGTGACTTTGCTGTGATTTACAGAAATTCCGAGAGTTTCTCCCGCTCGTCCACCAGGTAAAACTCCAGGGTCTTGCGCAGGGCCTCGTCGGCGCTCGTCACCGGCTCCCATCCCAGGCATTCCTTGGCGCGCTTGATCGAGGGGACGCGGGTCAGCATATCCTGATACCCCTTGCCGTAGAACTGGTCGGAGGAGGTCTCCACGATCCGGCATTTCTCCGCCTTTTCCCGGTAAAGCGGGAATTCGGCCACCATGTCGCGCAGTTTGTGGGCCAATTCCTTGACGGACAGGTCGTTGGCCGGATTGCCGATGTTGAAGATCTTGCCGTCGGCGCAACCGTCCCGGTTCTCGATGATCCGCATCAGGGCGTCGATGCCGTCTTCGACAAAGGTAAAGGAACGGCGCTGGTTGCCGCCATCCACCAACTGGATCGGCTCTTCGGCCAGGATGTCGTACAGGAACTGGGTCAGGACCCGGGAGCTCCCCTCCTTGGCGGTATGGATGCTGTCCAGCTTGGGACCGATCCAGTTGAAGGGGCGGAACAGGGTGAACTTGAGTCCTTCATGCATGCCGTAGGCGTAGATCACCCGGTCGAGCATCTGCTTGGCGCAGGAGTAGATCCAGCGCTCCTTGGCGATCGGCCCCAGCATGAGGGGCGAGTTGTCCTCGTCGAATTCCCGGTCGGGCGACATGCCGTACACCTCGGAGGTGGAGGGGAAGATGACCCGTTTCTTGTACTTGTGGCACAGCCTGATGATCTTGAGATTTTCCTCGAAATCCAGTTCAAAGACCCGCAGCGGGTCCTTGACGTAGGTCACCGGCGTGGCGATGGCAACCAGCGGCAACACGACGTCGCATTTCTTGATGTTGTACTCGATCCACTCCTTGTTGATGGTGATGTCCCCCTCCAGAAAATGAAAGCGGGGGTCACCCAGGGAGCGCTCAAGCTTGTCGCAGGCCATGTCCAGGCCATGGACCTCCCAGTCGGTGGTGGTGAGGATGCGGTGGGTCAGTGCGTTGCCGATAAAGCCGTTAACGCCGAGGATCAGTACTTTCATGCTCTTTTCTCCTTGAGAGGTTGTTGAAAAACAGCCATCAGGCCTTCATCCTCGAAGGCCCTTTCGTGCGGCGTAGCAAAGCTCACGCCTCCTCAGGGCATTCTGCGGGTGCGACGATCTGACTATTTTTGAACAACCTGAGTTTTTCAACCGTCTGTTAAGTAAACTGCTCGTCAATGGTCATAAAATCCGTGGCGGTGACCTCGTCACCACCCTCGGCCTGGAGCGAGCGGATCTCCAGCAATCCTTCTCCGGTGCCAATCAGGAGCGGACGGTGCGACACGATGCGCCCCGGCTCTCCGCGCCCCTCCACCGGCCAGGCGGACCAGATGACGACCTTTCTGCCATCCAGGTGGCTGAACGCGCCGGGGTAGGGGTGGGTTACGCCCCGGACCAGGTTATAGATCCGTAGGGCGCTTTGCTGCCAGTCGATCTGGCCGTCGGCGGGCTTGCGGCCGCCGAAGTAGGCGCCCTCGGCCAGGTTCATGGGGATGCACGCCGCCCTCCCCTCCCTGAGTTGCGGCCAGGCGCGGGCCATAACCGCCACCGCCGCATCGGTGATCTTGTTGAAGACATCGAACGCCGTGTCGGTGAAGGCGATCTCCACCCGTTCCTGATCCACGATGGCGCCGGCGTCGGGCTTCGCCACCATGTGGTGCAGCGTCGCCCCGGTTTCGCTCTCGCCGTTGATCACCGCCCAGTTGACCGGCACCCGGCCGCGGTACTTGGGCAGGTACGAGCCGTGCAGGTTGAACGCGCCTTGTTTCGGGATCTCCAGCACCGCCGGCTTGATCATGTTACGGTAATAGAAGGAGAAGAGGAAATCCGGCGCAATGGCCCGCACCCGTTCCACATTTTCCGGGAGGGAGATGTCCGTGGTCAGGTACGGGATGCCGTGGCGGTCCGCCAACTCCCGCACCGATTTGAACCAGATCTCCTCCGTGGGTGAGTCCTCGTGGGTGAAGATCAAGGCGATGTCCGCCCCTTGGCGCAGCAACTCCTCGATACAGCGATAGCCCACATTATGGTAGGCGCAGACGATCAGTTTGTCAGATTGCAAGGTTATTCCCATGGAATGATTATTTTTATTTTCAACTATCCGCTCAGGTTGTTCAGAAATAGTCAGATCGTCGCACCCGATAGGCAAGACCCGAGGAGGCGTAGCAGGCCTACGCCGCACGAAGGGCCTTTCGAGGATGAAGGCCTGATGGCTGTTTTCAACAACCTGTTATTCTTCGAAGCCGTAGGTTTGCCGCACCACGTACCGGGGGCGTTTGCGCACCTCCTGGTAGATCCTGCCCACGTACTCGCCCACGATGCCGATGCCGAAGATGATGATGCCGACGAAGAAGAACAGGATGGCGAACAGGGTGAAGACCCCCTCCACCTCCGCCCCGACGATGAAGCGCCGCACCAGCAGGAACAGGGCGAAGACCAGGGAGAAGAGGGCGGTGCTGATGCCGAACAGGGCGAAGATCTGCAGCGGCACCACCGAAAAGCCGGTCATCAGGTCGAAATTGAGCCGGATCAGGCTATAGAACGAATACTTGCTCTCCCCTTCCACCCGCTCGGCGTGTCCCACCTGGATCTCCGTGGGGTTGGAGGCAAAGGTCTGGGCCAGGGCCGGGATAAAGGTGGTGGATTCCCGGCAGCGGTTGATATTGTCCACCACGTAGCGGTGGTAGGCCCGCAGCATGCAGCCGTAGTCCTGCATCTGCATGCCGGTGATCCGGTTGGTGGTGATGTTCACGATGCGCGAGGCGAACTTTCTGAAGAAGGTATCCTGGCGTTTCTGGCGGATGGTGCCGACCACGTCGTGCCCCTTTTCGATCTCCGCCACCAGGCGCGGGATCTCCTCGGGGGGATTCTGCAGGTCGGCGTCCAGGGTGATGACGATCTCCCCCCGGGACATCTCGAAGGCCGCAAGGATGGCCATGTGCTGACCGAAGTTGCCGTTGAACTCGATCACCTTGACCCCCGGATACTGCTGCACCATCCGACGCAGGATCTCCAGGGAGCGGTCGCGGGAACCGTCGTTGGTGAAGAGGATCTCGAACGGCCTGCCGATGCCCTGCACGGCCGGATAGAGCCGTTCCATCAGGGGGCCGAGGTTGCCCTCCTCGTTGTAGACCGGTACGACGATGCTCAGGTAGGGTTGTTCCGTGCGTATTGTATCATTGTCCATCAGCTTCAAGCACCTCGATCAGCTCTGTTCCGTAGAGCCCTTTTTGCCACTCCCGCATCCCGGCGATTCCGTCCAGTCCGGCACGTGTGGGTGGATTCATATCCGCCGCAGCTTCCAGAAGCCAGTTGGGAGCGATCACTCCCGGCTCCAGCCCCAGGGCCGCACTCGATTTCTCACGCCACGACTTGAGCCGCTTGAGCCGTTCCTTGGCCCCCTCGGACGGGTCCTCCCTCCGGGTGCGCGGAAACCGCGGCAGCCTCTCCTCGGGCAGTTCCAGGGCGGTTGTAACAGCCGCCAGCAGGGCCGGCCCATGGCGGTGGAGCTGCTTGGGCGTCATTCCCTTGATGCCCGCCAACTCGCTCAACGAGCGGGGCTTCTTCTCCGCCGTCTCAAGGAGCGTCTCGGCCGACATGACCTTGAAGGGGGGCCGATCCACCTCCTGCGCCTGACGGTCGCGGTAACGCAGCAACTCTTCCAGGGCAGCCAGGCTGCGCCCCTTGAGTTTACCCGCCCCTTTGCAGGAGAGGAACAGCGGCCCCTCCTTTTCGCTCACCCGTGCCTGGCACACCAGAGCGCACTCCTCCTCCTGCCAGGCAAGTCGGCCTTTCCCGGCCAGTTCGCCGTGCAGCTGATCATAGAGGGGGAGCAGGTCGGACGTATCAGCCGAGGCATAGGCGCACATCTCAGGGGAAAGCGGCCGCTTGCTCCAGTCGGCCTTCTGGTATTTTTTGTCCAGTTCGATGCCGAAGCGCGACCTGAGCAGCGCGGCGAGACCGAACTCGGCGACGCCCAGAAAGCGGGCCGCCAGCATGGTGTCGAAGAGGTTTTTCACCTCGATGCCGAAGTCTCGATGCAGGGAGCGGATATCATAATCCGAGCCATGCATCACGATCAGGATGGCGGGGTTACCCAGCGGCGCGGCCAAAGGCGACAGGTCCCCCAGGGCCAGCGGGTCTATCAGCCAGCTTTCGCTGCGGGTCGAGACCTGGATCAGGCAGACCTTCTCCCGGTAGTGATGGAGCGAGTCCATCTCCAGGTCTACGGCCAATTCACGGTGCCGGCAGAGGTGCTCTGCCAGTTCTTTCAGGCGTGCTGCGGTAGTGACTATTTCGCACGTTCCGGCCTGCCGGTTTGGATGTGTCAAGCCGGAAACTCCTTTACGATGTGGTAGGTGGTGGTGCGCTGGGCGGCACGGAAGCCGGCCCCACGGATAAGGTCGATCATCTCTTCCCGGGACATGCGGAAGCTGCAACCGGCTGCGGCAACGACGTTTTCCTCCAGCATGGTGCCCCCCAGATCGTTCGCCCCGAAAAAGAGGGCAACCTGCGCCATCTTGGCGCCCTGGGTGACCCAACTGGCCTGGATGTTGGGGATATTGTCCAGCACGATGCGGGCCAGGGCCAGCACCTTCAGGTATTCGACCCCGGTGGCGGTATCGCCGCCCAGCTCCGTGTTGCCCGGCTGGTAGGTCCAGGGGATGAAGGCCGTAAACGAGCCGCCCCCGTCCTGGATCTCCCGCACCCGGAACAGGTGCTCGACGATGTCCTCCGGTTTCTCGCGGCTGCCGAACATCATGGTGGCCGTGGTCGGCATGCCGAGTCCGGCGGCCTTGGACATGACCTCCGCCCACTGGCGCCAGCCGATCTTGTTGGGCGAGATGGCGCCGCGGACATCATCCACCAGGATCTCGGCCCCGCCGCCGGGTATTGAATCCAGGCCGGCCCCATGGAGCCGCTCCAGGGTCTCGTCCAGCGACAGCCCCGAACTCTTTGCGATACTGACCACCTCGGCGGGGGAAAGGGAATGGTTCTGCACCGCGGGGAAGCGGGACTTGATCTCGCGGAACAACTGCTCGAAAAAGCCGATCTTCAGGTCCGGGTTGAGCCCACCCTGCATGAGGAGCTGCGTGCCCTCCTGCCTTACCAGCTCCTCTATCTTGGCGAAGATCTCTTCCTGGGTGAGCACATAGGCGTCCGCCGCGTCGCCGTCGCGGTAGAAGGCGCAAAAGGCGCATTTCGAGTTGCAGATATTGGTGTAATTGACGTTGCGGTCAACGACAAACGACACCACCCCTTCCGGGTGGAGCCTGCGACGTATCCTGTCGGCGTACATCCCCAGTTCCAGCAGCTCGGCGCTCTCCAGCAGCCGCAGCGCCTCCCCGCGTTCCATGCGCCGCCCTTCAACGGTATCCGTGGTTTGCTGTACCATCATTGCCCCTGCGCCACACCTTCCTCAAGCACGCGCCTGACCTCGGCGGGAAGCCGCCGCGCCCGGCGTTCCGGGCTGATGCAGGCAAGGGTGACCTGGGCCTCCACCAGAACCCTGCCGTCCGACGGCCGCACCGCCTGTTGCCGGACGACGAAGGATGCGCCGCCAATCCGCTCCGGGCGGGTGATGATCGACAGGAGTTCGTCGTGCAGCGCAGACGCCTTGAAATCGATTTCCATCCTGATCACCGGGAAAACGAAACCGGCAGTGGCGAGTGCCGCCACCCCCAGGCCACGCTCCCGGAAATACTCCGTCCGGGCCCGTTCAAAGAATTTGAGGTAACTGGCGTGGTAGACCACGCCGGCTGCGTCCGTGTCTTCGTAGTAGATGCGAACGTCCATGTCTATTTGAGCCTCAGGTTGAGCGTACGCACCGTGCCGCTCTCGCGGAACCGGACCTGCAGGCGGAGTTCCCTGACCGATTCCGCCTCGCCGGGGAAGAAGATAAAGCCGGAGGCCAGGGCCTCGGCAGCCATGATCTTGCCTTCCATTCCCTTCTCACGGACGTCGTCGGCGATCTTGTATTCCCGTTCCCGGTCGTCCCCCTTGGAGGCGCCGCCGATGACGGCACCGCCTACCCCGCCCAGGACGCCCCCCTTCACGAGGGCAGAGCCGGCATCATGGCCGGAGACGATCCCTATCGCCAAACCCAGCAAGGCACCGGTTGCAGCCCCCCAGGCCGCCCCCTTGCCCGCTCCGCTGGTGATGGAGCCCGCCTGGGTCGCCTTGTCGACCCGTTCAACGGCCTCGCGGTTGGAAAGGAGCTTCCAATAGCGGTTCGAACTGTCGATCAGAAAGGTCTGGCCGGACACGACCTCGATTCCCTGGCCGCTCTTGTTGTCGATGACGACCAGCACCGGCAAAAGTCCGGCGTCCCGAATATTGAAACCAAAGGCGTCCTCGGCCTGCTGCTTATCGGCAAAGGCCTCGGCCCCCACCTGCATCCCGGCAACGTCCTGGTAGTTTACATAGTCCTGGGGCGGCCGGAACGAAACCGAACGGCTCTCGTAGGTGGCGCACGCGGAAAGATGCGCCGCCATCATCAAGAGCAAGATGATTTTCCTCATGGCTCATCTCCAATCGTAAAAGTACTGCCTACTACTGTCACTTTAGTGCAGAATCGGCCCGTCTGCAACTTCATTCTATGCCAAAAGGCCCATTTCCGGCTCTTTCAGGAACAAGAAGCCCAAATTTGCCCTACAAAGCGTCTCAGCGACCAAGGCAACTACAAGCATGGATAGAGCCTCAAAATGGCGTCAGCGGCAATTTTTGGGATTCCATCTCGTGAACGCCCATTTCAAGCGGCTTTATGAGGTATAATCTCGATCAGGTTACGCTCTCCCTTGCCGAACGGCAACCGGTAAGGCGTGACCGACACGATTTCGAACCCCAGGGCGGCGAGGCGCTCTTCATCCACCTTGATTTCATCGGCAACGCCCGGCCCCTTCATGGCGATCAACCGCCCGGTTCCAGCCAAGAGCGGTGCGGCCAGCCCGACAAACTGTTCCAAACGCGAAAAGGCCCGCGAGGTTATCAGGTCGAAACCGTGACCGTGGGTGTCGCACAACTCCTCCACCCGTCCGTGAATGGCCTCGAAGCCGGCGAATTTCAGGAGGCGGGCCACGTGCCGCTGGAAGAGGATTTTTTTCCCAACCGCATCCACAGAGGTTACCGGGACCGAGGGTTTGACGATCTTCAACGGGATGGCCGGCACCCCTGCCCCGGAACCGATATCCAACACCCGTTCGTTGTCACGGACGCAACCGGCAAACATCAGGGCGTCGATGATGTGCTTCACCGCAATCTCCTCATCGGAGATGATGGCGGTCAGGTTTATTTTGCGATTCCACTTTTTGAGTTGATCGGCAAACTGTTCGAAGGCACGGATGCTCTCCTCCGAAATCTCCAGCCCCATCTCCCGCGCCCCCTCTTCCAGTGCGCGGCGGATCATATCTCCTCCGGCCCGGCTTCCCGGCCGTTCCGTTTCCCGTCTTTGGCTTTCAGGGCAATGGACAGCACCGAGATGGCGGCTGGCGTCACGCCGGGGATGCGTGAAGCCTGCCCCAGGGTGCCGGGACGATTCTTGGCCAGCTTTTCGCGGACTTCGGTCGTGAGCCCGTTGACGGAAAAATAATCCATCTCCTCCGGCAGCGGCGTGCCTTCCAATTTGCGCGCACGTTCCACCTGATCAAGCTGTCGTTCGATATACCCCCGGTATTTTACCTGAATCTCCACCTGTTCACGCACCTCGTGGGGTGTTTCACGTGAAACGTCATCGAATTCCGCCAGCTCCTGATAGGTGATCTCGGGGCGCCTGAGCAACTGTTCGAGAGAGGTCCCTTTCTGGATGTCCGCCAACTCGTGCCGGGCAAGGAATTCCCGTTCCGGGTCGCTCATGGCCAGCCGCCCGGAGCAAATCCGCTCGTATTCGGCGGCAACCATCTCCCGCTTCCGCAGGAAACGCTCGAAGAGCTCGTCCCGCACCAGGCCGACCCCATGTCCTTTCTCGCGCAGGCGCATATCGGCGTTGTCCTCACGGAGCAACAGACGGTACTCGGCCCGGGAGGTAAACATGCGGTACGGTTCCTTGGTCCCCAGGGTAACCAGGTCGTCGATCATCACCCCGATATAGGCCTCGCTGCGCCCCAGCACCAACGGTTCCCGCCCCTTGACCCGCAGGGCGGCATTGATGCCGGCCATCAGTCCCTGCCCGGCGGCTTCCTCATACCCCGAGGTGCCGTTGATCTGACCGGCGTGGTAGAGGTTGCGGATCAGCTTGGTCTCCAGGGAGGCGCGCAACTGGATCGGGTCCACGTAATCGTACTCGATGGCGTAGGCCGGACGCATGATCTCCACCCGTTCCAGTCCCTCTATGGAGCGGTAAAACGGTATCTGGATATCGATGGGGAGCGAGGTGGACATGCCGCTGGGATAGACCTCGACCGTATCCAGACCTTCCGGCTCGATAAAAGTCTGGTGGCGGTCCTTGTCGGGGAAACGCACTACTTTGTCCTCGATGGAGGGGCAGTAGCGGGGGCCAACCCCCTCAATGACCCCGGCGTAGAGTGGCGAGCGGTCCAGGCCGGAGCGGATGATCTCGTGGGAGCGCGGGTTGGTATAGGCGATGTGGCACGGCACCTGGGGCATGGTGATGCGCTCGGTGGAGAAGGAGAACGGCGCCGGCGGATCGTCGCCATACTGGGGCTCCAACCGGGCAAAGTCGATGGTCCGCCCGTCGAGGCGCGCCGGGGTGCCGGTCTTGAGCCGCCCCACCTGGAAACCGAGATGCCCGAGCTGGTCGGAAAGCCCCACCGAGGGGAGATCCCCCGCCCTGCCGCCCGGGTAGTTGTTCAGGCCGATGTGAATCAGGCCGCGCATGAAGGTGCCGGTGGTCAGGACGACCGTTGTGCCGAGAAAACGGATGCCGGAGCGGGTATCGACGCCCCGCAGCTCCTCACCCTCCAGGTAGAGGCCCGTCACCTCACCCTGTTTGAGATACAGGTTGTCCTGCTGCTCCAGGACCCGCTTCATACGCAGCCGGTAGAGCTGTTTGTCGGCCTGGGCGCGCGAGGCGCGCACCGCAGGTCCCTTGCGGGTGTTGAGGATGCGGAACTGGATGCCGGTGGCGTCGATATTCCTGGCCATCTCCCCCCCGAGGGCGTCGATCTCCTTGACCAGGTGCCCCTTGGCGAGGCCGCCGATGGCCGGGTTGCAGGACATGAGCGCGACCGCATCCAGGTTGATGGTTAAAAGGAGCGTGGAACAGCCCATGCGGGCTGCCGCCAGGGCGGCCTCGCAGCCGGCATGGCCGGCCCCGACCACGATCACGTCATATATGGTTTCATAACAGTGCATGTCTATCCTCGCCCTGTTTCACGTGAAACATGGGCATCACTTTCCTATGCAGAATGACGAAAAGACCACATCCAGAACATCGTCCGTCGTGGTTTCGCCCGTGACCTGCCCCACGGCGGACAGGGCGTCGCGCAGATCGATGGCCAGGGTCTCCAACTCGCGCCCCTCGTCCAGACCGGAGAGAAACCGGTGGAGGGCTGCACGGGCCGAGACCAGGGCGTCGCGGTGACGGACCCGGGAGATGGCCACGAATTCGCGGCTATCCAGGGCCGATCCGTGCAGAAAGGTGGTGCGGATCACCTCGCGCAGCTCGTCGATGCCCGCACCGGTGCCGGCGGACAGGGCGACGCGGGGCAGCACTCCCATCGCTGGGGGAAGCTGGAGGACCGGGGAAAGATCGCTCTTGTTCAAAACCACTATGGTGGTTTTCCCCTTCACGGCATCCAGGATCAGCCGGTCTTCGTCGCTGAACGGCCGCGCCGAATCGAGGACGAACAGCACCAGGTCCGCCAGGGGAATCTTGTCCAGGGCGCGGTTGATCCCCTCCCGCTCCACCACATCATCCGTGTGGCGGATACCCGCCGTGTCCAACAGACGGACCGCCAAGCCGCCCAGATTGACGGTCTCCTCGATGATATCCCGGGTGGTGCCGGGGACATGGGTGACGATGGCGCGGTTTTCCTTGAGCAGGCGGTTGAGCAGGCTGGACTTGCCGGCGTTCGGCTTGCCGACGATCAGCACGGAAATCCCCTCCCTGAGGATGCGCCCTTCGTCGAAACCGGCCAGCAGACCGCCGATAACGTCCAAGGCATCGCTGACACCGGACCGCAGAGCAACGGTGTCGGTCTCGCCAATGTCGTCCTCGGGGAAATCGATGGAGGCCTCCACAAAGGCCAAACTTCGCGTCAGGGCACGGCGGATGGTCTCTATCCTGTCAGACAGTGCACCGGTCCGCTGGCGTTGGGCAAGGGCCAGGGATGCCTCGGTTTTGGCGGCGATCACGTCCATGACCGCCTCGGCCTGCACCAGGTCGATCCTGCCGTTGACAAAGGCCCGGCGGGTGAACTCACCCGGTTCGGCCAGGCGCACGCCGCAGGCCAAAACCGCGGCCAGGACCCGTTCCACCACCAGCATCCCGCCATGGCAGTGCAGTTCCAGCACATCCTCGCGGGTGTAGGAATGGGGTGCCCGCATCAGGACCGCCATGGCTTCGTCCAGTACTGCATCGCCACCGGGCGCCACCACGGCGCCGTAGTGCAAAAAATGGCTGGCAAAAGCGACACCCCGGCAAAAACGGAAGAGCCGTAGGCCGATGGCCTCCGCCAGGCTGCCGCTGACCCGAACGATGCCGATGCCCCCCTCCCCCTGGGGGGTGCTGATGGCTGCGATGGTATCTTCAATATACATGGCTACGTCCTTGTTCCGTTCGGGGCATCAAAACAGGTCCATCTGGCCCGGGTCTTTCGTACCCTTCACCTTCCTGATTGGGCCGGCATTCGCGGCCGACAGCAGCGGCCCCGGTATCTCGGCGACGAACCGGGAGAGTTGCCGGGGGGACGGGCCGACCCAGGGACGCGTGGCGGAAGCGGTCAGAAGCAGCCGCTCCTTGGCGCGGGTCAGGCCGACGTAGAACAGCCGCCGCTCCTCCTCCGTATCCACGTCACGCCAGAGGGTACAGGGAAGCAGCCCCTCCTCGGCGCCGGTCAGGAAGACCACCGGGAACTCCAGCCCTTTGGCGGCATGGAGGGTCATGAGGGCGACCGCCTCGGCACGCTCGTCGTAGACGGTGGCTTCGGCGTAGCGGCGCAGGTGGCTGCCGAAGCCCGGCAGATCATGGCCGAAACTGCCGGCCAGGTCCAGGAACCGCACGGTGGCGGCCTGGGCCGGGTCCAGGGAGAGAAACGGCAGCGCATCGAGCAACGCCGCAGCCAGGCCGCTGCGGGTCGCGGCCGCACGGAACCGGCTCATGGCCCGTTCCAGGTCAACGATGCCGTCACGCAGCGCCCGGGGCAGTTCGAGAGGGGCAAGGGAGGCGAAGAAATCGCCCGCCAGGGGGAGTACCGCCTCCATGCGACCGAGGCTTGCCGCTCCGACACCCGGAAGGGCGCTTGCCAGTTGCAGCCAGTCGGCGATGGTCTCCGATCCGGCGGCGGCCTGCACCCAATAGTAGGCCGGTCGTATCTCCGCAGCAAGGTAAAAGGGGCTCACCCCGACCTGCTGGAACGGTATGCCGCGCCGCTCCAGGGCGGCAGAGATCTCCTCGGCCTGCCTCCCGAGCCTGAAGAGCACGGCGATGTCGCCGAAGCTCAAGCCCCGTCCCGTCCCGCCGTCGCCGCCCCGGCCGGAATTGATGGAAAAGTGCTCGATGCCCCCCAGCAACTCCTCGATGCGGCGCACGACGAATTCGGCCTCGGCCGCCCCGGACGGCGCGGTGTGCAGTTCGATGCCGCCCCCCCGCCCGGAAGCGGCGACCAGGGGCAGGCCGCTGCGCCGGCCGTTATGGGCGATGACCGCCGTTGCCGCGGCGATGACCGGGGCGGGACACCGGTAGTTGCGGGTCAGGGAGATCTGCTCGACACCGGCCATAGTGCCGAAGCGGAAGAAAAACTCCGGGTCGCTCCCCCGGAAGCCGTAGATGGCTTGGTCGGGATCGCCGATGGCAAAGACGCGGGCCTGTTCGGCCAGGATGCGCACCAGCTCGAACTGGCCTGCGTTCAGGTCCTGGAACTCATCCACGAACAGGTGTGCCACCGGGTCGCAGACCCGGCGGCGCAGTTCGGGCTCACGGCTCAGCCGTCGGGTGAACACCGGAATAACGGCATCCAGGTCCAGGGCGCCGAGACGGTCCAGTTCGTCCAGATAGCGCCGGATGGCCGCGGAGGCCTCGCCGTCCGGTTGGGCAAAATGATCGGCCAACGCCTCGCCAAGGCGTTGGCGCTCGGCTGCGCCCTGTTCCGGGAAGAGACGTTTGAACAGGCGCTCCCGGTCCTCCGGGCCGACCACCGCCAGGGCCGGCGCTTCGCGGCGGAGCCGGTCGAGGCAAAACCGGTGGAAGGTCCCCACGAAGACCGCTTCACCCGCCGCCCCGACCTGTTTCAACAGGCGCTCGCGCACCTCATCGGCCGCCTTGGCGGTAAAGGTGACGGCCACCATGCGGGCCGGGTCGTTCCCCGCCGCCAGCAGCGCCGCGATGCGCGCTATCAGGGTGGAGGTCTTGCCGGTTCCCGGTCCGGCCGCCACCAGGATATGGCGGCTTGTGGAGCCGATGGCCGCCGCCTGCTCCGGGTTGGGGCCGGGCGCTGCCCCGGGGGCGTCGTCCACGGGTTCCCCGACAACATCGAGAGCCGGCAACGCCACGGCCTCGGTCTTCTTTTTCCGGCGCCGCGGCGCCGACCCATCGCCGAACAGGCTCCCCTGGCCGGCAAATTGTCCCGCCTCCCCCTCTTCGAAGACCCTGATCACGCCGTACTCGCCGTCGAAACCGGGCTGGCGGATGACCCGGCCGGCGCGCATGCGCCCCACGGCCTCGCCCAGGACCGGCGAGGCCTGGCGAATCTCGTCCAGAGGGACGTGCAGCAGCAGGTTGAATTCCGACCCGAACCGCCCGATGGTGCGGCGGTACTGTTCCATGACCCCCTTGGAGGCCGGTCCGGCCCCGATGATCTCCCCCAGCACCTCGGGCAGGGGGATGAGGCTGAACACCTCCGGCGAATCCTCCCGGTAGAGCGGCTCCTCCCGGTCGGCCAGTTCCATCACCCGGTGGTAGACCCCAATGGTCAGGGGTCTGGCGCAGACCGGACAGCGCAATCCGAGCCGCCGGCTCTCCACGGGGTCGAGGCAGACATGGCAGGCCCGGTGGCCGTCGGCGTGGTACTTCCCCTCCTCGGGGAAAAACTCCACCGTGCCGCGGAAGGTCTCCCGCCGGTTCCCTTTGATGGCGGCCCGCAGGGCGAAAAAATCGAGGTCGGTGGCCAGGAGGTTGGCCTCCCGCCCCAATTTTGAGGGGGAATGGCAGTCCGAGTTGGAGATCAGGGCGAAACGGTCCAGAGCCGATATCAGGCGGTTCATGTCCGGGTCGGAGGAGAGCCCGGTCTCCAGGGCAAAGATGTGGGGCGTCAGGTCGTCGAAACACTCCTCGATGGCGTCGAAGCCGGATTTCGAGCCGAACAGGGAGAACCAGGGCGTCCAGATGTGAGCCGGCACCAGGAACCCCTCAGGCGCCTGCTCCAACAGAATCTCCAGCAGGTTGCGGCTGTCCAGCCCCAGGATGGGGCGCCCGTCGGACTCGATGTTGCCGATGCCGGCCAGCTTGGCGTTCAGCCGCTCGGCAGAGACGAAATCCGGCACGTAGAGCAGATTGTGGACCTTGCGCACCACGCCGTGGCGCTTGTAGATGCTGCTGATCTCCGCCGAAAGGAGGAACCGCACCGGGCCGGCAAGGGCGGCCGCCCCCGGCAGCGGCGAAGCGACGGCGGCCTCGTCCTTCAGGCGGAACAGTCCCGGTTCGGCCGGCTCCAACTCCTCCTTGAGGCGGCGGAACCAGCCGGGGTGGGTGAAGTCGCCGGTGCCGATCACCTGAATACCCTTGATCCGCGCCCAACCGGCCAGGCCGGCCAAGCTGCTCTGCGGGCTGGTTGCCCGCGAAAAGGGGGAATGGATATGCAGGTCGGCGATGTAATCCATGAAGGTCGTATCCTTTAACCAAGAAAAAACATTTGAACCACAAAGACACAAAGGAAAATCAGTCGGCTATCTTATCAAAGTCTTTCACCTGATTGGTTCGACTCTTTATCTTCATAAGTATCTGAATTTCTTTGTGCCCTTTGTGACTTTGTGGTAAATGACTGCCGTCGTTTTTAGGTTTAAAGCAAAAAGCGCCCCTGCATTGGCAAGGGCGCTTCGATTGTGCCGCAAGCCACGGCGTTCGTCAATCCTTGACCAGCTTGTTGATGTACATCTGCTGGCCGATGGTCAGGATATTGTTCACCAGCCAGTACAGGACCAGGCCGGAGGGGAAGCTCAAGAACATGAAGGTGAACACCACCGGCAGGGCCAGCATCATCTTTTGCTGGACCGGGTCCATCTGGGAGGGGGTCATCTTCTGCTGCACGAACATGGTGACCCCCATGATGACGGGAGTGACATAGTAGGGGTCCTTGTCGGACAGGTCGGTAATCCAGAAGAAGAACGGCGCATGGCGCAGCTCGATGGAGAACATGAGCGCCTTGTAGAGGGCGAAAAACACCGGAATCTGGACGACCATGGGCAGGCACCCCCCCAACGGGTTGACCTTGTGGTCGCGGTACAGTTCCATGACCGCCTTGTTCATGGCGTCGCGGTCGTTCTTGTACTTCTCGCGGATCTTGTTCATCTCCGGCTGGATCTTCTGCATCCCCTTCATGGATTTGTAGCTCTTGTGGGTCAGGGGGAAGAACAGCGCCTTGAGAATGATGGTGATGATAATGATGGCGATGCCGTAGTTGCCGACATAGCGGTAGAAGAATTTAAGGGTGTACAGGAGCGGCTTGGCAATCACCGTAAACCACCCCAGATCGAGGGACTGTTCCAGCGAATTGCCTTGGGCCTTGAGGATGTCGATATCCTTGGGGCCGACGAACAGCCGCTGGGTCACCGTGGCGGCCTGTCCGGGATTGATCGTGAACTGCGGGGCCGAGACGATGGATTCCAGGAAGCCGGCGGCGTTCTTTTTCAATTCGACGGAAGCGATGCTCCCCTTGTCGGCAAGGAGGGCACTCAGAAAGTACTTGTCGGAAAAGCCCGCCCAAAGGATGCTCTTGTCATACTTCTTCGAGGCACCGGCCACATCCTTGGCCTTGTCGGCCTTGAGGCTGTTGTCCGAGTAGAGGTAGGAGCCGGCCGTATCGAGGCGGTTGTCCTTAACCTTATGTTCCGCCGGATAGGTCATCACCTGCTGGATGGTCCCGACCAGGGGCGCAGCGGAGTTGTTGAACACCTGGGTATCCAACTTGATGCCGTAGGAGTCCCCTGCAAAGGTGAAGACCTTACGCACGGTGAACCCCTGACCGGATACGTAATTGAACGTCAGTTGCCGGCTCTCGCCGCCGGTCAGGGTAATGGCGCCGGTATCCGGCACGAATACGGTGCCGTCCGGGAGGTTGAACCCGGCCCCCCTGGTGGAAAAGTTGAGAAGGGAGGGATCGGCGTGAGTCCCGAGCACAACCGAACTGGCGGCGGGGGTATTCTGCTCGCGGTACTTCTTGAGGGTAAGGCTCTTGAGACTTCCGCCCCGCGAAGAGAAAACCGCCGTGTAGAGGCCGGTCTCCACGGTCACGTCCTTGACAACGGCCGGGGTGGGTGCGGGGACTCCTGCCGGGGCCGGCTGTGCCGACGTCGCAGCAGCCGGGGCCGGCGTTGGCGCGGCAGAGCTTGCTGCGGGGGTGGCTTTAGGCGGGATTTGTGTTTTTCCCGGGCCGAAGACCGTGGTAAAAACATAGAAAACCGCTATCGAAAGAATGACTGCCAGAAATGCGCGCTTTTCCATAAAAGCTCCAGTTGTGCTCTCTTGATTAAGGTACCGGATCGAACCCGCCCGGATGAAAGGGGTGACATTTACAAAGCCTGATCAGGGTAAGCCAAACGCCCCTGACAACGCCATACCGTATAATTGATTCGCGGGAATACTCGGAACAGGAGGGATAAAACCGGCAGGTCTGCGGAAGAAGCGGCGACAGCAGCTTCTGGTACAGCCTGATTACGATGAGCGCAATGCGCTTGAGCATGGGGATATGCCGATATGCCTGAAGGCCTTTTCAAGTTCTCGTCGAACAGCGCCGAAGTCCATCATTGCCGACTCGCGTCGTGCCACGACATTCAAATCCACGCACGGCAGAAGGAGCCGCATCTGCCTGAATGTTTCTCTGGTATACCGCTTGATCCTGTTGCGAACCACGGCGCAGCCGACCTTTTTGCTGACCGTGACCCCCAGACGCGCCTGGCTGCCGCCGTTTTCCTGCCAGACAACAAGGAACCCCTTGGTGGAAAACTTGTGGGGAGAGTTCAAAAGCCTGAGAAATTCCAAACGCTTCCTCAGCCGTACCGACTTTGGAAAACACCGGCGTTCCACCCTCCCACAAGTATTACTTGGCAGCAATGCGGACGGACAGACTTTTACGGCCTTTGGCCCTTCTGCGCTTGATCACGAGACGGCCGTTCTTGGTGGACATGCGCACCAAAAAGCCGTGGGTACGCTTGCGCGAGGTGTTGCTGGGCTGAAATGTTCTTTTCATATCATAGCTCCTCTGAATGATTGTATCAGGAAATGAGCTTTTAACCATATCACCTTGAAATTGTCAAGAAAATTATTACTCGACCGGAACAGCAACTTCAAAGTGATTTGCCTTGAAAAATGACCCCGCCTCTGTTAATCTGCTCTGGCTTAAAAAAGTCCTTAATATTCAGTAAAGTATGTTTAACTATTTGATTTAGCTGCGCTATAAGTTATCAACAGGTGTTGAAAATCGTGTTGATAACTGTGGATATTCATAAGGGTCAGCGACGTAAAAGCACTTCATACCACTGGTAATATGCCCTGTGAGACCATTGTGGATAACCCCACTCATCCCCACCCTTTTGATAATGAGAATGTGATGTGAATATGCATGAAGCTTGGCAACAAGCCGCCGAAAATCTGGAAAAAGTCCTTTCCGAGCGAGATTTTGCCACTTGGATCAAGCCGGTAAATTACAGCCACCACGATGGCAATACGGTCTATCTTTCCGTTCCCACCTCGTTTTTCAAGGATTGGCTGGAGGAAAACTATCAGAAGGTCATCCTCGGCGCACTGACGGTCACGTCGGGGCATAACCTCTCTCTCTCCTTTGTGGTCAGGGACCACAACAGCGAGTCCGAAACCCTTTTAGCGGAAGATCTCATCATCAAGGGGCACCAGGAAGAGGCTGAACAGGCGAAGAGCGCCCAGTTGGATTCCACCGTCACCCCCCTGAATTCCAAATACACCTTCGACCTGTTTGTCAGCGGCACCGGTAACCATTTCGCCCATGCAGCCGCTATGGCCGTGGCCAACAATCCGGCCGATACCTATAACCCGCTCTTCATCTACGGTGGCGTCGGCCTCGGCAAAAGTCACCTGCTGAACGCCATCGGCCACACCATCCGCAGCACGTCGCCCTCGTTGAATGTCTGCTACTGTTCGGCAGAAAAGTTCATGTACGAGATGGTGAACCACCTTCGCCTCAAGAAGATGGATATATTCAGAAACCTGTTCAGGAATGTCGATGTGCTCCTTATCGACGATATTCAGTTCATATCCGGGAAAACAGGGACCCAGGAGGAGTTTTTCCACACCTTCAACGCCCTCCACGAGGCCCATAAGCAGATCGTCATCACCTCCGACAAGTTCCCCCGGGAGATATCGGATCTGGAGGAGCGTCTCCGCTCGCGTTTCGAATGGGGCCTGATCGCGGATATCCAACCTCCCGACCTGGAAACCAAGATAGCCATTCTTAAGAAGAAGTCGGAAGTGACCAAGATACGTCTTCCCGAGGATGTCACCTACTTTCTCGCCTCCAGCGATACGAGAAACATACGCGAACTGGAGGGCATGCTGATCAGACTCGGCGCCTACAGCAGCCTGCAGAACATCCCCATTACCCTTGAGATGGCCAAGGAAAGCCTCAAGGATATCCTGGGTGACCGGCGCAAAGAGATCACCATAGAATTGATACAAAAAGCGGTGGCGGACCAGTTCGCTATTAAGATAGCCGACCTGAAATCGGAAAAACGGCAGAAAAATCTCGTTCAGGCGCGTCAGATCGCCATCTGGCTCTGCCGGGACATGACAAAGGCCTCCTACCCCGACATCGGCTCGAAGTTCGGTGGCAAGGACCACTCAACCGTCATCTACGCCACCAAGAAAATCGACAAGGCGCTGCACGACGATCAGAAACTTTTCAAACTTGTCGACGATATCAGGCAGGGAATATTGAAATGAGACAACCCTGTTAACTAATTGTGGATATCTGTGCATAACCGTCGTACTGTTGATAACCGGCTCCTGCGTCCCGAAGTTGTCAACAGGGCTGAAATCGAAATTATTCCGCCAGGTCGTCGTGTTGCACGTTTTTACCCATATCAACAGGACCAACAATAAACAACAAAGGTTTAAAGACTAAACATAAAACCTTTTCCAGTAAGGAGTGACAGATGGAATTTACAATCGATAAGGAACTGTTCCTCAAGTCGCTGCAAAAGATTCAGGGTATCGTCGAAAAACGAACGTCCATGCCGATTCTGTCGAATGTCCTTCTGGAGGCAACCGGCTCCTCACTGCATGTAACCGCCACCGACCTCGAGGTAGGAATGAAGGGCACCTACCCCGCCGAAGTCACGGCCCCCGGAAGGATCACGGTCGGGGCTAAAAAGTTGTACGAGATCGTCAAGGAACTCCCAAACCAGGCCATCGTCTTCTCAACAAAGGACAACGACTGGGTCGAGATAAAATGCGGCAAGGTGAAATTCAACATCGTGGGACTTTCTCCCGACGAATTTCCCTATTTTCCCGAAATCAAGGAAGAAAATCTTTTCGAGATAGAGAGCGCCCTGCTGAAAGGCATGATCGAAAAGACATCCTACGCCATCTGCACCGACGAGACAAAATACAACCTGAACGGGATATTCGCCAAGGTCGAGGTTAACGAAAACGGCGAAAACGCCCTCAAAATGGTCGCCACCGATGGCCACCGCCTCTCCATCGCCACCGGAGCCCTCAAGGGAACGGCCGGCCCAGAACTCCTGAAGGGGGTCATCCTCCCCAAAAAAGGCGTGTACGAGATGAAAAAGATCACCGACGAGGATGGCGGCACCCTGATGTTCGGCTTCATGGACAACAGTGCGGTGATCAAGCGGGGCGATTCCTACATGGTCATGCGTCTGGTCGACGGCGAGTTCCCGGACTACAACCGGGTTATCCCCGCGGCCAATGATCGCATCGTCACGGTCGACAAGGAAAATTTCACCCACTCCGTCCGCAGGATGGCCATACTCTCCAGCGAAAAATTCAAGGGGATCATGCTGGAGATATCTTCCGGCGGCGTGAAGATATCCTCGAGCAACCCGGAACTGGGCGACGCCATGGAGGATATCGACGTAGCGTACGACGGCGAGCCCATATCCGTCAGGTTCAATGCCCGCTATCTCCTGGACGTGCTGGCCGTGGCCGAAACCGAAAGCGTGGAGATGAAATTCCGGGATGAACTCTCCCCATCGATCATTGTGCCGGAAGGTTCGGATAGCTTTCTTGCGGTGATCATGCCCATGAGACTCTAGCGGCAGAGCGGGATGCTGCTCAAACAGCTGGCGGTTGCCGGTTTTCGGAATATAGCTGCGGTTCGCATCAGCCCCGGCGCAGGCTTTAACCTGCTGTACGGCCTCAATGGGCAGGGGAAGACGAATTTGCTGGAGGCGATCTACCTGCTGGGAAGCCCTCGCTCCTTCAGAACGGCACGTCTTCCCGAACTCATCGGACATGACCGGCAGATCGCCCAGATTCAGGGCGAGGTTCAGTCGGCCGGAACGCTGAACCGCATCAGGCTGACCCTGGAGGCGGCGGGCCGCCGGGTGGAGGTGGACGGCAAGGGGATTCAACGGGCATCGGACCTGCACGGCAGGCTGAATGCGGTGGTTTTCTCCCCCGACGATACCGGCATGGTCAGGCTGGGGCCCGACGCGCGGCGCCGTTACCTGGACCGGGCCGTCTACACGGGGGATATCGGTTACCTGCATAGCTGGCACGGCTATCACCGGATTCTCAAGCAGCGCAACCATCTCCTGAAGAGTGCCGATCGGACCGGCTTGGATACCTGGACCGAGCAGCTGGCCGAGGCGGGGGCCGAGGTCATCGAACGGCGCATTCGCTACGTGGCGCAACTCAACGGCATGCTGCAACGCCACTATGCCACCATCTCCGGGGAGAAGGAGACGGCCGGCATCGCTTACCAACCCGAGGGGGTGCGGGCGGAGGAGAGGGAGACCATCCGCGGCCAGCTGCTGGAGCTGTTCGCCCGGCATGCCCGGAGCGACGAACGGTACGGCACGACGACGGCCGGCCCCCATCGGGACGATCTGATGCTCTGCCTGGATGGCCGGCCGCTGAAGAGTTTCGGTTCCCAGGGGCAGCAGAAGAGTTTCGTTCTGGCGCTGAAGATGGCCGAGGTGGACAATCTCCAGGCCATTTTCCAGGAGCCGCCGTTGCTTTTGCTGGACGACATGAGTTCCGAGCTCGACGCCCGCCGGAACAGGAACCTGATGGATTTTCTCTTCTCCCGGGATATCCAGGTGTTTATCACCACCACGGAACGATCACCTGCCCTGTTGGGCGCTGCTGCACACTGCGCCGTTTTCCGTGTGGAAGACGGCAATCTGACGTTTGAGGGAAATGAACCGCATGAGTGAACAATTGGATAACACGACGCAAGATGTGGAAGAGTATGGAGCGGAGAACATCAAGGTTCTGGAAGGGCTGGCAGCGGTACGCAAACGCCCGGCCATGTACATCGGCTCCACCTCCAGCGCCGGCCTGCACCACCTGGTGTACGAGATCGTGGATAATGCCATCGACGAGGCCCTGGCCGGCCACTGCGACGATGTCAGCGTGACCATCAACACCGACGGTTCGGTGACGGTCGTGGACAACGGCCGCGGCATACCTACCGACATGCATCCCACCGAAGGCAGATCGGCGGCTGAGGTGGTCCTGACCGTGCTCCATGCCGGCGGCAAGTTCGACAACGACTCCTACAAGGTCTCCGGCGGTCTGCACGGCGTCGGGGTTTCCGTCGTCAACGCCCTCTCCAAGTGGCTGGAACTGGAGATCCGCCGGGACGGCAAGGTCTGGCGCCAGTCCTACCGCCGGGGCGATCCCCAGGCACCCCTGGAGATAACCGGCGAGACCAAGAAACGGGGCACCAAGGTCACCTTCATGCCGGACGAGGAGATCTTCGAGACCACCGAGTTCTCTTTCGACGTGCTCTCCCAGCGGCTCCGGGAACTGGCCTTCCTCAACGCCGGCGTCAGGATCAGGATCGCCGACGAGCGGGTGGAGAACAAGTCCCACGAGTTCTACTACGAGGGGGGCATCAACTCCTTCGTTGAGTACCTGAACCGCACCAAGACGCCGCTGCACCCCAAGCCGATCTACATCAAGGGCGAAAAAGGGGGGGTGGAGACCGAGGTTTCCCTGCAGTACAACGACTCCTACGACGAGAAGATCTTCACCTTTGCCAACAACATCAACACCCACGAGGGGGGAACCCACCTGGCGGGCTTCAAGGCGGCCCTGACCCGCACCATGAACAGCTATGCCGCGGCCAACAACCTGCTCAAGAACGCCAAGGTAACCATCTCGGGCGACGACCTGCGGGAGGGGCTGACCTGCGTCATCTCGGTCAAGATCCCCCAGCCCCAGTTCGAAGGGCAGACCAAGACCAAACTGGGCAACTCGGAGGTCAAGGGATATGTCGAGACCCTGCTGAACGACAAACTGGCCCAGTTTCTGGAGGAGAATCCCCAGATCGCCAAACGGATTCTGGAAAAGTCCATCGACGCGGCCCGGGCCCGGGAAGCGGCCCGCAGAGCCCGCGACCTGACCCGCCGCAAGGGCGCCCTGGACATGGGGGGCCTGCCGGGTAAACTGGCCGACTGCCAGGAAAAGGATCCTGCCCAGTGCGAACTGTACCTGGTCGAGGGCGATTCCGCCGGCGGTTCGGCCAAGCAGGGGCGCGACCGGAAATTCCAGGCCATCCTGCCCCTCAAGGGGAAGATCCTCAACGTGGAAAAGGCGCGCTTCGACAAGATGATCTCCTCCCAGGAGATCCGCACCCTGATCACGGCCCTGGGCACCGGCATCGGCAAGGACGACTTCGACATCTCCAAGCTCCGTTATCACCGCATCATCGTCATGACCGACGCCGATGTGGACGGGTCCCACATCCTGACCCTGCTTTTGACCTTCTTCTACCGGAACATGCAGGAGCTGATCCAGCGCGGGCACCTCTACATCGCCCAGCCGCCGCTCTACAAGGTAAAACGCGGCAAAAGGGAGATGTACCTGAAGAATGAAGCGGCGATGCAGAACTACCTTCTGGAGGAGGGGGCCGAGGATCTGACCCTGCGCCTGGAGAAGGGGGACCGGGTTTATATCGGGAAGCAGATTATTCCGGTCATCAAGCAGTTAATCGAAAACCGCGCCATCTTCGACAAGGTGGTCAAAAAAGGGATTACCAGCGACCTGCTCTCGCTCATCATCCGCAGCAATGTGCCGGCTGACCTGGAAGAGCTTACCGCCCTGGAGCCGTACCTTGATGCCATGAAGGCACTCTCCACCGGCGCCGACTATCAGGTGGAGGAGGATCGGATCACCTTCCGCATCGGCAATATCCGCGCCGTCATCGACCATCAGGTGCTGTCCGTGCTCTCGACCCACGAATACGAATTGCTGGTCGATAACCATCGCCGCGTAATCGAGACCATGGCTGACGGCCACGCCTTTTTCGAACAACAGGAAGGGGGAAAACTCCTGTTCGAGACCAGCAACCACGAAGAATTGCTCACGTTCTTCCTGGAACAGGCCAAGAAGGGACTTGCCATCCAGCGCTACAAAGGCCTCGGCGAGATGAACCCGGAGCAGCTCTGGGAGACGACCATGGACCCCGACAACCGGGTGCTGCTTCAGGTCAAGATCGAGGATATCGTCGAATCGGATGAAATATTCACCATCCTGATGGGCGACCAAGTGGAGCCGCGCCGCGATTTTATCGAAACCAACGCACTCAATGTCGTGAATCTCGATATTTGATATCCAACATTTTCTGCGGGATTTCATTTGAAACTATGCGTAATAACAAAGGGAATTAGCCTATTGGTTAACTCCCTTTGTTTATGGTCGCCGATAAAAGTGGAAGCTGTCACTTGGGAGCAGAGGGCTATCGTCAATAGCTGGAGATACCAGTGATCCGCTCCAACTCCGCCTGGGCAAGGCGGTATCCCAACTCAGCCTGAAGTTCATCGGCCTCGGCCTTCGCGACGGCGGCAACCGATTCGGCATGGCGGGCCGCCGTGGTGGCCCCGGCCTTTACCCGGTTGGCGCTCAGGCGCAGTTGCTCCTTCCGCAGTTGCAGCTCCTCCCGGGCCACATCCACCATCAGCCGGGTCTGCTCCAGCTTCCGGTACGCCTTGTCAATCTCGACCGTGACGCGCTGTTCCAGCCGCTTCACGTTCTCCTCGGCCTGGGCCACCTGCGCCCTGCGCTGGCCGACGACGCCCCGGCGGCTCCCCCAGTCGAAGATGGTCCAGGTCATCTGCGCGCCGAAGGTGCCGATATTGTGGGCCAGGAAGGGGACTCCGTCCTGATAGGTGTGGCGGGCGAACAGGCTGATATCCGGGATGTACTCGTCCTGGGCGGCGTTTAGGGCGTGGCCGGCCTTGACGGCGGCGCCCCGTGCCGCCAGCAGTTCGGGGTTGCGGGAGAGCGCGTCCCGGAGATACCCGGAAAGAGGCTGAGGCGCGGGCGGCGCTTCAGCCACCGGCGCCAGAATCAGTTCCGTATCCGGCGCCAGCCCCAGAAGGTCGTTCAGTTCCGCCGTCAAATCGGCTATCAGGATCTCGGCGGCCAGGAGCGAATGCCTGCTTTGGAGGCTCTGCACGCGGCTGCCCGCCACCGCGACATCGAGCAGATTGCCGGCCCTGACGCCGTCCTCGCTTTCCCGCACCTCTTCCCGTGTAGCCGCCACTGCCGCCTGGGCCGCCTCTTGCTGCTTGTGGGCGATCAACACACCATAATAGAGTTGGTGTACCCCAAGGATCACCTCCTGTTCCGCCTTTTTGGCGTCCGCTTCCGCGATCCTCTGGTCCGTATCCGCAATTTGGTTGGCTTCGTGGACCTTGAACAGTTGCGTCAACGGCTGGCTCAGGGTCGTGGTGCTGAGCAGTGTGGCGGCGGCACCCTGGCGGAGCGTGGTGGTTTGCGACGGAAAGGGCCCCGCCCCCGGGATGGTGCCCAGGCTGCCGGCGGGTACGGTGACCAGTTCCTGGTCGGAAACGCCCACATACGACGTCGTGTTGGACAGGCGGGGGAAGTAGTCCGCCCGGGCCGAAACCACGCGCTGCCCGTTTTCCCGGACCTTTGCCAGGGAGATCTTCAGGGCGCTGTTCTGGTGCCGCGCCAGGTCCACCGCTTCGGGGAGCGTGAGCTTCACCTGCTCAGCCCAAGCCTGCCCCGCCGCGGCCGCCAGCAGGCCGGCCGCGGCCAGGATCACGGCCAGGGCAGGGGGGACGGCCCTCCTTTTCCGCGACATGACGATCACGTAGAGGACCGGCACCACCAGGAGCGTAAAGAACATGGAGAGGATCAACCCCACCGCGATGACGCTGGCCAGAGGGCTCCAGAGGCTGGACCCGGAGAGGATCATGGGCGTCACCCCCACCGCAGCGGCCATGGTCGTCAGGAAGATGGGGCGCAGACGGCGTTCCCCCGCCTCCGTTGCCGCCTGCTCCAGGCTTTCGCCCTCGGCTATTTTCTCCTTGATGTAGTCCACCAGGATGATGGCGTTGCGCACCACGATGCCGCAGAGGCTGATCATCCCCATGAAGGCGGTGAAGCCGAAGGGGTTGTGCGTGAGCAACAGGCCAAGCACCGCCCCGGGCAGGGCCAACGGTATGGACGACATGATGACGAGAGGTTCGCTCACGGTCCTGAACTGGACGAGAAGGACCAGGAAGATGGCCAGCAGGCTGATGCCGAGGGCCACCGTCATCTCCGGCAGGGTCTGCTCGCTGTTGGAACTTTCCCCGCCGTATTCGATCCGGTAGCCCGGGGGGAGTTGCATGGCTTTTATGTGCGGCCGGACGGTTTTCAACAGATCGGAGGCATACCATCCCTGCTTGACGAAACCTCGCACCGTGATGGTTCTCACGCCGTTGCGGCGGACAATCCGGCTGGTTTGCCATTCGGGCTGGAGGGTCGCTATGGAGCGGAGCGGCACGCTGGCGTTGGTAAGCCGGGATGTCAGGTAGGCGTTTTGCACAGCGGCGAACGAGGTGCGGGAGTCCTGGTCGAGGCGAAGCAGTATGCTCACCGGCCGGTCCCCTTCCCACAGCGTGTTGACCGGGCCGCCGTCCAGGGCGCCGCTCAAGAGCCGGGAAACGGAGGAGTTCGTTATGCCGAGCCGGTTCGCCAGTTCGTTGTTGACGTTCACATCCACCAGGCACGAATCGTTGAAAAAATCGTTGTGGACAAACTGGGCGTACGGCACGGCGGAAACGATGGTCTGGACCTGGGCGGCCAGGCGCTTCAGCTCGCCGATATCGTCGCCGGAGATGCGGACCTCGATCGGGGCTTCCAGCAGTTCCCCCTGCTGCAACTCCTTGACGATGACCAGCGCCTCGGGGGCCAGGCTGGCCAGGCTGGTGCGCAGTTCGTCGACGAGCAGCGGCGTCGCTTCGACAGATTTCGTGTTGACGATGAACTGGCCATAGGCCGCGTCCGGCAACTGGGGGTTCACGTTGTAGTAGAAACGCGGGGCGCTTTGCCCGACAAAGCTGGCGTAGTGGGTGATCCCGGGCCTGCTGGCCAGGTGGTTCTCGATGCGGCGCATTACCGCATCCGTGCTCTCGATGCGCGCTCCCTGGCTCATCCACACGTCGATCACGAACTGGTTGCGCTCGGCGGAGGGGAAGAACTGCTCCCGCACGGTCCCGAAGAGGACCACGCCGGCGGCAAAGGCGCCGGCGCCGAGCAGTACGGCACAGCGCTTTTTCGCCATGAACCGGGTGATCAGGATCTTGTAGCCGGCCTGGAGTGCATCCAGCACGCTGAAGGTCTTTTTCGCACCCTTTGTTTCCCCGTTTTCGTGGTCGTGCAGCCCCTTTTTGATGAAGAACCGGCAGAGTATGGGGGTGAACAGCACCGCCACGATGAAGGAGACCGTCAGGGCAATGGCGACCGTGAGCGGCAGCGCCATGATGAACTCCCCCACCGACCCGCTGAGGATGAGGAGCGGCAGGAAGGAAAAGACGATCGTCACCGTCGCGGTGAATACCGGGACCACCACGTCGGTGGCCGAACGCCAGGCCGCCTCGGCCTTCGGCACCTTCCGGTCGAGAAGCTCCACATAGTTGTCCGCAATGACGATGGCGTCATCCACGACGATTCCGAGCACCACGATCAGGGCGGCGATGGAAACCTGGTGCAGGGCGATGCCCAGGGCGTTCATGACCCCCAGGGTCGCACACAGCGTGATGGGTATGGCCAGGGCGGCGATCACGGCAACGCGGATCGGCAGGAGGATGACGGTCACGAGGATCACGGAGCCGATCGCCAGGAGGAACTCGTGGCTTAGGCTCGTCATGCGGCTTTTCACGACCGCCGGCTGGTTGGCGATCAACTCGAGCTGGACGTCCGGGGGCAGGGCGCTTTTCAGGCGGGTGAAGACCCGGTCGATCTGTTCCCCGAGTTGGACGATGTTCTTCCCCTTTTGCATCTCCACGGACAGAAGGATGCTCGGCTCGCCATCGTGGCGCACCAGGAATGTGGGGTCCTGATACCGGCGCTCGACCGTGGCGAAGTCGCGCAGGTATACCGGCTGTCCGGTTCGGGATACATCGACCATGGTCCTGCGGATCTGTTCTTCAGCAGTAAAAAAACCGGTCGTGCGCAGGGGTATCTTGGCCTGGGACGCCTCGAAATTCCCGGAACCGGCAATGATGTTTTGCTGTTGCAGCGCCTGGACAACCCGGGCCGGGTCGGCAAAATACTGGGAGACTCGCTCAAGGCTGCTGGTGATCCAGATCTCTTCGCTTTGGCCGCCATAGGTTGCCAGCTTGCCGATATCCCGGACCGACCGGAGCTCATCCTGAATCCGGTCCACGTAATCGCGCAGTTCCCGGTAGCCGTAGCGTTTCCCGTGCACGGCGATGAGCATGGCCACCGTGTCGCCGAAATCCGAGTTCACCATGGGGCCGCGCACGCCGTCGGGCAGTTCCGTGGCCCGGGTCTCGTTCAGTTCATTGCGCAGCTTGGCCCAGAATTGATCCGCGTTTTTTACGTAGTCCTCAAGCTCCACATTGATGGCGACCAGGCCGGGGCGGCTCGTCGAATAGGTCTTGCCCTTCCTGACCTCGGGGAATTTGAAGATATGCTTTTCCAGGGTTTTGGTGACCTGTTTTTCCACCTGTTCGGATGTGGCGCCCGGGTAGAGGGCCAGCACCAGGCCGGTGCGTATCGTTATGGTGGGGTCTTCCGTGCGGGGCATGACGAGGAAGGCGCGAACGCCGACGATGACCAGCAGTGCCGCGAGGATCACGGTAACGGTCGGATAACGCAAGGAGGCCTTGGCCAGGTTCATTGCCGCGCCCCCTTTTCGGGTGCCGCTGTCTTCTTTCCCGGGGCCTCCCCGGCCGGTATGGCGGAAACGGGGGCGCCGTCCCGGAGGCGCTCCTGGCCGGCAAGGATGACCGGCTCGTCCCCCGTGAGCCCCTGCTTGATTTCGATCTCATTGCCGTACATGACGCCGGTTTCGACCCGCTTGGCATACGCCCGTTTTTGGGCGGGATAGTAGATGTAGACCATCGTGGCGCCCTGCGGGTCGCGCACGATCGCCTCCACCGGCAGGGTCAGCAGCTTTACCGTCCTGTCGCCGCGGATGTGCGCTTCCGCAACCATGCCGATCCTGAGCTCGTGTTTCGGGTTCGGGACGCTGATGCGGGTCATATAGGTGCGCGTGCCGGCATCGGCGGAAACATTGACGAGGCGTACGGTCCCCTCGAATGACCTCCCCGGCAATGCCGGCAGCGTAACCTCGGCCCTCTGTCCCGCACGGACGAGGTGCACGTCGGTCTCGGGGACCCCCACGCTGACCTCTACGGTATCCAACCTGACGATTTCGAAGACCGGGCGGCCAGGGCTCGCCATTTCGCCCGGTTCGATGGCGCGTTTGGCAATGAACCCGCTGACGGACGCATGGAGCGTTGCATCGGCCACGTGTTTCCGGGACAGCTTTTCCGAGGCAACGGCCTGCTCCACCTGCTGCCGGGCGGATTCGAATGCGGCCCTGAATTTCCGGTAATCGTTGGGCGCCAGGCTCTTGGAGTCGAACAGCATCTTCATGCGCCGATGCTCATCCTCGGCGCGTTCATAGGCGACCCGGGCCATGTCGGCCTGTGCCGTGGCCGCTGCCAGGGCCAGCCGGTAATCGGTCGGATCGACCGATGCCAGCAGTTGCCCCTTCCTGACCGGGTCCCCTTCCCGCGGGCCGACCTGGATCACCTTTCCGGATACGAGGAACGAGGCATTTGCCGGCGCATCCGGAGCGGCGGTGGTCCCGCTGACCGACACGGCCTCCCGGTCTTCCCGATGGTGCGGCGTGCCGATCTTCACCGGTATCGCTGAACCGGCGCTCTGTTCACTTTTTTTGCCCGATGAGCATGCCGGAAGCGTCATGGCCAACATCCCTGCCAGAAAAAGAACGACTGCTTTCATTGCTGACTCCTTCTCTGCCGTAATGCGTCGTTTTGGCTGTGTTATCGCTGTGAATCAAAAGAACAGTGTTAAGTTAATGGGTAAAAAAAAGTCGCGCGGCGGCGGGTCAGGGCAGTAAACCCTTCAAGCTTATGTCGATGTTTGTTTCAATGAGCTTGTCCCGTTCAACCCAGGGGAAGTCGGGGCAGCTTATCAAAAGCGACACGATGCCGTGACTGTGGGCCCAGAGCGTCTGGAAGGCGCTTTCCGGGTCCAGGGCCGACCCGGATTCGACGAGTATGTCGTTCAGCCGCCGCCGCACCAACTCGAGCAGCTTATTGCCGAAGCTCCCCTCGTTCAATATGCTGGCCACGCTGACATACGGGGAAATATCGGTCATATAGGTAATCCGGTAGCGGTCCGGTTCGGAGAGGCCGAAATCGATATAGGCCCGCAACGTTGCGCGTAACCGCGCCAGGGGGGATGATTTGCCGTCGGCCGCCGCATCCATGGCCTCGAATTGGCGCTCCAGCGATTCGTCGCAGAGATGGAAGAGGATTTCGTCCTTGTTTTTGAAATAGAGGTAGATCGTGGTGGGGGAATACTCGATGCGCTTGGCGATGCTGCGCATGGAAAGCTTGGCATATCCCTCGGCGAGCAGGATTTCCCGCGCTGCGTCGAGAATCTCCTGCCGGAGCGATTCTTTCTGCCGTTCTTTTCGTTCGACTATGCCCATGGGATGGCCTGTCTTCATTCAGCATGGTACTATTGTTATTATAATTAACACCGTTAATCGTGTTTGTCAAGCCACTCGGCGCAGGAGCCTCTCCCCCTTGTTTTGAGCCCTTCCTGCCGTTGCCCATGGCCGTGACGCCTCCCTGTGACCGAAAATTCATTTTTTGCTCACCTCTGGGGGCCGGCGTCAAATTGCCGTTGTATCCTGCAGGGAAACGAGCGTCATGGAGGGTGCCCCTTCGGTGTTTTGGCCTTTCTCAGACCAAAATAATTTTTGCCGGGGGTTGATGTTTGGCCATTGTGGCAATAGAATAATACCATATAAAAAATTAGCATGTTGACCGCATGCTCGGTATCCGACTAACCAGAGGAGGCGTGGCAATGAAAGTGACGCGAAGACAGTTTTTCAAGATTTCTGCCGGCGGGCTGGGGAGTTCCAGCATCGCCATGCTGGGCTTTTCGCCCGGCGAAGCGCAGGCAGAGGTCCGCACGTTCAAGCTGGCCCGCAGTACCGAGACCCGCAACACCTGCCCCTACTGCTCGGTGAGTTGCGGCCTGATCATGCACAGCCTGGGGGACCGGGCGAAAAACGCCGAGTCGGCGATCTTCCACATCGAGGGCGATCCGGACCATCCGGTGAACCGCGGTACCCTCTGCCCCAAGGGTGCGGGGCTGGTGGATTTCATCCACAGCGAAAACCGGCTCAAGTACCCGGAATACCGCGCCCCCGGCTCCAGGGAATGGCAGCGCATCTCTTGGGACGAGGCATTTACCCGGGTGGCCCGGCTGATGAAGGACGACCGGGACAAAAACTTCATTGCCAAAAACGCCGCCGGCGTCACGGTCAACCGCTGGGTGACCACCGGTTTCCTGGCGGCCTCCGCCTCCAGCAACGAATCCGGCTACATCACCCAGAAGGCCATCCGCAGCCTGGGCGCCCTGGCCTTCGACAATCAGGCCCGAGTCTGACACGGACCAACGGTGGCCAGTTTGGCCCCCACATTCGGTCGCGGTGCCATGACCAACCATTGGGTTGATATCAAAAACGCCAACGTCATCGTCGTCATGGGCGGCAACGCCGCCGAGGCTCACCCCTGCGGCTTCAAATGGGTGACCGAGGCCAAGGCCCACAACCACGCGACGTTGCTCGTGGTAGACCCCCGCTTCACCCGTTCGGCATCGGTGGCCGACTACTACGCCCCCATCCGCACCGGCACGGACATCGCCTTCCTGGGCGGGGTGATCAACTACCTGCTCTCCCACGACAAGATCCAGCACGAATACGTCAAGGCCTACACCAACGCCACCTTCATCGTCAACGCGGGATACCGGTTCGACGAGGGTCTGTTCTCGGGCTACGACGAACCGAAACGCACCTACGACAAATCCACCTGGTCTTACGAGATCGGGGCGGACGGCTTTGCCGCGGTGGACGAGACCATGCAGCACCCCCGCTGCGTGCTGCAACTGCTCAAGCAGCACTACTCCTGCTACACGCCGGAGGCGGTGAGCAACATCTGCGGCACCCCCAAAGACGCCTTCCTCAAGGTGTGCGCAACCATCGCCACCACCTCGGCGCCCGACCGCACCCTGACCTTCATGTACGCCCTGGGGTGGACCCAGCACTCGGTGGGATCGCAGATGATCCGCACCGCGGCCATGGTGCAGCTCCTGTTGGGCAACATGGGCATGGCCGGCGGGGGGATGAACGCCCTGCGGGGCCACTCCAACATCCAGGGACTCACCGACCTGGGGCTTCTGTCCGACGCCCTGCCGGGGTATCTTACCCTGCCCCGGGATACGGAGGCCGACTACCAGGCCTACGTGGACAAGCGGACCCAGAAGCCCGTGCGCCCCGGCCAGATGTCCTACTGGCAGAACTATCCCAAGTTCCACGTCAGCCTGATGAAATCCTGGTACGGCGACAGGGCGACCAAGGAGAACAACTGGTGCTTCGACTGGCTGCCCAAGCTGGACAAGGTGTACGACGTGCTCCAGGTGTTCGAGCTGATGTTCCGGGGCAAGCTGAACGGCTACGTCTGCCAGGGCTTCAACCCCCTGGCCGCGTTCCCCAACAGGGCCAAGCTGAGCAAGGCCATGTCCCAGTTGAAATACCTGGTGGTGATCGACCCCCTGGCCACGGAGACCTCGTGCTTCTGGGAGAACCACGGCGAATTCAACGACGTGGACCCGGCCACGATCCAGACCGAGGTGATCCGCCTCCCCTCCACCTGCTTCGCCGAGGAGAACGGCTCCCTCACCAACTCCGGGCGCTGGCTGCAGTGGCACTACAAGGGGGCCGAGCCGCCGGGAGAGGCCAAACAGGATGCGGACATCATCGCCGGCATCTTCCTCAAGCTGCGGGAGCTGTACAAAAAAGAGGGGGGCGCCTTCCCGGACGCGCTCATGAACCTCACCTGGAACTACAAGATCCCCCATGCGCCGGCTCCCGAGGAGTTGGCCATGGAGTACAACGGCAAGGCCCTGGCCGACCTGACCGACCCCAAGGACCCGACCAAGGTCGTCCTGAAGAAGGGGCAGCAACTGGACGGCTTCGCCCAACTCAAGGACGACGGCACCACCTCGTCCGGCTGCTGGATCTATTCGGGGGCCTGGACGGAGAAGGGGAACATGATGGCCCGGCGGGACAACTCCGATCCCTCGGGCCTGGGCAACACCCTCAACTGGGCCTTCGCCTGGCCGGCCAACCGGCGCGTCCTGTACAACCGCGCCTCCTGCGACCCGTCCGGCAAGCCGTGGGACCCGAAGCGCGCGCTGGTGTACTGGGACGGCGCCAAGTGGACCGGCCCCGACGTGCCCGACTTCAAGGCGGACTCACCTCCCAGCGAGGGGATGAACCCCTTTATCATGCAAACGGAAGGCGTGGGGCGGCTCTTTGCCCTGGACAAGATGGCGGAAGGGCCGTTCCCCGAGCACTACGAGCCGTTCGAGACCCCCATCGACACCAACCTCCTGCACCCGAAGGTGATCAGCAACCCGGCGGCGCGGGTGTTCAAGGGCGATCTGGAGGCCTTCGGCAAGGGAAAGGAGTACCCCTACGCCGGCACCACCTACCGCCTCACCGAGCACTTCCACTTCTGGACCAAGCACACCAAGCTGTCGGCCATCATGCAGCCGGAGCAGTTCGTGGAGATCGGCGAGCAGTTGGCCAAGGAAAAGGGGATCAAGGCCGGGGACCGGGTCAAGGTCTGGTCCCATCGCGGCTTCATCAAGGCGGTGGCGGTGGTGACCAAACGCATCAGGCCCCTCACGGTGAACGGCCAGACCGTCCACCACGTGGGCATCCCGTTCCACTGGGGCTTCAAGGGCGTTGCCAAGAGCGGTTACCTGGCCAACACCCTGACCCCCTTCGTGGGGGACGCCAACACCCAGACGCCGGAGTTCAAGTCGTTCCTCGTCAATATCGAGAAGGCATAGGAGGCGGATCATGGCACTGCAATCACTGGACATCACCCGCCGTTCCGCCACCACCACCCCCTCGCCGAGCCAGCGCCAGACGATCGAGGTGGCCAAGCTGATCGACGTCACCAAGTGCATCGGCTGCAAGGCCTGCCAGGTGGCGTGCATGGAGTGGAACGACACCCGCGACGCCGTGGGCGCCAACCATGGCGTCCTGGACAACCCGACCGACCTGACCGAAAACTCCTGGACGGTGATGCGCTACGCCGAGGTGGAGTTGGAACCGGGGAAACTCGAATGGCTGATCCGCAAGGACGGTTGCATGCACTGCGCCAATCCGGGCTGCCTCAAGGCCTGCCCGGCACCCGGCGCCGTTGTCCAGTACAGCAACGGCATCGTGGATTTCCACGAGGAAAACTGCATCGGCTGCGGCTACTGCATCACCGGCTGCCCGTTCAACATCCCCCGCCTGTCCCGGAAGGACAGCAAGGTCTACAAGTGCACCCTCTGCTCCGACCGGGTGGCGGCGGGGCTGGAACCGGCCTGCGTCAAGACCTGCCCCACCGGCGCCCTCGTGTTCGGCTCCAAGGAGGCGATGCTTCACCACGCCGAAGAGCGGATCGCGGACCTGAAGAGCCGGGGCTTCGCCAAGGCGGGGGTCTATGACCCCAAAGGGGTGGACGGCACCCACGTGATCTACGTGCTGCACCACGCGGACCGGCCCGAGATCTACAGCGGCCTTCCCAAGGACCCCTCCATCGGCGCCATGGTCGAACTCTGGAAGGGGGCCGCCAAGCCGTTGGCCTCCCTGGCCCTCGGCGCGGTCGCCGCCGGCGCCTTTCTCCACTACGTGACCAAGGGTCCCAACGAGGTCTCGGAAGAGATCGAGAAGGAGTTCGAGGAATGAAACGAGATCCCGATAAATTAGACCGTTATACGGCTCCCGAGCGGGTCAACCACTGGCTGGTGGCGTTTGCCTTCATCCTCCTGGCGTTGTCCGGTCTGGCGCTGTTCCACCCCGCCTTCTACCCCCTGAGCCAGCTCTTTGGCGGCGGCATCTGGACGCGCATCCTCCACCCCTTCATCGGGGTGGCGCTGATCTTCTCCTTCGGCAGCATGTTCTTCCGGTTCCGGAAGCTGTGCGTCCTGACGCCGGCCGACTGGGAGTGGCTGCGCCATGCCCGCGAGATGATGGGCGGCGATGACCGGAACATGCCGGAAGCGGGCAAGCTGAACGGCGGCCAGAAGCTCTTGTTCTGGCTGCTGGCCGCCTGCATGACGCTGCTCGTCCTCTCCGGCATCGTCATGTGGCGCGCCTATTTCTCGTTCCTGTTCCCCCCCGGTGTGATCCGCCTGGCCGCGGTCGTGCATGCGGCGACCGGGGCGGGGATGATTTCCCTGATCATGGGCCACATCTATCTGGCCATCTGGACCAAGGAGAGCATCGGCGCCATGCTGTACGGCAAGGTCAGACGCGCCTGGGCGAAACAGCACCACCCGGCATGGTTCCGGGAGATGACGGGAGGACGTAAATGAGCAACGAAGACCAGCTGCTTGAGCCGGGGCAGATCGAACCGCCGGCCGGGGAGATACGTTTCCTGTTCCTGGCCGAACGCGACCTGTTCGCCCGCCGCGCCGAGCGCTTCCGGCTCCTTGCCCCCGGCCATCCCCTGGCGGATTACCTGAGCTTCCTGGCGCTGCTGGCCGATGCCCAGCAGGAGGCCCTGGACCGGTTCCCCGCCGTGCCTCCTCCCACCCCCGAAGAACAGGCGCTCTGCCGCGAGCACGGCATGCCGCTCCTGGCCGCCCGCTCCTGGCGCCGCAACTCGGCCTGGCGGGAGGGGCTGGCCCTGATCCTGCGCCGCATGGCCGGGGCGGAGGTACCCGCTGCCGCCCGCGAAGCCGCGGCGGGGCTGCTGGCTGCTGCCGAATGCAGGCTGGATGATCTGGCCGACAAGATACTGGCGGGCGATCAGGCCGCCGTCCCTCCCCCGGAACTCCCCTTTGTCGCCGCCGCCCTCCAGGCCTACTGGGTGCACATGGCCACGGCCCTGGGGGAACACGCCTTTGCCCGGCTGGAAGCGGGCGGGGTCTGCCCGGTGTGCGGTTCGGCGCCGGCCTCCGGCATCGTCCACGCCAACGGCTCGAAACAGGGGCTGCGCTACCTCTCCTGCTCCCTCTGCGCCACCCAGTGGCACATGGTGCGGCTCAAGTGCAGCAGTTGCGAGGCCACCGAGGGGCTCGGCTACTACAGCCTGGAGGGGACCAACGGTGCGGTCAAGGCGGAGAGTTGCCCGGAGTGCAACGCCTACCTGAAGCTGCTGTATCTGGAGAAGGACGGCCGCATGGAAGCCACGGCCGACGACCTGGCGACCCTGACGCTGGATATGCTGATGGGGGAAGCGGGCAAGGTGCGCGGCGGCCCGAACCTGTTCCTCCATCCTGGCGGCGGGGTGGAGGAGGCCTGAAGCGGCGACGAGCTGCATAAACAGCACGACCAGAGGCACCCGGAGGCGATCCGGGTGCCTTTTTTGGTGGGATTGATTCACGGCTTCGGCAGTGACGCCGCAGCGGTAACGGCTTTGGGCGCGCCTTTATGTGGAACAGAGAAGCCATTCGTGATAATCTCCGGTGCGGCGGTGGTTGACCCGGACCCGGCGAGTGGCGAGACGACGCACCGGCACGGTCCCCTGCAACCCCACCCCGGATTTCGACCCAAGTGAGAAGGTACCCATGCCCCGCTCTACCATGATCAGTTATATCCTGGCCGTAACGGCCGCCGTGGCCGTCCTGCACTTCCATCTGCTGCCGGCCGCGTTTGCCGGCCTTGCGGTGTATGTGCTGACCTTGAAGCTCGCCCGCCACCTCCCCAAGAACATGAACCGCGTTGCGCATACGGTCGCCCTGGGCGTTGTCGTCATGTGCGTCATCGCCTGCCTGACCAGCGCGTGCGCCGCCGCCTGGTCTTTCATCGGCAGCAGCCAAGGCATCGGCGCCCTGCTCGCCATGGTGGTCGAGACCTTCGGCAGTCTGCGCCGGGCGCTCCCCGCCTCGGTTGCCGAGGTGCTGCCGACGACCATTGAAGGGCTGCGTCAGCAGATGGTGGAGATGCTGGGCGATCATGTCCAGAAGATCTCAATCGCCGGTATGGAGGGGCTCAAGGTCTTTGCCCATATCCTGCTGGGCATGGTCGTCGGCGGGATGGCTGCCGTCCATCATTTCAAGGAGCACGACCAGGTGCCGCCGTTCACGGGGGCGCTGCGCTCCCGGCTGCGGGCGCTTGCCACAGCCTTCGACAAGGTGGTTTTCGCGCAGGTGAAGATCTCGGCACTCAACACGGCATTGACCGCCGTCTACCTGTTGATCGCGCTGCCGCTCTTCGGCGTTCATCTCCCCATGGCAACGGTTTTGATCCTGCTGACCTTTGCCGTCGGGATGCTGCCCGTGGTGGGCAACCTGGTGTCCAACTCGGTGATCGTCGTGATCAGCCTCGGCGTCTCCCCGGGGGTCGGCGTCGCCTCACTGCTGTTTCTGGTGGTGATCCATAAGGCCGAATATTTCTTGAATGCCAGAATCGTGGGGCATGAGGTCCAGGCGACCGCCTGGGAGCTCTTGAGCGCCATGCTGCTCATGGAGGCCGTCTTTGGCCTTGTGGGATTGGTGGCGGCGCCGGTGGTGTATGCCTGGCTCAAGGCGGAGGTCAAGGAGCAGGGGATAATCTGACGTCAAGGCGGCCAGGCAGACCGGGTCGCTACCGTTTTTTCGAGGAGGCAACGGCATGCCGTACGTGAATATCAGGATCACCCGTGAAGGGGCGACCGCCGAACAGAAGGCCCAATTGATCAAGGGGGCCACCCAGCTGCTGGTGGATGTGCTGGGGAAGAATCCGGCCACTACGGTGGTGGTGATCGACGAGGTGGAGACGGACAACTGGGGCATCGGCGGGGAGAGCGTTACCACGCTGCGGAAGCGGAAGGCCTGAAGCCAAACGGCAATAACCGCCGCTGAAGAGCGGCTCCTGCCGTTTGTCCCGTTCAGGAATGGGGCGTTTTCGCATCTGACTGGACCGCATCCCGGCATGCGGCCTTTTTTGTGTCTGTACCCCGGCTAAGAAATATGGTTGCCGCCATTGCCGGGAACTTGTACCCTTGTGAGAGGTTGAAAAAGGAGACCGATACCATGACCGATACTATCGTCCGCGCCATGAGCGCGTCAGGCGGGCTACGCGTGCTGACGTGCAGCGTCAGCGGCCTTGCCCGTGAGATCTGCTCGCTTCAGCAGGCAGCGGCCACGGTAAGCGTGGCCCTGGGCCGCGGCCTTGCCGGTGGCGCCTTGCTCGGGGCCCAGCTCAAGCCGGGCCAGAGGGTGGCGCTGAAATTCGAGGGCAACGGCCCCATGGGCAAGATGATCATCGAAGCGGAAGCGGATGGCGCGGTGCGGGGGTGCGTCGGCGATCCCGGCGCCGAGGCCCCTCCGCTGAACGGGAGGTGGAATGTCCCGGGGGTGCTGGGGCATGCCGGTTTTCTCACGGTCTCAAAGGACCTGGGGATGGGCGGGGAACCGTACCACGGCATGGTGCAACTGCGCAGCAGCGAGATCGGCGACGACCTGGCCTACTACCTGACCGACTCGGAGCAGGTCCCCTCGGCTGTCGGCCTGAGCGCCTCGCTGGACGAGGAGGGTGGCGTTGCGCTGTGCGGCGGTTTTCTCGTCCAGGCGCTGCCGAAGGCGGACGGCGCGGAGATCGACGGGATGATGCGGCGGATTGCGGAACTGCCGCCGCTCTGCACGCTCTTGCAGGAGGGGGGGCCTGCAGCGATCATGCACGGGCTGTTCGGCGGCATGGCCTGCAACCTGCTGGAGACGCGCGAGGCGTTCTTCCGCTGCGGCTGCAGCAAGGCAAAGGTCGAGCGCGCCCTCCTGACCCTGGGGCCGGACGAGCTCAGGGACATGGGGGAGAAGGAGCAGGGCGCCGACATCACCTGCGAGTTCTGCCGGCAACGGTACCGTTTCGACGAAGCGGAACTGGCGGCGCTTGCCGCCCGGTCCCCCGCGCCGGCCGGCGTCTGACGGATGCGGACCGTCAAGCTGACCATAGAGTACGACGGCACCAATTATTCCGGCTGGCAGATCCAGCCCAATGGCCTGGCGGTACAGCAGGTCGTCGAGGAGGCCCTGGAACGCCTGCTGGGAGAACCGGTGCGGCTCCGCTCGTCGGGGCGGACCGACGCGGGCGTGCACGCCCGGGGCATGGCTGCCGCCTTTACGACGCACCGGGACCTGCCGTTGCGCGCCTTCGTCGAGGGGACCAACCGGTTCCTGCCGGCGGATATCGCCATCATCGACGCCACCGAGGTCCGGGCCGGCTTCAAGCCGATCGGCGACGCCCTGGCCAAGCACTACCGCTACACCATTCTCCTCTCCCCGGTGCGCTCGCCGTTACACCGCCTCCATGCCTGGCAGGTCAAGGAACGGCTCGACCTGGAGGCCATGGGCGCGGCCCTGCCGGCGTTCGAGGGGCGGCACGATTTCGCGGCGTTCAGGGCCTCCAACTGCGTCGCCAAAACGACGGTGCGGAGGATCGACTCCGTTACCATGCGGCAGGAGGATGGCTTTCTTTTCATCGATGTGGTGGGAGAGGGATTCCTGAAAAACATGGTCCGGGTCATGGTGGGGACGCTGGTCGATATCGGCAAGGGGCGTTTTGCTCCGGACCACATCGCCTGGCTGCTGCAGAACCGGGATAGGAAAAAGGCCGGCGTTACGGCGCCGGCCTGTGGACTCTGCCTGATGAAGGTTTTTTATCCCACGGATGGCAGGGACGAGGAGGAGTCTATTTTTCAGCCAGCAGCTTTTTGACCAGGGTCTCCATGGAACCGCCGATCTCGTCGGAAAACCCCCTGAATACCTCGGCAACCCTGCCCCGCTTGTCGATGACGATCATGACCGGCACCGAGCGGACGCCGAACCCTTCCGTAACCGGGTCCCCCGCCAGGGCGACGGGATAGTTGATGTGGTGTTCCGCGGCAAATGATTTGACGACGCGCTCCCCATCCTCATCGGCGCTCAGCCCCAGTACCTGCAACCCCTGCTTCCCGTATTTCTGGTTCATCTTCACCAGGTGGGGTATGGACATGCGGCAGGGCTCGCACCATGTGGCGAAGAAATCGATGATCAGCACATATCCCCGGTAGTTTTCCAGGGACACCGGCTGGCCCGACGTGGTGACCACCTTGAACGCGGGGGCCGGCTGCCCCGCCTTGGGCAGGGCCAGGAGCTGGGCCGGCAGCAGGGCTATGAGCCCGGTTATGGCAAGGCCCATGACAAGCCCGCGGACAGGTCTGATACGCTCCATCATGGTTGTTAGAGCGCCTTGGCGATCAGGGCGTCCAACTGGGATTTGGGAACCGCTCCGACGATCTGGTCGATGACGGCCCCGCCCTTGAACAGGATGATGGTGGGAATACCGCGCACGCCGTATTTGCCGGGCGTTGCCTGATTTTCGTCCACATTGACCTTGCCGACCTTGACCTTGCCGGCATATTCGTCGGCAACCGCATCCACAAGCGGGGCGATGGCCTTGCAGGGGGCGCACCATGTAGCCCAGAAATCAACGAGCACCGGGATATCGGACTGGATTACCTCGCGCTCAAAATTTGCATCGGTGAATGCAAGTACCTTTTCACTGGACATAAAAAACATCTCCTTTTGGTGGGTTCATAGTTGAAAAATGATATACCAGCCGGGGAAAAAATCAAGAATAAACTCAGTAGGTATCCCATTTGTTGAATTACGGGACGAAAGGTTGTATGTTGGCAATTCTTCGATCAAAATCGCAGATTCCACCCCCGCCTCTCCGCCCCGCCCGGCACAAGTGAGCGGGCCGGGCGGGGGCTTTTTGCGGAAGGGAACCGATGCCGTACCTTGCCCTGAACATAAATATGGGGAAACGGGCCGTCCTGATAGTGGGGGGCGGGAAGGTGGCCGCCCGGAAATTGCAGGCCTTGCGCGAGGCGGGGGCCATGGTCCGGGTCGTCGCCCCGGCGGTGCTGCCCGCGATACGGGAGCAGGAAGCGTCCGGCGCCGTGACGATACGGAGCGGCGGCTATGAAACCGCCGACCTGGACGGCGTTACGCTGGTGGTGGCGGCAACCGATGACCCCGCCCTGAACCGCAGGGTAGCGCAGGAGGCCGGGGAGAGAAGCATTCTTGTCTCCGTTGCCGACCAGCCGGAGGCGGGAGATTGCCATTTCCCCGCGGTGTTGCGGCGGGGAGGGCTGGAGATCGCCGTTTCGACGGGCGGCCGCTGCCCGGCCCTCGCCGTCGAGGTGCGCGACGCCATCGCCGGCATGATTGGCAATGATTACGCAGATATTGTGGAGCAACTGGCCGCCGACCGAGAAAAGCTATTGACGGAAGGGAATGGCACCACATACAATAAAGCGGTTTTACGCACGAAGGCGAGATGCCTGATCGCCGAGCTTTCCGCACCCAAGGACATTTCATGAGCCAGATTTTCTTCTATTGCACCCTGGTGTTGTACGGTTTGGCTACCGTGCTCTACCTTGGCTATCTGCTGCGCACGACGCAGGGCGTGGCGACATGGGCAAGCCGGCTGGTGGCCGCCGGTTTTGTGGCCCACCTCCTCTCCACCATCCACCGCTTCAATTCGGCCGGCTACCTGCCGATCACCAACATGCACGAGTCCCTCTCCTTCTTCAGCCTCGTCATTGTGGGGGCGTTCCTCCTGTTCGTGCGCAAGTACAAGATCGCCATCCTGGGCTCGTTCGTCATTCCCTTGGCGCTTCTCATGATCATCGGCTCCAGCGCCTTCCCGTCGGTGATCAAGGAGCTCAACCCGGCCCTCAAGAGCGGCTGGCTGTGGGTGCATACCATCATGGCCTTCGTCAGTTATGCGACCTTCACCATCGCCTTCGCCGCTGCCGTGATCTACCTGATCCAGCAGCATTTTCTCAAGAAAAAGAAATTCGGCGCCCTGTTCCAGAAGCTGCCTTCCCTCGACACCCTTGACGACATCAACTATCGCTGCCTGACCATCGGTTTTCCGCTCCTGACGGTTGCGATCATCTCGGGCGCCATCTGGGCCGAAAAGGCCTGGGGTACGTACTGGAGCTGGGACCCCAAGGAAACGTGGTCGCTGATTACCTGGTTCATCTATGCCGCCCTTCTGCACGGCCGCATGACCACCGGTTGGCGCGGAAAGCGGGCCGCCCTGCTCTCCATCGCAGGGTTTCTGATCATGCTGTTTACCTTTATCGGGGTGAACATGTGGCTGCCCGGCCTCCACAGCTATAAATAGGATATCGTACTCTAGCTCATCGTTTCAGCAGTTATCACATGCTGTAAGGAATGCGTGCTGAATGAATATTATCGTCGTTGGTCTCTCCCATAAGACCGCAACCGTTGAAATACGGGAAAAAGTCGCATTTTCGCCCAACCTGATCGAGAAACCGCTCCACGAACTGGTCGCCCTCGACGAGATCGTCGAGGGGGTGATCGTCTCCACCTGCAATCGGGTCGAGATCTATGCCACAACCCGCGACATCGCGGGGGGCATCGCCCGGATCAAGCGTTTCCTGGCGGAATATCACCATATCCCCCTCGAATCCCTTGAGCCCCACCTCTACAGCTACCATTCCGAAGCGGCCATCCGCCATGTCTTCCGGGTGGCGTCGAGTCTGGACTCCATGGTCGTGGGGGAACCCCAGATCCTGGGGCAGATCAAGACCTCCTACGGCTACGCCGCCGAATACAAGTCATCCGGCATCATCCTGAACCGCTTTCTCCACAAGGCCTTTTCCGTTGCCAAGCGGGTGCGCACCGAGACCAAGATCGCCTCTTCGGCGGTTTCCGTCGCCTTTGCCGCGGTCGAGCTGGCCAAGAAGATCCTGGGCAACCTGTCCGACAAGACCGTGATGCTGATCGGCGCCGGCGAGATGTGCGAACTGGCCGCCAAGCACTTCATGAACAGCGGCGCCCGCGGCGTGATGGTGACCAACCGGACCTTCGAGCGGGCCGAGCGCCTGGCCGAGGAGTTCGGCGGCGAGGCGGTGCGCTTCGAGGAGCTGTTCCAGCACCTTCACCGGGCCGACATCATCCTCTCCTCCACCGGTGCCCCCCATGTCATCATCGGCCCCAAGGACGTGGAGGATGTGGTCAGGCGGCGCAAGTTCAAGCCGATGTTCTTCATCGACATCGCCGTGCCCCGGGACATCGACCCCAAGGTGGACGACCTGGAGAACGCCTACCTCTTCACGGTGGACAACCTGCAGGAGATCGTCCAGGCCAATCTGGCCCAGCGCAGCCTGGAGGCCGAGAAGGCCGAGGAGATCGTCAACCAGGAGATCGGCCAGTTTTTCAAGTGGCTCGCGTCCCTGGAGGTCACCCCCACCATTGTTGCGCTGCGCAACCACTTCGACGAGATCCGCCGGGCGGAGTTGGAGAAGACCCTGTCCAACTGGAAGGACCTGCCCCCCGACGCGGAGAAGCGCCTGGAGGCCCTGACCCTGGCCATGATGAACAAACTGCTCCATACCCCCACCACGGTGTTGAAGAAGGCCGGCCAGGGGGGGCGTGTGGACCTGTACGTGGACGGCTTGCGGCAGCTCTTCGAACTCGAGGCTGTCCTCGAAGAGCACGAAGAGCTGGAACTTGAGGTGTAGCGCCCGGGGCGCCCGGCCATGAGGTTGCCGCCGCTGATTGCGGGCCGCCTGGTCAAGCGTTACAAGCGGTTTCTGGCGGATGTGGAGCTGGAGGATGGCACGGTCGTGACCGTCCACTGTCCCAACTCCGGCAGCATGAAGGGGTGCGCCGTCCCCGGCAGCAGGGTGTATCTCTCCCGCAGCGCCAACGTGGGGCGCAAATACCCCCTCACCTGGGAACTGGTGGAGGCGGACGGCTTCTGGGCCGGCATCAACACCGCCCTGCCCAACCGCTTGACGCGGGAGGCGATCGAAGACGGTACGGTGGCGGAGTTGCAGGGGTACGGGACGATCCGGCCCGAGGTGCCCTATGGCGAACACAGCCGTATCGACCTGCTCCTGGAAGGGGCGCGGGGACGCTGCTTTGTGGAGGTCAAGAACGTCACCCTGGTGGAAGGCGGCCGGGCCCTGTTCCCGGATGCCGTCACCACCCGCGGCCAGAAGCATTTGCGGGAGTTGATGCGGGTCGTCGGGGAGGGGGACCGGGGGGTGATCTTCTTCACGGTCCAGCGCGGAGACGGCGCCGGCGTTTCCCCGGCCGACGCCATCGACCCGGAATACGGGCGGCTGCTCAGGCTGGCCCTGGACAGCGGCGTGGAGGCCCTGGCCTACCGGGCGCTGGTGACGCCCCAGGAGATCAGGCTGACGGAGCGCTTGCCGGTCATCGTGTGAGGCTTGAAAGCTAAACAGCATAATCCGCCACAGAGACACGGAGACACAGAGAAAACCGGAAAAGCAAGACAGGCCAAAAGACAACATTCCTGCTTTTCCCGAAAAGCATTTCGCCTTTCTCTATGAACCTCTGTGTCTCCGTGTCTCTGTGGCAGACGTTGGTGTGTTTTTTTGAATTTGTTTGAATTTCCTCGCGAATGGAGACAGATTATGCCCCCCAAACAGTTACGCATCGGCACCCGTGCCAGTCAGCTGGCCCTCTGGCAGGCCAACTGGGTCAAGTCCGAGCTGGAGAAGCGCTATCCCGGCATGGAGGTCACCCTGACCAAGATCAAGACCATCGGCGACAAGATCCTGGACGTGCCCCTGGCCCAGGTCGGCGGTAAGGGGCTGTTCGTGAAGGAGATCGAAGAGGCCATGCTGCGGGGGGATATCGACATCGCCGTGCACAGCATGAAGGACGTCCCGACCGAGTTCCCGGAAGGGCTGGGGCTGCACTGCATCACCCAGCGGGAAGACCCGCGCGACGCCGTCATCTCCCGCAACGTCACCTTCAGCCAATTGCCCCAGGGGGCCCGCATCGGCACCAGCGCCCTGCGCCGCCAGGCCCAGCTTTTGAAGGTGCGCCCCGACCTGCAGATGGTCATTATCCGCGGCAATGTGGAAACCCGCATCCGCAAGCTGGAAGACGATAACCTGGATGCCGTCATCCTGGCCGCAGCCGGCCTGAAACGGCTCGGTTTCACCGAAAAGGTCGCCGAATACCTGGATACGGATCTCTCCATCCCGGCCATCGGCCAGGGGGCGCTTGGTATCGAGTGTCGTCTGGACGACGCCGTGATCACGGAGACCATCGATTTCTTCAACCACCCGGACACCAGCTATGCGGTACGGGCCGAGCGCGCCCTGCTGAAACGCTGCGAGGGCGGTTGCCAGGTGCCCATTGCGGCCCATGGGACGGTCGACGGCGGAGCCTTGCGCCTGGTCGGCTTTATCGCGGCGGTTGATGGCCGGCGTTCCGTACGCGGGGAGGTCACCGGACCGGTGGGAGAGTGCGAGAAGCTGGGCACCCAGCTGGCCGACCAGCTCCTGGGCGAGGGGGGCAAGGCTATCCTTGAAGAGGTCTACCAGAGAGAGATCAGTTCTCCTTCGCATCCATGAACAGTCCGGCGCAGCATACCGGGATGATTTATCTCGTCGGCGCCGGTCCCGGCGATCCGGGGCTGATCACCCTCAAGGGGGTGGAGTGTCTGCAGCGGGCCCAGGTGGTGATCTACGACTACCTGGCCAACGAGCAACTCCTGGCCCATGCGCCGGCCGATGCGGAACTGATTTACGCCGGCAAGATCGGCGGCCGCCACAATCAGGACCAGGAGGAGATCAACCGTCTGCTGGTGGAAAAGGGGCGCGAGGGGAAGACCGTGGTCCGGCTCAAGGGGGGGGACCCCTTCGTCTTCGGGCGGGGCGGCGAGGAATGCGAGGCGCTGAGCGCGGCCGGGGTGCCCTTCCAGGTGGTGCCGGGCGTTACCGCTGCGGTCGGCGCGGCGGCCTATAGCGGCATTCCCCTGACCCACCGCAATTTCACCGCCTCGGTGGCCTTTGTCACCGGTCACGAGGGCAAAGAGAAGAGCGAGTCGGCCATCGACTGGGACCGCCTTTCGCTGGGCAACGGCACGGTGGTCTTTTACATGGGGATCACCACCCTGCGGAACAACATGGAGCGTTTGCTGCGGCACGGCAGAAGCCCGGAGACGCCGGTGGCGCTGGTACGCTGGGGAACGGCGCCGACACAGCAGGTCCTGGTCGGCACCTTGGGCGACATCGCCGACCGGGCCGAGGCTATCGGCTTCAAGCCGCCGGCCGTGACCATTGTCGGCGAGGTGGTCGCGTTGAGAGACCGGTTGCGGTGGTTCGACAACCGCCCGCTTTTCGGCCGCAAGATACTGGTGACGCGCGCCGCCGACCAAGCCGGGGAATTTGCCGCCATGCTGACCGATCGCGGGGCGCTGGTCATGGAGTGCCCCACCATCAAGCTGGTGGACCCGGAATCCTGGGAGCCGCTGGATGGCGCCATCCGGAACATGAGCGACTATGACTGGCTGGTGCTGACCTCGGTCAATGGGGCGCGCCGGTTTTTCCAGCGTCTCGCCTTTCTGGGCCTGGATGCCAGGGCGGTGGGAACCTGCCGGGTCTGTGCGGTGGGACCGAAGACGGCCGAAGCGATACGCGCCTGCGGCATTCTTCCCGACATGGTCCCTACGGATTATAAGGCTGAAGGGGTGGTGGCCGAATTCGCCAAGCTGGCGATGAACGGTGCCAGGGTTCTTTTCCCCCGCGCCGACAAGGCGCGCGAGGTCATCCCCTGTGAACTGAAACGCATGGGAGCCCAGGTGGACAGCCCGGTCGCCTACCGCAACGTCATGCCGGACCGGTTGCCGCCCGAAGCGCTCTTTTCCCTGGAAAAGCGCACCGTCGACTGCATCACGTTTACCTCCTCGTCCACGGTCCACAACCTGGCCGACATGCTGGGCAGCGACCTCCTGGTGGACATGCTGAAGGGGGTGTCGGTGGCCAGCATCGGGGCCATTACCTCCAAGGCCTGCCGGAGCCTGGGGCTCAAGGTCGACATAGAGCCGTCCAACTCCACCCTGGCGCATCTGGTCGAAGAGATTGAACGCCATTACCGTTCCGGCCGCTAGGCCGTCCAAACCAGCGCCGCGCTCAAACGATGACGTTGCGCTTTCCCTTGCCGCAAGCCACAGTGCTTGCCGTTCGCGTGCATCCGCGTCCCTTCTCTCCTCCCCCTCCACCGGCACTCATGGCTAGCGCCGCCCAGTCCCCTGATACAAAAAGGTTTTCAGGGCATAGTAACCTTTTCGGGAGTCGTGGTGTCTAGAAGGTAGATGTCATTATTTACCGGAGGTACAAAATCATGGGAAACTCTCACAACGGTATCAAGAGAATTGCGGCGATGCTTTGTATTACGGCAGTGACGGCGTTTGCCGGCATTGCACAGGCGCACGACGGCGGTTGGGACGACGGCGGCTGCGGCAGGCAGCAGCACAAGCACGTGGGTAAACTCTTCGGCAAACTTGGCCTGACCGACGCCCAGAAAGCCCAGGCCAAGGCGATCTTCCAGGGGAACAGGGATGTGGTGAAGCCGATAGTCGCCAACCTCCGTACGGAACGCAAAAACCTGGAGGCGCTGCTCCACGCCGACAGCATCGACGAAGCGGCCATCCGCGCCGAAACTGCCAAGATTGCCGGCATCCAGGCGGACCTGAATATCAACAAAGCCAAGGTCGGCGCCCGGTTCCGGGCCATTCTGACGCCGGACCAGCTTGCCAAGCTGAAGGCACTGTACCAGAAACACTCCGAAACCACGGATAAGTAACCGGAGAGGGGGCGCCTGTCCCCGGTGAGGGATGGGCGCCCAAAGAGGTATCCGCAAGACCGGCCCGTGCGGGTTGCTGTTTTGCATTTTGGGAGAGTTGAGCGATGAAGAAAATTCTGAGTGTCATGGTTATTGCCGCCCATCTTACGGGGTGCGTCGCGTACCAAAGCAGGTCGGTCCCCTTTCTCGCCCCGCAGGATAACGCCACCTCTTTGCAGGTAAACGGCTTGAGGGTCGGGGCCGAGGCATTCGCCGATCCCGCCAAGGCAGACGACGCCTTTGGCTTCGATGTCCGCAGCGCCGGCCTCCTCCCGATCCAACTGGTGCTGGACAACCAAAGCGGGCAGGGGGTTGAGGTCATGGCGGCGCAAACCTTCCTCATCGATGGCAACAACCGTTACTGGAAGGTCCTGACCCAAGGGGAGGCGATAGGTCGTGTCGATACGGCGACCGCCGGAGGGGCCATCGGCAGCGGTGCCGGCAAAGGGGCCATGTACGGCGCCGCGGCCGGTTCCATTCTTGGTCTGGCCTTGGGGGTCGTATCCGGTCATAGGGCCGGCAGTGCGGCGCTAACGGGGGGCGTCCTGGGCGCAGCCGGCGGCGCCGTCATCGGCGGGGCATCAAAGGCCGATGACCGGGAAGAGCGGGCGCGGATTGCCGGCGATGTTCGCGAAAAGGTGCTGGAAGGCAAGGCAATCCCTGCCGGTTCACTGGCCAGCGGCTTCATCTTTTTCCCGGGCGAGGCCCAAAGCGCCAAGGCGTTGCGGCTGCAGATCCGCTTTCGCAGCAGCGGGGTTCAACAGATTCTGCTGTTGCCGTTCACGCCGGGCGAATCGCCCCGGATTCTGCCCGAATCAACCGTGCGGCCGACGCCTGCCGACGGCTAATGTCCCGTGTGGGGCCCGCCCCGCGAACGGAGTGAAAGGTTACGACGCACCACAAGGTGAAAACAGGAGGTAATGGGTATGGTAATGTTCAAGAAACGGAGATGGTATCCGCTGGCAGCGTGTCTGGCGCTCCTCGGGACGTCGTTTATGACGTTCGGGGATGCGTGGGCATGGCGGTCGCCTCCACCCGCATACTGGTCGGGACCGCGTTTTCGCGAACTGCCCCGGGAGCACCGGGTCATAGGGTACGGCAGGGATTCGTTCTATTTCACCCGGGGCCGCTATTATCGCCGGGGGGGCGATGGCTTCTTTCTGGTGGCTCCGCCGTTTGGTTTGATCGTCCCCACGCTCCCCTTGGGTTTTGCCGCCCTCGTGGTGGGTGGGCTCACCTACTATGAGTTGAACGGCATCTACTACCGGCAGGTCCCCGAGGGGTATGCGGTGGTGGAGCCGCCGGCGACGGCGGTAACCCCCGCGCCGAGCGTCGGCCAGTCCGGCCAGCGGGTCGTGGTGCAGAGTGAACTGTTGAATGTGCGCAGCGGCCCGAGCCTGGAGCAGGATATCCTGACCGAGGTCGGCCGGGGAACGGTGCTGAATGTGCTCGGCAAGGTGCCGGACTGGTACTATGTGGAGTTGACGAACGGCGAGCGCGGCTGGGTTATGGAACGATTCGTCACGCCGATGCAGCCGGTTCCCCAGGGGTAGGCGTGGTTGCAGAAATTGTTATGTCATGAGAGGAGCAAGAGACCCGGAGTCGGGGCTTCTTGCTCCTCTCGGTTGGGCTAGGCAACATCAGGAGAGAGATACCGTGGCACTGTCCGGGGTACGTGATTTTACCCGGGCAGAAACCTTGGGAACATCTCAGAAGTAGCGTTTCAACAGCCCGGCGAAGACTTGCCCGTGGCGGGCCTCGTCCTTGCACATCTCATGAACGGTGTCATGAATGGCATCGTAATTGAGTTGCTTGGCCTTGGTCGCCAACTCTTTTTTGCCCTTGCAGGCCCCGTTTTCGGCTTCAATACGCACCGTAAGGTTTGCCTTGGTGTCGGCTTTGACGACTTCTCCCAGCAACTCGGCAAACTTGGCGGCATGCTCTGCTTCCTCGAAAGCGATCCGTTTATAGGCCTCGGCAACTTCGGGATGTCCTTCGCGGTCAGCCTGACGACTCATGGCCAGATACATGCCGACTTCGGTGCATTCGCCCATGAAGTTGCTTCTGAGACCTTCGATAATCTCCTGATCGACTCCTTGTGCGACACCGATCCGGTGTTCGTCGGCCCAGCTAAGGTCGAGGTCGTCTTTCAGGACGAATTTCTCCGCCGGAGCCTTGCATTGGGGACACTCGGCCGGTGGAGCATCCCCCTCGTGAACATAGCCGCAGATGGTACAGACGAATTTCTTCATGACACTCTCCTTTTCCTTGCAGGTGATTTTATAGTGCTGGCCGTGAGGCGGTTTTTACCGCACGGCGTGCCAGAGGGAAACCGTAACCGGCTATCCCTATAAATCTGTAGGCATGCAGACGTTTCTGGGGGAATTTGCCACGTTGCCGCAGTTCTCGCACCTAACGGCGGGGTGGTCCGTGACCTGTTTGATAATGTCCCACTCCTGCTGGCTTTCCAATTCGCAGAGGTGGCCTTGGTGTTCCTCACGAGCGCTGCAGGTATCATTTCCGGTTTCTGGTGCCATGGCATTATGCTCCTTTATCGTGGTAGCTGCAAAAGCTATTTGAATAGTCTTATCCGCTCCGCACAAGGTTGGAACTCTTTCTCATCAGGCTGGGAAACCGGCTTGCCGAACGGCATCTGGGCCATCAGTTTCCATGTCGCCGGGATGTTCCAGGCGGTTTTTACCGCCTCGTCGATAACCGGATTGTAATGCTGCAATGTGGCGCCGAATCCCTCGATCTCCAAAGCCGTCCAGATGGCAAACTGCAACATGCCGGAGGACTGGTTGGACCAGACGGGGAAGTTGTCCTTGTATAACGGGAACTTCTGCTGCAATCCCTCGATGACGCTGGTCTCTTCAAAATAGAGAATCGAACCGTAGCCGCTGCGAAACGCTCCATCAATCTTGCCTTCAGTGGCAGGAAAACTCTCCGGCGGCACAATCTTCCGCAATTCGTCCTTGGTCAGATCCCACAAGCGATCATGCTGTTCGCCAAGGAGGATGACCACCCGGGCGCTCTGCGAATTGAACGATGACGGCACATGCTTCACCGCCTCCCCCACGATCTCCTCGATCCGCTCATCAGTGGCGACGCGTTCTTTGCTGATAGTGTAGTAGGATCTTCTCGTCTTTACGGCATCCCAAAATGAACTCTGCATACAACATCTCCTTTTTTGATTGTTGAAAGCGTGCTTCCGAGCCCGGTCGGATCGACAGCAGGAGTACCGCTGTTTCCCTGCCCGCCGTAAGCAGCAGTTCCTCATCGCCCGCAGGTCTCACATTTGATTAGTGCTAAACGATTTAATGTTAAACTAAATCGCTTGAAGCAAAGAGTCAAGAACATTTTTGTCACCCGCTTTCCAATGACAACCGATAGATTGCCGGTTTCACAGCGTCTTCGGCATTAAAAAGACTAAAAGACTATTTTTATCTTCTTGACAGGTGCCGGATTGGCTGGTATTAGTTACACATTCGATGTAACTATTCCAAAAAAGGAGAGAATCCCATGCCTGTCGCTACTCTCGTCACCCAACAAGCCCCCGATTTCACCGCCGATGCGGTCATGCCCGACAATACCTTCGGTCAGATCACCATATCCAGCCTCAAGGGCAAAAATGTCATCCTGTTTTTCTACCCGCTGGACTTCACCTTTGTCTGCCCGTCCGAGATCCTGGCCTTCAACAAGAAGCTGGATGAGTTCAAAAAGCGCAACACCGAGGTGATCGGCGTCTCCATAGACTCCAAATTCACCCACCTGGCCTGGAAAAACACCCCGGTCGAGGATGGCGGCATCGGCAATATCCAGTATCCGCTGGTATCCGACCTGAACAAGAACATCGCCAGGGAATACGGCATCCTTTTCAACGAATCCGTTGCCCTGCGCGGCCTCTTCCTGATCGATACCAAGGGCGTCATCCGCCACGCGGTCATCAACGACCTGCCGTTGGGCCGCAATGTGGCTGAGGCACTGCGCATGGTGGATGCCCTCCAGTTCGTCGAAACCCACGGCGACCAGGTCTGCCCGGCCAACTGGCAGGAAGGCGACGAAGCCATGAAGGCGACAGAGGAAGGGGTTGCCACCTACCTTGCCAAACACGCCAAATAGCATGGGAGCATGCTGTGTACCCGGTGCCCGCTAAGAGACGCAACAATCCTCCCGTGGCCATGAGGGCACCATTCGTGAAAAGGCGCGGCATTCTTGCTGCGCCTTTTTTGTTCAGCCGCCAGTAACCACGGCACACTTGTAGGCTGTTGAAAAGCCCAGGTTGTTCAAAAATAGTCAGATCGTCGCACCCGCTAGACAAGCCCCGCGGAGGCGTAGCAGCGCTACGCCGCACAAAGGGACTTCGAGGACGGCGGCGAGATGCTGTTTTTCAACAACCTCTTAGAGAGAGTCGCCGCCATGCAGATGAGCGATATGGGACATAACCCGTTACTGTTCGGCCATGACAACCGGACCGGCATCATTGCCGTGGAGCCGGCGGGTCCGTTTATGCGCCTCTTCTTCAGGACGGGCCACGGCGTTCAGTTCCATGACGAGCCGTTCCGCCCGTTCATCCTGCTCAGTGACCCGGCCCTGGTGAGCGGTTGCCGGGCGCCCTGCTCGGTGCGTCAACTGGCGGGCGACGATTTCTACCGGTTCCAGCTCCTGTTCGATTCGTGGGGCGATTGCCTGACGGCGCGGGACTTCCTGGCCGCCAAAACCGGGGTGCCGGCCGGCAGCGCCGCTGCCCCCTACCTGTTCATCTCCGACCTTTCCCATCAGTACCTGCTGGCCACCGGCGCTACGCTGTTCAAGGGACTGGAGTTCGGCGACCTGCGCTGCCTGGCGCTGGACATAGAAACCTACTGCGCCGAGGGGTTCGAGTTTTCGAACCCAAAACGCCGGGAAGACCGGATCGTCTCCATCGCCCTCAAGGATTCCCACGGCCAGGAAACCGTGCTGCGCGGCGACCTGCTCGACGAGCCGGCCATGCTCCGGGCGCTCAACGAGGCGATCCGGACCTGCGACCCGGATGTCATCATCGGCCACAACATCTTCCGGTTCGACCTGGAGTACATCGCCACGCGCGCCGCGCTGCACGGCATCCGCCTCACCTGGGGCCGTAACGGTGCCGCCCCCCACATCACGGCCAATTCCCGCTGGGCCCTGGCGGAGAAGGTCATCGACTATCCGCGGTGGGATGTGTACGGCCGTCATATCATCGATACCTATTTTCTGGTGCAGCTCTACGACATCTCGCTGCGCAGCCTGGAAAGCCACGGCCTGAAACAGGTGGCCCGGCATTTCGGCATCGCCGCGGACGAACGGGTCTATCTGGAGGGGAACGGGATTGCCGCAACCTTCGACCACGACCCGGAGTTGCTCTACCGCTATAACCTGGACGATGTACGCGAGACCCTGGCTCTGTTCCGCCTGCTGGGCTACCCCTGGTTCCTGCAGACCCGCATCTTCCCCTACTCCTTTCAGAACTGCCCCCTGCGGGGCAACGCAACCCGGATCAATGCGCTGTTTCTGCGGGAGTATCTGCACCGTGGCCATGCCATCCCCCAACGCACCGGCGAAGCGCCCGCCTTCGAGGGGGGATACACGGAGAGTGCGGTGCAGGGAGTCTCGGGGCCGATCGTCCATTGTGACGTGGCGTCGCTCTACCCCTCCCTGATGCTGGCCTACCGGCTCGGCCCGGTCAAGGATACCCTGGGGCTTTTCCTCCCGATGCTGGCGGAGCTGCGCCGCTTCCGGCTGGAGGCAAAGCGGGCCGCCCGGGAGAGCGCCGCCGAGAGCGAGCGTCACTACTACGATGCCCTGCAACAGGTCTTCAAGGTGCTGATCAATTCGTTTTTCGGCTACCTGGGGGCTCCGCTCCATAATTTTTCCGACCCCGAGGCCGCTGCCGAGGTCACCCGCCTGGGGCGTCTGACCATCAGGAGCATGATCGCGTTGCTGAAGGCGGAGGGGGCGGTGCCGGTGGAGGTGGATACGGACGGGATCTACTTCAGGCCGCCGGACTCGTGCGTTACGGAGGCCGACGAGGCGGCCCTCGTGGAACGGGTATCCCGGGGGGTTCCCGAAGGGATCGAGGTGGAGATGGACGGCAGGTACCGGTCCATGTTCGCCTACAAGGCCAAGAACTACGCCCTCCTGGACTACGGCGGCCGGGTCGTCATCAGGGGGAGCGGGCTCCGTTCCCGGGGGCTGGAACGTTACCTGCGGGAGTTCATGCGTGACGCCATTACGCTGCTCTTGACCGGCTCATCGGCGGATATAGAGCGGCTGTACCAGGGGTATCTGACCCGCCTTCGGTCCAGGGATCTGGATGTGGCATGGGTTGCCCGCACCGAGACGCTCAACGAGTCGCCGGCCACCTACCGGGAGAAGGTCGAAAAGGGGCGGCGCAACCCTGCCGCCGCCTTCGAGATCGCCCTGGCATCGCAGCGCGTCTACCGGGCCGGGGATCAGGTGAGCTACTATGTCGGCGGGTCGGGCCGGGACGCGACGGCGTACGAGCATTGCCGCCCCGTGAGCGCTTTCGTCCCCGAGCGCCCCGACATTAACATCCCCTACTACGTCGATAAGCTGCGCCATCTCAAACGGCGTTTCGAGCCATATCTCCCCAAGGAGCCAACGCTTTTCGACTTGTGAACCTTCTTGCATGCAGAGGTCGTTTGTGGTAAGAGGCTAATAAAGACAGTAATCGCGGACAAAAGGAGATGCCATGAAGACGAACCTGCTGCTTTCCGTTATGCTACTGGCCGTCGTACTGACGGTTCCGGTTATGGCCCGAGCCGATCAGCAGCCTGAGATGATCGCCGAAAAGATGGCCGTCAAATTTACCCGCGGCGTAACCAATTTTGCCACCAGCATTGTCGAAATCCCCAAGCAGTCGGTACTGACCGTCCGCGATATGGGAAAGGTCGGGTATGTCGTCGGTCCGCTCAAGGGGATCGGCATGACGCTGTACCGGGGATTCATCGGCGTGACGGAGGCGGTTTTTTTCCTTGTCCCCCAACCCGGTTACTACGACCCCATGATCGACCCGGCCTACGTGTGGGAAGGGTGGGAGCCCAAACGGGATACGTCGGCAGTTTCCTCCCAAAGCGTTACGGAGCCTTCCCAGCAGGAGGCGCACTAGCATGCGGCGGATTCGTTCCCTGACGGCAGCGGGCCTCCTCCTGGCGGTAAGCCTCTGTGCGCAACCGTCCCGCGCCACGGACCAGTTCAAAACGGTGGAGACCTCGACACCCCAGGAGGTGGTCGGGGGGATGTCTGTCAAGATGGTTCGCGGGGTATCCAATGTTACTCTGGGATGGTGGGAGTTGCCGAAGCAGGTCTATCAGACTTTTCACGAGGATGGGGTCGGGATGGGACTCACCGTCGGGCCTCTCAAGGGGATCGGCATGACGCTGGTCAGAACGTTGAGCGGCGTGGGCGAGGTCATCACCTTCCCTTTTCCCTTCCCCGGTTTTTATGCCCCCTATTTCGAACCGGAATACGTCTGGCAGAAGGAACGGAAATAGACGGCCGGGCGTGCCGCCCCGGAGCGTCTCCCCTGGGCGGCGGCAGTTACTGCGCCAGTCTCTGATGCAGGTAGCGCTCGAACTCGACCTTGAACTCGCTCCGTTTCAGGGCCATGTCCACCGTGGCCTTGAGAAAGCCCAATTTGTCGCCGCAGTCGTGGCGCAATCCCTCGAAAAGACAGCCGTACACCGATTCTTCCTTTGAAAGTTTGAGGATGGCGTCGGTAAGCTGGATCTCCCCCCCCTTGCCCGGTTCCTGTTGCTCCAAAATCCCGAAAATCCGCGGCGTCAGGACGTAACGGCCGATAATGGCCATGTCCGAAGGCGCCTCCTCCCGTTTGGGCTTCTCCACCATGTCCTCGATCTTGAAGACACGCTCGGATAACCGGTCCGCCTTTACGCAGCCGTAGGAGGAGATATTCTCCAGGGGGACCTGCTCAAGCGCCAGCACCGAACCTGCACGCTCTTCGAAGACATCCAGCAGTTGCCGCAAACAGGGGCGTTTGCTGTCGATAATATCGTCACCCAGAAGGACGGCAAAAGGCTCGTTGCCCACAAAGTCCTTGGCGCAGAGGATGGCGTGCCCTAGCCCGAGCGCCTTTTTTTGGCGGACGTAGAAAATATCGAGCATCTTCGCGATTTCGCGGATTGCCTTCAGGGTCGCCAGTTTCCCCTGTTCCTCCAGATGCGACTCCAGTTCGATGGAGATGTCGAAATGGTCTTCAATGGCCCGCTTGCCCCTGCCGGTGACGAACAGAATCTGCTCGATTCCCGAAGCAACCGCCTCCTCGACCACGTACTGCACCAGCGGCTTATCGATCAACGGCAGCATTTCCTTGGGTGAGGATTTGGTGGCGGGTAGAAATCTGGTGCCGAGTCCGGCGACCGGGAATACCGCTTTCTTGACTTTCATGTGAGTCCCTCTCGCTAGTTCGGTTTTCGGCTGGTCGCTCTCTTTGCCGCCCCATTGCCATGCCAGGGGGACAACCCGGTGATGCGCGGGCTGGAACGTCAGCGTATACTACGTTTCAACCCGGTGATTTGTAAAGATATTTTGCGGGTTGTCGGGCGACGGCACATGATTTTCGACAAAAAAAATCCCCCAAACGGGGGATTTTCAAGGTAAACGCCGGGGGGTCAGTGTCCCCCGCAACAGCTTCCGCCTGCGCAGGCCGCGGGCTTGGGACCATCCGCTTTGTGGCAGTATCCCTCTTTGAACCAGCCATCACCCTTCAGGCTGAACGAGGTGGAGGATATCAGTTTTTGCACGGCCCCGCCGCACTTGGGGCATTCACTGGCCGGCGGATCGGAAAATTTCTGACGAAGCTCGAACTGGTGGTTGCAGGCTGAACAACAATATTCGTAGACAGGCATAACTCCTTATTCCAACCTCCTTGGTTGATCGGTTTTTCTTTGGTGCTCAAACAATAGTAATAACTATGCGACCTGTTTGTCAATGTTGATGCTTGACTTTTACAATACCGTTTAGTATCGGTTTTGTCTACGGCATATGGCCATTACTTGCTGCGTGGGCAACTCCGCCATAGGGCTCGGGGTGGGATCGGTTGTTTGGCGTTGTTGCTTGCGCTAAATCGCGGAGAACCGCCACCGGTGATTGTGATCTTTGCCGGCAGCCGTCGTGCAGCAACCTTCTATCGTGCTATTTTTTCGTCACTTTTCCAAAACAATACTCTTATCAGCAAGTTACAGGCGCTCTTGGCCTGTTTTGTGCAGTAATTATCGGTCTCGAATACGGGGTAACACTCGTATTTGCGCCACTGTGAGGAAATGTCCAGCTATAACAAGCTTCAATTGTTATGTTTTTTTGATAATCTTGTGCCGTCACACCGATTGTGGCGGCAGGGATTGTCCGTCCCGTGAAAGCGCCATATCGCGGATGGATGCGTGATATGGCGTTTTTGCCGGTAAACTTTGCAAGCGCTTCATTCTGTATTCGATTTCAGCGTAATTTTATTTTAATCTTTTATTTCAATGTATTATGAGGTTGATGCGTATGTGATTGATGCTTTGCGCTTAACGGCAAGAAGCAGCTTATGGTGGTCGCCGTTTCGCGTCAGGGCGGTAAAATGTGTTCGTGTTTTGTCAATGTTTTCGTTGACCAGATATTAATGGATAGAAAGGTGGTGAAGAAACGCACGAAGTTTGTTTGTTTTTCAAGATTTGAGATTACATGAAAGGAGGTTTCTGATGACATGTAAAAGATTATTCTGCCTGTTGGCCTGTTCAGCGGTTGTGTTTGGCTCGACCGCTGCGTGGCCGGCGGAGATTCACGGCAGAAGCTCGACCCAGTTTGGCTGGTTCAACGACATCTTTACCGGCAACAAACAGGCCGAACTCGGAGAGTATCTCAACCTGTCGGTCACCCAGATCGACAAAGAAGGCAAGCTGTCATTCCAGGGATACGGCCGTGTCACCGAAGACATCCGCAACGGTGAGGGTATCAACGGTCGGCTCTACTACCTGTACGGCGACTACAGCAACCTGTTCGACAAGGTGGACATTCGCCTCGGTCGGCAATTCGTCAACTACGCGGCGGGTTCTGCCCTGATCGACGGTGGCAAGATCGACCTGAAGAATGTCGGTCCGGTCGCCTTCTCGGTGATGGGCGGCCGCAACGTCTACTTCGACCTGAATGGCGAGGCGACCCGGGACCACGACTTCGCCTTCGGCGTTGCCGCGTACCTGAACGGGTACAAAAACACCGACGCCGAAGTCAGCTACTTCATGAAGCTGGACAAGGACGGCGTCGCGCGCGACCAGATCGGCGGCACCTTCAAACAGTATTGGAACTCGTTCAAACTGTACGCCAACACCCGGTTCGACCTGCCGAGTGAAACCTTCAGCGAACTTCTCACGGGCATCAAATACTTCCCCACGGCGGACCTGATCCTGACCGCGGAATGGTATCAGAGCTACCCGACCTTCGACTCAACGTCCATCTACTCGATATTTGCCGTTGACCGTTACCAGGAAGCCCTCATCCGTGCCGACTACACCATCAACGACAAACTGTCGGTCAACGCCGGCTACACCAGGCAATTCTACGGTGAGAGCAGCGATGCCTCCGACGTCGTCGAGGTCGGCTGCCGGATTCGTCCGATCGACCAGGTACTCATCAGCCTGAACTACGACCACAACAACGGTTACGGCGGCGACCTGAACGGCGGGAGCGCCGAGGTGAACTACACCCCGATCAAACCTCTGGAACTGGCTGCGGGCCTCCAGTACGACGTCTACCAGTTCGACCGGACGACCGGGGACGAAACTGCGCGCAAATACTGGGTCGGCGGCAAATACAAACTTGCCAAGAACATGTCCGCGTCCGTCCGGGTTGAAGACAACGTCAATGCCCAGTACAAAAACGACTGGCAAGGTCGTGCGGTCTTCAACTACGACTTTTAGAAAGGAGGGACCTACGTGAAGCGAATTGTATTAATCCTGGCACTTCTCGGCTTCGGCCTGATCTGTTTACAGCAACGGTCGTACGCCGACAAGAAGATGTCTCACGCGGAATACGCCAAGATGGCGATCAAGGAATGCAACGATTGCCATAAAGGCGAAGGCATTGCGCCCAACCACGACGCCGACTTTGTCCGTGGTCACCGCGTCCTGGCGAGCAGGGCCGGCAACAACTGCAGCCAATGCCACGCCCAAGCCTGGTGTCTCGACTGTCACCAAGGTGGCGGCACGGGGGACGACCTGTCGCAGAGCAATGCTGGGCGCGACTACAAACCGAAGAGCCACCGGAGCGGCTGGCTGCAGATTCACCCGATCAAGGCTCAGGACAACCAGCAGCAATGCTATCGCTGCCATGACCAGAAATACTGCACGGCATGCCACAGCAAACTTCCCCAGGCCGGCCTGAAATCGCTGGGCTTCAAATCCCACAACAGCCAGGCGGTGAACGGGAACAGATGGGGCATGGAGCATGCCACCGAAGCGCGGCGGAACCTGCAGGCATGCCAGACGTGCCATGAAGACGGCAACACCTGCAAGAAATGTCACAGTTCGAAAACGGGTGTGAGCCCCCATCCGCGGGGCTTCAAGGCTGGCAACTACAAAGACAGAAGTGGCGGCAGGGTTTGCTTGCAGTGCCATACGTCGGGAACCTTTTAGGTAATTACCAACCAGAGGGAGGAAAACAATGCAGATCAAGAAGTTAAGCATGATGTTGCTGGGCGCGTTGTCTTGTGCCGTATTATTGAACGGCTGCGGTGCCAGCAGCAAAGAAGCGGGCATACTCCCGAGTGATGTGCCCAAGGTCGACGAGGCTTTGTGCGCCCAGTGCCATAGCACGGGTATTGATACCGTGGCTGGAACAAAAATTTACGAAGCCTATTTGGGCACGGGACACTATAAAAGTGGCGAGGTCGGATGCCAGGATTGCCATGGTGGTGGCTCACAGCATAACGGTGTCGGCCCCCTGCCGTATCCCGACCCATCAGCGGCAGGTAAATGCTTTGCTTGCCACCAGAATTATCTGAAGTATGATCATGGTCATTTTTTCAATTACACAGCCGCAGCAGGAAACAATGGCAGGCCCGCTGTTTATGTAAGTTTGAACTACCAGAAATCCTGCACCAGCTGCCATGATCCGCATTTGGCTGAAAACGGTGTCCGGAATGGCGAAGCTTCCACCGTAACTACAACTACTGCGGAACCACAAACCCTTACCATAGGCGCAGCCAAGGGCACTGAGCATAAAGACTGGGCTGAAACCGCCGGTGGCCATGGTGATGTCAATGGACCCGCCTTTGGCGAGGACTTCAAATTTGATGCAGATTGTAACCGTTGCCACACCTCGACGGGCTTCATTAATTACGTGAATTCTGGTTATGCCTATCCTGCCCCTGCTTGGGGAACAACTGGCGACAAGACCAAAGAGGTCATTACCTGTGCAGCGTGCCACACGAGTTACAACTTTAAGAACAGGGTCCGCCAGGCTCCTCAGGTTGTGGCTCCTTACAACTCAGGTAAAAACCCATGGACCTTCCCGAATGCCAGTGCGTCCAACCTCTGTATCGCTTGCCATTCCGCTCGCGAAAACGGGAACACTGTCAAGGCGCTTTACGGCACGTTCACGTCTGCAAGAGTGCCGAGCCCCCATTATTTGCCGGCTGCAGGGATGATGTACATATCGACGGGTTTTAAAGACTTCACCACCTCAAGTGCTTCATATAAGACCAGTGCCACAGCGACCACTACGTACGCCAAGACATTGACCATTGACAGTACTTCAGATTCAATTAACGGGATCGCTGGCGGCGTGACCTCGACTCATCGCAAATTAGGCACAACCGCGATCAACGGCGACAGCCACAATCCGAGTTTCTTCGTTGCCGGCACGCTCGACTCCAATGGCCCCTGTGTAACCTGCCACCTTAATGGCAGTGGCGTTCCTAGCCGTGGTTCCAGCCATACCTTGGCAATTAATCAGGATGCAATCAACCAGGTATGCAGTAATTGCCATACGAGCGAAGGCGGACACGCTATTGCCACCGTGACGGATTTCCAGACGTACTTCCTTGAGCCGCAATCCGAATCGTATCAAAATGCCATTAAACTGGCGATTGACTGCCTTAAGACAACCTATGGCATCACCTTCACCGCACCGTCGACCTTCAAGATTGGTAGTAAGACGGTGACGGACTGGACTCTTGGGACGCACAACCAGAAATTCGGCCAGAAGCTGTTGGGAGCTGCATTCAACATCAGGCTCCTCACCAACGAAACTGCCGCCTACGCACATGCTCGTTCCTATACCCGTCGGCTTGTCTACGACACCATCGACTTCCTTGACGATGGCGTCATGAACCAATCGGTTAGCACAACGGCAACAACGAAGAGCGCTACAGTCGGCAATCCTGTCTATGGCTTGTTTGGCATGGGTACGGCTGCCTATACTGACGGTACCTTGACCACGTTGTCCCCCGGCACCACTGAAAGCATGATCTTCTTGATCGGGTGGAGCCGCAGTACCGGAGCGTGGAATAGCTCTACTTCCGGTGTTTCAGAACGTCCGTAACTCTGACGTAACGCTGTAATGCCGTATCTGCCCCGCCTCGCAAGAGGCGGGGTTTTCTTATGGCCGGTAATTTGCTATTCTTATTCCGATGAACATATCCCACAAAAAAATCAATATACTGGCATCCTGCCTGGCCCTCTCCCTGCTGTCCCATATCCTCTTCCTGTATATCCTGAGAATGTTCGGGACCTACACCTTTGTGGCGCCGGTCAACCATACCCAGGCCGTCATGGTCGATCTGGCCAAGCTCCGTGAAAACAGCGCGCCGCTGGACCCCCAAAAACCCCGGGAGGCCAGCGATGCAGGGAAGAGCCCGCTGGAAGAACCGGGGGAAAAACGGCATGGGGCCCAAGAGAAAAAGGCCGACAGCCCGGCAGCGGCGGCGGGGCCGGTAGAGCCCGCCACGCTGAAGCCGGTCGACAGTATCCCCCCCAAGCGGCAGAAAATCGACACCCCCGCGGCGAGCAGCCAGCCGGCAACCGCTCCGCTGCCGGGTGCTGCGCGCAAGGCAGCGACCGCACCGGTGATCGCCCCGCCTCTGAGGACGGCGGGAGAGTTTCTGGCGTCCAAGAACGAGAAGCTCACGTACGCCATAAGCCTGCTCGGCCTTCCGGTGGGGAACGCCGAACTGGAGGCTAAAAATGAAAACGGTGAAGTCCGGATTACCCTGAGGGTCAAGTCGAATACCGCAATTTCAAGCCTCTACCCCGTGGACGACGTCGTCGAAACGCGCCATATCGCCGGGAACTTCCTCATTACGAAGATAAAGCAACAGGAAGGCTCATTTAAAAGCGATATCGGATTTACCCTGTTTTTGCGGGATAAGAGCGTTTTCTGGATCGATCTTCTGAAAAGGCGCAGCGTCAAGGAATCCATCCCGACCAGCGACGTGCTCGATACCCTGTCGGGATTTTACTATCTGAGAAACCGGGCTTTGCAGGTCGGTACGCCGGAGATGCTCCACATTTACGACAGCGAAGTCTATGCAGACGTGCCGGTAGAGGTCCTGCGCCGGGAAAAGGTGCGCCTGCCCAATTTGAAGGAAGTGAAGACCGTGGTTGTCCGCCCGCTCCAGCAGACCGCCGGGATTTTCAGGCGAACGGGGGAAATCCTGATCTGGATGACCGATGACGCCAACAAGGTGCCGGTCAGAATCGTCACCTCGATTGCACTCGGCAAGGTAACGGCTGACCTTGTGTCGGCCGAAACGACGCCCGTGGAAGAAAAAGCCACGGAAAAATAGTTCCCGCCGCGGCCATATTCTGGTAATAATAGCGCCTTATGAAAAAGCTCATTTACTACACCCTGTTGGTCATCGCCTGTTACCTCGCCTACATCGTCATCTCCCTGAGCCTGGCCCCGCCGGTTGCCAGCCTGACCGACCGAAAATTCACCATGACCATTCAGGTCAAGGACTGGCAGGGGGAGTACCATCCCTTTGTGGTCGGGCCGCCAAACCGCTACTGGACCCCTTCCGGCCGTATCCCGCCCGAGATGAAGTGGGCCGTGATCCTGGCCGAGGACAGCAACTTCTATACCCATGAGGGTTTCGACGTCAAGGCCATCAAGAACGCCATCAAGTACGACCTGGAAAAGAAGAGCCTCAAACGAGGCGCCTCCACCATCACCCAGCAGACCGCCAAAAACCTGTTCCTCTCCCGGGAGAAAACCATCACCCGCAAGCTCAAGGAGATCTACCTGGCCTGGCGCATGGAGCAGGAGTTGAGCAAGGGGCGCATCATCGAACTCTACCTGAACGTGGTCGAGTTGGGGCCGATGGTCTACGGTATCGGCAACGGCGCCCATTACTACTTCGGCAAACCGGCCTCGGCCCTGACCCCGAGGGAGTGCGCCTTCCTGGCCGCCATGCTGCCCGGCCCGCGGGTTGCCTACAATCCCTACAAAAACCTGGGGAAGGTGCTGCGCCGCTCCAACATGATCCTCCGGCTGTTACGCCAGAAGGGGGTTCTGAGCGAGGGCGAGTACCAGGCCGCCCTGGCCCAGCAGCCGAATATCGCCGGGATGCAGCGCAAGGTGGACAAGAGCATCGCTACGGCGCCCGTATTCACGACGTCGTCGTCGGCCAGGAACGAGTCGGCGGAACCTCCGGTCGATGCGGGACCGGAGAAGGCGCCGGAAGGGGAAAGTACGCCTTCAGGGGAACCGCCGGCCAGCGGACAGCAGCCGGCAACGCCGGATGATGCCGGCCAGGAAAAGAAATGAACACAGTGATGACGGGGAAGACCGATCTCAAAAATCTGACGCTGCCGGCTCTGGAGCAGTTTCTCCAGGGCAAGGGCAAGGAGCGCTTCCGCGCTACCCAGATCTTCAAGTGGATCTACCAGCAGAATGCCCATTCGTTCGAGGAGATGAGCAACATCTCCAAGGAGCTGCGGGCCGAGTTGGCCGAGACCGCCTGTATCAGCGACCTTGAGCCGGAGGCGGTCGAGGAGGGGAGCGACGGGACACGCAAGTATCTCTTCGCCCTTGCCGACGGCAACGCCGTGGAAGCGGTGCTGATCCCGGACGAGGGGCGCAACACCCTGTGCATCTCGTCCCAGGCCGGCTGCGCCATGGGGTGCGAGTTCTGCCTCACCGGGACCTTCAAGCTGACCCGCAACCTGACCACGGCCGAGATCATCAACCAGATCATGGCGGTCAGGCGGGAGTTCGATATCCGCAACATCGTCATGATGGGCATGGGCGAACCGCTCCACAACCTGGACCACGTCATCCCGGCCATCCAGATCATGATCGACGGCAACGGTCTGCAATTTTCCAACCGGCGCGTGACGGTCTCGACCTGCGGGCTGGTGCCGGAGATGGAGCGGCTCGGCCGCGAGGTGCCGACCGTCAATCTGGCGGTTTCGCTGAATGCCACCACCGACGAACTGCGCGACCGGATCATGCCGGTCAACCGGAGGTATCCGCTCAGGGAACTGCTCCGGGCCTGCAAGGAGTTTCCGTTGCCGGGGCGGCGCAAGGTTACCTTCGAATATGTCATGCTGGGTGGGCTGAACGATACGCTGGAGGATGCCAAGCGCCTGCTGCGCCTGATCAGCGACATCCCCAACAAGGTGAATCTGATCCCCTTCAACGAACATGAGGGGTGCGATCTCACGGCGCCGACCCGCGCTGCCGTGGATGCCTTCCATAAATACCTGATCGACCGCCATGTGACGGTCATCACCCGCGACAGCCGCGGCGGGGACATCTCGGCGGCCTGCGGCCAACTCAAGGGGCGGCTCAAAAAATGATCGGTGATGAATAAAAAAAACCTCGGAGGCCGGCAAGGCTTCCGAGGTTTTTTTGTGCGTGCAATGTCCAGGGTTTAGTGGGTCTCGGACGGTGTCCGCCTGTTGCGATACTCCACCACCGGCTGGTGGCCCGGGGAGCGCCGCGGCCTGGCGGAGGCGGACTTCCCGGAATTATTCCACGGTTTCCCCTGCCCCTGCGAGGCGTTGGACTTGCCGCCCGGCTTGCCGAAACGGTTTGCTCCCGAACCTGCCGGCCGTTTCGCCCCTCCGGCGCTCCGCCGCAGGACGGACAGAGGGGGCAGCCCTTCGATATTCTGCTCGGGCAGCCTCTTGCCGATGAAACGCTCGATCTTTTCGAGATAACTCACTTCCGACCGTGACACAAAGGAGATGGCGATGCCGGAAGCGCCGGCGCGGCCGGTGCGGCCGATGCGGTGGACATAGTCCTCGGCGAAGCGCGGCAGGTCGAAGTTGATGACGTGGCTGATCCCGGTGACGTCCAGGCCGCGTGCGGCCACATCGGTGGCCACCAACAGGCGGATGCCGCCGCGGCGCATGCGCTCGATGGTCTTGTTGCGGGCGATCTGGTTCATGTCGCCGTGCAATGCGGCAGCCTGATGGCCGTTGCGGGTCAGTTCGCGCGCCAGCTCGTCGGCGTCGCGTTTGGTGGCCGAGAAGATAATGGCCCTGGTGAGTTTTTGGTCGCTGACCAGATAGTTGAGAAGCTCTTTCTTGTGGTGCAGGCTGTCGGCCACGTGCAGGCGCTGTTCGATCAGGGCGTGGGAAGCGGTCCGTACGGCCAGTTCCACCCGTTCCGGGTTGCGCAACATGCGTTCCGCCATTCTGCTGACCGTGGCATCCATGGTGGCGGTAAACATCATGGTCTGGCGGTCCGAGGGGGCGCGGGCCACGATCTTCTCCATGTCTTCGCTGAAACCCATGTCCAGCATGCGGTCGGCCTCATCCAGGATCAGCATCTCAAGGCGGTCCAGGCGGACGCTGCCGCGTTCCAGGTGATCCAGCAGACGGCCCGGCGTGGCGACGATAATGTCCACCGGTGCGGAGAGCAGGCGCAACTGCTCGCGATAGGGCATCCCCCCCAAAAGCGTGCCGCAACGGGGGCGAAAGCTGCGGCCGTAGGCACGGGCAGCCTCCATGACCTGGCCCGCCAGTTCGCGGGTCGGTGTGAGGACCAGGATGCGGGGGCCCTTGCCGGGTACGGCGGAGGGTGTGGCCAGGCGCTGCAGGGCCGGCAATACGAATGCCGCCGTTTTGCCGGTCCCGGTCTGGGCCGTGGCGATCAGGTCGTGGCCGGCCATGGCCAGGGGTATGGATTGTTCCTGTACGGGTGTGGGGGTCGTGTAGCCGCAGTCGGCCACCGCCTTGAGGATGGCCGCATTGAGGCCCAGTTCGTCAAACGTCATTGAGTCTATTCCTTTTCTGTGGTGTTACCGGTGTAGAGACAGGCGCGCTCGGGCCGCAGGATCAACCAGAATGATCCATGGACAAAGACGGCAGTACCGTGCGGCAGACATAATCTTCGCCTGCCAAATGGTCTGCTTGGTTCAATGGGGTAATTGAATGCAGGAGGGGCAGAATGCGATGATCAAAAGAAAAACGACGGACACCATGCCGTCGTTTCGGGTGTAAGTCTTTGATGATGATAAAGGCCTTGCTGCAGAAAGGCAAGCACTAAATTTTGCCGGCCGGAAAAGCGCGGCATGAGAAGCCGCCCGGAAAGCGGCATTATGGAAAATAACGGTTGAAGTTTGCGCCCAAAACACTTACAGTTTACGGCGTTTTAGCGAAACATTCGGGCAAGGAGCGGGATCATGACGGATGCGGTAATCGGCGTTATCGGCGGCAGCGGGCTCTACGAGATGGAAGGGATGGAGGATGTCCGGCGGGTCCAGGTGGAAACGCCCTTCGGCGCCCCTTCCGACGAGTATGTCACCGGCACGCTGAACGGCGTGCGGATGGCGTTCCTGCCCCGTCACGGGCGCGGCCACCGCTTGCTCCCCTCCGAGGTCAACTACCGCGCCAATATCTATGGCATGAAAAAGCTGGGGGTGGAGCGGATCATCTCCGTGTCGGCCGTGGGCAGCCTCAAGGAGATGATCGCCCCGGGCCACATCGTCATCCCCGACCAGTTCATCGACCGGACCAAGGGCATTCGCAAGGACACCTTCTTCGGCGAGGGGATCGTAGCCCATGTCGGGTTTGCCGATCCGGTCTGCAACGACCTGTCGGAGGCTCTCTACGCCGCTGCCCTCAAGGCCGGGGCGGTCGTCCACAAGGGGGGCACCTACATCTGCATGGAGGGGCCGGCCTTCTCAACCCGTGCCGAATCGTTCATGTACCGCGAGCGCGAGGCGGCAGTCATCGGCATGACCAATCTGACCGAGGCCAAGCTGGCGCGCGAAGCCGAGATCTGTTACGGCATCATCGCCCTTTCCACCGATTACGATTGCTGGCACACCTCCCATGACGACGTGTCGGTCGAAGCGGTGGTCCAGATCATCCAGCAAAACGTCGCCATGGCCAAGGAGATCATCCGCCACGCCGTGGCCGCCATCGATGGCCGGGAGCAGAACTGCCCCTGCGGCAGCGCCCTCCAGTACGCCATTATCAGCGACAGGTCGGTCATCCCGGCCGGGACGAAACAAAATCTCGATCTGCTCATCGGCAAATATTTATAAATCGTATTTTAACAAGGAGATGTTTTCCTATGGGAATCGTTGTCGTCGGCACCGTCGCCTTTGATACGGTGGAAACCCCCTTCGGCAGGGGAGAGAATGTCCTGGGCGGCTCGGCCACCTATTTTTCCACCTCGGCCAGCTTCTTCACCGACGTCTCGCTGGTGGCGGTCGTGGGGGAGGATTTTCCTGCGGAGCACATAAGCTTCCTCCAGTCCCGGGATATCAACACCGACGGTCTTCAGCGGATCCCCGGCAAGACCTTTCACTGGAGCGGGAAATACGGTTACGACCTGAACGAGGCCCAGACCCTGGACACGCAGCTCAACGTCCTGTCGGAGTTCCGCCCCAGCCTGCCCGAATCCTACCGCGATGCCGACTATCTCTTCCTGGCGAACATCGACCCGGACCTGCAGATGGAGGTGCTGGACCAAGTGCGCCGGCCGAAGCTGGTGGCGTGCGACACCATGAATTTCTGGATTTCTTCCAAGCCCGAGGCGCTGAAGAAGGTGCTCCAGAAGGCTGATATCGTGGTGATCAACGAGGGGGAAGCGCGTCAGTTCACCAACCAGTCGAATCTGGTCAGGGCGGCCCGCGAGATCATCGCCCTGGGATGCAAGCGGCTGGTGGTCAAACGCGGCGAGTACGGCGTGCTGATGTTTACGGCAGATTCCGTGTTTGCGGCACCGGCCTACCCGCTGGAAGAGGTCTTTGATCCGACCGGTGCCGGCGATACCTTTGCCGGAGGCTTCATGGGATACCTGGCCAATACGGGGGACCTGTCCGAGGAGGGAATCCGCCAAGCCATCGTCTTCGGTTCGGTGATGGCCTCCTTCAATGTGGAGGATTTCAGCCTTGACCGCATGAAACGCCTGGAATACCGGGAAATCGAGGCCCGCTACCGGAGTTTCAAGGCGCTGACGAGTTTTCGGGATATTAACGATCTCAAATCGTAACCATTTGATTTATTGACAAGTTTGGATTGTTTTGCTAGCTTTGCCGCGGGGTTGAATACCGCTTGATCGGATACCCATGAAATTCTGCCGGTTGTACATCGTTTGCCTGCTCATGACGTTGGTCGCTGCCGGTTGCGCCACCGGGCGCCAGCAGGAGGGTAAGAACCCGGGCTCCTACCATTATCAGATGGGGCTTTCCTACCTGGGGGAGCACAACTATACCGGTGCGTTGATCGAGTTGACCGAGGCGGAGAAATTCGATCCCGAGAACCCGGAATTGCTCTATAATCTTGGTCTGGCCTATCTGGGCAAGAAGCGTTTTGATCTGGCTGAGCAGAAGCTCCAGCAGGCCATTCTGCTGAAACAGAACTACTCCCCGGCCCGTAACGACCTGGGGGTGGTGTATCTCGAACTCAAACGGTGGGACAATGCCATCCAGCAGTTCAAGATCGTCAAGGACGACATCTTTTACCAGGACAGCGAAAGTGCGGCCATCAACCTGGGGCTGGCCTATCTTGGCAAGGGGGACTATCCCAAGGCGCTTGAGGAGCTTCGGGCGGTGATCGTTGCCAATCCGCGCAATCCGGTGGCCCGGCTTTCCCTGGGCAGGGTCTGGTTTGCCATGGACAGGACCGAGCAGGCCGTCGCCGAATACCGCAAGGCGCTGGAGATATTCAAAGAGTTTGGCGCCGCGTATTATTATCTCGGCCTGGCCCAACTCAAGCAAAACAACCTTGATGCCGCCAAAAGTTCCTTTAACGAGGTGCTTCGCATCATCCCCGACTCTGAATTGGGACATGCATCCATAGGATATCTGGAGCTTCTCAAGTAAGCGAGGACTGTTTGTCCGAAACCGTGCCGCACAAAGAAGATTCCTCTCCCACCAGTCTGGGAGCCGTCCTCAGGAGATGCCGCGAGTACCACGGCATCTCCCTCGATGAGGCCGCCGAGGCGACCAAGATGGGCAAGAACTATCTTCTGGCCTTGGAAAACGAAAGAACCAAGGAGTTTGCCAACCAGGCCTATCTGAAAGGCTTCCTGCGTATCTACGCCACCTACCTCGGCCTTAACCCCGACGACATGATCCGGCTGTATGATAAGCAGCAAACCCAGGACAGCGCCTTGTCGGCCACGGCGCAACAAAAGAAGGCTGCCGGCGACGCCCGGATTCCGAAGAAACGCATCTCCCTGCAAAAACTCGCTTTGCCGGCTTTTTTGCTGCTGCTGATCATTATCACGGCGAGCATTATCAACCGCTCCGAAGCCCCCCCCAAGCAGGAACAGGCCCCCCCCCAGGTTTCCCAAACGCGTCCGGTGCCGGCTGTCGCGCCGCAGACCCCGGTCCTGCCGCCGCGGTCCAGCGCCCAAGCACCGCCCCCCCCGCAAAAAACGGAAAAGAAACCGGTCCCCGCCGAGCAACTCAAGGATACGCCGTCGGCCGACCAGGGCGGCGCCACGTCCCAATCGGCCGAGCAGTCGAAGAGTTTCATTGCGCGCATGAAGGTGAGCCAGAATGGGACCCTCAATGTCACCATCGACGGGGCGGTGTCCCAAACCTATGACCTGATGGCCGGCGATGCCATAGAATGGAAAGCCGAAAAGAACATCGCCCTTGAATTGTCCAATGCGGGCGGGGTGGAGGTCGAGATAAACGGCAAACCGCTCAAATCCCTCGGACCCGCAGGAAAACCGGTTTCCATTGTGCTTGACGCCAACGGCATCCGTCCGTAAGACCTCCCGAGGAGGTTATTGAAAAATTCAGGTTGTTCAAAAATAGTCAGATCGTCGCACCCGCTAGACAAGCCCCGCGGAGGCCCTCACCCGGCCTTTGGCCACCCTCTCCCCGAGGGAGAGGGTAACGGTGTCCCTTCTCCCTTTGGGAGAAGGATAGGATGAGGGGCGCTACGCCGCACAAGGGGTTTTCGAGGACGGTGGCGAGAGGGCTGTTTTTCAACAACCTGCTGAGGAGTGCACCATGCAGATAGCAGCACGTTGCCGTAAGTGCGGTAAGGTAATGAGCAGCCAGCGTATCGACAACTACCGGGTCAAGATGACCTGTTCCTGCGGCTTCTCCGATTTCCGCACCCAGACGGAAAAGGTCAAGACCGTCAACCCGTTTTACCACAAGGCCAATTTCACCCCCTACGTGGAGAGCGAAAAGGGGAAGATGGTGCTGACCATGCAGCGGGCGAACCGGGAACACATGGAGATCATCTCCCTGGAAGAGGTCAGCATGCTGGTGTCTTCCGATTTTGAACTCTCCGAAGTGCTGCACATGGTGGCGACCAAGCTGGCCGTGCAACTCCACGCCAGTGTCTGCAACATCTACCTCATGGAGGGGGGGGAACTGGTCCTGAAGGCGACCTACGGGTACGAACAGGAAAAGATCGGCGTGATCCGCCTCAAGATCGGCGAAGGCATTACCGGCACCGTTGCCAAGGAAATGCAGCCCATCAACCTGAGCCGCGCCTCCCAGGACCCGCGTTACAAGGTCTTCCCCGAACTGAACGAAGAGAAATACAACTCCATGCTTTCCTTCCCCATAACCGACAAGAAGGACGTCTACGGGGTCATCAACCTCCAGACTACCTCCATGCGGAGCTTTCCCGAAGACGAGATCTACTTTGTCTCGATTATCGCAAACCTGATCCTTTCGGCGATCAAGCTCCGCCAGAAAGTTGCGTCCGCCAAAAACGGGGAGAAAAAGCCCCCGATTTCTTGACACGGCGGCGCCCCGTGCTAGACTCACACTACACAGTCTGAAGCGGGGAGCCCTCTGTGGTTGAGCAACAAAAACGCATACTGGTGGTCGATGATGAGGAGAACGCCCGTATTGCGCTCTCGAAAATCCTGGCCCGTGAGGGGTATGAGGTGGCGTCGGCCGGCAACGGTTACGAGGCGCTCAATTACCTGCGGGGCAAGGAGGTTGAGTTGATCATCACCGACATCAATATGCCGGAGATGAACGGGATGACCTTTTTGCGGGAATTGAGCAGAAGCCACCCTGACAGCAATGTGATTATGGTTACCGCCTATGGCGAGGTCGAGTCGTATATCGAGGCCATGAATCTGGGGGCTTTCGAGTATATCAACAAGCCGGTCAAGATCGATGAGCTCAAAAAAATCATCAGGAAAATATTCAATTGATTGTGCGCCGGTGCGGCATTTTACACCTTGATGTGAAATCGGTGTTACTCCATTGACATGAGGGGGTTGCGACATGAAACCGTTCACCAGGATTCTGACGGCCATCGACTTCTCGGAAAACTCCGACTATGCCTTCGACTATGCCTTGACCTTGGCGAAACAATTCGATGCCCAGCTTATGGTACTGCATGTCATCAACGAGCCGGTTGATTTGCGCGGTTTCTATGTCCCCCACATCTCCTTCGAGCAGTTGGAGAAAGAGATCGAAGAGGGGGCCGAAAAGATGATGGCCAAATTCTGTGGTGCGAAGATGGGCGCTTTTACCAGCTTCACCACCTCCATCGTCACCGGCATCCCCTACGAGGAGGTCATCCGCACGGCCGAGGAAACGGCCGCTTCGCTGATCGTGCTCGGCACCCACGGCCGTACCGGTCTTGACCACCTGATCTTCGGCAGCACCGCCGAACGCGTCGTCCGCGGGGCTTCCTGCCCGGTCCTGACGATCCGTCTGCCGGCGGGACAATGAACGGTGCGCCAGGCACCGTTTCGGCGTGGCGCTCCCGGCTATGAATCCCCCGCTTCCCGATAGCAAGGCCGTGGTCGTCGTCATCGACGACGACCACCATATCCTCGAACTCGCCGCCCTGATCCTCTCCCGAAAAGGGTATCATGTGCTTACCGCCTCCACGGCCCGCCAGGGGATGGACATCATTGCCACCCAGGCGCCGGAGCTGGCGCTTCTGGACTACATGATGCCCGAGATGGACGGTCTTACGACCTTGCGGGAGATCAAGGCGCGTTATCCGGCTACCTATGTCATCATGTTCACCGGCAAGGGGAACGAGGAGATTGCCGTTGAGTTGATGAAGGGGGGCGCCTCCGAGTACATCCTCAAGCCGTTCAACAACCGCGACCTGATCGACCGCCTCGACAACGTCCTGCGCATCCGGGAGATCGAGCTCCACAACAAGGCGTTGCAGCAGGAGCATGTGCGGCTCCTCGAGGAGATCGACGATTGGAACCAGGAGTTGCAGAAGCGGGTCCGGGAGAAGACCGAGGCGCTGCAGAAGGCCCAGTCGGAGATCGCCCAATCGGAAAAGCTGGCCGCCCTTGGCTATCTTTCCGCCGGCATGGCCCACGAGGTCCGCAATCCGCTCAATTCCATCTCGCTCTTTGCCCAACTCATGCGGCAGAACACCACCGACCAGGAGCAACAGGAGTACCTGGGCAAGATCTTGAAGGAGATCGACCGGATCGATTCCATCATCTGCAAGCTGTTGGACGCCTCCCGCCGCAGCCGCACGATCTCCTCGGACGTGCAGATCGACCGGGTCGTGGATAATGTCATCGATGCCTTCTCGCCCCAGATCGAAACCGGCAATATTCGCGTTGAACGCCGCTATCACGGCGTGCCGCCGGCCATCAAGGCCGACCCTGCGGAGGTGGAGCAGATCTTCACCAATCTGTTTCTGAACGCCCTGGACGAGATGCCCGGCGGCGGCCGTCTCGATATAGAAATTTATGAGGAAAACGGCTGGGTGGTGGTCAAGGTCGGCGACAGCGGGGGGGGCATCCCCGCCGAGACCCTGCCGAACATCTTCGAGCCGTTTTTCACCACCAAATCCCGGGGCACCGGCATGGGGCTGCCGGTGGTCCAGCGTATTGCCCGCATCTACCAGGGAGCTGTTTCCGTTGAAAAAACTTCAGCGGAGGGGACGGTTTTCCGCCTGGAATTTCCCGCCGTTATACAAGCCTGAAGCACTAAAATCCCACGGCGCCCGAGCATTCCACTTTTCTTTTGCACCATAAGTGGGATATAGTTACCCTTATTTTCCTTGAACGGGCCGGCCATGAAGGAATCGCGCGGAAAAATCCTGATTATCGATGACGACCCCTTTTTTCAGAAAGTGCTTTCCGACGCCTTCAACGAGAACGGGTTTACGGTCTTTAACGCCAGCGACGGCATTGAGGGGATCAAGGTGTTCCTGGAAAAGGCCCCCGACGCCGTGCTCTCCGACCTCGTCATGCCGCGCATGGGGGGCGTCAGCACCTGCATGGAGATCGGCCGCCTGGCGGGCGACAAACAACCGGTGATCGTCCTGTTGACCTCCATGTTCCATGAACCTCCCCACGAGCATGACGCCCCCGACATGGGAGCCAAGGTGCATATCCCCAAGTCCACCAAAGCGGTGGATATCGTCATCATTGTCGAGCAACTCCTGGGACGGAAAAAGATTCAGCAAGGCTGACGGATGCCGTTTATCTATCGCAATCTCATTCTCTCGCCGCATGACGGGGAGGACCGCCTGCCGGCGCTTGTCGCCGGACAGCTCGGCGTTCCCCCCGCAGCCCTGCAAGGGTTCCGCATCCTCCGCAAGGGGATCGATGCCCGCCGCAAGCCGCGCATCAAGGTGATCTACACCGTTTCCTTCTCCCTCGTTGACGATGCGCCCCTCCTGGCCCGCCTTGACCGTGAGCCGGACCTGGAATGGCAACCGGAAGCGGCGCCGGCACTCTTCCCGGCGGTCAGGTCATCCCAGCGGATCGTCATTGTGGGCAGCGGCCCGGCCGGGTTGTTCGCGGCGCTGCGCCTGGCGGAGTACGGCCTGGCCGCCGTTCTTGTCGAACGGGGCCAGCCGGTGGAACAGCGCAGCCTGGATGTGCAGAAGTTCTGGAAAACGGGGGTGCTGGACCCGGAGAGCAATGTCCAGTTCGGCGAAGGGGGGGCCGGCACCTTCTCGGACGGCAAGTTGACCTGCCGCTCCAGGGACCCGCTGGGGGGCTGGGTGCTGGAACAGATGGCCGGTTTCGGCGCGCCGCCGGAGATCCGCTACCTGGCCAAGCCCCATATCGGCACCGACCGCTTGCGCACGGTCGTCAGCGCCATGCGGCGGCATCTGCTGGAAAAGGGCTTCGCCATCCGTTTCGGCTGCCGGCTCACCGATATCGTCACCACCAGGGGGGCCGTTTCCTCGATCGTTGTCAACGACGGGGAGGAGTTGCCGTGCGACCTGCTCGTCCTGGCCAGCGGCCACAGTGCCCGGGACACCTACGAGATGCTGGAGAGGCGCAAGGTGCCGCTGGAGCGCAAGGCCTTCGCCATGGGGCTCCGGGTGGAGCATCCCCAGGCCCTGATCGACCGGATCCAGTACGGCGGCCCGCGCCATCCCAGCCTGCCGGCTGCCGACTATGCCGTCACCTGGAACAACAGTGCCACCGGCCGCAGCGCCTATTCCTTCTGCATGTGCCCCGGCGGCGTGGTCATCGGCGGTGCATCGGAAGAGGGGGGCGTGGTCACCAACGGCATGAGCGGCCAGATGCGCGATACCCCGTTCGCCAACAGCGCTCTGGTGGTGAACGTCGCCCCGGACGACTTCGGCGGCCCGGACCCCCTGGCTGGCGTCCGGTTCCAGCGCCATTGGGAGCACCAGGCATTTTTGGCGGGGGGAGGCGGCTACCACGCCCCGGCGAGCAACCTGATGGGGTTCATGGGGTTGCCGGGCAAGGGGCGGCTTTCGTCCAGCTACCGCCCCGGCATCGTCGAGGCCGACCTGGATACGGTGTTGCCGCGGTTCATCACCCAAACACTGCGGGAAGGGATCAACGAATTCGGGCGCAAGCTGCGGGGCTTCGTCACCGCCGAGGCCGTCCTGGTGGGTATCGAGTCCCGCACCTCGGCCCCGGTGCGCATCCCGCGCAACGAGCACTACGAATCGGTGGGACTTGCGGGGCTGTACCCGGTGGGCGAGGGGGCCGGCTATGCCGGCGGCATCATGAGTTCGGCCATCGACGGCATCAGGATCGCGGACACCATTGCAGCCCGGCTAAAAGGTTGTTGAAAAACAGCCGTCAGGCCTTCGTCCTCGAAAGCCCTCTTGTGCGGCGTAGCGCCCCTCATCCTATCCTTCTCCCAAAGGGAGAAGGGATACCGTTACCCTCTCCCTCTGGGAGAGGGTGGCCAAAGGCCGGGTGAGGGCCTTCTCAGGGCTTGTCTAGCGGTCGCGACGATCTGACTATTTTTGAACAACCTGAGTTGTCGAGAGCTTGTTCGTAAATCAAGAGGTAAAGGAGCACCGCGTGGCAAAACAATTCGTAGCCGATATCAAGGACCGGGACCCGGTCTCCGCTGTTTTTCTGGTCAAGGAAAAGATCATGGCCATGGCCAAGAACGGCAAACCCTATATGAACCTGCGCCTCATGGACAAGAGCGGCGAGGTGGATGCCAAGGTCTGGGACAACGTGGATGCCCTGGACAAGCTCTTCGAGCGGGACGATTTCGTGCAGGTGCGCGGCAAGGCGTCGGTCTATCTGAACAAGATGCAGGTGGTGGTGGCCGAGATCGTCCGGATCCCCGAGGAAACGGTCAATCTGGCCGACTTCCTGCCCGAATCCCCCCGCGACAGCGACGACATGGTCCGGGAATTCGACGCGGCGGTTGCCGCCATCGGTGATCCGCACCTCAAGGCGCTCATGGCGGCGTTCCTGGCGGATGAACCGCTCATGGCCAAGTACCGCTCGGCCCCGGCCGCCAAGGGGATGCACCACGTGTACCTGGGCGGGCTCATGGAGCATTCCCTCTCGGTCGCCCGGTTGGTGAAGACCATTGTGCCGCTGTACGAGGGGATCAATGAGGACCTGCTGGTGGTGGGGGCGCTGCTGCACGATGTGGGCAAGATCCATGAGATGAGCTATGAGCGCGCCTTCGACTATACGGACGAGGGGAAACTCCTGGGGCACATCACCATCGGCGTGGAGCTGCTGGAGGACAAGATTCGCATGGTGGAGGGTTTTCCGCGGGAGTTGTCCATGCTGCTCAAGCACATGCTCCTTTCCCACCACGGCCAGTACGAATACGGCTCCCCCAAACGGCCCAAGACCGTGGAGGCCACCATCCTCAACTATCTGGACGACATGGATTCCAAGATCAACGGCATCCAGGCCCACATCGCCCGGGAGAGCGCCAGCACTTCCCGCTGGACGTCCCACCACCGGCTCTATGACCGCTATTTTTTCAAGGGCAACGGCATGGAGGGGGAGCAGGAGGTGGTGCATGAGGCGTGCGGAGAACAGGCGCCGGAGGAACCGGTCATCCAGGTCGAGCCCCCTGCCCGCCCACGGCGGGAGGAGAAGCCGGGCTTCAGCAACCAGCCCCTGAAGGCGCTGGAGAACCTGGACCTGTTCTAAGAGGTTGTTGAAAAACAGCCATCAGGCCTTCGTCCTCGAAAGCCCTCTCGTGCGGCGTAGCGCCCCTCATCCTATCCTTCTCCCCAAGGGAGAAGGGACACCGTTACCCTCTCCCTCGGGGAGAGGGTGGCCAAAGGCCGGGTGAGGGCCTCCTCAAGGCATTCTGCGGGTGCGACGATCTGACTATTTTTGAACAACCTCACTTTTTCAACAGTCTGCTATGGCGTCTTCACCAACCCCCGCAGCACCCCCAGGTTCACCCCGTCCATCTCGTCGTTGTCCCCCTTGGGGGTCTCCAGGATCTTGGGGATGGTGACGAAACGCGGGTCGTTGAGGATGAAGCGGAACGGATTCAGCCCCAGGGCTCCCTGGCCGATGTGGTCGTGCCGGTCCACCCGGGAGCCGAGCCCCTTCTTCGAGTCGTTGAAGTGGAAGCATTGCAGGAGTCCCAGGCCGATGATGCGGTCGAACTGGGCCATGGTATCGGCGTACCCCTCCTCGGTGGCCGTGTCGTAGCCCGCGGCAAAGGTGTGGCAGGTGTCGAAGCAGACGCCGAATTTGTCCGGGAATTGCGAGCCGTCGATGATGGCCTGCAACTCCTCGAAGGTCCTCCCCAGGTTGGTCCCCTGCCCGGCGGTCGTTTCCAGCAGCACCTTTCCCGTAAACTGGGGAACCTCGCGGAAGAGTTGGTCGAATGCCTCGATCACCCGCCCCAGGCCGACCTCGGGCGGGTCCGCCAGGTGCGAGCCGGGGTGCATGACCACCTTGGCGATGCCGAGGCGGGCGCAGGTCTCCAACTCGTCCCGGAAGGCGGCCAGGCTCTTGTCCCGCACCTCGCCGGGGGCCGCCGCCAGGTTGATCAGGTAGATGTCGTGGGAAATCACCTCGTGCAGGCCGGAGGCGGCGAATTTCTCCCGGAACAGGGCGGCGTCCGCCTCGCTGACCGGTTTCCCCTTCCACTGGTTCGAGTTGCGGGTGAAGATCTGCACCACGCCGCAGCCGGCGGCAACGGCCCGGTCGATGGCCAGGTGCAGGCCGCCGGAGATGGACATGTGGGCACCGAGATAATCGTTCATTACAAGCTCCCTTTCCGCCACGGAGGCGCAGGGCTGAGAGAAAAACGGCGGCGGCATTGCCGAAAATCCGGCACGTTTCCGCGTCCCCGCAGCCCAGTGGCACAATTCACTATTTACACCAGATCCATATGGTTCCCGTAGAAGTGGGCATCCACTTCGTCCCCGGCGGCGAAGCGGGTGCTCTCGGCCGGCAGGACGGCGATGGCCTCGGCGTCCACCATGGTCTTGAGGATCGCGGTCTGCTGGTCTCCGGCCGACGTGGCGTACCAGCGCCCGTCTACCCGTTCCAGGCGGATGCGCACGATCTGGACCTTACCGGCCTTCTTGCGCATCTCGGCGCGCAGCACGACCTTGAAGAGCGGCCGCAGCACCCGGTCATGCCCCTGCATCGTGAGCAGGGCCGGCCGCACGAATTCCTCGAAGGTGATCATGGTGGAGACCGGGTTGCCGGGGAGGGAGAACACGGGGGTCGTGCCGTAGAGGGCAAAGGCCGTGGGTCCCCCCGGCTTGATGCCGACCTTCCAGAATACCTGCCGCGCACCCAACTCTTCCAGTACGTCGCGCACCAAGTCGCGGTCGCCGGCCGAGACGCCGGCCGAGGTGATGAGCACGTCGGCCTTCAGCCCTTCCCGCAGCTTCTCCCGGTGGCTTTCGCGGGTATCCCGGGCGATGCCGATGATCAGGGGAACGGCGCCCGCTTCCCGTACCGCGGCCGCCAGGGAGAGGGCGTTGCTGTTGACGATCTCCCCCGGCCCGGGCGTTGTGCCCACCTCCACAAGCTCATCGCCGGTGGAGAGGATCGCCACGGTGGGGCGGCGGTAGACCGGCACCAGCGCCTTGCCGAAGCTGGCCAGCATGTTCACCTCCGGGGGGCGGATGATCGAACCGGCCCGGACAAAGGTCACCCCGGCGGCCACATCCTCGCCCTGGAAACGGATGTGCTGTCCCTTTTTGACCGGCTCGTTCAGGATGGCCTCCCGGTCGCCGTTGTCGGTGTCCTCCACCGGGACCACCGCATCGCACCCTTCGGGGGTCGGTGCGCCGGTCATGATCCTGACGGCGCAGCCCGGTTCCACACGCACGCCGTCGGCCTTGGCCCCGGCCGGCAGGAAACCGCTGACCCGCAGCGTGCAGGGCGTTGTACCGCAATCGGCGGACCTGACGGCATAGCCGTCCATGGCCGAGTTGTTCCACAAGGGCATGTCCCACGGCGCGGCCATATCGGTGGCCACGACACGGCCAACGGCGTCCAAGAGATGAATGCGCTCCGTACCAACGGGAGCAACGGAGGCCAGAATGATGCTCCGGGCTTCTTCGAATGAAACCATGAATCCCTCCTGACAGATGATGGAGAACCGGCTGAATCCGTGGGCGCCACGGATTCAGGGACACAATAGCGGGAAGACCGCAAAAACACAATATGATTGCTAACCTTGCGTTGATGGGTATAATGGCAGATCGGAGGCACCGGAACCGGGTGCCGTCATGCCACGGTAGGAGAACCACGTATGACCCTGTCGCACGAAGCAAAAGTCGGCCTGTTCTTTATCCTCAGCATCGTCCTGTTCGGCCTGATGCTGGAGGTGGGCAATCGCTGGAAGATCTTTGACCGGGGAGTCCCCTACAAGGTATTTCTCTCCTCCACCACCGGGCTCAAGCAGGGGGACGCCGTCAAGCTGGCCGGGGTCGAGGTGGGGACGATCTCCAAGATCGCCGTTCAGGACAGCCGGGTGGAGGTGGACTTCGAGGTCAAGCCGGGCACCCATATCAAACAGGACACGGTGGCCAGCATCCGCATGACGAGCATGCTGGGGGGCCAGTTCCTGGGGCTCTCCTTCGGTTCGCCCGCAAGCCCGGAACTCCCCCCGGGCAGCACGGTAAAGAGTACCGAGGCGTTCGGCATCGACGCCATTATGGATAATGTGGGGGGACTGACCAAGGACGCCAAGCAGTTGATCGTCGATCTGAACCGCAATCAGAACGAGGTCATGACCAAGATCTCCGCCATCCTGGACGAGAACCGCGCCGCGGTGAATACCTCGCTCAAGAGCATCTCCAGCATTACCGCCAAGATCGACCGGGGCGAGGGCGCCCTGGGGACGCTGGTGAACGACAAACAGTTGGGGCGGGACATCCGCGACGTGGCCGGCAGCCTGAAAACGGTCAGCGCCCGCCTGGAACGGGGCGAAGGAACGGCCGGCAAGCTTCTCACCGATGACCGCCTCTACACCGACGCCCTGGCCACGGTCAGGGAGATGCGTGACGGGATGGGGTCGCTGAACCGCATTGCCGCCCGCATCGACAAGGGCGAGGGGACGGCCGGCAAACTGGTCAACGACCCTGCTCTCTACGACGAGCTGAAGGCCACGGTGGTCAACCTCAAGGAGATCACCCGCAAGATCAACAGCGGCGAAGGCACCATCGGCAAGCTGGTCAACGACGACAAGCTGTACCTGAATGCCATATCGACCCTCAAGAAGACCGAAAAGACCATGGAAGGCCTGCAGGATACCGGCCCCATCTCGGTCATCGGCAGCGTCGTCGGCACGCTGTTCTGAGCTCGGCCATGGCACCTGCAACCGGCAACGCCTACCTGGACATCGCCCTCGGCACCTTCACCATGCGCCCCTACGTGTTTGCCTTCTTCGGGGCGTACCTCCTGGCCTGCGTGCCCCATGTGGGGTGGCGCAGGACCATGCTCTTCACCGTGGTGGGCTACCTGATCGCCTTTGCCTCGGAGTGGCTCTCCATCAACACCGGCTTCCCCTACGGCTGGTACTACTACATCGACACCACCAGCAGCAGGGAGTTGTGGATTGCCGGGGTGCCGTTCTTCGATTCGCTCTCCTACGTCTTCCTCACCTATTGCAGCTACACCACGGCCCTGTTCATCGTTTCGCCCCTCAAGTCCTGGCGCTGGAACGTGGCCACCCTGGAGACGCGCGCCATCCGCCGTTCCCTGTCGGCACTGGTCCTCGGGGCGTTCCTGCAAACCTTTCTCGATATCGTGATCGACCCGGTGGCTCTCCAGGGACGGCGCTGGTTCCTGGGGCAGATCTACGGCTACCGGGAAAACGGCGTCCACTTCGGCGTGCCGCTCTCCAACTATTGGGGGTGGCTCTTGACCAGTTTCTGCCTGGTGGCCGCCTTCCAGATGATCGACGCCCGCCGCCAGAACGACGCCCCCAGGGGCGTCTGCAATCTCCCCTTCCGCTCCCTGCTGGGGCCGGTCCTCTACCTGTCGGTGCTCGTCTTCGACATCACCATGACCCTCCTGATCGGCGAGCGCTTCATGGCCCTGTGCGGTATCCTCATGTACAGCCTGCCGCTGGTGATCGTCATCACCCTGGCGTTGCGGCGGGTCAACCGCTACACCAAGGAGGAGTTCGGCGAGCATGTGCGGGACTATCCCTGGTCCCCGGCGGCAACCACACCGAAAGCCCGCTAGAAATTCCTTTGGGAAAACGAATGGGTCCCCCCTGCGTCAAGGGGCAAGGGTCTTATTCCAAAAAGCATTCAAGCTGATACCTAACCACCCCTACCCCCTCCTGAATCAGGAGGGGGTAGGGGTGGTCGATAGTAGCGCCATCTTGATTGCAACTTGGAATTACAGAGACGCCAGCAACCGGGCCATGGCGTGGGAAAGGCTGTCTGCGGCGATGCGGCTGTTGCGGCCCAATCGCACGAGTTGGGGTATGATCCACGGTTTGCGCAGGATGGTCAGGGCGACCTTGTGGGGGCGGATGCGCAGGTTATGGTCGGTGAATTCGTCCAGGGAGAAACCCAACTCCTCGTCGGCCGCGTCGCTGACGGTGCGGATGCCCATGAAGGGGATGCCGTTCTCCGCGGCCACGATGGCGATGGCGGCGCTCTCCATCTCCACCACCGGGCAGGGGGCGCCGGGGGGGAGCAGCAAGGCGAGTTCTTTTTTCGCCATGATCGAGGGGGTGCTGGCAAACAGGCCGGCGAACACCCGCGCACCCGACGCCGATTGCCGGGCAACGAAGTTATGGGCCGCAGGGGCAATCGCCACGGGGACCGGTTGAACCGCCCCATTGGCGACGATACACAACTCCCTGCTCACCGCCACGTCGCCGACGCGCAATTCCGGCGCTATGCCGCCGCAGAATCCGGCCGAGATGAGCAGGGCGGGCCGGTATTCCTCCAGCAGCGCCTCCGCCGCAGCCGCGGCATTTTTGAAGCCCATGCCGGACTCGACCAGCAGCAGATTCCGCTCCGGCGCCCGGCAGAGAAAGGCCTTGAAACGCCCGACCTTCAGTGGCTCCGCTGTTTTGGCCGCCTTCAGGCAGGCCCGCGTCTCCTCCGGCATGGCGGTGATGATGGCAATGTTCATAACGTGGTCACTCCCGGTCGGACTGTACAATTATCGTTGTTGTTTTTCAAAGCATAATATGAAATGCTGGACAAAAGCATCCGACTATACTATATTTCCCGTTCACTTGCGGAGAGATGTCCGAGCGGTTGAAGGAGCACGCCTGGAAAGCGTGTGTACGTTAATAGCGTACCGAGGGTTCGAATCCCTCTCTCTCCGCCATATTTGCGCCCTCTGTCTTCTCATCATAATCAAAAGCCCCCGGACTCGTAAAGTCCGGGGGCTTTTGATTGCCCCACCCGTTTCCCCCTCGGTTGGCAGGATTCATAAACACCGACTCTCACCGCATCACTGCGTTTGCTCAAGGGGAGCAAATCCTCCTGGACAAGAGCTATAGGCGATTTTCACATTCCGTGTGAGGCTGATTTTGGTTTGTGGAAAATCAGACACCTATTCCCTGAAGGCACCCACGATCCTGTAAATCAGCCTTTGGTGCTCCTCTTTCATTCCTTTAATCATATTTTCCATATTTGCAGCGCGTATGTCGGGGCTTTCCAAGTGTATGAAGTCGAAAAGATCCTTCATCGGCCTGCCGAGCGCTTTAGCAATCAGCTCCACACGATTGAGTGAAGGATAGCTGCTGCCCACCTCGATGCGGCTGATATGCTTTGGCTCGACCCCCACCATCTCGGCCAAACGTTCCTGTGAAAATCCGCATGACTTCCGCAATTCCTTGATGCGGGCTCCCAGCAATTCTTTGGTGGATTTCATTATTTACTCCTGAATTCACATGGTTATTAGGATAGGCCTATAGAACATTACTGTATTAAAATATAAACAATATTTAATGATGATTGTGTTGACATAATCATCATTAAATGGGTATTTATCATCATCATAAGTAGAATCAGCGACAAACAATCTACATTATATAGGTATATTGTATGGTAAGGCGGGTAAGGCGAGCGATGTAACGGTACGATAATGAGCGGGCCCTTCTCGGAAAACACGCAGCCGCGTACGATCATAAACACAACAGCACAAGCTGTTAAAAGTGCACGGCAAAAATGGGTGGCCATCGGGTCCCCCCGTTCAGGCAGTCGAACGTTCACACCTCAAAGGAGAAGACTTCATGAACTGGTTTGGAAACCTCAAGATCGGCACGAAACTTTTTACGGCATTTGGTTGCGTTATTGCTCTGACCGCGCTTTTGGGCGTTTTTGCCATCTACCAGATGGCGCGGGTTAATCAGGGCGCGGTCCGATTGGGCACGAATTGGATGCCCAGCACAAACTCCATTTCTGTCATCAACTCGAAGCTTGCGCTCATCCGCCGGGCAGAACTCCAACAAGCTCTTTCCACAACGAAAGACGACATGGACGCCTACGAAAAACGTATGGAAGATGCCATCGCGGATCTGAAAAGAGAGGAAGCCACCTACCAAAAAATGATCAGCAGCCCCGCGGAGAGGAGGCTCTACGAAGAGTTTACCAAAGCTTTCGGCCAATACATGAATGCCCATAAGATGTTCATCGACTTATCCCGTCAAAACAAGAGCGCAGAGGCGCTGGGTCTACTTCGGGGTGATGCGAAAAAATTTTACGATGATGCGGAAGCGAGCCTGCAGAAAGATATCGAGTTGAACGTCAAGGGGGGCGAGGGCGAGTACCAGAAGGCCGGGGCCGTCTATAGCGCGGCACGGGTGATGATCCTCGGCACGCTCCTCTTTTGTGTCGCAACCGGCGCTATTCTCGCCGTTGTAATCGCTCGCGCCATTAGGCGTCCTCTGGAGGAAGGCGTCGATGTGGCCCATCGTCTTGCCAAGGGGGACCTGACAATGGAGGTCAATGTGCGGTCAAAGGACGAGACCGGCCAATTGATGGTGGCGATGAAGGGCATGGTTGAGAATTTGCGCCAATTGATCTCGCGTACTGCGGATATCTCTGCTTCCATCGCCTCCGCCTCCAACCAGCTCCATTCCACGTCCGAGCAGATCGCCACCGGGGCGGAGGAGGTGGCGTCCCAGACCAACACCGTGGCCACCGCCAGCGAAGAGATGTCCGCCACCAGCGGCGATATCGCCCACAACTGCACCATGGCCGCCGATGCCGCCCAACAGACGACCGATTCAGCCACAGCTGGCGCTGGGGTTGTGAACGAAACCATCAGCGGCATGAACGTGATCGCCGAGCGGGTACGTCAGACCTCGAAGACGGTCGAGGCATTGGGGGCGCGTTCGGAACAGATCGGCAATATTGTCGGCACTATTGAAGATATTGCGGACCAGACGAACCTTTTGGCGTTAAATGCCGCCATCGAGGCCGCGCGCGCCGGGGAACAGGGGCGGGGGTTTGCGGTGGTCGCCGACGAGGTGCGGGCACTGGCGGAGCGCACCACCAAGGCGACACGCGAGATCGGGGAGATGATCAAGGCTATCCAGGGCGAGACGCGGGAAGCTGTCCGTGCCATGGAAGAGGGGGTGAGCGAGGTGGAAAAAGGTGCGGTCACCTCGCAGAAGTCAGGCAAAGCGCTGGACGAAATCCTCAGCCGGATTAACGAGGTCGGCATGCAGATCAACCAAATTGCCACGGCGGCCGAAGAGCAGACCGCGGCCACCGGCGAGGTGACCACCAATATCCAGCAGATCACCGACGTCGTGCAGCAGACCGCCCGGGGCGCCGAGGAAACGGCTGCCGCCGCCGCCCAGCTGGCGAACCAGGCCCAGGAGTTGCAAGGTCTGGTCAGCCGTTTCAAATTGGCCTGAGAAAATGGGCCCCATGAGCAATGTGCCGACAGCCGCGAACGGGGAGCAGCGGCCGCTCCAGGCCGGGGAAGAACCGGCAGCCGTCTTTGTCAGCGGGATTGCCCACGATTTCAACAATATCGTCACGGTTATCGCCGGTACGGCCCAACTCATAGAACTCAGATCGGGCTCCGGCGACCCCGCAGGCAGGCTGGCCCGGAATATTATTGAAGCCACCAACCGCGCCTCGGTCCTGGTTGCTGATTTGTTGTCATTCAACCGCAAGAGGGCCATGGAGCCTGCCCAGGCGGACCTCAATACGGTTGTCGGCAATGCCGGAAGATTTGTCGAGCGTTTGATCGGCGAACGCATCTCCCTTGAAATGGCACTCGGCGGGGAGGCGCTGCCGGTGTCCATCGATGCCTATCAGATCGAGCAGGTACTGCTGAACCTGGCGGCCAATGCGCGTGACGCCATGCCGTACGGCGGGCGGATCATGATCACGACCAAATGCGTCGAGGTGAAGGATGCCGCTGATGGCGAAGCAGAGACACGGCCGGGACGGTATGCCGTTCTGACGTTTGCCGACAATGGGGCGGGTATGGATGTCGAGACGAGGAACCGCATCTTTGAGCCGTTTTTCACCACCAAAAAGGATGGCCGGGGTACCGGTCTGGGACTCGCCATGGTGCGTTCCATCGTAGAGCAGAACCTGGGAACGATTGCGGTATCCAGTGAATTCGGGGAGGGAACCTGCGTCGTTCTCCGTCTCCCCTTGCGGCGGGATTAGTGGCCTGTACGGCGAGGGAACCGCATAGGGCGTGTGAAGAGCCGGCTTATGCTGCCCCTCGTTTCTGCTGTTCCAGGGGCCCTTCGTTTCCCGGCACCGTGGTGTAACGCTGGAAGTCGTTTCTCCCCGCCTCCTTGACCCGGTACAGGGCGATGTCGGAATTTTTCAGCAGGGTTTCCGCATCGTCGCCGTCGTCGGGGAAGTCCGCGATTCCGATGCTGGCGGTTACGGAGAGGGAATGACCGTTGCAAACGAATGGCTTGTTGAACGCCGCAACGATCTTGGTCGCGGTCACGGCCGCACTTTCCGCCGAGGCGATGGACGGCAGCAGCAGCACGAATTCGTCCCCCCCCATGCGCGAGACCGTATCGCTCTTGCGCAGGAGCCCCCGCAGCCGTTCGCCCACGGCCTTGAGCAGCAGGTCGCCCATGCTGTGCCCGAGGCTGTCGTTGATGTCCTTGAAACGGTCCAGGTCGAGGATCATCAGCGCCCCCCGGGTGCCGGTGCGCTGTGCCGAGGCCAGGGCCTGGCCAAGGCGGTCGTTGAGCAATATCCGGTTGGGCAGGCCGGTCAGGGCGTCATGGTATGCCAGGTGATGGATGGTGTCCTCGTGCTGCCTGCGTTCGGTGATATCGTTGAGCATCAGCACGAAGCCCGCCAGCTTGTCCTGCTTGTCCAGGATACCGGACAGGCTGCCGTCGTAGTAGGAGGTGGTCCCGTCCCTGCGTATCTCGGCGGGAAAGGTGCATTTCCCCTCGCTCAGCACGGTCTCCCGCGCCTTGGCCAGACTGAGGGGGGCGATCTCCTCCAGGACGAGCACGTCGGTCGCAGAGCGCCCGATGGCTGAAGCCGCTTCGTATCCGAATACCTGTTCCGCCACCGGGTTGAAGTACTTGATCTTCAAGGCGCCGTCGGTGGCGACGATCGCCATGCTGATGGAGGAGCGGAGGATGTTGTCCAGGAAGATGGTCTTGTCCAGAAGCTCCCGGGCGGTCTGCTGAAAGATGTTTTCCTTCTTCCGGATGACCTCCTTCAGGGATTCGATATAGCGCCCTTCCAGTCCCTTGATGATATCGGACTGGGTGATGATCCCTTCGATCCTGCCTTCCCTGTCGACCACCACCACCCGGCGGATCTTCTCCCGCTTCATGGCCTGGGCGGCCTCGTACACCGTCGTCCCGATGGTCACGGTCAGCACCGGGCTGCTCATGGCCATGCCGACTTTGACGGCCTCCAGGTCAACGCCCCTGGCCACCAAACGGACGGCATCCCGTTCGGTCATGATGCCCAGCGGCATGCGCTGGTCCGCCACGACCACGCAACTGATCCCCGGACCGGCCATGATGCCCAAGGCCTCGCTGATGGGAGCGTCGCTGGCGACGGTCATGACGCCGGTGGTCATGACCTGTTCGATCTTGCGCAGCTCCACGAAGTATTCGTGCCCCAGGTGGTTGATCAGGTCGGACTGGGTCATGAGCCCCAATATCCTGCCGCCATGGTCCACCACCACATGGTGGCGGATCCTGTTGGTGAGCATGAGGCTGTAGGCCTCGTAGATGTTCAGGTTGCCGGAGATGGTCACCACCGGACTGGTCATCAGGTCGCGGATCGGCCGGTTCCCGAAGGGGACCCGCTGGTTGGTCAGCTTGACCAGGTCCCGCTCGGTGAAGATCCCCAGCGGCCTCTTTTTTTCCGCCACGATGAGACAACTGATTTTGGCCTGCGCCATGGTGGCTACCGCCTCATCTGCCGGCGTTTCCGGCGTGACGCTGATCACCTGCCGGGAGATGATCTGCCGGATTCTTGTTTTTGCCGTGCCTGTGGTTATGCCCATCGGTCTCGTCCCTTGATAATGGTAAAACATGCCTGATGCGGTCCCGTGTTTTCATAATGGACCAAATGTATCCAATAGCACATTTTTGAGCGTATTTACAGCCTTCAATGCAGGGATGAAGTGAAAATAGCTGCACTCTAAACAGGCAGTTATGGAAATCCCGGATTGTCCGTCAAAAAACGCAACAAGGCGCGGAGCCGAAGCCCGCGCCTTGTTGCCGACAGGTGTTGCACGAAAAAGGGTTACCCCAGGATGGCCTTCATGTCCGCCTCGACCGTGGTGATGGGGCCGAGGTTGAAGTTCTCCACCAGGAAGTTAAGCACGTTGGGGGAGATGAAGGCCGGCAGGGACGGGCCGATCTTGATGTTCTTGATCCCCAGGTGCAGCAGGGTCAGGAGGATGACCACGGCCTTCTGCTCGTACCAGGAGAGGATCATGGAGAGCGGCAGGTCGTTGACCCCGCAGTTGAAGGCGCCCGCCAGGGCCACGGCGATCTGGATGGCCGAGTAGGCGTCGTTGCACTGGCCCACGTCCAGCAGCCGCGGGATGCCGCCGATGTCCCCGAACTCCAGCTTGTTGAAGCGGAACTTGCCGCAGGCCAGGGTCAGGATGACCGTATCCTGGGGGAGTTTCTCGGCGAATTCGGTGTAGTAGTTGCGTCCCGATTTGGCGCCGTCGCAGCCGCCGATCAGGAAGAAGTGCTTGATGGCCCCGGACTTGACCGCTGCGACCACCTTATCGGCCACGCCCAGGACGGCGTTGTGGCCGAAGCCGGTCAGGATCTCCTGGCCCGGGTTGTCGGGGAAGCCGGGCAGTTCCTGGGCCTTGGCGATAACCTCGGAGAAATCCCAGCCGCTCACATGCTTCACGTCGGGCCACGCCACCAGGCCCCAGGTGAAGAGGCGGTCCTTGTAGCTGTCGGACGGGCGCTGGATGCAGTTGGTGTTGAAGATGATGGCGCCGGGGAAGTTGACGAACTCCTTGGCCTGGTCCTGCCAGGCGCCGCCGAAGTTGCCGGCCAGATGGCCGTATTTCTTCAGCCCCGGATAACCGTGGGCCGGGAGCATCTCGCCGTGGGTGTAGATGTTGATCCCTTTGCCTTCGGTCTGTTTGAGCAGCTCTTCCAGCATCTTCAGGTCGTGGCCGGAGACCAGGATGGCCTTGCCCGCCTTGGTGCCGAGCTGGACCGGCGTGGGGACCGGGTGGCCGTAGGTGTCGGTGTGGGCGGCGTTCAGAAGTCCCATGACGGTCAGGTTGTGCTTGCCGCACTCCATGGAGAGGCCGACGAAGTCCATGAGCCCCAGGTTGGGGTCGGTGGTGGCGGCCAGCGCCTTCTGGACAAAGGCCAGCACCTCTGCGTCGCTGCGCCCCAGGATCATGGCGTGATCCATATAGGCGGCCATCCCCTTCAGACCGTACATGAGGATCTCGATCACGGAACGGATGTCCTCGTTGACGTGCTGGGCGTTGATGCCGTAGGCCTCGCCCTGGACGATCATGCCGTTCAGGTCTTCGGCCGGTTTCCATTCGGCCACGGGGCCGGAGAGGGTGGTGCCGCTGGCGGCCAAGGCCGCGCGGGCCTTTTCCTTGAGCTCAAAGCAACGCTTGATGATGCCGCCGATGCGGGGCGCCTCGAAATCCACGTTGGTGACGGTGGTGAAGAGCCCCTCTATGGTGAAGCGGTCGATTTCGGGGTCGCGTCCCAGCTTGTCGGCGTAGAGCGCCAGGCTCTTCAAGCCGTAGACCAGGTGATCCTGGAGCGTGGCTACCTCGGGTTTCTTGCCGCAGACGCCGGAGATGTTGCAGCCGACGCCGTTTGCCGCCTGTTCGCACTGGTTACAGAACATTCCCATGATTGTTTCCTCCCGTGTGTTGAGTGTCTGAATAAACTCGCAGGTGAGTTTTGAGCGTTTCTATGGTATGAACAGTATACCGGATTGTCGGGCTTTTGCTTGACGCGGGTCAAAAAAAACGATTTCGTGGAGGAAGCCATGTCCAAGGTGTATTTTGCCGATATGCGTGCCGGCCATAAGGAAAATCTGTTCGACAAGATCGGCAAGCTGCTGGCCCTGGCCGGTATGGGGCGGCACATTGCCGAGGGAGACCTGACGGCGGTCAAGATCCATTTCGGCGAGAAGGGGAACAGCGCCTTCATCCGCCCGATCTTTGCCCGGCGGGTGGTGGAGGAGATCAAGAAACTGGGGGCCAGGCCCTTTCTGACCGATTCATCGACCCTGTATCCCGGCGAACGCAAGGAGGCGGTCTCGGCCCTGGTGTGCGCTATCGAAAACGGCTTCGGTTATGCCTGCGCCGGGGCGCCGCTGATCATCAGCGACGGCCTGCGCGGGGTGACCGAGACGGACGTCGCCATTGACGGCGACCTGCTGAAAAAGGTCCACATCGGCACCGAGATCGTGGAGGCCGACTCGCTGGTCTGCCTGACCCACTTCAAATGCCATGAACTGACCGGCTTCGGCGGGGCCATCAAAAATCTGGGCATGGGGTGCGCCAGCCGCAAGGGAAAGCTGGTGCAGCACTCCACCGTGGCCCCCGAGGTGGCGGAAGCGTACTGCACCGGATGCGGCGCCTGCCTCAAGGCCTGTGCCCACGATGCCATCCGGATCATCGAGGGGAAGGCTACCATCGATCCCGAGCTCTGCGCCGGTTGCAGCCGCTGCATCAGCGTCTGCCCGGTGAAGGCCATCAACGTCCAATGGAACGAGGCGGCCGACCTGGTGATGCGGAAGATGGCCGAGTACGCCAAGGGCGCCGTGACCGGCAAGGAGGGGCGGTCGGTCTACCTGAGTTTCATCACCCAGGTCTCTCCGGCCTGCGACTGCTACGGCCACGCCGATGCGCCGATCGTCAACGACATCGGCATCTGCGCCTCCACCGATCCGGTGGCCATCGACCAGGCCTGCGCCGACCTAGTCAACGGGGCCCGGGGCAACGAGGGCTCGGCCCTGAAGAGCGGCCACGAACCGGGAGGGGACAAGTTCCGCGGCGTATACCCCCAGATCCCCTGGGAGGTGCAGTTGGAGCATGGCGAGAAGATCGGCCTGGGGTCGAGGAGCTACGAACTGGTCAAGATCTGAACGGGCAAATCTGCCGCAGAGCCGCGGCGGCAGGTACTGGGGATTCTGAATCCGTGACGCCTTCATGCCTTCACTGGTCCGGAAGTCCTCTGCCTTTGCCTTTGAATAGATTGCGACAATCAGACGGCGGACGGGCCTCGTGAGTGAGCTGGTACGACATGGCGACGCGCGGGCTCCGAATCTTCCGGACGTTGCGGCATTGCGGCGTCACGGATTCAGGGGGACAGTATGAAAGCAGTTGTCCAGCGTGTCAGTTTTGCTTCCGTTACCGTGGACGAAAGCCTGGTCGGCCGGATCGGGAAAGGCGTCCTGGTCCTCTTGGGCGTGGAGAAGGGGGATGACGAGTCCCGGGCCGACTGGCTGGCGGAGAAGATCGCCGGCCTGCGCATCTTCGCGGATGAGGAGGACAAGATGAACCTTGCCCTCGCGGATGTGGGGGGGGCGGTCCTGGTGGTTTCCCAGTTCACCCTGGCCGGCAATTGCGACAAGGGGCGGCGCCCCTCCTTCGATACGGCGGCACCGCCGGAGGAGGGCAAGCGGCTGTACGAATATTTCACGGCTGCGGTGGAGCGGCTCGGTCTGCCGGTGCAGACCGGCATCTTTCAGGCCGACATGAAGGTGCATCTGGTGAACGACGGGCCGGTCACCTTTATCCTGGAGCGCTAAGGGTGGGTTGTTGAAAACAGCCATCAGGCCTTCATCCTCGAAGGCCCTTTCGTGCGGCGTAGCGCTGCGGTCCCTCACCCAATCCCTCTCCCGGAGGGAGAGGGCAAGGCATGCTCTCCCCCTCTGGGGGAGAGATAGAGAGAGGGCTGCCTCCTCTGGGCCTGTCTAGCGGGTGCGACGATCTGACTATTTTTGAACAACCTGGATTTTTTAGCAGCCTGTTAACGCTATCGGTTCACGCGTAGGTCGATGATCATGTTTGGCGGCAACGGCTGACCGTTGAAAAGATCGGTGGGTGGGCTGGGGGTTGACTCGGTGTTGCCGAAGGCGTACTCCAGAACGGCATGGCGGCCGTTGTCGTCAAGCCAGACGATCCGGTCATTCTCCACGCCGCTTTCCTCTCCGGCGGAATAGGACTTGGTGGCACGGTCGCGGCAGTCCAACGGGTCGTTGACCGTGTTGATGGAATCCAGGCATCGCTCAAGGTGCCTGGCCCGCGCCACGATGTCGCGGCCGGCCTTTGCCAGCTCCTTCTTCCTGGCGATCTCGCCGTAACCCATGGCGCCCGAAAATGCGGTTCTGACCCAGCCCCCCTCAGCGCTGCGGATAACCCATGCGGTGACCAGAACCCCGTCCGTCCGTTTCTCCACGGCAATAGACGCCGGGCACCCGGCCGGCGCCTTGCCCGACCATTTCTTGGTCCGGTTGATCTCTCCGAATACCTTGGCGGTGCAGTCGGCAAGCGTCGCCACATCACCGGCACGGGCCGGTGCGGCGGCAAGGATGAGAAACATCGCAAGCACTGAAGCGGGGTAGCGCATCGCCTTCTCCTCTTGGGCGGCCGTCTTGGCCTTTCTGTTAGAGTTCAGTATAGCACGTATCGCCGCCGATGTCTGGGCGCGTGGCGTTGTTTTATCTCAGGCATGCCCCGTGCCGCCTTGTTTGCGCTCGAAGTGGGGGCGGTCCGGGAGGAAGGGCAGGGGCGAGGACAGGGCGATCATGGGATGGTCGTGCCATGCCATCGGTCGTCCAGCGAAATGCTGGGTGCAGGCGGAACGAGAAAGGGGCCAACCGTATTCGGCTGACCCCTTATTTTTAAATGGTCGGGATGACTGGATTTGAACCAGCGGCCCCCTGCTCCCGAAGCAGGTGCGCTACCAGGCTGCGCTACATCCCGAAGAATCTTTTTTCTAGCATCTGCAAGGAGTTTTTGTCAAGGGGAAAGACGACATGCGGGCCGCTGCGTGGCCCCTGGCCGTTTCCGGGGCCACTTCTCCCAATAAGCTCGGTCCGCTCCCGCCGCCAGCATGCCAATCCCGGCGGCTGTAGCCGCGGCAGCGAGCACGGCTTACAACCGGGCCACAGGGTGGGTTGTGGAAAACAGCCCCGGACATCGCATCGTCTGACCACGCCACTCTTGACTTGCCAGCCTGAAATTCCTATTCTACTCCCTTCGAAATTAAACTCATAGCGAAGCAAACGTGTGATGTGCCGGTTACATTCCCGCATATTGCCGGCGCAAACGGTATGAGTACGTCAGAAGGCCTCGAAAATGCCCATCACAGAAATTCTTGCCCGCAACGCTGCCCGGTACGGCGAAGAGATCAGCCTGGTCGAAATCAATCCCGGCATCAGAGAGGTTAAAGCAAGCTGGAAGGATTACGAGCTTGTGGAAACCAATCCCGAGAAGAAGTACCGGAGGGAGATTACCTGGCGCGAGTTTGACGACAAAGCCAACCGCTTTGCCAATTTTCTGCGGGAAAGAGGCTTGCAGAGAGGCCACAAGGTTGCCATTCTGCTTATGAACTGCCTTGAGTGGCTGCCGATTTATTTCGGCATCCTGAAGACCGGTGCCATTGCGGTGCCGCTCAACTACCGATATACCGAGGAGGAGATCAAATACTGCCTCGATCTGGCCGAGTGTGACATTTTGGTTTTCGGGCCGGAATTTACCGAGAGGGTCGCTGCGATCCGCGGGCAGATTCCGAAGGTAAAGATACGGCTGTTTTTGGGGCATGGTTGCCCCGCTTTTGCCGAAAGCTACTATGCGCTCACGGCGTGCTGCTCCTCCACGGCTCCCAAAGTCACGCTCTCCGACGATGACGACGCGGTTATCTATTTTTCATCCGGCACCACCGGTTTCCCAAAGGCGGTGCTTCACGCGCACCGCAGCCTGATGACATCCTGCGCCGCTGAAATGAACCACCACAAACAGACGCGCGAGGACAACTTCCTCTGTATTCCGCCGCTCTACCATACCGGAGCGAAAATGCACTGGTTCGGCAGTCTCCTGTCCGGCAGCAAAGCCGTTCTGCTGCGCGGCGTCAAACCGGAGTGGATCATAAAAACCGTGTCCGAGGAGCGGATAACGGTCCTTTGGCTGCTCGTTCCGTGGGCGCAGGACATCCTGGACGCCATCGACCGTGGGGATATAAAGCCGGAGGAATATCATCTGGGGCAGTGCAGGCTCATGCATATCGGCGCGCAACCGGTTCCCCCCAGTTTGATCAATCGCTGGAAAAAACAGTTCCCCCACCACGATTACGACACCAATTACGGCCTGTCGGAAGCCATCGGCCCCGGCTGCGTCCATCTCGGCATCGAAAATAGCCATAAAGTCGGCGCTATCGGGAAGGCGGGATACCAATGGGAATTACAGATCGTGGATGCAGGCGGCCGTGAGGTGAGGCAGGGTGACGTCGGCGAGCTTTGCGTGAAAGGCCCCGGCGTCATGAAATGCTATTACAACAACCCCGAAGCCTCCGCCGAAGTGCTCAAGGACGGGTGGCTGTACACCGGCGACATGGCGCGCATGGATGAAGACGGTTTTGTCTATCTCGTCGATCGCAAAAAGGATGTGATCATCTGCGGTGGCGAGAACCTGTATCCCGTGCAGATCGAGAATTTTCTGCATACGTACGATGCGGTCAAGGATGTGGCGGTAATCGGCCTTCCCGACCGGCATCTGGGCGAAATACCCGCGGCGATAATTGAGTTGAAGCCGGGCTTTTCCTGCTCTGAAGCCGAGATGGCGCAGTTCTGCGCCGGGTTGCCGCGCTACAAGCGGCCGCGCAAAATCATATTCGAAGAGATACCGCGCAATCCCACGGGAAAAATTGAAAAGCAGCGACTCCGCGAGAAGCATTTTTGCGGCAGCCTTGTGGAAGCGCAAACCGAGAACCATTGACACCACAATCGGATGTCTCCCGGCGGGCATTCTTCCGTCCCACGCGTCACGCCTTGTGTTTTGGGGGACTTTCGGGTAGCATGGCCGCCTGCCTGACCAGGGGCGGGAAGACAGAACGCGAGGGGTCGCGGAGAATACCTACTATGATCAGGCACCTCCGGGAGGATCGGGAACGATGAACGACAGTATCGGGCAAGAGATCAGGGAACTGCTCAAACGGCACAATGCCGTGCTGCTGGCTCACAACTACATGCGGGACGAGGTTCAGGAGATGGCGGACATCACCGGAGATTCCCTGGCCCTCTCCGTGGAGGCGGCCAAGACGAAGGCGGATGTGATCGTCTTTTGCGGTGTGCACTTCATGGCCGAGTCGGCCGCCATCCTGTCCCCCGACAAAAAGGTGCTGCTGCCCCGCCCCGATGCCGGCTGTCCCATGGCCGACATGGTCACGGTGGAGGAGTTGGAGGCGCTCAAAGCCAAACACCCCGGCGTGCCGGTGGTAACCTACGTCAACTCGTCGGCCGAGATCAAGGCCCACTCCGATATCTGCTGCACCTCGGCCAATGCCTTACGGGTGGTCAGGTCGCTTACGGAGGATGAGTTGATCTTCGTGCCGGACCGCAATCTGGGGCGCTGGGTGGCCCGGTTCGTCCCGGAAAAGCGCTTCGTCTTCTGGGAGGGGTTCTGCCCGACCCACGAACGCATGACCGTGGAGGCGGTTCAGCGGAAAAAGAGCGAACACCCCGACGCCCTGTTCATCTGCCACCCGGAAAGCGCGCCCGAGGTCTCGGCCCTGGCCGATCATGTCTGCTCCACCAGCGGGATGTACGACTACTGCCGCGCCAGTTCGGCCCGGAAGTTCATCGTCGGCACCGAGGCCGGCATCCTCTACAAGCTGCGGATCGAGAATCCCGGCAAGGAGTTCATCCTGGCCTCGCCGGCCCTGATCTGCCCCAACATGAAGCTCACCTCCCTGGAGGACGTGCTCTACTCGCTCCAGACCATGTCCCCGGTGGTCACCGTTACCGAGGAGACCCGCGTCAAGGCCAGGCTGGCCCTGGACAGGATGCTGGCCGTACCGCGGGACTGAACGAACGGGGCCACCCCGCAGGCTTACATCAGTATGCGCGTCAGGAAGTAATCCGCCACCAGGATCAGCATGAAGGAGAGCACCACCGAACGGGTGGTGGAGACGCCGATCCCCCGCGCCCCCCCCGAGGTGTTGAATCCCACGTAACAGCAGATGACGGCGATGATGCCGCCGAAGACAAAGGACTTGATCAGGCCGGCGGCGATCTCCCTGAATTTGAGCGCCAGGCGCAGGGAATCGGTGTAGGTGGCGTAGGAGATGAACAGCTTCGGGTGCAGGTGGCTGATGATGGCGCCGCCGAGCATGCCGACGCAGTCGGAATAGATGGTCAGGACCGGCACGCAGATCAGGGCCGCGATCAGGCGCGGCATGGCCAGATAGCGCACCGGGTCGATCTCCAGGGTCGTGAGGGCGTCGATCTCCTCGTAGACCTTCATGACGCCGATCTCCGCCGCCATGGCGCTGCCCGCCCTGCCCGCCACCAGGAAGCTGACCATGACCGGCCCCATTTCCCGCACCATGGAGAGGCCGACGATACTGCCGACGATATCCTGGGTGCCGTACTTGGACAGTTCCACCCCGGTTTGCAGCGCCAGGACCATGCCGACGAAGAAGGCCATCACCGAGGCCACCGGCAGGGTCTCGTAGCCGATGATGGCCATCTGGGCCAGGATGGACGGCATGTTGTGGGGCGCCTCGCGGAAGGCGAACAGCGTCCGCTTGAGCAGGATCAGCACCTCGCCGACGATGCCGAACGAGTAGATCAGTTGTTTGCCGATGAATTCGAGAAATTTGGTCATGGTTTATCCTGAAAGAGGCCTTCTCCCGCACGGTGCGGGTGGTTCATGGCGTAGAATACCCTATATCCCGAACGGTATCCAGAAGATACTCAGGGATGTCCCCCCCTTGTCCGCGGCATAGCCGAACAGCCCCTTCAACAGTTTGAATTCGCTCCCCTCCCGGGCGGAACGGTACGAAACCAGCGGCGAGAGTTCCCAGGCGCTCTCGTTGCCCCGCTTTTCACGCCAGAAGAGGTTCCAGAGGATCGATGTCGCGCCATCACCCTTGTCGTCCCACGTGCTGATGAACAGCCGCCAGAGCGGCGCCAGGTTGCGTTCGACCCCCTCGTTCCAGATGACCGGCTCCACCAGGGCGGGCATGGAGAGGGTTCGCAGGCCGTTTTCGTCCCGCTTCCAGGCGTAAAGCGGCCAAAAGGCGCTCTGGGCACGGTCTTTGCCCGCTTGGGGCCAGGCTTCGTCGGAGCGGTGGAACAGGAAATAGAACAGGCTGGTCTTCTCCTGGCGGAACAGGGGGGAGTCGATGGTCGCTCTGCGGTAGATCGGCCACATGACCCAGCGGCTGCTCCCCTCCTTGGTCTTCGATTCGGCATAAAAGGGGATGAAGCGTTCGGTGCTGGAAGTGGCGCCCGTGGCGGTCATCCAGAAGGGCCAGAAAAAGTCCCGCTCCACGACCGTCCCCGCGCCGTCCCGCACCACGCCGCACAGGGGCCAGGGGATGTGGGTCGAACTGCGCTGCGGCGACTCCGACGAGGCATAAAACGGCAGCAGGTTGAGGCTTCTGGTCGGATTATTCGTATCCTGGCCGAGATGCTCGTCGCTGTAGATCGGCCAGAGTGCGAACCGTTTGTCGTAAACCCCCTCCTTGCGCGACTGTCCGTACAGGGGCCAGACGGCGAAGCCGCTTTCTTTTTCGCCTGACACGCTGTTGAAGATCGGGTAGAGCCAGTTGATGGAGGTGGTGCCCCGCTTCACGGTGCGCCCATAGAGGGGAAACAGGACGTAATGGTACTCGTCGCGCCAGAAGCGCTCGTAGATGTCCCCGTACAGGGGGAATACGGAGGTGTAGGGGCCGTATTTGTCAGAGGTGCCGCTGATGTAGAAGGGGAACAGCATGCTGCTGTGCCGCTCCTCAGCCGTCCCGGCGCGTTCGGTGTGTTTTTGGAACAGGTGGAGCACCTGGGTGTCGGAACCGGTCTCGCCGCTGCCGGTGGAGGCCAGGGGGTAGAGGATGTCGCTTTCGGCGGCCCCGGGGGTCGATTGCTTGAAAAAGAGCGGCCTGACGGCGGTCCTGGTCGTGTCGCCATTGTGCTCATGTTTGAAGAGCGGCCCCAGGATGGAAAGGTTGCTGTAGCCGGTCGCCGGGCTGGAACGATAATCGAACAGCGGCCAGAAGGTGGCGATGGTCCCCGAGGGCACCGGTGGTGGTGTTTCTGCAGGTCCGGCATTCCCCTCGCCATGGGCGAGAGCGGTGCTTACCAGAAGGATCGAAAGGCAGTGCACAAACGTTTTTCTCATTCCTGCTCCCTGGGGTCATCGACGGCAGGGACATTATTCCTTATCGGCCATGGAGAGTCAACCGGGAAAGGCTCTTGGTGCCGGGCGCTTTTACAAAACTATTACAAACATCAAATCCGATCCCTTGTATGATAACTTCAAAGATGTCCGAGTCTCTTTGGAGGAAAATATGGCGCAGTCGTTGACGATAGGAAAGTACACCGTCCCGTATCCGATTATCCAGGGGGGGATGGGGGTGCGCATCTCCGCCGGCCGTCTGGCCGGCAGCGTCGCCAAGTGCGGAGGCATAGGGCTGGTTGCGGCGGCCGGTATCGGCCTGGGCAGCGGTTTTTACAACGGCCGGAATTTCTTCCAGGCCGATGCCGAGGGCTTCAAGGCGGAGATTCGCAAGGCCTATGAGATTGCACCGAACGGGGTCATCGGCGTCAACGTCATGGTCGCGTTGTCCGATTTCGAACAACTCGTCAGGGCTGCCGTGGAAGCGGGCGCCAAGGTGATCGTCTGCGGCGCCGGACTCCCCATGAGTCTGCCCGAGTTGACCGCCGAGCATCCCGATGTGGCCCTGGTGCCGATCGTCTCCTCCCTGCGGGCGGCCCAACTCATTGCCCGCAAATGGCTGAAAGCCTATAAGCGCCTGCCGGATGCGGTGGTGGTGGAAGACCCGGATACCGCCGGTGGCCACCTGGGTGAAAAGATGGAGAATATCGGCACCGGCGAGTATGACCAGTATGCCACCGTGCGCCAGGTCAAGGCTTTTTTCCGCGACGACTGCGGCGTCGAGGTCCCGGTGATCGCGGCCGGCGGCGTATGGGACCGGGCCGACCTGGAGCATGCCCTGGCGGAAGGCGCCGACGGCGTGCAGATGGCCAGCCGTTTTGTCTGCACCGAAGAGTGCGATGCCGATGATGCCTTCAAGCAGGCCTACCTTGACTGCACCAGGGAGGATATCGGGCTGATCATGAGCCCGGCCGGCCTGCCGGGGCGGGCCATTTTGAGCAACAAGGACAACATCCGCCGCTATGATGTGGAGAACAATACCCCCTGCCGCATGGGCTGCCTGAAAAAATGCTCCTACAAGGAAACCGGCGAACGTTTCTGCATCGTTTCCTCCCTTGATCGCGCCCAGCGGGGGGAGGTGGACACCGGTCTGGTCTTCTGCGGCACCAATGCCTGGAAAGCCGATCGCATCACCACCGTGCAGGAAATCTTCGACGAGCTGTTCGGCGAGGCGGAAGAGGCGCTGCAGGAAGCAGCCTGATTCTTATCCCCCGCTGCACGACAGAGTACCTGCCTCGGCCCGCCGGAATTCCTTCCGGCGGGCCGTTTCCGTTCCGCGCTCCGCTGACATGACCACCCTGTCCCCTCCCGTTTTCCCTTGACCGTCACCAGGCCCGATGTTATATAAAGAAAAGTTGATATAATAAAATTGGTAATCATGATATGGACCTGCTGGATACCCTCAAAGCCCTTGCCGACCCTTCCCGCCTCCGTCTGGTGGCGGTGCTGCTGCACGGCGAATTCACCGTGCAGGAATTGACCCGCATCCTGGCCATGGGGCAGTCTCGCATCTCCCGGCATTTGAAGATCCTGACCGGGGCCGGCGTGCTGACCGTCAAGCACCAGGGGACCTGGAGCTACTACCGGGTGGGCGAGGCGAGTCGTTTCTTCACCGCCGTCCGCCCGGCTTTCGAGGTCGAGTTGACCGGCCTGCCCGAGCGGGGCCGCGACCTGTCCGCAGTGGCCGAGGTGCTGGAGGAACGCCGGCGGCGCAGCCAGGAGTTCTTCGACCGCCATGCCCGCCAGTGGGACGACCTGGCCGGGACGCTCCTGCCGGTCCCGGAGTATCGCCGGCACCTGCTTGAACTTGTGCCCGATGATGGTACCGTTTTAGAGATCGGCACCGGCACCGGCGGGCTGCTGACTGAACTGGCGGCCCGGGCGGCGCGGGTGATCGGCGTGGACCATTCCCCCGCCATGCTGGAGGAGGCCCGTCGCCGGCTGGCGCACGACGGCGCGGGCGGCATCGAGCTGCGCCTGGGGGAGATGACCCACCTGCCCCTGTCCGACGCCTCGGTGGGGTGCGTGGTGGCCAACATGGTGCTGCATCATGCCGCCAATCCGGCGGCCGTACTTGCCGAAATCAGGCGGGTACTGGCCCCCGGGGGGGTACTGGTGCTGGCCGATCTTGCCCGCCATGAACGGGAAGCGGCCCGGGAACAGTTGGCCGACCAGTGGCTGGGGTTTGAGGAGGCAGAGCTGGGCTCGTGGCTTACGCAATCCGGCTTCGTCCACATCCGCTGTGAGAGGATCGAAGGAGCGCCCGGGCAGGAGACGGTGCTGCTGGTGAGGGCATCGTGACAATGCCGGGAAGAGCATGCCGTCGGGTGGCGGTTCCAAAGCGGGAAGCACCTACAACAATACCAGATAAAGGAGAGTAAACGGATGTCCAAAGATTTTATCGTCGCAGACCTTGCCCTGGCCGATTGGGGCCGCAAGGAGATCAGGATTGCCGAAACCGAGATGCCGGGCCTGATGGCCATCCGCGAGGAGTATGCCGCCGCCAAGCCGCTCAAGGGAGCCCGCATTACCGGTTCGCTGCACATGACCATCCAGACCGCCGTGCTGATCGAGACGCTGGTTGCCCTGGGCGCCGAGGTGCGCTGGGCCTCCTGCAACATCTTCTCGACCCAGGACCACGCCGCCGCCGCCATTGCCGCCGCCGGCGTACCGGTCTTCGCCGTCAAGGGGGAGAGCCTGGAACAGTACTGGGACTACACCCACAGGATCTTCGAGTGGCCCGACGCCGGCTTCTCCAACATGATCCTGGACGACGGCGGGGACGCCACCCTGTTGCTGCACCTGGGCGCACGGGCCGAGAAGGACGGCAGCGTGCTCAATAACCCCGGTTCCGAGGAGGAGACCATCCTCTTCGCCGCCATCGGGAAAAAGCTGGCCGCCGACCCGAGCTGGTACTCCACCCGCATCGCCCGGATCCAGGGCGTGACCGAGGAGACCACCACCGGCGTGCACCGCCTCTACCAGATGCATGAGCGCGGCGAACTGCGCTTCCCGGCCATCAACGTCAACGACTCGGTCACCAAGTCCAAGTTCGACAACCTCTACGGCTGCCGCGAATCCCTGGTGGACGGCATCAAACGCGCCACCGACGTGATGATCGCCGGCAAGGTGGCCCTGATCTGCGGCTATGGCGACGTGGGCAAGGGCTCGGCCCAGGCCATGCGGGCGCTGTCGGCCCAGGTATGGGTGACCGAGGTCGATCCGATCTGCGCCCTGCAGGCCGCCATGGAAGGCTACCGCGTGGTGACCATGGAGTACGCCGCCGACAAGGCCGACATCTTCGTCACCTGCACCGGCAACTACCACGTCATCACCCACGACCACATGGCCCGCATGAAGGATCAGGCCATCGTCTGCAACATCGGCCACTTCGACAACGAGATCGAGGTTGCCGCCCTGGAGAAATATCAGTGGGAGGAGATCAAGCCCCAGGTGGATCACATCATCTTCCCGGACGGCAAACGCATCATCCTGCTGGCCAAGGGGCGCCTCGTCAATCTGGGCTGCGCCACCGGCCACCCCAGCTATGTGATGAGTTCCTCGTTCGCCAACCAGACCATCGCCCAGATCGAGATCTTCACCAATCCGGGCAAATACCCGGTGGGGGTCTACACCCTGCCCAAACATCTGGACGAGAAGGTGGCGCGCCTGCAACTCAAGAAGCTCAATGCCCAACTGTCGGTGCTGAGCGACGAACAGGCCGCGTATATCGGGGTGAAGAAGGAAGGCCCCTACAAGGCGGAGCATTACCGGTATTGATCCGGCCCGCATAACGGGGCAGGGCAGCACAACGAAAAGGGGGGCGGCATCATGCGATGCCGCCCCCCTTTTCGTTTCGTGTTTCGCGGGCAAGCTATTTCTTTTTGGCCGCCTCGTCCATCGCCTTGATCAGGGCGTCGGTCACGTCCTGAGCGTCCACATCGCTGCCGACGAAGAGTATCTGCTTTTTGATGATGATAATGGCAAAGCCGTTGGCCTTGCCGTAGGCCGCGGCCGCCCGCTCGGTTTCATCGTACAGCGCTTTGGTTTCCTTTTCCTGCAGGGAGGACAATTCCTCTTCCAATTGCCTGCCGAACTTCTGGAACTCTTCCACCTTTTTCTGGAATTCCTTTTCCCTGGCGGCGCGTTGGGCCGGGGAGAGAGAGGGGAGCTTGGCCTGGATGCCGGCGCGCAGTTTGTCCAACTGCTTCCGCTTGCCGTCGACCCTGGTTTGGAGCTTGTCCTTCTTGGCCTGGAGTTTGGCCTGAACCGCTTTGCCCTGTTCGGTCTCGTCGCCGACACGGGCCAGGTCAACGGTGCCGAGCTTGGTTGTCTGGCGGAGCGGTGCGGCCTCGGAGGTTTTCTTCTCCGGCGCGGGGGCGATGGGGGCGGGTGCTGCTGCGGCAGGCTTTGTGCCGGCTGCCGGAGCCGGGTCGGAAGCGGCTGCCAAGCCGGGGAGGCTTGCGACAAGGGCAGCGACGAGAAGCGTTTTCAATCGGGTAATCATGACAACTCCATTTCGTTTAGGGGGAATGATGCTACCGCTACAGCATAAGAGGATTGACGCCGCGAGGCAACACAATTTCCCGCAGCGGGGAGGCACCGGTTAGAGGGGGGCGCGGCCCTGGTGGCCCTAGTTGAGGACCTCCATGTAGATGTCGAACGCATTTTTCTGATACAGGGCCCTGATGTCGTTGATCTCGTCATAGGCCGAGACCAGCGTCGAGGTGACATAGGGGTCCAGGTGGGTGCCGGTGAGGCTGTTCAGGGTGCTGATGGTGTCGCGCTTGCACATCCCCTTGCGGTAGGGCCTGTCCTCGGAGAGGGCCGTAAAGATATCGGCGACCGCCATGACCCGGGACCCCAGGGAGAGTTCGCTGTCCGTGCGCCTGAAGGGGTACCCGCTGCCGTCCAGCTTCTCGTGGTGTTCGCACGCCCACTTGACGACGTTTTCCATGCCTCGCACCTTTCTGAGCGCCGCGAAGGTTATGTAGGAGTGGGACCGCATGACCGCCATTTCCTCCCTGTTCAGGCCCGACGGCTTGTAGAGGATCTCGGCCGGGACGGAAAGCTTGCCGAGGTCGTGCAGATGGCCGGCGATCTCGAAAAGGGTCCCTTCGGCACTGCTGAAGCCTATTTTGCGGCTGACAGCCTGTGCCACCCGGGCGACGCCGATGGAGTGGGTCGCCGTAAACCGGCACTTGTAGTCGATGATGTTGGAGATGAGGCGGGAAAATTCGTAAAGTTCGTCGATGCCGATGTCGATGGAAGAAGAACGGATCGAACCGTTGACCAGATATTTGACGTCGTTGCTGTTCATATCGAGCCAAAACGAATCCCTTTGGGCCAGTTCATGGAATGCGGCCACGATATCGGGATGGAACACGCTGTCGGCGTGCGCTTCGACGGTCTTCAAAATGTCGTGGGAGTGCAAGAGGATGTTGTTGTTGACCGCGGAAAGGGTTGCTACGCGATCCGCCAGGTGGATGATATGGCTGGTGAACGGTATGGCGCGGCCGTCCCCGGTGCCGGCCCCCTCGCCATGCTTCCAGGAGGTGTGGTGGAATCGGACTATTTCGGAGATATCGATGAACGTAAGGCCCTTGAGGAGTTTCGAGCCGATCTCGGCATGGTTGTTCGCCGTGGTGTCGAATTCAAAGCGCGTGATCGAGTTCGCCTCGTCGCCGGTGAAGACGCCGCAGTCGTGGAGCAGTGCGGCATAGATCATCCTCTCGATGTCGTTGTTGCTCATGCCGAGCATGGTGCCGATCCGCATGGAGATATAGGCGACCTTGCCATGGTGCTCGGACAGGTTGCTGTTGATCATGTCCAGGGCATTTGAAACCGATTCGATGAGATCCCATACCATTATCTTCATGTTGCTTCCCGTGCGGATCGAATACCCGCGTTGTCTGTCGGTGAGAAACCATCCCGGGGTTGGTCGTGGCGCCCGGGTTTCGGAAGGCCGCCCTGCGTGCGTGGATTGCGTGGATGCTGGTTGAAAATGGAAAAGGCTTTGCAGAAGTCTGCAAAGCCTTAATTCCTTAACTGGTGCCGAAGACTGGAATCGAACCAGCACTCCCTTGCGAGAACCAGAACCTGAATCTGGCGCGTCTACCAATTCCGCCACTTCGGCAACGAGAATCTTCTCTTTACCATTAATGACAAACCGATGCAAGAAAAAAATGGCTATTTCCCTTGCCATCATCCCTTCCGATTTGTTACAGTCCCTTGCCTTGCCATCACATTCTTAAGGATTGTCTTCCATTTATGAACCTCCTTGCCGTTGAAAAGCCCGCCCGTTACATGGGGGGAGAGATGGGCTCCATTCGCAAGGATGAGGCCGAACTGCGTTTTGCCCTGGCGTTCCCGGACGTCTATGAAGTCGGCATGAGCCACCTGGGGCTGCGGATCCTGTATCATGTTCTCAATGCCGCCGACGGGATTGCGGCGGAGCGCGTCTATGCCCCATGGCCGGATATGGAGTCCCAGATGGAGGCCGCAGGCTCCCCCCTGGCGACCCTGGAAAGCGCTACACCGCTGGCGGCCTGCGATATCATCGGTTTTACCCTGCAGTACGAGCTCTCCTATACCAATATCCTCACCATGCTGCGCCTGGCCGGCATACCGCTTTTGGCCGACGAGCGCCATGACGTTTTCCCGCTGGTCATCGCCGGCGGCCCGTGCGCCTATAACCCTGAGCCGCTGGCCCCGTTCTTCGATGCCTTCCTGCTGGGCGACGGTGAAGAGGCGGTGCTGGAGATCGCCGAGGCTGCGCGTCTGGCAAAGCGTGCAGGCCTGGGGAAGGCGGCGCTCCTGGAGCGTCTGGCCGCCATCGAGGGGGTATACGTCCCCTCGTATTTTGAACCCCGCTACCACCCGGACGGGAGCATCGCGGAGATTGTCCCGCTCAAGCCCGGCGTGGGGCGCGTGCGCCGCCGGTTTCTCGCGAACCTCGACACGGCACCCTATCCCGCTGCGCCGGTCGTCCCCTTCATGAAGACCATCCATGACCGGGTGGCGGTGGAGATTGCCCGGGGTTGCACCCGCGGCTGCCGTTTCTGCCAGGCCGGCTATATCTACCGGCCGGTGCGCGAGCGTTCGCCCGGAACCATCTTCGATCTGGTGGAAAAGTCCCTGGAGGCCACCGGCTATGACGAGGTGTCGCTCCTGTCGCTCTCTTCGGGGGACTATTCCTGTATCGCCCCGCTTTTGACCGGGCTGATGGAGCGCTATGCCCATGACCGGGTGGCTGTTTCCCTGCCGTCGCTCAGGGTCGGAACCCTCACCGAAGGGTTGATCGACGAGATCAAGAAGGTGCGCAAGACCGGGTTCACCCTGGCCCCGGAGGCGGGCAGCGAACGGATGCGCGGGGTGATCAACAAGGGCATCACCGAGGCGGACCTCCTGGAGGGGGCGGCCAACGTCTATGGGGCCGGGTGGCGGCTCATCAAACTCTACTTTATGATCGGCCTGCCGGGGGAGACCCTGGATGATGTGCTGGAAATCCCCGCCCTGGCGCGCCGGGTCAAGGACCAGGCCAAAGGGTCGGGTGTTTCGGGCGAGGTCAACGTGTCGGTCAGCAGTTTCGTTCCCAAGGCACATACGCCTTTCCAGTGGGAAGCGCAGATCTCCCAGGACGAGATCAGGGAGCGGCAGGGGCTGTTGCGCGGCGAATTGAAACGACGCAAGCTCAATTTCAAGTGGCAGGACGCCCCGCTTTCATTCATGGAGGGGGTCTTTGCCCGGGGCGACCGGCGGCTGGCGCCGGTGCTGGCGCGGGCGGTGGAACTGGGCTGCCGTTTTGACGGCTGGGGGGAGCACTTCTCGCCGGAACGCTGGCGGCAAGCCTTCGCCGACTGCGGCATCGAGCCCGAATGGTACTTGCGACGGCGGGCCCTGGACGAAGTCCTGCCGTGGGGCCATCTCGACTGCGGCGTTACGCGGGAGTTTTTGCTGGCGGAGCGGGAGCGCGCCTTCGCGGAGTCGGCGACCGAGGATTGCCGTCACGGCCGGTGCAGCGCCTGCGGCGTCTGCGACTTCAGCGCCGTGGAGCCGCGCCTCTCGCCCCATGACGCCGTGGCGGCACCGGCTGCCGCGGCACTGTTCGAGCCGTTGCCGGCCCGTATCCGGCTGCGCTTTGCGAAAACCGGCGCCATGCGTTTTCTGAGCCATCTTGAGCTGATTACGGTCTTCACGCGCGCCGTCAGCCGGGCGGGGGTGCCGATCCTTTTTTCCCAAGGTTTCCACCCCCATCCCAAATTCTCCTTTGCCACCGCCACCTCGGTTGGTATAGAATCCAGGGCGGAATACATGGATATGGTTGTGGCGGCCGGCTGCGAAGCGGCTGAGGTGCAGCGCCGGCTGAACGGCGTCCTGCCCGAGGGGCTGCGGATTCTGGAGGCGGAACGGGTGGACGTGAAATCACCATCTCTTTCGCCCCAGATGATCGCCACCCATTATCGCATAACCTTTACTAAAGCGCCCTGTGGCGATCTGCCTCAAAAATGTGAGCAGTTTTTGGCGCACAGTGATTTCGTCATTCAACGGATTAAAAAGGGCGAACGTCAAACTATTGATCTACGGTCGGAAACCGTCTCGCTCGTTGCCGGGCCCGACTCGCTGGACCTGGTTGCCGGCAGGGGCAAGCCGGTGGAGTATGCCCGCGCCATTACCGGCAACGATACGCTCGCCATGGATGACCTGCGGGTTGAAAAGCTCGATGTTGTTTTTGCCGCGCCGTCGCCACGTGACTGATTTTGAATGCATTTTATATAGACGGAGACAAATTGTATGGGAGTAGAACTGGTTATCAACGCCGCCTCCCACGAGACGCGTATCGCGCTGATTGAAAACGGCACCATTGCCGAGCTTTATATCGAGCGCAGCCGCGAACGGGGGATTGTCGGCAACATCTACAAGGGACGGGTCATCAGGGTGTTGCCCGGTATGCAGGCTGCCTTCGTGGACATCGGCCTGGAGAAGGCGGCATTTTTGTACGTGGCGGATGTCTTTGACGCCATTGAGGAGTATGAGTCGCTTCTGGACGAGGGCAAGAAGGAACATGAGCCCAACGTCGAGCAGCCGGAATCCGCCCATCCCGACTACAAGCCGTTGCACCCCATTGAAGAGCTGCTTCAGGAGGGACAGGAGCTGCTGGTCCAGATTTCCAAGGAGCCGATCGGCACCAAGGGTGCGCGCATCACCTCCCACATCTCCCTGCCGGGCCGCCATCTGGTGTACATGCCGACGGTGGACCATGTGGGCATTTCCCGCCGCATCGAGGACGAGGCCGAGCGGGAGCGTTTGCGTGAAATCGTCGACCGCCTCAAGCAGAGCGGCTCGGGGTATATCGTCAGGACGGTCTCGGAAGGGAAAAGCGAAGAGGACCTGCTGTCGGACATGCAGTATCTTTCCACGCTGTGGGCCGAGATCGCCAAGCGCAGGGAAAAGGCTGCGGCCCCTTCGTTGGTCCATTCCGACCTGGACGTGGTCCAGAAGGTGGTGCGCGACATCGTTACCGAGCAGGTGGACCGGATCATCGTGGACTCGAAGCCGGATTTTGACCGGATCGTCCAGTTCATCTCCACCTTCATGCCCAAGATGAAGTATTCCATCGAGCTCTACGATGACGAGGAGCCGATCTTCGACCATTTCGGTCTGGAGGTGGAGATCAGCCGGGCGCTGGGCAGAAAGGTCTGGCTGAAGAGCGGCGGCTATATCATCATCGAGCAGACCGAGGCGCTCACCGCCGTGGATGTGAACACCGGGCGCTTCGTGGGCAAGCATAATCTCGAGGACACCATCCTCAAGACCAACCTGGAGGCGGTCAAGGAGATCTCCTATCAGCTGCGGCTGCGCAATATCGGCGGCATCATCATCATCGATTTTATCGACATGGAGAAAGAGGTCAACCGGGACAAGGTCTTCACCGCGCTGGAGGAGGCCCTCAAGGGGGACAAGTCGAAGAGCAACATCCTCAAAATTTCAGAACTGGGCCTGGTGGAGATGACCCGCAAGCGTGTACGGGAGAGCATCGGTCGGATGATGTGCGAGCCGTGCCCGTACTGCGAGGGGCGCGGTTACATCAAGTCGAAGATTACGGTGTGCCATGAGATCTTCCGGGAGTTGCGCCGCGAGATGCTGGATATCAAGGGGACCAAGGCTACGGTGTCGGTCCATCCCCAGGTGGCGGACCTGCTCTACGATGAGGAGCGGCGGGGGCTGGAGGAGTTGGAAAAGCGCTTCAAGAAGCGTATTACCGTGCGGGCCAAGCCCGGTTTCCACCAGGAGCAGTTCGAGATCCTGATAAACTGAACGGCTCTGTGGCCAGTGGTTGCGAAACAAAAGGCGTGGGTAGATATAACTACCCACGCCTTTTGCGTGTGTCCCGTATGCCTGTAGAATGAGGTCTTAGGCGGCCTTCTGCTCCAGGTTCGTCTGCTGGTCATGTTGGGCCGAGAAGTATTCCATGGCCTCGCGCATGATGTCGGATACGCTCTTTTTGGTCTTGCTCATCAGATTTTCCAGGTGCTCGCGCTCCTCGTCACTGATGCGCATCGAAATTACGTTGTAACGCGGATTTTCTCTCATTCTGCCCATGTTCGGTTCCTCCGTTTTTTTTATGTGGTGTGATATGGCACGCTTAAGTAAGTGCTCATTCTATTGCCATATCTATGCCAAAACGGAGTATACACAAAATTAAGTAATATAAACGGTATGTTACTGATTAGAGGTAAGCCATTCGTCCTTGGCTTGGAAGAAAAGTGTGCACAATCTGGCGCACGCATGGTCAAAAGTATACACTATTCCGGGGTCTCCTGTTCCGCTGACTTGGTCCGCACCCGCTGGACGATTTCAAGGCCGTGTTTTTCCAGAAGGCGGTAAAAGGTCCGTCGGGGGATATTGGCCAGCCGGGCCGCCTTGGCCACGTTGCCGCCGGTTTCTTCGAGATAGCGCTGGATCAGGTTTTTTTCGGTGCGGCTGATGTGCAGCTCCCGTTCGGCTTTGAACGAGGCATGGCGGCGGTTGACCTCTCCGTTGCTGCACCGTTCGTAGGTGTCGGCAAAGATGGTGGGAAGGTTCTCCAGCCTGATGATCGTGCCCTTGGTGAGGACCGAGGAGCGCTCGATAACGTTCTGCATCTCGCGGATATTGCCGGGCCAGGGGTAGTGCTGCATGGCCTTGACGGCCCGGTCCTCGATCCCGGCGATGTTCTTGTTCAATTTTTTGCGGGCCTTGTCGAGGAAATGCTCGGCCAGGCTCGGGATGGAGTCCTGCCGGTTGCGCAGCGGCGGCAGATGAATATTGAAGACGTTCAGACGGTAGTAGAGGTCTTCACGGAACCACCCTTCGCTCACGCCCTGTTCCAGATCCTTGTTGGTGGCGGCAATCAGGCGCACATCCACCTTTTTGGGCGCCGCCCCCCCCACCGGCCGCACCTCGCCCAGGTCGAGAACCCGCAAAAGCTCCGCCTGCAGCTTGGGGGTGATGTCCCCGATCTCGTCCAGGAAGATGGTGCCGCCATTGGCGGCCTCGAAGAGCCCCTTCTTGTCGCCGATGGCGCCGGTGAATGCCCCTTTCTTGTGACCGAACAACTCACTCTCCAACAGGGAGTCGGTAATGGTCGTGCAGTTGACCGTGACCAGCGGCTTGTCGTTGCGCAGGCTCAGGCGGTGGATGGCCCGGGCCGTCAACTCCTTGCCGGTGCCGGTCTCGCCCCTGATGAGGACCGTGGTCGGCGTCGGCCCCACTTGGCGGATCAGTTCCAGCACCTCCTGGATCTTGCTGTCGTTCCCCACAATCGGGTCGTCGCCCAGCTGCCGGTCCAGTTCGCGCCGGATCAACTCGTACTTCTGCATCAACCGCCCCCGGTCGTCCTCAACCTGCTGCAAATTGTGGGGGAGGCACATCTCGATGTCCGCCAACCCCTGAAAAACGGCCACGGCATGTTCCCGGCAGGTGTTATAGCCGCAGGCGCGGCAATTGAGCTCGTCGCTTTGCGTAAACTTGTTGGTGGAGTGCAGGATGCGTTTGATGTCGTCTTTGCCCGGACTCGGCAGCCGGCACGATTTGTCCGAGTAAGGGCGCATCAGGTCGGGTATGGATGCCGTGGAGCGGTAGTGTGGCGCCGTTTTGTAGGGGAGCGTACTGTCGTTGTAATTGACGATCAGTTTGCGTTTATAAAAATGATTAAGGGCCTGATTACGGGCGGGGCCGTCGACGCAGCCGCCGTCACAGAGCCGTAAATCCACAAAAGATGGCGTGATCCGCCCGGCAGCAAGATCGCGGATGATGTCGATGGCGTGATTTTCGCCCTCGGCGGAGATGATCTCCGTATCCAGGAAATCCGGTTCAACCTCGAACACCTTGAGCGGGCCGCCGGTAAGGGTGAATATGCGTGCGTTGTCCGGGTCAAGGCCATCGAAGGGCGCTTCCGCCAGGGATGCCGGGTTGATGCCCCGCCCCTTGAAAAATTTATCGATCTCCTGGTAGGTGAGGACCACATCGATGGCGCTGGACGATTCCGCCGCCTGTACCTCGAATTTGCCGGCAATGCAGGTGCTGATATAGATGACCTTGGTATCCTTGCCGAGGATGCCCTTGATGAAACGACCCATGGCGATCATGGGTGAAACGACCCCCGCCAGGTTCGGGATCAGCTTGGGGTAATGGCGTTCGATCAGGCTGACCACCGCAGGGCAGTGGGAGGAGACCAGGGGAATCTTGGTCTGTTGCAGCACCTCTTTGTACGCGTCGGCAATCATGCGGGCGCCGTAGGCCCCCTCATGCACCTCGCGGAAACCGAGATTTTTCAGCGCGGCCACCAGCTGCCCGGGAGTGATGGCGTGGAAGAATGCCGGGAAGGAGCACCCCAGCACGGCCACAACGGGCGCGCCCGATGTCAGCAGTTCTTGGGTCTGCCCCATCCTGTCCACCACGGCCTTTGCCTGTTGCGGGCAGCTCAGGCAGTTGCCGCAGCCGATGCAGCGGTTGTACATGATCTGGGCAAATCCGTTATCGACCTTGATGGCCTTTACCGGGCAGCTGCGTACGCACGAGTAGCAGAGCCGGCAGCGCTCCTTGAAGGTGATGATCGGTTCCATGGCGGTGTCCCTTGCATTTTATGGAGTGTTATTGTGGGATACTATACTGAAAACGGAAAGTGTGCAAGGAGTGACACAGCTGCGGTGGTTTTTTTACAGGGCAGTGTTACCGGAACCATGATGTGGCCGTTTGGGACAGCTTAGGGTGCCACTGCATGTGTAAAAATTTAGCCGAAAGAGGGGGAAAATGATGTGCGATTTTTTGACAGAGGGGTCAACCACGACGTGAGCGGCGCAGCAATGCCCTCTGAGGTGACCATAGGGATGAAGACCTTAGGGAGTGCGCACATTCTGAGGTTGAAGGAAAGAATCCTGAACCCGTGAGGGGGCCTCCTCAAGCGGGTCAGCCGGGCGGAAATAGATAACGAAACAGGGCTCCTGCGGCACCTTCCCGATTACGAAGCGTGACGGTCCCGCCCAACCGGTCGGCAATACTGCGCACTATGGCCAACCCCAGGCCGCTGCCGGTTTCATCGGTGCCAATGACCCGGTAAAACGGCTCAAAGATCCTCTTCTCCTCGTCGGACGGAATCCCCCGGCCGTTGTCGGCCACCTGAAAGACCACCCGGCCTTCCTCGCGGTACAGTTCCACATCCACGATCCCGCCGGCCGGGGTATAGCGGACGGCGTTGTCGACGGCGTTACGCATCAGGATGGTCAGCGCGTCGGTAGGGGCATTCACGACTACCTCCTCAAGACGTTCACAACCCAGGTCGATCCCCTTGGCCGCGGCCATCGGCATCACATCCTCGAGCACCTGCTGGACGAGACGGTCCAGGCGAAATTCGACCGCGGGAACGGCACTGGATTGTTGCCGCGCCAGAGAGAGTAATTGATCCAGCAGCGAGCGGGTACGGGCCAGACCTTCCTTGAGGTGCCGGAGGCGCTCCTCGCGCTCCCGGGGCTGGTCGCTCCGCTCCAGGTTTTCCGCCTGCAAGGTCAGGGCTGTCAAAGGCGAGCGCAACTCGTGGGCGGCATCGGCGATGAAACGGCGTTGTTGGGCGAGCGTATCGTCGAGCCGCTGCATCAGGCCGTTGATGGACGTTACAAATGGCCTGATCTCCTTAGGAACGCCGTTTTCGGGGAGCGTTGTCAGATTGGTGTCGTCCCGTTGGTCCAGCTGCCGGGAAAGGCTGGCGACCGGTGCCAGCGCGCGCCGGACGAGCCAGGCGGTCAAAAGGCTTAGGAAGGGCACCAGCAGCAACACCGGCACCAGGGTGCGCAGGCCGCTCTCCCGGGCGGTCTCGTTGCGAACGGCCGTCGGCTGCCCCACCGCAATCCTCAAGCCCGACGGCAGGGTGCGAACAAACAACCGCCAGGTCTCGCCTTGACTGTCGATGGTCTGGAGCCCTTCCGGGAGGTCGGGCGGAATCGCGGGCCGCGTAACCTGGACGTTCTGCCCCGCCGACACCGGCGTCCCCAGAGGGGCGATGATGATCCGCGCATCGGGGTCGTGCCGTTTCTCTGCCTTGGTTATTCCGGCCCAGGGCTCCACGGCCTTGTCGGAACGCCCGACCAGCAGTGCCACCTGTTGGAGCTGGTCATCCTGCAGCTCCTGGGCCTCCCGGAAGGCCAAAAAAAAGGAGCATCCGCCGGCGGCTATGCCGCTGATGATCGTTACCAGGGCAATCCAGCCGGAAAGCTGGCGATGCAGAGACCTATTCATGGGTGCCGATCCACCATCCATCCCAACCCCCTCACGTTTCTGATCGCCTCACTGCCGAGTTTCTTGCGCACGGAGTGGATCAGAAACTCGACGGCATTGCTCTCGACCTCCTCGTTCCAACCATAGATGCGGGTTTCCAGATCCTGGCGCGACAGGATGGCGCCGGGCCGCACCAAGAGCGCCTGCAATAGGGCGAACTCCCGGGCGGACAGGCGGCAGCGCCGCTCGCCGAAGCCGGCCTCCTTGGTCACCGGATCGAGACACAGAGCACCGTTGGTTAACAGCACTGCAACCTGCCCCCCCTTGCGTCGGGCAACGGCCCGCATGCGGGCCAGCAACTCCCCCGCGGCGAACGGCTTGACCAGATAGTCGTCCGCCCCCAGATCCAGCCCCCTGATGCGGTCATCCAAGCCGTCCCGAGCCGTAACGATCAGCACGGCGGTTGCGTCGCCACGGCTGCGCATCCGCTCCAGAACCACCAAGCCGTCCTCTTTGGGCAGCCCCAGGTCAAGGAGCATCACGTCGTACTCGCCGGTCTCGACGGCATCCAAAGCCTGGTCACCGTCCCGCACCCAGTCCACGGCATAGGCGGCATCCTTCAACGCCTGCATCGTCGCTTCACCGATCATCCGGTCGTCTTCAACCAGTAGCACCCGCATCAGATCTCCTGTAATTCACCGTGATTCGCCAAATATACCACATCCACCCCGCGCGGCAACAGCAGGGCCGACAGCGCCAGCGCCGTCAGATAGACCATCCCCCAGGCCCAGAGGATATCGCTCAGGAAATGCCCACCCTGGGCTATGCGGGCGTAGCTCATGAGCAGGCCGAAGACAAGGCCGCCCGCCAGCCACCTCCCGGCAAGCGCAGGCTTGGTGCGGCGATAGATGAAAAACGGCGCAGCCAGGTAGAACGCCGCCGAACCGTGGCCGCAGGGGAAGGAGCGCCCCTGGCCGTCGATGCCCCGCTGCCAGGGGTGGAGAAACTGCTTGGAGCCGCCGAATTGCACGATCTCACGGGGCCGTGGCCGGCCCCAATGATCCTTGAAAACGCCATTTACCACAACCCCCGGCCCCAGGGCCAGGAGCAGGACCAGAAAAATTCCTCGACGGCGCCACGGGCGCCACGAAGATTTCGAGTTGCCGTAGCAGGCGGCACACAGGCCAAAGAGCGCTATGGCGAGTGCCGGGTACCGGTCCAGGCGATAGAGCAGTTTCCAGGGGAACCGCTCCCCGACCGGCCACCCGCCGGACCGGTAGAAATGGGACGAGACCACCAGATCTGCCCCGGTAGCGGCAATTACGGCCGTGGCTACCGTCAGAAATACCAGTACGAGCAACGCCTCGCGCCATGTGTTCGCCTGCATAGAGTCTCCCGTTCTCAATCAGTGGTGTTTCTGTGCGGCCATTTGCGGAAAACTGTACAGGCTTATCAGTATCAACGTAAGAAGCACCGCCGACGCCGAGTAACGGCTGAGCGCCAGTCCTCCGGAACTGTGCGGCTTGTCGAGCAGGTCGCCAACCACCGCCCCGAGCGGGCGCGTAAGGATGAATGCCGTCCAGAAAAGCGTCGTACGGGATATGCGTGTCCAGTAATATGCGGCAACAACAGCCACCAGCAGCATGGTGAACACAACGACGCCTTTCGCGTAGCCAAACCCTGCCGTATCAGCGGTCCAGTCCCCAAGCGCGGTGCCGAGGGTCTGGGAAAACATGATCGTCACCCAGTAAAAGATCTCTGCCTTTTTTGTCCGTACCGTATCGATGGAGACAGACCCCATGGTGCGATACCAGGTGAACAGGGAAGCCACGAGTAGGGCAAACAGAAGCGATGCGCCCCCGGCATAGCCGATACCCAGGGAACGATCGAAAAAATCGGCCAGCGTAGTACCCACTGTGGTCGTTGCGATGATGGTCGTCCAATACAAAAGCGGGTGATAGCGCTTGGCTGAGACCTGGGCGGTGACGGCGGCGGCAAAAAGTGCGGCGAAGAGTGCCGTCGCAACAAGATAGCCCAGGTTCATGGACATGGATACTGCGTCGCCGCCGGTTTCACCAAGGGTGGTGGCGGCGATTTTGATGATCCAGAAGACGAGTACCGCCTCTGGAACCTTGCTTACGTTCTCTTTAACGGTGCTGTTCATGCTTGATCCTTCTTCGTGCGGTGATTTCATGTGAGTTTTCCGAAGCTTTTTACGTATGACGTTACTTCAATATCCAGCCCCGCCGGATCAGCGGCGTGGCCGCCAAGCGATAGCATGCCAGGATGGGCCGGTAGAGCCGCCCGATAAGGTGCCGTCTCTGGTACAGGGCCAGTCGGGCAGCCGTCAGGGATACCAGGGCCGCGCCGGCCATATCCAGTGGGAAGTGTACCCCCAGGTAGATTCGCGCCCAGGCCACCGGCAGCCCCAACAACGCGAGGGCAAGACCTGCGGCCCGGGTGCGTTCGTGCAACAGAAGGCTGAAGGCCACCGCCCAGATCAGGGTCGCATGATCGCTGGGGAAGGATGAGTCCGGGGCATGGGCGAGAAAGGTGTGCCCCAGGCCGATCATAAAGGGGCGCGGATGCTGCCAGAAGAGGCCGATCCCCTGATTGATCAGCAGCCCGGCTCCACCCGATGCCGCCGCCTCCAGCATCAGCCTGCGCTGTCGTCCATCCCCGCGGAGCCAGCCGAGTGCCAGGATCAGCGGTATCAGCCAGATCGTCCACTCGGCCAGCCCACGCGCTGAGGCCAGTAGCAATGCCTGGGGGTGCGCCGGGGCGTTGATCGTCAAAAACAGTGCTTCGTTAAATTTTTCCATGGCAATTTCGCGGCGGGAGGTGGGGGTGCGGCCGGTGATTTCCTCTGCTTTCTAAGATGGCTCAATCTTTTTCCTGCGAATTCTACTATTTTCTCCTTGGGGCATCGTTGCGGCGATGTCGTATGATAGGACTCTATAGGGGGAAACTTAGCTGATGATTAGCTGGGGGATTTTTTTGCGAAACCGGTTCGGGGCTGCACCGGTCGGTGGTTTGAAGCGATGGATAACGGTGATGTCCTGCGTGCGGTAGGGTCTGGGTCGGGACGCAAAAGGCCGCATACAGTGATGTATGCGGCCTTTTTTTGTTTTCCTTTAGGAGGAAAAGGAATTACTTGGCAGCCGGAGCAGCAGCGTCAGCAGCCGGAGCGGCTTCTTTTTTCTCAGCTTTTTTGGCTTTCTTTGCTTTTTTGGCTTTCTTAGCCGGTTTCTTCACTTCTTTTTTTTCAGCAGCCGGAGCAGCGGCGTCAGCAGCAGGAGCAGCAGCGTCAGCAGCGAAAACAACAGCCGAGAAGGACAGGGCTACGATAGCGGCAACGATGGTGGAGAGAACTTTTTTCATTTGTACTACCTCCGAAGAAATTTAAAAACCTGCGAAAGAAAGAGCATAAGTGGTGCCAATTGTGGTCGATGTATAAAAAATATGAATAATCAGCGTGTTGTATTTTCCTTGTTTTGAGGGGGCGGATCTTTTGTACCTGAAATGAGGTATTGCCTGCCCCATATAAGCCATTGTAAGCATATAGACACGATATAGCATAAGGATGGCACTTTCCGATTTTGCCACTCTTTCCGCCGGAGAAGCTCCTTTCAAGAACAGACGCGGGTTTCGCGCCACCGGCTGTGGGGCAGGGGGCTCAGACGCCCATCACCTTGACCGGAGGGCGCCTCTGGCGTACCATACTTCTCAATGGGCAACCTCGGAAAGGACCGCCGGCAATGCCGGGAAAACGGCCATGAATGTTACGCTCCACAAGGACCGGTCCGGCATCTGGAGCCGTGCGCAACGGCGCTGCGACCTGAAGAGTTGGCAGCGTCTCTGGCTGGTGACGGGGGGCGCGTATCTGCTCATGCTTGTCGCCACCGGTTGGCTGCTCATGCCGGAGCGCCGGCAGGTGGACAAGGCCATGGTGTTCGCCGTTACGGAAGAGGCGCGCCGGTACGACGGTCTCGCCTTCGTGGGTGATTCCCCCGAGAAGATATTCGAAGCGGCCCGCACCCAGGGATATGGCCCATGGATCGCCCAGGTCCGCAAGGCCTACCGGATCGGCAGGGAGGGTGATGGGGGCTTTGACAGGATAGGGAGGGAATACCGCCAGGCCGTGGAAACCCTGACATCGAGACGCCTGAAGTTGTCGGGCTGGCTCTTTGTCGCCTGGGCCGTACCCATGGGGGGGCTCTACGCCATGGGCAGCCTGATCGGCTGGATCAGGCAGGGGAGATCGTGACCGTTTCCAAAGTACAACTTCGCCTCGACGCCATCGAATGCCATGGCATGGTGATCCCGTTCCAGTACTGCCATGCCCGGCGCCGGACCCTGGGCATGACGGTCAGGCCGGACAAGTCGGTGATCGTCAGGGTTCCGGTACGCACCTCCCTCGGGGAGATACGGGACTTCGTCTCCCGGCGGGCCGCGTGGATCGCCAAGGTATGGCGGGAGTTCGACAGCGCGCCGCCCAAGCCTTGCCAAACATACGACCCCGGCGCGACCTTCTGGTTCCAGGGGCGGGGGTATGGATTAAGCCTGGAGCGGGGCACGGCGGAAGCGGTGGCGCTCAGGGGGGACACGCTGGTGGTTGCCGCCCCGGACGAATTGGGCCCTCGGGCCACGCGCCTGCTCATCGACGCATGGTACCGCGATCAGGCGGCGGGGCTCTTTCGGGAACGGGCAATCGAGTGCCATCGGAGGATGGGGGCGGAAGACCTTCCCCTTCCCCCCATCGTGATCCGCTCCATGAAAAGCCGCTGGGGAAGCTATTCGTACCGCACCGGCCGCATAGCCCTCAATCTCCACCTCATCAAAGCCCCTCCGGCGTGTCTCGACTACGTGATCATCCACGAGTTGTGCCATATCAGGGAGCGGCACCACGGACCCGGCTTCTGGAACCTGGTCGAGCGTTACGTGCCGGACCACGCCGGGCTGCGCAGGCAACTCAACGGCATCATGTAGCGCTGCCTGCCGCCGCCCAGCCTTCGTATACCGGGGAGCGCGCCGCCTGCATTGACATATGGCGCAGCAGTGGTTACCCTTTCTGCAAAGCATACCTCGGTTAAAAAGGAGTCACGATGAAAAATAGATATCTGTTGGTGGTGGTTTTCAGCCTGGTGGCCATGCTGGCAGGCGCAACCCTCGTCACCGTCGAGGCAGAGGCCCGCGCCGGCGGCGGAAAATCCTTCGGCAGCCGCGGGTCGCGCAGCTATTCCCAGCCGGTGTCGCCTTTTTCGCAGCCCCGCCCCAGCCAGCAGGCTGCGCCCCAGCCGTTCTCGCCGTCGCCCTACCAGGCCCCCCAGCCTGCCGGCGGCGGTTTCCTGCGCAGCATGGCCGGCGGTCTTGCGGGCGGCCTGCTGGGCGGTATGCTATTCCGCAGCATGGGTTTCGGCGGCGGGATGGGGGGAGGCTTTGGCGGCGGGATCGGGCTGTTCGAGATCATCCTGATCGCCGGGATCATTTACCTGGTCTACCGGATCGTCAAAGGGAGGCGTAATGAAGCCGCCCCCTACCAGAGCCCCTCTGCCATGGGAGGGTACTCCGAGCCCGAGGCACCCCGGCCCATCCAGTCGGCCTACGCCGATACCGCCGGCGACCTTGCAGCGGGCCTCTCCCACATCAGGCAGATGGACCCGGGTTTTGATGAACAACGCTTCGCGGACGGGGTCATGGATATCTTTTTCAAGATCCAGGGTGCCTGGATGAACCGGGACCTCAGCAGTGTGACGCCGTTATTGACCCCGGATATGCGGCGCATCTTCCAGGAGGATATCGACCGGCTGCTGCGTGAGCACAGGGTGAACCGGCTGGAGAATATCGCCGTGCGCAACGTGGAGGTCAGCGAGGCGTGGCAGGAGTCGGGCCAGGACTATATCACGGCCCTGATCTACGCCAACCTGCTGGACTATACGACCGACGACGCGAGCGGCCAGGTGGTGGAGGGAAGCAAGACCGATCCGGTGAAATTCGAGGAGTTCTGGACCTTTACCCGGCCGGTGGGCAACAACCCGTGGCGGCTTTCGGGAATCGACCAGAAATAATTCCGTCCGCAGCGTCACACAGGCAAACGGCCCGGCCAGTTAGAGAACTGGCCGGGCCGTTGTGTTCATGGCTCTGTAGTTTCCTGAATCCGGGAGGTCCTCAGGATCCAGGGTTTCGTTCAGACCACCCGGATGAAGAACTCGGGGCAGCCGGAACCGCAGTAGCCGCACAGCACGCAGGCCGCCTCGTCCACCACCGCCTTGCCCTCCACCAGCGACAGCGCCTTGCTGCCGCAGATCTCGACGCATTTGCCGCATCCCTTGCAGAACCGCTCCATGATCAACAACTTGCGGCGCCGGCTTTCCAGCCCCTGCCAGACCGCCTCATCCATCACCTCGCGCTCGAAGAAGGCGACGTTGGCGTCGATCTCCTGTTCGGAAAGCATGCCGACGGCGACCCCGTGGACGCCTTCGAGACCAGCCACGAAGGCCATGCTTTGGCGCGCCTCGGCGATCAGGTTGCCCCCCGCCAGCGCCTTCATGGCGTAGACCCCCTGGCCGGAACGGGCGCAGGCGGCGATGGCCAAGGCCATCTCTGCGGCGGTTCCATCCAGGATGCCCATGCCGTTTTTGTTGATCAGGGGGTGGACCACCTCGAACTCCGGGTGGGAAACGGCCTTGCGGAAGGCCTCGATATAGTGGGAGGAGAATCCCACATGGGCGATCTTCCCCTCCTGCTTCATGGTGAGGAGCGCTTCCAGCACCTCGGCCCGTTCCGTGAAGGGGTCGGCCACCCGGGCGCCGTGGATATGCACGATATCGAGCCGTTCCCTGCCCAGTTCCCGCAGGGCCTGTTCCACATGTGCGCGGGCGGTGGCTGCGTCGGCGGCATGGGTCTTGGTCGCGATGGTCACCTCGCCCCGCCAGCCGTCGAGCCCTTCCCGGATATGGGGATAGGTCCCGTAGAGCGCGGCCGTGTCGAGCATGGTGACTCCCCGCTCAAGGGCATGGCGGATGAGCCTGCCTCCCTCGCGGGGGGCAATGCCGGCCTGGAGGGGCCCCAGGGGGAGTGTCCCGTAGATGAGCGGAAAGATGCCGATGCCGGTGGCGCCGAGTTGTACCCGTTTCACGCCGACTCCTGCCCCGTATCGCCGTTGATTGCCGCCCGCAGCAGGTTGCTCGGCTTGAAGGTGAGCACCCTCCGGGGGTCGAGTATGATCGATTCTCCGGTCTGGGGGTTCCGGCCGCGCCGGGCGTTCTTCTGTTTGACCTCAAACTTGCCGAAGCCCGAGATCTTGACCTCCTGACCGGTTTCCAGGGTAGCCTTGACGATGCTGAAAACCGATTCAACCAGATCGTAGGATTCCTTTTTGGCGAATCCGCACGTTCTGGATACGTTCTCCACGATGTCCGCTTTGGTCATGTTTGCCTCTCATCTGAGTAATAGTTCAGAAACATACACTAAATGACTCAGTTATCGCAAGCCCGGCGAAAAAAATTTCGCAACCGGGCACACTTGACATCCGATTTGCCATCCCTTATGGTATTCATATGAATACCATAAGGGGGCGCCATGGAGGAACTGACCGGCCGCCAGAGGCAAGTATTGGATTTTATTGCTTCGCACATCGACGATAGCGGCTACCCGCCCACCCAGCGGGAGATCGCCCGCCACCTGGGGGTCAGCGGGACGCTGCCCGTGGCCAAACACCTGGCCGCCCTGGAACGGAAGGGGTGCCTCAGGCGGGACGAAGGCTCCCGGGGTATCGCCCTGGCCGGGTTCGCGGGCGGGATGCAGTCGCTTCCCATTGTCGGAACGGTGCGGGCCGGCAACCTGTCCCCCGCCATCGAGGATATCCAGGGGTATTTTGCCGTTGACCGGAACGAGATCAAGGGTGCCGGCTGCTTTTTCCTCCGGGTCAGCGGCGATTCCATGATTACGGCCGGCATCTTCGACGGCGACCTGGCGCTGGTACACCCCCAGCCCATAGCGGAGAACCGGGACACCGTGGTGGCCATGGTGGACGGCGAGGCCACCCTGAAATGGTTTTACCGCGAGCATGACTGCATCCGCCTCCAGCCGGCCAACCCCAACATGAAGGCCATTATCCTCCGTCCCGGCGACGGAGAGGTGAGCATCGTCGGCAAGGTCATCGGCATCTACCGCCGCATGGGATAACCTTTGGCCGCCTCGGAGCGTTCCGGTACACAACCATGAAACCTAGAACCATTCTCCATATCGATATGGACGCCTTCTTCGCCTCGGTGGAGCAGCAGGCCAACCCCGATCTGCGGGGCAAGCCGATTGCCGTCACCGGCGCCGGTCACCGCACGGTCGTGACCACATCCTCCTACGAGGCCCGGGCCTGCGGCGTGAAGACCGGCATGGCGGTGTGGGAGGCGAAGCGCTGCTGCCCGCAGCTGATCGTCGTCACCGGCAACAACCGGAAGTACACCGAAACCTCCCGGCGGATCATGGCGATGATGCAGGATTATACCCCCGAGGTCGAGGTGTTTTCCATCGACGAGGCCTTCATGGATGTGACCCGCTCCCTTTCGATCTTCGGCACCGGTGAGAACATCGCCCGTCAGATCAAGGCCCGCATCCGGGAGGACCTCGGCATCACCTGCTCCGTCGGCATCGCCCCCAACAAGCTGCTCGCCAAGCTGGCCAGCGACATGCGCAAGCCGGACGGGTTGACGGTCATCGTCCCGGCGGACGTACCGAGGGTCATGGAACGTCTGCCCATCGGGGCGCTGTGCGGCATCGGCAAGAAGATGCAGCGCCATCTCAACCTCATGGGCATCTATACCTGCGGCGACCTGGGGCGGTGCGACGAAACCCGGTTGACCCGGAAGTTCGGGGTCGTCGGCGCCCATCTCAAACAGATGGGGCTGGGCCGGGACGACTCGGCGGTCATCCCCTGCGGGGAAGAGGATGAGGTCAAATCGGTCAGCCACAGCATGACCCTGGAACGGGACATCGAGGAGCGGGACGACATCCTCCGTTTCCTGCTGCAACTCTCCGACATGGTCGGCAGCCGGGCGCGCAGGTACAGCGTGGCCGGCAAAACCGTCGGCCTGTACGTGCGCTACGCCGATTTTTTTACCAGTTTCGGCAGGCAGGCGACGCTTCCCGGCTACATCAGCCTGAGCGGCGACATCTACCGGGCGGCCCTGTCGATCCTGGACGGCGTGGAGCTTGAGCGGCCGGTCAGGTTGCTGGGGGTGCGGCTCACGAACCTGAAACACCAATCCGAGCAGTTGCCGCTCTTCGAGGACGAGCGCAAAAGGCTGGCAGCCGCCCGGGCGGTGGACGATCTCAACCAGCGCTTCGGCTCCCTGGCCGTTACCTTCGGCACCCTCCTCCCCGCCGAAAAATCGGGGGTCTCCCGTGTCATCTCCCCGGCTTGGCGGCCGAGCGGGATCAGGGACGTGGAGGTGAAATGAATGCCGGGGCGAAAAAACATCCTCTCCGCCGACTCGGCCCGTTGCGCAACCGGGAACCTTTGGTATCATGGTGTGGTGATGGCGCACGGAAAAAGCGCCACGGTGATCAGCGGCTCCAGCGCCGCCTCGTGCGGAACAGGGGCGTAGCCGGCACCATTCGAAAGGAGAATACCCCATGGACAGACGCACGTTTCTGAAGGCAACGGCCATCGGCTCGATCGCCACCGGCATCGGTTCCACCCTGGCGGCGGCGGAGCGCTATTTCCCCACCAAGGTTGACCAGGCGCTTTTCGAGGGGACCAACCGGGTGAAGGACCCGGCCAAGAAGACCCCCCTGGAAAAATCCCATGCCCCGGCCATTTCGGCACCCGCTTCGGTAAAAGCGGGGGAACCGTTTACCGTCGAGGTCTCGGTTGGCGAAAAACTGCATGTCATGGGGCCGGCCCATTGGATCGAATACATCGCCCTTGCCATCGGCAACGAGCCGGCCGGTCGCATAGAGCTCCAGCCCAAGGGATTCCTGAGCCCAAGGGTTACGTTCACCGTCGTCGTCCCCAAGGAAGCGGCCCCGGCCGGAAAGGTCACCCTGGTTGCGTCGCAGCACTGCAACCTCCACGGCACCTGGGAGTCGGACCTGGACATCTCGGTTGTCTGACGGACCGGTGCACGCAGGGGGGAACGCGGGATGGAGAATGCCAAGGGATGGTTCGTTGCGGCGTTGGTGGTGGGGGCGGCACTCCTGCCCCCCTTGTCCGTCCACTGCGGGGATATGGCCCTCGCGAGGGGCGAAGCGGCATTTCTGCGAAACTGCGGTGCCTGCCATGCCGATGGCGGCAATGAGGTCAACCCGGTAAAGACCCTCTCCCGAGCGGATCTGAGGCGAAACGGCATCCTCACCCCGGACGACATCGTCAGGCTCATGAGGAACCCCGGCCCCGGCATGCTGAAATTCGACCCGGCCACCCTTTCGGACGAGGATGCCCGGGCCATAGCGGAGTATATCCTGGCCACTTTCAACAAATAGGCCCACCCTCCCCACCCCTTGGTGGGGAAATCCCCTTCCCGAAGTGGGTGTCCTGTGCGGTTCGCCGCACAGGCGCTAGCGGCGACCTCGGGCGGAGAATCCGCCTCCCGAAAATCCGTTGCCACGGAAGCTTGTCCCCACCATTCCGCTTCCCCTGAAGGGTTCGCCCGAGAACCTGCTCTGGGTCATCGGTGCGCTGCTGAATCTGGTTCCCATGCCCGAATAAGCGGCTACGCTGGTGCCCCGATAGATGCTTCTCTGCTGGGAGATCGCCGTACGGGGAACCGCTCCCGGCGCATTGAACGCTCCGCGGCCCCGGTATGACGGCGTGCCGTACGCCCCGCCGCCGCGGGAAGCCGGGGCGCTGAACCTGCTGTTGGGCGTCAGGTACGGGGTTCTGCCGTTGCCGCCCGTCCCCCGGCTCCCCCGGGAGACCCCGGCAGGCGGCCGCCCACTCCGCACCGCCCCACCGCTTGTCGCCGCCGGCCTGCCGCTGAACCGCGCCACCGGATCGATGCGCGTATAGCGGTGGCCGCCCAGATCCCGGTAGTGGTTCGAGACGAATACCCCCCGGCGCCCTGCGTAGGCGACCCGGTGGAAGTCGTTCAGGATATAGTAGCCGGGGAACCAGAAGCCGTAACACCGGAACGGGTACGGCACCCACGCGTACAGGTAGAGGTAATCGTAGGGGGGGGAGTAGTAGGTGACGATGGGCGGGCCTTCATTGTCGTAATAGTTGTTGATGACCGCCTCGCCGGGCGCGTTTGCGGGGCCGGAATATTCGCCCGTTCCCGCTCCCTCGGAAGAGGCTGTGGCCGACAGGCCCGCCTGGGCCATGACACCGTTCAGCCGCTCCAGTGCGCTTTCGACGCTCAGCCCGATCTTGCCAGCGTCAGCGGCGTCCCGCACCGCTTTATAAATCTCTCCGCAGATATCCGGGGTCATGGGGTAATCGGCGATCCAGCCGTTTTGGGGGCTGATGCCGATTTCGGCCAGACGGCTCTCCGCTTCCGCTTCGTTTTCCGCCGTGCCCATGCCGAGAGCGGCCACCGCCTTGACGGCGAAATCGCCTTCCCGTACCACCTGCTGCCCTATGGGCGGCGCGCCATTTACCCGTGCCGCCCGGTCCGCATCCGCGCGTCCCGCTACCGGCACGAGCGACAGTGCGCAGGCGAACCCCGCAATCATCATTCTCACGGCCAGCCGTTTCATGGAACTCACTTCCTCTCCTCACACGGGGCATCGTCTGAATCTTCTTCTGCGATTGTTCAAAGATAACCCCGCGCCCTCCTCGATTAAATTATAAACCTTTCCCATGATGGTGGGGCATAAACATTTGCTACCCTGGCGCACCTTGACAACCTCTGCCGGCGGTTGTTTACTTGTCATAAGGTTCATATCCGGGACCCCCGTAACGAGGGGAGGCCGGAAGACAGGAGGCCGTCATGTCGGCCATACCAGCCTACACACCGCCGGATTTCAGCCGGCCCGACCTGGCCGCTGCGCCGGCGGTTCGCACTGAGCCCGCTCCGGCCGACGGGGTGCTGCCCCGAGGTTTCCACGCCACGTCCAATCACCCCGAATATCTCCACCTGGGGGGCGGGGATTGGCTGCTCGCCCGGGAAAGCCGCATGGATGCCGCCATGGTCTTGCGGGGCGGGGAGGTGCAGGTTATGGAACCCCGACTGGTGAAGCGGGCCGACCCGGTGGTGGTCGGCAGAAGCGAAGACGGCGAGGAGGGCATCTATGTGCATTCGACAGGCTTTCCGTCGCCCGCGGCCGTTGCCGGCAAGTTCGCCTTCCGTACCCGCGGCACCAGGGAAACGCCCTTTTCCCGCTCTTACGACGAACTCTACGCGGTGTTGCGCCATGACCGCGCGCACGGCCACATCGTATGGGTACTCGGCCCGGCGGTCGCCTTCGACAAGGACAGCCGCGACGCGATGGAGTTCATGGTTGAGCACGGCTACTGCCATGCCCTGCTGGCGGGCAACGCCCTGGCCACCCACGACCTGGAGGCGGCCCGTTTCCGTACCGGCCTCGGCCAGGACATCTATACCCAGGTGTTACAGCCCCACGGCCACTACAACCACCTGGACATCATCAACGAAGTGCGCCTGCACGGTTCGATCCCCCGGGCCATCCGGGAACTGGGGCTGCCCGACGGCATCATCCCCGCCTGCGAGCGGCGGGGCGTTCCCTACGTGCTGGCCGGTTCCATCCGGGACGACGGACCGCTGCCCGGCGTCATCTCCGATGCCTGCCTGGCCCAGGATGCCATGCGGGTCCACGCCCGCCGGGCAACCACGGTGATCGCCCTGGCGACCCAGCTCCATACCATCGCCTTCGGCAACATGGTCCCCGGCTACCACGTCACCGCGGAGGACGTGGTGCGCCCGGTCTTCTTCTATGTGGTCGACATGACGGAATTCAGCACCGACAAACTGGCCAACCGGGGGTCGCAGCAGGCGGTTGCCATCCTGACCAATGCCCAGGATTTCATGGTCAATCTGTGGCACAACTTGAAATGAACGGGAACGGCAGCCGCCGGGAGGAGACGCAATGAGCGCGACCATTCAGATCATCGGCGTCCCGATCGACCTGGGCCAGACCCACCGCGGGGTCGACATGGGGCCGGGCGCCATGCGCTATGCCGGCCTGGCCTCCCGGCTGGCGGCACTGGGGTATCACATCCGGGACACCGGCAACATTGCCGTCCCGATCCGGGAAACCCTGTCCGAGGAGCGGCAACACCACTACCTGCCCGCAATCAGCCAGATCTGCCGGGCCGCCTATGAGGCCGGCCGCCGGGCCGTGGAGGAGGGGGCGGTTCCGTTGTTCATCGGCGGGGACCATACCCTGGCCATCGGCTCCATCGGCGGGGTCACCCATAACGCGCCGGCAGGGCTGATCTGGATCGATGCCCACGCCGATTTCAACACCCCTGCAACGACCCTGACCGGAAACATCCATGGCATGGCCCTGGCCGCGCTGCTGGGGGAGGGGTACCGGGAACTGGTCGATGTGGGCCGCCCCGGCCCCAAGCTGGAGCCGGCCGACGTGGTCATGATCGGCATCCGCGACCTGGATCCGGAGGAACGGACGCGCCTGAGGGCGAGCGGCATCACGGTCTACACCATGCGCGACATCGACGAGAGGGGGGTCGGCGCCGTTACCCGCGAGGCGCTGGAGCGCCTTGAGCACCGGGAGCGGCTGCACGTCAGCCTCGATATGGACTGCCTCGACCCCCAGGTCTGCCCCGGCGTCGGCACCACCTCGCCGGGCGGCCTCAGCTACCGGGAGGCCCAGTTGCTGATGGAGGTCCTGGCCGACTCGGAACGGGTACGCGCCCTGGACGTCGTGGAGATCAACCCGATCCTCGATCAGCGCAACCAGACCGCCGCTCTCGCGGTCGAACTGGCCGCATCGCTGCTCGGCAAGAGAATACTGTGATCGAAACCCGAACACGTGACGCCGCCGTGCCCACCCCTCCCCGGTCGCCGTGCCCCATGGGTTGCGCTTAAATAAACAGGATAAATATGATATTATTTGTACAGAGAACATAATCGCCCGAAGGAGGGGAAAGGGGATGATCGCATGTACGGCCTTCATGCCAGGTCCGTAGCGGAGCCCAGGATCATTGGGGCGGAAGCAGAGGGTCATTCCGCGGCGCATGGCGTACAACGGGTAAAACGACGGAGGGTGTGGTATCTGCTGCTGGCGCTCCCCTACGTCGGCCTGCTCTGGCCGCCGTGGTACACGCGGATGGAGCCGGCGTTATGGGGTCTCCCGTTTTTCTACTGGTACCAGTTTGTATGGGTGCCGATCAGCGCGCTCTTGACCGGCGTTGCCTATCTGGCCACGCGAAGGAGGTAGCGTCATGATCAACTGGACTGCGCTGACGGTTTTCACGTCTTTCTTCCTGCTCGTAACGGTGGTCGGGTTTGTGGCCGCGCGGTGGCGGCGGGGCAACCTGAACCTGCTCGACGAATGGGGGCTGGCGGGGCGGCGATTCGGGACCTTCGTCACCTGGTTCGTGGTGGGGGGCGATTTTTACACCGCCTATACGGTAATCGCGGTGCCGGCGCTGGTGTTCGGCGTCGGCGCGGCAGGCTTTTTCGCCCTCCCCTATACGGTCATCGTCTATCCCTTTGTCTTTCTCACCATGCCGCGCCTGTGGGCGGTGGCCAAACGGCACGGATTCATCACGCCGGCCGATTTCGTCCGGGGACGGTACGGGTCGAGCGGGCTGGCGCTGGCGGTGGCCGTCACCGGCATGCTTGCCACCATGCCCTACATTGCGCTGCAACTGGTGGGCATCCAGGTGGTGATCAGGGCGATGGGCATCATGGGGACCGGCCTGATGCGCGAGTTGCCGCTCATCATCGCCTTCACGATCCTGGCGCTGTACACCTACACCAGCGGCTTGCGCGCACCGGCGCTCATCGCGTTCGTCAAGGATGTGATGATCTACATCATGGTCATCGTCGCCGTAACGGCAATCCCAACGGTGCTGGGCGGATACGGGGAAGTCTTCCGGGCGGCGGGCGAAGCCCTGGCCGCCAAAAAGCCGCCGGGGTATCTCATCCTGCCGCCTGCCGGTTTCAGTCCCTATGCGACGCTGGCATTCGGTTCGGCACTGGCCGCCTTTGTCTACCCCCACACCGTGACCAGCATTCTCAGCTCCTCCAGCGGCCACGTGATCAAGCGCAACGCCGTACTGCTGCCGGCCTACACGTTCCTGCTCGGCCTGATCGCGCTTCTCGGGCTGATGGCGCTGGCCGCCGGCATAAAACCGGCGACGCCGAACGATGCGGTGCCGCAACTGTTTCTTAAAATCTTTCCCTCCTGGTTTGCGGGGTTCTGCTTCGCGGCCATCGCCATCGGTGCCCTGGTACCGGCGGCGATCATGTCCATCGCCGCGGCCAACACGTTCACGCGCAATGTCTACCGGGAATATATCAACCCGGACTGCAGCCTGCAACAGGAGGCCCAGATGGCGAAAATCGTCTCCCTGGTGGTGAAGGTCGGCGCGCTGGCGTTCATCATCTTTCTGCCGCTCCAGTACGCCATCCTGCTGCAACTGCTGGGAGGAATATGGATTCTCGAGACGTTTCCGGCGATCATCTTCGGCCTGTTCACCCGCTGGCTGCACCATCGCGCCCTGCTGGCGGGCTGGGCCACGGGCATGGTTACGGGAACGGCCATGGTGGCCGCTTCCGGCTTCAAATCCTCGATCTATACGATACATGTCGGCACTCTGGCGGTCTCCGCCTATGCCGGCGTTTTCGCCCTGGCGCTCAACCTGCTGGTTTCGGTCGCTCTGACGCCGCTCTGCGACGCCTTTGGCATGAAACGCCTGGATGACACGACCAGGCCGGAGGACTACGACGAGGATGCGGCCGAGGTGCTCGCAATGAATTCCGGAAGACCGGCGCATTAAACGGCCCGTCGTCCAGGCCGTTGGCCAGGGGCGGAGGGAGGTGACGGTTTTGCAAAGGCCATGGCGCCGTGATTCCCGGAGCCCCATCGGCGCGGTTGACGCCGTCGACAGGTTATGCTTTAATCATCCAGTGGAGACAGACGCCTATATCGCCCTTGGTTCAAATATGGGGGACCGCGAGCTCAACCTGCTGCGGGCGGTGGCCGAGGTCGGCAAACTGCCCGGCTGCCGTGTTACCGGCCTGTCCGCGTTCTACGAGACATCCCCCGTCGGGGGCATTGACCAGCCTTCTTTCTACAATGGTGTCCTCAGGCTTGCTACCGAACTCTCCCCCCGCGAACTGTTGGAACGACTGCTGCATATCGAAAGCGAGGTCTTCGGCCGGGTACGGACCGTTCAATGGGGGCCGCGGCCCATGGACCTCGACCTGTTGCTCTACGGTTCGATGATCGTGGAGGAGGAGGGGCTGATCGTCCCGCACCCGCGCATGGCAGAGCGGCGTTTTGTTTTGGAACCGCTCTGCAACCTTGCTCCGGGGCTGGTACACCCGGTCCTGGGACAGACCGTTGCCCACCTGCTGAAAACGCTGCGCTCCGATGAGAGCGTGACGAAACTACAACCGGAGAAAATAACGTGATCAGACTCTTGATCTGGGGCCTTCTGATCTATGTCGGCTACCGTGTCGTCGTGGCGCTGACAAAAGGGAAAGAAACGAAAACCAAGACGCCGGAAAAGCGGGAGGCTGCGGTGACCCATCGCGACCCGGTCTGCGGCGTCTATGTTTCCGAGGACGATGCCGTGGTGGGCAGGCTCGAAGGCGAGCGCCACTACTTCTGCTCCATGAACTGCCTGGAAAAATTCCGCGAACAGCTTGACCATAAACCACAATAAACGGAGGAACACATGAAGTTTTTCATCGATACAGCCGACGTCAAAGAGATTCGCGCGGCCCACGACCTGGGTCTGGTGGACGGCGTTACCACCAACCCTTCCCTGATCGCCAAGTCGGGGCGCAAGTTCAAGGATGTCATCAAGGAGATCGTCTCCATCGTGGACGGCCCGATCTCGGCCGAGGTCATCTCCCTGGACGCCCCCGGCATGATCAAGGAAGCCAAGGAACTGGTCAAGATTCACAAGAACATCGTGGTCAAGGTGCCCATGACGCCGGAAGGGCTCAAGGCCACCAAGGCCCTGTCGGAAAAGGGGGTCAAGATCAACGTGACCCTGATCTTCTCCCCCATGCAGGCGCTGTTGGCCGCCAAGGCCGGCGCCACCTACGTTTCCCCCTTCGTCGGCCGGCTGGACGACATCTCCCAGGATGGCATGGGGATCATCGAAGAGATCCGCACCATCTTCGACAACTACGGCTATACCGCCGAGATCATCGTGGCCAGCGTGCGCAACCCGATCCATGTCCTCAATTCGGCCCTGATCGGCGCCGACATCGCCACGATCCCCTACTCGGTCATCATGCAGCTTGCCAAGCACCCCCTGACCGACGCCGGCATCAAGAAATTCCTGGCCGACTGGGAAAACGTGCCCAAGTAGAACGCCCATAGCGGTCGCAGGGGCCACGGAGACCCGGCCATGCCGGTGATGTTCTCCGTGCGCCCCCCGGCTGCAATTACGTCCGTCTCCCGGAGCCATTGTGAAGCCTTCCTCCGACAAGCTCTCCATCCTCTTCTCCGCCTCCGAGGCCGCACCATTTGCCAAGGAGGGGGGGCTGGGGGATGTGGTCGGCGCCCTGCCCAAGTACCTGGCCCGCCTGGGGCACGATGTGCGCGTGGTCATCCCGCGCTACTATGCCGTCAACCGGGAAAAGTACGGCCTCAAGCTGCTGCCGGGCACCCTGGTGGTGCCCATGGGCATCATCGGCCGCATGTACTGCGGCGTCTACGAGGGCAAGCTGCCGGGGAGCGAGGTCCCGATCTATTTCCTGGAGCACGAGCAGTTCTACGGCCGTGCCGGGCTCTACCAGCAGGACGGCCAGGGGTATCAGGACAACGACAACCGCTTCGTCTTCCTCTCCAAGGCCACCCTGGAACTGTGCAAGATGCTCGACTGGGCGCCGGACGTGATCCACGCCCACGACTGGCACACCGGCGCCATCCCCCTCCTGCTCAACACCTCCTACCTGCACGACCGTTACGTGGGCAACTCCGCCTCGCTCCTCTCCATCCACAACATGCAACACCAGGGCAACTACTATCCCGGCCTGATGGAGGTGCTCGGCGTCGGCTGGAAACATTTCAATTACCTGGAGCTGGAAAAGGACGACCAGGTCAACCTGCTCAAGGGGGGAATCTACCACGCCACGCTCCTCGCCACGGTCAGCGAGGGGTATGCCCGGGAGATCCAGACGGCGGAGTACGGCTGGGGGCTGGAGGGGGTGGTGCGGGAGCGGGCGGCCGACCTGTACGGCATCCTGAACGGCGTGGATTACGAGGAGTGGGACCCGGCCACCGACCACTGCATCGCCGCCACCTACACGGCCCGGACCGTGAAAAAGGGTAAGGCCGCCTGCAAACGCGACCTGCAAGAGCGCATGGGGCTGCCCCTGCGTGCAGACGTGCCGCTGTTCGGCGTGGTCTCCCGCATGGTCAGGCAGAAGGGGACCGACCTGATCGCCGAAGCCATCCACCGCATCCTGGAGATGGATGTGCAGTTCGTCATGGTCGGCAACGGCGAGCCGTGGGCGCACTTTTTTTTCGGCGACGTGGCCGCCGCCCATCCGGACAAATTCGCCTGTTACATCGGCTACAGCGAGGAGTTGGCCCACAAGGTGGAGGCGGGGGCCGATTTCTTCGTCATGCCCTCGTCGTTCGAGCCGTGCGGCCTGAACCAGATGTACTCCCTGGCCTACGGCACGCCGCCCGTGGTGCGCGCCACCGGCGGCCTGGAGGACAGCGTGGAGAACTTCGACGAAGAGGCCCTGACCGGCGACGGCTTCAAGTTCCGCAACCATACCGCCGCTGCGCTGTTCGACACCATCGGCTGGGCGACCTGGACCTTTTTCAACAACCCCAAGGGGGTGGCGGCCCTCAGGAAAAACGGCATGAAGAAGCGCTTCACCTGGGAGACCGCGGCACTCAGGTACGAAGAACTCTACCGCCTGGCCGTCCGCCGGCGCCGCGGCGAGGAATATTTCCGCAACCGTTTCGGCGAGTGACGTTCCCAACGATGGTTTCCGGAGGTCCGTCCATGGCATCCGACCAGTACGACATCGTCATCATCGGCACCGGCCCGGCAGCCCTCGGGGCCGCCTTTCATCTCACCGACCGGCTCCCCGCCATCTCCATCCTGATGATCGACAAGGAAGCGATCTGCTCCGGCGGCCTTTTGAACGACTGCAAGCAGAACTACTCCTTTCCCATCGGCTTTGCCGAAGAGTACTGGACCAGGGAGGAGGCTGACCGGCTCCTGCCGCTCGTGGAGGAGAAGCTCCAGCCGACCTTCAAGGAGCGCCATAATCTGGAGACCTACCGCAGGCGCGCCGAACGGATCGGGGTGACCCTCTACGACATCCGCCAGGCCCATGTGGGCACCGACCAAAGCACGTTTCTCATCCAGCGCCTGATGGCCGAACTCGCCGGCCGCGGGGTCCACATCCTGCTGAGGCGCGAGGTGACCGACGTGCGGGAGGCGGACCACGGGGCGGAGCTGACCATCGACGGTGCGGAGCGGGTCCGGGCGGGTACGGTGATCATGGCGCCGGGCAGAAAGGGGTTCGGCTTTCTGCAACGCGTCATGGAGCAACTTGCCATCCCCTACATCGACAACATCGTGGATGTGGGCATCCGCGTCGAGACGCGGCTGGCAAACTACCCCATCGTCAGGGACTATTACGACCCCAAGTTCTACTTTCCCGAACGGGTGCGGACCTTCTGCACCAACTCGGGGCACGCCCGGGTGGTGCTGGAGCGCTACGAGGACTTCAGCCTCGTCAACGGCCATGCCCTGTCCGAACGGAAGAGCGGCAACGATCTGGTCAATTTCGCGCTCCTGAAGACCATCGGGCTGAAGGACCCGGTCCGCAGCGGCCAGCAGATGGCCCTCTTTCTCGGCCGGTTGGCCCACGAGATCGGCGGCGGCCGGCCGCTCATGCAGCGGGTGGGTGATTTCAGGATGGGAAAACGCTCCTCGGCCGAGACCTTCAACGACGACCTCTACTCCTTCCGTCCCACCTGCCCGGTAACCGCCGGCGACCTGGGGCTGGCGGTCCCGGCCAAGATCATGCGCCACATCTGGGCGGCCCTGAAGAAGCTCGACACCATCGTCCCCGGGGTCCTGCACCCCAGCACCATCATGTACTACCCCGAGATCAAGATGTACGCCAACAAGCCCTCCTTCGTCGACCCCCATTTCCGGGTCAGCCCCCATCTCTACATGGTCGGGGACGGCGCCGGCACCTCCCGCGGCATAACCGGGGCCTGGGCCAGCGGGATCAGGGCTGCCGAAGGGATCGTGAAGGCGCGGGGACAGGGATGAGGCGGCTGGCGGGGCGGTGCGCAGGCACGGCCTGCCGGGAACTCTTGTGGATTGCCCGGGAATTGCGTATGGTGGTCCACAATTGTCGTGTGTGTTTACTACCGTTACCAGGCACAAGGAGCGAGAAACCATGAAGCGGATGATTATGGCGGTTCTCGGTACGATGGTTATCTGCATCAGCGGTTGCGCCACGAGCCTGTCCCCCCATGAAGAACTTACCCGGGCGGTGAAAAAGAGTCTCGATGCGACCGGGTTCAACTACAGCTCGAAAAGCAGGGTCTCCGAGCTCTCCCTGCCGAAACAGGATGAGGAAACCGCCGCAAACGCCAAGGGGGTAAAGTATCTGGGGACGGGTCTCGATATCGTCCGGGGCTTTTCCGTGAATATGGACGGCGCGATCGATATGACGGCCAAAAAATCGGAGGTGCTGTACGATTTGCACTACAACAAGGACAACGTGGACGTTTCCATAAAATTGCCCCTGTTGTTTGATTACAACGCCCAAACGATCTATGTGGGTACGTCGCTTTTGAATACGGTCCTCGATGTTGTCGCTCCCCGGGCCCCTGAAACCAGGGGCAAGCTGATAAAGATAAACATCGGCGAGTTGCTGCAGGAAGGTGCGGCAAGCACCCCGGAGCTTGCAAAGCTGATCGGCGGCAATCGCCTCAGCGCAAAGAGTATGGATCTGTTCAACGATGTTTTCAAAACCGTACTCCTGAAGGCCGTTACCACGCTGAACGACTCCAGTTTCAGCGACCAGCCGCTTACCGGGCAGGATAAGAAAGCCGGGGTGACACGGCATATTCGGGTGACGTTGGGCCATGGCGATGCCGTTGCCGTGGTTGCGGACCTTATCGGCGGCGTCGCCCAGGCCTTGTTTCGGGAAGGGATCATCAACGAGAAAGAGCATGCGCAACTGCTTACGCTCACGGACAGGCAGATGCTGGACGGACTTGCCGACACATTGGTCCTGGCGATGACCAATGATGTGGGCATCGGGCATACGGGCCACATCGGTTACTGGGCGACCCGGCTGAGTGTCGCCGATACGAAGGGGGAGTACCGGATCGGCGTTGAAACGGTCAGCACGTTTGACGGCTACAATGCGCCGCACTTCTCCATGACCCCGGAAGCCGGCAAGGTTGTCGACTTCAAAGAGGTGTTGGCCGCCGTAGCGGCAGCCACGGCACGGGATACGGAGGACGCTGCGCAACCGGACGAGGAGGCCCCTGACGGCGATTCCTGCTCCCCGGAGGAGCCGGCCCCGGACGGCGCGGGATCGATGCTGTAGGGCTTTGACGGATTGGTTGAATCTTCTCCTCTTCCCGACACGCCACCCATTCCCATCGTACTCCGGAAAGCGATTTTTCCCCTCAGGGCATGGGAGCATGGCGCTTTGCCACGGGTTTGGTATGATAGGTACGTACAAACCGCTTGAAGGGGAAGCTCCATGACGACGACTGACAACTGCGTGCCGGAATGCCTCCAGCGCTCCAAGGAACATTCCGACAGGATGCTGGAATGGTTGCAGGGCCGGGGAAAGACCATCATCGTCATCCACGACAACCCGGACCCCGATTGCCTGGCCTCGGCCATGGCGCTCCGCCACCTGCTGGCCATGAAACTGAGCCGGGATGCGGTCATCACCTTTTCCGGCATGATCGGGCGCAGCGAAAACATCGCCATGGCAACGGAGCTGGAGATGACGCTCCACCCCCTCAGCACAATCGATATGGGGGAGGTCAGCGCGGTCTGCATGCTGGACACCCAGCCGGGCACGGGAAACAACTCCTTTCCCCCGGACTGCCGGGTGGATATCCTCATCGATCATCACCCTCTGCGCGAAGCGAGCAGAGCGTGCCGCTGGGTGGATATCCGCGACGATTACGGCGTTACCGCCACAATCCTCTACGAGTATCTGGTGGCGCAAAACATCACCATCGGTACGAAACTGGCCACGGCCCTCTTCTACGCGATCAAATCCGAGACCCAGGACCTGGGGCGGGAGGCGAACCGGCCCGACCGGGACGCGTACCTCCGCCTCTTCCCGGTGGCGAACAAGCGGATTCTGTATGAGATAACCCACCCCAAGCTGCCGGTGGAGTACTTCCTGGCAATCCACAGCGGTCTCGAAAATACGATGCTCTACGGGAAACTGCTGGTGGTTAACCTGATGGCCATCTGCTTTCCCGAAATGGTGGCGGAGGTGGCCGACTATCTGGTCAGGCTGGAGGGGGTCGAGACCGTGCTGAGCATGGGGCATTACAACGATGAGGTGATCCTCTCCCTTCGTACGACCGACAGCCTCCTCAATGCGGGCGAGGTGATCATGCGGCTGGTGGCGGGAAGGGGGGCGGCCGGCGGGCACGGCATGATGGCGGGAGGCAAGCTGGGGCATGTCCCCTCCACCCCGGCCGCGCTGGAAGAGGCCGAAGCGTTCCTGACCCAGGGGCTGTTACGGGAACTCTCCCTGGGGGATGTGGCCCCGACCCGGCTGATCAAGCCCCGGTAGGCGAATTGGCCTGCACCGCTTCCCCAAGCCCGTGCCGCACTCCCCTTGAGCCCAACATCGCCGGAGCAGTGGAAATGACCGCACCGATCCAAAACCTTCGCCAGTTCCTCGCCCTCCTGGAAGAGCAGGGGGAACTGAGCCGCATCGAGGCCGGGACCGACCCAATCCTGGAGATCGCCGCCATTACCGACCGGGTCTGCAAACAGCCGGGCGGCGGCCGGGCGCTCCTCTTCCTGCGCCCGAAAGGGAGCGGCCGCCCCGTTGCCACCAACCTGTTCGGCTCCCTGCGGCGGGTCTGCCTGGCCCTGGGGGTGGACCGTCTCGACCGGCTGGCGGAGCGCATGGCGGCGCTGCTCGCTCCGCTGCCGGAACGGGATGTCGCCGGTCTCGACCGCCGGATCGCCGCCCTGCCGGAGTTCTCCCGTTTCGCGCCGGCTGCCGGGCAGGACCCCGACCTCATGACCATGGCGGCACCCGACCTGGGCGGGTTCCCCTTTCTCCAAAGCTGGCCGGGGGATGGCGCCGGCGAGGGGCATGGGCGCTACATCACCCTGCCCCAGGTGTTCACCGTTGCCCCGGACGGCACCGGCCCCAACTGCGGCATGTACCGCTGCCAAGTGCGCGGGCCCCGGGAACTGGCCGTGCGCTGGTATCCGGGGAGCGGCGCGGCGCGGCATTTCGAGGCTTACCGCCGCCGGGGCGAGCCGATGCCGGTGGCGATCGCCCTGGGCGGCCCCCCGGCGGCGCTCTTCAGCGCCATGCTGCCGTTGCCGGGCGATCTGGACGAGATGACCTTTGCCGGCTTCCTGCGGGACGCCCCCCTTGAGCTGGCCGCCTGCCGAAGCGTCCCCCTTCGGGTTCCGGTCGGGTGCGAGGTGGTGATCGAGGGGCATGCCGACCCGTTTGAGACGGTCATGGAGGGGCCCTTCGGCAACCATACCGGCTTCTATGCGCCCGCTGCGCCGGTCCCCCTGGTGCGGGTGACCGCCATCAGCCTCCGGGCGGATGCCGTTGTCCCGGCAACCCTGGTGGGGCCGCCCCCCATGGAGGACTGCTGGATGGCCGCGGCCTGGGAACGGCTGCTCGTCGCCTTTGTGCGCCGCTTGGCGCCGGCGGTGGCCGATATCCGTTTTCCCCGGGAATGGGTCTTCCGTCAGAGCGCCATCATTTCCCTTGAAAACCCGCGCCCCGGCATGGTAAGGGAGATTGCCGGCCTGCTCTGGCAGACCCCCTGGTTCAGGGCTGCCCGCCTGCTGCTCTTTGTCGCTGCGGACGGCGTTCCGGCGGACCTCTCCCGTGCGGTCTGGCGCGGCATCAATCTGGTGGATGATGGCCTCGACCTGATCCGCGACGAGAGCGGCACGCGGCTGGCATTGGATGCCACCGGCAGCCGCGCGCCCCGTCCGCCGGTCGTCACGGATGGGGCCATAGCGGAGCAGGTGGCGCGGCGGTGGCGGGAATACGGGTTTTAGAATCCAAAGCTCAGACAAAATCCGCCACAGAGACACGGAGACACAGAGAACGACAAAAAGAGAATCAATCTTACATGGGTGAACAGGATAAAAGGGATACAACCTAAAATCAGGTTGCAAACAACATCATGAAGATTTCATCCTGTAAATAAGTTTTTAGATTTTCCTCTGTGTCTCTGTGGCAGACTATTTTTAGGAAGGTTATTCGGAATGATAGCTATGGCAACGGAAACAAGACTCATGCGTAAGATCACCGTCTTTCTGGAGATGATCAAATTTTCCCACACCGTCTTTGCGCTCCCCTTTGCCCTGACCGGGGCGCTCCTGGCGGCGAACGGCCTTCCCAGCGGTCGCCAGGTCCTCTGGATCATCCTGGCCATGGCCGGCGCCCGCACGGCGGCCATGGGATTGAACCGCCTCATCGATGCCGAGATCGACGCCAAAAACCCCCGTACCGCCAACCGCGCCATCCCGGCCGGGCTGATCGGCAAGGGGGCAACCCTGGTCTTCATCGTCGCGGCCACGCTGCTGCTGCTCTTTGCCGCCACGATGCTCAACCCGCTCTGCCTGAAGCTGGCCCCCGTGGCCATCTTCTTTCTGGTGCTCTACTCCTTTTGCAAGCGCTTTACCGCCCTGGCCCACGTGGTGCTGGGAATCTGCCTGGCAGCGGCCCCCATGGGGGCCTGGGTCGCCATTCGCGGCAACATCGATACCCCCGCCCTGATCCTGGGGGGTGTCGTGCTCTTCTGGGTGGCCGGTTTCGACATCCTCTACGCCCTCCAGGACCTGGAGTTCGACCGCGCCGCCGGGCTGCACTCCATCCCGGTGGTGCTGGGGGTGGAAGGATCGCTCTGGGCGGCACGCCTGTTCCACCTGGTGATGCTGGGACTGCTCCTTGTGCTGTTCGTCACCATGCACCTGGGGGTACTGTTCCTGGTCGGCATCCTGGTTGCCAGTGCCATGCTGCTGTACGAGCACCTGCTGCTCAAGGGCGGTAACCTGGACAAACTGGACGCGGCCTTTTTCAACATGAACGGCTATATCAGCATCGCCATCCTGGCCTTCACGGCAGCCGACCTGCTGGTGAAGTGGCCATGACCGCGCAGAAGAGGGTGCTCGTCGCCCTGACCGGGGCGTCAGGCTCGATCTACGGCATCCGCCTGATGGAGGAACTCCTCAAGCGGGGCTTTTTGCTCACCGTGGCGGCCAGCGAGAGCGGGCAACTGGTCTGCCGCGAGGAGACCGGCCTGGACCTGGGGGACGCCCCCTCCACCGCCACCGCACGGCTCTGCGCCCATCTCGGGGTGAAGCTGGGGGTGGAGGTGGTGGCGGCCGACGACCTCTTGGCCTGCGCCGCCAGCGGTTCCGCCGCGCCGGCGGCCATGGTCGTGGCGCCGTGCAGCATGGGCACCCTGGCGCGCATCGCCTGCGGCACCTCCGGCAATCTGATCGAGCGGGCGGCGGACGTGATGCTCAAGGAGCGCCGCCCCCTGCTGCTGGTCCCGCGGGAGACGCCGCTCTCGGAGATCCATCTGGAGAACATGCTCAAGCTGGCCCGCGCCGGGGTCCGCATCATCCCGGCCATGCCGGCCTTCTACCACCAACCGGCAACCATCGACGACCTGGTGAACTTCGTGGTGGGCAAGGTCCTGGACCAGTTGGACATCCCCAACGAGCTCTTCAAGCGCTGGGGTGAGCGCTGACGTCCCGCAGCATGTCCCGCCTGTTCCCACCCCCCATCGCCGCCTACCTGCGCAGCCGTGGCGTCGCCGCCCCCTGGCAGATCCAAGGCCCGCCCGCCGGGCCGTTTACGGGCGCCGTGGTCATCCCCGCTCTGGCGGAGCGCCGCAACCTCCCCCTGATGCTCAACTCCCTTGCCGCCAACCCGCCCGATGCCCGCTCCGGTTTCCTGATCCTGGTGGTGGTCAACCAGCGCAGCGACGCTCCCCCCGAGGATGTGGCCGACAATCGGGCCACCCTGGAGGCGTTGCCCGCCTGGAAACGGGAGTACGGGTTGGAGCATCTGCACTGGGTGGATGCCGCCTCGCCGGGCAACGAACTGCCGCCGAAACAGGGGGTGGGGCTGGCGCGCAAAATCGGTCTGGACCTGGCCTTGGGGCATTTGGATTTTGCCGGGGGCGATCCGCTCCTGGTCTGCCTCGACGCCGATACCATCGTCCAGCCCGACTATCTGGCGGCCATCATCCGGCACTTTCGTGATGCCGGTGCCGGAGGGGCAAGCATCCCTTATCGCCATCGCCCGGCCGACGATCCGGCCGGACAGGGGGCCATCGACCGCTACGAATTATTCCTGCGAACCTATGTGCTGGGGCTGGAACAGGCCGGTTCCCCCTATGCCTTTCATACCGTGGGGAGCGCCATGGCATGCCGGGCATCGGCCTACGTCGCCAGCGGGGGGATGAACCGCCGCCTGGCAGGCGAGGATTTCTACTTTCTCCGGCAGGTGCACAAGGTGGCCGGGGTTGCGCCCTTGGCCGGCACCATCGTCCACCCCTCGCCCCGCGCTTCCCATCGGGTCCCCTTCGGTACCGGCCGCGCCGTGGGGGATATGCTCGCGTCCGGCGGGGAGCGGCTGCTCTTTTACCAGCCGGTGCTTTTCGGGATTCTGGGGGAATGGCTGGCGTGCGTGGGGGGGCATGGCGGGGCGGACGGCGCCGAACTGCTGCGCCGGTCGGTCGGGATTTCGCCCCATCTGGCCGGTTTTCTGGAACAGGCCGGCTTTGGCGCGGCCTGGGACAACCTGCTGCGGCACACCCCCGACGAAAAGAGGCTGATGACCGCCTTTCACGGCTGGTTCGACGCCTTCCGCACCATGCGCCTGCTGCATCACTTAAGCGACAGCGCCTGGCCCCGCGTCCCGCCGGAGCAGGCCGTGGGGCCGCTGTTGGAACGGGCCGGACAGGACGCGCCGATTGGTGTGGATGGACTGCTGGCGCGGCTGAGGGCGCTCCAGGGGGTGTGAGAAGATGCGGCAATGACAAAGGGCGCACCGTCTGTTGGCGGTGCGCCCTTTTAGTTTATCCATACCACAAGCTGTGTGTCAGTTTTTCGCTTGCACCGCCTCGGCAACGGCCCGGCCCAGGGCCCGGCACTGTTCCAGGGCGTCTTCCCTGGGGTTGAAAGGGGCGCGGACCGATTCGCTCACCAGCTTGAAACCGATCCCCTTCAACCGCTCCTCGGCCATCTTGCACGCCTCGCCGCTCCAGCCGTAGCTGCCGAAGACCGCCGCCAGGCTGCTCTTGAGCTTGACGGTGCTGAGGTAGGCCAACACGTCCCACATCGGCTTGGGGATGTCGCGGTTGATGGTGGGGATGCCGAAGATGAGGGCCTCGGCCTCTTCCATGATGTTGCGCACCTCATCGGCACCCAAATGGCTGATGTGATAACTGATGACCTCCACGCCGTTGGCCTTGGCCCCGTCGGCCACCGCCGTGGCCATCTTTTCCGTGTTGCCGTGGGGCGACAGGTAGAGGATGAAGATCTTTTTCACCAGGGCCGTCGGCTTGCTCCAGCTTTCGAACTGCTCGATGGCCTTCCACGGGTCCTGCCTGATGATCGGTCCGTGGCTCGGGCAGATCATGTCGATCACGTCGTGGCGGATCTTCTCCACCGCGGAGAGGACCTTGTCCTTGAAAGGGCGCATGAGGCAGTCGTAGTAGAACCGGCGGGCCGAGGAGAGGTCTTCGACCTCGTCGTTGAAGAGGTGCCCCGGACTGCAATAATGGGCGCCGAAGGCGTCGCAGGTGAAGAGGACGTTGTCCTCCTCCAGGCGGGTGAACATGGTGTCGGGCCAGTGCAGGAAGGGGGCCATGATGAAACGCAACCTACGGCCGCCCAGGTCGATGGTGTCGCCGTCCTTGACGACCTGGGAGGCGAACGGCTTGTGTATCAGGTTGCCGAGGAAGGTCTTGGCGGCAGTGGTGGATACCACCGTGGCCTGCGGGCAGTGCTCCAACAGGTAGGAGACCGACCCGGAATGGTCGGGCTCGGCGTGGTTGACGATGATGTAGTCGATGCTTTTGGGATCGACCAGGGATTTGATCTTGTCCATGAACTCGTCGGCCCGTTTGCCCTTGACCGTATCGATGATGGCGATCTTCTCGCTCCCCTTGAGGAGGTAGGAGTTGTAGGTGGTGCCGTGCTCGGTGGGGAAGAGGTCGTCAAAGATGCGCAGGTCCGGGTCTTCCGACCCGATCCAGTAAAGTCCCGGTTTGATTTCAACGGTTCCCAGCATAGTGGTAGGTCTCCTTTTCGTCGTTTCTTCAGTGAACCACGACGGCGCTGTCGCAAATTCCTATTCTTGATAAAATTTGTCCTTTATTATACCAAACCATTTACCCATGGACAAGATATATCGGAAGAAGGGGGTTGTGCCGGGGGCCTTGATCTGCTACAAATTCAGTCATGAACGAGATTGCTCGGACGAGAATCGATGCGTTGCGGCCGCTTCTGAAGGACGAGGACCCGGACGTGCGGGATGCCGTTGCCACGGCGATCGAACGGTTGGAGGCCACCGGCGGCATCGACGAGGTACTCCATGCCCTGAAAACCGGAGATATGGGCGCGCGGGTCGCCGCCATCCATGCCCTGGGCGAGATCGGCGGCGACCGGGTGGTCGCTCCGCTGGTCTATTGCGCCGGCCGGCCGGAGGCCGACATCCGTTCCGCAGCCGTGGAGGCGCTCGGCCGCCTGGCCGTTCCGTCCACGCTGCCGGTGCTGCTGGAGCGTCTCGATGATGAGAATGGCGCCATCCGGGCGCGGGCGATAGGGGCCGTGGCCCGGTTTCTCCCCTCGCCGGTTTTGTACGAACGGCTGCGTCCGTTTCTGGAAGCGACGGATGGCGCCCTTGAAGCCGAGGCCGCCCTGGCCCTGGCCAAGCTCAACGACCTTTCGTCCGAGGGGCGCATCACGGCGCTCCTCGCCTCGCCCCACGCCTCCACCCGCCAGGCCGCCGCTACGGCCCTGAGCCTGCTCCCGCTGGAGTTCCTCTCCTTCCCGGCGCCAGGCAACGGAAAATAACGGCCTGGCGGTATCCACCATCAGTAATGCCCGCGATTGATCAGGCTCCCCACATCGATGCTCTTCAGGAGCGGGTCCACCACCGCCACAATCCTGGCATAGCTCGAGCCGTCACGTTCAACCAGACGCTGCTCCCGGGGCTGGGGAAGGCGGCCGCCGTCCTGCGCGAACACTATTCTGACCACCGGCGCCTCTTCATCCAGCGGGTTGGGGCGGTGGATGAGCGCTATCTCGTTGGTGTCCAGGCGTACCAGCGTCCCCACCGGGTACTTGCCCATCATCTCCACGAAGCGGGTCACCAGATCGCCGTCCAGGATGGTCCCCATCAGTTCCTGCATCACCCCGAGGGCGGCCCGGGGGGTGATGGGGTGCTGGTAGACCCGCAGGGTGGTGATGGCGTCGTAGGTGTCGGCGATGGCGATGATGTCGATCATCCGGCCGTAGTCGAACCCGCGGGCCCATTCGGGATAACCGTTGCGGTTGTAGTGCAGGTGGTGTCCCAGCACGGCCTGGCCGACCCGGGGGCTGAGCCCTTCCATCTCGCGGATGATCTTGGCGCCCAGTTCCGAGTGGCGCTTCATCTCATGGAATTCCGCGCTGGATAACTTGCCCGGCTTGTTGACGATCTCCTTCGGGATCATGGTTTTGCCGATGTCGTGCAACTGCCCGGCGATGCCGACCTCCTTGACGCCGTCCGCATCCATGCCGATGGCGGCCCCCAGGGACATGGCCAGCACCCCCACGTTGACGCAGTGGTTGAAGGTATAGTTGTCGTAGTCCTTGATCATGGCAAGCCCCAGGAGGGTGGAGGGGTCGCGCATGGTGATGCCGACCAGCCGGTCCACCACGCCGATCACCGGGGCGCTGCTGGGAATCCGCCCCTGCTCGATATCGCGGCAGACGCCCCTGATCGCTCCCAGGGCCTGGCCGTAGGTCGCCAGGGCGTAGCCCTCTCCATCCTCATCGTCCCTGTCCTCCGGCAGGGGGGTGTCCTTCCGGCGCACCACCAGGATGTGGCGTATCTCCTTCTGCTTCATGCGGGCGCAGAGCTCGTCGAATCCTGCCGGGGTGCCGGCAAGGAGGCGCACGAACCCCTGGAGTTCGTCAAAGGTAAGTCCGCTCCCCATGACGATCCGGTCGATCTCCTTTTCCATCATCCGGTTGGTCAGATCGGCGACGGCGGTTGAGGGGGTGATGAAGAGATGTTTCCCGAAGAACATGACGCCGTCGATGACCCCCCAGGCAATCTCCCCGGCTTGGGCCAGTGCGGTGCCGAAAAGTCTGTCCAGTTCGAGCAGGGGCCGACGGATGGCGGGATGGGATTCGGGGTAGAAGGCGATGCCTTTGACCGCCCCGGAAAAGAGGGTGATCATCCGCAAGGCGAGTTGTTTGTCCAGCTCCTCCATAGTCAGTCCTTTGCCCGTCCGATGGCGCCGAGCGCTTCGGTGCAGGCGCGGGCCAGCTCTCCCGAGCCGCGGGCCTTCTTCTTCAGGGCCGGCAGGGCGCGGCCGTCGTCCAGCCTGGCCAGGGTAGCGGCAATGGCGACCTTGAACTGGGTCCAACGGCTCCGCGCGAGCAGATGCCTGCTTTCCAGGAGCCGCACGAGGCGGGGGGTTGCCTGCCGGTCGCCGATCATGGCGATTGCCGCCAGGGCATCGCATTTCAGGGGGAGGTTTTGCAGGAACCGGTCGTCGTCGCAGACGATCTGCAACAGCACGGCAAGGGCCTTGCGGCTCTTCATGCCGCCGATGGAGGCGATCGCCTGGGGCCACAACGCCGCATCAGTGCTGCGCAGTATGGCGATGACGGCCGCTTCCGCCCGCCGCCCGCCGATTTTTGCCAGGCTGCGTATGGTCTCCTTGGCAACCCTGCCGTCGGAGTGCCGCAGGCATCTCTCCAACTCGGGGACCGCTGCCCGGCTGCCGATATCGCCCAGGATAGCGGCCAGGTTCCTGACGACATACCAGCGATTGTCGTTCAGCATGGGCAGGATGGATGCAACGGCGGATTCCCCCTGGCGCCCCAGCAATTGGATCAGCTTCTTGCGTACGGCCGGATTGTCGGTCAGGGCCATCTTTTCCACGGCGCGATTGAGGGCCGCCTGGCCGCCGGCGGCCACGAGAGCCAGGGCGCCCCGGGGGGAAACCCCGTTGACGGCGCCCAGGCTCTCAAGGACAAACTCGAGGAACTCCTCCTGTGCGGCAAGCTGCTCAAGTCCGAAGCGTGCAATCGCCATGATCTTTTTCCCACGCCCCGGATCTGCGGCATGCTGTGCGAACAGCTCCGCCAGGGGGAGTACCGCGGTCGGTTCGTGGCGGGCCATGAGCGTCTCGCAGCAGATAATGCCCTGGCGGGCGAGCATGGGGTAGATGTCTTCGTCAACGGTCGTGCTCAGGCGGCTCAGGAGGGCGTGTAGCGCCTGCCCCGGGTCGGCGTCTCCGGCTGAAGGGACGGAAGGTTCCGGCATGACCGGCAATGCCAGGTCCGCGCCTTCGATCTCGTCAAGCCCCGGCGGAACCACCCCCCGGGACTCGATATCGCGGCGCTTGCCCCCAATGGCCGCGAGATCGAATTCGTTGGCCCAGATGGTGCGGATGCCGTGCTCGCCCATGACCCTCTCCAGGCCGCCGGCTTCCTGGATGGCGTCGGGGGACAGGGAGACGACCCTGATGAAGTCCAGCAGGTCTTCCTGGAAGAGGTCGCCGAGAAAGGTGATTTTTTGCGCGCGCCGGGCAAAAAGCTCGAAGGAGAGGGAAGCGGCTATGTGCGTGCCGTCCTGGAGCGGCTCTCCGTTTGGCAGGCTGAATCCGCCGCGCCCGCACAGCAGGGAAAGGTCGTTGCCGTCCAGGGCGCGCTGGAGGGAAAGGTGCGCCTGGAGGATGCTGTTCTTGCGGCTGGGGTGCCCCTTGGGGTAGAACTGCCATGCGCGCAACGCCCGGCTGACGTTGCCCAGGGCGTGCAGGACAGCGGGTGGCGATGAGGGAGTGATGACGTGCATGCGCGGTTCCTTGTGGATTACCGGGGTAATGTGCAATACTATACGGATTATTGCGGGTTTTTGTCAAACCTAATGCAGACCTTTGCGCCGGCTACATCGTGAGCCAGGCGGCGAGATCGACCGGATCACATCGTTCATAATCAAACATCGGGGGATGGAACGTGAAACAGAAAACCGTTTTTGCCTGCCAGAAGTGCGGCTGCCAGTCACCAAAATGGCTGGGGAAATGCCCCGACTGCGGCGCCTGGAACAGCATGGCCGAAGAGGCGGCCGCCAAGCCGGCCCACACTCTGCCGGCGGGCGGCGCCTCCCGTCCGGTGCCGATCTGCGATGTGCCGTCCCAGTCGGAGACGCGCATAAGCTGCGGCATCGTCGAGCTGGACCGGGTGCTGGGCGGCGGCATCGTTCCCGGCTCCCTGGTGTTGATCGGCGGCGACCCCGGCATCGGCAAGTCGACCCTGCTGCTCCAGGCCATGAACAACCTGGCGGCCGGCGGCGGCCAGGTGCTGTACGTGTCCGGCGAGGAGTCCGCCTCCCAGACCCGGCTGCGGGGGGAACGGCTGGGGGTCTCCCGCCAGGGGCTCCTGGTCCTGGCGGAAAACTCGCTGGAGGCCATCATTGCCCATGCCGCGGCCCTCAAGCCGCAGGCGCTGGTGATCGACTCCATCCAGACGGTCTGGACCTCCTCCCTGGAATCCGCCCCCGGCAGCGTCAGCCAGGTCAGGGAATCGGCCGGCAAGCTGATGCTCTTGGCCAAGGGGCACAACATCCCGGCCTTTCTGGTGGGGCATGTCACCAAGGACGGCGCCATCGCCGGGCCGCGGGTGCTTGAACACATGGTGGACACGGTGCTGTACTTCGAAGGGGACGGCAGCCACCCCTTCCGCATCCTGCGGGCGGTCAAGAACCGTTTCGGCTCCACCAACGAGATCGGCGTGTTCGAGATGAAGCAGGAAGGGTTGTGCTGCGTGGACAACCCCTCGGAGCTCTTTCTTGCCGAACGCCCCCTCGGGGTCGCCGGTTCCGTGGTCACCACCTCCCTGGAGGGGAGCCGGCCGCTCCTGGTGGAGCTTCAGGCGCTGGTGAGCCAGTCGTCCTACGGTGTTCCCCGCCGCACCACCATCGGGGTCGACCACAACCGCCTGGCGCTGTTGGTGGCGGTGCTGGAAAAGAAAGTCGGGCTGCATCTGGCCGGGCAGGATATCTTTCTCAATGCCGCCGGGGGGGTGCGCCTCAACGAGCCGGCCGCCGATCTGGCCATGATCATGGCGGTGGCCTCCAGCCACCTGGACAAGGTGATCGCACCCCAGACCGTTGTCCTGGGTGAGGTGGGGCTGGCCGGAGAGGTGCGGGCCGTAACCCAGCCGGAGCAGCGCATCGCCGAGGCGGAAAAGCTCGGCTTCCGGACCGCCGTCCTCCCGGCCGGCAACCTGAAAAGGCTCAAGAAGGGAAAGATGAAGCTCGTGGGGGTTTCGTCGGTTGAAGAAGCCATGAACCATGTCCTGGAATAGCGTCCGGCCCGGCCCGCGGCTATTTTTTTCTGGACTTGCACCGCGGTAACCTATAAAATCTGTACATTTATATGAATTCAGGAGCAGGCCATGGAAGCGGAAAAGATTGAATACTTCAGAAATGTTCTGATCGAAGAGATGAAATCTCTGCTCGGCGAGGCGGACAAGACGGTTACGGAGATGACCTCCGATGCGGCCAACTTTCCTGATCCCACCGACCGCGCCACCCAGGAGTCGGACCGAAACTTCGAACTGCGCATCCGTGACCGGGAGCGCAAGCTGATCAACAAGATCAAGGACGCCCTGGAGCGCATCGATGCCGGCGAATTCGGCATCTGCGAGGAGTGCGGCGAAGAAATCAGCGAAGCGCGTCTCAAGGCGCGACCGGTGACAACGCTCTGCATCAACTGCAAAATGGAAGAGGAAGAAAAAGAACGGCGTCAATAGGCTCTCGGCAATCCCCGCATACCCTGCGGCAGGTGTACGATATGGAAGCCCGCACCCCTCCCAAACAGGCAGCATCCCACAAGCAACTCGTCGAACTGACGATCCTCTATCAGTTCAGCAATACCATGCTGTCCACCATTCGCCTCAACAAACTGACCCATCTCATCCTCACCGCTCTCACCTCCGACAGCACCAGGCTCTTCGAGCGGGCGATGCTGTTCCTGCGCAACGAGAAATCGGGTGTGTTGCAGGGGATGCTCGGCGTCACCCGGGATACCGCCGAGGGGCTGAGGGTGGTTGGAGGGAAAGATGCCCTCAGCAGCCGCTGGGATATCGACGATGACGCCATTATCCACCAGCGTGACGACGCCTTTTCGCAACATGTCCGCTCCACCCGCATCGAGGCCAACGCGAATTGCACCATTATCCGGCGCGTCATCCACGAACACCGCCTCTACGCCCTGGGGGAGGATGACTGTCCGGTCTGCGAAACCTGCGATTTCGTCCACCGTCTCGGCATCGCGGCCTTTGCCGTCGCCCCCCTCATCGCCCGGGACAAAGCCCTGGGGATCATCGTCGTGGACAACCCCTCTTCAAACAAGGAGATCGGCCGCGACGACCTGCATTTTCTGCAACTCATCGCCAACCAGGCCGGCATGGCGGTTGAGAATTCCATGCTCTATAACCGCATCGAGGCGGCCCACTCCAACCTGCGTGATGCCCGGGAACGGCTCGTCCACGGCGAACGCCTGGCGGCCATCGGCGAGATGGCGGCCAACTTGGCCCACGAACTCAAAAATCCGCTCATAACCATCGGCGGCTTTGCCGGGCGGCTGGTCAAGGGGCTTCCCGGCACTTCCCGCGAACATCGCTACGCCGACACCATCGTGAAGGAGATCGGCCGGCTGGAGCGGATGCTGGCCGACATCCTGGCTTTCTCCCGCAAGCCGACCATCTGCTACAGCGTCTGCGATGCGGGCGATATCCTGAGGGATTGTTTTGCCGGCTGCACCACGACCCTTGAGGACCAGTGCGTCTCGCTCGCCACTTCCTTTGAAGACGGCCCCTGGCCGATCCTTGGCGATGCGCATCAACTCAAGCAGGTTTTTCTGAATCTCATGCTGAACGCCTGCGAAGCGATGCCTGACGGAGGCTCGCTCCAGGTGACGCTCAAAAAAGTATCCCTTGACAAAAAATGCATATTGGTTAGCATACAGGACTCGGGTGGAGGCATGCCGGCCGACATGCTGCCGAAGATTTTCACTCCGTTTTTTACCACCAAACCCCATGGCACGGGCTTGGGACTTGCCATAGTCAACCGCATCCTGCAGAATCACGGCGGTAGTATCGAAGCGAGAAACGAAGGCAAGGGCGCGGTGTTCACCGTCACCCTGCCGCAGGTGGAAGCACAATAAATTCATGCAATCTGGGGCTGTAGCTCAGTTGGGAGAGCGATGCGTTCGCAACGCATAGGTCGACGGTTCGATCCCGTTCAGCTCCACCAGATATACCGAGGGCATACGATATGGTTCGTAGGCCCTCGTGTTTTTCAGGCCGTTTTCCCTGCCGCCGAGACGGATCATCCCGCTCCTCAAAGCTGTCCACGCCATATATCAACTGCCCATTACTCGATGCAATGAGAGCGCTTGCCTTTTAGAGACGATTATTCCAAAATAATTAGAAGTTGTTGATTGCCGGACTATGTCGTTACCTGTCGGGCGCAGTCCAAATCTCTCGTTGAGAAAACCCTCTATGATGCGACATTCCGAAGGACATCATGAACGCCGCAGCCGCCCTATGCCGGCCCTGATCCGGTTGTGGGCGCTCTTTGCCGTTGCGGGGGTGATCCTTGCCATCTGTGCTCCCTTTTCCGCCGGTGCCGATGTCGGTAAACGGAAGGCCTCGGTCATTATCGTCGGCGGCGGGTGGGACCTGCCCCCGTACGAATTCATCGACAAGGACGGCAAGCCGGCAGGCTATAACGTGGAACTCACGAAAGCTGTGGCCGAGGTCATGGGGTTGGGGGCCGTGGGGCTGTTTATGGCACAGGTTTCGGCAAGGGAGGGCATGCACTAAACAGGCTAAGCCGCAATACCAGCCCGGCCTGCAGGTTCATGACGCAGATATATGAAATCATCTATACGACATTGGCAAGAAGCAAGGTGAACAGCAACCCGCAAACGCCAAGAATTGTTTCCAAAACAGTCCATGTTTTCAATGTCTCCGTCACGGACATGCCGAAGTATTCTTTGACGATCCAAAAACCTGCACAATTGACATGTGAAAGTATTAATGCGCCGGACCCGAGCGCCAAAACGATCGTTTCCGGCGCAACAGCAGGGTGATTCGAGAGCATGGGCGCCACAATACCGGCGGCCGCCATCATGGATACGGTGGGCGACCCGGTGGCGACCCGGATGATCGCCGCAACGCTCCAGGCCAGCACAATGGGGCTCAGGTGCAGTGCCGAGGCCGTCTTGGCAATCTCGGCGTTGACGCCGCTGTCCAGCATCACCCTGTTGAAGGCGCCGCCGCCGCCGATAACCAGCAGTATGCCGGCCATGGGCGGCATGGCTTGGTCGCAGAACTTCCCGATCCGTTTCAGTGTAAAGTTGCGGTTGAGGCCGAAGGTGAAGAATGATAGCAAAAGGGTCAGCAGGAGCGCTATGAAAGGGTTGCCGACAAATAAGCAGAAAGCATACCAGGGCGCTGCTTTGTCCAACAGCAGAGTTGCATAGGTTCCCACGAGCATCAGAAATACCGGCAGCAGTATAGTGAATAGGGTGACCCCGAATCCCGGCATTTCATAATCGGCCCGGTTGGTCCTCACCTGGCTGGCAAATTGTTTCGGCACCCCCAAATGGGGCATTCTGCCTGAAATGAAATTTGCAAACAGCGGCCCGCCGATAATTGCTGTCGGTAGCCCCACCACCACCCCGTATAAAATCGTCTTGCCCACATTTGCCTTGCAGATATCCACTGTTGCCATGACGGCCGGGTGCGGCGGAATCAGCCCGTGTACAACCGACAGGCCGGCCACCAGCGGAAGACCGACCTTCAACAGTGACAGCTTGGTCTCCTTGGCGATGGTGAAGACAATCGGGATAAGGAGAACGAACCCCACCTGAAAGAATACCGGGATGCCGACGATAAATGCGACAAATACCATCGCCCAATGTACGTTGCTCTCGCCAAATACCTTGATCAGGGTATTCGCAATCCTTTCCGCCCCCCCGGACTCCTCCAGCATTTTACCCAGCATCGTTCCAAGCCCTAAAACAATGGCAATAAAGCCGAGCGTCGAGCCCATTCCGGTCTGAATGGAGCAGGCAACCTTGTTCAAAGGCATGCCGGTCGCCAAACCGAGAAAAGTGGATACGATTATAAGGGTGATAAACGGGTTGACCTTGAGCAGCGTAATCATGAGTAACAGCATGAGAACTGCAATGCCGGCAAAAGCGAGTAACATGGGTGACCGTTCCTGTTGTTCGGGCGATGGGTAGACTACGGAAGGCCTGCGGCCTCGTTGGAAATCCCGATGTCGGCTTCACGGTCGTAGTTACATGAAGCGGATGGGGCGCAACCGGTGTGTGCCTGTGGTAAAAGCCGATGCCGGCTTAGGTTCGTCATGTCACTTCACCATGCTTCCAGTCGTAGATATTTTCAAACAATCGATAGTTGAAAAATCGGTGGTTGCCCCTCCTGAAGTAAAGCCCCTCCTTTTTCCACGCAAGAAGAAAACGGTTCACGGTGAGCGGCGTGGTGTAGATGATTCTGCTCATTTCACTATGGCTTAAGTATATCGGCAGTTGATACCACTCTCCGTCCGGTTGGACCATATCGCGGACCACAAGAATTTTCATCAGGACCTTGAGACACTCCTCGTGGCTGCGGGCGATGAGCGTGGCCAAGCCTTCCAGGTCCGATTCCATGTCCAGCATAAGGTGGTTCATCATCTTTCTAAAGAAAGCCGGATCGGAGCCCATCTTCTTTTCTATGAACTCGTGACTGAGTTCGACAATTGCAGACTCGCGCAGGGCGTGCACCGCCAAGTTGGAGGCTCTGCACGACATGAAGAACGAGTCCCCCAGTGTAGCCCCAGGCAGGATGATGCTCATGGCCTGATCCTTGGAACTTTCCCGCACCTCGAATGATTTGCTCAACATGCCGCTCATGACGATGGCGATATGAGGATAGAATTCACCGGCGGGGATGATGCAGGCGCCCTTGCTGAAACGTCTTGGTTTGCCCTGATCCAAAAAAATCTGCTGGATCTCGCGGTCCGCCTTGGAGCGTATCCACGGGAATGCTGTATGCCTGATTCTCATGCTCTCTCCCTAAAAACTGCCTCCTGTTGTGGCATGTCGCGAACGCTTGTCCCTCTAAATCATGTGTAAATTATAATATAACACGGAGATAAGTATGTCAAATACAGTCTCGTATATATCACGCGATATATACGCATGTTATATACACTATATTACTAGTAATAAAATAATTAAAATAGTAATTACATATATCACAGGATATATAGTCCTAATTTATTTATGTAAGCATGTATCACAAGATATATTAAATGAAAAATAAACAATGACAATGTTAATTACAAAATTTAAAGATAATAATATACGCAGTTACTACTAATATGGAATGGGGGTAGCTTATGAGATGGTCGTGTAAGTGGTTTGTGCTGTCGGCGATAGCAATACTATTTGCGTCAAACGCCAAGGCAACTGAGGTTCTGGACACGGATATCGTTGTCGTCGGTGGCGGCCTTTCGGGCCTGTCTGCCGGGCTGACGGCAGTAGAAAAGGGTGCGAAGGTAGTGATCTTTGAAAAGCTCCCAGGGGTAGGCGGTGCGGGGAACTACCCGGAAGGTTCGCTTGGGGTGGGCACCCGCCTGCAAAAAAAGCTGGGCTATACCAAGACCGTGGATGAGGTGTTTGCTAAAGGTGTGGAGTTTCACCATTGGCGTGTAAACGCCTCTGTCTTGCATACCCTGATTGCCAACTCGGGGCGGACCATCGACTGGATCGAAGATCAGGGCATCACTTTCAGAGGGATCAAAACCATGTATCCGCCGGAAAAGAGCCTCGGCACATGGCACCTGTACACCGGCGGCGCGGCGGCGGTTGTGAAGAAGCTTTATAAGAATTTTGTCGCCAAGGGTGGAACGCTTTACACCGAAACGACGGTAAAAAACCTCCTGACGGACAATAGCGGGAAAGTCACCGGCGTTGTCGCACAGTCTGTGGACGGCAAGACTTATGTCGTCAACGCAAAAGGCGGAGTCATTCTGGCGACCGGCGGATTCGAAAGCAACAAGGAGATGTTGAAGAAGTATGTGGCCGATATCAACGCGGAGGGAATGCTGGAGCGTGTGATGTATCGCGGACCGCTCATCGACGGCCGTACCGGAGACGGCATCAATATGGCCGTCCAGGTTGGAGCCAAGCTGGACGGCATGGGCACACTTGCCGGGAACAGCCCCTATCTGGATAACGAACCTCCGATCTATCAGTTTAATGGCGCCGACCACCTGAAACAAATGAGATGTGCCCTGTCCCAGCCCTTTCTCTGGATCAACAAGTCGGGACAGCGTTTTTACAATGAGTCTGCCGGGTCGGCTTTTACCGATGTCTATAACGCAATGACGGCTAACGGCGGCTTGATGTACAACATCTTCGACGAGCATATGAAAAATCGTTTGGTGAGCGAGGGGCCTTATACGCCATTCAACGCGATAGTCCAGGTTGGGCAGAAGATGACGGCGCTGAATGAAGGTTTGGAAAAAGGAATTAAGGAAGGTTACGCATTCAAAGCCGACACGCTGGAAGAGTTGGCCGCCAAGATAAAGGTTGACCCGGAGGCTTTGAAGGCCACCGTGAGCAAGATCAATAGTTATGCCGGCCTGAAAAAGGACCCCGATTTCGGCCGCAAGCCGGAGCACCTTTTCAAGTTCAGTTCCACCGGTCCGTACTATGCGCTCAAGGGGATACGGGCGTTCTTCCTGACTCTGGGCGGCGTGAAAATCAACGACAACATGCAGGCGATAAATACGAATGGGGCGGTGATACCGGGCCTCTACGTAACGGGTCAGGATATGGGCGGCCTGTACGACAGTAGCTACGACCTCCTGTTGGAGGGATCGGCGAGCGGCTTCGCCCTTGTTTCCGGAAAACTGGCTGCGGAACATATCGTGAAAACCAAGCTATCTAAATAACGGAGAATATATATGAAAAAGACTATTACCGCATCGATGATATTGGTTGTAGTGGCCGCCCTGCTCACCGGGACCTGGATAACTGCTTCCGCAAAGGAGATCGTAGCCACGCTGAAGCATAAGGAAAACAACCTGACCTGCGCGGATTGCCACGGTACAGCCGCCCCCTCGGCGTTTGTACCGTCGAGCGCCTGTCTCCGTTGTCACGACTCCGGCGACGGCACGTATCGCGGCAAGCTTGATGCCCATGGGGAAAGCGTGGAAAAAGAGTACCGGGAAAGCGGACGTATCAGGAAAATGTCTATTCATGACTCACACCAGGGCCCGGTGCGCTGTACCATTTGCCATAGTGTACATAAAAAACCCGCAGAAAAGATGCATTGCAACTGGTGCCATAAAATCGATGTGAAGACGCCTTAGGCAAAGCCGATCGTCGAAATTTGCACCACGCTGCGTGATGGTTTCTTTCAGGCAGGGGTGGGATACCGCCCCTGCATCACGCCCCGTGACTTTTGTTCCAACACCCCACAAACAAGGTAGGTAACGGCAGATGCGTTTCTTCGTGCCCGTAGTGTGTCTTAGTGTCTTCTTGGCAGCCTGCGCCGTCAACCGGCAGACTGACGTGGCCTCCGGCGATTACGTGGAGATCAGCAACCCGGATTATACCAGGTACGCCAACGCCCCGGCCACCATATGGGTGCCAAAAAGGTATGTGGAGGATGGGCCAGCCCGGGGCGGTGAGCTGTTGAAAAAGGTGGCGGGGGAGGTTGCGGACGGTCTCAGTCGGTCACTAAAACAGGGGGCGGAACAGGTCCCTCACCAGTAGTGCGGCCGTTCACCGCATTCGGCGGCCCTCCGTGGCATCGTGTGGCAGGTTGTCTGTTTTCCCAAGCGTTACATACCTATTCAAAGGAGAAAAACATATGAAGATTTTCTGGGGACTGAGCGCCGTGGCGCTTCTTCTGGCTTCTCCCGCTATGGCCGACGAGCCGGTCAAGAGCAAGTTCGACCTCTCCATCGGCGGTTACGTCAAACTCGATTACGCCTATAACTCGGTAAAATTGAACTCCCCAAAGCTGATCCCGCAAATGCCGGCAGGCGGGACGGCCAGCGCCCAAAAGGATGAATCGACCTTTACCGCCCGTGAGTCCAGACTGTGGTTCAGGGCTAAAGGGCCCGACGCCTTCGGCGCAAAGACCGGGTCGCTCGTGGAGGTGGATTTTTATGGCGGCGGCTCATCGGTAAACAACGAAACCGGTACGCTACGCATCCGCCACGCCTACGGCACCCTGGACTGGGACACCACCCACATCCTGTTCGGCCAGACCTGGGACATCTTTGGGCCTGCCGCGGCTAATACGGTGGATTTTTCAGTCAATGGTTTCACCGGCACGCCGAACTGCCCGCGGGTCGCCCAACTTCGCGTAACTCAGGACCTTGCCAAGAACCAGGATAACAAGCTAAGCCTGATGTTGGGGCTGCAAAATCCGCAACAGGAATACAGCACATTAACGCCTAATAGTTATGGACCTGCCGTGAACGCCGCTGGCCGCCTCATTTACGAAAGCAAGGCGTTGGGGGTTGCCCCGGGCATCGGCGGCAAGGCGCTACAGCCGTTGCAGGTTACACTTTTCGGTGAAGCCGGCACCCAGAAGGTGACAGGCAATAAGGCGATCAATGTTTACGGCTACGGCATTTACGGCTTTGTGCCGCTTCTCAAGTCGGCAAACGGTAAGAACCGGGCCATGACCCTATCCCTCGAGACACAAGCCTATATAGCCGCAGGTTTGGGGGATCAGCAGGCAACCGGAGCCTCGACCACCGGCACCCTGCCGAACATGAGCGCCGCCCGTGGTTTCGGTGTCTATGGCCAGTTGATCTTCTATCCGTTGCAGGATATGGGGGTAACGGCCGGTTATGGCCGACGCCAGTCCATGGACTACGACAGTCTGGGTAAAACCGCCAGCGCCGCGGGGGAAAGATATAATCAGCTCATCTACGCCAACCTCGCCTATGACCTGAATGCGGCGGTCAGGGTGGCTACGGAGTACGAGTTCGCCTCCACCCGGTACAATGTCAAGCCGACCGGGGCCAACAGTGAACTGGGCAAAGCCAACATCTACCGTCTGGCGCTCTACTATTACTTCTGAGCCGGGACGAGCCGGTCAATATGACCGTCCCCAAAGATCCGACGGACTTTGGGGATGGTTTGGAAGCCCGTGGAGTTCTCCCTCCTTCCTCCACGGGCCTTCTTTCCACCCTTGCAACCAAAGGACACGAAGTATGGAACTGCATACCTACGGACAATGCACCACCATCGGGCACGACATGCCGGTCGTCCCGCACGGCTCCACCGAGAGAAGACTCGCCTGCGACAGCCGCTACCGGAGCATCATCGGCCAGCTGGACGCCATGATCGCGCTGGTTCGGGAGAAACCGGGCGTCGACCTCACCCGGGCGTTGGACCGGCTCCAGGAGGTCGTGATGGAGCACATCGGCTCGGAGAACGGCTACATGGAATTGGTGGGCTTCCCCCAGACCACCCGGCATCGCCTGCACCACCAGTTTCTCTGCGGCAACACCGCCGAGTTGGCCCGCCGCTACGGTACGGGTCTGAATGTGCTGCCCGGCGAGTTGGCGGATATCCGTCTGCTCTGGCTGGAGCATATCCATGTCCAGGACCGGGCCTTCGAGGCATACCTGGCTGCCTAAAGGAGAAACCATGGAAACCCGCACCCTGTTCCGGGGGCTGTTCCTGATCAACTTCGCCATCACCCTGGGCTTCGGCATCGCCGACGCCTTCTTCTCCCTCTACGTCTTCAGCCTGGGGGCAAGGGGCCTGCTCCTGGGCCTGCCGCTCGTCTTCTACTCCCTCTCCAAGATCATCCTCAGCCCCTTCATGGGCGCCTGGGCCGACCGCATCGGCCGCAGGAGGATCGCCGCCGTCAGCATCGGCCTCTACCTCTTCGTCTCGGTCTGCTACCTCTTCACCGCCAGCCTCCCCCTCATCACCCTCCTGCGTCTGCTCCAGGGGATCGGCTGCGCCATGTTCCGCCCGGTGGTGGTCTCCCTGGTGAGCGAATGCGCCTCGGACAAGAAACGGGCCACGGTCATGGGGACCTTCGACATCTCCTTCTACGGCGCCCTGAGCGCTGGCCCCATCGTGGGGGGCATGCTCAAGGACCAATGGGGCTTCCGGGGGATCTTCGTTACCCTCACGTTCCTGTGCCTCCTGGCCCTGGCCGTGGCATTAGTCTGCATCCCCGGCCACAAGAATGTTTCCGGGCAAGCGAAACAGTATGAAACGGAACGCCTCAGGGACCTCCTGAACGTCACCCGCCACAACTCCCTGCGGGGGCTTCTGGCCTTCATCTTCGGCCGGGCCTGCGGCATCTCGCTCCTGGGCGCCTTCCTCCCCATCATGCTCACGTCCCGGCTTGGGCTGAACGGCACCCGTGCCGGCATGGTCATGGCTTCCTCCACCCTGGTGATGACCCTGCTGCTGCGCCCCATGGGGATGCTCTCGGACCGGGCGCCGCGCACCTCCCTGGTGGTTGCCGGGGGCACCGTCGTTTCGTTCCTCTACTTCCTGATCCCGGTGGCGGCGGGGTTCTCCCAGATCATGGCCCTGGGTTTGGGTATCGGCCTGTTCAGCGTCCTGTCCCAGCCTGCCAGCACGGCGCTGTTGGTGGAGGAGGGGAGCCGCCACGGCATGGGGGTAACGGTGGGGACCTGCAACGCGGTGCTGAACCTGGGCTTCGTCTCGGGCCCGCTCTTGGGTGCGGGGTTACAGACCACCCTGGGGCTGACGGCCGTGTTCTACGCCGCCGGGGTCATGGGGTTGGGGGCCGTGGGGCTGTTTATGGTCAACGTGCGGGCATGGTCGGGCTGGCGTCCTATGGTGCCGGTGTGGCTCGAGATGAGACGTTTCTGGATGAAGGCGCATTGAAATTAGTGCTATTTTTTACTGTATTACGTGCTTGACACACGGTTTTGATTGGTGACATAATTTACGCCACCATGGCGTTCACAGAGGAACACTGCAGCCATTGCGGAAGTACCGTCAAAGCCGACGGCAATGGCATTTATTCCGTCAGGGTAGACAGCAAAGGCTATCTGACGGAGATAATGGCCGGAGAGATTCTCCCCGATGCACTCCTCTATTGCTCTCCAACCTGCATGTTCAAACGCGAGCGCGGTGTGGTCCCCAAAACCAAGATCACGTTTCACTTCTAGGCGTCCGACAGCGCACAATCTCTACAGCCATTACGAGCCGCCATTCCCAGTGCGGCTTTTTTTGTGATTCCTTTGCCGCGAGGTGCGCGAGGCTTGTGGGCTGACGCGCGTCAGCGGGGCCGCGTTGCAGAGGTATCCAGATTAAGCCGGATTTATTCGGCTTTCCCCATAGACGAATGCTAAAAAATAGGGCATTATACCGGGGTCTTGCGTGTCATGTCGCAGAGGAGACGCCGTGTCGGCCACCCGCACCGCCCTGATATATTCGCCGCTGTTCGGAAACTTCAGCTACGGGGATGACCATCCGTTCAAGTTGCAGCGCTACCGTGTCGTACGGGACCTGATGGAGTCTTACGGTCTGCTGAAACTGCCGGGCATGGAAATCCGCGGCTGCGGGCCGATCGACGATGAACTGGCGTTGAGCTTCCACGCCCCCGAATACCTGGCGCGCCTCAAGGAGTTCAGTACCTCCGACGAACCGCGGGCCGATTTCCGCTTCGGCCTGGGCGATGCCGACTGTCCCGTCTTCAAGGGGCTGTACGATTGCGCGGCATTGGGGGCCGGTGCGACCTTCGAGGCGGCCCGCCTGGTGGAGGAAGAGGGGTTCGACATCGCCTTCAACCTGGCCGGCGGCTGGCACCACGCCCATCGGGCCAAGGCCTCGGGCTTCTCCTACGTGAACGATGCCGTGCTCGCCATCAACTGGCTGGTGGCCCGGGGACGGCGGGTTGTCTATCTGGATATCGACGCCCACCACGGCGACGGGGTGCAGGAAGGGTTCTACGACAGCGACCGGGTCCTTACCATCTCGCTGCACGAGAGCGGCATCTATTTCTTTCCCGGGACCGGCTTCGAGAACGAAACCGGCACGGGGCGGGGGCGGGGCTATTCGGTGAACGTGCCGCTGCTTGCCCACACCGACGATGCCCTCTACATGAAGGCCTTCGATGAAGTGGCCTATCCGCTGATGGCCGCCTATGACCCGGATGTCATCGTCACCCAGATCGGCGCCGACGCGTTTCGCACCGATCCGCTGACCCAGCTTGAGATCACGACCCACAGCTACGGCTATATCATGCGCAAGCTCAAGGCGCTCAGGATTCCCTGGGTTGCACTGGGCGGAGGCGGCTACGACCTGATGAACACGGCCCGGGCCTGGACCATCGCCTGGGCGGTTATGAACGGCGTCGAGCTCAACCCCCGCCTGCCGGCGGCCTTTGTGCGAAAGATCGAGCCGCTGGGGTATCCCCACCGGGTCCTGCTGGACGCCATGCACTGGTCCGAGGAGTATGAGCGCAACTTGGCCCTGGATGCGGTGGAAAAGAGCATTGCGCGGATCAGGGCGGCCATCTTTCCTGGTATAATTGGAACCTATGGCAAAACTTCCGGGAAATAGCCAGTTGCTGGATGCAGCCGGTCGGCCGTTGCGGTCGCTGCTGGCCATCAACCGGCTGGACGACCTGGAAAAAGAGGTGTTGTACGCTTCGCTGGTGCCGTTGCGCCTGCGCGGGCTGTTGGGATTGGCCGCCGATGGGCTCCATACCACGGCAGGGGAGCGCCTGACCACCATCATTGCGCCCGCTGGGCTTGCGCTCCTGCGTATCGAGGTCCGCGCCCGGCCGGATGATGCGGATACAACATTCTTCCTCGAACTGGCCGATACCCAGTACCACCAGATGGAGCTCTCCTTCTGTATCATCTGCGATCCGGCAGCGCCCCGATATGATGTGGATGTGGACGAAAGCGGCAGGAGGAACTGGTTTGCCTCCCGCGGACGGAATCTGCCCGAAGAGTTGCGCGCCATGGAGGACGGGCTGTTTCCCAACCAGACCCGCCGCGGGCTGCGCCTGTTCGCCGAGTTCTTTCCGCTCCTGGAGCGGTTCACCGATGCCCTGGGGATGGAGATGATCGTGGCCGAACCGCTGAGCTACGACAATGCCATCCGCTATGAAAAATACGGTTTCGACTATCTGCGGGGCACACGCCTGATGTTGGAGATCGACCGGGAGTTTCAACCCGGCGGTCGCTATCATGCCCGGATGGACGGTTCCACCCCCTTCCGCATGCCGGGCATGGAGCGCACGGTGCGGGGACGGAGTTGGGCCATCCACGACGGCGTTCTGGACGAGCCGTGGGATGAGGTGCAGATCTACAAGGTGATCGGCGTTGATGCCGGCATAGATACCTTTCCCGGGAGGGAGCGAGGAGTCAGATGAACAGCGCGGAAGTTTCAACAACCACATCCCTCTCGGGCATCGGCTACGTTACGCCTCCTGCCGGTTATACGCTCAGGGGGCGCGACGGCCGGGTGGCTATTCCTTGGGACGGCAAGCCCCCTATCCCGCTTCTGGACGAGGATCTTGCAGCGGTACGGGAACGGGCGCCCGACTATGACATGGTGGGCCGGGGCATCTACCAGGCGCTGCGACTCGACCCGGAATGCGTCCATGCGGCCGAGTATGCCGCCGTACTGAAGGAGGCCTATCCCCATATCGTTTCCGAGCTGGGGGGGCAGGTCGTCATGCTGGACGCCAAGGAGGTGGATACCCCCTATCTGGATCGCAAGATCACGTCCCTCAAGATTCTTGCCCTGCTCGACTCCACCAATGCCGGCCTGCAGGCGGAGATCGCCCGGACCTACGCCGACAAGGGATCGCGCCTGGCCGCGCTGCGTCAGGCCGTGGATAGTTGGTACGGGGCGGAAAAACATCTGAAGAAGGCCATGGCGCTGGCCCCCTCCGACGGCCATATCGCTTATGAATACGGCGAGGCGCTCTACATCCTCGGGCGCTACGATCAGGCGGCCGAAGTCTGGGGCGAGGCGCTGGCCGGGTTGGCGGCGGCTGAACGGGCGCGGCTTGAGGCGCGTATCGCCGGGATTCTGGCCGGCAAGCTCCCGCTGGTCCCGCCTCTGGATTATCTGACGGCCCTGTCGGCGGCATTGGAGGAGCGCCAAGCCGGGCGCACTGAGGAGGCGGCCGCCATTATTGAAGATGTGCTGGCAGACCCCTCGTTTGTCGAGCAGTTCCCCATGGGCGAGGTCTATTACCTGCTGGGAACCTGTTACCAGGAGATGGGCATGATGAACGAGGCGGCAGAGGCATTCAGGAGGAGCGCGTAATGTTATTCGGATTCAGCATCGCCGATTGGATTTTCATAGGATTTATCCTGATTGTCATCTTCGTCTGCGTGGTCTTGAGCGACATGCGGCGGAGCAATAAGCGGGACAAGGCCACATAGCGGCAGCTTGCCGAGGTGTTCATGGAAGAGATCGACAACGATAGCGAAGAACGGCGCCCCCTGGGTATTGTCCTCCTGGGGGGGCTGTATCTGTTCTTCTTCATGTTGACCGTGTCCACCTTCGGGCAGCCCTTTCCGCTGCTGGGGACCATCTACCGGGGGCGTGCGGCGGAAGTGCTGGTATTCGCGGACAGCCTGATCTGCCTCTATCTCTTCCTCGGTCTGATGAAGCGGCAGACCCTGACCTGGTACCTGCTGATCGGATACAACACGTTCGAAGTGGTGAATACGCTGATCAATCTGGTGGGTATTTCCGCGGGAGAACTGGAAAAGGCGCTCGGTCGACCGATCGATACACGTGGAGTGGCGGTTGACAATCTGTCGGTCATGGTGGCCATACTACTGCTGACAGCCTTTATTTATAAGCATCGAGGGTATTTTACCAACCGGTCGAAGTACCTGTTCTGATCCGGTGGGCACGTATACTGCATTTAAATTTTTTTGAGAGTCCTCCATGTCCATACACGGCATCGCCGTTCGAATTGAAAAGCTGAATAAGTCCTTTGGCAGCAATCATGTCCTTAAGGATATCGATCTCGATATCGCGCCGGGAGAGACCTTCTCGATTATCGGTCCCTCCGGCACCGGCAAGAGTATCCTGCTGAGGCACATTATACGCCTGGAAACGCCCGACAGCGGCCAAATCTACTTCAACGACCAGCCGGTGTTCGACAATGGCCGGCCGCTGCCCCAGACGTTTCGCAGCAGCATGGTGTTCCAGTCGTCGGCCCTGTTCAACTCGCTGACCGTTGCCGAGAATGTGGGGCTCTGGCTGCGTGAGCACCGTATCTGCCCCGAGGCCCGCATCCGTGAGCTTATTACCGAGAAACTGGCCATTGTGGGGCTGGAAGGCACGGAAGGGCTGAATACCTCGGAGTTGTCGGGCGGCATGCGGAAGAGGGTCGCCATCGCGCGTTCTCTGGCAATGGAGCCGGATCTGGTCCTCTACGATGAACCGACCGCCGAGTTGGACCCGGTGACGACCGACGAGTTGGCGGAGACGATCCTCTCCCTGAGAAAAAAGACCGGTAATACGACAATTATCGTCACTCATGACCTGAATTTCGCCTTGTACCTGTCCGACCGCATCGCCATGATGCACCGGGGCGAGATCATTGAAATCGGCGTGCCGGACCAGATACGGAACAGCGCTAATCCGATCGTGCAGCGTTTCATCCGTACCACCACCAAGGGTATTCAGGGGGGGTGATTGCCGTCCGGAAGTGCGAAGGAGACCATTGATGAACATACCTTGCGGCAGAGTTGTTGTGCGTGCGGGCATCGTCCCGGCAGCCCTGATCCTGGCGTCGTTGCTGGGTGCCGGCTGCGCCGGGATGAAACAGTCACATCCGCTCCTGCCGGTCGCCGAGTATGAGAAGATGATCGTCGGCCGCCTGGATGCCGACTACGTGGGGACGGATAACTGCGTCGCCAAGTGCCACAAGCATGACAAGATTACCAGCGATTTCAAGCGGAGCGTGCACGGTGAGCAGATCAAGCCTGAAACCGGATTGCCCCTGGTCAACTGCGAGTCGTGTCACGGGCCGGGGAGCCTGGCCATCGCCAACATCGAGGAAACCAAGCGACTCCACGGCGAAAAGGGGGACAAATGCGACGTTTCCACCCTGCTCGACCTGAAAAAGCTCCCCCCCCAAGCCCAGTCCCTGATCTGCCTGAAATGCCACTCCGCCGCCTCGACCCCGGCCTTGGCCCACTGGCATTCCAGCACCCATGCCCTGAACGATCTGAGTTGCTTTTCCTGCCATCAGTTGCATGAGGGACCGCAGCAGAAGGTCAGCCACGATAAAATGGCCGAACTCTGCTACGGCTGTCATCCCGACGTGAAGGCCCAATTCAGCCTGTTTTCGCACCACCCGGTGCGGGAAAAGAAGATGGGCTGCTTCGACTGCCACGACCCCCACGGTTCGAGCCAACCCAAGTTGTTGAAGGGAAGCACGCAGCGCGACCTCTGCACCCGCTGCCACATGGAGAAGAGCGGCCCGTTCGTCTACGAACATGGGGATGTCACCGAGACCTGCACCAATTGCCATGTGCCCCACGGTTCGGTCAATCGCCGGCTGCTCTCGGCGGCCATGCCGTTTCTCTGCATTCAGTGTCACAATCCGGGCCACCGCAGCGTCATGAACGGCGACTCATCCATGAAATCGCTCTTTTCCAACCGGTGCACCGACTGTCATTCAGCTGTCCACGGCTCCGATACCCCCGACAACCGCGGGTACGGAACATTGAGGAAGTAAGCCATGTCGAGCCGCTCTCGCCAAACGATGCTGTTTGCACCGCTGATTGTCTGTTCGGGCCTGATGTTTCTGGCGCTGCCGGCCTTTGCCTCCGACGGCGCCACCTCCGATGCCGGGGCGGAAAATCATGAACCCCTGCCGGAGCAGGAAACCGAAGCCCATCGTTTCGCCCACCTCCAGGCGGGATACCAGTTTATCACCCCCGACGGCGCAGGCGCCGCGGCGGCTCCCTACACACGTCTGAAATCCGGCGTAGCGGGCGGGCTCTCCGCCGGTACGCTCGGCTCCAGCCTCAAGTTGTCGGGAGAGGCCCTCATGCTCCACGAGGACGATTATCGCGCCAACCTGTTTCTCGACTATGGCGGCTATTATCGCCTGCACCTGGAAACCGAGGCCTTCTGGCATAACCTGCTGACGGAACAGCTTCCCCGGTCAGCCACCGGCCAATACGCGACAGCCCAGGCGTCCCCCCCCGCCGACGGCTATGGCATGCGCACCGGCATTTCCCAGGTGGAAAACCGCATCAAGCTGGGCAACAACCCCATCCACATCAACCTGGGGTACTGGGAGTTGAGCCGCTGGGGAACCGATCAACTCCGTTTTGCCGACTACTATTTCAGCGATCCGCAGAACAGGGTCGTCTCCCTCAATCGGCAGGTCAACCAGATCACGCGGGAGGGGAGCGTCGGCGCCGACGCCCACCTGGGGTTCTTCGACATAGCCTACGGATTCCGCATCCGGGACTTTTCGAACCAGGCCCCGGACACCCGCTATCCCTTTGCCGTAACCGGTAACGGGGCGCTCACGCCGGGCACCCAGGCGACCAACGTCGTCTCCGACAGCCGGGTGACGTCCCACACGGTCAGGCTCTATACCGACATGAGCGGCGGCCTGGTGGGGACGGCCGCCTATGTCCTGACCCAGCGGGAAAACGATGCCGACCGGGGGGATGCGCGCCCCGCGTCGAAACCGTCCCAAACACTCCATTCGGTGGCGGGAGACCTGACCTACACGCCGTTCAAGGAGTTGTCCTTCGCCCTGAAATACCGGCGGCTGCAAAACGACCGGCAATCGCCCTCGACGGTTTCCTACCCCTATTCGACCGCATCGGGGGCGCTGGCGGTGCGGCCCGGCATCGACTCGGCCAAGGATACCGTTATCCTTTCCGGCACATTCCGGCCCAACCAGCAGGTGACGTACCGCCTGGAGTACCGCGCCGTGCTGGAATCCCGCGACAACGTGCCCAACAGCGACCTCTCGCCCAGCGATCCGGCGGCAGTCCACAACGAATACCGCCAGACCCATACCGCCCTGGCCACGGTCTCCTGGAGGCCGCTCCCCGGGTTCAGGATGAATGCCACCTACACCTACCGCACGGCGGATAACCCGGAATGGAAGGTCTCCGCGTCGGAAAGCCACAAGGGCGAGTTGTTTGCCACCTATACGAAGAACGGCGCCTGGGGGGCCACCGCCAGCTTCATCACCACCTATGAAGAGAGCGAAAGCGCTGCCTCCACCGCGACGCCGGCACCGGTCGCCAGCTATACCCTCCCCCGGGAGAAGCGCTCCTATTCGGCGAATACGAGTCTGTGGTTCACCCCTGTGGAGCGCCTGACCATCACCGCCAACTATTCATACTTGGAAGCCGTGACGGACCAGTCGATGCTGTTTTCCAATATCGTTGTGGACCCGGACCCGTTCGTGGCGGCCACCTACCGGTCAACGGCGCATGTGTACGGCATCGACGCCGTGTATGCCGTGGCGGAGCCGCTGGATCTCTCCGTTGGCATTCAGCAGGTACGTTCGGCGTCCCGATTCGATGTCCCGGTCAGGACATTCACCCTCGCAAACGTGACGGGCAGCTACAATACCGCGGGCATCGGCGCCCTGACCCGGCTGGATACGGTGGAAACCGGCGTAACGGCCCGGGCCGACTGGCGCATCGGCAAGCATGTCGGTTGCTCGATGAACTACAGTTACCGGAATTACAACTCCGGCGACGCTCTCTACGACGGCTCGGTCCATACGACCATGGTGTCGTTGACTTCACGGTGGTAGCGGACGGTATGCGTCAACGAATTCTCTCCATAACGCTGATGATCCTCTTTCTGTCGTGCTGGTGCTGGCCTCCGGATTGCCGCGCCGCCGGCAAGGTCATCGCCGCTATCATGAGCAGCGACCAACCCCGTTATCGCGAGGCGCACCAGGCGTTTATCAAATCCCTGGCCTCTTTGGGCTATACCTCGGCCAACGTGGAGATCATTCTGCAGGTGCCGAACCCCGATCCGCTCTCCTGGTCCAATACGATCAGGAAATTCAATGCCTACCGTCCCGATTTGATCGTAGCGTACGGGGCGCCGGCGGCATTCGTGGCCATGAGGGAATCGGACGGGATTCCGGTGGTTTCCGTCGATATATTCGTCTCCGACGGACCGCATCGGGGGATGTGCGGCGTCAGTTCGCGGGTGCCGCTGGTCACGCTGATAAAGACCCTCAAGGACAGCCGGGAACACATCAAGCCGTACCGGCGGGTAGGCGTCGTCTACAACTCTCGTGAGAACGGCTCGCAGAGGCAGTTTGAGGAAATCAGGAGAATTGCGCCCCAGTACGACATGGTCGTGGCGGAGGCGAACGTTGGCTCATCCGCTGCGTTGGAAGCGGCCCTTCCTTCCCTGCTCGACCATTCCGATGTCATCTTCGCCACGGAAAGCGGCATCGTTTCCCGCCAGTTCGGCAAGATCGTCGCCCGTGCCAGGGCACGCAACATCCCGGTGCTCTCCACCATGCCCGGCGCCGCCGAGAGGGGCGCACTCATCTCCCTGGAAATCCACCCGGAAGAGCAGGGGCACCTGGCGGCCGATATCGCCACCCGTATTCTGGAGGGTGCCCGGCAGAGCCATCTTTCCCTGATCTCGCCCCGCCGTATCGAGCTGCTCATCAACATGCGCGCTGCTCAGGATTTGGGGATCAATCTCCCCTTCACGGTCTTGAGCAATGCCACGCGCGTCATCAAGTAGCGTCCTGCGGCCCCCGCGTTTTTTTACTTCATGGGCACGGTAAAATCGACTATATTGTAAAACTATGGGTAGAATATTACTGATCGATGACGACCAGGCCTTCACCGAGTTCCTGGCCGGGTACATACATGGCGCCTATCCTCTTTTGCGGGTGGATATCTGCAACAGCCCGGTAACGGCCCTGAACTCCATCAGGGCCGGCGGGTATGACCTGTTGCTGATCGACCTGGAAATGCCGGCCATGGACGGCTTGAAACTGCTTTCGTTCGCCACCCAGGCGGGGATGGACAAAAATCGGGTGGTGATCCTCTCCGGACGTGATGCCGACTTTCTTCACGACCTCTGCCCCATGGGTACCTGCCTGGCGGTGCTCAACAAGTTCGAGGCCCGGCAGAAAACGGTGCTGGACATGATCTTCAACTCTCTCAGCAAAAAAACCGCCGGCCGGTAGCGCCGATAATCCCTGCATACTCCCGCTTCCTGTGCGATCCTCCGCGCAAAATCATAATTGCAAAACCTGCCGAGAAGTATAAAATCGAGAAAAGCTCCGCCCAAAACAGTGGGGCGGCGCAGAAACACCCCAAGGAGGTCGCGTGTGCTGAGACGAATCATCTATCTGGCAGTGGCAGGTCTGATGGCCCTGGTGTTGAATGGCTGTGTTTCCCAAGGCACGTATCAACTGAAGGAAAACGAGGCCAAGGGGCTGGCGGGCGAGCTTGGCGACCTGAAACAAAAATACGGGCAGCTCAGTTCGGACAACAGCACGTTGAAGGCCGAGTTCGACAAACTGAAGGCCGAGGCTGCCGGGCTTGCGCAGGAGCGGCAGGCGCTCACCAAGGACAAGCATGAACTGGAACAGGTGCTCAAAGCCAAATCCGACACCCTTTCCAGGAATATCAGCGACCTGCGTCAGAAGATAGCCGATCTGGAAGGGGAAAACGGGCGGCTCAAGGGCGAGATCGCCACCCTTCAGAAGGCCAAGGAGGAGAAGGTCAAGGAGGTCAGCAGCACCTACGAGCATCTGCTGGAGAACATGAAGAGCGAGATCGCCCAGGGGCAGGTGACCATCTCGGAATTGAAGGGGAAATTGACCGTCAACATGGAGGCCGCCATCCTGTTCGATTCCGGCAGGGCCGATGTCAAGCCGGACGGCATCACCATTCTGCTCAAGATGATCCCGACCCTGAAAGAGGTCAAGGACAAGTCGATCCGCATCGAGGGGCATACCGACAACGTGCCGATCCGGTCGGCCCAGTTTCCCTCGAACTGGGAACTCTCCGCGGCCCGCGCCATCAACGTCGCCAAATACCTGCAGCAGCAGGGCCTCGACCCGGCCAGCCTCTCCGCGGCAGCCTTTTCCGAGTATAAGCCGGTGGCCGACAACGCGACCAGGGAGGGGCGCGCCAAGAACCGTCGCATAGAAATCACCCTGGTGGCGAGGGACTGATGGGCAAGAAGCGGCGCCACGAAAAACCGGCAGCGGTCGCCCAGTTTCGCGCCACCCCGTTTGCTGCCTTGAAAGAGGTGGCTCTCTCCCCGAAGGAGCCTGCCCCTGCCGTGGTGCCTCCTCCCCAGCCGACCCACCATGAAGCGCAGTCGGTCGAGGAGGCGGACGAGCTGTTCCTGCGGGCCATGGCCGATGTAAAGGTTGTGCGCACCCGGGGAGGCGGTCCCGCCAAAGCCGGGACGGGGCGCGAACGCCCGGTCTCCGCCGTCCCGGCCGACGATGGGGAGGCTGAGTTGTTCCGGCGTGCCATGGCCGGCGTGAAGACGCTGGCCGCGCCGCCGGTGGACGCGGCAACGCCCGCGACGGCCCGGACCGGCGCCCGCACGCAGGTCCCGCCGCCACCCCCCCGCACCTCCGGCGCCGACCGGGAAGCAGCCGAACTGTTTTTGCAAGAGATCGGCCGTTTGAAGCTGGAAACGAAATTTGCCGATTCCCTGCCCGCGGATGAAGAGTTGAAGCCGTTATCGGGCAATCGTCTGCGCCAGGTGAAACAAGGGGTTATTGCCGTAACCCATCAACTCGATCTGCACGGGCTGACCCGCGAAGAGGCCCTGGCGGCGCTGCCCCGTTTTTTGAACACGGCGCGCCGCAAGGGGCAGAAAGCCGCCCTGGTCATTACCGGCAAGGGGAACAACTCACCGGCCGAACCGGTGCTCCAGCAGGCGGTCGCATCCTGGCTGCGGGACGCCGGGCGCGAGACGGTTCTTGAATTTGCGCCAGCACCGCGCGAGATGGGCGGAAGCGGTGCCTTTGTGGTCTTTCTCCGCCCCCTGCCGGAAGCTCCCGCCGCGGCGTGACCCGTCCCCCTGGACCGTTCTCCCCGAAGTGGCGTTCCTCTCAACAACCCGCACGTGCGACGAGGGGTGCTTTCCGGCACCCCTCGTCATTTCTTGCGCCACCCCTCTCCACCTTGGTGCCGCTACTGGGCCGCCAGATACTCCGCAATGGTGCGGGCCATGGTTTCCACGTTGTTCTTGTCGTTATTGAACACCAGGTGGTAAAAGCCCAGGTCGTGGGCATCCCGGTCCAGAAAATCGCGGATGAAGTTATCCCGCTGTCTCTGCTGTTTGGCGATGATCCTTTCGGCCTCTTCGGCTTCAACCCCCATCCGGCGCGTTATGGAGCGCACCTTGAACCCCGGGGAGGCGAACAGGCGGAAATGGAAACAGTTCTTCAGCGGCTGGGTGACAATCGAACTGCCCCGGCCGACGATAATCATGTTGCCCTGCTCCGCCAGGGAAAGCACATGGCGGCACAGCACCCGGAAATGGTCCTTCTCGCTTTTCCAGCGTGAAGAGAACGTGGCCAGGATTTCGTCCAGGAATCGACTCTTCTCCCCCAGGCTGCTCAACACGCTGGCGGACAGGTTATGGTCCCGGGCAACCTCGTCGAGCAGCCCTTTGTCCAGCAACACCCACGGCTCACCCTGTTTCTTCTCCATGATCTCCCGCAGGCGTTCCGCCATGGGGTATGCCTCGCAGCCGAATTCCCGCGAGATGGTAATGGTCTGCCGCACTTTGTGCCTGGCGGGGGACGATGCCTCCATGTCACGCTTGCGGTTGAACTCAAGCAAAGAGCCGAGCCTCATTTCCACGGATGGTATCAAGAGTTTTTCCGGCATGGCGACCTCCGCAGCCTCGAAATGGTCTGTCTGGCATCAACTGTAGCACAGCACCGGCGATCCGCAACTGCGGCGCGGATGCGTGCGATGGCGCCATTGACACGGGAAGCGCGGCGCGGTATACGGATAACATTCCTTCGAGGCCACCACCAGCCATCAGCCAAGGAGCTGCCGAGCCATGATCACCCATATCATTTTTTTCAAACTGTCCGATGCGAGCCCCGAGAATCTTGCCGTTACCCAGGCAAAGCTGCTCAGCATGCGGGGCAAAATCCCCCAATTGCGCCACCTGGAGGCCGGCATCGATATCATTCGTTCGGAACGCTCCTATGACATCGCCCTCGTGACGAAGTTCGATTCCCTGGACGACATGCAGGCCTACCAGATCCACCCCTACCATGCCGGAGAAGTGCTCCCCCATATGAGATCGGTGTGCTCCTCCATCGTCGCCGTCGACTACCAGGATTGACCGGTCGCGCAACCTCCCGATCCGTGTGTCGTGCCGGGGTTGCGCGGCCATTGCGCAGTGGCGTCGGGAAAGTTGTATACATTTTAACTTGACTAAACATTCTTGCAATAGTAAAATCCAGTTCTACTCAGACTAACACTGCTGTTTTTGCTGCAATTGCCTATAATCATTATTTTTAATAAGATTACCGCATGACGTTGGTGGTGGTATTTTTCAGAACGCTATGGGGCTGTAGACACTAAATGCAAACAGGAGGTAAAAATGTCCGAGTACGGTACTTTACAAGATCGCGTGCGTCACAAGTCGCTTCTGAGCAAGGTCATGACGGCCGAAGAGACCATTCAGTTCTTCAAGCCGGGCATGAACCTGGGGTGGTCCGGCTTTACCCCCGCAGGCTACCCGAAGGTGGTCCCCATTGCCGTGGCCGACCATGTGGAAAAGAACAATCTCCAGGGAAAATGGAAATTCAACCTGTTCATCGGCGCCTCGGTAGGGGCTGAAACCGAGGACCGCTGGGCTTCCCTCGACATGATCGACCGCCGCTGGCCGTATCAGACCGGCAAGAACATCGCCGCCGGCATCAACGAGGGGCGCATCCGCATGGGCGACAAGCACCTCTCCCTGTTTGCCCAGGACTTGGGATACGGCTTCTACACCAAGGACACCGAGAGCGGCAAGCTCGACCTGGCCATCATCGAGGTCTCGGCCATCACCGAGGACGGCAGCCTGGTTCCCACCTCCTCCTGCGGCGTCATCCCGGAGATCCTGATGATCTGCGACAAGATCATCATCGAGGTCAACACCGGAGAGCCCTCATTCGAAGGGATTCACGACCTGGTTTCCTGCGGCACTCCCCCGAACCGCCAGGTGCTGAACATCACCAAGGCCGGCTCCCGTATCGGCGCCACCTCGATCCCCTGCGATCCGAAGAAGGTCGTGGCCGTGGTGGAATCGAAACTCCGCGACCAGGGGCGCGCCTTTGCCGAGCAGGACGATACCTCCGAGGCCATCGCCAACCACATCATCGATTTCTTCACCCACGAGGTCAAGATGGGGCGTCTGCCGGACAACCTGCTGCCGATCCAGTCGGGTGTCGGTTCCATCGCCAACGCCGTAATCGGCGGCTTGGCCAAGGGTCCTTTCTATAACCTGTCCGTCTATACCGAGGTTCTCCAGGATACCATGCTCGACCTGTTCGATTCGGGCAAGCTGGACCACGCCTCCTCCTGTTCGCTCTCCCTCTCGGCAACACCCGGGTTCCCGAAGTTCTTCGAGAACATGGACAAGTATTTCGACAAGATCACCCTGCGGCCGCTCTCCATCTCCAACGCACCGGAGCCGATCCGGCGCCTGGGGGTCATCGCCATGAACACGCCGGTGGAGATCGACATCTATGCCCATGCCAACTCGACCCTGGTCGGCGGTACCCGCATGATCAACGGCCTGGGCGGTTCCGGCGACTTCCTGCGCAACGGTTTCCTCAAGATGATGCATACCCCGTCGAGCCGTCCGAGCAAGACCGATCCGACCGGCATTTCCTGCGTGGTGCCGCACTGCTCCCACATCGACCATACGGAACATGACCTGGACTGCGTGGTTACCGAACAGGGACTGGCCGACCTGCGCGGCCTCTGCCCGCGGGACCGGGCCAAGGTCATCATCGACAAGTGCGCCCATCCGGATTACAAGCCGATCCTCACCGAGTACTTTGAAATGGCCAAGGCCGACTGCCTCAGGCGCAAAGTCGGGCATGAGCCCCAGTTGTGGGATCGCGCCTTCAAGATGCATCTCAATCTGGAAAAGAACGGCACCATGAAAATCAAGAACTGGGACATGAAGGTCGATCTCTGCGAATAGCAGCGACTCCATTCCCGCAAACGACCCCGCCGGCACAGCCGGCGGGGTTTTTTCATGTTTCCCGGCTATTTGCTGCTTGAACTTGTCACGCAGTTATGTTTTAAATAACCCGATTTACCTGCCTGTCACCACCATGAAATAATTTCACTCCCGGGGCGGTAGCGATGGCTGATACGATAAACGGTTTCCAGGGCTCCGTGGCGGGTCTTTCCCTCACGGACGTCATCCAGCTCAAGGGGCACAACAAGTACACCGGCTGCATCACGGTCGAATATGGCGAGCAAAAAGGGGCCATCTATTTTGCGGATGGTGAGATCATCCATGCCGAATTGGGGGCAGAGAGCGGCGAAGAAGCCATCTACCGGATCATCAAGTGGCCCGGCGGCACCTTCAACATCCGCCCCGAAATGACCTCCAACGTCTGCACGATCCACTACCGCACCGATTTCCTGCTTCTTGAAGCCCTGCGCCGCATGGATGAAGAAAACGCCGGAGCACCCGAATCCAGCGGTGAATCCGCCCCGGCCGTGGCGCCGCGGCGGACCATGAGCAAGGTCGCGGCACGGCTCCAGGATATCGAGGCGGTGACCTACGCGGTGTTGCTGGACAAAGACGGCAACCCGCTCCAGGACAACAGCATCGAAGCCGTGGCCCTGGCCGCCAAGGGGCTCTTTCTGGCCACCGCCGGCAACCGTTTCGGCGAACTCATGGGGCTGGGAGAGATCAAGGCAGCGGCCGTCCAAACCAAACAATATCACCTGCTGATGTACGATTCCAAGCAACACTATCTCAGCATCGCCGTCAAACCGGAATCCAACCTGGACGGTGTGGAGAGAGAAATCAAAGCGGTATTGATCCCCGGCAAGTAGGAGTTTGGCATCATGCAGGATATTTTGCAGTATATCAACAGCGTCGAAGGGGTTATCGGCAGCGCCGTCTTCAGCAACAGGGGCGAGGTCCTTGCGCACGCTTTTCCCTCATTGATCGATGCCGACTCCCTCAAAAAGGCAGGAACCCTGGCGGTGGAGTGCACCTACGGACTACAGGTCGAGCAGACCCTCGATATCATTGACCTGCGCTACGCCGATGGCCGCATACTGGTGAAGGGCTCCCCCGGTGCCATGCTCTGCCTTTTGTGCGCCAAGAATATCAATCTCCAGGTCCTGCTCATCACCCTCAACCTTGCTGCCAAGAAACTGGAATCGCTCCTGCCGGAGCAGAAGGAGGCCGGGGCGCCGGGACGGCAGAACGGGAGCCCGGTGGATCAGGGCGCCGCCGCCGATATCCTCAAGCTGCGCGTCAGCCACCTTGCAAGCAAGGAGGCCAGCAGCAGTTTCGATTCGCTCGGCATGATCGCCATCAGTCAGCCTACCTCCAAATATATCGGCGATTTCTACAAGGCATCGTTCAAAAAACTGAAGCTGGTTAATGAGGCTGCAGGCACAAGCGGGACCTTCCCGGTCATGGTCATGAGCGACATGGGCCAACAGTACGACGGGGCGATCATCGTCGGGCCGGGCATCGAAAAGAAGCTGAAGGTGGGGGAAGGGGACCGGATCGAGGTGGCGCTCGGCTAACGGTTGCCGGGCAGCACTGAAACAGTAGCGGGGGGCGGGATTTCGCCCCCCGTTTTTTTGTCGTGCGGGGAGCTCGAAGGGCGTACCGCCGCCAGGCGGAGGTTAGCCGGGGCTCTTTGCTTTGGGATGAGCCTTGTCGTAGACCTCCATCAGGCGGTCGATGCCGACGTGGGTATATTTCTGGGTGGTGGAGAGGGAGGCGTGGCCCAAAAGTTCCTGGATCGCCCTGAGGTCGGCTCCTCCCTCAAGCATGTGGGTGGCGAAGGTGTGCCGCAGGGTGTGGGGCGAGATGTGTTTGAAGGCGGCCACGCGCCCGACGTGGGTATCGACGATGCGCGTCACGCTGCGGCGGTTGATGCGCTGGCCGCGGGTGTTGAGGAAGAGCGCCCCGCTTCCGGCCAGTTCCCCGCGCTGGGCCAGATACTCCCCGATGGCCTGAATGGCGCGGCTTCCCACCGGCACGATGCGCTCCTTGCCCCCCTTGCCCATCACCCGTACCATGCCGGAGGCCTGGTCGAGATCGCCGATGTCCAGGCCGGTCAGCTCGGAAACGCGCAAGCCGCTGGAATAGAGCAGCTCCAGGATGGCCCGGTCCCGGAGGACGTACTTCTCGTCTGCCGTGGGGGCCTCCATCAGGGCGGTGGCCTGGTCGATATCCAGATGAAACGGCAGGCGTTGTTCCCTCTTGGGCGTGGCGGTCAATTCGGCCGGATTCTTGTCGATCTCCCCCCGGCGCAGCAGGAAGCGGAAAAAGGTCCGCACGGCGGCCAGCTTCCTGCCGATGGAACTCTTCTTGGCCGTTTTGCCGAGCAGGGCCAGGTAGCGCCGCAGCAACAGATGGTCCACCTCCCCGGCGGAGACGTCGTCGCCCCGTTCCTTGGCCGCAAAGGCCGCCAACTGCTCCAGGTCGCGGCGATAGGCGGCCAGGGTATGGGGCGAAACGTTGCGCTCCGTTTCCAGGTAGGCGCAGAAAGCGCTTATTTGTGCGGCAAGGCGTCCCATGGCATCACCGGGGTACAACAGCGAAAATCGTCTCTCACTCAAAAGGCGGCAGGCCGCTCTTCACCTTCCAGCTCTTCTGCTTGTTGATGTCGCGATAGGCCCAATCCTGCCGGTAGCTCTGGGTCTTGATGCGGTTGGAGGGGAGGATGTAGTAGTCGAATTCGGCCACGACCTCGCCGGTTCCCTTGTCCGGGAGGCATTCGGAGGTCAGGATGCGGAAATCGGTGATGGTGACGTCCCGTTTTTTGATGTCGGCGGCGGCTTTCATGAAGCCATCACGCAACTCGGGCGCCATGTAGACCATGCCGGCCCCCTCGATCTCATGCCAGCGCAGCATCTTGTTGTAAGCCTTCATGCTTTTTTCGAACTCCTCGCGGATGGTCGCGTTCGGTACGCTGCAGGCCGCTATCATCAGGCAGTACACCAGGAGCAGCCCCGCCTTGAACATGTGTATCATCCCTGTTCCCTTTCCCGTGCGTGAATGTAATCGATCAACTCCAGGGCCAGTTCGCATTTTCCGAAGGGGGGGATCAGGTAGTAGCCTCCGGCGGCGGTGAAGGTGGCGTCGATGAACTCCTTGGCAATGGCCAGCCCTTCCCGGGCGCCGGCCTCCTTCTCCAGACCCTTCATGCGGGCGCGGATCGCGTCCGGGACGGTGATGCCCGGCACCTCGTTGTGCAGGTAGAGGGCATTGCGTTCGCTGACCAGGGGCATGATCCCCGGCAAGAGCGGGATGCCGCAATCCCGGGTCTGGTCGAGCGCTTCCAGGAACAGGGCCGGGTCATAGACCGGCTGGGTCTGGGCAAAACGGGCGCCGTTGGCCACCTTCTTGCGCAGCCGTTCGGCCTGAACCGCCATATTCTTCGTGTTGGGGTTAAACGCCGCCCCGATGGTGAAACCGGTCCCACCGCCGATGGGGTTGCCGATGGCGTTCACGCCGCGGTTCATGTCGGAGAGGAGCTTGATCAGGGTGAAGGAGTGCAGGTCGAAGACCGAGGTGGCCCCGGCATGGTCCCCCATGGCGGCCGGATCTCCGGTCACCGCCAGGATCGTGTGCAGCCCCAGGAGGCTGGCGCCCATGAGGTCGGACTGCATGCCGATCAGGTTGCGGTCCCGGCCGGTGATGTGGATGATGACCTCGATGCCGACCTCGCGCTGAATGATGCTCCCCAGGGCGATGTTCCCCATACGGGGACGGGCCAGCGGGTTTTCGGCCAGGTTGATGGCATCGACTCCGGCCTCTTTCAGGCGCCGGCTGCTCTCGATGATCCGGCGGCAGTCCATTCCCTTGGGCGGGTCGAGTTCGACGGCGATGACCTTGCGGCATCCCCACGGGTCCAGGAACGAAGGCCTGTCGGGCCGGGAACCGGGCTGCGCCCCTGCCGCGGTACGGGATGCCGCGGGGTGGCGTGGAGCGGGCCGCTTCCCTGCCAGGGTGCGCGCGAGAACGGCGATGTGGTCCGGCGTGGTCCCGCAGCAGCCGCCGATCAGGTTGGCCCCGGCCGCCGCCATCTCGTCCGCCATGGCGGCGAAATAGTCGGGGGTGGCGCGGTAGATGTAGCGCCCCTCGTGGTACTCGGGAAAACCGCTGTTGGCATAGGCGGAGATCGGTTTGGCGGTCAGGGCGGCCAGGCGGCGCACCACCTTGACCAGTTCCAGGGGACCGGCGCCGCAGTTGGCCCCCAGCATATCGGCCCCGGCCGCCTCCACGGCGGCGCAGAACGCCTCCACCGTCGTACCGTCGCCGCTGCGTCCCCCCTCCAGAAAGGCCATGGAGGCACAGACCGGCAGGCCGGTTTCCCGGGCCGCCCGTACCGCGGCGACCAACTGCTCCAGGGAACCAAAGGTTTCCAGCAGGAACAGGTCCACCCCCCCCTCGGCCAGGGCGGTGCACTGCACCCGGAAGTGCCCTTCCATGGCGTCGGGGGTCAACTCCCGCTCTTCGCCCTTCATGCGCACCAGGGGGCCCACCGAACCGGCCACCAGTATGCCGCCATCCCCGGCCGCCTCACGGGCGATACGAACGCCGGCCCGGTTGATCTCGCCAACCTTGTGGCCCAATCCGATGGCCGCCAGCTTGGTATAGTTGGCGCCGAAGGTATTGGTCTCGATCACCTGCGCCCCGGCGGCGGCGTACTCGCGGGCCAGTTCCAGGACCAGGGCCGGGCGTACCAGATTCAAGTGCTCGAAGTTGCTGTCGAGCCCGATCCCCCTGGCGTAGAGCATGGTGCCAACGGCCCCGTCTCCGGTAAGGATCTCTGTTGTGAGTTTGTCGAGTACGGTCATTGGGTAACCACGTTCTTGGGCTTTGGCGTATCTGCTGTTGCCCGAATCCCCGAGATGGGGTATATAGGATGCTCTCCTATTTCTGCTCCAGGATGGAATACTTACGATGCATGCTCTTATTCAATGGCTCCTCCACACCATCGGCACCATGGGCTACCCCGGCATCTTTCTGTTGATGCTCATGGAGAGTTCGGTGATCCCGGTGCCGAGCGAACTGGTCATGCCGCCGGCCGGCTACCTGGCCTTCCAGGGAAAGATGAATCTGGTCGCCGTTATTTTGTGCGGCACCCTGGGAAGTCTTGTGGGGGCCTATGCCAACTATTTTGCCTCCCGCTACCTGGGGAGGCCGCTGATCATCAGGTATGGCAAATACGTCCTGATCCCGCCGGAGAAGTTTGAACGGGTGGAGCGCTTCTTCCTCCAGCATGGCGAGATATCGACCTTCATCGGCCGGCTTTTGCCGGTGGTCAGGCACCTCATTTCCATCCCGGCCGGCCTGTCCGGCATGGGGCACCTCCGTTTCTCGCTCTACACCCTGGCCGGCGCCGGTCTCTGGTGCAGCATCCTGACCGTCATCGGCTATGCCATCGGCGAGAACCAGCAGTTGATCATGCAGTACTCCCACAGAGCCCTTGCCTGGGTCATTGGGTTCAGCAGTATTCTGATTGCCGTCTACGTATGGCGCTATCGCCGGCGCAACGGTATTAAAGCGTAAAGCCAGCGAGAAGGCAAAATAAAAAACGAGAATGGCGGACGTGAATGGTGAAAGGGGAACCCTCCACCTATTCACCATTCATCATTCGCAGGGGTTATTCATGCAGATCAAGCGCACGGGGCGCATCCACTACGTTGCCGTCGATTTCGCCGGTTCGCCCGGATCGGTTCAGGGGTTCACCACCCGCCACGAAGGGGTGTCCCGCCCCCCCTACAACTCGCTCAATCTGGGTTTGAACACCCAGGATCAGGCCTTTAACGTTGAAGGCAACCGCAGCATCCTGACCCGCGCGTTCGACGTCAACCAGGAGGCCCTGGTCAGCGTGCGGCAGGTGCACGGCAACGACATCCTGGTAATCGACGAGCCCAACGAGGAGTACAGCCACTTCTCCGGCGTGGAGAGCGACGCCATCATAACCAACCAGCCCGGCGTCATGATCGGCATCTGCGTGGCCGACTGCGTGCCGATCCTGCTCTGCGACCCCCGCAACAAGGTGGTCGCTGCGGTCCATGCGGGCTGGCAGGGAACCGCGGCCAAGTTGGTTGCCAAAACAGTGGCCGGAATGGGCTCGCTCTTCGGCAGCGCCCCCGGTGAGCTGCAGGCCGCCATCGGCCCCAGCATCGGGAAGTGCTGCTACGAGGTCGATGCTCCGGTCAGGCAGGCCTTTCTCCAGAGCGGGATGCCGTGGGATTCCTTCGCCGAGGCCCATGGCGAGGGCAAGTGGCGGCTCGATTTGGCCGCCGCCAACCGGGACCTGCTCCTGTCCGCCGGTGTGCCGGCCGCCGGGATACAGGTCTCCGATATGTGCGTCTGTTGCCGGAAGGACCTGTTCTTCTCCTACCGCAGGGATAGTGGGGATACGGGCAGGCAGATGGGCTTCATCATGCTCACGGCGCCATAACCGGGCGTGGGCCCGCTGCCTCGCTGAACAACCCGTGGCATAGTGACACCTCAGCACCGTCGTTTTGGACTCGCCGTCTTTGTTATCATCCGCATTCTGCCATCGTGCCCGTAACGCTCCCGTCGTTGAGCGATTCCCGGATACCATGGGTTAAGAGGTGAGAGATGCTTGCCAAAGTCCTCAGCAGTGCCCTGATCGGGATCGATGCCATGCTTGTCGATGTGGAGGTGGACCTGGCCGCCGGCCTGCCCTCCTTTGCCACGGTCGGCCTGCCCGACGGCGCCGTCAAGGAGAGCAAGGACCGGGTCAAGGCGGCCCTCAAAAATTCCGGCTACGATTTTCCGGCACGGCGCATCACCGCCAACCTGGCGCCGGCCGACATCAAGAAAGAAGGGGCGGCCTTCGACCTCCCCATCTCCATCGGCATCCTGGCGGCGACCGGCGTGGTGAAGACCGCCCGCCTGCGGGAGTACCTGCTTGTGGGAGAGCTTTCGCTGGATGGGGGACTTAAGGCGATCCGCGGCGCACTCTCCATTGCGGTCGCCGCCAAACGGGCCGGTCTGGCCGGCGTCATCCTGCCGGTGGAGAACGCGCCGGAAGCCGCGGTGGTGGAGGGGATCGCCATCATCGCCGCCACCGCCCTTTCCCAGGTGGTGGAGTTCCTCAACGGCCACGACGGGATCGACCCCTTCGCGGTGGACCTCCAATCCCTCTTCACCAGCGGTTGCGAATACGGTGAAGACTTCAGCGAGGTCAAGGGACAGGAGCACGCCAAGCGGGCCCTCGAAGTCGCCGCCAGCGGCGGCCACAACATCCTGATGATCGGACCTCCGGGATCGGGCAAGACCATGCTGGCCCGCCGCATCCCTACCATCCTGCCGCGCATGTCGTTCGACGAAGCCATCGAGACCACCAAAATCTTCAGCGTCAGCGGGATGCTGGAGAACGGCCGGGCGCTTCTGGCGGCGCGGCCGTTTCGCTCCCCGCACCACACCATCTCCGACGTCGGCCTGATCGGCGGCGGCACCACGCCGAAGCCGGGGGAGGTCTCCCTGGCCCACAACGGCGTCCTGTTCCTGGACGAACTGCCCGAATTCAAAAAGAATGTCCTGGAGGTGCTGCGCCAGCCGCTGGAAGACGGCCGCGTCACCATCTCCCGCTCCCTCTTGACCCTGACCTATCCATCCCGGGTGATGCTGGTCGCGGCCATGAACCCCTGCCCGTGCGGCTACCTTGCCGATCCGATCCATCCCTGCGTCTGCACCCCCCTCGCCATCCACCGCTACCGTTCGCGTATCTCCGGCCCGCTCCTGGACCGGATCGATATCCATATCGAGGTGCCGTCCGTAACCTACCGGGACCTGTCCGACCGGGGGGAGGCCGAGAGTTCCCGGGATATCGCCCTGCGGGTGGCGTGCTCCCGAAAGCGCCAGGCCGAACGTTACCAGGGGACCAAGGTCCACTGCAACGCCCAGATGACGCCGCGTTTCATCAAGAGGTTCTGCGAACTGGACAGCGCCGGCAGCCGGATGCTGGAACTGGTTACCGACCGCCTCGGATTTTCCGCCCGGACCTACAACCGGATCATCAAGGTGGCCCGCACCATTGCCGACCTGTCGGACAGCGAGCAGATCCGCGAAGAGCATATCGCCGAAGCGATCCAGTACCGCAGCCTGGACCGCAAGGTAACGTAACCAATTCTTCTGTTTAAAAAAATGTGTCAATAGTATACATTCTATAAATCAGGCTATTATGCCTGAAGCAGGGATGGGCGGAGTTGTCGGCGAGGACAGGCTGGTACGGTACTTGCTCGTAATAATTCCGGCGAGTTATAGATATTCAAACGCGCCGCTGTTTTTTGGGTTCTTTCGGGCTTTTTTGATGGAGACAATCTCGATGAATGTTAGATCTGTGGGCCTCCTCCTGCTGACGGCGATATTTCCGTGCGTCGCCCAGGCTGCCGATGTGTCATGTAAAACCGCAGAGTGCCATACGTCAATTGGCGGAACACAGAATATGCATGAGCCGGTCAAGGAGGGGGACTGCTCGGGCTGCCATAAACAGACCAATCCGCTCCACCCGCTCAAGGGCGCCAAGAGTTTTGCCATGACTGCACAGGGGGCCGCCCTCTGCTACCAGTGCCACGATACCTTCGGGAAGAAAAAGAATGTGCACCCCCCGGTCAAGGACGGGGAGTGTGCGTACTGCCACAAGCCCCATGGCGGCGCCGGCCGTTTCCTTCTGGAAGGGGGAGACGATCAGACCGCCCTCTGCATGGGATGTCACGATGCCGCTGATTTCAAGAAGAAAGTCAGGCATGGCCCCGTAGCTGTCGGTTCTTGCAGCCGGTGCCACAATCCCCACGAATCGGATGAGAAGAAGCTTCTCAGGGGGCCGGTCTGGGAAAGTTGTCTCAAATGCCATGCCGATTTTTTGAAAACACTTCAGGAGTCGCCTTTCATCCACCCACCGGTCAAAAAAGGCCCCTGCACCTCCTGTCACGCCCCGCACAGCAGTGAAAACGGCCAACTGCTCAAGAAAAAGATGCCGGATATCTGCATCAGTTGCCATCCGGGGGTTGAAAAAAAGCTGAGGATGAAACTTGTGCATAAACCCCTTCAGGAGACGGGAGGCTGCGGTAACTGTCATTCCAGCCACTTTTCCAAGGCCAAAGGACTTCTGTCAGGGGATGATATGAGCGTTTGCCTGGAATGTCACGCCACGGACAAACTCGGCAAGCCGCCCCTCAAAAACATCAAGAAGGAGATCGAGGGGAAGAAATATCTGCATGGGCCGCTGGAACTGGGCGAATGCCGGGCCTGCCACGACCCCCACGGAAGCGATAATTTCCGTTTGCTCAAGGGAAGCTATCCGTCGGACCTCTATGTCGCTTATAAGGACGGCATCTATGGCGTATGCCTGTCGTGCCACGAAAAGAACCTGCTTCGCTTTCCGGAAACCACGATCTATACCAAATTTCGCAACGGGAATCGCAATCTGCACTATGTCCACGTCGTCAACCGCAAAGGGCGCACCTGCCGCGTCTGCCATGAACCCCACGCCAGCACCGGGGAGAAGTTGATCAGCAAGGAAGGTGTACAATTCGGCGATTGGAAGATTCCGATCAACTTTATGCTCACGCCGACCGGAGGAAGTTGTTCGCCGGGATGCCATCGCCCCTTTGCCTATGACCGGGAGAAACCGGAAGACTATCGATCAGAGGAAAAGGGCCAGAAATAACATGGAGGTAATCAATAGTATGAATCCAATAAGGAACCAAGTAGCCGGAGTTGTCTCGAGCGCGAAAATCGTCGTTATGGCACTGCTTGTTGCACTGCTCGTGACGGCCTGTGCCACGGCCCCTGCCCCAAAGGCGGGCCCGGTCTTTTTTCCGCCGCCCCCAAGTGAGCCACGGGTTCAGTTTTTAAAATCGGTAAATAGTTCCCGCGACGTGGAACCCGATAAAAGCGGCTTTACCCTGCTGGTCACGGGAACCAGCGAAAAAGACTTGATCAAGCCGATCATCAGGCCCTACGGCGTCAAATATATCCGCGGCAAGCTGTATATCTGCGATACACAAAGCCCGCCGTCGGTCATTATCGTTGATTTCAAGAACAAAACATTTAACTACCTCAAGGGAAACACCAACCTGGGCAGGCTGAAAAAACCCATCAACCTGGCGGTGGATAAGGATGGGGGCCTCTTCGTAGCGGATTCCCTCAGACAGGAGATTTTGCGCTATGATGCCGCAGGCAACTACATCGGCAGTATCGGCAAGGAAAATCTCACGAAGCCGGTCGATGTGGCTGTGGATGATACCTCGATCTTTGTTCTTGATATAAAGGGGAATGATATCAAGGTGTTTGACCGTAAGACCGGCCAGTTTGAAAAAAGTATTCAAAAAAACACCGACGGCACCCCGTTTTTGTCCTTGCCGACAAACCTGACGGTTGACAGCAAGGGGTTGATCCATGTCACCAATGTCGGCGCCGGGAATGTCGTTACCCTGGACAAGGATGGCCATCTGATCAACACGTTTGGCAAACTTGGTGACGCCTTTGGCGAATTTACCCGCCCCAAAGGGATTGCCGTCGACGACAAGAACCGTACCTGGGTGGTTGACGGCGGGTTCCAGAATGTACAACTTTTTAACGAAAATAACCGGCTGCTGATGTTTTTCGGCGATCCGCCCCTGCCGGCAGGAGCGCTGAATCTCCCGGCTGGCATAACCGTCACCAACGAAGATCTGGATTATTTCCAGCAATTTGCCGCTCCCGACTTTGTACTGGAGCAAGTGGTTTTCGTTACCAATCAGATGGGTAATGACAAAATATCGGTTTACGGCTTTGGGCATCGCAAGGGTGCCGCCGAAACATCACCGGAAGCCGCCGGCAGGAAAGCGGACTGACGTGCCGGGTTTTCCGCTTCAGAGGGTTGTGCTGGCGCTGTGCCTGATCGCGATTGTTGCCGGGTGCAGTCCTATTGACCGGTATAAGGCAGTTTCAACCATATTTGACGGTGTTCCGAGCATGCCCCCTCCGGAACAGTTTTGCGGGGAGTATGCCAGCAGCGTTGTGGCGAAACTGCGCGCCGACATTGCCAGCGGCGGGGCAAATCGTGGCGATGCCGCTGGCAAGGCCTCGTCGCACAAACCCTACAATGAAAAACAGTGCGACAGGTGCCATGACAAAACAACCGAAAGCGGCTTTGTCGTCAAATCGAAAAATGAACTCTGCTTTGTCTGTCACACCGGATTCGTCAAAGGGAGCTTCGTGCATGGACCGATTGCGGTGGGAGACTGTCTTGCCTGTCACGAACCGCACAGTTCGTCAAATCCGTCGCTGCTGAAATCTCCGGCAGGCCAAGTCTGCAATGCCTGCCATCGTGAAAAAAGGCAGGCTTCAGGCCTGCATGAGAATTCCGCCAGCCACGATCTTATTTGTATCAACTGTCACGATCCCCATTACGGGAATGTACAATATTTCCTGAGATGACCGGGAGCGTTGATGTGCGGAAAATCATTTTTTTTGCAAGCGCGCTTCTGTTGCTAGTTATCGGTGACGCCCAGGCAGAAAGGGTGGGGCTTCTCATGCTCACGCCCCCCCAGCAATGGCTTGACATCGACTACAAGTTTCTTGGGCAGCAGCAGTCAACCACCACAGAACAGCATCAACTGGCGGAGGATTACAACTATAAATTCCAGTATGCCGTGATCAGACCAAGTCTTTTGCGAGGCTCGATTGCGTTAAAGCTGGAACTTGACCAGAGGCAGTCCGGCACAAGCTCACAGTCAACGGGAATCCTTACCGGCGAGGGTTTTTTTTACCATATCAACGGGGTCCTTTTGGAGCGTTCCGTCGCGCCGGCTTCATTTGCCCTGGATTCGACCATAACCGAGGTGGCGCAGCCATTTGCCAATTCCTACCAACAAACCACCACGGCCTATAACCTGCAGTGGTCGTTACGAAACGACATACTTCCCACGACGATCCGCTACTCAAAGGGAAACTCGGAAACGTCCGGCTTGGTGGTGGATTCGAAGAGCGATACCGACCAGGTTTCCATTTCTACCCAGCATACCCTGGGCATCAGCCGGAGCTCGTTGGAGATATATGACATTATCAACAGGTACGTCCCCACGCAAGGGGCCAGCAGAACCGACAAACGCTACGAGCTACGGTTCAACAATGACCTGCAATGGACGAAGGCGGGAAAGAACAGGATGCTGTCCACCCGCCTGACCGCCTCGGAGGCCACCGGCATTAATTACATCAGAAACCTGGACCTGAATGAAAACCTGCTCTGGGATTGGGGCAAGGCCCTGCGGAGCGGCGCAACCTATTCGTTCTTCAACAGCGGAGGTGACGGCGGTTCGCAGGTGCATAACGCCGCCGACGTCTGGTTGCAGCACCTGCTATTCAAGAGTTTGACGACCCGGATCGACCTCAACGCCAGGAAAGATGAATATCCGACCGGATACGAACAGGAAGTGAAGGGGAGGTATTCCTTCGGTTACGTCAAGGAATTGCCGAAAGAGGGCCGGCTTACCCTGAACGGCTACCAGCAGCTCGGAGCGATCAAGCGCCAGCTCGGAAACACCGACCATCTGCATATTCTGAACGAGAGCCATACGGTCGTTTTCGGTGGGCACATCTATCTTGGCCAGCCGAATGTGATTGAATCCAGCATTACGGTTCGTAATGCCGATTCCTTGAAACGTCTGCCCCCCTACGACCTGAACACCGATTATCAGGTGGTCGTGACCGGGACGCAGGCCGAAATCGTCCCGGTCTCGACCGGCGCGATCAAGGAGGGGGACACCCTGCTGATCAGCTATGATTACAAGGTCGATTCGCGTGTCGACAGCACAACGGCCGCCTATGGCGTGGATGGCGCGCTCATGCTTTTCAAGGGCGCATTCCAGCTCTACGGTAACGTGAGCCAGAGCCGCGAGGATCGGGTTTCCAGCCAGGCCTCCCTGGCCGGTTTGACGGCGCAAGGCATGTCGCGGGTCGGAGCCGAAGTAAAATGGGGGGCCATCACGCTGACCTCGGAATATGAGACCCTTGATTCCGATTCCGACAAGCACCAAGAGGCCAGAGCGATGGCGCGGTACAACAGCTATCTGCGGGATGGGACGTTGACACTTTCGCTGCGCGACAACTACCGCTGGTATGAGGCAATCGGCACGACCCGGCGTGCCGATGAAAACACGTTCAGCGTTTCAGCCGGCTACAATGCGGTGCTCTTCTCCACGACTGCGATGACGCTCAATGTCGATTATGAGAACATCGGCGGAGCCAGGCAGAGTGACCGCCTCACGATTGGCAACTCGTTGCGCTGGAGCGCCGGTAAGCTGGCCCTCTCACTGCTTTCTGGCTTCGGAGCGCGCCGCGAAGCAGGAAGGATTTCATATGATGAGCATATTCATCTTATACTATCGCGTTATTTCTGATTCCCCGACCAGGTGCCCCGTGAACACCGGGAATCGCACGAATCGTTGTCGTAACCTGCTGGCCTCCGCCTTGCTGGCGCTTCTGCTGACGGCTTGCGCTACCCCCGGGCCGCCGCCGGCGCCGTTGCAATGGCCGCCGTCACCGGCCGAGGCCCAGGTGACTTGGAACCAGGAGATCCGCGACTACCGGGATGCGGGCATACGCAAGGGTTTCTGGCGGCGCCTGGCCGATTTTGTGGTAGGTGAAAGCGACCTCCGTCTCGGCCGCCCCTACGGCATCTTCGTGGATAACCGGGGCCGGCTGTTCATCGCCGATAACGCCAACGGCATCGTCCATTTCATGGACAGCCAAAGCATGAAGTATCTGCTGATCGGCACGGGTGAGCCGCCGCTTTTCAAAAGCCCCATCGCCATTACCGGCGACGACAATGAAAATATCTACATCACCGACTCGGCGGGCGCGATGGTCTATCGCTACGACGTAAAAGGCAACGTCCTGACAACCTTTACCGGTTCTCTGGAACGGCCGACCGGCATCGCCTTCAACCGGAACAATCGCTTGCTCTATGTGACCGACACCACGGCGCATCAGGTTGTCGTCCTGGACCTGAACGGCAAGGAGCGTTTTCGCATCGGTAGCCATGGCGCTGCTCCGGGACAGTTCAACCACCCCACCGATTTATTCATCGACAATGCGGGAACGCTGTATGTCACCGACCCCCTGAACGCCAGAATCCAACTGTTCTCCTCCGCGGGGGTCTTCCAGAAGGCTTTCGGCCAACCGGGCGATACCGGCGGTGAATTCGTCAAACCGAAGGGGGTGGCGGTGGACAGCGGCGGGAATATCTATATCGCCGATTCCCTGCGCGATGCGGTCCAGGTCTTCGACCCCGCCGGCCGCTACCGCTTTGCCTTCGGTGCGACCGGGGACGGCCCCGGCCAGTTCTGGATGCCGTCGGGGGTCTTTATCGACCGTAGCGACCGGATCTACGTGGCCGACACCTATAACCGGCGCATCCAGGTATTCAGCCATGTCCGCCCGACAGCTCTCCAAGGGAAGGATCGCTAACGCCATGAATCGACTTGCGGCAATCATGACCCTGTCCGTCCTGTGCTCCCTCCTGGCTCCGGTCTTCCCCGCGGGCGCCGACAGCATCCTCACGTCGCCCCACAACCTGTCGTCCAGCGGTCCGGGGAGGATAAAGTCCAGCGAGGAGCGGGTCTGCATCTTCTGCCATACCCCCCACCATGCGACCAAGCTGACCGATACGAGCGATTCGGGGCCGTTGTGGAGCCGCGATGAAAATACGGCGCAGGACTACATAACTTATGTTTCCAGCACCATTTCCGCCAAGCCGGGACAGCCGATGGGAGCCTCCCGCCTCTGTCTGAGCTGCCATGACGGCACCATTGCCCTTGGCTCTCCCGTTGCTCACGGCACCACCGCGCAACTCGGGGTGCTGACGCCGCCATCCTTTCCCCAAAAATCGACGGTGCTCGGCAAGGACCTGCGCGACGACCATCCGATTTCCATGGAGTACGGCCTCAAGACGGGCGAGTTTCGGGATCCGGCCACAATAGCCGCCGTATCGCGCGTCAAGCTGGTGTCGCGTAACGGCACAAACTACGTAGAATGCAGTTCCTGCCACAACGCCCACGATAACCAGTACGGCAATTTCCTGGTGACCAATACCGCCACCCAGGCCGATGCCCTCTGCACCGTGTGCCATACCAAGAACGGCTGGTCGGGAAGCGCCCACCAGACCGGCGGGACCAGGTACGGCGCGACGGTCGCGACGGCCGTCTCCCAGCAGGGCTGCATCTCCTGCCACACCCCCCATGGCGCCCAGCGGGGCGAGAATCTCCTGAAGCTCACCTCCGGCACCGCCAGCATGGATACCAACTGTTATGCCTCGTGCCACAACAACGATAACGGCGCTCCGTATCTGGACATGCGCACGGCCGGCTTTCACAACCCGGCCGGCGGCGGCGGCTACGACGGCGGCGGAACCACGCATACCGAGGCGGAAACCCTGCCGCTGACCGCTCCCGGCAAACACGTCCATTGCGTCGATTGCCATAACCCGCACCAGACCCTCTGGCAGAACGCCCCGCTCAACTCAAGCACGGCGCCCAATGTAAACGGCGTACTTACGGGGGTGAGGGGGGTCACCATCAACGGCGCCGTCACGACGGCCGGCGCCAGTTATGAATATGAGATCTGCCTCAAATGCCACTCCGGCGATGCGGCCCTGGCCGGAAACTTCAATGAATATCCCCCCGTATCGCGCATGTTCAGTTCCCTGGACGAACGTGAGCGCATCAACTGGGGCAGCGCCAAGTCCTGGCACCCGATCGCCCATCAGCGCACCGGGACCGGGAACAGCCTGCTCAACAAAGGCATAACCTCGATCTACTGCAACGACTGCCATGACTCCCACGGTTCCGGCACGCACCTGCTGCGTCTGGACAACCAGGACACCTTCTCGGCCGCCCAGGGCACATCCTACCCGCTCTGCTACAGTTGCCACGACGAAACCTATCTGATGAACACGGCCACCGATCTGGGCAAGCTGCACAAGGCGCATGTCCAGGGGTTGCATAATCCGCTCAGCAGCAACAACACCAAGGCCTCCTGTTCCGCCTGCCACGACCCCCACGGCGTGCCCTACAAGGCGGGGCTGACTACCGACACCAATTCGCTCCACCTGATCAACTTCGATTTGCGCTATGCGGCGACGCCGCAAGCCCCCAACCAGCCCTACGATGCCGGCGCCAAGACCTGTTTTGTCGTCGGTCCCGGCACCAGCGGCCTCACCTGCCACACTACCACCACCAACCCGGCCAGCTACAACCCCTATCCCTATTCTCCGTAATACCTCAATCATTCAATGAGTTGCGTTGCCCCTCCCGGCAGGGAGGGGCAACGCCAAAAAACAACCCTTCCGTGAAATAACGGCACATATCCGGTCATGCCCGGTGGAGGCGCGGTATGCCGGCAAACGCCTGGATAGGGCTGGAATGCTGATTTCAGGAGCTCGGCAGGGAGTCGTCCCGCTCGGCACCGGCGGCATAATCGCGTTGGCACAATGCTTGCTCACCTGGAGAATGCCCGACTTTCCTTGCGTGAAGTGAGGACAAAAAAGCTCGATAGCTTAACCACTTGGAACGACTGGCATTCCAAGCAATTTACCGAAAGGAGGCCGATGACGGAGAGCAGCTATCACACGTTGCACAGGGTACTTCGATTCAATTGTCGTAACACCACAAGAAAAGGAGAACATGTACATGAAGAAGAGAATTTTAGCAGCAGTAGCCATCGTGGGGCTTAACGCCGCTGTAGCGTACTCTGCTCCGACCGCCACTGCCGGCCAGGGGGTGCTTAACTCGGTGCATGACATGCGCGTTTCCGCCAATATCACCGATATCGGCGGGAACGACCGTGTTTGCGCATTCTGCCATACCCCTCACCACGCTATCAAACCGGCTGCGGCTAGCTCCTATGCCCCGCTCTGGTCCCGCATGGACGATCAGCAGACCTTCGTCGCTTACCAATCGGCTACCTTTGATTCGACCGTGTACAGCACCGGTGACGCCGCCGCCGGCCCGACCCGTCTCTGCATGACCTGCCACGACGGTTCCATCGCCCTCGACCAGCACTACGGCAGCGCCAACACCGGCACGATGCTGACCAACGACAACTTCGGCGGCCCCGGCGTCGGTGTGAATAAAGACCTGTCCAACGACCATCCGGTCGGCTTCGACTACATGGCCATCGCCGCCGGTTGTGGCGACTCCAACATCTGCACCACGGCCGGCACCGCCACCACCCCGGACCAGTACAACTATATCCGCAAGGCCGACCAAGGCCTCACCTACCGCGACAATCCAGCCAACATTAAAGTCGCTGACCGCCTCTACAACGGCAGCATCATGACCTGCGCAACCTGCCACGATGTGCACAACAAGAAGAACCTCCAGGGCGCAGAGACCATGAACTATCTGGTTCTCGCTCCGCAGAAGGATTCAGCACTCTGCCTGACCTGCCACATCAAGTAATACTTCGGGGCAGTGTGAATACTATGACATTTCTACGGTAATGAATCCCCAAAGGAGAAAAGAATGAGAAAGATCAGCTTCATTTTATGCACCTTGTTGCTGCTCCTACCGGCACTTGCCAGCGCCTATACGCTGCAGGTGAAGGTCAGTGGCGGCAAAACAGGTGTTAATACCGTTACCGCTAACGGTCTGACAACAGCGGGCTCCGGCACTTACTACACCTACCCTGCCAACAACAGCGCAACGGTAGCCACGTCGGTTCTGGGCACTGTCGCCAGCGCAACGCTTGACGGCGCTGCCTTTACCCTGGGCAACAAGTTGCCCGCCCAGATCGGCGGCACCCACTACCTGGCCGTGACCTTTGCGGCAGCGGCCTCGTACACCGTGACCGCGTCGCAGTCGACCGGCGGCACCATTTTCATCCAGCAGACCGCACCGTCGCTCAGCTCGAACCTCTCGACCGCCCTCACGGGCATCGGCGGCAGCGCAACGGTGGTCATCAGCGTTTATCCCGGCTCCACTTCGATCGTTACCGGCATCAAGGTCAATGGTAATGCCGCCACGAACACGATGACCGGAGGCGTTACCCCCGGCGCCGTGGGCAAGGTTACCTTGACCGCTGCCGAATTGCAGAGCAGCCCGACCATTACGGCAACCTACTCGGCTTCCTACAAAACGTCGGCCATCTTGTCGGCCCCCACTACCGCAGCCCAAGGTGCAACCGTAAAGCTTGACGGCCGTGCATCGTCCACAAACGACACCGCCATCACCGGCTACGCCTTCAGCGTCACCGGTCCTGCGGCCGTAACGGTAACCCAGGCTTCGGCAGCCACGCCGACCGCCACCTTTACCGTACCTGCCGTGGCAGGCACCTACACTGCCAATCTTACCGTGACGACCACGAATGGCAGCAAAGTCGCCGCCCCGGTTACCATTACCGTGTTGTCGTCTGCCAACACGGTTAACAACTACTGCAGCGCATGCCACAACGGCAGGAATCCCGATGCTATGGCCGGATTCAACGCTTCCAGCTTAGCCAGTGTGTACTCCTGCAACAACTGTCACCAGGTGGATACCAGCAGCCACCCGGGCATGTATCCGTCGAACTTCAATACGAGCAAACACTGGACCAACGCCTACAATAACGTCTCGACGGCACACGGCCAGCACACCTGCGCCACCCAGTGCCACTTCAACCCCGCCGGCGATCCCAACCTGGTCACGGCCAACTTCTCCAACCCCCAGTACAAAGACGCCACCGGCTGCCAGGTCTGCCACTCCGGCAACCTGCAGGGTACAAATGTCAACCCGATCGGCGTATGGACCGCAGCCTCGGTACCTACCTCAGGCGGCACGTTCAACACCATGACGGGCGCGACGGTTCGCCACCCCGGCAAAGTAGCCAATGGAGTGGTCTCCACCTTCAACACCTGTCTGTACTGCCACGTCAACGACGGCAAGCATGGTACGCCGTCCGTCGACTTCTTCTCCAGCCCGCACTGGAACAACTCGTTCGAGTACGGTCCTGAATTTACCGGCGCCTCGGCGATCGCCCCTTACGGCGGTACCGCTACCGAAGGCCAGATCAACCCCAATGAATCCTGGACGACCAGTGAAGCCCCCGACGGCCTCACCACCTGCGCCTACCGGTGTCACTTCAAACCCAATCTCAACCCGTTGGCCAGCTACACCACCAACATGAGAAAGAAAGACACTCAAGCAGTCAACCGTCCCGGTAAGGACGCCTGCGTCGCTTGCCATGATCCGCACAACCCGACCACGAACTCGGCCAATACGTGCGAAGAATGTCATACCGGCGGCAAACACGGCCCCACCACCGTGGCATTCCACAAATCGTCCCACTTTACCAACACCTTTGAAACCCTCGAGTGCACAAGCTGCCACAACCCGCACTCCACAATCGCAAAATTCTTCACCTACAGCGGTGCAGCTCCTGTTGCTGGCGCTGCCGACCAGGCACTGGTGAAGAAAGGGACCGATTGCCAGACCTGCCATGCAGCCGGCAGCGGCTACGGCATCTATGACGCCACCGGCGCCATGAAAGTGCCGCACAGCTACGGCAACCAGTACTCGAAACTGGGCACTGCCGCCAAAAATGTGGGTTCCACCACCACCGGCTGGTACACCGGAAGCCGGTATGTATTCTACAACTCGTCTTCCCAGTACGTCACAACCTACAACAGCTGCTCCAACTGCCACTCCCACGACAACACCCGGAACGCCGAGTATGCCGAAAGCACTCATGCCGACCCGGGCTTTGGCCGTTGGGCTGCCAAGAACTACTTCAAGTACAGAGGTTTCAGTTCCGCCAGCATCAAACCGTCCAACAGCTACACCGACGGTTGCGTGCGTTGCCACACCACCACCGGCTTCGTGAAGTTCGTTTCCTACACGAGCTCGGTTCTGGGCATCAGCAAGTACAACGACCTGCGCGCCTGGGGCTACCAGGAGGCCGGCTACACGGTAGCAGCGACTTCTGCCGCCACCAACAACACCAACGTGTCCGGCGAAGTCATTACCTGCCGCGCCTGTCACTACGACGCCCCGGGTTCGGTCTCCGGCGAGAAGAACGTGGCCATGCCTGAAAACGCCGCTACGGTTCGTGCCGTAGGCGCCTACCCGGCATTCTACAACTTCTCCACCAAGAACACCGGCAAGTGGTTCAACGGTGTTCAGGGTGCAACCGGTACTCCGGTCATGTACTCCGACCTCAAGCTGTCCAACGTCTGTGTTTCCTGTCACGCCGGCCGCTCCAATGCGACCAACGGCGAGGCCATGATCAATGCCCTCGCTGCCACATTCAGCGGCTTCACCAGCACCGGCTTCACCGGTTCCGCACTGACCGGTCACGGTGTCTACCAGTCGGCCATCGTCGATCAGAAGGTCGGCTACCGCTACACCGCTGACGGCAGGACCTACACGGAAGCGGCGAACAACCACAGCAACATTGGCGTTACCAACCCCGGTAACACCGGCACCGCCAACGGTCCGTGCGTTGGTTGCCACATGGCTGAAGGCCACAGCCTGGAGATCACCAGCTTCACCGCATGCGCCGCATGTCACTCCAGCGACTTCGGTCAGGCCAACCTCGACCAGGCCAAAGCCGAACTGGCATCGTCCCTCAAGGTACTGGGCGGCTTGATGACCAGCACCAACAACTTCACCGGCTTCAAGATGCTGTCTTCCGCAACCAGCACCTCGACCCTGACCGGTCAAGCCTACTCGCTGCAGAAAACGGCAGCAAATAGAACCACGGCGACCACTATCGCCCGCGGGTATGTCTGGACCGGCAATCAGGCCCTGTTTGCCAGGGTCTACGGTGCATTCTTCAACCTGCAGCTCCTCAACGGCCAGTCTGCAGACGCAGCATCCTACATCCACAACCCGAGCTACGTTAAACAGCTCGTCTTCGACTCCATCGAGCTCGTGAAATACGGCTCACTCAAAGCCGGTACGGCATCGTACGCCAACATCAGCTCCGCCGTCAGCGGTTCCGGCGTAGCGGCTGCAGATGCATCCGCAGCAAAAGCCTACATCATCGGCGGCGACGGCAACAGGGCCGGTTCGGCAACAGCCGACTGCACCGCTTGCCACAACTCAACCGTTGATCCGTATTCCGGTAATGTCATCGCAACTCAGTATGCTGCCAGCGGCCATTTCCAAAACGGCCATGGTCCTGACTGCGCAACCTGCCATACCCCGGTCAACGGGCTGGCACACCCCTACGCAAGCATGAGCACGCCTTCGCTTGCCAAAGGGTATTCCGCTACCGGCGCCGGCGCTGCCTGCATCGCCTGCCATACCGGTGCCTACAGCAAACTCTTCGACGGCGTTGCCCACTTCACCAACGCAACGACGGCAACCTTCCACAACGTATCCGCCGCCTATGTCGGTTACGTCGGTAAGGGCATCAACGTCTGCGCCCAGTGCCACTTCAAGTTCGATCCGCACGGCATTGGCGCAACCACCACCCAGACCTTCCAGACCAATGCGGACGTTCTCGCCGCATGGGCTGATTCCGACCACGGCAACCGTTCCGGCGCCGCCTGGGTTCCGGGTGCAAGCCACGACTGGAGGAACTCCGGCTCCGCCGCCAACTTCCAGACCACCATCCCGGCCAGCGACTGCGTTCGCTGCCACACTGCTGCCGGCTTCGCTCAGTTTGCCGACAGCAAGTACGTCACCGTCGCCACTGTCGGCGCCAACGACGGCCAGAAGTTCAACTCGCCTCTTGCTTGCTCGGCCTGCCACACTGCCGATGTCAGCGGAAGCACCACGACAGCTCTCCGCACCGTTGCGGTCAGCCCGCTTGCGTTCACCAACCGGTCCAGCTACGGTAAGAGCGTAGGCGTACAGACGTTCTACAACATCAGCACGGTTGACAAGGCCACCGCGCTGACGGTAAAAGCCCGCATCACTGCCAAGTTCCCGGACGTGGGCCAATCCAACATCTGCATCTCCTGCCACAGTGGCCGTGTTTCCGGTGGCGCTCTGGTTACGGCGAAGACCAACGGTCTGAGCATGGGTAACTCCAGCTTCCAGAACTCGCACTACATGGCAGCAGCTGGCCTGATGTATGCCAAAGCCGGTTTCATCAACTTCACTTCGACAAGTGCGGCTGCCGGCACAAGCACGTACGGCAAAACCTTGATACCTGATGCGATCAGTACCCCCGACGGCCTTGCAGGCGGCCTGACCAGTACGCACCGCAATCTGGGTACCAAAGCAATGATTGGCGACAGCCATAACCCGACCTTCTTCGTTGCCGGCAACCTGGATAGCAACGGTCCGTGCGTCACCTGCCACATGCAGGGCTTCACCAACGCAGGGACTCCGCGCAACAGTGCCAAGGGTCATAGCCTGCAGATCGACCAGGCTACCATCACCCAGGTCTGCAACCAGTGCCACACGTCGGAAGGTGGGAATGACATCACCACCATTGATAACTTCAACACCCACTTCATCGAGCCGCAGTCCGAGGTGTTCCAGGCTGCGCTGACACTTGCCAAGAACCAGCTGCTGAGCAAATACGGCATCAGCTACAACCCGGCAAGCTACCCGTACTTCTACGACACGGCCAATAGCAACAAAGCTGTCACCGACTGGACTCGTAGTGGTGCGCTGACCGCGGCGCAGGCCCTGAAGCTTGAAGGTGCCGCCTTCAACATCAACCTGCTGAGCCGCGACCCGGCTGCCTATGTGCATGCTCGTTCCTATGCACGTCGGTTGCTGTACGACTCCATCGACTTCCTCGATGATGGGGTCATGAACCAATCGGCTGGCGCTACGGCTCTTGCGTCTGGCCAGTTGAATGCCGACGGTGTTACCCTCACCTTCGGTAAGGGTGCGGCTGCCTACACGGACGGCACCCTGACCACGTTGTCCTCCGGCACCACCGAAGCCATGGTCTATCTCCTTGGCTGGAGCCGTACCAGTGGTGCATGGAACACATTTGAGCGTCCGTAGTGCTCAGGTGTAGCAAGCTTTGATGTAATGCAATCCGCTGCCCCGCCTCGAAAGAGGCGGGGTTTTTTTATGATTTCTCCGCCCTCGCGGTGTCGGCGGCGGAGAAAATGCGATTGCGCCGAATGGCGGCACAATGGTATTACTACCGGGTAGGGCAACAAGACGTGAGGGCGGCCTGGAGGAACAAACGCAAGGCTGTTGTTGGCTGCTTTGCCGCCGGCCATGGAAAGAAGATGGGAACGTTCATGATGAGGAAAGGGGGATGTGCGCTATGCTGAAGATGGCAAAAAACCTCCTGCCGGCGCTGCTGATGGCCGCTCTTCCGGCCCAGGTCCGGGCAGGGGCGGGCCACGGGACTATCCGCGAAACCGATACCCAGATCATTATCGAATACACGGGCGATGCCGCAGACAAGCCGGCAGATAGCAAGGCTGCGGGGCAGCCCGGGCCGCAGCAGCAGGCACCGGCACCGGCCCCCCAAGCCGGGGGTAACGGCGCGGCAACGACGCAGCAGCAGGACGAGGCACGCAGAAAGCAGGAAGAAGCCAGAGAGGCCGCCCGCAGCGGCAGGGGAGGCCGGGCGGCCGGTCCGTCACGGGGATCGCGGGCGACTTCGGGTTCGGATAATCCCGAATAGAAGGGTAATCGCCCAGGCCGCACCGAGCCGGCGACGATCATAATCGGGCTGCGCCCGTTGAGCGCATACGATGATGCGTCGTAAGAAGTCCACAAAGCTCCCTTCCCCCTCGCCAGGGAGGAGGGAGCTTTGTTATTCCTTATGTCGCCGTTTTCTCTCCAGCCCCTTCAGGCTCCGTGGGGCTCCCGTCACGGGAGGGTGGAGTCGGTATGCAAGCGTTTTTGCACGGGCTTCCGGGGAAGGGAGCTAACAAAAAAAGCAGGGGGCGACCGCCCCGCTGCTTTTTTTGTATCCAGCCGATCGCTGAATCAGCGCCTAGTTTTTCACCACCGAAACAGTCCAGGAAGCTATTTTAAGGTATTGGCTCGTGAGCAGACTGGTCCCCGTAGAGGTATAGGTGACCGTCCCGCCGTTAGGCGCGATGCTGGCGGTTGTGAAGGAGCCGTTTGCGATCACGGCGTTACTGCTATCCTTGGCTTGCCAGGTAACGGTTGCAGCGGCGGAAGCGCTGCCGCTATTCTGCAAGTTTGCATATAAACTCAACGAAGTAGTCGTTGCATCGAACAGCGTCGTGCTCGGATGAAAACTGAGGAACTTGATCGTGCCGGTGGCATCGGTCGTGCCGCCGATCTTGGTGGTGGTAATAAAGGTCGTGCTGCTGCCGCCAATGGTGACGGTCGTGACCGTCTGGCCCAGGTAACTGTTGGCAGTGGTCTGATTGACCTTCAGCAATCGACCCGGCTGAATGGTGTTGTTTGCCGTATCGGTCCCATTGGTAAAGCTGCCCCATGCCGTACCGCTGGTATCGGTCGAGATGGCAAACAGGCCGTTGAGAATCGATACGGTCGCTGCGGTAAGGGTGCTGGGGTAGGTAATCGGAGCCGATTCGACCAGTGTGTTGAGCTCGGCATCTACCACGGCGGAAAAGCTCGGCAAGGTTACGCCCTTGGTCGTGGAGGTAAAGGTTATGGTATGACTGCCGACGGTCACCGTCGTGGTTGTCGTCGTCGAATTGCTCGCGGAAGAGGTGTGCTGGACCGCCAAGGTCTGGCCCGGTCCGATGGTGCCGTCTGCGTTGGTGTATGCGCCGCCGTCGATGGAATAATTTCCCCCAACGATGCTGATGGCGGATGAAGACCAGGTGGACGGGATGGTGAGGGTGTTGGACGTAATGGTGGAACTGAGCTCGACGCCGGTCTGTGCCTGGAACGACAGCTCGCTGTTCGTGACCGAGGTGAAGGTGGTGGTGTAGCCGCCCACCGTGACCGTGGTGACGGTGGCGGTGTTGGTCGTGGCGGCGGACGTCTGCTGGATGGTGAGCGTCTGGTTCAGCCCTATTTTCCCGGCGGCGCTGGTATAGGCCCCCCCGCTGATGGAATAGGTGCCGTTGACGATGGTGATGTCGGCCGCAAACTGGTTGCCCTGGATCGTGATGGTGTTTGACGTTATGGTCGCATTCTGGGCCACGTTATTCTGTGTATCAAAGTGGAAATCCATCGGCCGGGACAGGTTCCCGCACCCTGCTGCCAGCATCATGAAACAAACAGCGACCAGCCCGTATATCCAACGCATGTAATGGGTCCAACCTTTCGCTTTCAGGGGATCGAAACGCTCTGCACCGTCGCGGAGTGTATTTTGTTTTCATTCGAAAATGAGCACTTTCCCGCCGTGGCGAAAAAAGTGCTCATTTCCTGGTGGGGAACAGACGAGTCTCGGGTTGGGGATTACTTCGTTACGATTCCGCCCGAGAATACGACGCTGTCAAAAGTCCTCTTGAGGGTTTTGCTGGAAAAGTTGGAAATTACCGCGCCGGGCTGGAGTTCGATTTCCGACCCTACCGTCACGGGCGTGACAGGAATGGCGACCCAGGTTTTTTTGCCGTCTTTTTCCACGTTGACATAGGTGTATCCGCCGCCGTCCATGGTTTCGACGACCTTGCCGGAGATCCCGGCGCCTGCGTTAGCTGCGGGTGCGGCAGCCGCTTTGGCGTCGATTGCCGGGTGTCCCTGCGGCATCTGCTGTTTCTGCTGCATCTGGCCCAGTGACGGATGGCCCGCCGGGAGTTTGGCGGTCGGGTCGACTTTCGGGAGGTTCCCCTGCATTTGAACGGCGCTATTTCCCACCGGCCCCGACGAGAAGATGATGCTGTCGAAGGTCCGTTTCAGGGTCGAGCTGGTGAATTTGCCCATCTCCATGCCCGGGGAAAGTTTTACTTCCTGGCCGACCTCAACCTTCATGGGAGGGACCGCCACCCAGGTCTTTTTGCCGTTGCTTTCCAGGTTGATGTACGTATAACCACCGCTGTTCATGGTTTCGACAACCTTGCCGGCCAGAATTTGCGGTTGCTCTTCCTGCGCAGCGGTTTGCTGCTGGGTCTGTTGCGCGGTCTGCGGCGTGGCGGGGGTTGTTTTCGGGGCGGTCGCACAGCCGGATTGGAGGGCTACGGCGAAGGCAAGTGAGCAACCGGCGGCAAAGGCATTGCAGCGAACATTCATTTTTCTGGCTCCTGTCAATTTGAATTGGATCGAACGAACAATATGCCTATCAGGCACGGAAGATCGTCTATTTATTTTTACACTATTCCCGCCAGATTTGGAAGCCGTAAGTTTCTATTTCATCGGCGGAAATATCCGAATATGCGAAATCGACGGAAAAGTGGAATCATGCGCGAAATAGAAAATCCGTGGGCAAAAAATACTTGACTTGTGGGGCGGCATCACCTATAGTCCAAAACTCTGCAAAATTGAATTAGATGGAGACCACATATGTACGCAGTTATCAAGACAGGCGGCAAGCAGTATAAGGTAAGTGAAGGTGAGTTCCTCAAGGTTGAAAAACTTGATGGCAACATCGGCGACAGCATTGAATTTGCCGAGGTTCTCATGGTCGGCGGCGAAAAGATTGCCATTGGCGCTCCGCTGGTTGCCGGCGCCACGGTAACTGCCAAGATCGCGGCTCAGGGCAAGGACAAGAAGATTCTCGTGTTCAAGTCCAAACGCCGTAAGGATTCCCGCAAACTTCGCGGCCATCGCCAGGAGCGCACGGTCCTCAAGATAGAAAAGATCAGCGCATAATACACGATATTTTTTCCCAGGAGACACGGAAATGGCACATAAAAAAGGTGTAGGCAGTTCACGCAACGGCAGGGATTCGGACGGCCAGAGGCTTGGTTGCAAAAAGTTCGGCGGCGAATCCGTTACGGCCGGCAATATCATCTATCGTCAGCACGGCACCCAGATCCACCCCGGCAACAATGTCGGCTGCGGTAAGGATTATACGCTGTTCGCTCTGATCGACGGCATCGTGACCTTCGAGCGTATGGGCAAGGACCGGAAAAAGGTTTCCGTATATCCCAACTAAGCGCCGTTAAATCAGTTCTCAAAACCCGGAAGATAAACCTTCCGGGTTTTTTTGTGGCCAAGGGAAATAACAGAACGATGTTTAAATATATTGTTTGCACTCGCCGTTATTTTACTGTATACTACAAAAATTTAGTATAACAGGCTAGTTAGCTAGCAACCATCCGCTGCAAACGCTACCAAATACCTTCCTGATTCCAGAGGCTCCCATGTTCAAATCAAAATTGACGCGCAAGATCCTGACCATGATCGGCGGCATACTCTGTATCGGTTTTGCCGGCCTGGGCGTTCTTTCGATTTACCTTGAATACAGTGCCACTATGGACCTGGAAAAGCACAATGCCCGCCAGATTGCGGCAACGGTGAGCCATGACCTGCTCAACCTGATGACCATCGGCGATATGAAGAATTTCGATACGTACGTCAAGGACATCAAAGCCAAGGGTGGAATTCAGGAGATCCGGCTGTTCAACGGCGATGGCAAAGAGTGGGGCGGCAACGGTGCGCCAAGCGAGGAAGTTCGCGCGGCCTTAAAAGCGGGCAAGAACGTCGAACGTCTGGATACGAAGGATGGCCGGCATCTTTTGACCCTGGCGTTGCCCCTGGAGAACGAGCAGCGCTGCCATAGCTGCCACGATGCCACCGCCCGGCATCGGGGGGGATTGATGCTGACCACCTCCCTGGAAGAGGGGTATGCAAGCGCCTTCCGGCTGACAATCGTGCTGTCGGTGGTCGGCTTCTGCTTCTTCTTTGCGATCCTCGCGGCCCTGTACCTCTTTTTTAGCCGGACGCTGGTGCTCCAGGTCAGGGAGTTGCACGAGCAGTTGGCCGAAATGGCCAGCGGCGAGGGGGATCTGACCCAGGTACTGCGCGTCCGTTCCGACGATGAACTGGGGAACCTGGGTACGGAGGTCAACCGGCTGACGACGAAGATTCGCGAAACCATCTCGCTCCTGTACCAGCAGGCCTGCATGATCGGCAGCGGCGTCTGCGAGCTCTCCTTCGGCACGGACCGCACCCTGAGGATGAGCCAGGATCAGAAGGAGCAGGCTTCGGCGGTGGCGGTGGCATCGGAAGAGATGACCATGACCATCAACGACGTGGCCGGCAACACCCACCGGGCGGCAACGCTCTCGTCGGATGTCGATGTTGCCGCGAGCGACGGCATGGTGGTGGTGGAGGAAACCTGGAATTGCATGCGGCAGATCAGCGAGAGCGTGAACAGTACGTTGGAGACCATCCGCCAGTTGGAGGCCTCATCGGCAAGTATCGGCGAGATGGTGGTCCTGATCGAGGATATCGCCGACCAGACCAACCTGTTGGCGTTGAACGCCTCCATCGAGGCCGCCCGCGCCGGCGACGCCGGGAAGGGGTTCGCCGTGGTGGCCAGCGAGGTGAAGGGGCTGGCCGAGAAGACTACCCGGTCCACCCGGGAGATCGAACGGATTGTGACCAATATCCAGCAAGCCAGCCGGAAGGCAGCCGCCATGATCGTTACTGAAACGGACCTCGTCCAGACCGGTCTCACCAAGGCTGAAGAGGCGCGGCAGCGTCTTGAGAACATAAAAAGCCATGCCGTCGAATCGCATACCATGATTGAGCAGATTGCGGCCGCTTCCGAACAGCAGAGCACCACCACCCAGGAGATTTCGGAAAATATCCAGAGCGTTTCCGCCACGGCGAACGAGACGTTTGAATTGACCCAGGCGACCAACGAGGCCTTTGGGACCTTCTCGGATCTGATAGAGCAGATCTACGGCACGGTGGGCAAATTTTCGGTCGGCAACTATCACGATACCGTCAAATCCCATGTCCGCGAGATGGAAGGGGAGGTGCTGGCTGCGATCGAGACGGCGTTGCGCGACCGGACGATCACGATGGAGGCCCTGTTCGACAGAAACCATGTCCCGGTCCCCAATACCAACCCTCAAAAATACACGACCAAATTCGATGCCTTTTTCGACCGCGTGATATCCTCTTTCCAGGAGAAAGCGGTCGGCAAGGACGGCAAGCTCTTTTACGCCATCTGCGTGGACAGCAACGGGTATTGCCCGTGCCACAACCTGCGCTACACGAAGCCTTTGACCGGAGACCCGGAGACGGATAAGAGCAATAACCGCACCAAGCGAATTTTCAACGACCGTACCGGCATCCGCTGCGCCCAGAACACCGATGGTTTCCTGCTCCAAACCTATCGTCGCGATACGGGCGAGATCCTCAACGACATGTCGCGGCCGCTCATGATCGGCGGCCGGCATTGGGGCGGCATCCGCATCGGCTACCTGTCGCCGTGCGAATCGGTCATCAAGCTGGACAGGAAGTCCAAGTCCTAGTCGGCGCTCTTCTGGCCGGAATATTTTCAGTAAAATGTATTACAGAGCCTCGCAGGTAACCTTGCGGGGCTCTGTGCATTGGTGGGTATGACTATCTTCAATCTGTCTGGCTCGGGTTGTCCCGGTTTTCCGTCAAGGTACTTTTTTTGCATGAAAATATTTCACGCCTGAATTTGCTCACGCGATTGGCCGGGCATTCCTTGTATGGCGGTTCGTGCGGATAAGCCCTGATGGGCAGATTCAAATTATTCGAAATAATTCACAATTTTTGTTAGGTTAGCCTTTTAACCATATTGAGTAGGGTTTTGGCGATATTGGGACCGTTGGCCGTTATTTTTGCTTCGAACGAAAAAGGAGAGTGTCCGGCATGATGAAGCATGGTGTTGTGCAGATGTTGATACGGAAAAGAGTTTCACGGGTATTCTGTGCGATAGTTATGACGATGCTCTGTATTGCTGCTGGATACGCCGACGCATTCGCAGCTATCGGATTCAAGGGTACCGCAACCGATCTGGCCGGAACGGCTAAAGCCAATATACAGGTATCGGTGACCCAGTTCCCCAATTGCTATGTCTTGACGGATGCAAGCGGCAACTATACGTATGATGATTCAAGCACGCTGTACACGAACGACGGCGGCAGCTGTTCAGCCCTTGCCGCAGGGACCTATTATGTGATGTTCACAAATCCTGCCGCGCCGGCGGGAGAAAACGCACAGATTTATTATAAGAACAAATTGACGTCACAGGCCGCTTCTGCCGATCCGGTTGCGGTTGTGGCAGGCGTTGTGACTTCCGGCATCGATGCCAAATTCGGCACCTGGGGGACCATCTCCGGCAAGGTGATAGACAACGCCACAAGTGCAGTTATTTCCGGTGTTCAGGTGAATGTCTGCGATCAGAATGGTGCGGTGCTGTCAAACATTCCCAGTGTCGTGACGGATGCCAACGGCAACTTCATTGCGGGGTTGGTGCCCGCAGGAACCTACAAACTCAAATTCAGCGGCGCCAATTATCTTGATCAAACCTCTGCGTGGACCGTCACCGCCGGGGCAGGTACGGGTATCAATACTCTTGCCCCGAACACATTACTTGTTCGTAGCCAGATAACGGGAAAGGTTACCAATTTGACCGGCACGGGGATCGCCGGCATTTGGGTCTATCTTTTAACTTCAGACAAAAGCGGAAATTTCTATGATAATTTTACCGGGGTGCAGACACTGGCGGACGGGACGTACAAAATCGGTGGTATCGCCGCCGGGCAATGTGTCGTCCAGTTTGATGACGCCAATAAAGTATATTCGGACTCAACACACAAGCATTACTACAACAATCAAACGTCACTCGGTGCGGCGGATATCATAACCGTTGCCACGAATTCAACCACATCCGGCATCAACGCAGCCCTGGCATCGAACGTCAAGCCTGCGATCACCGGTTTCAGCGCGCCGGCCACGTCGAGTTCAACGACGCTCACGGGCATTACCCTCACCGCGAGCGGTTCCAACGGTGTCACGGGCTATCTGATCACCGAGAGCTCAACGGCGCCACTCTACACCGCCAGTGGTTGGTCGGCAACCGCTCCCACCAGCTATACCGCTTCCAATAGTGGCGTCATAACCCTGTACCCCTGGGCAAAGGACTCCACCAACCTGGTGTCGGCGGTCTATGGGAGCCCGCAGACCGTGACGATAACACTGCCGTCTAACGGGATCTGCGGCTCTGCCAATGGGGGCAGCTTCTCCGTCGCCCCCACCACGAACCTCTGCTCGACCGGAACGGCTTCATCGGTAACCGGCACAGGGCCCTGGAGTTGGACGTGCGCCGGCACCAACGGCGGCACCACGGCGAGTTGTTCGGCCAGCGTGCTGGTTGTCGATACGACACCGCCCGCCCTTACGGTTTCCACCCTGCTCGATGGGGCCACCACGAACAACCCGGTGCTGAATGTCAGCGGGATCGTCAGCGATGTCGGCGGTCTTAAAAGTTTGACCGTGAAGGGGCAGACGGTCGATCCGGCCTTGATTACCGCCAGTGGGTTCTTTAGCAAGGCGGTCGTTCTGAACAGCGGCGCAAACACCGTCGCCATTGTAGCCACCGACAACGCCAACAACGTGACAACGATCACCCGCACGATTACGTACAGTTCCTCTGCTCCGCTTTTGACGGTCGACACCCCTGCGGATGTCAGCACCACGAACCAGGCCGCCATTACGGTCAGCGGCACCGTTGATGCGACCGCTACCAACGTCACGGTAACGGTCCGTAATGCCGTTGATGCCACAACCAGCACCACGTCCGCTGCCCCAGGCAGCGGAACGTATAGTTTCAGCAACATCCCCTTGACAGCGGGTGGGAATACTGTTGATATTGTCGCAACGACGCCGAGCGGCACCAGCACCGCCAAGAGGACGGTCATCTACAACAGCAGCCAGCCGAGTCTCGCCGTTACTGCCGGCGTAACCAATCCGGCCCAGACGATTACTCAGGATTTCACCACAACCAAGGTGAACATCACCCTCAATGGAACGGTCAGCAGCGATGTTACCGGTGTAAGCATAAGCGTGAGCGGCCCCTACATCACCACCCAGACGTACACCCCCGCCATCGCCGGTAATGCTTTCACGCAAACGATAGCTTTGAGCAGCGTCCAGACATATACTATTGCGGTTACCGCCACCGGCACCGGCACGGCGGCTATTCTCCGCAACATCGTCTTCCGGCCGGGAGATTGTAACGGAGATGGGAAAGTGACGTTAGGCGAAGCGAGAACCGCCATCAATCAGTACTTTTCTCCATCGAGCCCGCCCCAATGCATTGATTTGGACGAAAATGGCTCCGTTTCGCTCGGGGAAGCCAGAAAGGCAATTAATTCGTATTTTGGGCTGTAAGTTTAGAAGGTTATAGGCGGTTATACGGATGAGTGATAGACGCTTTTGGAGGAAATATGAAATTTAAGTCCATTGTGTTTTTTTTATTCTTGCAAGTTATCATGGCTGCCCCTGCATTTGCTGTTGTACCGGCACTTGACATAGGACCTCCTGCTACAACTACGTATACGGCAGGTGGCACCGTTACCGTGCCCATCACGCTCTCCAACAGTAACAACACGCTGGCCACTGTCGGTATGGATATCGGTTACGACCCCACCCAGTTGACATTTGTCAGTGCAACCGCCGGGGCATCGGCCGTTGCCGTAGGTTTTGGCGCGAGTGTCGGCGCCGACATAACGAGTAGTACCATCAGCAAACCGACGAACAACATCATCAGGTTTGGCGTGCTGCCTGTTTCGCAAACTGCCATTATTCCTGACGGCACCGTTGCCAATCTTACCTTTACGGTATCTGCAAGCGCCTCAGGGACGTTGACCCTGACAAATGCACCGTCGGCAACTGACGCACAAGGAAGCGATATCTTGCCGCCGAATATCACCGGTACCAACGAAACCTTGACCAAGGCGCTTCTGGCGCAGACCATCACATTCCCGACAATTCCGGCCAAGACCTACGGGGCCGCCGACTTCAGCCCCGGTGCCACGGCCAGTTCCGGCCTGGCGGTAAGCTATGCCAGTTCCAATACATCCGTTGCCACCATCGTCTCCGGTAACATCCATATCGTCGGTGTCGGAACCTCCACCATCACCGCCAGCCAGGGAGGCGATGCCACGTACAGTACCGCCACAAACGTCCAGCAGACCCTGACGGTCAACAAGGCGGACCAGACCATCACCTTTGGCGCGCTTGCCGCCAAGACCTACGGGGCCGCCGACTTCAGCCCCGGCGCCACGGCCAGTTCCGGCTTGGCGGTCAGCTATGCCAGTTCCAATGCGGCGGTCGCCACCATCGTTGCCGGTAACATCCATATCGTCGGTGTCGGAACCTCCACCATCACCGCCAGTCAGGCCGGCACTGCCACCGTCAACGCAGCAACAAGCGTCTCCCAGACCCTGACGGTCGGCAAGGCTGCTCTGACCATAACCGCCGACAACAAGAGCAGGCTCATCAACACGGCAAACCCGACACTGACCTACACCCCCAGCGGCTTCGTCAATAGTGAAACGGCTGCCGTCCTGAGCGGCGCTCCGACGCTTACCACCACCGCCGTCCAGTCGAGCCCGGTGGGAACCTATCCCATCACCATCGGCGCAGGAACCCTGGCTGCATCCAACTACACCTTTACCCTGGTGAACGGCACACTGACGGTCTTCAACGGCCCGACCCTGACGGTCAACACCTTGCCGGACGGCACCAGCACCAAGAATCTGACGCTTACCATCAGCGGCACCGTAACCGCCGCCACTGGAGGCAGTGCCGTTTCGGGCCTGACCATCACGGACAATGGCGGTACGCCCATCAGCGTTTCCTTCGACGGCAGCGGCAATTTCAGCACCGCCATAACATTGTCAACCGGTGCGAATGTCATTGTCGTCACCGCAACCGACGCGGGCAGCAACACCAGTACCAATACGCGTACCATTACGTTGGACCCGACCCTGGCCGATCTGACGATAACCCAACCGACCGACGGCAGTTACACCAGCAAGACCTTTGTCGATATCGTCGGAACGGTAGGCGCTCCCCAGTCCACGACAGTAACCATTACCCTCAACGGTGTCTTAAATGGCACGGCCACGCTCAATGGGGATAATTTTACCTATACGGTCAATAATCTCGTCTCGGGGGCAAATACCATTCTCATTACCGCGACAGATACCGTGACGGGCGTTCACACCGTTCAGAGAAACATTACTTCGGATACCAACGCCCCCACCCTACAGATAACCAGCCCGGCTCAGGACGTCACGATCCGCAATTCAAGCATCACCCTGAGCGGCACGGTCACGGATGCCGTTACCAGCGCCCAGATCAGCATCTCGGCAAATGGCCAGACATACACCCCGGCGGTCGCGGCCGACGGCAGCTTCAGCCAGCTTATCCCGTTACCGGATTTCAAGACGTATCCGATTATCGTTACCGCTACCGACTTGGCGCTGAACGCCGCCACGGTACAGCGCAACGTGATCAGGGCGTACCCCACGGGTGCGCTGGATGGTACCTCGACACCGACCGTTGCCGATGCTATAAAGGTGCTGCGTTTTTCCTTGGGCCTGGACACGCCGACCGCTGCCCAATTGGTCAACTGCGACGTCGGTCCTCTGGACGGCAACAAAAAGCCGTCGCCGGATGGCGTGATCGATATCCGCGATGTTCTCTTGGTTCTTGAGAGGGCCGTTGGGACAATTACTTGGTAAACGTGCAAACAACCATTACGGAGAGGTAAATATGAATGTTATAAAAGGTTTGGTATTGCTTGGCATGGTACTCGCACTTTCCGCCTGCGGCAGCGGTGATTATGGCAACTCCGCATCAACCGTCGTCAGCGGTGTGGCCTCCGCCGGGATCATTTCGGGCGGCACGGTGAAGGTGTTTGCTGCCTACAGCAGTGCCAACGAGGTTAAAAAACAACTCGGCAGCACCGGGACAACCGATGCCAACGGTATTTACAAGATCGATATTGGCTCCTATACCGGGCCGGTGATCGTCGAGGTGACCGGGGGCAGCTACACCGACGAGGCCACATCCCCAAGCACCATGACCATTCCGGCAGCTGCCCCTTTGCGTGCGGCCGTGAACGCTGCCGGCGGCCCCCTCAGCGTTGCGGTCACCCCCCTGACCGAACTTGCCCTCAGGCTGGCGAAAACCGCCGGCAACAAGCTGACCAAGACAAATATCGATGCGGCCAACAGCATGATATCGCAACTGTTCAAGATGGACATCATTGCCACATTGCCGGTTGCTCCTACGGCAACCGCGTTCAGTGCAGCCACCCAGGCACAGAAGGACTATGCCCTGGCCCTGGCGACCATTTCGCAATTTATGAAAACCAATTCTTCCACAGACCTATCGGCTCAACTTGGCGTTTTACTTGAGGGAATCGGTCTGACCACCGGCATGTCAGCGGGGACAACCACTAATCTAACAACCGCGCTTAGCGCATTCCTTGCCGATACCACCCATAATCAAACCGGCGTGACAACTGTTTTCGACACCGGCCTGCAAAATATCGGCACCACCACTATGACATTGACCCTTGCTTTGAGCGGAACCAACGTTGCGTCGGTCAAGGCGATTCAAACGACAATCAATCTGCCCACCGGGATCAAAGTCCGCGCTCACGCCATTACCAGCGGCGAACCGCTGGACGGCGTTCTTACCCCACTGGCGGGGAGCACGTCGTCGTTGCTTAACGGGAGTTATACCTCCACAACCACCCCGGCCACACTCAAATTGAACTTTGCCACAGCAGGTACAGGTAACTTGGTTGCTGGCGATATCATCAGGGTGGTCTTTGACGTTACGCAGGGGACCGTCGCCCCCTTGGCATCGGCTTTTAGCCTGACCAATACCGTGCTGGTCGATGCCAACACAGCGGATGTGACCGGCGTGACGTTAAGCGTACATAAATGATCTTGAGGAAATAAAAGACCGAGAGCCGGGGCGCATAGTCGCCCCGGCTCTCTTCTGTCTGATGAATGCCAGATTCCGTTCCGGCAGCTTCAGGGGATAAGAGGCGTAAAGCGTTCCGCGTAGCGCTCGATCAACCCCCGGGCCGTTTTCTTCATGCCGGTCTTGTAGGGCCCAACGACCACCAGGTTCAGGTTTTGCGGCGCAAAGAGGGCGCGGGCCGTTTCCTGCAGCATCTCCGCCGTGATGCGGCGCGCCTCTTCCTGGTCCTCCTCGATGCTCCGCTTGACCCCCACCAGTTCCCCCCAACCGTAGCGCACCCCCATTTCGTACGCCGAGTCGCGGCTGTATTCCAGGTCGAAGATGTAGGACTGGCGGAACCGGTCCAGTTCTGCCGTTGTCATCGGTGCGTCCGCCATGCGCCGGAGTTCGTCCAGGGTGACCTCGATCGCCTGGGGCAGGTTCGCGGGGGCGGTGGAGAGGTCGAAGGTCAGGCAGCCGGTCTCGTCGTAGGCCCCAACGGCCCCCTCCACGGAATAGACGATCCCCAGCTCCTCCCGCAGCCGCAGGTGCAGGCGCGAACTGCCGCCGCCGGCCAGGATTCGGCGCAAGAGGCGAACGGCCATGAAGTGGCGGTCGTTGCGGGGAAAGCCCAGGAAGGAAAGCTGCAGATTTACCTGGCTGTCGGAGTCGCGCACGAAGCGGATCTGGGGGGTGGTGTTGCGCTTGGTGACCATGGGGGTCGGCGGCGCTGTCGCCCCGCCCCAGGCGCCGAAGACCTCGCCGGCGGCGGCGAAGACTTCACGGCTGCGCACCGGCCCGGCAACCACGACCACCGCGGAGGTGGGTACATAGTAGCGTTGCAGGTGCGCCGCCAGGTCTGCCCGGTCGATGGCGGCAATGCTCTCCAGGGTGCCGATGGTCGGCATGCCCAAGGGGTGGCGCGGCCAGAGGAGGCGGCTGGTGATGGTGTCGGGGTTGACCTCGTCCCCCCGCTCGTTCAGGTCTTCCCGCGCCTCCTCCGCAATGATGCGCTGTTCGACCTCGATTCCCTCCAGAAGCGGCCGCAGCAGCATGGAGGCGAAGATTTCCAGGCCGTGCCGCACATGGTCCGGGTGGACGCGGGAATAGTAGCAGGTGGATTCGGCGTCGGTGGCGGCATTGGGAGCCCCGCCGACCGCCTCGAAGGCGGTCTCGATCGCAAGGGACGAGGCATAATCGGCCGTGCCGCGGAAGAGGATGTGTTCCAGAAAGTGGGACAGTCCCTCCCTGCCGGGCGGGTCGTTGCGCCCCCCAACCTTGACGTAGATCGCCAGTTCGGCCGCATGCAGGTGGGGCATCTCGACGCATACGACCCGCAGGCCGTTGCTCAGGGTGTGAAGAAACGGCCGGATCATGCCAGCGCCTCCCGGATCCGCTCGATGGCCTGGCGGTAGGCTTCCGGCGTCAGGAGCACGTCGTCATGGGGCTCGGCCCAGATGGGGCGCGGCCAGAGCGGCTCCGAGGCGAAGCGGGGCACCAGATGCCAGTGCATATGGGGGACCATGTTGCCCAGGAGTTCGTAGTTGATCTTGTCGGGCCGGAAGGTGGCGAACAACGCCTCGGCCACCCGGCTGATCTCTTCCATCAGCTCGCCCCGCACCCGGCGATCAAGGTGGAACAGCTCGGTAACGTGGGTTTTGCTGAACAGCAGCGTGTAACCGGGGAAGAACTGGTCGCGGTTGAGGATGACATAGGAGTGTTCGAGTTCGGCGATGCGCAGATCGGCGTCGCTCTCCCAACGGCTGCACATGGGGCATGGTGATAGGGTCATGGATAGCTCCGGTATGTTCTTATTTTTTCCAGCGGGTGCGCAGGCGCGCCAGTTCCTTGCCGTCCCGCTGGCTTGCGATCTGGTGCAGGCAGCAGGTTGTCGGCTCCGTGTCCGTAACGGCGCAGCGGGACGTAATGCTGTCGCCGTGCCGGACCTCGGCCCGGAAGGCGATCTCCAGTTCGGTCAGGCAGCCCGTCGCCACGGCATCGGGCACCGCTTCCAGCGCCCATCCCGCATAGATGGTGTTGTTGACGTGGTGGTTCATGTCCAGGTCGCCGCGCAGTACCCGGAACCCCATCTCTGTTGTGGCGGCTTCGGGAAAGGGGGGCAACGGCGCGAAGTCGTCGTCGACCGCCCGCCCGGACACCAGCGGATAGGGGGGGAGGTTCCCGTCCAGGCGGACCGGGCGGCGGGTGGCGACCTTCATTACCGCCCACGAGGTGGTCGCCCGCGCCACGCAGGCGCCAAGGCGGTCGCACAGTTCGAACTCGCGGCAGGTGAAGAGCCCCTGGCGGGTCGCGGGCCAGGTTCGGAGCGTCACGGTTTCCCCGGCGCGGGGATAGCGTTCCACCAGCAGATGGATGCGTGACAGCACCCAGGTCAGCCCCAGCTTGTGCAGGTCCGCCAGGGAGACGCCCAGCAGGGCCGCATGCATCCCTGCCGTGTCCTGCAGGTAGTTGAGCAGGGTCGCCACCCGCAGATTGCCGCAACTGTCCAGGTCATGGTAGCGAACCGGAAAATCATTCGTGAAAATGCTTGGTTCCATGCGTGCCTTTTTTTGTGAATAGTGAATGGCGAAACGTGGGTGGCAAAGGCTTTTTCACGATTCATCCATTCACGTTTCACGCCCTCATTCGTAGCGCAGTGCGTCGATGGGACTGAGCCCGGCCGCCTTGCGGGCCGGGTAGAAACCGAAGAAGATGCCCACCGCACCGGAGAAGATGAAGGCGACGCTGACGGATTCGACCGAGATAAGCGTCGGCCACGACAGGATCCGGGAGACGACCATGGCCCCCGCCCCCCCCAGGCAGATGCCGATCAGGCCGCCGATCATGGTCAGCAGCACCGCCTCGGTCATGAACTGGAGGAGGATGTCGTTCTTGCGCGCGCCGATGGCCATGCGGATGCCGATCTCCCGGGTCCGCTCGGTAACGGACACCAGCATGATGTTCATGATGCCGATGCCGCCGACGAGCAGGGAGATGGAGGCGACTGCGCCCAACAGCAGGGACATGGCCTTCGAGGATTGCTCGGCCACGGCCAGGATCTCCGAGAGGTTGCGGGTGGAAAAATCCGGCTCCTTGCTGCCGGTGATGCGGTGCCGCTGTTTGAGCAGGTCATTGACCTCGTCTTCGGCCTTGCTCAGGAGGGCCTCGCTTTTGGCCTTTATCATGACCGCCCCCACGGTGTTGGGGAACTGGGAGCCGACCAGTTTGCGCTGGGCCGTGCGGAGCGGCACGAAGATCACATCGTCCTGGTCGGTCCCCTGGGGGGATTGCCCCTTGCGCTCCAGGAGGCCGACCACGGTGAAGGGGACCTTCTTGATGCGCACCATCTTGCCCACCGGGTCGGTGGAGCCGAACAGGTTCTCCGCCACGGTCTGCCCCAGCAGACAGACCTTGGCGGCGCTGTCCACGTCCTGCTGGACAAGGCTGCGGCCGCTTGTCACCGGCCATTCGCGGATATCGAACATCTCCGGCGTGCTCCCCATGATGATGGTGGACCAGTTCATGTTGCCGTAGACCACTTGGCCCGTGCTGCGCACCGTGGGAGCGGCGGTCTCCACCGAGGGACACTCGGCCATGATGGCCTTGGCGTCGTCGCTGGTCAGGGTCTGGCTGGCGCCGCTGCCGATGCGGATGCCGCCGCTGGTGGTGGAGCCGGGGATGACCAGTATGATGTTGCTGCCGATGCTGGCGATCTGCTGGGAGATGACGTGGCGTGCCCCGGCCCCCACGGCCATCATGGCGATCACGGCCGCGATGCCGATGATGATCCCCAGCATGGTCAGAAACGAGCGCAGCTTGTTGGTGCGCAGGGCCCGCAGGGCTATTTTCAGGGTTTGGAGGAGGTCCACGTATAAGCCCTCGATCTCAAAAAACTTGCCCTCCACGAGTCCGTAGAAAGCTCCCGCAAGCTCTGCTTGCGGGGAACGTGACGAGCGTAACGCAGCAGATGGACTTTTTACGGATTCGCCCCGGTATCCCCGATGATCTGCCCGTCGCGGAAGGTTATCCTGCGTCCGGCATAGGCCGCCACATCCGCCTCGTGGGTGACCATGATGATGGTGATGCCGCGCCTGTTCAGGTCGGTGAACAGGTCCATGATCTCCTCGCTGGTCGAACTGTCCAGGTTGCCGGTCGGTTCGTCGGCCAGGATCACCGCCGGGTTGTTGACCAGGGCTCGGGCGATGGCCACCCGCTGTTGCTGCCCCCCGGAAAGCTGGCTGGGGTGATTGCCCTCCTTGCCCCCCAGCCCGACCTGCTCCAAGGCCGTTAGCGCCATTGCGCGGCGCTCCCTCGCGGACAATCCGGCATAGACCAGGGGGAGTTCCACGTTCTCCACCGCCGGGGTACGGGCCAGCAGGTTGAACCCCTGGAAGACAAAGCCCAGCTTCCTGTTGCGGATGCCGGCCAGCCGGTTGAGGTCTATGCCGGCCACATCGAGGCCGTCCAGCAGGTAGGTGCCCGAACTGGGGTGATCCAGGCAACCCAGGATGTTCATACAGGTGGACTTGCCGCTGCCCGATGCGCCCATGATGGCCACAAATTCACCTGCGGCGACGTTGAAGGAAATGCCCCGCAATGCCTCGAATCGCTGGTCGCCCATGGTGAACACGCGGCGGATATCCTTGAGGGAGATGACCTCGCCCATGGTTTAGAAACGCGGGCCCATGGGAGAGCCGCCGCTCTTCTTCTTGGCGTCGCCGCCCACCTGTTCGACGATGACCGCATCCCCCTCCTTCAGCCCCCCTTCCGTCAGCTCGATGGAGCCGGCGTCGGAGATGCCGGTCTTTACCGTGATGGGGACCGGTTTGTTCTCCTTGAGGATGTAGACCCGTTGCCCCTTATCCCGGCGTTGGCCCTTACCCGCTTCCGGCTGTGCGGGGCGTGCGTCCCTGGCCGCGCTCTCCCTTGTCTTCGGCTTGAAGCGCAGGGCGGCCGGCGGGAGCTTGAGCACGTTGTCCTTGCGGGCCACCTCGATGGATACGTTGGCGGTCATGCCCGGTTTGAGCTTCAAGTCGCTGTTGTCCACATTGACCACCACGATGTAGGTGACCACGTTCTGGGTGATGATCGGGGCGCTGCGGATCTGGACCACCTTGCCCTTGAAGGTCTGTTCCGGGTAGGAATCCACCGTAAAGGAGGTGGGCTGGCCGAGGGTAATGCGGCTGATGTCGGCTTCGTCCACGCTGACCTCGATCTGCATCTTGGTCAGGTCCTGGGCGATGGTGAAGAGGGTCGGGGTCTGGAAGGAGGCCGCCACGGTCTGCCCCACATCCACCGCGCGGGAGATGACGGTGCCGTCCACGGGCGAGCGGATGACCGAGTAATTCAGGTTGGTGCGGGCCTGCATGAGCGCCCCGCGGGTCTGGACCACGCTCCCCTCGGCCGCCTTGATGCCGGTCTTGGCCGATTGCCACGCGGTTTCGGCCACATCGTAGTCGCTTTGGGAGATGATGCCGTCGGCCAGCAGCTTTTTGGTGCGTTTCATGGTCCGCTCCGCGTCGGCCAGCGTGACCCTGGCCTTCATCAGGTTGGCCTCGGCGTTGCGGTAATTTCCCGCGGCCTGCTCCACCGCGGCCCTGAAGAGCGACGGGTCGATCTCGGCAATCGGTTGCCCCTTTTTGACCCGCGAGTTGTAATCGACGTAGAGCTTCTGAATGGTGCCCGAGACCTGGGTGCCGACCTGGACGGTGATGACGGCGCTCAGGTTGCCGGTGGCCGACACGGCGGCAATAATGGCCCCCCGCTCGACCCTGGCGGTTTTGTAGCTGATCTCGGGCGTGCGTTTGAGAAAGAAGACGGCTGCGGTGCCGGCCGCGAGCAGGATGGCAGCCAGGATGAGGAGATATTTTTTCATGCCGTTCTCTTTCGCTTTGCAGACAGCCAACTGGAGTGGAATGCCATTGTTGCTCGAACCGGCATCATAACAGATTACCTTCAAAAAAAAAGCCCCCTGTCCAGAGGGCAGGGGGCTTTTTCGAAACGCCCGCGGCGGATCACGCAGCGGGCCGGCTAGGGCAACCCTCTTTGCAGTGGGATACCGGACGAATTCTGAATCTTGCAGTCCACATGGTCGGGTTCTCCTTTCGTGGCTGTAAAATAAGACTGAATCAATCTTATATGAGCCGGTGGAAATGTCAACTCAAAATAATTCATTTCAGGTGGCAACTCAGGCAGAGGGATGAGTCCTTTTGTCTCGAATAAATGAAGTAATTATATGAGTTTTCGGGGTCTGCCACATTTTTTGTATTGTGCATATCGTGGCAGGTGGCGCAGGTGACATACTTGCCTTGATATAGGCAGCTCGCAACGGTAACGGTTCCATTGCCGTTGTGCCAGAGTGCATTGGGAGATTTATAGTCATCCGGCTTGCTTTGAACTATTTTCAGATAATCGAAGCCTATGGGGTGGTCATTGCTGAGGTCGCTACTCATGCCTACGCCTGCGCCGCCAAAGGCGTCGGATCTCAAATTCGGATGGGTATCGCTGGCAATGGTTCCGTCATGGCAAGAAAGACATATTTTGGTAGGCCCCATGGTGAGATCTTCTATGAACGCGTCGAACGTGGCGCTTGCGTAGGGGGCAAAGGATTTATTGGCCGCTGCGGCCCAGAGGAGTGGCGGAGTCAGTGTCGTTCCTTTTTCAGCATGATGCGGCACATGGCAATAAACACAAATTCGTCCCTGCGGGTCTTGCCCCTGCAAGGTGAACATATTCAGGTCATGTTTTGATCCTTTGACGCCTGTCCCGGCATTGGGCCCACAGTAAGCTACCATGACACCCTGGCATAGAAAAATGATTATGGAGATGACGCAAGAAAAATATATTTTCACAATGGTCCACTGCCAGTAAATTATCGCCGGTTGAATCCGGTTCATAGAAAATTTATTTAAATTGCAATATGTGGACCGCTGGAGGCAAATAAATGGAGCTTTCGCGAAGCTATTATAAGGTGCTAACAAATCAAGGATAATAGTTGTCACTATTTCAGGCGAAGCACTGGCAAACGAGCTTTGGCCGCAGGGTGTCGCCATATCGCAGTTCTGTTGCCGTTGGACGTCCGCTAAATAGCCGCCTGGCCTTGACATGGTGCCGTTTTCGGATTACAGAACGTACTAGTTTTTATTACAATAGAGTTGCATTTTCTGGAGAACATCTCATGTCGCTACAGGTTTCATTCGTCGGTGCGGGACCGGGGGCCGCCGACCTCATCACTATCCGCGGCGCGCGGCTCTTGCGCCATGCCGATGTGGTCGTCTATGCCGGCAGCCTGGTGGACCGGGAGCTGGTCCGTCGTTATGCCGCCACGGCGGATGTGTACGATTCGGCCGGCATGACCCTCGACGAGGTTCTCTCCGTGGTCATGGAAGCCGTCTCGGCCGGCAAGAGCGTGGTGCGGCTTCATACCGGCGACCCATCGATCTACGGCGCCATCCAGGAACAGATGGAGGCTCTGGACCGCCTGGGGGTGGCGTACCGGGTGGTGCCCGGCGTGACCAGCGCCTTTGCCGCCGCCGCCGCCCTCAAACAGGAACTGACCCTGCCGGAAGTGTCCCAGTCGGTGATCTTCACCCGCATGGAGGGGCGCACGCCGGTGCCGGAACGGGAACGCCTCAGCCGGATCGCCGGCATCGGCGCCACGCTGGTGATCTATCTCTCGGTGGGCATGATCGACCGGGTGGTGGAAGAGCTTCTGGCCGGCGCCTACACCCCGGAGACCGCCGCCGCCGTGGTCTGCCGCGCCTCCTGGGAGGATGAGTTGATCATCGAGGGGACCCTGGCCGATATCGCCGCCAAGGTCCGGGAGGCGGGCATCGACCGCCAGGCCCTGATCATCGTGGGCGATGTGCTGGCGGCGCGCCGCGAAGGGCTCACGGCCCGCTCGCTGCTCTACGACGACGGTTTCTCCCACGGTTTTCGCGGCGGCGCCATAGGGTGACATGCGCGTCGCCGTGATCGCCATAACCCGTAACGGGGCGCAGTTGGGGCAGCGGTTGCGGGGAGGGCTGCCCGAAGCGGAGCTGCATGTTTCCAGCCGCTATGCCGGCCAGGCCGGAACGGCCAGGCGCCTCTTCGACCCTGCCGACCTGAAGACGCTGGCCGCCGCACTCTGGAAGGGGTACGACGGTTTCGTCTTCATCATGGCCGCCGGCATCGTGGTGCGCATGATCGCGCCGCTTCTGGAGTCCAAGGAGACCGACCCGGCCGTGGTGGTGATGGACGATGCGGGCAAATTCGCCATCTCGCTCATTGCGGGCCATCTGGGCGGCGCCAACGAACTGGCCGAACGCTGCGCCTTCATCACCGGAGCGCGGCCGGTCATCACCACCGCCACCGATGTCAATGGTCTCCCCTCCTTTGACCTCCTGGCCAAGGAGCAGGGGTGGGTGATCGACGACATCGGCCGGGTCAAGGTGCTCAACCGGCTGCTCCTGGACGGCGAGGAGATCGCCGTCGTCGATCCCACGGGGAAGACGCGCTGCTGGCTGTGCGGTCGGGGCAAGACCTCCTTCCACGACACCTTTGCCGAGGCCATGGAGAGCCCGGCCCAAGGATTCCTGTTCGTAACCAATCGTCATCTTCCGCCCCAGACCCAGCCCGACAACCTGCTGATCCTGCGCCCCAGCAACCTGGTGTTGGGCATCGGTTGCAACCGCGGCACGACGGTGGACGATATCGATGATTTCGTTACGGCTCAACTCAAGCGCATCTTCCTCTCCCGCAAGAGCGTGCGCCTGGTGGCCACGGTAGCGGTCAAGCGAGACGAGGATGGGCTGATCGCCTTTGCTGAGCGGTTGGGCGTTCCCCTGGCGTTCTTCGGGAGCGACGAATTGAATGCCGTCGCCGCCCCGTCGCCGCCGTCGTCCCATGCCATGGCGGCCATCGGCGCCTCGGGGGTGGCGGAACCGGCGGCCATACTCGGTTCGGGGGGCGGAAGATTGCTGCTGAAGAAGGTCAAGTCGGAGAACGTCACCCTGGCGGTGGCCGAGATCGAGGAAGAGGAGCCCCATGTCTGAAAAACCCCTGATAGCGATCACCATGGGCGATCCCTGCGCCATCGGGCCGGAGATCATCGTCAAGGCGTTGGGCAATCCCCAGGTAGCCGCGGGGTGCACGCCCCTGGTCGTCGGCGACAGGGGTGCCCTTGACCGGGCGGCGCACGTCTGCGGTTCGCGGCTGAAACCCGTCGAAATCGTTGCGCCCGAGGAGGCGCGCCACGTCCCGGAGGGCGCCGTGGCGTTAATGCCGGTTTCCCGCCTGCCCGAAGGGGATATGCAGTACGGGAAGCCCACGCTGGCTGCCGGCGATGCCGTCCATAGCTATATCTGCACGGCTGCCCGCCTCTGCCTGGCGGGCCGGGTGGCGGCCATGGTCACGGCGCCCATCAACAAGGAGGCCATGAACCGCGCCGGCCATGTGTACCACGGGCACACCGAACTTTTGGCCGAGCTGTGCGGGGTGGACGATTATGTGATGATGCTGGCGGGCGATGTGCTCCGGGTCAGCCTGGTGACGATCCATGAGGCGCTTCGTGCCGTTCCCGGCCTGATCACCAGGGACCGGGTGCTGAATACGATCCGGGTCACGGCGGACGGGGTCCGGCGCCTGACCGGCAAATCCGCCCCGCGCCTGGCGGTGCTGGCGCTCAACCCGCACTGCGGCGAGGGTGGGATGTTCGGCAACGAGGAGGAACTGGCAATCGCACCGGCCATCGAAGCGGCGCAGCACGAGGGGATCGACGCCCAGGGGCCGCTTTCGGCGGATACCCTTTTTCATTTCGCTCAACAGGGTTTGTACGACGGAGTGGTGGCCATGTACCATGACCAGGGGCTGATACCGCTCAAAATGCTCCATTTCGACGACGGGGTCAACGTCACGCTGGGATTGCCGATTATCCGCACATCGGTGGACCACGGCACGGCCTATGGTCTGGCAGGGACCGGCACGGCTTCGGAGAAGAGCCTGCTGGCGGCCATCAGGATGGCCATGGGAATGGCGGGTGTATAAAGGGGAGGCAGTGTGGAGGGAAATTATTCACCTGAAAAACCCCGGCGGCAGCGGCGGGGTTTCTTCTTCAGCCCGTAAAGGCATTCAGCATCTTGGCCGCGACATCCTTGCCGCTGATACTGTAGGTGCCCGCCGCCAACTGGTCCCTGATGGAGGCGACTTTCTCCCAACGGATGGTGTCCTCAGTAGGGGCGGCAGACAGCAGCTTCGCGGTGGTCGATGAAAGCTCGACGCTGAATGCGTCCCCCTCATCCTGTGTCGATGTGGCATCGGCGCTCCTCTGCGCGGATGAACCTTTTATCTCTTTTCTCTGCGGCTTGGCCAGGGCTTGAACACCGGTTTCGATCTTCATGGCGGCCTCCTCTGCAAACGTGCTCTTCTGCTCTTTTAAACTACATCGGCAGAGTAGGGGTAAAGCTTTAATCCAATTTGGAACCTGCCGCGGTTTCCCGGATAAACCGGCCGTATCTCTGGTCGGTGCCCTTGATGTGGGAGATCGTCCAATCGATCAGAAAATCCAGGGTCTTGCCGCTCAACTCCTCCCCGCTCGTGACGCCGGTATGCAGATCCTTGAGCTTGGCAACGAAAAAATCGTGTTCCTGGCGGTGGCCCGTAAAGCCGGGAAAGTTATGGGCAAGCATCAGGCGCTCCTCGGCGGAGAAGTGCTCGTGAACGTAGTTGATCAGGTTTTGCAGGACCTCGTCGATGATCCGGGCGCCCTCGCCCTTCTGCACCGCGTCGCCCAGCGCCTTGATCCAGCCGAGCAACTGCTTGTGCTGGCTGTCGACGGCGGGAAGATGCAGCGCCATGCTTTCATCCCACTCAGGAAGTGCCATAATTCCCTTACCCCTTACTTTTCAGGTTGTTTGAGATCCAGTTCGCGGACAGCGCCTAAGGCGGTCAGCGGTTTGTCGAATTTGGCGGCGTCGCCCACCACCACCAGTTTAAACGCCTCGGGCCTCAGATGCCTTCGGGCGGCAGCCAGCACCTCCTCCTTCGTCACCCGGGCGATGTTGTCCCGATAGCCTTCCAGGTAGCCGGGAGCATAGCCGTAGAACTCCAGTCGCGCCCGTTGGGTCACGATGGAAGCGGGGCTGGTGAAACCGAACATGAAGGAGTTGATGATATAATCCTTGGCCGCCTTCAATTCCTGGTCGCTCACCGGCTCCCTGGTCATGCCGGCGATGATCTCCTCCATCAGGGAGACGGCCCTGCCGGTGGACCCGGCCTTGGTCTCGGTCTCGGCGATGAAGGTGCCGGTGAAGCGCCGACCCACGTCGAAGCGGCTGTCAACGTTGTAGGCCAGTCCCTGATTGGTGCGGATCTCCATGGTCAGGCGCGAGGTGAAGCTCCCCCCCAGGATATAGTCCATGATACGCAGGGCGTAGATGTCGGGGGAGTCCTTGGTGACCCCCAGGTGTCCCATGCGGATCACGGTCTGGTTGACCTCTTTTTTGCCGTAGATCACCTCGGGGCGGAATTCCGCCTTCGGCTGGGGAATATCCGGCAGCGCCGCCGGAGGGGTAATGGCCGGTTTGCCGAAAACGGCGTTCAACTCCCTGAGCAGGGCCCCACGGTCGAAATCCCCCGATATCGCCAGGATCACCCTGTCCGGCCGGAAGAAGCGACGGTGGAAATCAACCATGTCCTGGCGCGTAATGGCGTTGGCCGAGGCAAAGGTGGGAACCGCGCCCAGGGGGTGGCCGGCGTAGATGGCCCGGTTGAGTTCCCGCCCGGCGATCTCCTTGGGGTCGTCGTTCTGCCGCCGCAATCCTTCGATCAGGTGCTTGCGGGCGAGATCGACCCGCTTCTGGCTGAAGTCGGGGTGCAGCAGCACATCGCCGAAGATGCGCAGGGTCCGGCTGAAGTTCTTGGTGAGCGACGTCAGGGAGACCGTGCCCATGTCGGGGCCGATGCCGCTCTCCACCGCCGAGGCCATGAACTCCAGTTCGTCGTCCATCTGTTCCGGCGAGAGTCCGCCGGCGCCGCCGCTGCGCATGACGCTGCCGGTCAGGGCCGCCAGGCCGGCTTTGGCAGCCGGCTCATAGACCGATCCGGTGCGGACCAGGGCGGTGATGTTGATGATGGGCAATTCCGTGTCCCGCAGCAGATAGACCGGCATGCCGCATTCCAGCACCACCCGTTCGGCGGTGGGGATCTCGAAGCGCAACTCGGGGAAGCTCATGGTGCGGGGATCGGCCTTTCCGCCGTCGGCGGCGGCAACAGCCGCCCATGCCGTAACAAGGAGCACGAGGGAGAGGATCAGTCGTTTCATTTGCCGTCACCCCCCTTTTTGCTGAGGAATCCAACCATGCGGTTCTCCTCGGTGAAATACTGTCTGGCAACCCGCTGGATATCGGCGGCGGTGACCGACGCCACCTTGCGGCGGTATTCGGTCATGTAGCGCCAGGTGCCGGCGACCGCCTCGTACTCGGTCAGGTTGCGGGCCAGGCCGCCGTTGGTGCCCATCCTGCGGGCATCTTCGTATTCGATCTTGTTGAGGACGCGCTGCAGGTCCCGCGCGGCGACCGGTTCGGTCTTGAGCCGTTCCAGTTCACGGAGGATGGCCTCCTCAACCTCCCTGGTGGTATGGGGGGCGCGGGGGTTGGCGTTGACGAGGAAGAGGTTGGGATAGCGGCTGCCCGGGGCATCGAAGACCCCCACCTCCGTGGCGATCTGCTTTTCGATGACCAGCTTCTGGTACAGGCGCGAGGTCCGGCCGTTGCCCAGGATCATGCTGATCACGTCGAAGACGTAGTCGTCGGCCGCGTTGATGGCCGGCTTGTGGAAACCGACCATCATGGTCGGCTCGGCCTCGGCCACCAGTTCGATGCGCCGTTCCCCTTCCTGCTTCGGTTCTTCGGCAGTGACCGGCGCCGGGAGTTTCCCGGGCTTGATGGCGCCGAAATAGCGTTCCACCAGGGCGATGGTCGCCTCGGTGTCGATGTCCCCCACGATGGCCACGATGGCGCTCTGGGGGCCGTAGTAGGAGTGGAAGAAGCGCTCGGCCTTGGTGCGGGTCAGGTTCTCGATATCCGACATCCAGCCGATGGTGGGATGGGCGTAGGGATGGACCAGGAAGCCGGAGGCGACGAAGGTCTCCCACAGCTTGTTCTCCGGGTCGGCGTCGGTGGAACGGCGGCGTTCTTCCATCACCACGGCCCGCTCCGAATAGAACTCCCGCAGCACGGCGTTCTGCATGCGGTCGGACTCGATGGCCGCCCACAACTCCAGCTTGTTGGCCGGCAGGTTGATCAGGTAGGTGGTGCCGTCGCGGCTGGTGAAGGCGTTGTACCCCACGCCGCCGTTCTTGGCGTACAGTTCGAAGAACTCATCCTTGATGACATACCGGGACGCCTCCGCCTCCAGCGCCGCCAACTGTTTTTCCAGATCGGCTATCTTGGCCTTGTCTCCCTTATCCCCCCTGGCCTTCTCCGCGATCATCGCCTGGGCGGTCTGTTCGATCTTGTCCAAAAGCGGCTTTTCCGCGGCATAGTTCTTGGTCCCCAGGGTGGTGGTGCCCTTGAAGAGCATATGTTCCAGCATGTGGGCGATGCCCTGCTCGTCGCTCCGCTCGTCCACGCTCCCCACCCGGAACCGGATCCAGGCCGCCACGGTCGGGGAGGTATGGCGCTCCACCAGCAGGAGTTTCATGCCGTTCTTCATGGTATGCTCGACGACCTTGTCTTCCAACCCTGAGGCAAAGAGGCTGGTTGAGCACAGGCAGAGCGCTATGAGAAACAACCACATCCGTTTCATAGGTTTTCACCTCTGGTTTTTCTTTTCGTCCGGCACGGTGCCGGTCTCCTGATCGGAGGCCGGGCACCGTGTCTATCATGGTAAGATGATGGGCGATTTAAAACAATGAGAATTTGATGTATTTGCGGGGATGCTCCTTGAAATCCTTCACCAGGGCGTCCAGGTTGTCCACCATGTGGTTCATGCGTTCGTACAACTCCTTGTCGGTCACCAGCTTGCCGGCCGTTCCCTCGCCGCTCTTGATCCTGGCGGTAACCTCCTCGATGGACTTGACCGAATTGTCGGCCCGGGTCAGCAGCGACAGCCCCTTGTCGTAGAACTCCCGGTCATTGATCAAAAGACCGAGGGTGCTGTCCCTGGAGGTGATCTTCTTGTTCAGCTCCCGCACATAGTCGGCGGCATCATTGCTCTTTTGCGCCAGGGTGACCAGCTTGTCGTAGAGCGCCTTGTCGTAGATCAGCTTGTTCATGGTGCCGTCGGACTCCTGGATGTCCCGGAGCGTCTGGTCGGCCCGGTTGAGGATGCTGACCAGCCTGTTGTAGGGCTCGGGGTTGCGGTTCAGCTTGCCCAGGGTCCCCTCGCCGCGGTTGATGGTGACCGCCAGCGCGTGGAGTTCGCCGGTCAGGCTGACGATGTTGGTGTAGAGGCTGGCGTCGGTGGTCAGCTTGCCCAAGGTCCCCTTGCCCTGGGTGATATTGTCCACGATCGTGTTCAGGCGGTCGAAGGTGGTGCCGGCTTTCTGCACCACGTCGTCCAGCTTCACGACCGGTGTGCCGCGCAGAACGGCGACCGGTTTTTCGAAATAGTACTGCGACGGGGTGATGTCCACGTATTTTTCCCCCATGAGCCCCCGGGTCTTGATGGTGATCTTCGAATCGGCGCCGATCTTTTTCAGGGCCTCGTCATCGATCTCCAGGCGGATATCCACCTCGTTGGTCTTTTGGGGATCGGCGAAACGGATATCGGTCACGACCCCCACGTCCACCCCGGCCAGCCAGACCGGGGCGCCCTCCTTGAGGCCGGCCACGTCGTCCATCACCACCTGCAATTTCCCCTTGGGGACGAACATCTTGGTCTTCTGCCCCATGAGCAGCACCCCGCCGGCAACGCATATCATCGCTACGAAGATGAACACGCCGGCGCGTACCTGGGCCCAGCCTATCTTGTTGCTCCGTTCCATATAATTTCACCTGTTCCGGTTTAAAATCACAATCCGCCGCAGAGCCGCGGAGAACATCTTTGAGAAAACGCAGGGTGGTGAATCTTGAGATGAGCTGGAAAACGCTGCCGTCGTTCCGGCGCTCATCTGCTCGAAAACTCTGTGATCCCTCCGTGGCTCCGTGGCAATAATGCGTGTTTACACAAACAGCGACTCTTGCGTCGGCTGCAAGAACTCCTGCACCTCCGGGATCGTGCAGGCCCGCATCTGGGCCTCGGTCCCCTCGAAGATCATCCGCGCCTGGTGCAGGAAGGTGAAGCGCTCCGAGGTGGCGAAGGCTGTGGCCAGGTCGTGGGTCACCATGAGGGTGGTCTTCCCCTCGGCCTGCAGGCGCTGCATCAGGTTGCAGATGTTATAGACACCGATGGGGTCGAGGCCGGTGGTCGGCTCGTCGAAGAAGATGAAATCCGGGTTGGCCGCCAGGGCGCGGGCGATGGCGACCCGTTTCTTCATGCCGCCCGACAGTTCGGCGGGATAGAGGTTCACGGCCTCTTCCACACCCACGAAGGAGAGCTTTTCCCGCACGATCCGTTCGATCTCCCCTTCGGTGAGGCGCCCCTCCTCGAACAGCCGGTAGCCCACGTTCTCCCCCACGGTCATGGAATCGAACAGCGCCCCTCCCTGGAAGACGATGGCGATGCGCTTGCGTTGTTCGCTGAAGATTGACTCCGGTTGGCCGGTGATGCAGACGTCGCCGATGCAGACCCGCCCCGATTGGGGGGGGAGCAGCCCCAGGAGCAGCTTGAGGATCGTGGTCTTGCCGGCGCCGCTTACCCCCAGGATGGTGCGGTTGACCCCCCGCTCCAGGCAGAAGTCGAAATCCTCCAGGATCTTCCGCCCCCCCACCGAGTAGGACAGTTTCTCCATGCGGATGGAATCGCTGCCGCTCATTTGGGTTCCGCTCCGCCCATGATCAGGATGATCCGCCACTCATCGGCCGTTACCGGCAGGACCGAGAGCCGGCTGCGCTTGACCAGCGGCATTTCGGCCAGAAGGGGGTTGCCCTTGATCTGTTCGAGGGAGACCGGCCGGGGCAGCGGCTCGCCATAGCGCACGTCCACCATGTACCAGATCGGGTTCTCCGGCGACGCCTTGGGGTCGAAATGCTCGCCCGCCGGGTTCATGGCCGTGGAATCGGGGTATCCCCCCCGCACCACCTCGGCAATGCCGACAACGGCAGGCTCGGGGATATTGCTGTGGTAGAACAGCACCCGGTCGCCCGGCTTGATCCGGTCCCGCAGGAAATTGCGCGCCTGGTAGTTGCGCACCCCGTCCCACGGTTCGGTCATGTTCGGGCGGGCCTTCAGGTCGTCGAAGGAGAAACAGCCCGGTTCGGTTTTGAAGAGCCAGTAGGCCATGGTTATCCTATCCCCTGAAGACCACGAAGATCTTGGTCAGGAAGAAATCGAACATCAGGATCAGCACCGACGAAACCACCACCGCCTGTTTGGCCGAGTTGCCCACCCCCTCGGCGCCGCCGCGGGTGTTGAGCCCCACGTAGCAACCGGTCATGGCGATCAGGAAGCCGAAGAAGGTCGGTTTGACCAACCCCTCGATCAGGTCCTGGAAGACCATGAATTGAGGGATGCCCTTGAGGTACATGGTGGGGTTGATGCCGTAGCCCGAGGCCATGATATAGCCACCCAGGAGCGAGACGGCGTCGGCCACCGCGGTCAGGAGCGGCAGCGCCAGGAGCATGGCCTTCAGCCGCGGCGCCACGAGCCGCTTGACGATGTCGGTCCCCTCCACCCGCATGGCGTCAACCTGCTCGGTGACCACCATGGTGCCCAACTCCGCGGTAATGGCGGAGCCGACCCGGCCGGCCACCATGAGGGAGGCCAGCACCGGCCCCAACTCCTTGATCATGGTCACCGCCACCATGCCCCCCACGTAGCTGGTGGCGGCAAAGGGCTTGAGCTGCACCAGGGCCTGCAGGGCCATGACCATGCCGGTGAACAGGCCGGTCAGCATACAGATGAACAGGGAGGAAAAACCGAGTTTATCGAACTGCACGGCGAATTCGCGGTAATAATAGGGACGGCGGAACATGCGTGCGAAGGTCGTGGCCGCCAGGGCGAACCACCCCTGGAGCTCGGCGAAGAAGCGCAGCATGAGCTTGTCGATGACGGTAATATTCATAGTGCCTTTTAAACGCGGGTTGTTCAAAAATAGTCAGATCGTCGCACCCGTTCGGCAAACCCTGCGGAGGCGTGAGCTTTGCTACGCCGCACAAAAGGGCATTCGAGGATGAAGGCCTGATGGCTGTTTTTCACCAACCCCCTACAGCGCCACGGCCACCGCCTCGGCGGCCTCGTGAATAAAGGTGAACTCCAGCTCCCGGCGCACGTTCTCGGGGATATCCTCCAGGTCGTCGCGGTTGCGGTCCGGGGCGATGATCTTCCTGACCCCGGCCCGGTGGGCGGCCAGCACCTTCTCCTTGAGGCCGCCGATGGCCAGTACCCTGCCGGTCAGGGTGATCTCGCCGGTCATGGATACATTGCGCCTGGCGGGCCTGTTCGTCAGGAGCGACACCAGGGCCGTGACCATGGTCACGCCGGCGGACGGGCCGTCCTTGGGGATGGCCCCCGACGGCACGTGGATATGGATGACCCTGTTTTCGAAGGCGTCCGGGGCAATGCCGAAATCGCCGTAATGGGCCTCCACGTAGGAGAGCGCGGCCCGGGCCGATTCCTTCATCACGTCCCCCAGGGAGCCGGTCAGGATCAGTTCCGGCTTGCCCGGCATGCTGGTGGCCTCCACGAAGAGGATGTCGCCGCCGGTCTCGGTCCAGGCCATGCCGGTCACCACGCCGATCCGGTCGTCCTCGGCCGCCACCTCGTTGTGGAACTTGCGCGGCCCGAGCAGTTCCGTCACCACCTCGGTGGTGATCTCCCGGCGGGGCTCCTTTTTCTGGGTGATCTCCTTGGCCACCTTGCGGCAGACCGAGCCGATGGTGCGTTGCAGGTTGCGCACGCCCGCCTCGCGGGTGTAGTCGCCGATCACCTTCAGCACCGCCGCGTCATGGAATTCGGGAGGCGTGCCGGTGAGGCCGTTTTCCTCGATCTCGCGGCGGATGATGAAGTTGCGGGCGATGTGCAGCTTCTCCTCGGTGCTGTAGCCGGCCAGGCGGATGACCTCCATGCGGTCCTTGAGCGGGCCGGGGATCGGGTCGAGCTGGTTGGCTGTGGTGATGAACATGACCTTGGACAGGTCGAACGGGACGTCCAGGTAATGGTCGTTGAACGAGAAGTTCTGCTCCGGGTCCAGCACCTCCAGCAGTGCCGAGGCCGGGTCGCCGCGGAAGTCCAGCCCCAGCTTGTCGATCTCGTCCAGCATGAAGACCGGGTTGTTGCTGCCGCAGCGGAAGAGTTCCTTGATGATCCGGCCGGGCAGGGCGCCGATGTAGGTGCGGCGGTGGCCGCGGATTTCGGCCTCGTCCCGCACCCCCCCCAGGGAGATGCGCACGAATTTGCGCCCCAGGGAGCGGGCGATGGATTTGCCCAGGCTGGTCTTGCCCACGCCGGGAGGGCCGACGAAGCAGAGCACCGGCCCCTTCATGTTCTCCTTGAGGGAACGCACCGCCAGGAACTCCATGATGCGTTCCTTGACCTTTTTCAGGTCGTAATGGTCCTCGTTGAGGATCTCCTCGGCCCGGACCATGTCCAGACTGTCTTCCGTGCTCTTGTTCCAGGGCATGCCGGCCAGGTAGTCCAGGTAGGTGCGGGATACGGTGTACTCGGGGGAGGCCGGGTTGATCCGCTCCAATCGTTTGAGTTCCTTGTCGGCGATCTTCTGGACCTCTTCCGGCAGGCCGGCCTCCTCGATCAGCCGCCGCAACTCGTTCATGTCCGAGGCGCGGGGGTCTTCCTCGCCCAACTCTTCCTGGATGTGCTTCATCTGCTCGCGCAGGATGTATTCCTTCTGATTTTTGCCGACCCGGCGGGTCACCTCGCTGGAGACCTCGTTCTTGATCTGCATGCGCTGAACCTCGTTGGTCAGGTGCACGTAGACCTTTTTGAGGCGGTCCAGGGGATCGACGGTTTCCAGCAGTTCCTGCAGGTCGGAGGCCGGCAGGTTGACGTACAGCGCCACCAGGTCGGACAGGCGCGCCGGGTTGTCGATGTAGTCGATCATCTTCATGACGTCATCCGGCAGCGGTTTGCCGTGGGAAAGGGAGATCTTCAGCAGGGCGTTCAGGCTCTGCACCAGCGCCTCGGATACCAGGCTCTTCTCCACGAATTCCCGCACCAGTTCGCAGGTGGCCAGCATGACCGGAGCGGTCTGCTCGATGCCCAGGATGCGCAGCCGGGCCATCCCTTCCAGGGTCACCTTGAACCTGCCGTCTCCCAGCTTTTTGATCTGATTGACCCGGCAGAGTGTCCCGATCTCGCTCATATCCGCCAGGGTACTGGCGGTGGCGGCCTCCGGGCGGAGCAGCACGATGGCCACGTACTTTTCATAATTGTCCGCTTCGGAGAAGACGCGCAATTCGCGTTCGTCCACGTAGAGCGGGAAGATCATGTAGGGAAAGGGCACCATCTCCTTCTGGGGGTAGAGCGGCAGCCTTTCCGGTATTTCGATGTTTGTATGGGGCATGGAAACCTGTTCCTTGTCTGAAGGGGTGATAAGTGATGTCTTATTCTTTTAACATACTTTCGGAGCTTATTCAAAAATCTAAACCCCGAAACGACGGTCTTCTCCGGTCATGGTCCGGTAATTGTATAAAATTCAGATGGTTCTGACCACGTGGGGCAGGCCGGCCGTGGGTCTGCTTTCGGTCGGGCCCAAGGGGCGAGGCCGATGCGGCGGCGAACCTACACCGGCTGTCCGTCCCGTACCTTGACACCCACCACGCGAACGCGGGCGCCCGGTCCCGCCAGTTCCCGATAGAGCCGCGCCAGGAAGCGAACCGTCACCAGCCGGTGAACTGCCGCCTGGGAGAGGCGGTAGAGCAGACGGCGGAATGGTGAGGGCGAGGGGCTGCCGAGGAGCAGGGGGCAATATTCGGAGAGTTCCAGGGAGACGCGGACGCCGTCCGGCAGCTCTTTGACGCCGAAGCGCAGTTCGCCCCGCTCGTTTTGACCCGGCTGCACCAGCATGCCGCCGCAGATGCGCAGCACGACGGCCTGTTGCTCTGCCACCGGCGGGAGGAAGCTGATCAGGCTCCAGCGGCTGGTGAACAGGCGGAACCGAATGCCCGAGGCCGAGCAGTGGGGGCGGATGACGGTGGCGGTGCATCGGCGGATGTAGGCCAGATAGCGGTCCAGGAGTATCTCCGGCGTGAGCGGCGCCGCAAGGGTGGCCGGGAAGACGCTCCACTGGATGGAGAAGACCGACGCGTCGTCCACCAGGACCTGCTGGCAGGCGATCTCCTGATCGCGGGGCAGCGGCATGGCCTAGCCCCGGGTCAAGCGCCCGATGAGCGCTTCGTGCTGCGGGAAGAGTTCGGCCAGGTCGCGCTCATTCCCCGATTCGAAGTCGTTGACATCGAAGCCGGGCGCCACGGTGCACCCCACCAGGGCAAAATCGCCGGAGCCGGCCACCTTTTCGGCGGAGCGGTAGGTCTCGCGGAACCATCCCCCCTCGGGATGGCGGGCGAGCTGTAGCAGTTCGGTCCAATAAGGGGCGGTGTGGGTGTGCATGGCTAGTGGTATTCCTCATTACTGCCGAGATTGCTGGTCATGGAAACCGCGGTTAACCGCAGATAGAAGGAGCGGATTCCCGGACCGTATTGGTAGAGGTGCCGTCAAGTACGGCCCATTCTGCCATTGGTTTGAGATATTGCAATCATTTTCAGGCAAGAGACCGGTCAGACTGCCATGAATGGCCATTGCCGTCATGCCCTCACGTTTTGAACTGCCCGTGGCGTTGCCATCTGGCAGTGTCATGTTTTTTATGCTAGTCTCGCCTTATCCGGGGACTCCGGACGCCGTTTTTTCAATATCCCGACCGATCGGTAGGTGACACCCTCCATGACCATAGTCCATATCCTTATTCTTGCGGCAGTTCAAGGGGCCGCCGAGCTCTTGCCCGTGTCCAGTTCCGCCCATGTCATTGTGATTGCCAAGCTGATGGGACTCGACCCGACCACCCCGGAGATGACGCTGCTTTTAGTCATGCTCCACACCGGCACCATGTTTGCGGTGATCTGCTATTTCTGGAAATCCTGGAAGAGTGGGTTCTTTGCCTCGCGTCGGCAATTTATGGCATCCCTCAAGCTGATCACACTCGCCACGATCTTGACTGGAGCTGTGGGGCTGGCGCTGAAGGCGTTGATCGAACGTTTTGCCCTGGGCAACGTCCCGCATGCCGAGATCGAACTGTTGTTCGGTAATCTGGGCCTGATCTCGGCGGCCCTGGCCGCGGCAGGGCTTTTGATCATCATCGCCGGCCTGAGAGGAACCCCCCCGGTGAAGCCTCGCGAGATTGGGACGGGAGAGTCAATCCTGATTGGCATGGTGCAGGGGCTCTGTCTCCCGTTCCGGGGCTTTTCCCGCTCCGGGGCGACCATATCCGTCGGTCTCTTGCTGGGGGTCGCCAGGGTAAAGGCCGAGGAATTCAGTTTTGCCCTGGCCGTGGTGTTGACCCCGCCCGTCATCGCCCGCGAGATCCTGCGGTTGCTCAAAGCGCATGAGCTCGCCACATCGGGAGCGGATCTGATGGGTCTCTTCCTCCCCGGTGTCGTGGGGATGATGTCGAGCTTCCTCGCGGGACTTCTGGCCCTGCGCTGGCTCTCCGACTGGTTGGAGAAAGGGCGTTGGCACTTCTTCGGCTACTATTGCCTGGGCGCCTCGCTCGTTGTGTTTATTTTCCATGGAATCGGCGTATGAAAAATTCCGGCGAAAATACCCACCCCTATTGAATCTATCGGCCCATGAATGGAAATTGTTGCTATTCATGCGGAGGATAGAGCGGGATCTGACGGACATGCAGACGAGGCTCGTCACCCCCGAAGAGCTGCCCCGGGCAAAGAATCTTCTTGTCCACGAGGTAGTATTGTCCAACGCCAGCACCTCAGGTATCGCCGTGGGGTTTCTTCATCTGTCGCGGATGGATTTGCCGTTGGACGAGCGGCGGCTAAATATCAGAAGATAACCGCTACCCAGGTAAGGTCCGCTTTTTCACGATGGATCAGGCCTGCGGAGTTTGTTCAGGTCACCTGTGGGCCGCAACCGCAATGATGCGCGAAACTTTATCGTGCGAGGTGTCTGGGGTGTTGCACAAAAAACGCCTGTTCGCCATTGGCGATGTCAATGCCTTTTTCGGCCTGATGCTGGACAACATGTCCGGCCTGGTCATCATGGCCGCCATCCTGACCGGCGCCTTCGGCATGCCGCGGGAAATCGTGCTCTACCGCATGCTGCCCGGCAGCGCCATGGGGGTCTTGGTGGGCGACCTGCTGTACTCCTGGATGGCCTGGCGCCTGGCCAGGCGCACGGGGCGGGCTGATGTGACCGCCATGCCCCTGGGGTTGGACACCCCCTCCACCTTTGGCCTGGCTTTCGGCGTGATCGGCCCCTGTTACCTGGCGAGCAAGGATGCCCATTTCACTTGGCAGGTGGCCATGGGGGTCATCGTGCTGATGGGGATCTTCAAGATCGCCGTCTCCTTTTGCGGACCGGCCCTGCGCCGTGCCATCCCCCGGGCCGGCCTGCTGGGGAGCATCGCTGCCGTGGCGCTGCTCCTGATCGCCTATCTGCCGTTCCTCAAGCTGTTCGCCTCGCCCGTGGTCGGCTTCCTCTCCCTTGGGATCGTTTTCATTTCGCTTCTGGCACGTTTCCGGCTGCCCCTGCGCATGCCGGGCGCACTGGCGGGCATCCTGCTCGGCACGGCGGCCTATTATCTGCTGTCAGCCTTTGACCTGCTGCCCGGTACGGGCCACGCTGTCTTCCGGCCTTTTGCGCTCTCCGTTCATCTGCCGTTGCCGACCCTGGAATTTGTGCCCGGCCTGACGAAAGCCCTGGCTTATCTGCCGCTGGCGATCCCGTTTGCCCTTGCTACGGTGGTTGGCGGTGTCGATGTCACCGAGAGCGCGGCCGTGGCCGGTGACGACTACAACACCCGCGACGTCCTCCTGGTGGAAGGGGTTGCCACCCTCGTGGCCGGCGTCTGCGGCGGCGTGATCCAGTCCTGCCCCTATATCGGCCACCCGGCCTACAAGGAGATGGGGGGGCGCTCCGGGTACACCATCGCCACGGCCCTGTTCATCGGCCTGGGGGGGATACTGGGCTACCTCTCGTTCTTCGTCAGCCTCCTGCCCGAGGCGGCGGTGGCGCCGATCCTGATCTTCATCGGGGTCGAGATCACCGCCCAGGCTTTTGAGGCAACCCCCCACAACCATTACCGGGCCATTGCCATCTCCTTCATTCCGGCAATCGCCTGCCTCGTGTCGATCCAATTCGGCCAGATGCTGGGCGGACTGGGCAAGAGCGCCGCCGACCTGTCGGGGGATTTGCTGGCGACCTATACCGCCACGACCCTTCTGGGGAACGGTTTCATCGTCACGTCGCTGCTCTGGGGCGCCACCTTCTCCCATGTCCTGGACCATCGGCCGGGCCGGGCGGCCCTCTACCTCACGGCCTGCGCCCTCTGCTCCCTGTGCGGGGTGATCCATTCGCCGCTCGCTTCGGGGGCGCTGTTTTCGCCCCTGTCGCCCCCTGCTCCGATCGTCTGGCATCTGGCCGCCGGTTACGGGGTGATGGCTTTGGCCTTCGGGGTGCTGGAATGGGGGCGGAAACCCCGTTCCTTGCCATCGGACGAAGTTGTGTCACAATAACCTTCTCATCATGATCAAAGGTGGCACGGCCCTCCGCACAAATCGGTGCGCCGGGTAATAAGGATGTGTTTTCCCCTGCCGCGGTGCGGGCGTATATGCCGAATGCCGCCTAAGAAGACAATTGAAGCCATAACCACGAAGGAGGACGTACTATGAAAAAGATCGGCGTGGTGCTTTCGGGGTGCGGAGTGCGCGACGGCAGCGAGATTCACGAGGCGGTCTTTGCCCTCCTGGCGATCGACCGGAACGGAGCCGAGGCGGTCTGCATGGCGCCCAATGCCGATTACCCCGAGACCAACCATCTGACCATGCAGGAAACCGGGAACAAGCGCAACGCACTGGTCGAGGCCGCCCGCATTGCCCGCGGTAATATCCGTGATATCAGTGAGGTGCAAGCGGCCGATCTGGACGCCGTCGTCCTCCCCGGCGGATTCGGGGCGGTGAAAAACCTCTGCGATTTTGCCGTCAAGGGGGCCGGCGCCACGGTTCATCCCGAGGTGGCACGTCTGCTCCGGGAGATGGCGACGGCCGGCAAACCGATCGGCGCCATCTGCATCGCCCCGGCCGTTGTGGCGATGGTGCTGGGCAAGGACAGGGCGCCGACCCTGACCATCGGCAATGATGCGGGCACGGCGGCCGAGATGGAAAAGACCGGCGCCCGGCATCAGGAGTGCCCGGTCACCGAATTCGTCGTGGACCGCGCGAACAAGATCGTGTCCACTCCGGCCTACATGCTGGCGCACCGTATCTCGGAGGCGTACGAGGGGATCGACAAATGCGTGAAGGAAGTGATTGCATTGCTATGACGATATGATATGGTCCTCCCCCCTTGAAAGAACCTGTCAACTCTCTGGTCGACCATACGCAAAGAAGGCGCGGGGCAGTCTCCGTGCCTTCTTTGCGGTCCAGAAACGAAAGAAGGAAAAGGAACGATGAAATTGGCCCTGTTCATCCTGTTTGCCCTGGTCACCGCTTTCACCTACTGGCTGCGCCACATCAATCTGCGCCACCTGAAGCAATACGGCTCGGCCGTGCCCGAGGAGTTCGCGGGGAGCATCGACGAGGACAAACTGCGCGCAAGCACCGCCTATACCCTGGACAGCAGCCGGCTCGGGCTGTGGGAGTCGCTGTTCGACAATGGGCTTTTGCTCCTGTTCCTGTTCGGCGGGCTGGTCGTGGTGTATGACCGGTTTGTCATGGGGCTCTGCGGGGGCGTCATCACTTCGGCCATCATCTATTTCCTTCTCCTTGCCTGGATACAGACCCTGCTGGGCCTCCCCTTCGATCTGTACGGCACCTTCCGCATCGAGGCCCGTTACGGCTTCAACACGACCACGCCGAAGCTGTGGCTCATGGATCTTTTCAAATCCCAGGCCATCGGAGCCCTCTTGCTGGCCTTCCTGGTCGCCGTGGCCTTCTGGTTGATCCAATGGAGCCCCGGCCACTGGTGGATCTGGGTGTGGGCCTTCATGGCGTTGTTCAGCCTGTTCATGATGTTTCTCTCCCCCTATGTGATTGAGCCGCTTTTCAACAAGTTCGAGCCGGTTACGGAGGAGGGGCTGGAGGCGGAGATTCGCGTCATGATGGGGAAGGCGGGCCTGAAAGTGGGGCGGGTGATGCAGATGGACGCCTCCCGGCGCAGCAAGCATTCCAATGCCTACTTTACCGGCATCGGCAAGGTCAAGCGCATCGTGCTGTTCGATACCCTCATCGAGCAGATGACCCACGGCGAGATCGTGGCGGTGCTGGCCCACGAAATCGGCCACTGGAAGAAGGGGCATATCTGGAAACGGCTGGTGACCGCCGAACTGCTGGCCCTTGGCGGGGCCTGGATCAGTTTCAAACTGCTCACCTGGCCCGCCCTGCCCGGCCTCTTGGGGATTGAGGGTGACCTCTCCCTTCCGTCCCGGATGGTCATCTTAGGCTTTATCGGCTCGTTGGTGTTGTTCCCCGTGACGCCGTTTTCGGCGTGGCGCTCCCGTTGCCACGAACGGGAAGCGGACCGCTTCGCCACCGACCTGACCGGCCGCCCCCAGGATCTGGCCTCGGCCCTGGTTAAGCTGTCGGTCGAGAACCTCTCCAATCTGTTCCCCCATCCCTGGTATGCCGCTTTCTATTATTCCCATCCGCCAGCCGTGGAGAGGGTCCGGGCGCTACGGAATGCAATCTCTGCCACCGGCAAGGGGGACCCGTCCCCCTGACACCCCGGGGTTTGTCGCCCCGGTTGGTGCCACTGTTTTTGTCGCGTGCAAAAAAATCTTGACAGAGAAGACGCGGACTCCTATTCTGAATGAGTGATCATTCAGAATAGGAGAAGAAATGTCCTGCAAGCGCGACGACATTTTTAATGCAGCACGTAAACTTATCGCCGAGTGCGGCTTCCATGGGGCTTCGGTTTCCCTGATCGCCGACCGGGCCGGGGTCGGCGCCGGTACGATCTATCTCTACTTCAAGAGCAAGGATATCCTCATCAACGAGCTTTACCGGGATATCGAGAAGCGGGTATCGGCCTTCATCCTCAAGGGCTATCCGGAAACAGGACCGATCAGGGAGCGGTTCATCCATCTCGGAACGCGTCTCATCACCTACTTCATCGCCAACCCCCTTGATTTCCGCTATGGGGAGCAATTTTACAACTCCCCGTACGGCACGGCCTTTCGCAGGGACAGAATCATGGGTGAGCCGGGCAAGCGCACGGTGTATAACGACCTGTTCGAACAGGGCGTTGCCCAGCAGGTCTTGAAGGATCTGCCGTTTTTTGTCATAGATTCCCTGGCGTTTGGCCCGCTGCTCGCGGTGATGCGGGACCATATCCTCGGGTTCATCACCCTGGACAAACCTCTCATAGAGGAGGTCGTTGCGGCAAGTTGGGATTCCGTACGGCGATAACCGCATAACGAGGGAGCGGTTTCGGATACGGTTTTTTTAGAACCGTTTTTTGAATGAGTGTTCATTCTAAATAAATTCTAAGGTGATTCCAATAGGGTTGCCACTCATGACGTACCCATTCAGATGCCGCAGTCGTCTCTCGTTCTCGGTACGTAACAACACGATTCGCCTCAACGCTGTGGTTGAGCCGGAAATTATTCAATTTAGAGGTGTTCCATGCAAAACAATGTAAGAATCATGCTGATTACCCTCATGGGGGTATTTGTTGGCGGGCTGCTGCTGACGGGCTGCGGGAAAAAGCAGACTGCCGACGGAGCGGCGCCGAAGGCCGGTCCCCCCGAAGTGGGGGTGGTGGTTATTCAGCCGCAGCGCGTTGCCCTGACGACGGAAGTGCCGGGACGTACCTCGCCCCACCTGATTGCCGAAGTCCGCCCCCAGGTCAACGGCATCATCCAGAAGCGGGTTTTCACCGAAGGAAGCGATGTCAAGGCAGGCCAGGTACTCTACCAGATTGATCCGGCAACCTATCAGGCGACCTACGCCAGCGCCAAGGCGGCGCTTGCCAGGGCGGAAGCCAGTCTGGCGAGCGTCCGGCTGAAAGCGGGGCGCTATAAGGAGTTGGTGAAGATCAAGGCGGTCAGCCAGCAGGACTACGATGACGCCTACGCCGCGCTCAAGCAGGGCGAGGCCGATGTGGCCTCCGCCAAGGCCGCGGTGGAAACCGCCCGCATCAATCTGGCCTATACCAAGGTAACGGCCCCCATCTCCGGGCGGATCGGCCGCTCCAGCGTGACCGACGGGGCGTTGGTGACCGCAAACCAGGCTACGGCCCTGGCCACCGTCCAGCAGTTGAGCTCCATGTATGTGGATGTCACCCAGTCCAGCGCCGAACTGCTGCGTCTGAAGCAGAGCCTGGCCAGCGGCATTCTGAAAAGCAATGCGGCAACCCAGGCCCGGGTCAAGCTGATATTGGAGGACGGCAGCGCCTATCCGTTGCCGGGCGCCCTGAAGTTTTCCGAGGTTACCGTGGACCAGAGCACCGGTTCCGTGACCCTGCGGGCGGTCTTCCCGAACCCGAAACAGGCCCTGTTGCCGGGTATGTTCGTCCGCGCCATTCTGGAGGAGGGGGTTAATGAGAACGCCATCCTGGTCCCGCAGCGCGGCGTGACCCGCAACCAGAAGGGGGAAGCCACGGTCATGGTGGTAGGGGCGGAGGAAAAGGTGGAGCAGCGGGTCATCAAGGTTGCCCGGACCGTCGGCGAGAACTGGCTGGTCAGCGACGGCCTCAAGGCGGGTGACCGCGTGATTCTGGAAGGGTTGCAGAAGGCGCGTCCGGGAACGCCGGTCAAGGCCGTTCCCTTCGGCAGCCAGCCTGCCGCAGGGGCCTCTCCTGCCGCAGCAACTCAGCCCGCCGCAGCAAAAAAATAAAGGAGATCCTCCATGCCTCGTTTTTTCATCAATCGCCCGATCTTTGCCTGGGTGATCGCCATCATGATCATGCTGGCGGGTCTTCTGGCGATCAAGACATTGCCGGTCTCCCAGTATCCGCCGATTGCGCCGCCCCAGATCACCATCAACGCCACGTATCCGGGGGCCTCGGCCCAGACGGTGCAGGATACGGTTACCCAGGTCGTCGAACAGAAACTCAACGGCATCGACAACCTGATTTATATGGCGTCCACCAGCGATTCCGCCGGCTCCGTCTCCATCAACCTGACCTTCAAGGCCGGGACCGACCCGAATATTGCCCAGGTGCAGGTACAGAACAAGCTGCAACTGGCCACCCCGCTATTGCCCCAGGTCGTGCAGAAACAGGGGATTTCGGTGGTGAAGTCCACAAAGAACTACCTGATATTGGTTGGCCTCGTCTCGGAAGACGGTTCCATGGACCGCTTCGGCCTGACCGACTACCTGGTGGCCAACGTGCAGGACATCGTCAGCCGGCTCGAAGGGGTGGGCGAGCTACAGGTGTTCGGTTCCCAGAACGCCATGCGCATCTGGCTGAATCCGACCAAGCTGAACAACTACAAGCTGACTTCCACTGATGTGAGCAACGCGGTCACGGCCCAGAACGCCCAGGTCTCGGCCGGTCAGTTCGGCGGCACCCCCGCTATGCAGGGACAACAATTAAACGCCACCATCACCGCCCGGACCCTGCTCCAGACGCCGGAGCAGTTCGGGGAGATCATCCTGCGCACCAACAGCGACGGCTCCACGGTCAAGCTGAAGGATGTGGCCGAGTGCAAGATCGGCACGGAAAGCTATGATATCAACGGTTTCTACAAAGGGAAACCGGTGGGGATGATGGCCATCAGGCTGGCTGCCGGCGCCAACGCGCTGGATACCGCCACCAGGATCAAGGCGAAGATGACGGAGTTGTCCAAGTTCTTCCCTGCCGGCGTCAAGGTGGCGTACCCCTACGACACCACCCCCTTTGTGAAGATCTCCATCGAAGAGGTGGTCAAGACCTTGTTTGAGGCGGTCTTCCTGGTCTTTATCATCATGTTCGTGTTCCTGCAGAACATCCGGGCGACGCTGATCCCCACCATCGCGGTGCCGGTGGTGCTCCTGGGCACCTTCGGGGTCTTGTCGGCCTGCGGGTTCTCCATCAACACCCTCACCATGTTCGCCCTGGTCATTGTCATCGGCCTCCTGGTTGATGACGCCATCGTCGTGGTCGAGAACGTGGAACGCATCATGAGCGAAGAGGGGTTGCCTCCTAAGGAGGCGACCATCAAGTCCATGGGGCAGATCACCGGCGCCCTTTGGGGGATCGTCACCGTGTTGACGGCGGTCTTTACGCCCATGGCCTTTTTCGGCGGCTCCACCGGCGTCATCTACCGCCAGTTTTCCATTACCATCGTCTCCGCCATGATCCTCTCGGTCGTGCTGGCCATGACCCTCACCCCGGCCCTCTGCGCCACCCTGCTCAAGCCGGTGGCGAAGGGGCATGTCCCAGGCGAATCGGGCTGGTTCAAAACGCCCTTCCATCTGTTCAACAACTGGTTTGACCGCCGCAGGGAGCAGTACGAGGGGCTCGTCGGCCGTTCCTTCGGCAAGCCGCTGCGCTATCTGATGGTGTACGGTGCCATCGTCGCGTGCATGGCCTTCCTCTTCCTCCGTCTGCCAACCGCGTTCCTGCCGGATGAGGACCAAGGATTTCTCATTTGCCAGATCCAGTTGCCGGCAGGGGCTACGGAAGAACGGACCATCCAGGTCATACATCAGCTGGAAAAGCACTTTAATGAACAGGAACAAAAGACCGTGGAATCGGTAGTTACGGTGGCGGGTATCAGCTTTGCCGGTCGCGGCCAGAATATGGGCCTTGCCTTTGTGAAGCTTAAGGACTGGAAGCTTCGCCAGTCCCCTGAGCTGAAGGCGCCGGCTATTGCCGCGCGAGCCATGGGGGCTTTCTCCAAGATCAAGGACGGCCTGGTTTTTGCCATTTCCCCCCCCGCGGTAATTGAACTGGGGCAGGCCAACGGTTTTGACTTCATGCTCCAGGACCGTAGCGGGGTTGGGCACGAAAAACTGATGGAGGCACGTAACCAGCTTTTGGGCATGGCCGCGAAGAATCCGAAACTGATGGCGGTGCGCCCCAACGGCCAGGACGACTCTCCCCAGTTCAAGCTGGATATCGATGACGTGAGGGCCGGGGCCCAAGGGATTGCCCTGGCGGATGTCAACAGTGTCCTGGCCACTGCCTGGGGTAGTTCCTACGTGAACGACTTCATTGAAAACGGACGGGTCAAGAAGGTCTATCTCCAGTCCGATGCCAAGTACCGCATGGTGCCTGAGGATATCAACACCTGGTATGTCACCAACAAAAACGGTGACATGGTGCCGTTCTCGTCCTTTGCCACCGCTCGCTGGCAGTACGGCTCGCCACGCCTGGAACGGTATAACGGCATTTCCTCCGTGGAGATTCAGGGACAGGCTGCAACCGGGGTAAGTACGGGTGAAGCCATGGCCGAGATGGAGAAGATGGCCGCCCAATTGCCCCCGGGGATCGGCTATGAGTGGACCGGTCTCTCCTACGAGGAGAAGCAGGCGGGTGCCCAGGCACCGGCGCTCTACGCCATCTCGCTGATCGTGGTGTTTCTCAGCGTGGCGGCGTTGTATGAGAGCTGGACCATCCCGTTCGTCAACCTGTTGATGCTGCCGCTCGGCCTGGTGGGTGCGGTTACGGCGGTTACCCTGCGGGTGCTCCCCAACGATATCTACCTCCAGATCGGCCTGCTCACCACCGTGGGGCTTTCAACGAAGAACGCCATCCTGATCATCCAGTTTATCAAGAGCGAGATGCATCAGGGGCTGGGACTGGTCGAGGCCACCCTGGCGGCGGTGAAGATCCGGCTCAGGCCGGTCCTCATGACGTCGCTGGCGTTCTTCTTCGGTACCTTGCCGCTGGCCCTTACCAAGGGAGCGGGGGCCGGGGCCCAGAACGCCATCGGCACCGCCGTCACCGGCGGCCTTCTTTCGGCAACCTTCATCGACCTGATCTTTATTCCGTTTTTCTTTGTCCTGGTTTCCCGCCTGTTCGGGAAGAAGCAGAACCACCAGCTCCCCCCCGCAGAACCGGACGTTGCCGTCAAACCTTCGGAGGTGAACTGATATGAGAGATATCAAACGCATAACCACATCCCTGTGCCTCCCGTTGGGGGTGCTCGTCTGCCTGGCCGGCTGCTCGACCATGGCGCCCACCTATACGCGTCCCGAATCTCCCGCCCCGACCGCATGGCCGAGCGGTCCGGCCTACAAGAACAGCGCGGCCAAACCGGGCGAGCGGGCGGCTGCCGATATCCCTTGGAAGGATTTCTTCCAGGACGAGAACCTGAGGAAGGTCATCGAGCTGGCGCTGGCCAATAATCGCGATCTGCGGGTGGCCACGCTCACCATCGAGAAATACCAGGCCATGTACCAGATCCAGCGGGCCGAACTCTTCCCGACGGTCAACGCCACCGGCAGCGGCACGGTCCAGCGCTACCCGGCAAGCGTCTCGAGCAGCGGAAATGCCTCTATTACCCGCGCATACAGCGCCAATCTGGGCTTCAGCTCCTATGAGCTGGACTTCTTCGGACGGGTGCGGAGTCTCAAGGACCAGGCGCTGGAGCAATACCTGGCCACGGAACAGGCACGGATCAGCAGCCAGATCTCCCTGGTGGCCCAGGTCGCCAGCAGTTACCTGACCCTTGCCGCGGACCGGGAACGCCTGCAACTCGTCACGGATACGCTTGCCAGCCAGCAGGCCTCCTACGACCTGACCAAGCGCCGTTACGAGCTGGGGGCATCATCGGAACTCGACCTGCGCCAGGCCCAGACCAGTGTCGACACGGCACGGGCGGACATGGCAAAATACACCTCCCAGGTGGCCCAGGACGAGAACGGCCTGACGCTGCTGGTCGGTTCCCCGGTCCCGGCGGAGTTGCTCCCGTCCAAGCTCGGCACGACGGCCATGCTGAAGGAGATCGGTCCGGGGCTCCCGTCGGAGGTGCTGCAACGCCGCCCCGACATCCTCCAGGCCGAAAGCCTGCTCAAGGGGGCCAACGCCAATATCGGGGCTGCCCGCGCCGCCTTTTTCCCGCGCATCTCCCTGACCGCCTCTGCCGGCACCACCAGCGATCAGCTTGCCAACCTCTTCGCGCCAGGTTCGGCGGCCTGGGCTTTTGCTCCCCAGATCTCCCTGCCGATCTTCGATGGCGGGGCAAACCGAGCCAATCTTAACGTGGCCAAGGTGGACCGGCAGATCTACGTGGCCCAGTATGAAAAGGCGATCCAGACCGCTTTCCAAGAGGTCGCCAACGCCCTCGCGGAGCGCGGAACCCTGGGCGACCAGTTGGCGGCCCAACAGTCGCTGGTCGAGGCGACTACCGTGAGTTACAACCTGTCCGAGGCGCGTTACCGCAACGGGGTCGATAGTTACCTGGTTGTGCTGGACTCCCAGCGTTCCCAGTACGCGGCCCGGCAGAATCTGATCAGTGTCAGCCTTTCGCGGCTGACGAACCTGGTGACGCTCTACAAGGTGCTTGGCGGCGGGGGCATATAGATAGGCCGTTACCCATCCCCACCGCACCTGACAGGTCGAACTGCGGCCGTCAGTGCGGTGCGGGTGAAGAGCGGACGAGCATGCGGTTTAAAAAAAGTGTGGTACAAAGAGTAATGCGAAAAAAACGACAGTGTCCGGCAGGCGATTGCAGTGCAGCAATTTGTCAGTGCCGGGCACTGTTGCCGTACCAGGGATGGTTGCCATGAAAGATCTCAAGGCCTATTTTTTCCCCCGCCACTATCCGGCGCCGCGCGACATACTGATACTGATGATCCTGTTCGGGGGGGCCTTCTTTCTCTTCCTCGGCAATGCCGGGTTGATCGAGCCGGACGAGGGGCGTTATGCGGAAGTCCCCCGGGAGATGCTGGAGCGGGGCGATTTCGTCACCCCGATGCTCAACTATGTCGCGTATTTCGAAAAGCCTCCCCTGCACTACTGGCTGAACGCCCTTTCGTTCAAACTCTTCGGGCTGAACGAATTCGCCGCCCGGTTTGCCGGTGCGCTGGCGGGTCTTTTGACCGTGCTGCTGGTCTATCATACCGGCCGCAAACTGTTCGGCAGACGCGAGGGGCTGCTCTCCGCCTTCATCCTGGGCACCTCTACCGGGTTCATCGCCCAGTCCCGCATCAATCTGACCGACATGACGTTGACCGTGTGCCTGTCGGCGGCCCTGTGCTGCTTCATCATCGCCGCCGATGACCAGGAACGGCATAAAGGGCGCTACTACTATGCACTGTACCTCTTCGCGGCCCTGGCCGTGCTCGCCAAGGGGCTGGTCGGGCTGCTCTTCCCCGCAGGCATCATCGTCCTCTACCTGGCAACGACCCGGCGCTGGCATCTGCTGAAGGAAATGCGCCTCCCCGGCGGCAGCGCGCTTTTCCTGGCAGTGGCGGCCCCCTGGTTCGTGCTGGTCTCGGCGCGCAACCCGGCATTCGCCCGTTTTTTCTTTATCCACGAGCACCTGGAACGTTTCCTCACCACGGTCCACGACCGTTATCAGCCGTTCTGGTTCTTTATCCCCATCCTGCTCCTGACCATGTTTCCCTGGTCGTTATACGGCGCTCGGGCCATTGCGCGGGCCTGGGGCGAACGGCGCAGCCGGAACGGAGAGCGTCTGCTGTTCCTGCTCCTCTGGGCCGCCTTCATCTTCCTCTTCTTTTCCGCGTCCCACTCCAAGCTGATCCCGTATATCCTTCCCGTGTTTCCGGCCCTGGCCCTCCTGACCGGAAAGATGTTCTCCGACCTGATGGACGCGGAGGAACAGCGGCAGACGTTTGGGCCGGAAAAGGCCATTCTGGGAACGCTTTTGGCAGTAATGGCCGTGCTGGCCATTATCTACCCGCACGTACGGGAGCTTGCCCCGATTCTGACCGGTTCCGGCCTGGTGCGCCCCGGCGGGTCGCTGGTGACGAAACCGCCCCTCCTGTCGCCCCTGGGGGGCGTTGTCGTCGCCTGCCTGGCATTGTCCATGGGGGCGGCGGTCTGGCTGGCCGGCCGGAAAAGGAGCCTGCTGATCCTGTTCGCCGGGCTCTGCCTCGGTTCGTACTTTTTGGAGACCATGGGGCTGCAACTGTTCCTTGAGGGGATCGAGTTCAAAAAGTCTTCGAAGGAGCTCGCCCTGCTGGGGCGGCAGGCCACCTCCCATGGCGGCTGCCTGGCCTCATTCGGTTACGAACAGTCGTTGCCGTTTTATGCCGGGAAGCGGGTGGTGGTCGTGGGAGGCAGGGGAGAGTTGGAGTTCGGGAGCAGGCAGGGGGACCAGACGGCCTGGTTTGTCGAGGAAACCGATTTCCTGCGGTTGTGGCAGGGGGAGCAGCCGGTTGCCGCTTTGCTCAAGCGGGCCGACTACGAGCGGATTGCCCCCCGGCTCGTCCCCGCACCCGTCGTCTTGGGGACCAAGGGCAAAAAGATGCTGATCTGCAACCGGAGCGCGGCAGGAGGTGCGTTGCCGCCGGGTACGCAGAGCGCGTTCGTGAAGGGGCGGTCGGCTGACGACGAGGGAGCGGCGGGAAACGCTCGTTGAGGCCCCCCATTCCGTACCCGCATCAATCCTTCGTGTACAGCACCGCCACCGCCTTGGCCTTTTCTTCGCCCACGGCAACCCAGCCATGGGGCTGGCTGGAGTCGTAATAGATGCTGTCGCCGGCGCGCAGGCGGATGACCTCGTTGTTGTAGTGGAGATCCAGTTCCCCGGCGACGATGTAGAGAAACTCCTCATCCCCCTCGTGCTTGAAGAAAAGCCGCTCATCCCAGGAACAGGCGTCGAACTCCACCAAAAACGGTTCCATGTGCTTGTGCCGCATCCCCTGGGCCAGGGAATGGTAGACATAGGGGCGTGAAACGTCGTTGATGATCGGCCGCTGAACCGCTTCGAACCCCGGGAGCGCCTCCCGTTTGGTCATGACGTATCGCTGCCGGTTGCTCTCGTCCTCGAAGAAAAAATGGATGCCGACCTTCAACCCCTTGGCGATCTTGAGCAGCGTTGCCAGAGGGGGAACGACCTGCTCGTTCTCGATCTGCGACAGGAGCGGCTTGGAAAGGGTTGTCAGGTCGGACAGTTCCTGGAGGGTCAACCGCTTCTGCTGGCGGAGCCCCCTGATCTTCTGGCCGATGCGGAATTCTTTGATCTGCGCCTTGATGTCGGTCATATGCCCCTCCGAATGTTTCGGGTGTATGAAATTATTTTTACACAAAATGGATACTGTTTACAATAACATTATTATATCAGGTAGAACATGCGGCGGTTCCCGCCTGCCGCCCTTGAATTCCGTTGACATCCGACTTATACTTGAATCAATAGTTTCCGAGCCGAATCCAATGAGGGGAGTGCATACGAGAACCCTATGAAATTTAAAACCTATTCCCATGTACTGCTGTTCGCCGTCATCTGCGCGCTGCTGCTCGGCGGCCTGGCGGCCTGCAGCGGCAAAAGCGATTCACCCCTGTTTCTCGAATCGAAACGCAAGGCGGGCGAGGCGGAGGCGCCGGTCAAGGATGTGCCCTCCGACATCCTCTCCACCCAGAAGGCCTTCAGCACGGTGGCCAAGAAGGTCACCCCCTGCGTCGTCAACATATCCACCATCAGCAAGAAGAAGATGATGCAGCCGTTCTTTGAAATGTCGCCCTTTTTCGAGGACTTTTTCGGAGGGGACGGGCAACCCCAGTACCGCCGCGACAAGAGCCTTGGCTCGGGGTTCATCATCAGCAAGGACGGCTACATCGTGACCAATGACCATGTGGTGCGCGATGCCGAGACGGTCCAGGTCAAGCTCTCCAACGACAAAGTCTACGATGCGAAGGTCGTAGGCGGCGACCAGAAGACCGATATAGCCGTGATCAAGATCAACGCCACGGACCTGCCGACCGCGGTTCTGGGCGATTCGGACAAGCTTGAGGTCGGCCAGTGGGCCATCGCCATCGGCAACCCCTTCGGCCTGGACCGGACCATGACGGTCGGCGTCATCTCGGCTACCGGCCGCTCCAACGTGGGCATCGAAACCTACGAGAACTTCATTCAGACCGACGCATCCATCAACCCGGGCAATTCAGGCGGCCCCCTGCTCAACATCTACGGCGAGGTCATCGGCATCAACACCGCCATCGTAGCCGCCGGCCAGGGCATCGGTTTTGCCATCCCCGCGAACATGGCCAAGCCGATCTTCAGCCAGCTCATCCGGAAGGGGAATGTGAGCCGCGGCTGGATGGGGGTGACGATCCAGCCGGTCACGGAAGAACTGGCCAGGTCCTTCGGCCTGAAGCAGACCAAGGGGGCTCTGATCAACGACATCATGAAGGGGAGCCCGGCGGAGAGGGCCGGCATTCGCCAGGGAGACGTGATCATCGCCTTTAACGGCACCGACGTGAAGGACCCGTCGCACCTGCAGCGCCTGGTGGGCGAGGCCGGGATCGGCAAGCCGGTCAAGGTGACGATCTTCCGGGACGGCACGCCGCGGGAGGTGACCATGACCCTGACCAGTTCCGACACAGCGTCGAAACAGCGCCGCGGAGCGGGCGGCGAGCCCCAGGGGCGGGGCGATCAGCTCGGCCTTACGGTGGACGACTCCGAGGAAGGTGACGGCGCGGTGGTTGTCGACGTGGCGCGGGGCGGCACGGCCGCCGAGGCGGGCATGCGGCGCGGCGACGTGATCGTCTCCGTCAACCGTATGAGGGTTACCGGCAGCGCCGACTACCAACGCGCCATCCGGCAGGTGCGTCCGGGAAGCACCCTGACCCTCCTGGTGCGGCGCGGCGACGCCAACATCTACTTTGCCTTGCGTCCCAGGTAGTGCTGCTGGTATAGTCATCGGGATCTTGCTGCCTTGCTTCTGGAGTTTTGTTCAAATTTGTGCGAGTATGGACGGATAAATTTCGACAGACGGGGAAAGAGCGCTCATGAACATGATTGAGAATCCCGACCAGGCCAAACGGCTGGCGCGGGCCATCATCTCCGATGTGGCCATGTACAACGCCGAAAAGGTGGAGAGCGGCATCAAGAACGACAATATCTTCGATGTCCTCCGGGAAGAGTTGGAAGAGGGGCGTCAACATTTCTTTTCCCGGGTGTCCCCCGAAGTCGGCCCCGAGGGTATCTTCGACATTGCCGTGGTGGATGTGCTCATCAAGCGGGCCGGCAAGATCGAGTCGAACATCTGGTAGGCTCGCGGCCACGGCAGCGGTTCTTTTCCGGAGGCGCTCCCCTGCACAGGGGATGCGCCTCTGCTTTTTTGATACCCACGGAGTTTAAACGCTTATGAACCAGACGATTCTCATCTGTCCGCCGGACACGGAACCCCAGCGGCTCGACCTCTACATCTGCCGGGAGTTGGGAGGGGAGACGCGCGCCACGGTCCAGCGCCTGATCGAGGCGGGCAATGTGCTGGTTGACGGCAAGACGGCCCGGGCATCCCTGAAGGTCAAAGGGGGGGAGCGCATCCTGGTGGAGATACCGCCGCCCCAGCCCGCCGAGCCGCAGCCCGAGGCGATCCCGCTGGAGGTGCTCTACGAGGATGCCGACCTGATCGTCATCAACAAGGCGGCCGGGATGGTGGTGCATCCGGGGGCGGGCAACAGCTCCGGCACCCTGGTGAACGCCCTCTTGGCCCACTGCCGCGACCTGTCGGGCATCGGCGGCGAACTGCGCCCCGGCATCGTCCATCGTCTGGACAAGGATACCTCGGGGGTACTGGTGGCGGCCAAGAACGACCGCGCCCACCAGTCGCTGTCGAGCCAGTTCAGCGTGCATTCCGTCAAACGCATCTACCAGGCCCTGATCTACGGGAGCCCAAAGGAAGATACGGGCAAGATCGAAGGGATTATCGGCCGCCATCCCACCGAGCGGGTACGTCTGTCGGGCAAGGCCAAGAGCGGCAGGCATGCGGTAACGCGCTGGCGCGTGAAGGAGCGTTACGCCCGCGTGTCCCTGGTGGAGCTGCGCCTGGAGACCGGACGCACCCACCAGATCAGGGTGCACCTCTCCGAGGCCGGCTTTCCCCTCCTGGGGGACCCGCTCTACCCCGACGGCGGTCGCTTCAACAACCTCGCCGATACGCAACTCCGCAAATTGATCACAGCCTTGGGACGGCAGGCGCTGCACGCCCACACGCTGGGATTCATCCATCCCACCACGGGCGAGTTTCTGGAGTTCACCACCGAACCGCCCGAGGACATGGCGGCCGTGATCGACTACCTCCGGAAGAGTATCGCCTAAAGGCCGCTCCCTCCCGGGAGGAAGACCCGCATCCCCATTCTGCCGGTTCCGCGTGACGCCCTTTTCTGTGACGCACGGCTGTGTCCTTGTATCCCCCACCGTTGTTCCAGGGTCTTTCCGTTCCGGGAGGCCCCCTTCCCTGAAAAACGGCAACAACCATTCATGTCCGAAAATAGACCGTTCGGATGCCGTATTCGGCCATTCGGCATATTTTTATTATGGGAACGCCCGGGCCGGATTAAATTGTGCCACGCATACGTGGCACAATATCGGGAGGATTTCATGACGGTAGCGAAAAAACTTTTGTTTCTCATGGTTGGCAGTCTGGCGGTACTGGTCTTTGTTGCGGCGCTTTCCTGGTCAACGGCCGGTTTCATCGAGGGAAGCTACGATGAGATGTTTCGCAGCGATTATCGCCAAGTCCAGCTCTCCACGGATTCGTTGGACCGCATGGGTATGGCGATGCGGGCGTACAAAAACTATCTGATCCGCGGCAACGCCAAGCACGTGGAGGAGTTCCGGAAGGAAACCGGGGCCATTGAGGACAATCTCAGGGAGTTTATCACGCTTTCGGATGCCGATGACCGGAAGGCGGCGGAGCGGGCGCTCCAGCTTCTTGCCGGCTACCGGGCCAGCATGGATAAACTGGTCGGACTCCGGCAGGCCAACACGAATGCCACCGAGGTTGACACCCAGTTGGGGCATGGCTTCGACATGGAGGTGCGAAAGGCGCTGGTCACTTTGGCGGAAACCAATAAAAAGGCCATGGAGACGACGCGTGGGACGGTTCGAGCGCGGGCGCAACAGCGTGTTTATGTGCAGATGGCGTGTGCGTTTGGCGCTGCCGTCGTCCTGCTGGCATTCAGCACGTTGCTGGGCCGGGGGATCAGGAAGAGCATCGCCGATTTTTCGGCAGCCATAGACCGTGTTGCCGATAACGACCTTACGGTACAGGTGAATGTGGAACATCGAGACGAGTTTGGCCAGATGGGGGTGCGGCTGAACGCCATGCTCGACAGTCTGCGCAGGATCATCCAGTCTATGAACGAGAGCGCCCTGCAGGTTTCCGCTGCTTCGTCACAGCTCTCGGCAAGTTCGGTGCGGATCGCCACGGGTGCCGAAGAGGTCGCAGCACAGGCCAATGCCGTGGCGACCGCCAGCGAGGAGATGGCCGCCACCAGCGGTGAGATTGCCCAAAACTGCGGACGGGTGGCGGATGGCGCCCGCCACGCGAGCGACTCTGCGCGGGATGGCGCCGAGGTCGTCGAGTCGACCATCGCCGGCATGGGGCGTATCAGCGACAAGGTCTCCGAGTCGGCACGCACGGTGGAGGCGCTGGGGAAACGTTCCGATCAGATAGGTGCAATCGTCAGTACCATCGAGGATATCGCCGATCAGACCAATCTGCTGGCGCTGAATGCCGCCATCGAGGCCGCTCGCGCCGGGGAGCAGGGGCGTGGTTTTGCGGTTGTGGCCGACGAGGTGCGGGCGCTTGCCGAACGCACCACCAAGGCCACCCGCGAGATCGGGGAGATGATCAAGGCCATCCAGGCGGAAACCCGGGGTGCCGTGGCCATCATGGAAGAGGGGGTGCATGAGGTCGAGCGGGGAAGTGAGGGAGCGGCCAGTTCCGGGCAAGCCCTGCATGTAATCCTCGACAAGGTCAGCGAGGTTGCCATGGAGGTCAATCAGATCGCCACGGCGGCGGAGCAGCAGACGGCCACCACCCACGAGATCACCAGTAATATCCAGCAAATGAGCCGGGTGGTGGATGACACCGCCCATGGCGCCCAGGAGTCGGCCCAGGCAGCCTCCGATCTCGCCCGCCTGGCTGCAACACTGCAGGAAGAGGTAAGAAGATTCCGCCTTGCATAGGCGTATGGAGCAAAAAGGCCCGCCAAAAGCGGGCCTTTTTGTCGGTCATCCCTTCAACCCCTCCAGCTTTTCGGTGATCACCCGCAAGTGCTCGACCTCCTCGTTTCTGAGGGTCTCCAACATCGCCCTGCCGTCCGGGTCGCCGGTCTTGGCGATCAGTTCCTCATAATAGACCATGCCGCGCTTCTCGATGTTCTGGGCGATCTTCAGGGCCTCGGTGTCGTCGGTGTCGAAACTGACCTGCTGCTCATCGCTGCCGGTCGGCTCGAGCTCGAAGCTGGAGCCGCCGTAAAATACCCAGCGGCCGCCCTCGTGCAGGGAGTGGTACAGCTCGGTCAGCTTCATGTAGTGCTCTTCCTCGGTTTTGGCCAACCACGTGAAGATCCGTTTTCCGGCAGGGTTGAAGGTCTTGTGCTCGGCCTTCACGTACAGGTCGAAGGTCTCTTTTTCAAGCTCGATGGCGCGCATGATGGCGTCGAGCATCTCCTTGCTTTGGGTCATGAGTTTGCCTCCTTTGTCGTCGTGTGTTCCTCAAGGGGAGGGTCAGTACAGCAACCCCTCCAGCCGCAGTAGTTGTTCGATGCTCTGGCTGAGATAGACCGGGCAGCCCCGCTGCTCGGGCAGCCGCAGGTCCACGTCGTAGCGGTCCCCGACGAAAAGCGCCTCGGCGGGAGCCAGGCCGAGCCGGTTCAGCACGTGCTCCAGTATCATCTCGTGTGGTTTGGCGAGCCATTGGTCGTCAATGGCGAAGACCTGCCGGAAAAAGCCGTCCAGCCCCAGGTATCCGGTAATGCGGGCCGCCAGGGCGCGGTTGTTGTTGGTAAGGAGTGCGAGGTCAAAACGCCGGGACAGGCGTTCCAATAGGGCGATGACCCGTTCATCCCGCACCAGATATGCCTCGGGCCGCAGCCGGGCCTCGAAAAGCGCGTGCAGGTCCCTGATGCTGCCGCCCAATTCGGTGCAGACCGCCGAGAGGGTCGGGGTAATGTCGTGTACCTCGGAAAGCCATGAGCGGGTGGCGGTCATGAGCGAACGGGCCTCGTCGTCGCTGACCCCCTTGAGGGAGGCGATATAGCCGGCAGCCGTAGCCTGGATGGTCGCCGCAAACGGGTCCGACACATACAGGGTGCCGTCCAGATCGAAGATGATGCCGCGGATGGCGGAAAGGGAGCATTCCGGCATTCAGCCCCCTATCCGGCGCTGGCAGAGCAGGCGGGGACTCTCGACCCCTCTGGCCTGGATCAGGACCCGGAAGGTATCGCCCATGCCCCCCTCGGGCATGATCAGCTTCTTCAAGGCCAAGCGCACCTTGAGCTTCTCCTTTTCGGACGCCGTCGAGCGTTCGGACTCCTCGATCTCCTCCACGATGCCGGCCGAGAGCAGGAAACGGCACTGTTCGCCGAACCAGACCGGTTCCAGCCCCAGTTCCTCTCCCCGGCGCATCAGGCTGGTGAAGTCCACGTGGGCGGTGATGTCCTGGCGTCCCAGGCGGATGTAGGGATCATCCTCCACCTGGTGGCGATAATAGCAGAGGAGGGTCCCTTGCTTGCGCTGGGGCGCATAGAGCTCCTCCGCCGGGTAGCCGTAGTCGATGGTCAGGACGAAACCGCGCTGCAATGACCGGGCGGCCGCAGCCAGCCACTCCGGGGCGGCCAGGTTGACCTCGGCCTGCTGGCCGGGCAGGAGCGTTATCTTGATGCGCTCCAGGTAGGCGGCGATGGCGGGCGTGGACGGTTCCCCCATCTCCTCGGCGAATCCGCCGTCCCTGAGGGTAACGTAGATCTCCCGCAGCCCCTCCGGTGTCATCACCACCCGGTGCACCGGCAGGGCGTCGATCAGTTCGTTGGAGTAGAGGCAACCGCTGAAGCTGAAACCGTCCGTCCCGAAGATCTCCGGCGGGAGCCAGCGGAGCCGCTCCCTGTGGCGGGCCAGAAGCTCGGCCTGGGCGGTCTGCAGGGACGGCTCCCGCTCCACCAGTACCAGGTCCAGGCCGGCGTACATCTCCGGCTCCCGCTCGGCCAGATAGTCCATGATGTCGCACGCCAGGCGACCGTTGCCGGCGCCGCACTCCACCAGGGTGAACGAGGCGGGCGACCCCAGGCAGCGCCACATCTGGGCCACCTCCCGGGCGATGACCCGGCCGAAGGCGGCATGCACCGAGATGCTGGTGTAGAAATCCCCTTCCGCCCCCACCTTGCGTCCCGGCGAGGTGTAATACCCCAGCCCCGGTTCGTACAGGCAGGCCTCCATGAAGGCGGCAAAGGTGATCCTGCCCGCCATTGCTATGCGGGCTGTAAGGATATCGTTAAGTGGTGTTTTTTCAGTCATAATGTGTGCTGCTTCTCGCAAACGGTGAATTCTATTGTAATCTTTGGTGGATAATTCTTATCCAATATTGCATCCGTGGATGTCAAGCATTTCTGGCCTCAATGACTGTCCTTTTAGGAAAGGCGGTCAGCAGGCACAATTTCTCCAAACATTGATTCCTACTTCGGTGCTGCACGCTTTGGGCGATAACGAACACCGAACTTTTGTCTCAGCCGAACGCCAAACGGCCAGAAGTTTCTAGCGATAGTTTGTGAGCGCTTTGGCGGAGTCCCATTGACTTTCTCAAAAATAAGCATGGGCTGTAGTACATTGCGCGGCGAAGCTGTTCAACGGCCAGATGATTATCGGCTGATTGATCTGACATAGTGTTGCCTTTTGGGTTCGGATTTATGGGGCAGTTCTCTTCTAGCAATTATTTGTCAGTAATGATGACACAACTTGAATCACATCCCAAGTTTTTCGCGTATGGGCTTAAGGTCGAAAGCCTCTTTTCCGTCGGGCGTTTTTACACGAGGGAAAAATTTTAAAATCCAATGTGTTGTAGGTAAAAAAAGAGTATCGAATATACCATCTTTGCTTATTTCGGATCCGAATATTCCCGTCTCTTTCAGGTTTCCACCTCTTTTAATTACCAGCGCAGTTTCTCCAAAAACATCAACCAGTTGTCTAGGTTTTAATGTGCTGAGTTCTCCCTGTATGCAACACTCTATATCTATGAAATCGTTTATTGTTGCGATCTCTTCCAAAATGGCATCTTCAATTGGGGCCGATCTTTTCAGAAAACCATGGTACCAACGCTTCCAAACAGGATCAGATCGGTGCTCATGAAAAATGGTCGTCGTGTATCGCACGAGAGCACGGCCAATGGCAATACGTAGAGCCAGAGAGTATTCGTCAGGGACAAACAATCTGCTGGCGCTCGGCTTTGGAGCAAGCGCTCCGTAAGCATCGATCCTCATACTAACACTGTCGGGAAGTATGGTGCGCTGACTTGCGGCTCCTTTTGCGGGCTCCCAGCTAACGATTAGTCCGGGTACGTTGATACCAAACAATCCAAGCAATTGCTGTTTTTCAAATCTCAAAGGAGAGCCAAGGTCAGGAATGCCATTAGTTCGCATGGACTTGATCAATGCGGTTATGTCACCAATTACTAATGAATGCACACAATCTATACTTTGATGCCATTCGAGTTTTCCAATTTCTATATTGGGTTGTTTTGATATAATTTTACATAAACGCGAAATTAAATTACGTTCTTTTGATGTCAATTCAATGAAGTCATCTTCATTGTTGGCAATAAACTCTTCTATTTCTTCTCTTAATTTGTGTTTATCACATAAATTGTCAAACAATTCATCAGTATCAAACGATTTAAACAAAATATCATTCACAACAAAATTAGTTATTGATTTCCTGTCTTTGGCCTCGGTAAATCTTATTAAGCGGCATATTTCATTAAAAAGTTCAAGGACAGTAGAATTAATACGAACGCTAATGCCTGCTTCATAACTTCTTCTCATTATAGAAAGAAAACCACATTCAGGGGCAGGGTTGCCGTCAGGGCCTTTTAGCATCCATATGGCAGCTTGTCCCCGTAGCTCGTCCGAGTAATCTTGCAGATTGAATACTAACGGGGCTAGAAAAGGAAATAGCGCAGTTTTTTTGGGGGTTGGTTTGTTACAAAACAATGGCTCTGCTTTTTCCCAGCGACGACGCTCAATTGTCTCGGGCTTACCGGTCGCCTCACGATACACAAGAATGTCATACTCTTGGTTTACCGCAAAGGTCTCGAGCGTTTGGTGAACAATGCTTCGCCCCGGTTTATCGGTACATACGTGCCATCCCTCCTTAAGGTGCACCGTAATCCGTGTGCCGGAGAACCAAGGTGGCCCGTCTTCCAACTCATTGCTGGGTGATTTGAACTGAATCGTGCCTGTCGGCTCCGGCAAGCGCTCAATCAGAAAATATTTGTTCGGTCCTGTGATAGTGATCTTAAGCGGTGCATTACCATAGCGCCACGTCTCCACCGTTATTGTGTCACCTCCCAGAAAGCAGGAGAGAAAGCCGATACCGAATTGGGAACAAGCGTCCAGGTGGACGTTGTGGCTGGCCAAACGCTGGCGCTCCGCCAAGAACTCGGGGGACCGGTAGAAACTCTTGCCGACCCGCAGGAAAAAGTTCTCTACATGTTGTTGCGACATGCCAATGCCGTTGTCCTGAAAAATGACTCGTGGTGAAACCGGATCTTCGCTATAATCCCAGACCATGATACGCGGCTTGTATTTGTCCGCCATGTCGGCGTCCTTAGCCAAGGCCTCCTGATAGCGGCAGGCATCCAGGGCGTTTTGTAATAACTCCCGCAGGAAAAGAGTTGAGTCGGGATAGAGGCTCTTGTCCATCAACAGCCGCATGATCTCTTCGTATTCGAGTTGGAAACGAAACCCGCCGGCCACGTAACGGCTGTCACTCATACGCACCTGCCGCCGGTCGGCTGCATGGGCAAGCTTCAGGGAGTATTTTTCTTCATCACCGGCAGGGGCATCGTCCAGCAGATAGCGGCATTCGCGTAACTCTTCATCAACCCAATTCAGAAAATCATGCACCGCCACATAGTATGCGGGGTGAGTGCAACGCGCCTCAAACAACACACGGTGTTCGTCCACGTTCCAACCTTCAATGCTCAGATGCTTATTCCATTCCTTGAATGACGCATCCTCAGTGAAGTCGATCTCCTCGTATACTGGCAAGGGGGTGCGCGATCTGTCGAAGTCCAGGATATCTCCCAAACGGAGGCAACAAGCCAGATAGCGGAGATTGACGCGAAACGATTTGATACGACGGTTCGGTTCCATGCGGGCGACGCACTTATTCAGATCGCGAGGGTTATTTGACTCGCGCACCCCCCATGCATGGCTTTCGCATAGTTCGGCAATGTCGTTGTATAGCGATACATCGCGGAATTTGAGAGGAGTTGTGTGGCTTAGTTTTTCAGTAATAAAAGGGTAAACCCGTTCTGGATGCAGGCGTCGGAAATATTCGGCCAACAGGGCGTCTTCGATGGTGCGGGCTTTTACTTCCAGCCCTTGTTCACGGGCCTTATGGGCCGCCGTAACCTGATCCTGGCAGTGGCGCAAGTAGTGCAAGTAATCTTCGGATTTCAGTGTTTCTTCTTTTTCCTTGTCGCTGACAAACATTCCCGCGTCGTGCAGAAGGATTGCGAGCCAAAGAAAAGCCAGTTCAACCGCGTTCAGGCGGATAGCTTCGACCTGTGACAAGCCGTTTTGGGGGGAGCCTTGTTGTTTGGGAAGAAAACGGTAGACCAAATCGGCGACATTGCATAGATGGCGCAAGTCGTGTTCCGTATACTGCTGAAAAGTAATGCGAATACGATCCAGATACGGACCAACGAAGTCTGCGGTATCCAGAACAAGCTGCTTCAAAGTGGTAACATCGGCTTCGACTATATCCTCATAGTTGACGAGGGCATCGAATTGTTTGAAGAGCTTGCTCGTAACGACTTGTTCGGCGTACTGTCCCATGGTTGAACCTTGTTCAATTATTTATTTTCCACTGCGTTAATATTACATAATTAAATTTACTGCTTAACCGCTCTCTCCTGTTTCTTTTCCCTGCTGCGGTAATATTGGCGCATCTCGCGCACCTGGCGTTTCACCTCACGCCGCAACTCGGGCGGGTCGAGCACCTCGGCGTGCATGCCGTAGGAAAGTATCCAGGAGACCAGTTCCATCTCGCCGGCGGCCTCGAACTCCACCGTTACCCGACCATCCCTGTCAGTCCTGATCTTCTGCCCTGGCATCCAGATGCGTTCCTTCACCGCATGGGCCACATCCGGCGAGAAACGGACCCTGACCTTCATGGGCGTGTCGTTGACCAGGCCGAAAGCGCTTCTGAAATGGGCTTCCGGCTGGTAGCCCTCGGGGATCTCGAACCGTTGCCGGGTTACCTCGATCCCGCGGATCCGCTCCAGGGCGAACAGGCGCATGGCCTTGCGGTTGTGGGCATACCCCAGCAGGTAGATGCCCCCCTTGTGGAAGACCAGGGTGTAGGGGTCGGTTTCGTACTCATCATGTTCGTCCCGCCCTTTTTTGGCATAGCTCAGCCGGACCCGGTACTGGTGCAGCAGGGCGCGTTGCAGCCCCTCGAAATAGCCGGCCGCGGCGGAGTAGTCCCGGGCTCCGTGGAGGATCGGCAGGGAGACCCGCGCGATCCGGTCCAGGTGGGCCGCGTAGCGGTCGGGCAGGACCGAGGTGATGGCGCGGAACAACTCCTCGATCTCCGCCTGGAAGGGAGTGCCTGCCAGGTAGACGCCCAGGGAGCGCAGCAGGTAGAGGGACATCAACTGGGGGAGGGTGAAGGTGATGGGGGGGATGTTGCGGGATTTGGTCAGAAAGCTGTAGACCTTTTTCCCTCCCTGCCACTCGGAGGTGAGGGTGTAGCCTGCCTCCTCCACGGCGTTCAGGTCGCGGTGGATGGTGCGCCGGTCAACGCCGCACTCCTCCGCCAGATCGTCCAGGGTCATGCCCCGCCGGGCCTCGAACAGCCGGATGATGCTGTGCAGTCGGCCCGCCTGGGAATACTTCTTGGCCGGTTTTCCTTTCTGCATGCTTCCCCCTTGCCGAATTGTGAATTATCGCTACAATGTGATCACGGATGCGGGATACGGAACGGGAGGACATTGTAAACAATTGAGCCATTTTGACAACACATTTCTGACATATACTGTCATGCTGCACGATTGGCTCAATCAGCCGGGATACACGGCCCTGTTCGCCCTGAGCTTCCTGGCCTCGACCCTGTTGCCGCTCGGTTCGGAGTGGCTGCTGGTGCTGATGCTCGTCAAGGGGTACGAGCCGCTGACGACGGTGGCAACGGCCACTGCCGGCAACTACCTGGGGGCGGTGACGACCTGGCTGATCGGCATGTACGGCGGACGCTGGCTGATCGAAAAGGTCCTGCGCATCTCGCAGGAACAGGAGGAACGCGCCCGCAGCCGCTACCGCCGGTACGGTGCCTTTTCCCTGCTCTTCTCCTGGTTGCCGGTGATCGGCGATCCGCTCTGCATGGTGGGGGGGATGATGCGCATCAACTTCGGGCTCTTTTCGGTCCTGGTGGCGTCGGGGAAATTGCTGCGCTACGCGGTGACCGCCTGGATAACCTTGCGGATAGCCCGCTGACGGGAACTCCTGGGGACCTCATGGCCTTTCCGGGGATCATCGTGGCCGCCATGATTTACCTCCCCGGTCCGCGGTTCCGATATCTGCGCCCGGTCATGGCCAATGCCGACGAAGCCATGTATATCGGCACGCGCACCCGCAAGAACCGTCTGACCGTTTTCAACGGCACGGCGTATGAAAATTCCTTCGGGAAAACACGACAAGGGACAAGCGCCGCCATGACCGAAAGCCTTCAACTGAGCAGCCTGGACCGGCATTTTGCAGATTTTATCCACCGCATCGACCCCCACCCCTGCGAAGAACTCTGGCTGGCGGCGGCCCTGGTGAGCAACGCAACCTGCCGGGGGAACATCTGCCTCGACCCGACTGCGCTCCGCGGAACCGAGATCGTGTCGCAGCACGCCTCGGACCGCCAATGGCGGATATCCGACCCCGCCCACTGGCTGGGGGCGCTCGAACCGTGCGTGACGGTCGGCCGGCCGGGCGACTATGCACCCTTGGTGCTGGATGGCGGCCGCCTCTACCTGCACCGCAGTTGGGAGTACGAACGGCAGGTGGCCGACGGCATCCTGCTGCGCAGCGTGGCGCGAACGGTGGACGACGGGAACCTGTCCGCCGCCCTGGAGCGCTATTTCCCCTCCGCACGCGGCGGTGAGCCCGATCAGCAGCGGGAAGCCGCCCGGTTGGCCCTGACCCGGGGGGTCGCCGTGGTATCGGGCGGCCCCGGCACCGGCAAGACCGCTACCGTGGCCCGCATCCTGGCCCTGGTCGCCGAACTGGCCCACGAACCGCCGCGCATCGTCCTGGCGACCCCCACCGGCAAGGCAGCCATGCGCCTGAAGCGGTCCATCATGCAGACCACGGAGCAACTGCCGCTCCCCGAGAGCCTTCGGCGGATGCTGCCGACGGAGGTGGTCACCATCCACCGCCTGCTGGGCGCCGTGCCGGGAAAGGCCTCCTACCGCCACAATCGCGAAAACCGCCTGGAGTGCTCCGTGTTGGTGGTGGACGAAGCCTCCATGGTCGATCTGCCGCTCATGGCGCGGTTGCTGGAGGCGTTGCCCGACAGCGCCCGTCTGGTCCTGCTGGGCGACCGGGATCAGCTCGCCTCGGTGGAAGCGGGCGCCGTACTGGCCGACATCTGTTCGGGGCCGGCCGCTTCTGGCGTCGGGGAGCCGGGCCGTCCCGCGGTGGTCCAGTTGTCCAGAAGTTACCGTTTCGGCCGCGACAGCGGTATCGGCAACCTGAGCCGCCTGGTCAATGCCGGTGACGGCGCGGCGGCCCTGGACCTGCTCGTGTCCGGGAGGTACGGCGATGTGGTCTGGCGTCCCCTGCCCGCCGGCCAAGCCTTCGGCCAGCTCTTCAGAGAACGCGTACGGCTCGGCTACGCCGCCTACAGCCGTGCCCGGACCCCCGGGGCGGCCCTGGACGAACTGGACCGCTTCCGGGTCCTCGCCCCCCACCGTGAAGGGGCCTGGGGGGTGGAAAGCCTGAACCGGCTCTGCAGGGATGCGTTGGGACTGCATGGCCGGGATGACCGCCTGCTGCCGGTCATGGTAACGGGCAACAATTATGAGTTGGGGCTGTTCAACGGCGACACCGGTGTCATGATGGACGACCCGGCTTCGGGCGGCCTGGCCGCCTGGTTCAACGACCCGGACGGGACGCTCCGCCGTCTCTCTCCCCTGCGCCTGCCGCCCCATGAAAGCGCGTTCGCCCTGACCGTCCACAAGAGCCAGGGCTCGGAGTTCGACCGGGTGCTCCTGATCCTGCCGGAACGCGTTTCGGAAGCGTTGAGCCGTGAGCTGCTCTATACCGCGGTTACGCGGGCCAGGTCCCATGTGGAGATTTGGGGGACCGAAGAGGTCTTTCTCCGCACGGTGGAGCGGCGTACCGTCAGGAGTTCGGGACTTCGGGAACGGTTGTGGGGCGAAAACCGGCCCCGGTAACGGTTTGCGTGGCTGTCGGGCGGCGCCGTGCCGTTCCGTCATGCAGGACGCTTGGTATCATTCCGCGTTGGCCGCCCACTGGTTGGACGGACCGGCGCGGGGCTCGGGAGGGCGCCATGAGGGTATTCATCGCAGGTGGAACCGGTTTTGTCGGTGAACATGTGTCCCGTGAACTGCTCCGGCAGGGGCACCAACTGTGTCTGCTGGTACACCGGCGGGCCGCGCCCTCAGAAGGTGTCGAACAGGTGGAGGGGGACGTCACCCGCCCGGAGGGCTTTGGGCAGGCCGTTGCCGGATGCGACGCCGTGCTGAACCTGGTGGGCATCATCCGTGAGTTCCCCGGCAGGGGGGTGACCTTCGAACGGCTGCACGTGCAGGCCACGGCCACCATGCTGGCGGCCGCCAAACAGGCCGGCATCCGGCGCTATGTGCAGATGTCGGCCCTGGGGACGAGGCCGGATGCCGTCTCGTCGTACCACAGGACCAAGTTCCGGGCCGAGGAGCTGGTGCGTAACAGCGGCCTCGACTGGACCATCCTGCGCCCCTCCCTGATTTTCGGCCCCAAGGACGCCTTCGTCGGCATGCTGGCCCGCCAGCTGCGCCTGGCGCCGGTGGCGCCGGTCATCGGCAGCGGGGCGTACCGTCTCCAGCCGATCCATGCCGACGACGTGGCCCGCTGCTTCGCCCTGGCCCTGGAGATGCCCGCGACCATCGGCCAGTGCTATGAGTTGTGCGGCAACGACCGCCTGAGGTATGTGGATCTGCTGGATGCGGTTGCCGCTGCCCTGGGCAAACCGGCACCGTTCAAGCCCCGCCTCCCCCTGGGGGTGATGAGGCTGGCCATTCCGGCCTTGCAGGGCATCCCCGGATTTCCCATCACCATGGACCAGTTGCAGATGCTGGTGGAGGAAAATATCTGCGACGGCCGCTGGAAGCAGACCTTTGGCTTCGAGCCCAAGGGGTTCAGGGAGGGGATCGGCGAATACCTCACCACATAGTCCTCCCCGGAGGTGCGGCAAACAGCGGTTTTGCCCCGGGCTTGACACGGCGATTGTTTTATTGTATAAAACATCGTACGGAGAATTCGCTATGACAGGACGCCCAACCATATATCTGCTTGTTGCCGGGATCGCGCTGCTGCTGACGTGTGCCGCCACGCCTGCCGTCGCCGCCGGGGCGGAGCCGGTCAAGCTGGAGGAGGCGCTCGAGGGGCTCATCCTGAAGAGCAGCCCGCTGGAGCCGATGGAAGGGTTCGCCTCCTACTACGCCAAGCGCTTCGAGGGACGCAGGACCACGTCGGGTCACCGCTATCATCCCGACAAACTGACCGCCGCCCATGAAAGTCTGCCCTTGGGCACCGTGGTGCGGGTCGTCAACCCGGCCACCCACCAGGAGGTGCATGTCACGATCACCGACCGTTGCGCCAGAAAGGCCTTCCACTTCATCGACCTGTCCCGCGCGGCGGCCAAGAAGATCGGTTTGTGGGGCAAGGGCAGGATCAAGGTCGTGATCATCCCCCTGTTGCAGGAAAAACTGGAAAAGCCCACCTAACGCCACCATCCCCATTTCCACCATTGTTGCACTCTTCCGCAGGCTGCCGGGTCGATGAAATCGTTTTGACAAAGCCGTGGCGACATGGTACGCTGATACTCCTTTTATAGCTGGAAAACGCCGCGTTCTGCAGTTCCTCGTTTGCAGGCGGATATGATAGCCGGGCCCCACGCAACGGTACGCCGTGAACTCCGCCAGGTCCGGAAGGAAGCAACGGCAACGGCTTCCCCGTGTGCCGTGGGTAAGCCCGGCTATCATATCCGCCTGCAAGCAGGTTGTGAAGACGTTGCACCCCTTGATCGGCTTGCAGTGAGAGCTGCCCCGCCGGCACTGCCCGCGGTTTCATGGCCTCCGAACGCAGCCCTTGTGAGGTAACGCCCCTTTGTCCTACGTTGTTCTCGCCCGTAAATATCGCCCCCAGACCTTCTCAGAGCTGACCGGCCAGGAGCATGTCAGCCGTACGCTGCAAAACGCCATCGATACCGGCCGGGTTGCCCATGCCTTCCTGTTCACCGGCGCCCGGGGCGTCGGCAAGACCAGTTCGGCCCGCATCCTGGCCAAGGCGCTCAACTGCGAGCAGGGACTGACCACCGAGCCGTGCAACGTCTGCCCGATCTGCAAGGAGATCACCGACGGCACCTCCACCGACGTCTTCGAGATCGACGGCGCCTCCAATACGGGCGTGGACGACGTGCGCGACCTGCGCGACAACATCAAGTATCTCCCCTCCCACAGCCGGTACAAGATCTTCATCATCGACGAAGTTCACATGCTCTCCACCAGCGCCTTCAACGCCCTGCTGAAGACCCTGGAGGAGCCGCCGGCCCATGTAAAGTTCATCTTTGCCACCACCGAGCCCCATAAGGTTCCGGTCACCATCCTCTCCCGCTGCCAGCGTTTCGATTTCAAACGCATCCTGCTGCCGAAGCTGATCGAGCGTCTGCGCTTCATTGCCGGCGAGGAGGGCATCTCCATCAGCGACGCCGCCCTGGCCATGATCGCCCGCAAAGGCGACGGCAGCATGCGCGACTCCCTGTCGGTCTTCGATCAGGTGCTGGCTTTCTGCGGCAACAGCGTGAGCGACGAGGACGTGGCCACCATGATCGGGGCGGTGGATCGCCGCCTGCTGGCCGAGATTTCCGCTGCGGTCTTTGCCGGCGACACCCAGGGGGTGCTGGCCGGCGTGAAACGGGTGGACGGGGTCGGTTACAACATGCGCCAGTTCTGCCAGGAGTTGATCGACCACTTCCGCAATCTCCTGGTGATCCGCTCGGTGAAGAGCCCCGAGGAGATCCTCGATCTGGCCGAGGCGGAACTGGAAGAGCTGCGCCGCCAGGCGGGGGGCTTTTCGGCCCAGGAGATCCAGCGCCGCCTGACCCTCCTCCTGAAGGCGGAAACGGAGATGGCCTACGCCACCTTCCCCCGCCTGATCCTGGAAATTGCGCTGCTCAAGGCGGCCACCCTCGTGCCGGTCATCCCGATCCAGGAGCTGCTGGAGAAGATCAAGGGGCTCGAAACCGGCGCGGTCCATACCCCTGCGCTCCCTTGGGACGCCGTCCGGCCGGCCGCTCCGGCGGCTACCGCCGCCGCTGCGCCGCCGCACCGTCCGGCGCCGCCCCGTGACGAGCCGGCGTCGCAACCGGTCGCCGCAGCCGCCCAACAGCCGCCGGTGCGACCGCAGGCGCGGGGAGGGTACGCCGACTGGGAGCGTTTTGTGGCGTTCTGCATCGAGAAACGCCCGGCCAACGGGTCGGTGCTGGAGCACGGCAGCCCGCTCAAGCTGGAACCGGGGCAGATGGAAATCGGCTTCCCGGCCGGCTATTATCTCGACATGGCCCAGGATGCGGATTTCATCGCCGAGATCAGGACGCTGGCACAGGAGTTTACGGGGCATGAGACGGTGCTCAGGATCAAGGCGATCAGACCCGAAACCGGTGAAACCCCCCAGTCGCTGGCCGAAAAAAAAAAGAGCGATAACGAACACCTGATGGAGGAGCTGAAGCGGGAGGTAGCAGGACACCCGGTGATCAATGAGGCGGCACGGATCTTCGGCGGCATTGTTACGGATGTCCGCAAGGCGTAGCGTTCCGACGGGAAAACAATCATATAACCAGGTTTTAGAGCATTTCACACCCAGGGAGGCACAGATGTCAAAAGGTTTGGCAAGCATCATGAAACAGGCCCAGATGATTCAGCAGAAAATGGCGAGGCTCCAGGAAGAGGCCAGCCAGCGGACGGCCGAAGCGTCATCGGGCGGCGGTGCGGTGAACGTTCAGGTCAACGGCAAGAACGAAATAGTTTCACTTTCGATAAAAAAGGAAGCCGTTGACCCGAATGATGTGGAAATGCTGCAAGACCTTATTATCGCTGCGGTAAATGAAGCAATGAAAAGCGTCCACAGCGAGATCTCCGAGGAGATGTCCAAAATCACCGGCGGCATGAACATCCCGGGGCTCTTCTAGGCCCCACGGGCGTCCGGCGCTGTTTCTGCAATCATGGTGGCAACGAGCGTTTTTAATTTGACTAAAAGTTTTAGTTCGGCTAATAGTCAGTAGCGTATACGGCAAAGGCCGTTACCGTACTACTGCGGGCATGAAAGTCACTCATATGTGCTCCTCCAGGGTATTCGGTCGTCTGCCGGCCCGTTCCATGTCGGGGGAGCACATTTTTTATCCATGCTATAATTTTAAAAAAATGTTTTATTTGTGTCGGGAAATATGCTAACAAAATCTTCCTCATTGATGCGTCTGGTTGGAGAACTGAAGAAGCTGCCCGGTATCGGCGAACGCACGGCCCTGCGGCTGGCGTTCCATCTTCTCAAATCTCCCCACAACATGACGGCGCTGGCGGAATCCCTTGAGGAGGTCCGCACCAGGGTTCACGCCTGCTCCAACTGTTTTGCCGTTACCGAGGATGACCCCTGCGCCATCTGCACCGGCAACCGGGACGGCGGCACGATCTGCGTGGTGGAGAACTCCCAGGATCTGATGGCCCTGGAACGGAGCAACGCCTACCAGGGGATGTACCATGTCCTCGAGGGGGCGATCTCGCCCCTGGGCGGCATCGGCCCGTCCGACCTGCGCATTCCCGAACTGCTGGAGCGGGTCGGACGCGACGGGGTCCATGAGGTGGTCATCGCCACCAACTTTACGGTGGAGGGGGAGGCGACGGCCCTGTATCTGACCAAGGCGCTCAAGCCGTACGGGGTCAAGGTCACGCGCCTGGCCCACGGTATCCCGCTGGGAAGCGATATTGAATTCGTCGATGCGGCGACGGTGCAGTGGGCGCTCCAGGGGCGAAACGAACTGTAGCAGGTTGTTGAAAAACAGCCATCTCGTCGCCTCCTCGAAAACCGCCTTGTGCGGCGTAGCGCTGCGGTCCCTCACCCAATCCCTCTCCCAGAGGGAGAGGGCACGGCATGCTCTCCCCCCTTGGGGGAGAGATAGAGAGAGGGCTGCCTCCGCAGGGCTTGTCTAGCGGGGGCGACGATCTGACTATTTTTGAACAACCTGAGTTTCAACAGCTAGGTGGCGCCATTTCCATGGCATGGTAAAATATACTGATAACACCTCAAATTGAACGAATAGCCAGGATAATCACAAACAGGAGGAACCCATGAGCAGAAAAATGGTAACCATCGACGGCAATACCGCTGCTGCCCACGTGGCGCATGCCACCAACGAGGTCATTGCCATCTATCCGATCACTCCGTCATCGGTGATGGGTGAGATATCCGACGCCAAGAGCGCCGCCGGCGAGAGAAATATCTGGGGCAACATCCCCACCGTGGTGGAGATGCAGTCCGAGGGTGGCGCCGCCGGGGCGGTCCACGGCGCGTTGCAGGCCGGGGCGCTGACCACCACCTTCACCGCCAGCCAGGGGCTCCTGCTCATGATCCCCAATATGTTCAAGATCGCCGGGGAGTTGACCTCCACCGTGTTCCACGTCTCGGCCCGGGCCATCGCGGCCCAGGCCCTGTCCATCTTCGGCGACCACTCGGACGTCATGTCCTGCCGCTCCACCGGCTGGGCCATGCTCTGTTCCAACAACGTCCAGGAGACCATGGACTTCGCCATGATCGCCCAGTCCGCCACCCTGCGCGCCCGGGTGCCGTTCCTGCACTTCTTCGACGGCTTCCGCACCTCCCACGAGGTCCTCAAGGTCGAGGAACTCACCTTCGACGACATGCGCGCCATGCTGGACGACAAGCTGATCGCCGAGCACAAGGGGCGCGGGCTCTGCCCCGACCGCCCGATGATGCGCGGCACGGCCCAGAACCCGGATGTCTACTTCCAGGGGCGTGAAACGGTCAACCCCTACTATCCCAAATGCATCGACATCGTTCAGGAGGAAATGGCCAAATTCGCCAAGCTGACCGGCCGCAAGTACAAGCTGGTGGATTACGTGGGGGCCAAGGACGCGGACCGGGTGGTGGTGGTGATGGGCTCGGGCGCCGACGTGGTCCAGGAGACCGTGGAAAACCTGGTCAAAAAGGGGGAAAAGGTCGGCGTGGTCAAGATCCATCTTTACCGCCCCTTCCCGCTGGACGCCTTCATCAAGGCCCTGCCCAAGAGCGTCAGGAAGATCGCCGTGCTCGACCGCACCAAAGAGCCGGGCGCCCTGGGCGAACCGCTCTACCTGGATGTGCGCACCGCCATCGGCGAGGCCATGGCCGAGAAGAAGTTCTCCTTCGACGGCTACCCGATCATCGTCGGCGGCCGTTACGGCCTGGGTTCCAAGGAATTCAACCCGGCCATGGCCAAGGCCGTGCTCGACAACCTCAAGGCGAAATCCCCCAGGAATCACTACGTGGTCGGGATCGAGGAGGATGTCACCAACTGCAGCCTGAAGGTGGACACAAGCTACAAGAACCCCATGGACGGCGTCTATCAGGCCATGTTCTACGGCTTGGGCTCGGACGGCACCGTGGGCGCCAACAAGAACTCCATCAAGATCATCGGCGAGGAGACCAAGAACAACGCCCAGGCCTACTTCGTCTACGACTCCAAGAAGGCCGGCTCCATGACCACGTCGCACCTGCGCTTCGGCAAGAAGCCGATCCGCGCCCCCTACCTGGTCCAGGAGGCCGATTTCGTGGCGTGCCACAACTTTTCCTTTCTGGAAAAGTACGACATGCTCTCCAAGGCCAAGAAAGGGGCCACCTTCCTGCTCAACGCCCCCTTCGACCACGACGAGGTGTGGGACCGCATCCCGAAAGAGGTGCAGCAGCAGATCATCGACAAGAAACTCAAGTTCTACGTGATCGACGGCGTCAAGCTGGGCAACGAGATCGGCCTGGGACCCCGCATCAATGTGATCATGCAGACCTCATTCTTCAAGATTTCGAGCATCATTCCGCTCAAGACCGCCGTGGCCTCCATCAAGAACGCCATCAAGAAGTCCTACGGCAAGGCCGGCGAGAAGGTGCTGGAGATGAACTACAAGGCGGTGGAAGCCGGCCTGAACAACCTGTACGAGGTCAAGGTGCCCTCCAAGGCCACCAGCAAGCTGCGGATGGCCGCCGCCGTCTCCGCCAAGGCGCCCAAGTTCGTCAAGGAGGTCACCGGGGTGATCGTGGCCGGCCTGGGCGACGACCTGCCGGTCTCCAAGATGCCGGCCGACGGCACCTTCCCCACTGCCACCTCCCAGTACGAGAAGCGCAACATCGCCATCGACATCCCGGTGTGGGACGACAAGCTCTGTATCCAGTGCGGCATCTGCTCGTTCGTCTGCCCCCACGCCGTGGTGCGCATGAAGGCCTATGACGCCAAGCTGCTCAAAGGGGCTCCGGCCAGCTTCAAGTCCGCGGACTGCAAGATCCCCGAGATGGCCGGCAAGAAGTTCACCGTTCAGGTGGCCCCGGAGGATTGCACCGGCTGCGGCGCCTGTGCCCACAACTGCCCGGCCAAGGACAAGCAGAACCCGGATCACAAGGCCCTGGACATGCACTTCCAACCCCCCCTGCGCGCCCCGGAGGCCGAAAATTTCGAGTTCTTCCTCACGCTGCCCGACGTGGACCCGACCCAGGTGAAACTGGAAACCCTGCGCAGCAACCAGTTGGTACGCCCGCTGTTCGAGTTCTCCGGCGCCTGCGCCGGCTGCGGCGAGACCCCCTACCTGAAGTTGCTCTCCCAGCTCTTCGGCGACCGGATGCTGATCGCCAACGCCACCGGCTGCACCTCCATCTACGGCGGCAACCTCCCCACCACCCCCTGGGCCCAGCGGGCCGACGGCCGCGGTCCGGCCTGGTCCAACTCGCTGTTCGAGGACAACGCCGAATTCGGTTTCGGTATGCGCCTCACCGTGGACCAGTTCAACAAATCGGCCCTGGAGTACCTGAACGAGCTTGCCGCTAGCAAGGCCTTCGCCGCCAGCGCCAAGCTGATCAAGGAGATCATCGGGGCGGACCAGTCCACCCAGGCCGGCATCGAGCAGCAGCGCGGCCGCGTCGACAAGCTGAAGGCGGTCCTGAAAGGGAGCAAGGATCAGACCGCACGGCTCCTGGCCCCCATCGCCGACTACCTGGTGAAGAAGTCGGTGTGGTGCGTCGGCGGCGACGGCTGGGCCTACGATATCGGCTACGGCGGCCTGGACCACGTCATCGCCTCGGGCAAGAACATCAACCTGATCGTGCTGGACACGGAGGTCTACTCCAACACCGGCGGCCAGGCATCCAAGTCCACCCCGCTGGGCGCCGTGGCCCAGTTCGCGGCCGGCGGCAAGTCGGTGGCCAAGAAGGATCTGGGCATGATGGCCATGGCCTACGGCTCGGTCTATGTGGCCACGGTCTCCCTCTCCAACCCGGCACAGTGCGTCAAGGCCATGCTGGAGGCCGAGGCCTACGACGGCCCGTCCCTGATCATCGCCTATGCCCACTGCATTGCCCACGGCATCAACATGACCACCGCCGTGGACGAGCAGAAGAAAGCGGTGCAGTCCGGCTACTGGCCGCTCTACCGCTACAACCCGGCCCTGGCCGCCGAGAGCAAGAACCCCCTGCAACTGGACAGCAAGGCGCCGACCATCACTCTGGAAGAGTACGCCTACGGGGAGAACCGCTGGAAGGTGCTCCAGAAGAGCAATCCCGACGCCGCGGCCTCCCTGATGAAGAAGGCCACCGTCTTCACCGCCAGCCGTTTTGCCTATTTCCAGAAGCTGGCGGCGCTGACCTACGACGAACCGAAGTAGGGTTGTCATAAGCAAATCGCATCACAATAAGGCCCCGTGGCATGCACGGGGCCTTTTTCCTTCTGCCGCCGCCGGCTGCCTATAGTGCGCCGAGCGAGCAGTGTCATTTTGTTATTCGGTGAGGAATCATGAAGAAACTGTTCATAGCCGGTTGCGGCTACATAGGGCGGCGCGTCGCCCGCCTGGCGCGGGACGCGGGATACGGGACGACCTGCCTGGTCAGGTCGGCGGAGCATGGCGAGGCCCTGGAGCGGTCGGGCTTCGGGACGCTGGTCGCCACGCTGGACGACCCGGCCGGGATACCGGCTCTGGAGGCGGCGGCCGGAGGGGTGGTGCTGTACTGTGTGCCGCCGCCGGGAGGCGGGCTCTTCGACACCCGGGCCAGGCATTTCTGCGCCGCCATGACGGCGGTATCGCCGCCCCCCGCCATGATCGTCTACCTGGGCGCCACCTCGGTCTACAGCGAGACTCGCGGCGGCGTGGTGACGGAGGATTCCCCCGTTATCCCGGCATCGGCCATGGGCAAGCGCCGCCTCGATGCCGAAGCGACCTTCCGGGAGTTCGGGGCGGCCCACGGCACAGCGGTGGTCATCCTGCGCGTCAGCGGCATCTACGGTCCCGGCCGCCTGCCGTTGATGCAGATCAGCCAGGGGCAGCCGCTTCTCAGGGAAGAGGAGTCCGGCCCCAGCAACCGCATCCACGCCGACGACCTGGCGCAGGTCTGCCTGGCGGCCGTCGAGAAGGGGGAGAATGGCGCCATCTTCAACATAAGCGACGGCCATCCCGCCAGCATGACCAGCTACTTCAACGCCGCCGCCGACGCCCTGGGCATGCCCCGCCAGCCCCAGGTGACCCTGGATGAGGCGCGCCAGGCCATGTCCCCCCTGATGTTCTCCTACGTGAGCGAGTCGCGGGTGGTGGACAATTCCCGCATGCTGGAGAAGCTGGGCGTCAGGTTGCGCTACCCCACCATGGCCCAGGGGCTTGCCGCCTCGGTCGAGGCGGCATGAACCTCCTGGCCACGACACACCTCTCCCCCACCGGGGAACGGCTCAAGGCGATCTTCCTCCCGTTGCTGGAGCACTTCGGCCCCCGGTTCTGGTGGCCGGCCGAGACCCCCTTCGAGGTCTGCATCGGGGCGATCCTGACCCAGAACACCGCCTGGACCAACGTGGAGAAAGCCATCAGCGCCCTGAAGGGGGCCAATGTCCTGACCATGGAGGGGATAGAGGCGATTGAAACGGGTCGCTTGGCGGAACTGATCCGGCCGGCGGGCTACTACAATGTCAAGAGTATCAGGATCAAGGGGTTTGTGGGGTGGCTCCGGGAGTACCACAACGGCTCCCTGGACGTGCTGTTCAGCGGCGAGTGGCGCGACCTGCGCCGGGAGTTGCTGAAGGTGCGCGGCATCGGCCCGGAGACCTGCGATGCGATCCTGCTCTACGCCGGGAACAAGCCGACCTTTGTGGTCGACGCCTACACCCGGCGCCTGTTCCACCGCCTGGGGCTCTTGCCGGCGGATACGGACTACGGCGAGACCCGGCGGCTGTTCATGGAGCATCTCCCCGCCGACGCCGCGCTGTTCAACGAGTACCACGCCCTGATCGTGGAGGAGTGCAAGGTCTTCTGCCGCACCCGCCCGTTGTGCGCCGGCTGCCCGTTGGCGCCGCAGTGCCCCACCTTCCGCTCCGGCTGCCATGCCTGACCACGACCGATTTGGTGGGCTTCTCCGCTTTTTACGCATGATACCATGCTGTTGTGGGTTTTTTTCACGCTTGCCAGGGTAGGGGGCGTCTGGTAAAATATACTTACAGAAAACATTGCGGGGGTTCCCTAAGAACCCTCATTTGCCCTGGCGACTTTCCCTCCTAGTTGCCGGGGTGTTTTTTTGTTGGCCGCCCTATAATCCTTCTTCCCTGCCCATTGTCGAAAATGCCGCGGCCATCAGGTTTTTCCCTGATGGCCGCGGGGGGGAGGCTTGTTCCGTGTTGATCAGCGTCCTGCTGCCGGAATAATCCTACTGATAAACAACCTGTGCCGTTACGCTGGTGGTATTGCCGGCCTGATCCTGACCGGTCACGGTAATGGTGTTCGTCCCCGTTGCGAGGGAGCTCACCGCGCAACTCCAGGTGGTGGCATCCGGGTAGGTCATCTGTCCTATGACGGCGGCCGTGTCCACGCTGAGTGAGACGATGGTTCCCGTCTCTCTGGTGCCGGTCAGCACGACACTGGCTTGGCCGGTCGGGCTGGTAACCGGGTCGATGGTCAGGCCCGGCTTGGTGGCATCGTATAGCACGTTGCGTTGGATTGTAGAGCTGACGCCTGCTTCGTTGGTGGCGGTGACCACGATGGCGTAGCTCTTTTCAGTGGTAAAGGTGACAGCCTGTTCAAACTGCCCGTTAATTACGGCAGGGGTGTAGGTCTGGCCGTCCATGGCTATGCTGACGGTAACGGCGGTGTAAGGGTCGCTGACGGTTCCGCGGATGGTGAGATTGGCCTGATTGGTGCGGCTGTCTTGGGATGGCGCGGTGATCGCCAAATCCGGGCTCTGGTCGTCGTAGATAACGGTTCGTTTCAGGGTATTGGTGTTGCCGGCCAGATCGGTGGCGGTTACTTCGATGGTGTTGATGCCGGCAACAAGCGTCACGGAGGCGGTGTAGCTCGTACCGTTCATGGTGGCGTTGACGATGTCGTTGCCCACTTTGACGGCAACGGTGGAGGCCTCGTCCACGGTGCCGCTGATTGTGGCCAGGGCCGTAGCGGTCTTGCTATTGTCCGCCGGGGCTGTGATCAGCAGGTTTGGCGCAGTCACATCCAGGATAATAGTGCGGCTGTCGGTTGACTTGTTGCCGGCCGAATCACTGGCCAGGGCGGTAATCTGGTTAGGCCCGTCGACAAGGATCATGGCCAAGCTGAAGCTGCCGTCGGAATTGACCGGAAGCACCACGCCGTTGACGGTGAGATACTTCACGCCGACATCGTCGGTGACCGTGCCGGTGATGTTGAGCATCTCATTGTTGGTGTAGCTGCCGTCGGGCAGGGTGGACATATGGATGACCGGAGGCGTGGTATCCTTAATGACTAGCGTGCCGCTGGCCGTGCCTTGGTAATTGGCATCGTTGATGGCGGCAACGACAGTATAGCTGCCGCAATTGGTCGGTATCACGATACTGCCGTCATAGGTATAGGTGATGGTGACGGCCAAGCCGGCCGGGATGGTGGTGGCTGTAGCCGATTTTGCCGTGCCGTCGTGGGTGGCGGTCAGGTCGCCCAGAATGATGGTGGCGGTGGCTTTGTTGACGGTAATCGTCTGCACTACATCCGCAGCGGCGATATAAGCGGCGCTGCCCGCCTGTGAGGCGCGTAACACGATGCTCCCCGCGCCGGTGATGGTCAAGGTGGCGTTGTTTGTGCCGCTCAGGCTGCCGGGTCCGCTGATCAGAGTAAATGTCACGGGATTGCCCGAACCGCCGCTGCTGACGAGGGTACCCAGGTTAAATGGCGGGTCACCGTAGGTTTTGGTGGCAGGGTTGAAAGTGATGGTCTGGTTGTTCTGAACGCTGAATATTGCGGTCATGGTGTGATTTGCGGTGACGCTGGTGAACGGTTGTGAGTAGCTTGCGGTATTGGCCGCGGCCGATTGCACAGTGCCATCCACGGTTACCGAGGCGACATAGTTTCCCGCATCGGGTGTGGCGGTACAGGTGGTACTGCCGTTCAGGCTTACCGTTGCCGAGGGAGTGCAGGTTATGGAACCGTTTCCGGTAACGCCGGTTGTGATGGTAAAGATACTGGCGCCAAGGTTCAGGCCAGGAACGATGGTGGGCGAGGTCCGTTGAGTGGTGGTCCCGTCTCCAACTTCGCCAGAGCCGTTTCTCCCCCAGGCGACCACAGTGCCGTCGTTCTTCAGCAATACGGTATGGTACTGCCCCACAGCGATGGCCGTCACCCCGGTCACTCCGGACATGACGGTGGGCGAAGTCCGTTGAGTGGTGGTCCCGTCTCCAAGTTGGCCAGAGCCATTCCACCCCCAGGCGACTAGGGTGCCGTCGTTCTTCAGCACTACGGTATGGTACTGCCCCACAGCGATGGCCGCTACCCCGTTCAGTCCTGGTACGACAATGGGCGAGTGCCGCTCAATGGTGGTCCCATCCCCAAGTTGGCCGTTTTGGTTCTCTCCCCAAGCGACCACAGTGCCGTCGCTCTTTAGCGCCACGGTATGGTTATACCCCGTAGCGATGGCCGTCACCCCGGTTAGCCCGGGCACGACGGTGGGGGAGTGCTTCTCGGTGGTGGTCCCATCCCCAAGTTGGCCGTTGACGTTCCACCCCCAGGCGACTACGGTGCCGTCGCTCTTCAGCGCCACAGTGTGTTGGTACCCCGCAGCGATGGCTGTCACTCCGGTCAGTCCGGGCACGACGGTGGGCGAGTGCCTGTCGGTGGTGGTCCCGTCCCCAAGTTGGCCGCGGAGGTTCGATCCCCAGGCGAGCACGGTGCCAGCGTTTTTCAGCGCCACAGTGTGGGCATCTCCCACAGCGATGGCCGCCATCCCGGTCAGCCCGGGCACGACGGTGGGCGAGTGCCGTTCGGTGGTGGTCCCATCCCCAATTTGTCCATGGAGGTTATTTCCCCAGGCGAGTACGGTGCCGTCGCTCTTCCGCGCCGCCGTGTGGGCATACCCTGGAACGATGGCCGTCACCCCGGTCAGTCCGGGCACGACGGTGGGCGAGTGCCTGTCGGTAGTGGTCCCGTCCCCAAGTTGGCCGTAGAGGTTCCACCCCCAAGCAAACACGGTACCGTCGCTCTTCAGTACCATGGTGTTGGAAGTGCCAGCAGCGACCTTCGGGGTTACCGCGGCAAATGCGGCCGCAGAAAAAAATATCAGTAGTGACAGGAGAGTAAGAAGAGTTTCAAAAATTGGTCGAATTCCGAGTCGTTTCAGCAGGTCCATAAAAACCTCCCTCGTTTTGGTATTTCAATTGCCTGTGAAAACCGTGGATGGAATACAAGGTTGCGTACCAATTCTTTGCGCGATGGGTTTTCATTAAATACGCTGTCTTAAAAATGAAATCAATAAATAAAATAGAAAATATCATTATAAAACAATATGATAACCGGCTTGGAGTGTTAATTTTTTTAACAGTGTCCCGATTGATGAAATGATGTCGCCAGGATATGAATGGCAGCCTTATGTCAAAATGAGAAAAAGGCCGAGGCGGGTTTGAGGGTGGGAAAAATTTGCCCAAACGATAACTAATCGTAGGCGGATAAGGTAACGACGGATAAACCCCGAAAATGGTAGGAACGTGCCTAGACTTGTTGAGATCAATTGCGCTTATCTCATTTTTTAAATTGCTTTTAGGACTAGCTCGAAACCGCCTGCGGGCAGACCCCGGCGATGGCGCACTTCAGGCAGCGGAGGGGATCGGTGCCGGTGCACCCCTCGCTGATACCCAGGTGGGCCAGGGAGAAGTCGTATTTGACTGGGTCACGTGGATCGAGGAGCCGCAGGCTGGCCGTGATCTCTTGGGCCATGCGCCAGTCGGCGTTCTTTCTCTGGGTAAAGCCCAGGTAGGAACAGATGCGGCTGATGTGGGTGTCCACCGGGATGACCAGTTGGGCGGGGGTGATTCCCTGCCAGAGCCCCAGGTCGATGCCGTCGGCCGGGCGCACCACCCAGCGCAGAAACATGCAGAGGCGCTTGCAGGCACTGCCCGAGGCGGGGGCGGGGAAGAAAAAGGGGAAGTAGGAGTCGGCGGGGATGGTGCTCTTCCGAAATATGGGCCGGTAATCCAGGCCCCGCACGGCCGACGCGTAGCCGTCCAAGGCGGCGGTCACATCCCCGGCCCCGCTATCGTGAAAGCGGGTCAAGAAGGCGTTGATGCTGCCGCTCTCCTCGATCATCAGCCGGCAGGCCCACAAGAGGGCGCACAGGTCGCGGCCGTCGTTGAAGCGGTGCTTGAAGCCGCTGAAGGTCCGCAGACCCTGTTTTGGGTCGAAGCGCTCGACAAAACGGCGCGGCGACGGCCCCAGTTCGGCGAAAATCCTCTCCAGGGTGCGCAGGATGATCTTGATTCCGCCGTAGGCGAAGGATGAAGCGATGACGGCGGCCACCTCCCGGTCGGCCGTCTCCCCGTAGCGGTGGCAGAAGGAGAGCGGGTCGTTGGCCAGGTGGGCGGCAGACCGGGCGGCGTACAGGTCGTCGAGGCAGGTTTTCAGGTCAGGGGTACGTGGCATCGGGTACTCGGGTGGACTCGGGATGGGGACCGGCAGGAATTCCCCGGCCCGCTCCCTTTGGGGGGGAAGCGGGCCGGGAATGGCGTTGCGCATGGGGCTGTACGCCACGGCTGTGAAGGGGGCTTACTCCTCCACCTCCTCAAGCACCATGTCGCCGTACTGGTCGGGAACCGGCTCTTTGACCCGCATCAGTTGATACCATTTGACAAAGGCGGAGATGAAGACGATCGCCATGAGGACCATCAGGACCACCGAGAGGATGGCCAGCAGGGTCAGCCCCTTGGGCAGGTAGTTTTTGGTGATGTTGAGATAGCCGGCGGACATGGTGACCGGGATCATGAAGATGCCGGGGATGGCGGTTACCCAGGCATATCGGGCCTTGCCGAGCCGGATCAGCATGGTGGTGCCGATGATCAGGCCACTGGTGGCCAGGAGTTGGTTGCTCATGCCGAACAGGGGCCAGATGGTGGTGATGTCGCCGGTATAGACCAGATACCCCCAGGAAGCGGTGAAGAGAAAGCTGGCAATGGCGATGCCCGGCTTCCAGGTGAAGTCGCCGAATTTAGGCACGACCTTGCTCAGCATCTCCTGGAGCAGATAGCGGCCCACGCGGGTGCCGGCATCCACGGCGGTCAGGATGAAGACCGCCTCGAACATGATGGCGAAGTGGTACCAATAGGCCATCATGCTCTTCATGAAGGGTACGGCGGAGAAGATGTAGGCCATGCCGACCGCCAGGGAGACGGCGCCGCCCGGTCGCCCCTGCACCTGCTCACCGACCTCGGCCGCCAGTTCGGGCAGGTGCACCGGCACCATGCCCAGGGCCTGGAAGGCCTTGGGGGCGGCATTGATGGCGAAGTAATCGGCCGGGACCAGCACGCAGGCGGCGATCAGGGCCATGATCGCCACGAAGCCTTCGGTCAGCATGGCGCCGTAGCCGATGAAGAGGATCTCCCTCTCGTTGCCGATCATCTTGGGGGTGGTGCCGGTGCCGATGATGGCATGGAACCCGGACAGGGCACCGCAGGCGATGGTGATGAAGATGAAGGGGAAGACCGCGCCCGGTATGATCGGGCCGCCGCCGGAGATATATTTGGTTACCGGCTCCATGGAGAGGTTCGGGTGGACGACCACGATCCCCAGGGTCAGCATGACGATGGTGCCGATCTTCAGGTAGGTGGAGAGGTAGTCCCGGGGGGTGAGGAGCAGCCAGACCGGCAGGACCGAGGCGAAGAAACCGTACACCGGGATGAACAGGGCGATCTGTTTCTTGCTGAAGGTGAACAGCCCCGCCAGGACCGGATCGGCGGCAATGAACGGGCCGGTGACTATGGCGAAGAAGAGCAGCACCACGCCGATTACGCTGGCCCCCTTCACGTCGCCGGGCCGAATCTTCTGGAGGTAGATGCCCATCAGGATCGCGATGGGGATGGTGCAGAAGACGGTGTAGGTCCCCCAGGGGCTGGAAAACATGGCGTTGACCACCGCGATGGAGAGACCGGCCAGGGTCAGGATCAGAATGAAGAGCACGGCAAAGGAGGCCACGGTGCCGGTGGTCTTGCCGATTTCGTACTCGGCGATGCGGGCCAGGCTCTTGCCCTTGTGGCGTACCGAGGCGAACAGCACGATGGTGTCGTGGACCGCTCCGGCCAGGACGCAGCCGACGATGATCCAGAGCGCGCCGGGGAGGAAACCGAATTGGGCCGCCAGCACCGGCCCCAGAAGCGGCCCGGCTGCGGCTATGGCCGCGAAATGGTGGCCGAAGAGGATGTACTTGTTGGTTTTGACGTAGTCGTGGCCGTCGGCCATGGTCACGGCGGGAGTCTCCCGGTCATCCTTGAGTTCGAGCACCCTGCTGGCCATGAACACGCCGTAGAAGCGGTAGGCAATGGCAAAGACGCAGAGGGCGACGAAGACCAGGGTGAGTGCATTCATAACGAGTCCTCCTGTGAGTGGAATCGCGACGGGCGGTTTCGTGCGATCCTCATTTCAATATGCCGATTGTGCCATGCTGTCAACGTTATTTACGGGGGATCGCATCATACGTCCGCTTCCCGCAGGAAGCTGGCCGCATCCTCGGGCGACGTGGGGTTGATGTAGAACCCGGTGCCCCATTCGAAGCCGGCGACCTGGGTCAAACGCGGCACCAGTTCGATATGCCAGTGATAGTCCTGTTCCAGGGAGTTCCAGTGGGTCGGTTTCCCGGGGCGCCGGTGCATGGGGGGGGCGGTGTGGAGGATGAAATTGTAGGGCGCATCCCGCAGCACGTTCTTGACCCTGAGCAGCATGTCCTTCATGGCCACGGCCAGTTCGGCCAGTTGGGCGTCGTTCATCAGGGCGAAGTCGTGGCTGTGGCGTTTGGGATACAGCCGCAGTTCAAAGGGGGAACTGGAGGCATAGGGGGTCAGGGTGACGAAGTTGGAAAACTCCCGCACCACCCGCTCGCCGCAGTCCAGCTCGAACGCGATCAGGTCGCAGAAGATGCAGCGTTCCTTGGTGTTGAAGTAGTTGCGCGCCACCTTGAGCTGGGTGGCGGCAACCGGGGGGAGGAGCGGCACGGCGATCAACTGGCTGTGGGAGTGGTTCAGGGTCGCCCCGGCCCGGAGCCCGTGGTTCTTGAAGAGCACCATGTAGCGGAAGCGGAAATCCCTGCGCAGGTCCTGATAGCGCGCCCGGTAGGCGGTCAGGACGTCGGTGATCTCGTGGGGGATGAGGTCGGCCATGCTGCGGCTGTGGTCGGGGGTTTCGATGACCACCTCGTGGGCGCCGATGCCGTTCATCACATCGTACAATCCATAGCCGCGGTTGTTCAGCTCCCCCTCCACCCTGAGCGCCGGGTATTTGTTGGGGATCACCCGCACCCGCCAGTTGGCGGCGTTGGGCATGCCGCTGGGGCGGATGGCGAAGATCTCGGGCGGCGTCTTGTCCTCGTTGCCGTAGCAGAAGGGGCAGGCGGTCATGCCGTCCCCCTCCGGCTCGACATGGAAATCCCGCGGCCGCCTGCCGCGCTCGGTGGCGATGATGACCCAGTGCAGCTTTAGGGGGTCCCAGCGAAGTTCTGACATGGTAAGCTCCTTCACCCGTGTATCGTAGTAAATTTCATCATCCAGAACCATCTGCCACGTTCAGCAACGTCAGATTTGAGATGATGGGGGTGGCGGCGAGGAGAAGGCGACAGAGGCATAGCAGCGCTATGCCGACAAGCCTTCGACGAGCCGCCGCCCTCAGCGCTCAAATATGGCGTTGCGGCTATATGAGCCAGTTGTCCAGCTCGATCTCCGGCCCCGCATAATAGATCATCAACGGCGCATCCGTGGGCCAGCGTCCGATCTCCTCGTTGTCGCGCACCAGGGTCACCGAAGCGAACAGCTTGCTCTTGGGGGCCGGTTTGATGGCCTCCAGCGGAATAGCGACCTCGCAGGTCTTGGCGATTTTCCAACGGCAATGGCCGCTGGTCGGCACCCAGGCGTTGTTTTCCCTGACCTGCAGGAGCCCCTCGTCGGCGCGCATCTGCAGGGGCAGCCGGTATTCCCGGTCATAGATCAGGTGCAGGTTGAGTAGATCGATCTCCCGCAGCATCCGGGAGAGTTCCTGGATGCCGTCGATGCGGAAGAACAGATGGTCCTTGTTGTAGCCGTAGTAGAAGCTCTGCAGCATGCGGTCCGAGGAATGCATGGCCGAACCTTGGCGGGTCAGGTCGTAGAGGCCGGCTGCCAGCCATTCGAAGTAGTCGCTGATCTTGCCGTTGATTTCGGGGTCGATGAAGCCGGCCGGTTCCCGGATCAGCCCGGCCGGGCTCTTTTTCTTGATCGCTTCCAGGAGCTCGCGCGGCGTGTCGATCCCCAGCAGCCGGTAAACGTTCATCAGATGCTGGCGGAAGAGCCGGTCGAACCGGTCGCTGTGGGGTGAAAAATGATCGTCCCCGTACCACCAGAACCAGTCGCTCCCCTCGGCGGCGTACAGTGAACGGCAAATCATCTCCGCTGCGGCATCCGCAGCCGGTTTCCCGCTCGCCAGGGCTTCGGCCACGGCCGGGCTGCGGGAGACGGCGGCGTTCCGCGTCGCGGCCAGCAGGTCCCAGGCCAGGTTCTCCTCCGGGTGGCCGATCCAGATGCCGTAGTTGGCGTTGATCCACGAGCCGGGATGGATGCCGTGCAAGCGGCCGTCGAAGCTGCTGCGGGCCAGGACGTCGGAACAGACGGTCAGGTTGAGGGCCGGCGATTCGGCAATGCCCCGGTACAGCCCCTGCAAAAAGTCGTAGGCGTTGGTGGGATAATACTCCCAGGCATTTTCCCCGTCCAGGCAGATGGGAATCACCTTCCCTTCGCCGCCGGCGCGCCCCTTGATGGCGTGCAACCGTCCGCAAAAATCCGCCACGGCCCGGCCCGCATCCCACTGGGAGTAGGTAAAGCCGACCAGATCGGAGAGTTGGTGGTCGCGGAAAAAGGCGCCGATCTCGCCGTGCCGGCAGGCAAAACGCCAGGGGCGGTAGAGGCGTTCCTTGTGGTCCCCCAGGCCCCCTTCGAGGCTTTTGACCAGGATGTCTTCATCCGTGGCGATCCACCCGATGCCGTTTTCGGCGATGATCTCCAGCGCCTCGTTGCTGACCGATCCCTCCGACGGCCACATGCCGGTGGGGGTGAAGCCGAAGACCTGCGTGAAGTAGTCGATGCCGCGCGTGATCTGGGCGCGGGCGTCTTCGGGGTGGCGAAAGGCGGCTGTGGGCAGCGTGACGCGCGGCATGGCGGTCTGGGCGCTGCGGACATCGCACAACAGCGGCAGGATGGGGTGGTAGTAGGGGGAAACGGCCAACTCGACCCGTCCCTCCCGGTGCAGACGCTGGTAGCACGGGATGATGGCCTGCAATAGTTCCCGTTGGGTGGCGAAGAGCAGGTCCTTGTCGGCAGCGGTGAACTCCTCCCCCTTGGCCGCCAGTTCGGCAAAGGCCGGATAGCGCCGGCGGGAGGCCTCGCCGGTCCAGGCCAGGAAGAAGAGGACCTGGAGGTCCAGCAGGTCCTGGTCGCTGAAGTGTCGGACCCGGTCCCGGGCGCTGCCCGGTTTTCCCTCGCCCGCCATGTAGAGCAGCTCCAGGTAGCGGCGGGACGGTTCGATCATGCGCTGCCGGTTGGCGGAAAAGAAATTCTCCAGCAGGAAGATGCGGTCATCCTCCCCCAGGTCGGCCGGGGCCGCCTTGCCCCTTTCCAGGAATGGGTCCGCGGCGGTGCCGGCGGCATAATCCAGAATCTGCTCGATCAGGGACGGAACCAGGTTGAAGACCGCCTTTGCCCCCGGGGTATCCTCCACAATGGCCGGCATATCGAAATAATCCTTGATGCCGTGCAGATAGGTCCAGGGGAGGGCGTACTCGTTCTTGAGCGGGTCCTTGTAGTATGGCTGGTGCATGTGCCATATGATGACCACGTCGAGCGGAATCGGCATCTCAGGCGGCTCCTTGTCTCTTAGAGAGGTCGTTGAAAAACAGCCATCTCGCCGCGTCCTCGAAAGCCCTTTCGTGCGGCGTAGCGCCCCTCATCCTATCCTTCTCCCAAGGGGAGAAGGGATACCGTTCCCCTCTCCCTCCGGGAGAGGGTGGCCAAAGGCCGGGTGAGGGCCTCCTCGGGGCCTTCTGCGGGTGCGACGATCTGACTATTTTTGAACAACCTGAGTTTTTCGACAACCGCTTAGCTCGCAGGTGTCCTGACGGGAAAGGCATCATTCCAACTCCTTCTTCCACCCCTCCACCTTTTTCTGGTATTCCGACAACAGCCTCTGGGCCGCTTTCTGGTCCTTGGCTTCGGCCACGATGTGGGCGTAGGGGGTGTGCTGGTCCGGCAGCACCAGCACCCACTCGTCGCCGAAGTGCACCTTTATGCCGTCGATGAAGGTCGCTTCCTTGTCCAGGCTGTCTTCGCTCATCTTGCGCATGATGCCACCCTTCATCTCCCAGGCGCAGGGCACGCTGGTCTGAAGGAATACGCTCGCCGGCACTTCCGCAAGGGCGCTGGAGAAGGGGATAGCGCCGGCAGCGCCCAGTTCCACCAGCTTGGCGATGGCGAACATGCCGTCGAAGGATGCTTGGAAACGGGGAAAGGCAAAGCGGCCGTCAATGGTGCCGGCCAGGATCACCTCGGAGGAACTGGCCGCCTCCAGCATGGCGCGGTCGCTGCTTTTGGTGCGGGTGACCTGGCAGCGCTTCTGGTTGGCCATCTGTTCGATGGTGGAGGGGGCGTGTACCGGTACGGCGATGACCCCTTTCTGGCCGGTCCTCAGAAAGAGCGCAGTCACCAGGGAGAGCAGTTCCACGCCGTCGAAGATGCGGCCGCTCCCGTCCAAAAGGACGAGAGCCTCGGCGGTGGGGTCGAGCCAGAATCCGGCCTGGGCCCCCAGCGAGGCGACGATCTTGGAGAGTCGATTCAAGCCCGCCTGCTTGTCCAGGGCCTTTTTACTGCCCCGCCCCTCGTCCACATAGGCGTTCAGGGCGATCACGTTGCACCCCAGTTCGTTGAGGATCAGGGGCAGGATCTGGCTGGCAGGCGAAAAGTTGAAGTCCACCACCACGGTCCAGGCCGCTTTTTTGAGCGCCTCCTTGTCGATGGCCCGCAGGAAACCCTCGCGGTAGAACTCGACCACGTTGTTGATTTCGATGATGGCGCCCGGCTCGCTGTGGTGGGCGCGGCGGAAGTTCTCCTTGTAGTAGATGCGTTCCACGTTCTTGGCCATGCCGCTGGAAAAATCCAGGCCGTCCCCGTCCAGGAAGACGATCTCCAGGGCGGCCGGGTCATCCAGCGCCTGGCGCAGGTAGAATCCCCCCACCTCGCCGAAGGTCTTCAGCTTGTAGCGCAGGATCGGCAGGGGGGTCATCTTCATGTCGCGCACATTGACCCCCGCCGAGAGGATGCCCCCCACGAAGCAGCGCTTGAGCATGCGCGAGGAGAGGTTGCAATCGCGGCCCCCCAGGACGTAGCTCCCCTTGGGCAGGGTCGTGCCGTAGGCGCAACCCAGTTTTGCCACGAATTCGGGCGTCAGTTCCACGTTGGAGAGGCCTTTGATCATGGCCCCTTCGAAGAGCGCCTTTTTCCACTTCTCGCCCCAGATCAGGTTGGCGGTGACGGTGGCGCCGGCCTCGATCATCTTGCGCGGCCAGATCTTGACGTCGCTCTTGATGACCGCCTCGTCGCCGATGGAGGTCTCATCGGCAACGATGACCCCCTCCTCCAGTACGGCCCCCTGACCGACGCGAACATTTGAGCAGATCACACTGTCGGTGATCCTGGCCCCCTTCTTGACGTAGGAGTTGTCCCAGAGCACGCAGCGGTTGAGCTTGACCCCGGCCTCGATGGTGCAGTTGCGGCCGATGACCGAATCCTTGATCCGCACATCGCCGAGAACCTGGGTGTTGTCGCCGATGACCACCGTCCCTTCGAGGCCGGTGGGGTACTCCAGGGTCACGTCGGCGCCGATGCGCAGGTCCTTGCCCAGGAAATCCTGCTTGGGCTCGTCGATTTTCAGGTTGATCCTGCCCTTGAAGATGTCGTGATAGGCCTCGCGGTAGGAGTCGGTGTTGCCGATGTCGCGCCAGTACCCCTTGGCCGGATAGCCGAACAGGGCCTCCCTGTTCTTCAGCATGGCCGGGAAGAGGTCCTGGGAAAAATCGAAATTTTCCCCGTCGGGGATGCTTGCCAGGATCTCCGGTTCCAACACGTAGATGCCGGTGTTGATGGTGTCGGAGATGACCTCGCCCCACCCCGGCTTTTCCAGAAACTGGGTGATGCGTTTTTCCTTGTCGGTGATGACCACCCCGAACTGGAGCGGATCTTTGACCGAGGTGAGGGTGATGGTGGCCTTGGCCTTGCTGTCGACGTGGAAATCGATGACCTTCTTGAGGTTGAAGTCCGTCAGCAGGTCGCCGCTGATGACCAGGAACCGCTCGTCCAGGTACTTCTCGGCCGCCTTGACCGCTCCGGCCGTGCCCATATCCTGCAGGGGGGTCACATAGGTGATCTTGACCCCGAAATCGGCACCGTCGCGGAAGAAGTTCTTGATGACGAACGGCTGATGGTAGAGCAGCATCACCAGATCGGTGATATCGTGTTTTTTGAGCAATTCCACGATATGCAGCATGATCGGGCGGTTGAAGAGGGGGATCATCGGCTTCGGAATGCTGCTGGTGAGCGGCTGGATGCGGGTTCCGAATCCGCCGGCCATGATGACGGCTTTCATACGGTGGGCTCCTTGCGTGAAATAATGATCTCGTACCCCTTTGTGACGAGATGGGCCGGTGCCGGGCATTCATGGGCGAAACCGGCCCGGTCCTCCGCGGCAAAGGAGCGGTTTACAGGCCGGCCTTCTGCCGTTGGGCCTTCTTGGCCAGGACCCGGGCGATCTCCTGCTTCAACTCGCTCAGGTCGCCGGATTTGACCACATAACCGTCCGCCAGCCACGCGGAGAAGTCGTCCTTGTAGCAGGAGAAGGCCGAACAGAGGATGACCGGCATGTCGTGGCGCTCCTTGACCAGCTTCTGCAGCAGGTCGATGCCGCTCTCGTTCTTGAGCTTTATGTCCAGCACCGCCAAGTCGAAGGCACCCTCCTGGAGCTTTTCCACCGCCTCGGCGGTCCCGGCCGCCGTCACCACCTCATACCCCTCGTCCGCCAGCTCCTCGGCATACAAAAGCCTGATGTTGGCCTCGTCATCCACCACAAGTAGCCTGTTCATTTACTGCTCCTCCTTCCGGATGGGAAGTGCTATCGTGAAAAAAATGCCGTCTTCGGGCACTGATTGCGCATTCAGGGGGATTCCCTGCTTCTCCAGTATGGTCTTGCACAGGGCCAGCCCCAGGCCGGCCCCCATCTCCTGGGTGGATGAAAACGGCATCATGATGGCATCCAACTCCTCCTGGGGGAGATACCGGCCGTGGTCCCGGATACGGATGATGACGGCATCTGCTTCCCGATGGGTGTCGATGTCCATGGCCCGCGGGTGTCCGGTGCCGTTCAGATCACATTGGAGAATGGTGCGCAGGCAGTAGGACACCTGCTTGAAATCGATATAGGCCGGCGGCAGTTCGCTTCCTGCCGAGAACGTGCTCTCGTAGCCCCGGGTGCGCAACGCAGCGGCCGATTCGCGGAGCGCGGTCTCCACCAGTTGGTTCGCGTCCCAGAAATCCCTGGTCGGGTAGAGGGAGTCGGAGTAGTTGAGGATTTCATCCAGGACCCCCTCCAGTTGGCGGGCCTCGCCGACGATGGATTCGATGAAGTTGCGCTTGGGATCGCCGTCAGGGGTGTTTTTCAATATGGAACGGGCAAACCCGCCGATGACCATCAGGGGGTTGCGGATGGAATGGGCGATGCTGGAGGTGATCCGGCCGACGAGGGCCATCTTTTCCATCCTGACGATCAACTCCTGCTGCTCCTGCAGCTTGGTATGGGCTTCCGTGACCCGGCTGAGTTCCTCCTGGAGCCGTTCGTAGAGGGAGGCCCGCTCGATGGCGAAGGCCACGGGAAAGGTGAAGGTCTCGAGGGAATGCATGTCTTCCGCGGTGATGCGGCGATGGGTGATGCAGTTGTCGGCGATGATCATGCCCACCCGGCGATTGCGGGAGACGAGCGGCATGAGCAGAAAGGTGTCCACCCCCAGCAAACGGGCAAAATCCGGGTCCACGTCGGGGTGGTGGTAGGCGTCCTCGATCAGGAGCGGCTGTTTCCCGTCCAGGGCCTTGATGAGGATATGGGTGGTGTTGGAGAGCGGAACCGTGATCTGTTCCAGGATGTCGTGGAATTTGGCCCGCTCGGCGGAGAGCTTGTTTTTGCGGAAGTTCTGGGCCAGGGTCTGCAGGTCCATGTCGTTGTGGCTTATCTCGTCCCAGACCTGGTGGGCCTCTTCGAAGTTGCGCGGTCCGATGGCCAGGTATCCCTGGAGATGGTCCCGCTTGTGGTCGGTCATCAGCAGGAAAGCCCGGTTCATGCCGAAACCCCTTCCGGCGGTGATGGCTGTCAGGGCCACCGACAGCACCTCCTCCAGGTCTACGGAACTCTGCAGGACGGACCCCAGTTCGTGGAAGAAGCGGATTTCGAGGCTCTTGCTGTCCAGGAAGCTGAGCAGGGACTGGATATGGATCTTCTGCCGGCGGTATTCGTCGTGGATCAGGGAAAAAACCGGCCCCAAGGGGTGACCGCTGCTCTGAAAACGTTCCAGGTCGCGCCTGAAGTTGGGGCAGTCGCAGCATTTCTCCAGGATACGCCGCCGCGGGGATTCCAGCAGGTCTTCATCGCCTTCATGGATGTTCGGGCAATCACCCAATGCAACCACATCTCTATCCCAGCAGCACTCCCAATCCACGCGGTTCCTCGTTTATACCACGGCGTTCATAGATAAAGCGTAGTTAATTATACCAGGAGACGAACGGGCTTCAAGTCATGACGGATAAATTCGTGGCGTTGCCTACCGTATTTTCCATGTGGTCCCCTGGGCGGAATCGAGCAATTGCACCCCTTTTTCCAGCAGCAGGTCGCGGATCTCGTCGCTTCGTTTGAAATTTTTGGCTTTGCGGGCCTCGGCCCGCTCGACGATCAGCCGCTCGATCTCCGCCGGGGAGATGTTGATCTGGTCTGCCTTGGAACTCTTGATCCCTTCCAGCCACGCCGCCGGACGACTACCGAACAGGCCCAGCACCTGCCCCACCTCGGCAAAACGGTCGCGCGTCCGGGCAATGAGCGACAGGCCGGCCGGGTCGGGGGCGCCCATCTCCGCCAGGAACCGGTTGCCGGCGCGCACGACATCGAACAGCACGCCCAGGGCCTGGGCGGTGTTGAAGTCGTCATCCATGGCTTCGCAGAAACGGGGGATAAGGTTTTCCAGTTTGTCCTGCAGTTCCATTCCGGCATCGGCCGGCGCTTCTCCCGCCGGCAGTTCGGGAGGGGCGGGGTTGTCAAGCAGGATGTCGTCCAGGGCCGCCAGAAAGGAATAGATCCGTTCCAGGCCCGCCTGGGCCTCGTCCAGGTTCTGATCGGAGAAGTCGATGGGCGAGCGGTAATGGGCCGAGAGGATGAAGAAGCGCAGGGTCTCCGGGTCGAACTTCTCCAGCACCTGGCGGATGGTGAAAAAGTTGCCCAGGGACTTGCTCATCTTCTCCGAGTTGATGTTGACAAAGCCGTTGTGCAGCCAATAGCGGACGAACTGGCAGCCATTGGCCGCCTCGGACTGGGCGATCTCGTTTTCGTGATGGGGGAAGATCAGGTCTTTGCCGCCGCCGTGAAAATCGAAGGTCATGCCCAGGAACTCCATGCTCATGGCCGAGCACTCGATGTGCCAGCCGGGGCGCCCCTTGCCCCACGGCGACTGCCACCACGGTTCCCCGGGCTTGGAATCCTTCCAGAGGGCGAAATCCATGGGGTGGCGTTTTTTGTCCCCCACCTCCACCCGCGCCCCGGCCTTCATCTCGTCCAGGTTGCGCTTGGAAAGCTTGAGGTAGTCGGGGAAGGTCTCCACGGCATAATACACGTCCCCCTCAGACTCATAGGCGTGCCCCTTGGCGATCAGGGCCTCGATGATGGCGATGATGCCGCCGATGTGGTCGGTGGCCTTGGGCTCCACCGTCGGCTTGGCCAGCCCCAGACGCTCCATGTCTTCGTCGAATGCCTGGATGTAGCGGTCGCTGATGGTGCGGTAGTCCACCCCTTCCCGGTTGGCGCGGTTGATGATCTTGTCGTCGATGTCGGTATAGTTGCGCACATAGGTGACATCGTAACCTGCGTACCCCAGGTAGCGGTAGATCACGTCAAAGACCACATTGGCCCGGGCGTGGCCGATGTGGCAGTAGTCGTAGACCGTTACCCCGCAGACGTACATCCCGGCCCTGCCGGGTATGAGCGGTATGAAAACTTCCTTTTCACCGGAAAGGGTGTTGTAGACGCGCAGTGCCATGGTGCTGCTCCCATAAAAATGATTTGTTGTGTTTCTGCGGTGCTTGCCATCTGTCGGCCTGACGAGGCGGTGCGGCATCGCCCCCTGTCGCATCATGCCGGAACCCCCGGGCCGATGTCGCGGAAGAGGTTACTTTACCACGGTGGGGCCCTGTGCCGTGAGGGTTATCACGGTCACGCCCCGCCGGTTTTTGCGGCGTCCCTCGGCCGTCCTGTTGCTGGCGACGGGGATGGAACAGCCATAGGCGTTGATGCTGATCCTTTCCGGATCGATGTCCCCGTTGCGCAGTATCTGGTTTTTGATATTGATGGCCCTGACGCGGGAAAGGGTCATATTGTAATCGAACGGTCCCGTGTAATCGGCATGCCCTTCCACATGGGCGGATACCTGGGGGTTCTTCTTCATAAATTCGTAGATTTCCTTGATCTTCCGGTAATATTTGGGGTTGATGTCGGCCTTGTCCACCCTGAAGGTGATGACAAGCTTCATCAGCGGCTTTTCGTCGTAAACGATCCTGCTGTCGGGGGTCGCGGGGCAGCTGTCCGTGGCTGCGGTAAAATAGCCTGCGCTGGACATGCCTTTTCGCGGCAGGAACGGTTTGATGGGCACCTCGATCAGTATGGGCGCCGCCTCAGGGGGCTCGGGCTCCGGTCCCGGCCTTTGGGGTGCCGGCGCCGGGGGGGCGGCAGCCACGGGTGGTGTCGACCGTACGGGCGCCAGGGCCGGCCGCGGCGCCGGAGCCGGCGGAGCGGCAACTACCGCAGCAGGAGGAACCGGAGCGGTAACCGTCGGAGCAGCAACCGTCGGAGCAGCAACCGTTGGGGAAGCAACCGTTGGGGAAGCAACCGTCGGAGGAGCAACCGCCGGAGCGGTAATTGCGGGAGCCGTGGGCACCGTAGTGGCGCTCCCCAGCGGGCAGCCATCCTTGTCTACCGGGACCCCCCAGGGGGTTCCGGGGCATTTGTCGAGATAGTTGGGGACCCCGTCGCAATCGGAATCCAGCAGGGTTACGCCATTGAGCTTGGCGATGCAATCCGTCATGGCGGCCCCGGGGGCGGGCTGCGGTCCCTTCCGGGGAACGGCGGCGGCCGGCGGCGCGACGGCAGGTGCCGCGAGGCTGGTCGTTGTTTTCTCCCCGGTTATCGCCCCTGCCGGAGCTTGCCCGGCCGGTGCGGGGGCGGCGGTTTCGGCCTGTTCCGTCGTTTTGGCCGGGCAACCATCCTTGTCGACCTTGACGTCTGCCGCTGTTCCGGGACATTTGTCCAGGTAGTCGGGGATACCGTCGCCGTCGCTGTCAAGCGGGCAGCCGTCCTTATCGACCTTGACCCCTGGCGGCGTTCCGGGGCATTTGTCCAGATAGTCGGGCACGCCGTCGCCGTCGCTGTCCATCGGGCAGCCGTCCCGGTCCACCTTGACCCCCTTGGGGGTTTCCGGGCATTTGTCCAGGTAGTCCGGCACCCCGTCTTTGTCGGAATCCACCGGCGGCACCCGTTTCAGCGACTTGTCGTAGCCCAGGAGGAACGACAGGCCGAGGGTCGATTCAAAGTTGCTGCGGGCCGCCATGTCCCGGTACACGAAGAGGTGGCGCAGGTCCAGGCGCAGCGCCAGATAATCCCTGAGGAAGTATTTGACGCTGGCGCCGTAGTCGAAAAATGCGTTTGCAGACGAGCCGCTGTTCCCGCCATCCACGTACATGCCGCCGACGCCGACGGCAACAGAGGGGACGAATCGCTCCCTGGGCCGGAGGGAATAGAGCGCCTCGGTGCGCAGGAGATAGACATTGACGGAGTCCTTAGTCGATTTCTGGCGGGTCATGGCCACATCGAGCCCGGCTTCGATCCCCAGGCTGTCGATGGCGTTGCGGCCGATGATGTCGTATCCCAGACGGAGGCCGTAGCTGGGGCTTGCCTCCAGGTTGCTGTGGCCGTCGAACACGACCACGCCGGCAACCGGGGTGAGGGAGAGCGAAGGCGTGACGGCGGCGGCTTGGCGTGGAGCGCGGAAATCCAGGGCAGCCAGGCAATCCCTGTGTGCGGACATGATCACGGTGCCGAGGAGTATGGATACGATGAACCTGCGCAACGATTTCTCCGTCCACATCAGAGATTTAAACTGCTACCATATACTACGTATAGCCACCCACTTTCAACCAAAACCACTATTTCGCGCAGGCCGGTTGTCAATTGGAAAAAAGTGCGTGCCGGATTCCCACTGGTTACGGAGCGCGGCGGGCGAAGTATGAACTGTTTTTTAAGAATTTGACACCGCTACCCCTTTTTGATATAGACCATAGACGGTTCAAGTGGTTAAGTACTGTGCCACCACTTATTCAGCGGGGAGTCGCAGATGATTATCCAGTGTGAACAGTGCTCCACGAAATTCAGGCTCGACGATGCCAAGATCAAGGACAAGGGCGTCAAGGTCCGCTGTGCCAAGTGCCGGCACGTATTCACCGTCACGAAACAGCAGGATCTGGAGTCCCCGGACGAAATCCCGGCCGGCTTTGGGCTGCCGTCTGCGCCTGGCCCGGATGAGGCTCCGGCTCATGATGCCGTTGCCCAGAGTGGGGCGCTGCCGAGCCATCCGTTTGCCGCAGGGAGTCCGGGTGATGACGTGTCATTCGCTTCGCCGGCGATAGAGCCGCCCCCGGCTCCGACAGGGGAGGTTGATTTCGGTTTTTCCTTTTCCGATGAGGCGCCGGGTGTTTCTGCAGACCATGAGGAAGCCCCGGCTCCCGCCAACGAGGCAGATTTTTCCGATTTCGATTTCGGCGATGTTGCAGCAGCCAAGGAGCAGGTGAGTGCATCGCCGGCCCTGGATTTCAGCGGAGACGGCCGCCATTCCGCGGACCCCGCCCCGGATGCCGCCGGTTTCGACTTCGGCGATGGGAATCTGTTCGGCGATGCGGTCGCAGCCCCTGCGCCCGAAGAACCTGCCGAGCCGATCTCCTTCGATTTTTCGGCCGAGGCGTTTGCCGATTCCCTGGGGGCGTCTGAAGAGGCGCCGGGAGGGGGGGGGACAGTGAGCGGCATCGCTGCGGCCCAGACCGACGAACCCTTCAGCCTGGGGGAAATCGACTTCGGCGACGAGTTGACCTCCGTAGCCGTGCAGCACGTCAACCCCGAGGAACTCAAGCCCGCCCAGGAACTGCTCTTTGCCCCCCTGGCGGAAGCGCAGGAAAAGAAGGGCTCCGACGTCGGGGAGGGGCCTGACGCCGCGGCCTTTTTTACCACACAGCAGGAAGAGCTGCCGCCGCTTTCCATCTCCTCGCGCCGCAAGCAGAGCCCCGTCTTCATGGGGGTGGCCGCCGCGCTCGTCGTGGCTGTCGTGGCGCTGTTGGGCTATGCCGGGTACTCGATGTTCGGCGGGGAGAAGGTGGCAAAGGAGAGCGGACGGATTTCGGTACGCGGGATAAATGCCGCTTTTGTCAAGAACAGCGCCGCCGGTGAGCTCGTCGTGATCAGCGGTGAGGCGGTCAACGAATTCGGGGGGCCGCGGGCCGCCATCCAGGTGAAGGGGATGATCTACGGTCCGAACGGGCAGGTGCTGGCAAGCAAGAGCGCCTTCTGCGGAAATCCCTTGACCAGGGAACAGTTGGCCGGTATGCCGCTGGACAAGATAGAGGCCGCCATGGCCAACCAGTTCGGCGATTCGCTGGACAATCTGGAGGTGCAGCCGGGGAAAGCGATCCCCTTTGTGATCGTGATCGCCAAGCCGCCAGCGGATGCCAGGGACTACGGCGTGCAGCCGGCCGGCTCCACGGTGGCTACGGGAAAACAACCCTAGCGCTCACCGCGTGGCGGGATGAAAGAAAAAGGGCCGTGGAGCAATTCCGCGGCCCTTCTGTTTTTTGGGAGGCGCTTGCCCCGGAACCGTTAGAGTATCTCCACCAGTTTGATGTCGAAGGTCAGATCCTGTCCGGCCAGCGGGTGGTTGGCATCGAGGGTGACGGTGGTGTCGGTCACCTCGGTTACCATGACCGGCATTGCCGAGCCGTCCTGGAGGATGACCTCCATCTGCTGACCCGGTTCCGGGTTGATGTCGCCCGGAATCTCGCTCCGTTCGATCACGGCTACCATCTCTTCGGCGCGGGGGCCATAGGCCTCCTCGGAGGCTATGGAAACCTGAACCCTCTGGCCCGGTTCAAGGCCGATCACGGCAGCTTCGAATTTTGGGATCAGGTGCCCCTCGCCGATGACGAATTCCATCGGTGCGCCGGCCTGGCCGCCGCATCCGCACGAATCGTCGCTGCATTCGTCGGCACCCTTTTCCGAACTGTCGAATATGGAGCCATCCTCAAGCGTGCCGGTATAGTGCACGCGAACCTTGTCGCCGTTTTTTGCCTGTGCCATGTGTGTCTTTCCTTTCGTTGTTTAATTCAGCCATCTGACAGATAGGTGGGGAACAGGCATAATCCGTAAGGGCCGATACGTGTTGTCTGGTCGGCGTTACGGGGTGATCAACGCTTCCAGTGTTCTTCTCAGCAATGCGGGGTCCTTGCCGCAGATTTTGACGCGCTTGTGCCGCGAGGTTTCTCCCGAGACGATCTCCACCGCCGATTTGGCGACGTCAAAACGTTCGGCCAGAAATTCCCGGCACAGCTTGTTGGCTGCGCCATCCACCGGCGGCGAGGTCAGGCGGATCTTCAGGGCATGGTCCTGGATGCCGCACACCTCGTTCTTGGCTGCCCGTGGCTGGATGTGAAGGGTAAGGATGATGCCACCGTCCGTATCGGCACAGAGGGGCGGGTCAGTTTTGCTCATCGCCGGAGAGTTGACGGGCGTGGCTGTCCAGAAGGGCTTTGAGGCTGATCTCGAACTGAACTTTCTGGCGGCGGACCTCTTCGATGCGGGCCTTGAGATCGCCCAACTGCCGTTCGGCATCCATCACGATCCGTTCGGCCCTGAGTTCGGCTTCGGAAACGAGCAGCGCCGCCTCTTTCTGGGCATTGGCCTTCATCTCCTCGGTGATCCGTTGGGCGGCCAGCATGGTTTCGCGGAGGTCCTTCTCCTTCTCGCCCATCTCGGCCATCTCCCGGTTGTGACGGGCCTGCTGCTCTTTCAGTTCGTTATTTTCGCGGAGCAGGTTTTCCATTTCCGAGGCGACGGATTGCAGGAAGGCGTCCACATCTTCCGGGTCCAGGCCTCCCAGCATCTTGCCTTTGAACTGCTGCTGCTGGATATCGAGCGGGGTGATCTTCATCGCTGGTTAACCTCTCAGTTTGAGTGACATGCTGGCCGTCATGAGGTACTGGTAGGCGGTATCGAATACCACGATCTGCAGTACGTAGATCAGGGCAAAGGCCACCAGGGGCGACAGATCGAGCATGCCGGTGTCGGGCATGTGGCGTCTGATCCTGCGCAGGAGCGGGTCGGTGACGCGGTAGATGAAGTTGACGATCGGGTTGTAGGGATCGGCATTCACCCACGAGATGACCACGCTGGCCAGCAGGATGTACTTGTAGATGGTCAAAAGGCCGTTGCCCAGTTCCACGATCTTGGCCAGGGCCAGGAGTATGTTTGCAAAGAGTACCACGTCTGATAGCTCCGTATGGTGTATGGTGCCCGGTCGGCATTGTTTTATACGATAAACGGGCTAGAATATGCCTTAAAGTAGGTACAATGTCAAAGCAGAAAGACAGATGCTTGTCAGGGGGCGACAAGTCTGGTATAAACAGCTCCGGTAAAGGCGGCGCATCCGGGCCGCCTTCTTTTTATGGCGAGGTGCGACGATGCATGAGTACCGGGAATACCTAGAAAATGCCGTAACTGCGGCCCTGGCGGCGGGAAGTTTCCAGCGCCACCGTTTCGCGTCCCGTCTGGAGATCGACCTGAAGGGGGACAAGAACCTGGTGACCGAGGTGGATCGGGAGTCTGAACGGCTGATCGTGGAACACCTCCTGGTCCGTTTTCCGGGCCACACCATTATTGCGGAAGAGGGGGAGTATCCGCCGGGGGACTCCCGGTTCCGCTGGATTATCGATCCCCTGGACGGCACGACCAACTACGCCCACGGCTTCCCCTGGTTCTGCGTTTCCATCGCAGTGGAGGTGGAGGGGGAGCTGGCGGCGGGCGTGATCTATAACCCCCTGTCCGACGAACTCTTCACTGCCGCAAAAGGGGGCGGCGCCTACATGAACGGCCGCCGTTTGCGGGTTTCCACCAACGCCCCCCTCAAGAACACCCTGCTGGGCACCGGTTTTCCCTATGACTGCGCCACCGATCCGGCCAACAACTTCGCCAGCTTCGTCGCCTTCCAGAAGGCGGCCCGCGGTATCCGCCGGGCCGGCGCCGCAGCTCTGGACCTGGCCTTTGTCGCCGCGGGCCGTCTGGACGGTTTCTGGGAGCTGAAGCTCAAGCCGTGGGACGTGGCCGCCGGGGTCCTGCTGGTCCGCGAAGCCGGGGGGATGGTGACCACCTTCGACGGCTCGGCCTACGACGTCTTCAATGACCGCATCCTGGCCAGCAACGGTCTGATCCACGACGACATGACGGCCCTGCTCGCCGCGTCGGCCGCGGGGACCGCCCCATGACGCGCAAACGGACCGCGCTGCTGCTCTCCGCCTTTGTCCTGCCCGGCCTGGGGCAACTCTACCTCGGCCGCAAGGTGGCGGGCATCGCCATCATCATGGTGCTCAACCTGCTCCTGCTCCTGGCGTTGTTCGTGGTGCTGAAGGGGCTCGGGCCGGTGATTGCCGCCAAGGCGACCGCCGGCGCGGTCACGGTCTCGCCCGGCGAGGTCATGGCTGCCCTGAAGGGGGTCTCCGGTTTCGGAAAGGGATTATTGGCCGCATTTGCCTTGGTGTGGGCCTTTTCCGTTGCCGATGTCCTGCGCTGCCGCGTCGGGGAATGATTGCGCGCTGCCCCGGTTCCGTGAGTGTGTCGTTTATACAACATTCCGATTGACAAACAACGTTATTTTGTGAGAAATTCGACAATATTTACTTATTACGGAGAGCAAGTGCACGGCACGTGCGGCATCGGGGATATCATGATTCATGCGCAGGTCATCGGCAGCGGGGCGTATTCACCGGAACGGGTGGTCAAAAACGAGTTTTTCGAGGAGCTGGTGCCGAACGCCGACGAATGGGTGTTTTCCCGCACCGGCATCCGCGAGCGCCGGTTCGCCCGAGAGGATCAGGCGACCTCCGACCTGGCGACCATTGCCGCCCGGCAGGCCCTGGAGGCGGCCGGCATCGACGCCTCCGAGATAGACTGTCTTGTGGTGGGCACCTCGACGCCGGACATGATCCTGCCGGCAACGGCCTGTATCGTCCAGCACAACATCGGCGCCACCAATGCCTTCGCCTTTGATGTCAATTCGGTGTGCAGCAGTTTCGTCTATGCCCTGGAAGTGGCCGATAATTTCATCAAGTGCGGCAAGTACAGGACGGTGATGGCCATCGGCGCGGACACCTACTCCAAGATCCTCGATTTCGCGGACAAGTCCTCCTGCCCGTTGTTCGGCGACGGCGCCGGGGCGGCGATCCTGAGGGCCACCGAAGAGGATAAGGGGGTGCTCTGCACCTACATGCGCAGCGACGGCAGCGGCTGGCCGCTGATCCAGGTTCCCTCCTCCGGTTCGCGCAAACCGGTCACCGCCGAGACCATCGCCGCCCACGAGAATACCTTCAAGATGGCCGGCAAACAGGTCTATATCTTCGCCACCGAGGTGATCCCCGAGATTATCGTGGAGATCTGCAGGAGGGGCGGCATCCAGGTATCGGATATCGACTATATCATCCCGCACCAGGCCAACGTGCGCATGATTGATTTCATCGCCAAGAAATGCGGCTATCCCAAGGAACGTTTTCTCCTGAACCTGGACCGGTGCGGCAATACCTCGGCCGCCTCGGTGGCCCTGGTGCTCGACGAAAACCTGCGCAACGGCACCATCAAGCCGGGCAACCTGGTCCTGACCATGGGCTTTGGCGGCGGCCTCTCCTGGGGCGGCCTGCTGATCAGGTTCTGATGGCGACCGCGCAGAACGTCTGACGTCACCCCCATCGAGCAAAGCCACCGCGTTCTGGTGGCTTTGCTTATTGCCCCCATGGTGTAACCTTTTAGCTGTCCCCGCCGTCTAATGTGCAGAAAACGGGCACAGCCGAGCCGGGATGGTGCGAAAAGGGATTTCCCATACAACTTCGTATCGTACCGCGTGCAATGACCAGGAATATTTCAACAATTGTGACCAATGTGCCAGAGCCGCATTCCGACGAGAGCCTGATCAGCGCCACCCTTGCGGGCGACGATGGGGCATATGCACTGCTGGTCACCCGCTACAAGCGGCGCATCTTCGGATTGGCCGCACGTTTTGCCCGCGACAACGACGAGTTGGAGGACATTTGCCAGGAGGTATTCATCAAGGCCTTTGAAAACCTGGCGTCGTTCCGGCACGACGCCCCCTTTGAGCACTGGTTGACGCGCATTGCCGTGCGGGCCAGCCACGACGCGCTCCGCCGGCGGCGGCGCGAAAAGGGGCAAAGCGGTTTCGACGACTATGTCTTCGAGGTGCGGGACGTTGCCGCCGAGGCGCGTCACGAGGCGCGCGAGGCCCGTGAACTTCTGAAGTGGGCGTTTTCGCGCCTCAAGGCGGACGAGCGGATCGTCATTACCCTGCTGGAGCTGGAGGGGCATTCGGTACGGGAGATTTCGGCATTGACGGGGTGGAGCGAAGCAAACGTGAAGGTTCGTGCCCATCGGGCGCGTCAGGTGTTGAAGCGGGTACTGGAGGAAAGCGATGAACCATAACGCGAATGAAAGATTGGACCGGCTTTTTGCGGCGGCGCGTACCGTACCGGTTGACACCTCCGCCCTGGAAGAGCATTTCGAGACCAGGCTGATGGCCAGGTTAGGGGAGCGGCGCAGGGAGGTCATCCCCTGGTATGCGGTGATGTGGCGCATGGTGCCGCTGTTCGCCGTTCTGGTGGCCGTCATCGCGGTGTACGGCACCAGCTTCGGGCCGGCGCCCTCCGGCGGCGACCTGTTTGCGGCCATCAGTTCCAGTCAGGAAGAGTATCTGGCGCAGAACATCCTGACGGGGGAATGATATGAAGAATTTCAAGGTGATAGCGGGAATCCTGGTGGTGTTCCTCCTCGGTGCCGCGGGTGGGGCTTTGGTCACCTATATGGTCCAGAAGGCCCATTTCGAACAATCCATCATCGGCAACCGCAAGATACGGGAAGAGCTTATCGTCGAACGGCTCACCAGGGAGCTTGGCCTGGACAGCCGCCAGCAGGAACAGGTCAAGGCCATCACCCATGAGACCCATGAGGGGATCGGCGCGCTGAAAAAACAGATCCGTCCCCAGATCGAGGCCCTGCTCACGAGGGGGCAAGGGCGCGTGGAGGCGGTGTTGCGGCCGGACCAGCGGGAAACGTTCCGAAAGCTCGTCGCCGATTGGGAGACACGCAAGAACCAGAAGGAAAGGGACGAACGGAACCGCAAGTGAGCATTACCGTTTCAAGCCGCCGATCCCCGCGCCGGCTGCAAGCGGGGCAAGTCCTGCCGAGGTAAACAATGCCTGCACTTCATGGTGCGGGCATTTCTGTTTCCACCCCCCGTGGAAACTGTCCGCCGCCAGCAGAACCCCGCCCGGCGCGAGCAGCTGCGCCAGGTTTTCCACGACCTGCCTGATCTCCCCCGGTTGGTTGATGATCGGTCCCCCCAGGAGCCCGTTGCAGAGGATGAGCTCGAAGCGCTGCCGCTCCGGGGGGAGGGCCAGAAGGTCGGCCTGCCGGAAGGAGAGGCACCGCTCCGCACCGCCGGCGAATACCGGTGCCGCCCATTCCCGGAAAGCGCCCTGCCGCATCGGGTCGTGGGGAAAGGCGGCATGGGCCGCGGCCCACACCTCCAACGGATCGACGGTCCACCCTTCAACCCGAAAGCCTCCCGGTGTCATGCCGTGCTCAAGTAGCAGCCGCGCCAGGCCATAGGTCGCGGCGCCGTCGCCGCAGGCGGCATCCAGGCAGCGCACCGGCTGTTCGCGTGCCGGGCGGAGCTTCAGCCAGCGCCGGATAGCGGCGGTCTGCTCCGGGTAGCGGTCCATGGCCCCCCCGTAGAACCGTTTCGGCATGCCGGACCAGAAGAGGTAGTTCCTGCGCGCCTCACTATCCGCCACCAGCCGTTGCAGCAGACGGGCCGGGGTCGTGCAGGCGGAGAGGAGCGACGGCAGGAGAGACGCCACGCCGGCCCAACTGAGCGCGTCGCGGAAAACCCCGGCGGCAGGCGGCGTCGGGTAGCTGAGGGCGGCCCGCTGGAAGCGGTTGAAGATCGGCCGCACAAAGGCCAGGGGGAACCAGAGTTCGCTCTGGTAGTGGAGTTCGGGGGTCGGGCAGAGGCCGGGGGCGGGCCAGGGGGGCGGACAGAATGCGGCACAGGCAGCGGACATGCGACGGAGCCGCTCCAGGTCTGCTTGAAAATGGGCGGGATCGAGACGGGACGGGATGAGCCTTTCGAGATGGCAACCGGCAACCGCGGGGTCAAGGGACGGGGTAAAATGGAGCATCAATAATCCTGTAAAAACAGTCCACCACAAAGACACAAAGAACACAAAGAATGGCTTCAGTTGGTTATATGATAATTTCGTAATTGGCTGGACTTACTTTTTGGGTGAATACCTTCTCGTCGCCAACCCTGTGAATCCTTTGTGCTCTTTGTGCCTTTGTGGTTACTAATGACCGTCTTTAGGATAGCTGTTGAGCGGCCGGTACAGGGTGTCCCGCTCCACGGGGGTCCGGCCGGCCTTGCCGATCATGCGGATGATGCCCTCCTTGGTCAGGGACTGGGGGCTCCGGGCTCCGGCGTCGTGGCCGATCTTTTCCTCCACCACGGTGCCGTCCAGGTCGTTGACCCCGAAGGCCAGTGCGACCTGGGCGATCTTTTCCCCCAGCATGACCCAGTAGGCCTTGATGTGGTTGAAGTTGTCCAGGAAGATGCGGGCAACGGCCAGGGTCTTCAGGTCGTCCAGTCCCGAGGTCCCCTTGATGTTCAGCTTCAGGTCCGAATTCTCCGGCTGGAAGGCCAGGGGGATGAAGGCCTGGAAACCCCCGGTCCGGTCCTGCAACTCCCGCAGCAACTCCATGTGCCGGACCCGGTCGGCCGGCCCTTCCACATGGCCGTAGAGCATGGTGGCGTTGGTCTTCAGCCCGGCCTGGTGGGCCAGGCGGATGATCTCCAGCCAGCGGGCCCCGGAGATCTTTTCCGGGCAGATCTTCTGGCGGACCTCCTCCACCAGGATCTCGGCGCCGCCCCCCGGCATGGAGCCGAGCCCGGCGGCCTTGAGCCGCTCGAAGACCTGCTCGATGGTCAGCCCGGAGATGCGCCCGAAATAGTCGATCTCCACGGCGGTAAAGGCCTTGATGTGCAAGGTCGGCGCGACCTGGCGGATGGCGTTCAGCACGCGCTCGTAGTGTTCGAAGGGGAGATCGGGGTGAAGCCCGCCGACGATATGCACCTCGGTGGCACCCTCTTCTTCGGCCTGCCTGGCCTTGCGGCACATGTCCTCCAGGGCCAGGGTATAGGCCCCCTCGTCCCCCGGCGTACGGGAGAAGGCGCAGAAAGCGCAACGGTTGACGCAGATGTTGGTCGGGTTGATGTGGCGGTTGACGTTGAAGAAGACGTTTTTGCCGTTCTTGCGCTCGTTGACCAGGGCCGCCAGTTCCCCGATGGCCAAGAGGTCGGTGGAGTTGAAGAGAAACAGCGCCTCGTCGGCGTCGATGCGCTGACCGGCGCGGACTTTTGCGGCTATGTTTTCAAAAGTGCTCATGGGGAAACCTTCGTGTGGGTTACGGGGAGACCGGCCGGGCCGGCATTATCCCTTGGGTTCCAGGAGTGCCACGGCATGGGCGGAAATCCCCTCGCCGGTTCCGGTGAAGCCGAGCCCCTCCTCGGTGGTGGCCTTGACATTGATCCGGTCCCGGTCGGCGTGGAGCACGCGGGCGATGTTCTCCCGCATCCCGGCGATGTGGGGCGCCATCTTGGGCCGCTGGGCGATGATGGTGGCGTCCAGGTTGCCGAGCCGGTAGCCGCGGCGGTCGGCGACCGTCATGACGTGCGCCAGCAGTTTGAGGCTGTCCGCCCCCTCGAAGGCCGGGTCGGTGTCCGGGAAGTGCTTGCCGATATCACCCTCGCCGATGGCGCCCAGAATGGCGTCGGCGATGGCGTGCAGCAGGACGTCGGCATCGGAATGCCCCAGAAGCCCCTTCTCCCAGGGGATCTCCACCCCGCCCATGATCAGTTTTCTTCCCTCCACCAGGCGGTGGACGTCGTAGCCGTGCCCTATGCGCATACAGCCAAACCTCTCTGTCGTTTATTCCGCTTTCAAATCCCGCGCCATCAGTTCCGTCACCGCCTCGCGGGCCGGTTTGTCCTCGTGGAGGATCTGGTAGGTCTTCTCGACGATCGGCATCTCCACCCCCAGGCGCAGGGCGAGTTGGTGGACCGATTCCGCCGTCTTGACCCCTTCAGCCACCATGCGCATCTCCCCCAGGATGTCGGCCAGCCGCATCCCCTGGCCGAGCTTGAAGCCGACGGTGCGGTTGCGGGAGAGGTCGCCGGTGCAGGTCAGGACCAGATCGCCCATGCCGGCCAGGCCGGCGAAGGTTGCCGGCTGCGCCCCCATGGCGCGCCCCAGCCGGTTCATCTCCGCCAGGCCGCGGGTGATCAGGGCGGCGCGGGCATTATGGCCGAAGCCGAGGCCGTCGCAGATGCCGGCGGCAATGGCGATCACGTTCTTGACCGCCCCCCCCAGCTCCACGCCGGTCACGTCGCTATTGGTATAGACCCGGAACTGGGGGCTGCTGAAGGCCGCCTGCATGCGCCGGGCGTTGGCCTCGACGCGGGATGCGGCTACGATCAGCGAAGGGAGTTCCTGAGCCACCTCCCGGGCAAAGGTCGGCCCCGACAGGGCCACATAGCCCTCGGCCGCTTCCGGCGGCAGCAGCTGGCCGCAGATCTGGGAGACGGTCTGGAGCGTCTCCAGTTCGATCCCCTTGGAGGCGTTGGCGATAACGGTCCCGTTGCCGATGGCGGGGGCGATCTGTTTCAGTACCCCCCGCATGACCTGCACGGGGGTCACCAGCAGGATGATGCCGCGGCCGTCGATGGCCCCGCGGAGATCCCCGGTCGCAACCAGCTTCGGCTGCAACGGGATGCCGGAAAGGTACAGGGAGTTGGTGTGGGCGGTGTTGATCTCCCGGACCAGCTCCTCCTCGTAGGCCCACAGGAGGACATCGTGGCCGTTGGCCGCCAGGCGGTTGGCCAGCGCCGTTCCCCAACTCCCGCCGCCGATGACGGCTATCTGCTCGCTCTTACTCTTCATCGTTGGTATAGCCTTCCTCCAGTCGCAAGTCGTACCCTTCGGCCAGGGCCTGGCGGGCCGTATCCACGCTATCCAGCACCAGGCGCCGGATAAAGGGATGGCGGCTCTCGGGCAGGAAGCCTCCCACCAGGCTCAAGGCCGTGGCCAGGGTGCGCTGGACCGCGTCGTCCTCGCTGCCGGTCTGCTGCATGTAGTCGGCGGTCAAAAGCAGCCGCTTGATGATCTCGGCGCGGCGCGGAACGACCATCTCGTCGCAGAACAGGTTGATCTCGGCCTCCAGCGCCTCCGCCGTCACGCCCTCCACACCGTCCTTCTCCTCCAGGGCCATGAAACGCTCGGCGGCGTCGTAGACGGCCGGTTCGGACAGGATCCACCCTTCCAGGCTCGGGTCGTCCAGCAGTTCGTTGCTGGTCATGACGTAGCCGGGGATCTTCTCGACGATGCCGTCCAGGTGGTTCAGGCTGAAACGGGGGATGTAGGCCTCGGGTTTGAGGGAATCGGGCCGGAACAGGCGCATGTCCACGTAAAAATCGGGCGGCAGGTAGAAACCCTGCTCGCGGCTGCGGTGGAGGGCTTCCCGCAGGGAGGCCAGGGCGTAGCCGGGATCGACCGGGAGCAGCATCTCGCCGTTGATCAGGTCCTTGAGGACGAGGTTGTATTCCTTCTCGTCCCGCATGCGATAGCTGACCGCGTTCAGGAGCCCGTCGGACTCCCCCGTCAGGATGAGCAGGGCGGCGAAGGCGGAATCGTCCAGCTTCCAGGCGAACCAGAGCGACCGCGCGCCATAAAAGTCGATGGGACCGGCCTGGACCTCGTGGAACGGGAGCGGCATGGGGAACGGTTGCGGCAGTTCCGTCGGCTCCTTGATGCCCAGGAAGGAGAGCCGCCGGATGCTGCGCCGGATCAGATCGGCCACGTCGCCCTCGTGGCGCCGCTCGGCCCTGGTCAGCACGTCCAGCGCGCAACCGTTCTTGATCCGCCCCAGCGCCAGGATGGCCTCTTTGACGATCTCGGGCCGTTCGAAGGAGAGCAGGATCTCGAGCAGGGCCACGGCGTCGGGGGAGTTGAGTTCGGCCAGCCGGTGGATCATCCGTTCGCGGAAATCATCGGTGACATCCAGGAAATTGTCGATGAAGCGCACCAGTCCCCGCTCGCCGTCCTTGAGGCAATCGTCGATGAACCCGTCCAGTGATGCGGCGCCGTATCCGGTCAGGGAGGCAAAGGGGGGGGCGGTGACGTCGATGCCGCTGTCGTGCAGCAGGTCCAGGAGGGCCAGTTTGCCGTCTTCTTCCAGGTCCTTGCGCTGGATGGTGATCTGGATCAACTGATCCATCCAGGCCGATGCGTCGAAGAAGTCCAGCATGCAGGTGTAGCGGTAGATGGCGGTGCCGTTGTGCTCCTGCCACAGTTTGCGGACCAGCGGGTTGAGCGCGCGTTTGCCCGATTTCTGCAGGCGTCGGCCGATGCGCTCCATCTGGTCGCCGGTCAGGTCGTCCCGTTTGAGAAAATCCAGAAGGCGTATGATGCGCCGCCGTTCCCGCAGGGATTTATCAATTTTCAAGGCTCTGGTCATAATGGTTTTATTTTACCACGGAGGGCGGAGAGGCAACAGAGGAACGTCTGAGGAATTCCCTATGACACGAATAATTCTCGCGTTGTTCGGTCCCTTTTCTTTTCTCCGTGTACCTCTGTGTCCTCAGTGGCGAATGCTGTTCAGCCGTTACTCGGTTTCCTCGTTGCTTGCGTCCGTCCCGTCCTCGAGATCGTCCTCTTCCTTTTCGGCCAGTTTGGCCACGGCCACGACCTTTTCCTTCTCCTCGGTGGTGATCAGGCGCACCCCCTGAGTGTTGCGGCCGATCACCGAGAAGCCGGAGACCGGAACCCGCAGGATCTTGCCGTTGTCGGTGATGACCATCAGGTCGTTGTCGTCGGCTACCTGCATGACGTTGACCACGTTGCCGTTGCGCTCGGTGGTCTTGATGGTGATGATCCCCTTGCCGCCCCGGCTCTGGTCGCGGTACTCGTCCAGGTCGGTGCGCTTGCCGTAGCCGTTTTCGCAGACCGTGAAGATGGTGGAGCCGACGGCGGTGTTGTCCACGATCTCCATGCCGATCACCCGGTCGTCGTCGGACAGGTTCATGCCGCGCACGCCCCGGGTGACGCGCCCCATGGAGCGGGCATCCCCTTCGTTGAAGCGGATAGCCTTGCCGTTCTTGGATGCCAGGAAGACATCCTTGCTGCCGTCGGTCAGGGCCACGGAGATCAGGCGGTCGCCGTCGTCCAACTTGACGGCGATGATGCCGCCGCTGCGCACGTTGGAGTACTCGATCAGCGGCGTCTTCTTGACCACGCCGTTACGGGTGGCCATGAACAGGAAGGTGTCTTCGCTGAACTCCTTGACCGGCAGGATGGTGGTGATCTTCTCGTCCATGGCCACATTCACCAGGTTGACCACCGCCTTGCCCTTGGTGGTGCGGCTTCCCTCGGGGATCTCATAGACCTTGAGCCAATACATGCGGCCGGCATCGGTAAAGCAGAGCAGGTAGTCCTTGGTGGAGGCGATGAAGAGCTGTTCGACGAAATCCTCTTCCTTGGTCTTCATGCCGGTCTTGCCCTTGCCGCCGCGCCGCTGGGAGCGGTACAGGTCCACGGCGCTGCGCTTGATGTAGCCGGTATGGGAGATGGTCACCACCATTTCCTCGTCCTCGATGGTGTCTTCGAGGGAGATGTCGGCGGTCTTGTCCACGATCTCGGAGCGGCGCGGGTCTCCGAATTTGTCGCGGATCTCGGTCAGTTCGGCCACGATGATCTTGAGGATCTCGGCGTCGGAAGCCAGGATCTCCCGCAGGCGGGTGATGAAGGCCAGCACCTCCTCGTATTCGGCGACGATCTTGTCCCGCTCCAGGCCGGTCAGGCGTTGCAGGCGCATCTCCAGGATGGCCTGGGCCTGGATATCGCTCAACTGCACCGCACCCTCGTAGCCGGCCGGCCGGGGCAGGTCGAGGCGTTTCAAGTATTCCGGGTCGGCGAATCGTCCCTCCATCAAGCCCAGCTTGGCCTCGGGCGGGGTCTTGGACTCGCGGATCAGCTCGATGACCGCGTCCAGCCAGTCCAGGGCGATCTTGAGGCCTTCCAGGATATGGGCCCGGGCCAGGGCCTTCTTCAACTCGAAGTTGGTGCGGCGGGTGACCACCTCGCGGCGGTGATCGATGAAACAGTCCATCATCTCCCGCAGGGTCAGCACCCGGGGGCGGTTGTGGACGATGGCGATCATGATGATGCCGAAGGAGGTCTGCAACTGGGTGTGTTTGTAGAGCTGGTTCAGCAGCACCTCGGCGTTTTCGTCCCGTTTGACCTCGATGACGATGCGCATCCCCTCGCGGTCCGACTCGTCGCGGAGATCGGTGATCCCCTCGATCTTCTTCTCCTTGACCATGTCGGCGATGCTGGAGACCAGCTTGGACTTGTTGACCTGGTAGGGGATCTCGGTGATGACGATCGACTGGCGCTCCGATTTTTTCTGGATCTCCACATGGGCCTTGGCGCGAATCTGGATGATGCCGCGGCCGGTGGCGTAGGCGTCCCTGATCCCCTGGCGGCCGTAGATGGTCGCGCCGGTGGGGAAATCGGGGCCGGGCACAATCTCCAGCAACTCCTCGAAGCTCGTCTCCGGGTTGTGGATCACGGCGATGATGCCGTCGATGATCTCCGTCAGGTTGTGGGGCGGTATGTTGGTGGCCATGCCGACGGCGATGCCGGCGGAGCCGTTGACCAGCAGGTTGGGGAACTTGGAGGGCAGGACCGTCGGCTCCAGCAACTCGTCGTTGTAGTTGGGCGCCATGTTGACGGTTTCTTTGTCCAGGTCGGCCAGGAGCTCGTGGGTAAGCTGGCGCAGGCGGATCTCGGTGTAGCGCATGGCCGCCGGGGAATCGCCGTCCACCGAACCGAAGTTGCCCTGGCCCTCGACCAGCATGTAGCGCAGTGAGAAGTCCTGGGCCATGCGGACGATGGTGTCGTAGGCGGCCGTGTCGCCGTGGGGGTGATACTTGCCGATCACGTCGCCGACCACGCGGGCCGATTTCTTGTAAGGCTTGTTGTATTCGTTGCCCATGTCGTACATGGCGTACAGACAGCGCCGGTGGACCGGCTTGAGTCCGTCGCGCACGTCGGGCAGCGCGCGGCCGATGATGACCGACATGGCGTAATCCATGTAGGAGCGTTTCATTTCGTCTTCGATGTTGACGGATATCTTGTTGTGCGGCGTGGTGGGATCGTTGCTCATTGATTCCTCTTTCAGTGGCTTCTATTTACCCGACGGTTCAGCGCTTTCCGCCGTGGGAACGCTTTTTCGACCGGAGCGGAATCCTATCACATTATTCGCGATTTGTCTCTAGTTCATGATGCGGGGGATGGTGGAGAGCTTTCCGTGCGGCGGACCGGTGGGCGGAGTCAATAGCGATAGCGCAACTCCATTTTGAACAGTTGGTTCGTCCGCTGCGCCCCGTCCACCAGATTCAGGTTGCTGACCTTCTCGACGCCGTACTCCACCTGGGCGTCCACGTCGCCATAGACCGGGACGGTCCAGAAGACGCGCCCGGCATGCTTGCGCTCGATGGCTTGGCCCTGTACGCGTCCGATCATACCGCGGTTGGTGTAGATGTATTCGAGGGCGAGATTGTTGCGCGTGCCGAACCAGTGGCTGTAGCGGGAGAAGAAATCCTGGGTGGCGCCCCCCTGTGAGTCGCCCAGCGGCAGTCCCTTGTAGAGAAAGCCTGCCGGGAAGGTGCCGCTCGTGTAGAGTATCTGGTTGCCCTGGAAGAATTCGAAGCGGAAATCGTCCCGCCCTTCGGCGGTCAGGCGCGGGATGAAGAAGCCGGCGACGTAGCTCTCCACGATGGGCCAGAAGGAGGCGGCGTCGCAACCGGAGAATTCACCGTACAATTCGGTGTTGCGCAGCCAGGGGATGCGGTAGCGCGCCTCGAACCCCGCGTTGGCCTTGGAATTGTCCGCGTTCGTGCCGCCGACAAGGCCGTTCACCCAGTCGCGGATGCTGTTATTGACCCCCGGACCGCCCTGCATGCGGCCGAGGTTTAAGCCGATTTCCAGGTTATCGGTCGGCTTGGAGCTGAGCTTTATGGCATAGAACCAGGGTCGGCGCTCCTGTCCATCGGTGACGGTCTTGTCCAATCGGGAAAGGATCAAGGCATATTTCAGGTCACCGAGCCACGAAAGCCAGCCGACTCGAAACGGCTCAGGGCTGGAAAGCTTGGCAATGGTGAGGTTTTCCGCATTGTTGGTCAGGGTGATGTTACCGCGGTAGCCCAGTCCCAGCCAGTTCTCATCCTTGCCGAGTTCCAACTCCAAAGCGCCCCCGCCGACCTTGAGATAGCCCCGGTTGAGCCGCATGGTGGTCTCTGTCCCCGAGGCAAGCACCATCGGCTCCAGCAGCCCGGTCATCTTGTCGCTCACATACCCCTCGGCCGCCCAGCGCACTTCAAGGTTGCTGCCCTGGTGATAGACCGCACCGTCATTGTTCTCGGATAGCGGCGTCCCTTCGCTCCCCACCTGCCGTATGTTCAACCCAGGTGTCGCCGGGCGCAGGCCCGAGCCGAAACCGAACACGCCGTCATCGCCCGGATCGTGCACCGGCCGGACATAGTTGCGTGGCGCCCCGTTCAGGTGCACGTAGCGCATCCGGAGTGATGCGATCGGGTTGAGGTCCACAAATTGCGGTTTGCGTTCGGGGGCCTTTTGCAGGGAAACCTCGCGCGGGAGCAGTTCGCGGGTGCGGTCGATCAGCTCGCGGGCAAAGGCCGGCACCCCGGCCCCGCCGGATTCCAGGTTCGTCTCCGCCTCCATCACCTGGCGGGCAGCCTCGGCCTTGCTGAAGGGTTTCAGCCCCTTCACGTCGCTGGTGATCAGGCCGAACCCGGCCAATTTTTCCAGGTAGAGGTAGATCGGGCTATCCAGGGGGATGTTGGCGGAGGAAACAGCCAGGCAGGTTGTAGCGGGCAATTGCACTAACAGGAACGTCGCCATCGCTGAGAGCATACACACCAAGAGGCGGCCTTTGGCATCAAAACAGTTTTGCACGGTAATCCTTTATGACGTCCTGATGGGTAGAATTTTAGCATTCCTCGTCAAAGTGGATGCAAACAGGTCGGGGCGCACCCTCTGAAATGCCGCTGGGGCCTCTCCTTGGAACGAATACGTGGGGCGGAACTCGGGGATTAACCGTCTCAACCCTTCCATTAAAGCAATAACGTCATTGGAACGGGCTGCGGCATAGAGTGCTTCCAATTGTTCTACAACCGGCTCAAGGGCGATCTGCACCGGCGCAAGCACTTTGATTTTGTCATGCGAGGTCGGCATGATGCCCTCACCATCCAAGAGCAGTTCCTCAAACAGTTTTTCGCCCGGCCGCAAGCCGGTAAAAACGATGTCGATGTCCTCGTACGGCGTAAGCCCCGACAAGTGGATTAACTCTTCGGCCAGGTCAATGATGCGGACCGGATCGCCCATGTCCAGCACCAGAATTTCGCTGCCGGTCCCCAGACTGCCGGCCTGCAGGACAAGCTGACTGGCTTCGGGGATGGTCATAAAATAGCGAATCACCCGCTTATCGGTAACGGTCACCGGGCCGCCTTTGGCAATCTGCTCCTTGAAGAGCGGGATCACACTCCCATTGCTCCCCAGCACGTTGCCGAAGCGGACCGTTGTGAACTTGGTGGCGCTGATGCGGGAGAGCGCCTGGATGTAGATCTCAGCAGCCCTCTTGGTGGCCCCCATCACGTTGGTCGGGTTGACCGCCTTGTCGGTGGAGATCATGACAAAGTTCTTGACGTTATGCCTGTGGGCCGCGTCGGCGACATTCTTGGAACCGAATATATTGTTGAGCACTCCCTGGGCCGGGTTGTATTCCATCATCGGCACGTGCTTGTACGCTGCGGCGTGGAACACCACGTCGGGCGCGAACTCCTCAAATATGGCCCCGACCTTGTCCCGGTCCCGAACATCGGCAATAAGCGGAAGTAACCGTAGGTCTGGAAAGTTTGCGGCAAGCTCCATTTCGATCTTGTAAAGCGGAGTCTCCGCCTGTTCGAGCATGATAAGTTTGGCCGGCTTGAAGTGTGCTACCTGGCGGCATATTTCGCTGCCGATACTTCCGGCCGCGCCGGTAACCAGAACGTGCCTGCCGGTCAGGTAGTTGCCGATGAGCCCCCTGTCCAGCACAACCGGCTCTCTCCCCAACAGGTCCTCGATATCCACCTTCTTGATCTGGGATACCGAAAGTTTTCCGTCAATCAACTCGCCGATGCTGGGCAGGGTCCTGAACGTCACATGGGCATTCTGGTACGAGCTGACGATCTCGCGGATTATCTTCCCGCCGGCCGAGGGCATGGCAATGATCACGTCTTCGACATCATTCATGCGGATCAGGGCCTTCAGGTGTCTCGTCGCTCCCAGTACCGGGATGCCGTGTAGCTTCATGCCTTTCTTCTCGGGATCGTCGTCAACAAAGCCGACCACGTTATAGGCCGTGTGGGGGTGCCGCCGAATCTCCTTGAGCAGCATGCTGCCGGCCTCTCCGGCGCCAACAATAAGGGTGCGCGGCCCCTCGCAGTTTTTGCCAAGGACGTAGCTTTCCCGATAGATGCGCCATAAAAGCCTGCTGGCGGCGACAAAGGAAAGAAGCAGAAACCAGTCGAGCAGAAAAATGGAACGGGGGACCGGGGCGAACTGTCTGAAGAAGACGACCGCAAATATCGAAAGAATGGAGGAGAGGGTGACAGCTTTGAATATCTCAATGCCATCCTGCAGGGATGCGTAGCGCCACATGCTCTTATAGAAGCCGATGGAGATGAAAACCAGCGGTTTGACTACCAGCACGACGAGCAGACACTCCCGGAAGAGGTGGAGTTCCTGGGGCGGAATGGAAAAATCGAAACGGAGCAGGAATGCCAGGCAGAGTGAGGTGCTGACGAGAAAAACATCGCACAGGAACACCATTATTCTGCGCTTATTGTACATGCTATTTAACCTCCACACGGGTGCGTACCCGCGACATTGCCGACCACCAACACCCAAAAAGAACAAGCCCCAAAGGAATTGTAGCGATAGGGCCGGTTTTTCGCAGGGCCAACATGCTGGAGCCAACCAAAAGTTGCAGTATACCATAACCGACGGCGACCCGCCAGTGAGGGACGTTCATCTGATTTGCAAACAACTGATAGAGGTGTCTGCGGTGGGCCAGGGAAAGACGGTCCCCGTCGCGCCACCGAACCGCCAATGTTGTCAGTGCGTCGGCATAAAATGGAAACAGGCACCCGGCAAGCACGATGAAATCGCCAAAGGATGTCGAAAGCAAGATGCAAAATGCGGCAAACATAAAGCCAAGTAGCACACTGCCCACATCTCCCATGAAAACCCTGGCCCGCGGCATATTCATCGGAAGGAAACCGAGGCAGGCGGCGCTGAGTGAAAATGCCAGCATGCGGTAGGGCTCTGCTTGTGTTGTCAGACCGGCAAATATGCCCAAAAGTGCAAAGCCCACGAAGCCGGTTATGCCGGCGATGCCGTTGATGCCGTCCATAAAATTATAGAAATTGGCGGTACCGGCCATAAATAGGCATGCAACGGGTAACAGCAGGTAAGAGGTGACTGGTGAGGAGGGAAAGGCAAGGAGCTGCGGGAACAGCACGGCGAGAGACGCTGCAAATTGCAGAATCAAACGTGTTCGCGGCGATAGACCCTGCCGGTCATCAAAAAAGCTTGCCAGCGAAAGGAGGATCGCCGGAAGCCAGAAAAATGTTGGAACGTGCAGATAGAGTGCCGATACGATGAGTGCCGCCAGGATACCGATGCCGCCGCCACGCGGCGTGGGAAGTTCATGGGAGCTTCGGTTGTTGGGGATGTCCAGCAGGCCGAAGCGATAGGCATAATGCGACGTGAGCCATGCACCGAGGAGTCCAAGGAGAAAGGCACCGCCTAAAATAGTCGAGAGATCGTTGCATCCAGTCACCTTTTGGTCTCCACTCGTTGCTTATACCACTCCGCTGTCTCCCGAAGCCCCTCTTCCATCGTAAAGGGAGGCGCCCAGCCCAGTTCTTGCCGGATTTTTGAGCTGTCCACCGTTAGCGAGCCGGTGAGCCGATTGACCGCTGCACTCTTACCGGCCAGCTTGCCGGCAATGCGCATGAGAGAAGTAGGAAACGGCAACAATTGTTTGTAGGGGAAATGTTTAACAAAGCCCGTTGCACCGGTGACAAGCATATTCATAGATCGGCACTTTTTTTCTTGTTTTCAGCTACCAGTTGTTTCATCCACAGTTCAAGACGGTCAATCAGCATGTTCCTATCAAAATGAGTTCGATAATACTTCAGGCCGTTTTCCCCCGCTAGTCGCCGTTGATCGTCTAAGGTATTCCGAGTTTGCAGGATGGTGGCAGCAAGTGCAGTAGGGTCTTCCGTGGTACAGGTATAGCCTGCGGCAGCCTCTTCAATTATTCTTGCGCCTTCACCATCAAGGGCGGCTATGATAGGCCTGCCGCACGCGAGATATGATTGGATCTTTGCTGGAATTGTAAGAGAAAAAATAGGATTTTTCTTAAGTGTTACCAGCATCGCATCAGCCAGTGAAAAAAAGTATGGCATGGATTCTAGGGGATAACGTCCTAACAAGTGAAAGGTGTCAGAAAGTTGTAATCTTGATATTTCACCTTCAACCCATTGACGCATTCGTCCATCGCCAAGGACTACGAAGTGAATATCCTTATACTCTCTCAATTGTGCTGCTGCAGAGATTATTGTTTCGAAATCCTGGGCTGCGCCGATATTTCCGGCGAACATAACGACAAAGCCTTCCGGTATTAACAAGCGTTCCGGTGTATTGTCAAAGGGGTTAACAACGTGGTAAACGTCTTCAGCGTACTGAGGGAGGTAGCAAATCTGGCCATTATCGTTAACATATTGGATTATTGAGGAAACAAATGCACGTGAGGTTATCAAAATCCGATCACAACGGTTATAAATAAGCTTAACCAGTCTGCCAACCATGCCAATTACTGCGGGTGATGAAACCGCCCCTGCCGCAATCAGACTTTCCGGCCAGAGGTCCTGTACCCAGAGCATTAGGGGAATTTTATGTATTTTTTTGAAAAATAATGCTGGCAACACTAGGGTTATGGGGGATAGCCCAAAAACAAATATGAGATCATAATTATTCCGGCAACGTAAGGGGCCTAAAAGGCACGCACTGATTACGAAAGAGAGATAATTCAACGTTAACCGGAATCCTCTGCCCTTTCCTCTCGAGAGTATCGGCACGCGAACCACCCGGGCGCCAGCATATTCTTGTTCATGCTTCTGAAATGGCCCATAGCCGTCATAATATTTGCCTTCCGGATAGTTAGGAATGCCTGTTAACACGGTTACCCGATGGCCTCGCCCTATAAGGCCGGAAACCAGATCATTTATCCTAAAATTTTCAGGCCAGAAGTATTGAGTAACTACAAGAATGTGCACTCACACCGCCCTTTTCTATTTTTTCCAAACTACACGATTTACATAGTCGGTGTAACTTACAATAATTCTCACTACCTTGTCCGAAACATTGGGCATGGAATAGTCGCCGACCTGGCATAGTGTTCTATCCGATCCACGTTGCTGGTCCTCAAGCACGGCGAGCCCTTGCATAACACGTTCAAACTCTAGCCCAACCATCATTACGGATGCCTCTTCCATCCCTTCAGGACGCTCATGAGCTTCACGTATGTTGAGTGCAGGGAAATTGAGAATCGACGATTCTTCCGTTATCGTACCACTGTCAGACAAGACGGCGTACGCATGTTTTTGCAGATGCACATAATCCATAAAACCGAGTGGTTTTAATAACTCGACCTTTTTATGAAAAATCAACCCCCTTGACTCAATTCGATTTCTTGTTCGAGGATGTGTGGAAACGATGATTCTTTTGTCGTAATGCTCCGCAACACCGTTCAGTATCGCTGCAAGCTTAACCAGATTTATTTCAGAATCAATGTTTTCTTCACGGTGGGCACTTACTACAAAATATTCCTGCGGAGTCAGCCCCAACCGGGACAGCACATCAGATGCATCAATTTTTATCATATAGTGATTCAATACCTCGAACATCGGGCTGCCTGTCTTGATAATCCTGTCCGGTGGTAACCCCTCTCTCAGTAGATATTCACGGGCAATCGAACTGTAGGTCATGTTGATATCGCTAATATGGTCGACAATCTTGCGGTTGGTCTCTTCCGGAACACGTTGATCAAAACAACGATTACCAGCCTCCATGTGGAAGATGGGAATCTTTCGACGTTTGGCCGGGATGGCTGCCAGACAACTGTTGGTATCACCCAGTATTAGGACTGCTTCCGGTTTTTCCTGTTCCAGCAACTGATCTACCTTGATGATCATCTGACCGATTGTTTCGGCAGCATTTGCCCCGGCCGCATTTAGGAAATGGTCCGGCTTTCGCACTTCCAAGTCATGGAAGAAAATTTCATTCAGCTCATAGTCATAGTTCTGGCCGGTATGCACCAGAACGTGATCGCCATATTGATCGAGACAGGTCATGACGCGGGAAAGGCGGATGATCTCCGGGCGCGTACCGACAATAGTCATCACTTTCATTTTCTTCATACTCCACGCTCCACGGGTTCAAAAAAAGTATCAGGGTTCTCAGGATCAAACATTTCATTGCACCACATCACGGTCACTAGGTCAGTTGTACCTGTGTTGCTGATGTTGTGGGTATAGCCGGTAGGGATATCCACCACCTCCAGCTTGTCGCCGGAAACAGGGTACTCGATAATATCGTTACTTCCAACACGCCTGAAGCGAATTATCCCTTGGCCACTAACCACAAGGAATTTCTCGTTTTTGGTATGATGCCAGTGGTTGCCCTTGGTAATGCCCGGCTTGGAGATATTGACCGACACCTGCCCACGATCGGGAGTCTTGATAAACTCGGTAAAGGAACCACGCTTATCAATATTCATCTTAAGTTGATAGCTGAACTGATTTTTGGGCAGATAACTGAGATATGTACTGTACAACTTTTTTACAAACGGATCGGCCATGTTTGGGATGCTTTTCAGGTCACGACTTGCTTGGAAGGAGCGGATTAGTTCTACAATATATCCCAACTTGATGGTATGCACCGGTTCTACAACACAAAAAACATCCCGCATCACAACAATGCCATCTAGGAGTGAGACGAATGCTCGCACAACGTCGTCGATGTAAACCAGATTCATCACTACATTCGGATCATTGAGCTGAATAGGGAGACCATTGGCGATGTTGTTGCAAAAGGTTGCAACGACAGAGTTGTAGTTGGGACGGCACCATTTGCCAAAGACATTGGGAAGGCGGAACACATGCACTGCCGCTCCGGTTTCCCGGCCATAGGAAAAAACCGCCTCTTCTGCCCCTCGTTTGCTGGCCCCGTAGAGGTTATCCAGGGCAGCCTGGATCGATGAGGTTATGGCAATCGGTACAATTTTGCCGCTATTAGCAAGAGAACGGCAAATCTGCTCAGTCAGGCTGGTATTTCCGGTGCGAAAATCTTCCGTATTTTGCGGACGGTTCACACCTGCCAGATGAAATACGAAATCAGCCTGGGAGAGAAGGGCTGGGAGCTTGGTGTGATCATGCTTCACATCGAAACAAATGATGCGCACATCCTCTCTGCCCTGGAGTGTTGCCCTCAAATTTTTGCCTATAAAGCCTTCTGACCCTGTTATGAGAACGGTCTTCATTGCCCGATTCCTGAAGCAGCAAGCTCTTGCTGGATATAGTCAAGCTTCAACAACAACTCTTTAACCCCTCCGACATTCAACCGGCGGGTATTGTGAGAATTATAGTCCTCGATTTCTGCAATCTTCTCTTCGCCTTCGGTGAAGTACTTGCCATAGTTCAAATCACGGCCATCAGGTACAATCCGGTAATACCCCCCAAGATCTTCGGCCTTGTTTTTCTCTTCACGCGTCAAAAGGGTCTCGTAAAGCTTCTCGCCATGCCGGGTCCCGATGATCTTGATCTCATTGTCGGCTTTGAAAATCTCTCGTACTGCGATCGCTAAATCCATGATCGTTGATGCCGAGGCTTTCTGAACAAAGATATCGCCTTGGCGTGCATTTTTAAAGGCGTAAACAACCAAATCTACGGCGTCTTCAAGCGACATGAGGTATCTGGTCATGTTGGGATCGGTCACGGTTAGCGGCTTACCCTCACGAATCTGTTTAATGAAGAGAGGAATTACAGAACCTCTGGACGCCATAACATTACCATACCGTGTGCCACAAATAATTGTTTGTGAGGTATCTGTTGTGCGGGCCTTGGCGACCATCAGCTTTTCCATCATCGCCTTGGAAATACCCATGGCGTTGATCGGGTAAACCGCCTTGTCAGTACTTAGGCAAATCACCTTTTTCACCTTGTTGTCTAGCGCCGCATTCAACATGTTCTCTGTACCCAGAATGTTGGTCCTCACAGCTTCTAAGGGGTAAAATTCGCAGGATGGAACTTGTTTGAGAGCTGCTGCATGGAAGACATAATCCACATCATGCATGGCCGAGTGCAGGCTGTTATAGTTGCGTACATCGCCGATATAGAACTTGACTTTGCTGCTATTCAGTTCGATACGCATGTCTTCCTGTTTTTTTTCGTCGCGGCTGAACACACGAATTTCCTTAATGCCAGTATTGAGAAAACGTCGGAGCACAGCATTACCAAATGAACCGGTTCCACCAGTTATCAGTAGTGTTTTGTTTTTAAACATACTTACCTCAGTTCTAATTGCGTTCATTTGCCGGAAAGAGCCAATTCTCTAATTGCTTGCCATGTGCGATGGGCAGTTTCTTTCCAGTCATACTTCTCTGCGCGTTTCGCCACCATGCGTCCAAGTCGGTCCAACTCCTCGGGAGCATCAATAATTGACATTATTTGTCTGGCAAAATCTTCTGGATCGAACGGATCAAAATAAACTGCTGCCTCACCACCAAATTCCGGCATTGGCTGAATGCCAGATATTAACAGGGGCCGTCCAGCCCCCATCGCCTCTAGGAGGATGTTCGGACAATTTTCACAAGTTGAAGCAAAGATGTTGATTTTAGCATGGGCATACGCGGCAGGCAATTCCTGATAGGCGATATTTCCAGTCAGGATAACATCATTCTTCAAACCAAGACGTTGAATCTCCTCCATCACCTTTAATGCATATGCTGCAGTACAATGTCCAGCCAGAATGAGTTTTTCCTTCATCTCGCGCCGAGACTTCAACAGATGATAACCACGCACAACTTCCATCTGATTTTTATAAACATCAAAAATTGAAACATACAGAAGGTATTCGCAATCCGGCAACCATTTGGGTTTGGATGGAAGGTTGTCTATTTTAAAATGGTCATTAATACCATGTGGGATTGTCACCGCCTTTCTGAGGTGACCATGGGATTTTTCTTCGATGACTTTGCGGGCGAATTCGGATATGAAAATCACCATATCAGCCTTCATCATGCTCGAAAGCATGGAGTGTTCAAGCAGCCAGTTTCTAATCCGCATCAGGCCAAGAGGATATTTTTGGCGAACTGACATGTCAAAAGGGATCATGTTTCTGAACATGGTGACAGTCTTGCACCTTTTTGGAGCTCTGGTGTTTATAAGGCCACCAGGGCAAAAGAGAATATCTGCATCAATTTCCTTAAGGATTTTAGATAACACAAACTTTTCCCACAACGCGCGTAAAAGAGGGTTCTCTATTGGCCAGCTTGTAGTCAACCTTTTGACTGCAGGATGATCAGGGAACCTCAGAGTATCCGGGCAAAAAATGAAAATGTCCAGTCCTGAACAATCTTCAAGATATTGTAGGAGATTAAGCAGATATGTCTGTCCGCCTCCGCGTCGTGCGGAAAAAGCATTGATAACGATCTTCATGTGTGTGGCCCCGGAATTATGATTGCCGTCCATTTTAGCGTGCCATTCATTCGGCCCCGTAGCGGTCAAAAAAATTCAAGAACATGAGGATTGCCCATAATAATGGATGAACATTGCGCTTGCCTGATTTATGCATCTTCCAGAGGGCAAGCACGGCAGACTGATCAAGAGGAACCTTGCTAAATAAGGTCTTGTCATAGAGGCGATCCTCTGCCCATGACTCAAGTGGCCCGCGTAACCAACTGTCAATAGGGACACCGAAACCCTGCTTGGGTCGGTCTAATATTCTTTGGGGTACGTAACGATAAGCCAATTTCCTGAGTAAGTATTTGTTCACGCCCCCCCGAAGCTTCCACTGAAGCGGCAGCTTCATAGCCCATTCTATCAAATCCTGATCAAGCAGCGGGTCCCTGGACTCCAGAGAAAATGCCATGCTTGCAACATCAACTTTTTGCAGATAGTCATCGGGAAGCGTGTAGAATGCATCAAGTCGCATCCCCTGTTCACTAGGGTGCAACTCCCTCGGGAAAATTTCTGCAGCCGAAGAAAAAAGTGCATATATACTCTTCGTTCGCTCAATGAGATCGAGGGTAAGCACTCCTCCAAAATCCTTTGCAATACTTCTGGAAAAAGCAAAGGCTGATGCTCTATCAGGCTGACGCAGGGCACCAGATAAAAGTTTAAACTTATGCTGCGGCAACCTTTCTATCAAGGAAGTAATCACTGAACGCAACTGTGGAGGCAGATCGAAAAAATGATTTATCTTCTGAGCAATCTGGTAGTAGTGGTATCCACCAAAAAGTTCATCACCTCCATCGCCAGAAAGGCTTACAGTCACGTGTTTACGCGCTAGTCGTGATACCGCCATGACAGGAAATGCCGAGCTGTCGAAAAAGGGTTCATCGTATTCCTCTTGAAAGGTGGGCAGAAGTTGGAGAAGGTCATTCACCTGCAGATGTTCACAGTGATGCTCTGTGCCCAAGCACTCCGCAACAGCCAGCGCATGAGAGCTTTCATCATAAGCTTTATCCGCAAAGCCGATAGTAAATGTTTTAACCGGTTGCGACAAACGCTTGGCCATGATCGCCACGACCAATGAACTATCTATTCCACCCGATAAAAATGCTCCCAGCGGTACATCACTTATCAAGCGAGATTCAACCGACCGTGAAACAAGCCTGTCGAGTTCATCGAGCAACTCTTCTTCACTTCGATGAACCCAGGACAATTCTGGCTGAATATGACGATAATCCCAATATCGTTCAAGCCGTAACCCTTTCTTATCAACTAATAGATAATGAGCGGGTGGGAGTTTGCGCACGTCTTTGTAAATGGAGTGAGGAGCCGGCACATACCCCGCCTCCAGGTAAAATCGAAGCCCCTGCTCGTCTATTTCTTTTGACAATGCAGGTTCAAGATAAAACAACGAACGGGGCCTAGAGGAAAAGGCAAAACAAGATGAAGAATAGTGGTAATAAAAAGGCTTTATGCCCATGCGATCTCGTGCTGCAAAAAGTACTTTATCTTTTCGATCCCAAATGGCAAAAGCAAACATGCCATGAAAATATTTAAGGCAGTTTGTCCCCCATTTTGCATAAGCAGCCAAAATTACTTCCGTGTCACTATCGCTATTCCAATTACTAACAGAAGGTTCTAATAAACACCGAACTTCTTTATAATTATAGATTTCTCCATTAAAGACTATTACAAAACGGTGATCAAATGACACCATCGGTTGGTGACCAGTTTTTGCCAAATCAATCACTGATAACCTGCGATGCCCAAAATAAACGCCGGATTCTTGCCATTCTCCAAAATCATCTGGTCCTCTTTTAGCAAGCAACCCAAGCGCTTTGCTAACTAGGATCCTATCAATTGTACCGCTATTTATTACCCCTAATATTCCACACATTCTAGTCACGCTTTCAACGAATTTAATTTCATATCTGCTATTCTACAAAAAATAAATTTTTTCGATTTTGTGTAATGCGTGAGAATGAGCAAAATTATATATGGCACTAAAATATCACGAATAAGAAAATTATATGCTATCACGGAGTATATAGCAACATAACATAAATATGCTATTATATATCCAGACCAAATGGTCTTATTATTCATACAATAACGATGAATATAGTTTGTTACAATCCCCAAGATGAATACAAAAGGTATCCCTAAAAATCCATAATCTTGGTAGAAGGCTCTAATAGCAGTGTAAACGTTAGTTTGAATAGGACTATATATATATTCTTGGTTAGTCTGTATAGTATACCCAAGCTGCAATATATTATTAACAAATTTAAATAGCTCTGTCAGGGTTTCTTGGCCTATTGGAGCATCTCCAAAAGAATACCCTCCAGCTGTAACATAAATTTCGTTAAAAGACAGACTGTCTACTATGCCAGTATTTCCACTCACAAATGAATCTAAACCTGCTAATGCGCCAACAAAGTATGTGTATATATTTCCTCCACCAGAATCTGCCTGCCCTCGAAGCAATAAAATTAAATTAAAAACTGGTACCAGCACAACTATGGCACTAAACATTTTTAATCCTACAGTTTTAATACTAGGCTTGTACCAGTAATACCAGAACATGCTATTTAATACGATAATTCTAAAAATACCACTCCTCTCTAAAAAAAATACAGAATAACAACATGCTAATATTGTTGAAAAAAACCAAATAAACTTATTTTTAGTAGATTTATGTGAAAGTACCATAAAAAATAATGGCGCTATGTAATTTATATATTTAAACTGACTGATTATTTTAAGCCAAATTGGAATACCATAATCTTCATTCGACATAACACCTCTGATTATAGCTTGAGATGATGTTATTGATGTGCTTGCATAAAGCACCGTATCATACTTTGCAAAGTTTATTGCCTTCATAAGAGTTAAATAAGCTGAAAAAAGTGCAATTAATTGCATAAGTATTAATAACATTGATAGTTTATTTATATCTTTACTCTTAACAATGTGCTGAGTTTTATGATCTTTATTCTTGACATTTGAAATATTAGGTACAAATGCTTCAGAACAGAAAAAAGCAAAAAGAAAAGACAATAGAATTAAAATAGTTTTGATTCTAAGAAAATCCATGCCAAACGGATACATTATAAAAACTATTAAAAATGATATTAAGCAGCAAAATACTGGTGATAGTAAAGTGTAATATATTATTTTTTCTTTAACGTACAAAAGGAAAATTAAAACAGAAAGTAATGAGATAAAAAAAAGTGTAATTAACATAAATTGTCACTTAATGTCTTAAATATGGTTGCTATTAACTTCGCATTTGATTCAAGGCTAAATCGATCTCGGGCAATTTTAAGACCAGATTCACCATAACGTGAACACAAAGACCGATCAGAGAATAAAGTCTCTAATGAGTCTACCCACTCACTAGAAGTGTTAGCAAAAAAACCATTTTCATTATCATTGATAACTTCCTTGTTCATTCCGACCGGTGATGCAATCACCGGCAGACCGGAAGCCATATATTGCAACAACTTAAAACTACATTTTCCTCGTGCCCAATCTTCGTCAGTTAATGGCATGATTCCTACATCAAAACTATGCAATATTGATGATTCGATTTCTGGGGTCCATTCAACAAATTTTATACGACCATCGATATTTATGTTACTCGGCGGTTTATCGGCAACTATCAATAAATAAGCATTGTTGTGGCCCAACAAGAATTTTTTTAATGGGGCTTCTATCATTTTTAAATATTTATAATTGCCGGATGTTCCTGTCCAACCAACAATAAATGGTTTATCAGTATTTACATCAGTTTTTTGGAGGGGGGTAAAACGATGGCAGTCTATTGCCGTTGGTATCACGTAAACCTTATGGCAATAATTTGAATACCAATCTGCTAAAAAGGTGTTACCGGCTATGACAACATCAACACTACGTGCCAATGTTTTTGCAGAAGTTCCAGACATAAAGGATGACATCCAAATAGCATCATCGACATCAAGAACTCTTGGAGACTTGGTCAAATAAACTGGAAATTCAAATCCAGGTAAAATATTTCGCTCAATCCAAGTGATTTGAGAGGCATGAGTCGCAATGATCCCAGGAACTCGGGCAATACCTTTGAGTAAAAATTGAGCTAAAGCAAGAGGGGGGACATACCGCTTCCTAATATTTAATAGTTTCTTAAAGCCCATAGTTTCGTCATAAAAGGGACAGTAATCATGTACAGCAATTCCAAGCGACCTCAACGGCTCTATGTATTGCCGTATACGAAATCGAGAGGATGGAATATTTTTGCCTGTTGTTAATGCTGCGACATTAATCATTTTAGTTATTAGAACCTAGTTTTCGATACGATATTAGGTGCATGAATAAGTATCTCTAAATTTTTTGTTAAATAATATTGCATTATGAATGCGTTAAGAAAAAGGTATATGCTATTTGCAAGTGCAACACCAATAACTCCGAACAAATTAAAGCCAGTCAACTTTAAGACAATTCCAATACTAAATCCGATAACACCAATTTTAGTCGGTGTATGTGTATTTCCTTTAGCATAAAAACTTGTTGAAAGAATTTGCCCCATAGCGCCGCCAATCAAAACCCCGGCGAGTGCTATTAAAATCAGCCAGAAATATTGTAACTGGGCTGCTAAAAAACGGCCATGACCAAAAACGACACTTAGAATTGGCCTACCAATCACTATGATAACCAATAAAATAATACCCGTAAGCCATACCACAACTGATAGACGCTTTTTTGATATATCTTTAAAGGTATTCCACTCGCCACTACTGGCCTTCTGTGCCAATAATGGTACCATTGGGCTTGCAATGGCAGAGGTAATAACCTGATTCCCGGCGCCATAGATCTGTTGTGATAAATGCAAAAGGGAAAGTTCACCCATTGGCGCCATAGAAGCCAAAAATCTATCAATCAATTGATCTGTTTTTGAATAGGTATTCCCTAATAAAAGGGGCTTAAGTTTTGTCCATGCTTTTTTGAAAGCGATGCTTTCAAAATCAAGCCTTTTAAACTTACCCAAAATTGGCAAAAGTAATGCCATTTGGATAAACATTTTAAGTACCATTGCCCATGCTGCTGCCATTACCCCCATACGAGGGAGTAAGCAAACGAGAAAGATTAACCCAATAATCGTTGAAAACACTGGGCTTAAACTTACCCATACAAATTGCTGCTTTGCATTATATGCCGCGCCCAAAACTCCTGCAAGTGCGGTGAACAGCATGCCAACAAGTTGTATTTTCGTTAAAGCTATCGTAAGGGTTTTTGAGTGGGGCGAAAAACCAGGTACAGTCATTGGCACCCAGTAATTCGTGGTTAGGTATAGTATTACCGTTGTTACGGAGAACAATACGCCAATTGCTAAAAAGAAGTTCCACGTTTCTTGATGGAAAGAGTCATCCTGTTCTGTTGCGAGTATTGGTACTAGAACAAATATTAAAGAGCCAGTGACTACTGTTAGGATGAGTTGGGGGACGACCATGCTTGCAAAAAAGGAATCTGTCTCAGTGCCAGGTCCAATTATTGTAACTATATACCACTGATAAATAAACGTGAGTAGAACATTTATGCCGGTCAGGCTACCAAGTATAGTTGCAAGCCGCACAGTTATTACACCTTTTCACCTTTATTGATACAAAATTAATGAGCTAACTAAACTTACCAACCCAAAGTACGGTACGTCCGTCATTATACCAAGCCGTAGTAAGCATAAACCAATCGTTCCCTATTTTCACATTAGTCCCCCATTCAAGCTCATGCCAAGAATAGTCTCCTGCATATATAATGGGATTTTTGTTGCTTTTCACCCAAGATGCTAGTGAGGTGGCCTGCGCATGGCCAATGCTACTTAATAAGGTATTATTGGGTTTCCCGCTATAATTCATATTATACACTCCAGAGTCGAACCATAACCTAGGTGCTAATACCCCGTAGTCATCCCACGAGCCAGGAGGGCCGGGCCGCAATACCGGGTTTGATGGATTTTTAGTCCAATTTATACCATCATAACTAGTAGCAATTCCTATTGAGCTATGTATATCAGTAGTTCCAGATGCCCATCCTCTGTATGCCATAACATATTGTTTTCCATCATGAATAATTGAAGGGTGGTCTACTCCCCCCGAATCCCATTCACCCATTCCGCCAAGTTTAACGACAGGGTTCCCAGAAAATTTAGTAAAAGAAACCCCATCCGTAGAATTTGCTAATCCGATCTGTTCTCCTTCCAAGCCGAACCCTGAATAATACATCATGATTTGTCCGCTTCTTTCAATGACGGAGGGATGTGCGACCCCGTTTTCGTCCCAATCACCTGGACTACCTAGCCCTAGAATAGGATTATTAGGCAAATCATTCCAAGGTCCCTCTAAAGAAAGCCCATCGCTGATATGTAAACCAATTAGATTGGTAGCAGAACTGTTTTGGCCGCTATGGTATAGCCACCATTTACTGTCCTTGAACAATAAAGAATCACCGGTGTCTGCTTTTAATTCATTCCACGCCCCAGCAGATCCAGGCACCAGAATTGGGCTCATTTTATCTTCAGCAAATTTAACATCTTCAAAGGGCGTACTACTTTGGGAGTCTGCGTTTCCACAAGCGGAACAACAGCATAAGATCAATACATAAAAGAATTTTTGTAGCATACACTAGCTCCAGAAAAGGCGGAAAAAATGAAGATCCATAGGCAAAATTCTAAATTAAATTAAATTTATACCACTCAATAGCACTGGCTAAGCCTTGTTTAATGGTATGTGCAGGCTCATAGCCTAGCAACTGCGAGACTTTGCCTATATCCGCTTGCGAGTGCATAACATCGCCGGTGCGAAAATCTCCATAAACTGGCTTAAACTCAGCAAGGTGTGCATACTCGCCAGCTAACAGATCACGAATATTGGCAAAGAGTTGACAGAGAGTAGTGCGGTCGTTGAGAGCAACATTGTATATCTGATTGACTGCTGCAGAATTAACCACTGTCGCCGCCAAAATATTTGCCTGTACAACATTCTCAACATAACAAAAATCACGGCTGGTTTCGCCGGTGCCATTAATCTTTACAGATTCTCCCTTGATCATGGCGGCAATCCATTTAGGAATAACAGCTGCATAGGCACCATTTGGATCTTGACGCGGGCCGAATACGTTAAAATAGCGTAGTCCAATGCACTCAAGACCATAATGTAAGGCAAACTGTGCAGCGTGTAACTCATTGACAAATTTGGAGACGGCATAGGGTGAAAGCGGATTGCCGATATGCTCTTCAACCTTTGGTAGCGCTGGATGGTCGCCATAGACTGAACTGCTGGAGGCATAAACAAAACGCTTGATTTTGTTGTCCCTGGCCGCGACCAGCATATTGAGCGTACCGTTAACGTTGTTCTCCGTGCTGGCGATTGGATCGGCTATGGAACGGGGTACTGACCCCAAGGCACCCTGATGGAGCACATAGTCAATACCTCGGCATGAGGCCTGACAGGTCGGAAGATTGCGGACGTCGCCTTCAATAAAGTTGAAGCGTTGCCATTGTTGTGCAGTGACAAGTGACCTTACTTCGTCCAGATTACTTTGTTTTCCCGTTGAAAAGTTATCCAGCCCAACGACAGTTTGATCCAGCTTTAGGAGGTGTTCAAGAAGATTGGACCCGATAAAGCCAGCGGTACCCGTAATTAACCAGCGTTTCGGTTTTTTATGTAGAGCGTCTCTGCACGTGTCATACGGTGTGGACATTGTTTCCCCTGACTTGCTTGTAGAATGAGGCCTTTAGAGCCGCCAGACCGTCATGCCTGCCTGTTCGAGGGCATGACGGTCATAGATGTTTTTCACATCACAAATAACTGGTTGTGATGGAGCGAGATGCAATAACTCATGAGGGGTAAGGTTGAGGTATTCATGGTGCGCTACGGCAATAATTAGGGAAGCAGCGGGTTTAAGTTCATTATAAGGTATGAGCTTTACATCATATTCGTGTAGTGCCTCCGAGGGGTCAGCCAACGGATCGCATACCTGGACAGCAATACCATAGTCCTGAAGCTCATTTATAATATCAATCACCTTGGAATTACGCAGATCCGGGCAGTCCTCCTTGAAAGTCAGTCCCAGCACCGTAACTGTTGCCCCCAACACGTTATGTCCGGCGCGAATCATCTCCTTAACAGTGCGCTGGGCAATAAACTTGCCCATGCCGTCATTGATCCTCCTGCCGGCAAGGATAACCTGCGGAATATAGCCCATCTTTTCTGCTTTGTGTGTAAGATAATAAGGATCGACGCCGATGCAATGCCCACCTACTAGACCTGGTTTGAACGGCAGAAAATTCCACTTTGTCCCGGCTGCCTCAAGAACATCGTGAGTGTCGATACCCATATGGTCAAAAATAATGGCCAGTTCATTCATCAAGGCAATATTCAGGTCGCGCTGGGTGTTTTCGATAACCTTTGCCGCCTCTGCAACCATTATACTTGGTGCCCTGTGCACACCAGCAAGCACGACAGATTCATAGACCTGCGCCACAATTTCAAGTGTTTTCGCATCCTGGCCGGAGACAATTTTCTTGATCTTCGTAAAGGTGTGCTCCTTATCACCGGGGTTGATTCTTTCTGGACTATACCCTACGGTGAAATCCTTTCCACATACGAGCCCGGATAACCTTTCCAATACCGGAACACATTCATCCTCGGTAACTCCAGGATAAACGGTCGACTCATAGACAACAATATCCCCCCGTTTAAGTGCTTTGCCGACAGTCTCCGAGGCTTTGAGCATGGGGGTCAGGTCAGGCTGGTTCGCCTCATCCACAGGCGTAGGAACGGCAACGATATGAAAGTCTGCTTGGCTAAGCTCATTAATACTGTCGGTAAAAAGGATATTCGAGGAGAGAAGTTCTTCTGAAGTTACCTCGGCAGTGCGGTCATAGCCAGTTTTCAACTCCTGGATTCTGATTGGGTTGATGTCAAAACCGATTGTCTTGCGCTGTTTCCCAAAAGCAACTGCAACTGGTAAGCCAACATATCCCAGACCAATAACTGATACTATTCTTGTTTCCATCTAAATTTATGTCCTTTGGTTAATGGTTGTAATGTTCAAATACAATAATACCCGCGATACCACTCCACAAACCGCCCAATCCCCTCCTCAATGGAGGTTGCCGGCTTGAACCCCACATCCCTCATCAAATCATCCACATCGGCATAGGTCGCCGGCACGTCCCCGGCCTGGATAGGCAGCAGGTTCTTTTCCGCCTTTTTACCGAGGCGGTCTTCAAGTACCTCGATAAAGCGCATGAGCTCCACCGGGCTGTTGTTGCCGATGTTGTAAAGACGGTACGGCGCATAACTTGTGCCGGGGTCGGGCTGGTCGCCATTCCATGATAAGCTTGGAACCGGTATGGTATCTGTGACCCGCATCACGCCTTCCACGATATCGTCGATGTAGGTGAAGTCCCGCTGCATCTTGCCCTGGTTGAAGACATTGATCGGTTTGCCCGCCAGGATTGCCTTGGTGAAGAGGAACAGCGCCATATCCGGCCGCCCCCAGGGGCCATAGACGGTAAAGAAGCGCAGGCCGGTGGCGGGGAGGTGGTACAGGCTGGAATAGGTGTGGGCCATCAGCTCGTTGGCTTTTTTGGTGGCGGCGTACAGGGAAACCGGATGGTCCACGTTGTGGTGCACGGAGAAGGGCATCAGGGTGTTGGCGCCGTAGACCGAGCTGGACGAGGCGTAGACGAGGTGTTTGACGTCGTTGTGGCGGCACCCTTCCAGGATGTTCATGAAGCCGACGATGTTGCTGTCGATATAGGCGTGGGGATTTTGGAGGGAGTACCGTACCCCGGCCTGGGCGGCCAGGTTTACAACCTTGTCGAACCGTTCGTCGGAAAAGAGGCGGGCAATAGCCTCCCGGTCTTCGAGGGAGGTCTTGACGAACCGGAAGCCGGGTTGTTCCTCCAGTTGCTTGAGCCGGTCATGTTTGAGCCGGACGTCGTAATAATCGTTGAGGTTGTCGAGGCCAACGACCTCGTCGCTCCTGGCCAGCAGGCGCTTGCTAAGATGAAAGCCGATAAACCCGGCAGCGCCGGTTACGAGAATCTTGGACATGGTTTACCTCTCACTGCCCAATGGACAATCTGTAGCCAATGTACGACCGGCCAGCGGCAGCTTAACCGTTGGCCCGCATTTCCCGCTCCGCCTGCTGCAAATCGCCATCCACCATCATGTTCACGAGTTGATCGAAGCTCGTTTTCTGCTCCCAACCCAACTGGCATTTCGCCTTGGAAGGGGCGCCCAGCAGCAGGTCGACCTCGGCCGGCCGGAAGTATTTGGGATCGATCCGGATGACACCCCAGCCGGTGGCGCGGTCGCTGTTCAGCCGTGCATATTGTGGGGCTGTATACGCCCAATCTAAGCTATTAGATATAACATACCGCCAGTAATGATTGCAAAAATAAAATGAGAAAATACCGTGGATTTATTGGGTTGTGTACGGATACCCCGGAGTGGGCGTATGAACTCTCTACAGATAGGGTGAAAAGAGCCGCGCGTAATTATCCCTGAGCCTGATGGGCAGAGAACGGCCGTCGATCTCCTCCTGGGTGACCTCGTGGGAGGCGGCGAAGGCTTGTTCGAAATGCCGTTTGAGGCTGGCGGCAAAGGACTCGTCGAAAACACTCAGGTTGAGTTCGAAATTGAGGCGCAGGCTGCGGGAATCGAGATTGGCCGAGCCGACCAGCGACCAGACGTCATCCACCAGAAACAGTTTGGTATGGACAAAGGGTGGGGGCTGGTAGAATACCCTGATACCGTTGGCCAGAAGCTCCCATAAGAGCCCGCGGGTGGCCCAGTGGACAAACGGCAGGTTGTTGAGGCCGGGCAGGACGACGCGCACAGTCACACCGCGCAGGGCGGTGGTGATCAGGGCGGCGATCATCGGCCGGTCGGGGATGAAGTAAGGGGTCATGATGCATACGGACTTCTTGGCGCAGGCGAGCACCCCCATGATGATGTGCTCGAGTTTGCGGAACTCGTTATCCGGCCCGCCGCTGATGGCGCGGGCCAGGGAGTTGCCCTGGGGAGCGAGGGGGGGAAAGAAGGAGGGCGCGTCCAAACGTTCGCCGGTAACGAAATACCAGTCTTCCAGAAAGGTCCTTTGCAGATCTGCCACCACCGGACCCTGGACGGAAAAGTGCATGTCCCGGATGGCGGTGCCCCTGTCGGTGGAGGCCGGTTGGTGGCGGCTGCGGATATTCATGCCGCCGGTGAAGGCCTCGCGCCCGTCGATGATCAGCAGTTTACGGTGGTTGCGCAGGTTGATGTAGGCGCCCCGGCTCAGGGGAAGATAGCGGACCAGGCGCACCTGGGTGCCTGCGAGGGCCGTGCGGGGGAGGTGGCGGCTGTACTTCTCCCCCAGGGCGTCGATGATGATCCGCACCGCAACGCCCCGTTCGGTCGCCTCCTTGAGCTGATCGATGAACTCGGCACCGATGCCGTCGGCGTCGAAGATATAGCTGCTCAGATTGATGCTTTCCTCTGCCCGCCTGATGGCCGCCAGCATGGCCGGATAGGCTTCCTCGCCATCCACCAGCGGGATGATCCTGTTGCCCTCCCGCAGCCTGGTGCGCACCACTCGGTCCCCCAGTACGCGCAGGTCATCCAGATGTGCCGCGGCCAGAGGAAGTCGCACCGCCTCGCTGCCGGGGTCCTTAAGGGGGTGTATCTCGCTTCCGCTGAGTCTGCGGCCGCTTTCCTGCCAGCGCCGGGCTTGGCGGGAGATGCGGTTGACCCCCAGGCACCAGTAGAGGAATGGGCCAAGCAGCGGCAACGTCAGGCTGATGCTCATCCAGCCCAGGGCGGAACGGGAATCGCGTTTATGGAGCAGGGCGTGCCCCGCCGTGACCAGCGAGAGCAGGCAGACACAGAGGGCGAACAGGACGATGAAGGCATGATCCATGGAGAGGTCTATGCCGGATCGATGAGGATGTCGTCTCCACTGATTTGGACGGGAAAGGTTTTCAGGGTGAGGTCGGGGTGATCCGTGCATCCGCCATCGGCAAGGTTGAAGCGGTAGCCGTGGCGCGGGCAGGCGATATACCCCTCTTTGACAACGGCGGCATTCATGGGGCTCCCCTGGTGGGGACATTCGTTCTCGCAGGCGAAGATGGTCCCTTTGACGTTGACCAGGAGAATTTCCCGGTCTGAGACGGAAACAACCTTCTTGCCGAAGTTAGGAATCTCGCCGACCTTTGCCACCGGTGTCATGGGAGCACCTCCTTGAAGGGATGAGTTTGGTTAATCTACCTCAAAAAGGCTGAAAAGACAAGGAACATCGCATGGTTTAAGGTTTGTGCCAACACGGAAAACCTGGCGCGGCGAAAAAGGTGCCGGCGGGGCACAATGCAAGTCCGTTGGTTACGGCTCAAAAAAAAATCATGGGGCAAAAAACTGATTAAAAAACAGGCAATTTGCCGGGGCATTCGGTATGCAAAAAGAGCAGGGTCTATGACAAACATGCTGTATATATTTGATATTATTGTTAAATATAATATGGCACGCTCTGTGCTAAGGAAATTTCCATAAAGTGAGGTGCAGCGGACAATACAAATACATATATATTCACGCATTCTACTCTACAGAACGTGCATCGATGAAACCAATGTCGCTTTCATCCAATCACCGTTCAAAATCAACGATGAAAAGGAGAGGAAAGATGAGGATTGGTAACGTAGCAGCAACAACAATGGCAGCACTGGCCTTTGCCTGTGGAACGGCACTGGCGACCCCTTCAACGCAGATTTGGATTCCTTCCCCCGATGTCAAAGGTTTCAAAGAAATTCATATCGATGTCGACAATTATACCCGCTTTTCCGGAAAAACCGAGGGTGGCTTCAACCCCAATCTGTACAATATCGGTCTGAGTGCCGGCGTACTGCCGTCGGAAAACGTCAAGCTGGAGGTCGGGGTTGATTTTCTTAAGTCGGGCTACCAGGACGATGCCATTTATGGCTATGACCGGGCACCCTTCTATTTCAACGCAAAATTGGGTACGCCCGAGGATGCCTTTGGCATCAAGGGACTGCCCCAGTTTGCCATAGGCGCATATAACCTCGGCACCTACGATAAGCCGGAGGTGAGGGGCCTCACCACGCGGCAGAATATCGTCTATGGATTGGTCGGGAAAACTCTGCCGGTCGTCGGCCGCTTCTCCGCAGGCGGTTACTATGGCTCCGAGCGTGCCCTTGGCAAGGGCGCCAACAGCGGCGTCATGGCGTCCTGGGACCGCACCATGAGCGAGATCTCCGACAAACTCTGGCTGGCGGTCGATTACATGGGGGGCAACAACGCCAACGGCGAAGTTTCGGTGGGCGGTTCGTGGGCCTTCTCCAAACAGGTTTCGCTGATCGTTGGTGTTGTTGTTTTCAACCCGTTCTACACCACATCGGTTTCCGATCCCGGCAACGGTAACGGGGGTAATGTCAATCCCGGCGGCAAGCCGGCCTTTACCACCCAGTTGGATATCGCATTCTAAGCTGTCCCTCCTTATAATTCGGGGGCGGCTGCCCGCGCCCCCGCCTTTTTCCAGGAGTGGCCCATATACGCGCAAACAAAGGAGGCAGACGCAATGAAACTCATCGAAGCTATCATAAAGCCCTTTAAATTGGACGAGGTTAAGGATGCCCTCAATGAAATCGGCATCGAAGGTATAACGGTCAGCGAGGTCAAGGGGTTCGGCCGGCAGAAAGGGCACACCGAGCTCTATCGCGGTGCAGAGTACGTGGTTGATTTCATCCCCAAGATCAAGATCGAGATTGCAGTGAGCGACGATCTGGTCACCAAGGTAGTGGAGACGATTCAAAATACGGCCAAGACCGGCAGGATCGGTGACGGCAAGATCTTTATCGTCTCGCTTGAAGAGGCGGTAAGGATCAGAACCGGCGAAAAAGGTACGGACGCGATTTAACAATCATTGGATATAACCACTTATCTACGGAGGACTATCATGAAGCTCAAACTGTATTTTGCCGCAATTATGCTTGTCATCCTGGCCGGTCTGATACCGATCTGCGCCATGGCTGAAGAGAAAAAGGACGCCGCCCCGGCAGCACCCGCCGCGGCCCCGGCCGCAACCGCGCCTGCCGCCGCCGCTCCGGCGGCAGCAGCCCCGGCCACGCCGCCCGACGTCAAGCCGGTGCTCAACACCGGCGATACCGCCTGGATGCTGGTTTGTTGCGCCCTGGTGCTGTTGATGACCCCCGGTCTGGCCTTTTTCTACGGCGGCATGGTCCGTCAGAAAAACGTCCTCTCCACCATGATGCATTCGTTCGTGGCCATGGGCATCGTCGGTGTTCAGTGGGCGGTCATCGGCTACTCACTCGCTTTCGCCCCCGACCTTGGCGGCGGCCTGGTGGGCAACTGCAGCAAGTTCATGCTGAACGGCCTCATCATCATGAAGGATGCCGCCACCGGCACGGTGGATTGGGCCCTGTTCCAGAACTACGCCAAGGAGCCCGGCGCGATTCCCGAGTTGGTATTCGCCATGTACCAGGCCATGTTCGCCATGATTACCGTCGCCCTCATCTCCGGCGCCCTGGCGGAACGCGTCAAGTTTTCTGCCTTCTGCCTGTTCGTGCTGCTCTGGACCACCCTGGTCTATGACCCCCTGGCCCACTGGGTCTGGATGACCGACGGCTGGCTCTTTAAAAAAGGCGCTCTGGACTTCGCCGGCGGTACGGTCGTCCATCTCTCCTCCGGTATTTCGGCCCTGGCGTTCCTGGTGTTTCTCGGCAAGCGCCGCGGTTTCCCGACCGAGCGCATGGCTCCCCATAGCCTCCCGCTGACCCTGTTGGGCGTTGGCCTGCTCTGGTTCGGGTGGTTCGGATTCAACGCCGGTTCAGCGGTTGTCGGCGTCAACACCTCCGATGCGGCGGGCGGCCTGGCCGGTCTGGCTTTTACCACCACCGCCATCGCTCCGGCTGCCGCCGGCCTCTCCTGGATGTTCGCCGAATGGTTCCACGCCGGCAAGCCCAGCGCCCTCGGTTTCGGTTCGGGTATCGTGGCCGGTCTGGTCGTCATCACCCCGGCAGCCGGTTTCGTACAGCCGGGTGCTGCCCTGCTCATGGGTTTTGCCGCCGGTATCGTCTGCTACCTGGGTGTGTTGATGAAAGCCAAGCTGAAATATGACGACTCCCTGGATGCCTTTGGCGTGCACGGCATCGGCGGAACCTTTGGCGCCATCTTGACCGGCGTCTTCGCCACCGTCGGCGCAACCGGCCTTCTGACCGGCAACGCCAAGCAGCTCATGATCCAGTTGATCGCGGTTCTTGCGGCCGGGGGCTATGCCTTCATCGTCACCCTGATCATCGCCTTTGTTCTGAATAAGACCATCGGCCTGCGCGTGGATAAGGAAGACGAAATCATGGGCCTCGACCAGACGCAGCACTCCGAGTCCGGCTACAATATGTAACAGCCCTTTCACCACCCGCAGCAACCGAAGAAGCGGAAGTCGTCCCCCGGGACGGCTTCCGCCCTTGTCATTCACTCTGACGATCCTTCCGGAGATCAATCAGTATGGAAACCCCGGCAGACAGGCATATCGACGGAGCCATCAGTCTAGAGCTTCTCAAGCAATTGGCATACAACGAGAAGATGTCCGAACTCGGCAGGATATCCGCGGGTGTGGTCCATGAACTGAACGCGCCGCTTTCCGTCATCATCTCGGCCTCCCAGTTGATCATGCGGGAAGCCGATGTGCCGGAGTTCGTCCGGGAGATGGTTGCCCGAATCAGCTCCGAGGCCCTGCGCCTCTCCCACATGACGCGCGGGTTGCTCAATTTCAGCAGCCAGGAGGAAACGGAATCGGGCGGGGAGGCGGACGTCAACCTGACGGTGGGGTTCGTGCTGGACTTTCTCGACTACGAAGCGGCTCGGCGCGGAGTGACCCTGCTGCGGAAACTGGACTACCATCTGCCGGTGGTGGAGGTCGGCGCCAACCTGCTGAAACAGGTCCTGCTCAACATCATCATGAATGCCCTGCAGGCCATGGAACGGGAAGGGGGCAGCCTGATGGTCGAAACCCTGGCGCCGGAGCCGGGAAAGGTGAGCATCGTCATCGCCGATACCGGGCCCGGCATCCCGGCCGCAGCCCTGACCAAGATATTTGATCCTTATTTCACCACCAAAAAGCCGGGTGAAGGCACCGGGCTGGGGTTGTTCGTCACCAAGACGCTGGTGGAAAATCTGGGGGGGAGTATCGGGGTGCGAAGCACGGAAGGGGAGGGGACGACCTTTACCGTGACCTTCGCCGTTGAAGAGTAATGATTCTCAAAACAACCGTCCACGAAATACGCTCATAAAATCAGCCTTATTATCGAGTCGTTGTCCTACAGGCCGTTTCCGGCCAATGCCTCCACCAGTTTTTTCTGCTCGGTACTCAGCGACCCCGGTATCTGGATGGTGATCTTCACATAGAGATCCCCCTTGGTGTTCGATCCCAGCGGCTTCACGCCGCACCCCTTGAGGCGGATCTTCGTACCGGCCTGAATGCCGGCCGGCACCTTGATGCGCTTATCCCCCTCCAGGGTAGGCACATCCAGTGAGGTCCCCAGGCAGGCGGCGCTGAAGGGTATGGAGCGCTCCACGAACAGATCGCCTCCCTCGCGGGTAAAGACCGGATCGGCCAGCACGCGGATGATCAGGTAGAGATCCCCCTGCGGCCCGCCGCCTTCCCCCTGCCCACCTTTGCCGGCAATACGAATCTTGCTGCCGTTTTCCACGCCGGCCGGGATCTTTACCTTGAGTTCCTCCCGCTTGCCGTTCCTGCGGAAAGCCACCAGCTTTTCGGCGCCCTGGGCGGCATCGCGGAAACTGACGTCGGTCTCCATTTCGTGGTCAGCACCCTTTTGGGGCGCCGCCCGGAAGCCGTTCCGCCCGCCGCGGCCAAAGGCACCACCGAACAGGCGCGAGAAGATGTCTTCGCCGCCTCCCGCCCCCATATCCTTGTAGGCGTTGCCGAAGTCGAAACCGCGGAAGATGTCCTCCTGGCTGTACTGCCGGTGGAACCCGCTCGAGCCGAAGGTGTCGTACTCTTCCTTTTTCTTGGCATCGGAGAGCACGGCATAGGCCTCATTGATCTCCTTGAATTTATCCTCGGACGCCTTGTCCCCCGGATTGCGGTCGGGGTGGTACTTGACCGCCAGCTTGCGGAAAGCCTTCTTGATTTCGTCCGGGGTGGCGCTCTTATCGACTCCCAGCGCTTTGTAATAATCCGTCTGTGCCATGGTTGTTTCCATCCTTTGTCGTGCAGCGTCTCAGCAAAATGTAATTGCTGGACGCCCGTCTGTCAATGAATCCCTTTGGGAACGCCCCAACATTTTCCCACCAGCCCCGGAAAAGTTCACGCACTCTTAACCGGACCTTAACGCCAACACCTGAGATTGTCTGGTACTAAATCCGTCGGAGCATCACTGCGCAACTGCGCTTCCCGGAGGCTTTGGACGGCAGTTCACAACCAAATACCAGATGAAGGAGGAAACGTACGCATGTCACAGAATGACGACAAGAACAAGGGTCTCGAACCAGGTGCGACAAAGGGTATCGACCGGCGCGAGTTCATAAAGCGCACCGCAGCCGGCGCCGGCGCCGTCGCGGTGGGTATGGTCATGGGAGGCTGCGGGACATCGTCGTCTGCTGCCACGACCAGTTCGATTGCAGCCGTAGTGCCGTCCAAGACCGCATGGAAATTCGCCGTCATGAACGACACCCAATGGACCCAGACCGATGACGGCTACAACCCCAACGGCACGCCAGTGGACATCATTGCCAAGCTGAACCAGGAGTTTATCAACAAGGGTGTCAAGTTTGTGGTGCAGACCGGTGACCTGACGGAAAAGGCAAGTTCGACCGGTACCACCAGCGCCACCAAGACGGTCAACGGCACGACCACGACCTATACCTACTCGAACACCGCCGCCGAGGACATGCGGGCGGTCTTTGCCCAGACCCTGTACAACGCCGGGATCGGTTTCTTCCCCCTGCGCGGCAACCACGACAGTGCGACAACCACGGCCACCGAGTTCCAACGTGCCTTTCCCCAGACACAGAACGGCCAGATGAACACAACGCCGGCGGATGTCTTAAGCCTCACCAACCCCGATGCCGACCTCCAGCCCTCCCCAGCCAAGAACGGCGCCGCCTTCACCCTCGGCTCCAACTTCAGCAGCCCCAGCACCGATGTGAATAACCTGAAGGGCCTGTCCTATTCATTCGACTACAACAATGTGCGCTTCGTGCTGCTCGACCAGTTTAATCCGGCCAACAACCTTAACGCCGACGGCACGGCCTATGCCCTCGGCACGACCATCGCCGCGCAGCAGAGTTGGATCGATGCCACCCTGGCCGGCAAGCCCACCGGCGGCCACGCCTTTGTCTTCAGCCACAAGGGGATGATCACCCAGGATCATACGGATGTGCTCTTCGGTAACGATCCGTCGGCCGCCAGCTCCCCGGGGCTGGACGCTTTCATCACCAGCTTGAAGAACAACAACGTAGGTTATCACTTCTGCGGCCACGACCACATGTACGACCGCAGCCTGGTGGCCACCTCAGACGGCATGACCGCCAAGGTGATGCAGATTGTGGGTGCCTCCAACAGCAGCAAGTTCTACTATCCCGCCAATCCCTCCAACGACGTGACCTACAGCGGCGGCAAGCGCCAGACACTTGCCAAACAGGAACTGAACACCATTGGCTATTGCATCGTGACCGTTGACGGGTCGCACGTGACGGTGGACTACTACTCCGCTCCCGCCTATCCCGCGCCGGTCAACGGCGGGGTGATCGCCACCGTGCCGCCCCTCACCTTCACCAAGCGTGAGACCTTCGGGTACAGCCTGAACGGCACCCAGTTCGTGGTGGCGGCCGGTGCCGCCTATACCGCGGTACAGAATACGAGCACGGCCGGGAGCGGCACGGTCGCCAAGGTTTTGGCCGGTTCCAACGGCTATACGGTGACCGATCCTTCGGGACGCTTTTTCAGCGCCACGGTCAACACCGGCTGGTATGCTGCCAATGCCACCGCCAGCGACATCCTGCTGCTGCGGGGCATGTCGGCCTCCTTGGGGAGCACCCAGACCGACATCTTCGCCCTCTCCCTGACCTACGACAAGACCAAGGTGACCGACACCCAGATCCAGGCCGGCTCCTTCGCCCTGGCTGCGCCGGACGACAGCGGCAACTGGACCAACGCCGTGAACAAGAGCACCGGCGGCACGAAAAAGTTCGTGCTCGGCCCCTGGAAATCCAGTTATACCTTGGGCACCTATGGTGTGGATACGGCCAGCGGCACGGTTTGGGCGGTCGTCAACTACAACGGCTACTTCGCCGCCGTGGCCGGCGTCTAGGCGGCGGAAAGGGATACCATGTTCGGATTCGGCGTACCGGAATTGCTCATCGTTCTCGCCATAGTCGTGGTGGTCTTCGGAGCCAGCCACCTTCCTGAGATCGGCGGTGCCCTGGGCAAGACCATCCGCAATTTCAAAAAGGCGTCAGAAGGCAGGGACGAGATCGAGGTCAAGGCGAAAGAGGCATAACTGCAGGATCTTTGAACAAAGAAAAAGGCCACATCCTCGAACGGGTGCGGCCCTTTTTGTCTCATTTCTGCAAACAGGCGCGGGAAAAGGTAACGGTTTTCCCGCTTGACAATCTCAATTAATGTGACTAACATTTAGTTATCCGAACAGTTCGGAAAACTATTTTAAGAGACGGGTCATGGAACAGATCGAACGGATAGCCCAGCTCTACCCGGTCATCATGCGGGTCATGGGGAGGATCAGGAGCATCGTCCACGAGGGGATGGACCTGACCTACAACCAGTACAAGATGCTGCTGACCATTTACGACAAGGGCAACTGCACCCTGAACGTGCTGGCCAAGGAGCTCCAGATCGCCATGAGCTCGGCCAGCGAGATGGTGGACCGGCTGGTCAACCTGGGGTTCGTGTACCGGACCGTGGACGAAGACAACCGCCGCCAGGTGATGATCTACACCACGGAAAAGGGCGAGGAACTGATCCGGGAGTTGCGCCGGGGGATCGTGGAGAACTACCGCACCCTGCTGGACCGGCTGCCGCCCCGGGATCAGGAGCGGCTGGTGGTCGCCTTTGAAAACCTGGCGGAGATTCTCGGCAAGCTGGAATAGGGCAGGTACCGACTTTGACGGCAAGAAGGAGGCTGTGATGAAAAAGGTGATCGTGATAGGCGGCGGCATTTCGGGGCTGGCGACGGCCTGGCTGCTGCGGGACAAGGCGCGCACGGCGGGGGTGGAACTGGACCTGGCCCTGCTGGAGAAGGATGAACGGGTCGGCGGCAAGATCTGGAGCATCAAGGCCGACGGCTATACCTGCGAATGGGGTCCCAACGGCTTCCTGGACAGCAAGCCCCAGACCCTGGAGCTCTGCTCGGCCATCGGCGTCGACGGCAACCTGCACCGCAGCAACGACAACGCCCGCAAGCGCTTCATCTTCTCCGGCGGCGAACTGCACCAACTGCCGGAGAACGGCGCATCCTTCCTGAAGAGCCGCTTGATCTCCTGGCCCGGCAAGCTGCGCCTGGCCCTGGAGCCGACGCCGTTCATCGCCAAGGCCCCCCAGGGGGTGGACGAGACCCTGGCCGCCTTCGGCCGCCGCAGGCTGGGTGAGGAGGCGTTGGACAAGCTGATCGCGCCCATGGTGTCGGGCATCTTTGCCGGCGACCCGGAAACCATGTCGCTCGTCTCCTGTTTCCCGCGCATTGCCGAACTGGAACGGGAGTACGGTGGGCTGGTCCGGGCCATGATCATGCTGGCCAGGAAGAAGAAAAAGGAGCGGGCCGCGGGCAAGGCGGTCTCCAGCGCCGCCGGTCCGGGGGGCGTCCTGACCTCGTTCCGCGAGGGCATCCAGTACCTGACCGACGCCCTGGCCGCATCCCTGGGGGACGTGGTCAAGCCGGCCAGCCCGGTGGCGGCGGTGGCGAAGGGGCAGAGCGTCCCCTACCGCGTGCGCTGCGCCGACGGCAGCGAGCGGGAGGCGGACGTGGTCATCGTCGCCGCTCCCGCCTTTGCCACGGCCGAGATGCTCACCGGCCTGGATGCGGGGCTTTCCGGCGTGTTGCGCCAGATCCCCTACGCCACCATGACCGTGATCTGCTTCGGCTACGAGCGCGACCGGATCTCTCACCCCCTGGACGGCTTCGGCTATCTGGTCCCCAAGAAGGAGGGGCGCAGCATCCTGGGCACCCTGTGGGATTCCAGCATGTTCGAGAACCGCGCGCCGGAAGGCAAGGTGCTCCTGCGCAGCATGATGGGCGGGGCCTGTTTCCCGGAGTATGTCAAGCTGAGCGACGACGAGGTGACGGCGCGGGTCAAGCGGGACCTCAAGGATACGATGGGGATCGGCGTTGATCCGTCGTTCGTGCGGATTTTCCGCCACGAACAGGCCATCCCCCAGTACACGGCGGGGCACGGCAAGCGCCTGGAGGCGTTGGGGGCGGGGCTTGCGGCCCATCCCGGCCTGATCCTGACCGGCAACTCCTACCGGGGCATCGGCTTGAACGACTGCGTGGCCGCAGCCCAGCGGGCTTCGGACGAGGCGCTGGGGCTGCTGTAGATCACTGCCGCCCTGATACGGGAAAAGGATTTTTCTCCGAGTGGTTGTGGGGGGCGCCATGGCGTTCCATTGCCGGGCCGCCTTTCCCGCGGAAATATCGTGGCGCTCCTTGACAGCCCGGCTTCTCCGGCGTAATTTGTGACCGGTTGCGTTACGATTCGCTCTCATGGGGTGAGGATATGGTTTCACGGGATGAAGCCCTATAGGCCGGATGAAAAGCCGCTCAGGTCAGCAGATTGCTGATCGGGCGGCTTTTTTGTTGGCCGGGCGCTCCCCTCACCATCCATCAGCCCCGGAGATACACCTGGCCCTTATACCCATAACAACCCCATAAGCTGCAAAGGAGGCGCCCCATGTACAGCTCTGACAACGTCGGCAGGAACACGATCGCAATGGTACTGGCCGGAGGCAGGGGGGAACGGCTCAATCCGCTGACCATGCGCCGGGCGAAACCGAGCGTTTCCTTCGGCGGCAAATACAAGATCATCGATTTCGTGCTCTCCAACCTGTTCAACTCGGGCATCAAGAAGGTCTACATCCTGACCCAGTACCGGGCCTACTCGCTCAACAAGCATATCCGGGAATCCTGGGGCAAGTGGACCGGCCTGGGGGAGTTCTACGTGGCCATCTCGCCGGAAACCAGCAGCGAGAGCGAGGAGTGGTTCAAGGGAACCGCCGACGCCATCCTGCAGTACCTGCGGTTCGTGGAGTCCTCGGATGCGGATTACGTGGCCGTGTTCGGCGGCGACCACATCTACAAGATGGATATCAGCCAGATGATCAACTACCATCGCATGAACCGGGCCGACATCACGATCGCGGCCCTGGAGGTGCCGGTGGAAGAGGCCAGACGGTTCGGGGTCTTTTCCGTGGACGACGATTCCCGGGTGACCGCTTTCGCGGAAAAACCGGCCAATCCCGAAACCATCCCCGGAAGGGCAACCTGCTTTGCCTCCATGGGCAACTACATCTTTCCCACCAAGAAGCTGATCGAGGTGCTGCTGGAAGGGAAGAAGCAGCACGAAGACCTGGATTTCGGCAAGCACGTGATCCCCATGATGCTGGAAAAGGGGGACCGGGTGTTCGCCTATAACTTCAACGATAACCTGATCCCCGGCATGAAGAGCGAGGAGCGGGGCTACTGGAAGGACGTGGGCACCATCGACTCCTACTACGAGGCCAACATGGACCTGATCCATGTATCGCCCCAGCTCAATCTCTACAACTACAAATGGCCCATCCTCACCAACCAGGGGAACCTGCCGCCGGCCAAGACGGTCTTCGACGACGACGACCGCCGCGGCCAGAACATCGACTCGTACGTCTGCGCGGGCTGCATCACCAGCGGCGGCACGGTCCGCCGGTCGATCATCGGCCCGTTGTGCAAGATCAACAGCTTCAGCCTCGTGGAGGATTCCATCCTGTTCGAAAACGTGAACATCGGCAGGCACGCCAAGATCAGAAAGACGATCATCGACAAGGGGGTGGTCATCCCGGACGGGGCGATCATCGGCTACGACCGCGAGGCGGACCTGCGCCGGGGCTACACCGTAACCGAATCGGGCATCGTGGTGGTGCCGCGGAAAGATTCGGCGATCAAATAGGAGCAGGGGCAAGGGTTCCAGGGGAGAATACTGCCGGCAATAACCTACGACTTGTCCGCCCTACCGAGGGCGATGAAGGCGTTTGCTGGTGCGGAACCTGATTATCAGCTCCTCGATCAACCGCCGGTATTCCCTCAGCGCACCCGCCATGACTCCTCTTCCTGCAATTCCCGCCAGCGGAAGCAATCCACGGTGTGGTCGTTGACCATGCCGACCGCCTGCATGTGGGCGTAGCAGATGGTCGTGCCGACAAAGCGAAAGCCGCGCCGTTTCAGGTCGCGGCTCAGGGCGTCGGACTGGGGCGTGCTGGGCGGAACCTCCTTGATGCTCCCCCAGCCATTCCGTAGCGGCCTGCCGTCCACGAAACCCCACTGGTAGGCCGCGAAGGAGCCGAATTCCTCCTGGACCTTCAGGAAGGCGCGGGCGTTGGTGATGGTGGATTCCACCTTCAGACGGTTGCGGACGATGCCGGGGTTGGCCAGCAGTGCCGCCACCTTGTTCTCGTCGAAGCGGGCCACCGCCTCGGGATCGAAGCCGGCAAAGGCGGCGCGATAGGCCTCCCGCTTGCGCAGGATGGTGATCCAGGAGAGCCCGGCCTGGGCGCCTTCCAGCGTCAGGAACTCGAACAGCACCCGGTCGTCGTGCACCGGCACACCCCATTCCCGGTCGTGGTAGGCCTGGTAGAGCGGGTCGCTGCCGGCCCAGGCACAGCGGATAACGGCACCGGCCCCGGGCGCATTCGGCTCATCTGCCGTTCGGGCGGCTTCCCTTGCCCCCACGTTTCTCTCCTCCATGGTCAACCTCTCTCCGATCATGTTGTCTGGCTTGCGATTACAGCAGTCCCCGCTCCACGAAACTCACGTACTCGCCGTCGCCGATGACGATATGGTCCAGCACCCTGATCCCCATGATGTCGCCGGCCTCGCGCAGGCGGCGGGTGACGGCCACGTCCTCGCCGCTGGGGGCCGGGTCGCCGGTGGGATGGTTGTGGACCAGGATCATGGCTGCGGCGGATTCCCTGACGGCCGGGTTGAAGACCTCGCGGGGGTGGACGATGCTTTGGTTGAGGGAGCCCTCCGAGATCTGAACGCGGCGGATGATGCGGTTCTTGCCGTCCAGGAGCAGTGCCAGGAAATACTCCTTGCGGCTGTCGCGGAATTCGTGGTGGAAGTAGTCGAAGACCTGCCGGGGGGAGGTGAAGCGGTCGAAGCTCTCCAGCTTGCGGGCCTGAAAGCGCGAAGCAAGGGTGAAGGCGGCCTTGACGCCGGCCGCCTTGGCCAGCCCCATGCCCTTGATGGCGGTGATCTCGGTGATTTCGGCGCTGCCCAGTTCCCGCAGGTTGCTGCCGAAGTGACCGATCAGCTTGCGCCCCAGGTCGATGGCGCTCTGGCCGGTGGTCGGATCGCCGCTCCTGAGGATGAGGGCCAGGAGTTCGGCGTCGGTCAGGCCGGCCGCCCCCTGTTTGAGCATCTTTTCCCGAGGACGTTCATCCTGGGGCCATTCCTTGATCCCGCCGCTCATGATCACCTCCCGCAGTTGGGTGTGTCACTTTCCCTTCAGGGGAAGGGGTTATCTTGCCATGACGAGGGCGATCACGACACCACCCGCCAGCAGGCGATACCAGACAAACGGCGCGATACTCCGTTTCTGGACCATGCGCAACAGGAAAGCCACGCTGATATAGCCGGTGACCGCCGACACGGCGATACCGACCAGCATGGGAAGTCCTTCGCCGGCGGGGATGCCGTGCTTGGCCACGTGCAGCGTTTTGAGCAGTGCCGCTCCGGCCACGATGGGGAGCGAGAGCAGGAAGGAAAACCGGGCCGCGCTCTCGCGGGTGAAGCCCAGCATCAGGCCGGCGGTGATGGTGATGCCCGAGCGGGAAACGCCCGGGATCAGCGCCAGGCACTGGAACAGGCCGATGGTGAGGGCGCTGCCGGTTTTGACGTCGCTCAGGCCGTAGCGCCTGCGTCCCCAGCGGTCGGCAAGGCCCAGGATGATGCCGAAGACGATCAGGAAGGTGGCGATCAGCAAGGGGCTCTCACGGAAGACCTCCTCCATGGTCTGTTCGAAAAGCTTGCCGACCACACCGGCCGGGACCGTGGCAGCCAGGAGCAAAAACGGCAGCCGTTTGGCCGGCGTGTCCAGGGAGCGTGTTGCGATGGCGTCGAGGGCGGAGACCGCCAGTTGGACGATGTCCCGGCGGAAATAGACCGCCAGGGCGATCAAGGTGCCGAGATGCAGGGCCACATCGAAGGTCAGGCCCGATTCGGGCCATTTCAGAAACCAGGGCACCAGGATCAGGTGGGCGGAACTGCTGATGGGGAGTACTTCGCAAAATCCCTGGAGGGCGCCGAGGACGACGGCGTGCAACATGTTCATGAACGATTCCTTTCCGGCAAGGGGGCTGGGATGGCTACCCACCCGTCCGCACCCCTCGAAAGGGGCAGAATACTGCAAGACAGCCCCAAAGGCAACCGCCGAAACCGCTGCGTGACAACCTCGTTGCGCCCCCGTGACATTTCTGTGGGAAGCGGCACAAAAACATGGTATATACGATAGGTTTTTTTACATTAATCGCAACGGCTCTACAACGACGGGAGGCGGAATGTTCGGATTGATCCCCAAGGAAGAAAAATTTTTCCAACTATTCAAGCAGATGACGGAAAACACCATCGAGGGCGCCCTGGCCCTCAAGGATATGCTCGACAATTTTGAGAACCCCGCTGCCAGCCAGCGCAAAATCAAGGATATCGAACACAACGGCGACTCGCTCACCCACGAGATTATCCAGAAGCTGAACAAAACCTTCGTCACCCCTTTTGACCGGGAGGATATCTATGCCTTGTCCAGTGCCTTGGACGACATCCTCGATCTGATCGACGCCTCGGCCCAGCGGATCATCATGTATAACGCGGAGACCATCCCCCACGAGGCCAAGTCGCTCGGTTTCATCATCCTCCAGTCGTGCCAGGTCGTGGACAAGGCCGTGGCCATGCTGGGCAAACAGTCGAACGAACATATCTTCGAGGCGTGTGTGGAGATCAATGCCTTGGAAAACGAGGCCGACCGGGTATCCCGCGAGGCTATCAGCCGCCTGTTCGATGAGGAAAAGGACCCGATCCAACTGATCAAATGGAAGGAAATCTTCGAGACGCTGGAAAAGGCCACCGACAAGTGCGAAGACGCTGCCAACATCCTCGAGAGCGTGGTGGTGAAAAATGCTTGATCCGGTCTTGGTGATGCTTTGCCTGGTCATCCTGGCGGCGCTTCTGTTCGACTATATCAACGGATTCCACGATACGGCCAATGCCATCGCAACCTGTGTCTCGACCCGGGCGCTCTCGGTAAAGGCCGCCATCTGCATGGCTGCGGTGCTCAACTTCGCCGGCGCCATGATCTCCACCAAGGTGGCCTCCACCATCGGCAAGGGGATCGTGGACAGCGCCAACATCACCCAGATGGTGGTTCTGGCCGGTATCCTCGGCGCGATCATCTGGAACCTGATCACCTGGTATTACGGGCTTCCTTCCTCGTCCTCCCATGCCATCATCGGCGGCCTCATGGGTTCGGTGTATGCCCATGCCGGCCTCGGCGCGCTCAAATGGGGCGGTCTGGAAAAGATCGTTCTCGCCCTGCTGATCTCCCCCATATTGGGGACCATCGTTGGCTTCGCTTTCATGTTGTTCCTCTACCGCGTCTTCCACAACAGCGCCCCAAGCGCGCTCAACAAGTATTTTCGCCGCTTGCAGGTCCTTTCGGCGGCCTTCATGGCTTTCTCCCATGGGACGGCCGATGCCCAGAAATCCATGGGGGTCATCACCATGGCGCTGGTCAGTTACGGTTTCCTGAAAACCTTCGCGGTTCCCTGGGAGGTGATGGTGGCCTGCGCCACCGCCATGGCCTGTGGAACGGCCCTCGGGGGCTGGCGTATCATCAAGACCGTGGGGCGTGATTTCGTCAAGCTCCAGCCGGTGCACGGCTTCTGCGTGGAAACCGCTTCGGCCGGGGTTATCCTGGGGGCGTCGGCTTTGGGCATGCCCACCAGCACGACCCATGTCATCACGTCCACCATCCTGGGCGTCGGGCTTTCCAAGCGGCTCACGGCGGTCAACTGGAAGGTGGCCCAGCGTATCGTGCTGGCCTGGGTACTGACCATCCCGGCTTCGGGGTTGATGGCCTATCTGGCCTATCAGGTGCTGAGTCCGCTGCTCGGCAGGTAGAGGTAGGCGCCCCCCTGCGGCGGGGGCTCTCGCGCATGCACAAAAAAGGCGGGCCATCCGCCCGCCTGTTCACCCTATTCCAAGTCTTCTCCCACCTCTTCCATCTCCCTCGTTATCTCCGTCATTGAGGCATCCCGGCGTCGGAAGACGACCACCAGCCAATAGCAGAGAAAATAGGCCGCCACTGCCGAGATGAAGCCGATGATGGAGCAGCCCAGCAGCAGGGATTTGGCGTAGGGCTTGATATACTGCCATTCCAGTCCCTTGAGCGCCAGTTCGTTAACCGGCTTTCCCCGCAGGTATCTGCCGAGCTTGTAGCTGAGCGCCAAGGTCGGCACCACGGTAAACGGCGTGTTGACCCAGGCGCCGCTGATGCAGCTGACCTTGTTGAGGCGAAAGACGAAAGCCAGGGCGATGGCCAGGGGGGTGTGGAGACCGAAGAAGGGGGTGAAGCTGATGAAAACACCGACCGCAAAGCCGGCCGCAATATGGGCGGGATGACCGTCCAGCGACAGGAGGGCCTTGAACCGTTGTATGAGTTTTTTCTTATTGAACATTGGTACTCCAAACGCAAGTAACTCTAAAGCCTCCGTGTTGCTCTTGTCAACTTTTCCGGCCATGGTGAGCCAAAATTGTTGACATTCGGCGTTTTCTCATACTAGTACCTATGCAGGGTACTGCGACGGTTTTGGCCCGAATGGGTAGCGATCGGCGTGGGGAACGTCGAGTGCGGTGGAGGGGAAAAGCGGTGAGCAACATTCTACTTGTTGCACTGATGGTCTGCGGTGGCGTGGCGGTTGCGGTACAGCCATCGATCAATGCCCGGCTGGCCCAGAAGGTCGGCAGTTATGAAAGTTCCATGATCTCATTTGCCGTGGGAACGCTGGCCCTGTTGGCGGTGGTCATGCTCACCGGGCGCGGGACGTGGCGCGGCGTCACTGCCGCCAGTTGGTGGGAGTTGACCGGCGGCCTCCTGGGTGCCTTTTTCGTCACTCTGACGATCATTACCGTGCCGCGCCTCGGGACGGCAGCCGTCATGGCAGCGATCATCACCGGGCAATTGGCCGCCGGGGCGTTCCTGGATCACTATGGGCTGTTCGGGCTGCGCCACCTGCCGCTCACCCCTCAGCGGTTCCTCGGCATCGTCCTTTTGGCTGCCGGTGCGGCACTCATAATCAGACGATAGGCATATTGGTGTTTCTCTAGTCGGCATCGGGAAAGGAATGGTACGAAAAACATCATGAAGCAGAGCAAGCTGTCGCAATGGCTGCCCAAGTCCGTCCAGGCGCTCAAGGGCTATACGAGGGCCGACCTGGCGGCCGACACGACCAGCGGCATCACGGTCGGCCTGGTGGCCCTGCCGTTGGCCATGGCCTTCGGCATTTCCTCCGGCGTCACGCCCCAGGCCGGCATCTATACGGCGGTCATCGCCGGTTTCCTGATCTCGGCCCTGGGCGGTTCGCGGACCCAGATCGGCGGTCCGACCGGGGCGTTCGTGGTGGTAATTGCCGCCATCATCGCCAGGCACGGCCTTTCGGGCCTGCTGATGGTCACCATGATGGCCGGCGTAATCCTGATTTTCCTGGGGCTGACCGGCCTGGGGAATGCGGTCAAATTCATACCCAGGCCGGTTGTCATCGGTTTTACCAACGGTATCGCCATCCTGATAGCCTCCACCCAGTTCAAGGATTTCCTGGGACTGCGGGTGGCCGCCAAGGTGCCCAGCGAGTTCATCGAGCGGATGCGTTTCATCGTCCTGAACCTGGATAGGGCTGACCTGGCCGCCATTGTGCTGGCCGTGGCCTCCCTGGCCGTCATCCTGATCGTACCGCGCTTAACCCGCCGCATACCCGGTTCGATCGTCGCCCTGCTGGGGGCCACGGCCTGTGTCGCCCTGTTGGATCTCCCGGTGGAGACCATCGGCAGCAAATTCGGCGGCATCCCCACCGGCTTGCCCCATCTGCAGATCCCCCAGTTTCGCCAGGAGTTGATTATTCCGCTGCTTCCCTCGGCCCTGACCGTGGCGCTCCTGGCGGCTATCGAGAGTCTGCTCTCGGCGGTGGTGGCCGATTCCATGAGCGGCGACCGCCACAACTCCAATGTGGAACTGGTGGCCCAGGGGGTCGCCAACCTGACGGTGCCGCTGTTCGGCGGCATTCCGGTAACCGGCGCCATTGCCCGCACCGCCACCAACATTCGTTCCGGGGCGCGCTCTCCCTTCTCCGGTATTATCCATGCCCTGACCCTGCTCTGCATCATCATGTTCGCCGCGCCGCTGGCCCGCTTCATCCCCCTTGCCACCCTGGCTGCGGTGCTGTTCGTCGTGGCCTACAACATGGGCGAGTGGCACGAGATACCCATGATCCTGCGCCTCAACCGGAAAGAGATATCCGTCTGGCTGATCACCTTCGTCCTGACCGTGGCGGCCGACCTCACCATCGCCGTGGAAGTGGGCATGACCCTGGCGGCGCTCCTGTACATCTACCAGGTCTCGCGCACCACCGTGGTGGCGCCCCTGACGGCCGAGGCCATCGAAAAGGCAAAGGCTCACATCGTGCAGGATCACAGCATCCCCCATTACATCAGCATGTTTCACGTGCAGGGGCCGCTTTTGTTCGGCGCGGCGGAAAAACTGACCCGCATGGCCAATTCGGTGGAGCGTCTGCAACCGATCGTTATCCTGAGGCTGCGCTATATGACCGCCATCGACGCCACGGGCCTGTATGCCATCGAACAATTCAACGAAAAGCTCCGCGAATCGGGGCGGACGCTGCTCCTGTGCGGCACCCGGGGCCAGCCCAAAAGATTGATCTACACCTCGAACCTGCCCCATCTCCTGGGGGCGCGTAATATCCTGCCCAACATCAGTTCGGCCCTGCACCGGGCCGAGGATATCAACGGACAGTTCGGCGGGATCGGCGACGAGGCGGCCGCCGGGTTGGCGGAGGCCCCGGTATAGCGATTGACCTGCGGCCGGGAACGACCGCCACGAAAGGAGCGACAGCATGAAGACTCGATTCGTACCCATCATCCTGATTGCGTTGTGGGGAGCAACCGGTACCTGCCGGGCCAACGACTATGCCGGCGTTACGAGCCGTAAGCTGCTGACCACCTCTACGGCCAGCAACGGCCAGAAGATCTCCTATCTGGCCACCGACCAGCCGGAGGTCACGGCGCTGGTGGTGGAACTCCCCCCCGGCGGCGAGACCGGCTGGCATCGGCATAACGTGCCGGTCTACGCCTATGTGCTGTCCGGTTCCCTGGACGTGGAGATGGCCGACGGCAGGAGTTATGTCTTCCGCCAGGGGGACGCCATCGTGGGGGTGCAGAATCTTGCCCAGAACGTCAGGACCGTGGGCAATGAGCCGGCACGGCTGGTGGTTTTCTCTACCGGCGAACAGGACCGTCCCGATGTGGTAAAGGTGGAGAGGCCGAAAAGGGCACTTGAATAGCACCAGGAGGGCGCCTTGTCGCAAAGGCGCCGCACAAGACGATCATGGGGGGAACGGGCATGGCAGCAGGGACGGAGAACCTTGACGAGGCGGTGGAGATCAGCGACGGCATCTTTTGGGTGGGGACGGGCAGTAAATCGTTTTTGAATCGCAACAGTTACCTGAGGCTGTTCAACGGCGGCGGCCAGAATGCCGCCATGCTGATGGACCCGGGCCCGACCTCGGATTTCGACACGGTCGTGGCCAAGGTGGTCGGCGCTGCCGGCGACATCGCAAAGGTCAACATGCTGTTCGTCAACCACCAGGACCCGGACGTGGTCGGCAGCCTGCCGCTGTTGGCCAAGCTCAATCCCCACGCTCTTTTTCTCGCCAGCGAGGATACCTGGCGGCTGGTCAGTCTGAACGGCCTGCAAGGCAGGGATTTCCGTCCCGTGGAGCGTTTCAGGAATATGCGCATCTCGCTCCCCTCGGGGCACCGCCTGCAATTCATTCCGACCCCGTTCTGCCATTTTCGGGGCGCCTGCATGGTATACGACCTGGAATCGCGGATACTCTTTACCGGCGACCTGTTCGGCGGGATCGCCGCCTCGGGGCTTTGGGCCGACGCGACCAACTGGGCGGGCATCAAAGCCTTCCATCAGCTCTACATGCCGAGCAACGATGCCATCCGGCTGGCGGTCCGGAGGATCAGGGCACTGGACCCGCAGCCGATCATGCTGGCTCCCCAGCACGGCGGCCTCATCCAGGGCGATCTGATCGGCGATTTCCTCGATCGCATGGAGCAACTCCAGGTGGGGCTGGATATCATCATCTCCCTGAACGATAAGCTGCCGGCGCTGATCGCCGCCCTCAACGAGATCATCGCTGCCGTGCGCGCGGTGCTGGGCGAGGAGCCGACGCGCACGGTGATGAGCTATTTTCAGCCCGACGGCAGTTACCCCGCCTTCTTCGCCCTCTCCAAGGAGGGGACGGTGATGGACATCAAGGGGGACGCGATGGAATCGGTGGAATCGCTGATCCGCGCCTTTTTCAGGCATGCCGATGCCCCCCGGAAAAGTATCCTCAAGGCACGCATCCTGCGGATGCTGCTCGATCACAACCTGCCTCCCTTCGACATGCTGCTGGAACAGGAGGGGGGCGTGGCGGCAGAGTTGCTCGAGGAAGTCCGCGATGACTGACGCCGCTGTGGTGCTGATGCTACCCTGAGCGGCAAAAAGGCCGGCTCTCCATTGAGAACCGGCCTTTTGCGTGTGAAACGGAACCGCCGCGGATCAGAATTTTATCTGAACACGTTTCTTGCCGCCGCCCTCATCCTTGACCCAGAGGAGAGTCTTCTTCGAGCGGTTGCACCATTCCCGGACGTCGTTTTCGAATGTGGAGCAGTCGGCGACGACTTCCAGGATATCGCCGGGCTTCATCTTCGTTGCCAGGATGCTGACCTTCAGGGTTGGCTGCGGGCATTTCATTCCCAGACAGTCGAGTGTTTGTGTCGCCATTGTTAACCTCCCTATGTGTGATGTGTTACCAAACCCCATTAAGCGGGATATGTGGATTCGTCTGCGGGGTGGTTCATGCCGCAATCACTTTGCGTATCGTCCCGGAGCCGTGCCGCCCAGCGCGCGAATGGAGGCGACGAAGTCGTTCGTCGCCTGGGAAAATTTCTCCGCCTCTGCCGCGGAAACGTAATCGAAATAGAAACGCGCCGGATCGACGCCGAGTTGGGGCATCATCCGTTCCAACAGTTCGGCGCGACAGAAGGCCCGCAGATTCCCCTCCTTGTAGTGGCAGTCGCCCGGGTGACAGGCCAGCACCATCACCCCGTCGGCACCCTTCCGGAACGTCTCCAGAATCAGGGTCGGTTCGACCCGGCCCGAACACATGACGCGCACGACCGACAGTTCGTCAGGGACGGGCAGTTGGTTCATGCCGGTCTTGTCCGCTCCGGCATAGGAACACCAGTTGCAGAGAAAGGCCACGACCCTGACCTCGCCCGGGACGCCGTCGCTCATCATCTTCGGGGCGGGGTGTGCTGCTGCGTTGGGCATTGTTTGGCAACTCATGATAGCACCCCCTCAATTTCGGCGCGCAGCATGGCGCGGGAAAACCCCTGGGCCGTAATGGCGCCCGCCGGACAAACCGCCACGCAGGTGCCGCAGCCCCGGCAGAGAATGTCCGATATATCGGCAGCCTTGGTGGCCTCATCCCAGGAGATGGCCTTGTAGGGGCAGACCCTGATGCAGCTCTTGCACCCGGCGCATTGCTCCGCATCCACGACCGCCACCTGGGGATCGACCGTCAGGTCGCGCCCCTCCACCAGTTCCGAGAGCGCAACGCCGGCCGCCGCGGTACCCGAGGCAAAGGCCTCGCGTATGTCCCCCGGCCCGCGGCAGGTGCCGGCCAGATAGACACCCTTGAGCGGGCTGAGAAAGGAGCCGGAGAGGGCATGAATCGGAGCGATGAAGCCGGCGTCGTCCAGGCCCAGTTCCAGGAGGCGTGCCGTTTGCGTCGTTCCGGAGCCGGGCACCGTGGGCCCGCAGAGCACGATCATGTCCGCGGGGACCTCGGCGCCGTTCGATCCGCAGACGATAACACGCCCATTCGGCGTTTCGGCCACCGTCAGGTCACCGAGCCCGCCATAGCGGACCACATGACTGTGATCGTGGCCGAAGAGGCGGGCGGCGTTGATCCCGGGAACCACCTGTTCCCTGATCAGGCGGGTGACGGTCAGCCCCTCCTGTTTTGCGGCGGCGATATGGGCATATTTCAGGGCCGCCTGGCAGCAGGTGCCCGAACAGTAGCTGACGGCGTCGTCGAACGACCCTGCGCACTGTACGATGGCCAGGGAAGCGGGAGCGGAACCGTCCCCTTTGACGAGTTCGCCGCCGCTGGGACCGGTCATGGCCAGCAGCCGCTCGAAGGCATAGGCGGAGAAGACATTGTCCTTACCCGCGAAAGCGGGCGGGACGACCGGTAGCTCCTCGGCCCCGGTGGCCACGATGATGGCGCCAACTTCCACCACACTATCACGGATTGTGTCGCCGAAGTCAAGGGCGCCCTCCACCGGGCATTCGGCCAGGCAGGCCCCGCATTCCTGACCGTTCAATTTCAGACAGCGGGTGGCATCCACATGGGGCAGGTTGGGGAGCGCGCCCACAAACGGGCCATCCACGGCAGCCAGTTCGCCGCCGCAGTTCCAGGGGTTTTCCCGGCGTTCCGGGCAGACGGCGGCGCAGACCATGCAGCCGATGCAGAGTTCGGGATTCACGTACCGGGGCTGTTGGCGCAGGGAGAGCTGCCAGTTGCCGAAGCTCCCCTTGACCTCGGTCACCTCCGTCAGGGTGAGGAGCTTGATGTGCTCGCTTTCGGGCCCGTGGAGCAGCTCGCCCATGCCCGGCTCAAGCAGGCAGGGACCGCACTCCAGGTTGGGGAACAGCTCTTCGAAGCGCACCGGCATGCCGCCGAAAAAGGGTTCCCTTTCGATCAGCGTCACCCTGCGGCCGGCCCGGGCCAGGGTCAGGGCCGCCTGGATGCCGGCCGGGCCGGCGCCGATGACGGCTACGTCGGTCCGTACCGGGACGCGGCGCTCCACGAGCGGCCGGTGGTGCCGGACCCGCTTCAGGGCCGCGCCGATCAGGCGTGCCGCCTTGCGCGTCGCCTGGGCGGGATCGGCGGTAACCCACGCCACCTGTTCGCGGACGTTGATCATCTGGAGGTAATAGGGGTTGATGCCGGCCGAGGCCAGGAGGGTGCGAAAGGTCCTCTCGTGCTCCCGCGGCGAACAGGCCGCAACCACGACCCGCTCCGGCTTTTCTTCCTTCAGCCAGGCGGCCAGTTTTTCCAGATTCTCGGCACCGCAGGCCAGCTCATCGGTCGTGACGACCGGTTTGTCCGGGTGTTCGGCCAGGTGGGCCCGTACCGTGTCCCAATCAATCTTCTCGGTGATGATGCCGCTGCAGGTACACAGGATGACGGCGGTTTTGGGTTGCTTGTTCATGACGCCTCCGCGGGTGACCCCGCATTTTTCCGGGCGAGGATGGAGCGGACGGCGGTGCAGGCCCGCTGTACGGCCGCTTCAACCTCGGGAGTAAGAGCTTCGCTGAATGTGGTGACATCCCTGGCGACCACGGCCACCAGGCTGATGTCCGAGTCGTCGGGGAGCGGCATCCCCATGGCCCGGCCGATGTCGAGCGCCTCGGGGAGACCGCAATCGTGGCTGCATGCCGCATTGTGGGATGCCCTCTGGATGCCGCTCACGACCACCTCGCCCGGGGGGAGGTTCTCGTCGAGCAACGCATCGATGATGATGGCACCCCGGGTGCCGGACAGCTCCTCCAACAGCAACAGGCCGCCGGCATGGGCCTCCACAAAACGGACGCCGGGGTGCTCCTCCCCGGCAAGTTCCCGGACGACCCGGGGGCCGACACTGTCATCCGTGAGAAACGGCGATCCCAGGCCGATGACCACCATCATCACCCCCGGCTGATCCGGTCGAGAATGGTGCCGTCGTCGGAGCGGCGAACCGTGACCTCCAGCGGCGCGGTGCCGATGGCGTGGGTTGCGCAGGAACAGCAGGGATCGTACAGGCGGAACGCCATCTCGACCCGGTTGAGGATGCCGTCGCTGACTACGCCCTTATGGATCAGCCCCTTGGCGGCCTTGGCGATGGACATGCCGATGGGGGCGTTGTTGTTGGTCGTCCCGACCACCAGGTTGACGCTGGTGAGGATGCCGTGCTCATCGCAAGTGAAATGGTGCGTCAGGGTCCCGCGTGGGGCCTCCACGGAACCGATACCGACACCGGCACGACACGACACGGCCTGTCGCACCTTCGGGTCGCACAGGTCGGGGTGGTCGGCCAGCTCCTGCATCCGTTCCGCCGCATAGAGCAACTCTATCAGACGCGCCCAGTGGGTGGCGAGCCGATGATGAACCGGGCTATTGCGGCCGCCCGGGCCGGTGCCGCGGCAGCCGAAGGCGTCGAAGAACCGTTCGAACTCGGCCTGGGCGCGGGGCGTCGCCATCCGGTCGGCCACGTTGAGCCGCGCCAGGGGGGTTGCCTGGTAGACGCCGCTCGCGGGACCGTCCACGAACCCTTTCCAGCCGATCTCCTTCAGGTAGGGGAACTTGACGTAGGTCCACGGCTCCACGTGCTCGGCAATATGGTCCAGGTACTCCTGGGGGCGGTAGCGGGTGAACTCGTTGCCGGCCGGGTCCACGACCCGGATGGTGCCGTCGTAGAAGTTCGGGGCGTTATGGGCGTCCACGGTGCCCATGGAATAGGTCTGGTGGGCGTAGAGGTCGCCCTGCACCAGGTCCCGGTAGGCCGCGTTGCCCAGGACGATCCTATGGAAGGTTTCCAGGGAGAACAGGGCGAACTCGATGTTCTGCCGGGCGATCTGCCGCGCCTCATCGGCGATCTCCGGGGTGACCGCCACGCTCCAGCCTCCGGGCAGGGCGCCGCAGAGATGGACGCCCCGGCCGCCGAGTTTTTTGATCAGCTCGTGATTACGCGCCCGGCAGGCGATGACCGCCTTGCCGGCATCCAGGCCGACCTTGCGGATCACGCCGAGGATATTGCGCTCTTCCTTGGGGGCATCGGGGCCGACGATGAAATCGGGTCCGCCGAGGCAGTAGAAATGGGTGGTATGGTCGGTGACGAAAAACGCGCTGTAGATCAACTCCCGGATCCGGGCCGCCGCGGGGAGGCAGGGGGTCCCGAACAGTTCGTCGAGGGCCTTGGCCGCGGCGATGTGGTGGGCTTCGGGGCATACCCCGCAGATGCGGTTGGTGATGTTGGGCATCTCCTCGGCCTGGCGGCCGACGCAGAACGACTCGAAGCCGCGCAGCTCGGGAACCTGAAAGTAGGCGGAAACCACCTCGCCGGCGTCGTCCAGAAAGATCTCGATCCTGCCGTGCCCCTCAAGGCGGGTGATGGGGTCGATGGTGATGCGTTGGTTCATGGTTCAACCTCCGGGCGGCGGTCGGCAACCACGGTCGTTGCCAGGGTGTAGCGATAAAAGGTCCCGAGCGGATCGGCCACGCCGGCCAGGGCGCCGTGCAGATGGGCGTGGATATCGGCTTCCGCCTTGCCGCCGGACGCTCCGGGATCGACGACCGCGGCCAGGGCGGACAGCGCGGCTGCGCCGGGATCGGCATCCTGGTCGAGGGCGCCGTAGCAGCCGGTACAGGGCATGGCGACGGCGGGGCAGAGGGCGCCGCACCCGCCGTGGGTGGCCGTACCGATGCACGGGAATCCCTGTTCGGCCAGGCACCAGCCAGCCTCGGGAAGCGCCTCAAAAGGGCGTATCAGGCGGGCGGCCAGGGAACCGCGCTTTTCGCGGCCGCATTGGTCGCAGACGGCCCGGGCCGTGCAGCCGAGCAGCGTGCCGTTTTCCGGCAGCGGTTTGCCCGAGGCGATGTGGCGGATGACGGCGACGATCTGTTCCGGCTCGGGGGGGCAGCCCGGCATGGTGTAGTCAACCGTCACGGCCTCGTGCACGGCCAGCACCCGTTGGAGGAATGCCGGCAACTCCAGCTCACCGCCCGGTACGGGAGAGGTTGCCCCCGGGATCAACTCCTGCGGGTTATCGGCGCTTGCCGAGGTGCGGAAAACGGTTTCGAGCACATGGCCGATGCCGTGCTGGTTGGCCAGGGCCGGGATGCCGCCGCTGGCGGCGCAGGCGCCGAAGGCGACGAACAGTTGGGACTTGCGGCGCAGCAGTTCGGCCATCTCCAGGTTTTCCTCGGTCCGCAGGGCGCCATTGAACAGGGTCAGGAAGATCGCCTTGTCGGGCAACGCCTCGATATCCGCCCGTTTGGTGTCCAGGAGACAGGGACAGAACATGAAATCGAAGTGGGCATCGACCTCAAGGAGCGCTTCGTTGATGTTTGCCAGGGCGATCTCGCAACCGCCGCAGGATGCGGCCCAGTACATGGCGAGTTTTGGTTTGAGGGTTGGCATGGCGCCTCCTTTGTGTCGTGGTCAGAGCCGGTCGGCAATGCCGCATGCCTCATGGACGGCCTCGGCGGTGGCGATGACCGCGCCGCTGAGGCCGTCGATCGATTCGTGCAGGGAACCGCACTCTTGTGCCGGTTTGTCGGCAACGTGCAAGAGATTATGGGATTGCTGCGTCACCGCCGTGGCCGGTGAATCGACCGACCGGGATACGTTTCCGGAGCGTCCGGCTGCGGCGGGATGGACATGAGGCGCGGGTGTTTTACATGGACAGGATTGCTAAAGTCCTTTTGTCTCCGCGATGAACGAACTCCCCTCGGCGGCTGTCACTCCGCCGGGGGCGGCAATCAGCACTTTTCAACGGGGCTCCCTGAGGCCGTAATCTCGGCAACAACCAGTTCGGCCAGTCCCGGAAGCTTCCCGGCCAACAGGGGCGACAATTCGGCACCCGCTTCGTAGGAGGCAGGGATGATGCCGAACAGGGTTACCTTCTCGGGACAGCGATCACGGATCTCGGAGAGCGCCAGCACCTCCTGGATGCCGATCTGGTGGGGCGACATCTTGATGGGCAGTTTGCCCAGCATGAAGTCCTCCTTCTCGTAGCGGTAGATATCTCCCGGCTCGCCCGTGGCCTCGATGACGTCCACCAGAAAGACCTGGTCGGCTTCCTCCAGCATGTGGCAGACCATGATGCCGAGCGTTCCGCCGTCGTACAGGGTGACGTCGTCGGGGAAAACGTAGTGTTTCTGCAGGTACTCAATAAAGTGGACCCCAAAGCCTTCATCGGAGAGGAGCAGGTTGCCGGCGCCGAAGATAAGTGTTTTCATCGTAATTGTCCTTTTCCATCACTAAGAGGTCGTTTCAGACTACTATGGGCTGGGATTGAGCTGCCATCCCGCTTCACTCGTTTATAGCACGTTACAGCCCCTGCCAAAGACACAAAGAGCACAAAGGCGACTGACAACAGGAACATGCGACTCGTGTGCTCTAAGTCTCTTCACTGTTGTCAGCGCCCATTGTGCTTCTGGTGCGAGAGTTGCTCCGTGACGACTACATCACCTTGACGTTCGTGATCTCTTTCCCTTCCGGATCGATGGTATGCACCGCACAGGCGATACAAGGGTCGAAGGAGTGGATGGTCCGCAGCACTTCCAACGGTTTGTCGGCCTGCGCCACGGGGTTGCCGACCAACGAGGCCTCATACGGGCCGAGCGCACCTTTGTCGTCACGCGGCGAGGCGTTCCAGGTCGAGGGAACGACGGCCTGGTAGTTCTTGATCTTGCGGTTTTCGATCACGATCCAGTGAGACAGGGTGCCGCGCGGCGCTTCGTGGAAACCGACGCCCTTGTACTCGCCTTTGGGGATCTCGGTGGGATTGGCGTAGACCTTGTCGCCTTTGCCCACGTTTTCCACCAGCTTGTCCAGATACTCCAGAGAGTAGTCGGCCATCAGATGGGCACGGATGGCGCGGGCGCCGAGACGGCCCATGGTGGAGTGCAGGTCGTTCACGCCGACGCCGATCTTGGCGCAGCTTGCGTCCACCAGTTTCCGGACCTTTTCGTTGCCGCCGGCATAGGCGGCAAACAGCTGTGCCGGCGGACCGACCTGAACCGGTTTGCCGTCCAGGCGGGGAGCCTTGCACCACGTGTATTTGCCGTTGTCCTGGAAGTCGGTGTAGTTCGGTTTGGTCTCGCCGTCCCATGGATGCAGGGTGCCGTTTCCTTCGTACCAGGCGTGGGACACGTTTTCCTTGATGTTGGCGATCAGGTCCAGGTCCTGGTGGTTGGTGACGATGCGTGCCTTCTTGATGTCGCCGCCGTTGATGATGGCGCCCGGCAGGGCGAACTTGGTGTTCTTGGTGTCCTCGGGCATCTCCGGCACGGCCAGGTAGTTGACCACGCCGCGGCCGTATTTGAACCAATCCTTGTAGATGGAGGCGATGGCCACCATGTCCGGATAGTAGACCTGCTGGACAAAGTCGCGGGTCTCCGTCATGAGGGTCTTCAGTGAGGCGATCTTCTCCATGTTGAGGGTGGCCAGGTTTTCCATGTTGATGGCGGTAGCGACACCGCCGACGCACAGGTTCTGGATGTGGGGGTTCTTGCCCCCCAGAATGGCGATGGCCTGGGCGGCTTTGCGCTGATAATCCAGGGCCTTGAGGTAATGGGCAACCGCCATGAGGTTGGCCTCGGGCGGCAGTTTCATGGCCGGGTGGCCCCAGTAGCCGGAGGCGAAGATGCCGAGGCGTCCGGTTTCCACGAAGGATTTCAACTTCTGCTGGACGGCCTTGAATTCGGTTTCACTGTTGCCCGGCCAGTTGGAGATGGACTGGGCCAGTTGGGCGGTCTTCTTGGGGTCGGCCTTGAGGGCCGAGACCACATCCACCCAGTCCAGGGCGGACAGGTGGTAGAAGTGGACGATATGGTCCTGCACCGAATGCTGGGCCATGATGATGTTTCGGATGTACTGGGCGTTCAGCGGGACATCGACCTTGAGGGCGTGTTCCACGGAACGGATCGAGGAGATGGCGTGGACCGTGGTGCACACGCCGCAGAAACGCTGGGCGTAGATCCAGGCATCCTGGGGAGGGCGGTCTTTCAGGATGGTTTCGATGCCGCGCCACATCTGGGCGGACGACCAGGCATTGGTGACGACGCCACCGTTTACTTCTGCATCAATTCTCAGGTGACCTTCGATACGGGTGATCGGGTCAAGGGTAATGCGGGCCATGTATTTCCTCCGTTATCGGTTTTTATGTATTGAATCCATCAACATAGAGCGATTGTATCTTGGCTTACGCCTTTTCACCCATGGGGTGCCCTGCTGCGTGCTGTTCACGGGTGTGCAGTTTCGGCAGGACCGGCAGAATCTTGACCAGCACCTGGTAGCCCAGGATCTCGAAGGCAACGATGCCGACCGTGATCATCACTTCGGCCAGCGCCGGGAAGTAATGCCACCCTTTGCCGGGGTTGAAACCGATCAGATAGACGTTGAAACGGTACAGCGCCCCGCCCAGCACGATCAGGGCGGCTGAAACGAACAGCCAGCGGACGGATTCCCGTTTGCGTTTGCTGAACAACAGCAGGGAGCCGCAGGCGATCAGGCAGAACTCGAGCAGGAAGAAGCGCGAGTAGAAGTCGAAGGAGAGCGCTTTGCCCAGTTGACCGCGCCATGCCAGGTCGCCGATGACGACGCAGAGCCAGATGACCGTCAGAAAGGGGATGATGCGTGCCAGCCCCGAAAGCTCCTTGGTCTCGAAGGGACGTTTGAAAGCGTAGCATGAGAGGACCGATTCCAGAATGGCGATGGAGTAGCCGATATACATGCAGTTGATCAGGAACAGGAGCGGCAGGAAGCCGGTATGCCACAGCGGGTGCAGCTTGGTCGATGCGATCAAAAGGAGCGAGCCGAGCGACGACTGGTGCATGGTCGGCAGGGTGATGCCCAGGACGATGATGAAGATCAGAACCTTGTCGAGCCGGGGGCGAGCCCAGGCCGCCAGTTCCTTGACCTTGTCGAGCCGATCGCCGATCCGTTCGGGACGCTCCATGCCGAGGCGGCCGTATACCAGATCCAGCATATGCTGCAAGGTCTTCCATTCGGTCTTTTCCAGCGTCGTCAGGATGGCGGGCAGAAATTCCATGATCAGAACCGTGGTGTAGGCCATGACGCAGACGGCGACTTCGAACATGGCGGAGTTTACCTGCCACTTGGAAGGAACGAAGAAGTTGTAGGCGTTCCAGGGGCGCCCCACGTCCACCATGACCGAAAAACCGGCCAGTCCGTATCCGAACATACTGGTCAGGATGGCGGAACGGATCATGGGGTGGTAGTGCATGCGGTTGCGGATGTAGATCAGGATCGCCATGGCGTAGCCGCCGCAGGCGATGGCCGTGCCGGTGGCGACGTCGTAGGTGATCCAGATGCCCCAGGGGTAGCCGTCGCTCATGTTGGATACGGCGCCGATCCCCTTGATGAAGCGGAGCGCGATCAGGGCGAACCCGATCAGGGTCAAGGTCAGAAGAACTATGAACGAGGGGGTCAAGATCTTCGCTTCATGTACCTGGTACTCATCGTGTCCCATCAGTGATGGCCCCCCTTGTCGGTATTGGTGTCATGCCCGCCCTCTTCCCCGCCGTGTTTTTTCATGTTTTTCAACGCGATGAAGCAGAGCGTGCTGTAGAGCGCCACCGGGGCGATGAAGCCCTTGTAGATGGTGTGCTGGATCTTTTCCGAAAATTCGGCGGGCGCCTCGTCCTTGAGCGTCGGCAGGCCCAGTTTGTTGAACTGCATGCTGGCGAGATAGAGATGGTTGGTGCCGCCGAGTTCGTTTGCGCCATAGATGTGGTTGATGTACTTGCCCGGATTCTCCCGCAGCCGTTTTTCTGCCTCTTCCAGGAGATCCTTGCGTTTGCCGAACATGATCGCGCCGGCCGGGCAGACCTCGGCGCAGGCGCTGATCCCCTTCTTCGGCAGATTGGTGTTCTTGCACAGATCGCATTTGACGATCTGGGGGATTGCGCGGTCCCACTGGAATTTGGGGATGTTGTAGGCGCAGGCGACCTGGCAGTAGCGGCAGCCGATGCAGGTATTCTTGTTGTAATCCACGATGCCGGTTTCCGGATCGCGCGTCATGGCGGCAACCGGGCAGACCGAAACGCAGGACGGCTTCTGGCAGTGCATGCAGGAGTATTTGACGTAGGACCACTCCTGTTCGGACTGCTTGAAGAGCTTGATCAGGGTGCGGGTACTCCCCGACAGGTCTTCGGGGGCATCCCACAGGCCGTCGGTGTCGAATTTGGCGCGCTCGTACGAGAGGCTGCCGTAATCGCCGTTGACCCGCTTGCAGGCAGACATGCAGGCTTTGCAGCCGACGCACTTGGTGGCGTCGTACAGCATGCCGATGGTTTCATTGTTGATCTTGTGCCCCTCATTGGCCACGGCAGCCTTCTTGCCGGCCAGCAGGGCCGCGCCGGTGGCGCCCATGATTTTGAGGAACTGGCGTCTACTCGGTTTTCCCATGGTCATCTCCCTTCTCCGGACCATCCGGCAGCCTCTTGGCCATCATGACACCCGCACCGATGGCGGCGCCGGCGGCAAGACCGATGACGCCGGTGGTCAGAGGATCGGGACCCTTGCCTTTTTCCTTCAGGTCGATCGGAGCATAGCTATCGAACGGCGTCGGTTCGTGAATCTGAACCTTGTCGGCGATGGCGGTTTTGAAAAGCAGGTCCGGCTCGGTGCAGCCGATGCAGGGGTGCCCCACGGAAACCGGCCAGACCGCCACATCGTTGAAGCGCAGCACCGAACAGTTGGCATAGGTGGCCGGTCCCTTGCAGCCCAGTTTGTAGAGGCAGTACCCCTGGCTGTGCCCCTCGTCGCCGTAGGCGCGGGCGAAACGGCCGGCGTCGAAATGGGGGCGGCGTTCGCAGTGCTCGTGGATCCGGCGGCCGAAAGCGAATTTGGGGCGGCCCATCTGATCCAGTTCGGGCAGCTTTTTGAACGTTACGTAGTAGAGAACGGTCGAAAGGAAGTTGTAAGGGTTGGGAGGGCAGCCGGGGATGTTGATGATCGGCTTGTCCTTGACGATGTCGCGTACCCCCACGGCGCCGGTGGGGTTGGGGCCGACGGATTGGATACCGCCGTAGCTGGCGCAGGTGCCCATGGAGATGATGGCGGCAGCGCCCTCGGCGGCATGCTTCAGCGAATCCAGAGCCGTTTTACCGTGGACCTTGCAGTAGATGCCGTTGTCCTTGGTGGGGATGGCGCCCTCGACGACCAGGATATAGTTTCCTTTGTTGGCCAGCAAGGAGTCGGTCAGGGATTTTTCGGCCTGATGTCCGGAGCCGACCATGAGGGTCTCGTGGTAGTCCAGGGAGATCATGTCGAGGATCAGGTTGGAGACGGTTGGATGCGTCGAACGCAGCAGTGACTCCGAACAACCGGTGCACTCTTGGAAATGGAGCCAGATTACTGCTGGCCTGTTGTCGCTCTTCTGGGCCGCTTGGGCAACTTTGGTAACCATCCCGTAGGGAAGCCCCAGCATGGCTGATACGGTCATGCAGGTCTTCATGAAGTCTCGACGGGTAACGCCGGGGAAAAGGCCCTCTTTTGTCATTGCATCCTCCGCTGTCATGTACTTGAGTATGTGGCTGGTTAAAAACCTTGTAGTATACGGCAACAGGCGTGCCAATCTTGCTTTTTGGAGCGACTTGCTGCAACTGTTTATAATTGCTGAATTCGTTGTGTTTGCGGCCAGGCGGGTAGACGACAAAACAAAACAACGGTTGCGTCTTTTTGGCACATGATGTATCTTTTTGTCCCAGGCAGTCCTCTCCGCTTCCCTCTGTTCCCACAGGGGGAAAAACAGCCACTCCATAGTTCAACAGAGAGATTGCGAGCTCGTCCGCTCGCCGGTCTCGCAGGGGGCAAAGGGGGAGCGACGCCACCCGCGTGAATAAGGAGCATGTCCTATGCCAACTGTGTTTGTATGTGATGATGAAGCGGATATTCTCCGCTATCTTGATAAGCTCCTGAGTGCGAACGGCTATCAGGTCGAGACCTTTTTGCGCGGCAACGAGCTTCTGAAGCGGGTAAAGGCGTCGGATGCCGCGGAGTGCGATGTGATCCTCCAGGATGTGCGCATGCCCGACATGGACGGCCTCCAGGTTCTCAAACATCTCCGTAGCGAACGCCCGGACGTGCCGGTGGTCATCATGACGGCCCACGGCACGATCGACGATGCGGTCCAGGCCATCAAGCTGGGGGCCTACGACTATATCACCAAACCGTTTCCCAAAGAGAAGCTGCTGACGGTGCTGGACCGACTGCTCGACCATCACCGGCTGGCCAACGAAAATCTCATGTTGCGCAAGGAGTTGCAGCGGGGGACGGGCCGTTCCGAAACAATGGTTTTCAGGAGCGCCTGTTTTCGCGAGGTGTACGACCTGACCCTTCAGGTCGCCTCCAGCGATGCCAATATCCTGATCCTGGGGGAATCGGGCACCGGCAAGGAGCTGATCGCCAGCACCATCCACGCCAACAGTCCGCGTGCCGGCAAGCCGTATATCTCCCTCAACTGCGCCGCCCTCTCGGATACCCTGCTGGAAAGCCAGCTCTTCGGGCATGTGCGCGGTGCCTTTACCGGCGCCGTGATCAATCAGAAGGGGCTGGTGGAGGAGGCGGACGGCGGGACGCTTTTTTTGGACGAGATCGGCGATGTCAGCCCGACGGTGCAGGCCAAGTTGCTGCGGGTCATCCAGGAAAAGGACTTCATCGCCGTCGGCTCGACCCGGCCCCGCAAGGTGGACGTACGTTTTGTCGCCGCCACCAACAAGGACCTGGTCAATGAGGTTCGGGACGGCCGTTTCCGCGAGGATCTCTATTACCGCCTGAACGTCATAACCGTGAATCTCCCCTCCCTGCGCGAGCGGCGCGAGGACATCGAACCGCTGGCGCGCCACTTCCTGGATATCTATACCGCCAAGATGAAGAAAGAGGTGCACGATTTCGAGGATGAAGCCCTGGCGATGCTGATGGACTACGATTGGCCCGGCAATGTGCGCGAGTTGGAGAACGTCATGGAGCGCGCCGTGATCCTGGCCCGTTCCAACATCATCACCGCCGCCCTGCTCCCCATCGGGAGGCGCCGCGAGACCGCGGCCGCCCCCCATGGGGCGGCCCCCCTGGTGGCGCTGGATGAGGTGGAGCGGCAACATATCAAGGCGGTGTTGAAGCGCACCGGCTTCCACAAGAGCCGCACGGCCGAGATCCTCGGCATCTCGCGCAAGACGCTGGACCGCAAGATCGTCGAATTCGGCCTCAGTGCCGGCCGGGCCGAGTAATGCCTGGCCGTGGCCCGCATGGACGTGAGGCGGCATGAAATTCCTGCGGACCTCCATACGCTTCAAGCTGACGGTTGGCACCATGGTGCCGCTGGTGGCGGCCATTGCCGTCTGTTGGGTCATCGGTTCCTCGATCATCATCACGCGCTTCATCAGCGAGGCGCAACAGACGGTGGAGAGCAATCTCAGCTCGGCTAACGAGATCTTTCTGGGGGAGATGGCGCGTCTGAGCGACATCATCCGCTTGGCCGGCCTCTCCCCGGAATTGTCGGCCGCCCTGCGCGACAACAGAAACCTGTCGGCCGTTATCCCCCTTCAGTCCATACTCAGGAACGATCGCCTCAGTTTCCTGACCCTGGTGGACCGTTACGGCTTTGTCCGCTACCGGGCCGCCAACCCCGGCAGTACGGGCGATGCGCTGCGATCGGAGAAAATCCTCGCCGATGCCGCCAAGGGGATCGTCTGCAGCGGCATCTTCCTGTTGCGGCCCGAGCAGGTCGTCCGTGAAAATCCCCAGTTGCCTTCGCTGATGAATATCCCCCTCAAACCTACCCCCCATGCCCGGATCTACACGAAACAGGTCGAAAACCGCGGGTTGTTCCTGATTGCCGCTGCCCCGGTCATCGCGGCCGACGGCACCGTTGCCGGCGTGATCTACGGCGGCATGTTGCTGAATGGCGAAAACAGGCTCGTTGACCGCATCACGCGGGTCATTTTCCAACCGCGGGAAAGTGCCGGCCAGCCGGTGGGCAGCGCGACGATATTCCTGGATGATGTGCGCATCGCCACCAGCGTGATGGACGGGCGGGGCGAGCGGGCCATCGGCAGCATGATGTCAGCCGAGGTGTATAGCGCCGTCAGCCGGGGGGAAAAATGGAACGGCAAGGCATTCGTCGTGGACAGATGGAACTTTACCGCCTACGAACCGCTCAGGGATTACCGGGGAAGCGTGGTCGGCGCGCTCTATGTGGGAATGTCGGAGCAGCCCTATGCTGAGTTGCGCTCCCAGATCAACACCATCTTCTCCGGGGTCCTGGCCTTCGTCACTCTGTTCGGTGTCCCGCTTTCGGCCTGGCTCGGCTCCAACATGGCCCGGCCGATCAAGGCGCTGGAAGAGGGGGCCCGGAGGATCGCCGCCGGTGAACAGCAGTCCGACATCACCGTGGACAGCCATGACGAGATCGCCTCGCTGGCCGGCGAGTTCAACATCATGAAGCGTCGCCTGAAGGAACGGGAGCGGGAGATTCTGTCCCTCAACCATACCCTGGAAGAAAAGGTGACGGAACGCACCACCCAGCTCGAGGAAAAGAACGAGCAACTGCTGCTTGCCCAAAAGGAGTTGGCCCAGGCCGAACGGTTGGCGGCCATCGGTCTTCTGGCCTCCGGCGTGGCCCACGAGATCAATAATCCCCTGGCCATCATCCGGGGCAATGTGGAGCTTTTGGAGATGAACAGCGCTGCCGGCGATCACGGCCCCGAGGAGCTGGATACCATCATGCGCCAGGTGGCACGGATCGAGCGGATCGTCAAAAATCTTCGGGCCTTCTCGCGCGGCAGCGCCAAGCAGCTCAGCCGGTTTTCCCTCGCGGAGGTGCTGGAGGATATCCTGGACCAGGTGGGACATCAGGTGTTGCTCGATCCCTATACCGTCACCCGGCATTATCGCGGCAAGAAGATCATGATCGAGGCGGACGAAGACCAGTTGCGGCAGGTCTTCACCAACCTGATCGTCAACGGCCTGCAGGCCATGGAGGGAGGCGGGACGCTCTTCGTGGACATCGGAGCCGACCCGGAGGCCGGGTTGTGCCGGGTAGCGGTCGCGGATACCGGACCGGGCCTCAGCGAAGAGCAGGTGGAGAAACTGTTCACCCCCTTCTATACCACCAAGCCCCATGGGACCGGCCTGGGGCTGGCGGTATCCTACGGCATCGTCAGGGACCACGGGGGCGAGATCGAGGTGTTGAGCGAGCCGGGCCAGGGCACGATCTTCAGCGTCATCCTGCCGCTCCGGCAGGCCCCTGAAGAGCAGGGGACGCAGGGATGACATATTGTGTAAAGGAGCTATCGCCATGCATGACCTGTTGCCCGATGGAGAAGAGTTGCGGCGCGCAATCAAATGGATATCCGGCAACCTTCAGGAAAACCCCGGCCAGCCGTTAGCGCCGCTTCTCCAGGAAGCGGTCTTCAAGTTCGACCTCTCCCCCAGGGATGGGGAGTTTCTGATCAGGTTCTACCGCAAGGAAAAAGCGGAAGAATAACGGGCGGTCACCCGCCCGCCCCTTACCCCACCGTCTTTCTGAAACGCCCCACCGCCACCATGAGCACCACGACGCCGATGGCCGTAAGGGCCGCCAGCTCCCGCCAGAGCACCACGATCCCCACACCCTTGAGAAAGATGGAACGCAGGATGATCATGTAATAACGCAGGGGATTGATCAGGGTGATGTACTGCACCGCAACCGGCATGTTGTCGATGGGGAAGGAGAAGCCGGAGAGCAGCATGCAGGGAAAGATGACGAAGAAGGCGGTCATCATGGCCTGCTGCTGGGTGCTGCTGACGGTGGAGATCAACAGCCCCGCCCCCAGGGAACTCATGAGGAATAGGCCGGTGCTGAAGGCCAGAAGCCCCAGGCTCCCCCGGATGGGGATGTCGAACCAGCGCACCGCCACGAAGGCCACGATGATCACATTGGCGTAGCCCATCAGGATGAAGGGGACCGTCTTGCCGAGGATGAATTCCCCTTTGGTGATGGGGGTGACCACCACCTGTTCGATGGTGCCGATCTCCTTCTCCCGCACCACGGCCATGCTGGAGAGGAGCATGGTCACCACCATCACCAGCATGGCGATGACGGCCGGCACGAAATAGACCCGGCTTTCCAGGTTGGGGTTGAACCAGGCCCGGGAGCGGAGCGTCACCCCCTCCGGCCGGGCGGCAACCCCGCTCCGGGCCAGGCGAAGGGCCAGCTCTTCGGCGTTGTAGGCGCCGATGATCGAGGAGGCGTAGCCCAGCACGATTCCGGCCGAGTTGGCGTCGCTGCCGTCCAGGATCAGGGCCAGGGGTGCCGCCCCCTCCTTTTTCAGCCGCCCTTCGAAACCGTGGTCGAATACCAGTACCGCCCGCACCTGGCCCCGATCCAGCAGATAGCGGATACGGCGCTCGTCCGTGACCCGCTCGGTGATGTCGAAGTACCCGGAGCGTTGGAAACGCTCCACGATCGCCCGGCTCTCGCGGCTGTTGTCCCGATCCAGCACCGCGGTGCGGCTGTTGCGCACGTCGGTGTTGACCGCATAGCCGAAGACCACCACCTGGAACACCGGAAAGACGAAGATCACGAACCGGGTGCGCGGGTCCCGCAGCACCTGGATGAACTCCTTTATGAGCATGGCCTTCAGCCGTTCGAACATGCGATCCGCCTGGGAGGTTGTTGAAAAACAGTCAGATCGCCTTCGTCCTCAAAAGCCGCCTTGTGCAGCGTAGCGCCCCTCATCCTATCCTTCTCCCCAAGGGAGAAGGGATACAGTTACCCTCTCCCTCCGGGAGAGGGTGGCCAAAGGCCGGGTGAGGGCCTCCTCGGGGCATTCTGCGGGTGCGGCGATCTGACTATTTTTGAACAACCTGGGTTTTTCAGCCGCCTGCTAATCGATCTTTTTTCGGAACTTCTTCACCGCCAGCGCCAGCACCGCCGCGCCGAAGAGGGCCAGCACCAGCACCTGGGGGGCCAACTCCCCCATACCCGCATCCTTGAGATAGATGCCGCGCAGGATGTGGACGAAATGGCGCGCCGTGACCACGTTGGTGGCGATCTGGATCACCTGGGGCATGTTGTCGATGGGGAACATGAACCCGGAGAGCAGGAAGGCCGGCAGCATGGTGGTCACCAGGGCGAACTGGCTGGCCAGGAGTTGGCTTTTGACCAGGATGCTGATCAGGATACCCAGGGCCAGCGCCCCCACCAGGAAGACCAGGGACAGGGCGAACAGGAGCGCCAGGTTCCCCCTGAACGGCACGCCGAAGGCAAAGTACCCCACCAGCACGCACAGGACCAGGTCGATGATCCCGATCATGAAGTAGGGGAGCAGCTTGCCGGCAACGATCTCCCCGCCGGTGAGCGGCGTGGCGATGAGTTGCTCCATGGTGCCGGTCTCCCATTCCCGCGCCACGGTCAGGGAGGTGAGCAGGGCCGCGATGACCATCATGATCACCGCGATCAGGCCGGGAAAGATGTAGTAGCGCGACACCAGGTCGGTGTTGAACCAGACCCGGGGGCGCAGGTCCACCGGCGGCGGTGTCGGGGAGCGGCCGGCCCGGTGGAGGCGTTGCACCATGATCTCGGTGGAGAAGGTGCGCGCCGCCGCTTCGGCATAGGCCAGCACCAGGGTGGCGGTGTTGGCGTCGCTGCCGTCCAGGATGGCCTGCACATCGGCCCGGGCGCGTCCCTCCAGGGTGCGGCTGAAGCCCTCCGGCACCACCAGGGCGATGATGGCGCGGCGGCTGTCGATGGCCCGCTCGATCTCGCCGTAGGACGAGGCGCGTTCCACCAGCTGGAAGTAGCGGGAAGAGGCGAAGTGGGCGACGAAATCCCGGCTGGCCACCGTATCGCTCCGGTCCCAGACCGCCAGCTGGACCTTTTCGATGTCCAGGTTGAGGGCGTAGCCGAACAGGAACAGCATCAGCATGGGGATGGCCAGCCCCATGATCAGGCTGCGGGGGTCGCGCAGCAGGTGCAGGGTCTCCTTGCGGGCCACGGCCCGGGTGCGGCGCAGTTTTATGGCGATACGGCCCGTCATGGCCCCCCCCTCTGCAGCCGGCTTGCTCCTTCGTCCCGGTCCCGCGCCTCGATCAGGGAAACAAACACATCCTCCAGGGAGGGGAGCACCCGGCGCAGGCGCACCTGCCCGGCCAGGGGAGAGGCGGCCAGGGCCGTTTCGGTGGCGGCGCCGTCCTCGGTCACCACATGGGCGCCCCGGCCGAACAGGGCGGCATGACGCACGCCGGGGAGCCGTTCCAGTTCCTCCAACAGGTCCTGGGGGCGTTCGCAGGCCGCTTCCAGAACCTCTTCGGCCATGTGCCCCCGTTTCAATTCCGACGGGCTCCCCAGGGCCACCAGTTCCCCCCGGTAGATCATGCCCAGGCGGTCGCAGTATTCGGCCTCGTCCATGTAATGAGTTGTGACGAATACGGTCACACCATTTGCCGCCAGGCGGTTGATCAGGTCCCAGAAGGAACGGCGGCTGATGGGGTCCACCCCCGAGGTCGGCTCGTCCAGGAAGATCACCGGCGGCTCGTGCAGCATGGCGCACCCCAGGGCCAGGCGCTGCTTCCAGCCGCCGGACAGTTCGCCCGCCTTGGAGCGGCGGCGCTCCTCCAGCCCGGCCATGGCGATCACCCACTCCGCGCGCCGGGCCAGTTTTTTGGGGGGGATGCGGTAGATGCCGCCGTAGAAGGCGATGTTCTCCTCCACGGTCAGGTCTTCGTACAGGGAGAATTTCTGGCTCATGTAGCCGATGCGCGTCTTGATCTGTTCCGGCTGGCGCATGACGTCGCAGCCGGCCACCCGGCCTTCGCCGGCGGAGGGCTCCAGGATGCCGCACAGCATGCGGATGGTGGTGGATTTGCCGGCGCCGTTGGGGCCGAGGAAGCCGAAGATCTCCCCCTGGGCCACCTCCAGGTCGATGGCGTCGACGGCAGTGAAGTCGCCGAAGCGGCGGGTCAGGCCCCGCACCGACACGGCAGGTTCCCCGGCCACCTTTACCGGGGAAGGGTCGGATGGGGCGAGGGCGGCAGGTTCCGGCTCCTGCTGCCCGTCCGCCTCGCCGATCATGGCGACGAAGCAATCCTCCAGGGATGGCTCGACCCGCTCCAGGGCCTGCAATTCCATGCCGGCTTGGCGAAAGAGTTCCCGCACCTCCCGGTCGGTCCGCTCCGGCGCATCGCTGGTCAGGTGGAGCCGGTCGCCGAACAGGGCGACGGCGAGACCGGGGCGTTCCTGTCGCAGCATCTGGGCCGCGGCACGCGCATCGGGGGTGACCAGTTCCAGGACGCTCCCGCCGGCCAGCCGCCGCAGGGCGACCGGTTTGTCGCAGGCCAGAAGCCGTCCCTTGTGGATCAGGCCGACCCGGTGGCAGCGATCCGCCTCGTCCAGGTAGGCGGTGGCCACGAAGATGGTCACCCCGTCCTGCAGCAGGCCGTAGAGGATGCGCCAGAAGTCGCGGCGCGAGACCGGATCGACCCCGTTGGTCGGCTCGTCCAGGAACAGCACCTTGGGGGTGTGGATCAGGGCGCAGGCCAGCCCCAGTTTCTGCTTCATGCCGCCGGAAAGGTTGGCGGCCTTGCGGTCCCGGAACGGGGCCAGGTTGCTGAAGGCGAGCAGGTGCTCGGTCCGCTCCAGCCGCTCGCGGCGCGCTACGCCGAAGATGTCGGCATAGAAGCGGATGTTCTCGGCCACGGTCAGGTCCGGATAGAGGCCGAAGCGCTGGCTCATGTAGCCGATATCGTTCCGCACCGGTTCCAGGTCGCGGCAGGGGCACCCCAGCACCCGGGCATCGCCGGAAGTGGGGTCCATCACGCCGGTCAGCATGCGGATGGTGGTGGTCTTGCCCGCGCCGTCCGAGCCCACAAGCCCGAACAGTTCGCCGGGGGGCACGGAAAGGGTCAGGCCGTCCACGGCGGTCAGGCCGCCGAAGCGGCGGGTGAGGTTTGTGGCGACTATGGCCATGCCGGTCCGCCTTCTTTAACAGGTTGTTGAAAAATAGCCATCAGGCCTTCGTCCTCGAAAGCCCTTTTGTGACTGAGGCCTTTGGCCTCACCCTTCGGGCGCCTTCGCGGTCCAATTCCACGAGTGAAATTGTGCGGCGTAGCGCTGCTACGCCTCCGCGGGGCTTGTCTAGCGGGTGCGACGATCTGACTATTTTTGAACAACCTGAGTTTTTCAACAACCTGTCAATAGGGGAAAGGTGTGCGGCAAACAGGCCCGGCGTCAACGGTTGGCCCCCTGGGGCGAGCCCTTTCGGGCCCCCGTCTCGATCACCGCATCGGCCGGCATGCCCGGCTTCAGCTCCATCCTGGGGTTGGCCATGGTGATCTTGATGCGGTAGACCAGTTTGACCCGCTCCTTTTCGGTCTGGACGTTCTTGGGGGTGAACTCCGCCGCGGGGGAGATGAAGGAGACCGTCCCCTCGAAGACCCGTCCCGGCCAGGTGTCCACCGTGACCCGCGCCCGCTGTCCCACCGTGACCCGCCCCATCTCGGTTTCCGGGATATAGGCCCGCAGCCAGACGTCGTCCATCTTGCCGATGGTGACGACCGGGGCGCCCGCGGCCAGCATCTCCCCCTGCTCGGCATGTTTGGCCAGCACCAGCCCCGTCAGGGGGGCGGTGAGCGTGCTCTGGGAGAGGCGTGTTTCGGTCAGGGCCAATCCGGCCTCGGCCGCTTCAACATGCGACTTTGCCTGTCGTACTGCATCCGGACGGGGGCCGATCCGCAGGAGTTTCAGGTGCTGCTCGGCCTCGCGCACCGCGGCGGCCGAAGCGTCGCGCCCGGCTCGGGCGGCATCCAGGTCTTTCTGGGGGATCACCTCGCGCTTGAAGAGCGCCTCCGAGCGGAGGGCATCCTTCCTCAAGCGTTCGGCATCGGCCCGCATCCGCGCCAGGGCCGCCTCGGCCTGGGCGATCTCCTCCCGGCGGCTGCCGGCCTGCAGGTCGGCCAGGGCCGCCTGGGCGGCCCGTTTTTCGGCCGCCCGGGCGTTTTTGTCCTCTTTCAGCTCGTCATCCTCCAGGCGCGCCACCAACTGACCCGCCGTGACCATCTCCCCCTCGTCCACCAGGCGTTGGGCCAGGCGGCCGCCGACCTTGAACGACAGCTCGACCGAGGTGACCTCCATGGTGCCGGAAACCTTGAGCGTGCCTGACTCCTCCGGTCTGTGGCGCATGACGAAAAATACCGTCATTGCCAGCACAACGACAATGACGGCGGCGATAATCATCTTCTTCCAGTGCATCAAAGGCCTCCCCCAGTTGCTCTGTTCAATGGGTGTACCCGGTTTCAAGTGTACCACGGGAACGGGCGAAGGCACGCGCCCCCGCCGGTGTCAAACGGTCTGGACCACGGTCCTGCGCCGCCGGCGGAGCGGGATATACAGGCCTGCCGCCATCATCAGCGCAGCGGCCATGGCTGCGGGGTGGGCAACGGCCATGACGACCGGGGTCAGGACAAGCCGCGCCGCCCAGCGCAGGGTCTCATGGCGGGCGATGACGTCCGCCAGCGGCGGGCTGAGGCGGTAGTAGAGCTCCACAAAGGCCCGGCCGGGGACGTTGGTCAACAGATAACGGTCGCGGAACTCGCGCAGCACCCGGACCTGGGGATGAAGGTAGCTGCCGTAGGCGGCGGTGGCGATGAAACAGCCGCCACCACCGCCGCCACCGCCGGAGGGTGTGCGCGTGACTTGGCTCCCGTCGCTGCTGAACCCGGCAAAGAGGTTGTCGCTGCCGGTGGTGTTTGCCAGGAGGAGCACAACCTCGGTGGTCGCGCCGAAACCGGGTATCGTGATCTGGTTGCCGCCGCCGGCGGTGAACGAGTTGACGCTGTTCCCTGTCTTGCTGAACGCGACCGCAGAAATGCCGGTATCGGCGGTGAGGGTAATGGTCAGTGTGGCGGGCGAGGTTGCCGACGGCACCATGCGGAAAAAAGCAAACGAGTAATGGGGCAGGGTTACGGATGGGGCGGGGGTGGAGGTACCCGCAACCGGATAGGATGTAAAGGTCCCCGTCATGGCCGCCGCTGGGATCAGCGGTATCTCCGACAGGTGGGTACTCCAGGCGCCGGTGTACAGTTTGCCGGCATACCCGAGGAAGTCCGTGCTCAGGCTTGAGCCGCTGTCCTGCAACAAGGCGTCGATTATGGGTGTCATGGGGATATCGCCCTGTCCGGCTGGCGCCGTTGTCGCCAACCGTTCCCAGAAGCTGCGCACGATGCTCTGCCCGCCGTGGGCCTCGGCAAGATGGCGGTTGAACAGCCAACGGCCGTATCCGCCTCCCGTGGTGATGCTGGGGGCGATATCGATGCTCAGGTTTGTGTTCAGCAGCGCCGCATCGAGATAGGCGTAGAGCTGGTTGACGGTGTCGTACACCTCGTCCTCGTACCAGGTGGAGGTCGCCTCGGCGTACCAGATATCGAAGAAAAAGTTGTAGCCGTACTGGATGGCGTGGTGATACTCATGGGCTGCGGTGATCTGGAGGCTTTGCAGGGGCGTGTAGACCTGGGGGTGGAAGATCGGACTGGTGAAATCCTTGTCGATCTCGATGTAGCTCCCGTAGGCGTTGGCAAAGCCGGCGGAGGGCGACGCAGAGGTCGATGTCGTCTGGCCGTATATCTTCAACGCAGCCAGGCTGCGCAGGTAGATGTGGTATGGGGTGCCCGGCGGCGGGTGGTAGCCGTCGGTGGTCATGTAGGTCGCGTAGACGCTCTCGAAGGTGTCGGCCACGGCCTGCACCCAGGATGGGACGGTATACCCGGCTGCCGGCGTCGGGACATCGCTGCCCGATGTGGCGTAGTGAATCAGGAAGTGCCCGCCGCCGGAGAGGAGGGTCGCTTCGCCCGTCAGCGCCGGTGCGGCCAGTTGTTTGGCCAGTGTCTTGCGGGTTGCCGGTTCCAGCAGGCTCCAGTCCCGGCTGAGCTCGTGTTTGAGCGGCGTTCCGCATTGGATGGCCCCGACCGTCTCCGCTGTCGTGGACAGAATCGCCTTCTCCAGGGCGCTGCCGCCCTGCTCATTGAAGGCGGCCAGGTAATAGTCGTCGAGCGGCCCGGCAGCCCCCGGCAGGGAGAGGCCAAGCACGCACGCAAACGCCACCGCAAACCGTGTGAATGCCATTCCCATCAATCCACCATCCTTTTGCCCACGCGCAATGCTATGAGCGACGTTTGATCGCTATCTATCCGCACGTCCCTGGCCAGGGGGCCCTCTCCGACCACATACCGCCCCGCTGGGAGCACGGCGCTGAAATACCCCTGATCGTCGGTCTGTACCGTCGTCACGACGTTGGCGCCCGATGAGATCGGCAGGCGCATGGCAGGGGCGGCCAGGTATCCGGCCCCGCCGGTCAGTGTGCCGCCCGCACTCTGGAGGTAGCAGATGCCGGCCACGGCCCCCGTGCCTGCCGGCAGGGCGACCGCCTCGATCCTCGCACCGGGGAGCGCGGCCACCGGCCGAACCCCGTCCCGCACCGCCACGGCGCGCTTCCCGTCTGCCGCCAGGCCGGCGACAAAGCGGCTTCCGTCGAAATGGTAATAATGCCAGGCACCACTCGGCCGTTTCGCGGCGGCTACGGCCGCACCACCCAGGAACAGGCAGACGACCACGGCGAGTATGAGGTTGAAAACGGCGGGCATAGAGCTGCTCCGAAAGAGGCGAATTCCCAAAATGTGCGCTATTGTGCAGTAAGTTGCGGGTGCGAGTCAAACGGAATGAAGCCGGACTATCTTTGCTTGACAAAACAGATACATATTTATAAATTAACAGGTTCATTCGGCGAGTATTTCAGTATGGGTTCCGATCCGTCGGTTCCAGGGCTTGAGAGAGCAATAATTGCCATCAGAGAGGAGTTCCGTTTCATGTCCGAAAAATTCATATTCACCTCAGAGTCGGTATCCGAAGGTCATCCCGATAAGGTCGCCGATCAGGTCTCCGATGCCATCCTCGATGCCATCCTTGCCCAGGACAAGACGGCCCGCGTGGCCTGCGAAACCCTGGTGACCACCGGCATGGCGGTTATCGCCGGAGAGATTACCACCAACGCCGTGATCAACTACTCCGAGATCGTGCGCAACACCATCAAGGAGATCGGCTACACCGACTCCGAAATGGGCTTCGACGCCGACACCTGCGCGGTGCTGGTTTCCGTCGACCGGCAGTCGCCCGACATCGCCCAGGGGGTCAACGAGGGCGCCGGCCTGCACAAGGAACAGGGCGCCGGCGACCAGGGGCTCATGTTCGGTTACGCCTGCAACGAGACCCCGGAACTGATGCCGATGCCGATCCAGCTGGCCCACGAACTGGTGGCAAAGCTGGCCTTAGTGCGCAAATCCGGCCAGTTGAACTTCCTCCGCCCCGACTCCAAATCCCAGGTTTCGGTCGAATACGTGGACGGCAAGCCGAACCGCATCGACACGGTGGTCATCTCCACCCAGCATACCCCCGACGTGACCCACAAGGAGATCGAGGAGCGGGTGATCGCCGAGGTGGTCAAGAAGGTCATCCCGGCCGAACTGCTGGATGCCGATACCCGCTACTTCATCAACCCCACCGGCCGGTTCGTGGTGGGCGGCCCCATGGGCGACTGCGGTCTGACCGGCCGCAAGATCATCGTCGATACCTACGGCGGCATGGGGCGTCACGGCGGCGGCGCCTTCTCCGGCAAGGACCCCTCCAAGGTGGACCGCTCGGCGGCCTACATGGGACGCTACGTGGCCAAGAACCTGGTGGCCGCCGGCCTGTGCGAACGGTGCGAGGTGCAGGTGGCCTATGCCATCGGCGTGGCCCAGCCGGTCTCCATCATGGTGCATACCTTCGGCACCGGCAAGGTGAGCGAAGACCGTTTGGCGGAACTGGTGCGCGAGGTATTCGACATGCGCCCCCGCGCCATCATCGAACAGCTCGACCTGCTCCGCCCGATTTACAAGAAGACCGCCGCCTATGGGCACTTCGGTCGTGAACTGCCCGAATTCAGCTGGGAGAAGACCGACAAGGCAGCGATTCTCAAGACCAAGGCGGGTATCTAAGGGCCCGAGCCGCACAGCTGCATACATCCTGACGAGTGGATGGACAAGGCCGGGGCGGTTGCGAAACCGCCCCGTTTTGTTGCCGCTCGGGGCACTTACTGGATACCCGCTGTTGACAAAACAGGGGTATGGAAATTAGTATACTACAGAGACTTACAGAGGAGATTTACATGGCACAGGCGTATAAGATAGCGGTTCTGCCGGGTGACGGCATCGGACCGGAGGTGATGGCCGAGGCGCTGCGGGTTTTGGACGCCATTGAAAAGAAATATCAGGTGACCTTCGAGCGGACCCACGCCAATGTGGGCGGGGCCGGCATCGACAACGAGGGCAAGGCCCTGCCGGAAACCACGGTGAGCATCTGCCGGGCCAGCGACGCCATCCTGTTCGGTTCGGTGGGCGGGCCGAAGTGGGAGACCCTGCCGCCCGACGAGCAACCGGAGCGCGGCGCGCTGCTCCCCCTGCGCAAGATCTTCGGCCTCTACGCCAACCTGCGGCCGGCCATCATCTTCCCGTCCCTGACCGGCGCGTCGTCGCTCAAGGAGGAGGTCATCGGGGGGGGCTTCAACGTCCTGGTCATCCGCGAGTTGACCGGCGGCATCTACTTCTCCCAGCCCAAGGGGATCGAGGGGAGCGGCCGGGACCGGATCGGCGTGGATACCATGCGCTACTCCGTGCCGGAGATCGAGCGCATCGCCCACGTGGCCTTCCAGGCGGCCCGCAAGCGGGGCAAGAAGGTCTGCTCCATCGACAAGGCCAACGTCCTCTCCAGCTCGGTGCTGTGGCGCGAGATCGTCACGACCATCGCCAAGGAATACCCGGACGTTGAGCTGTCCCACATGTATGTGGACAACGCCGCCATGCAGCTGGTGCGCTGGCCCAAGCAGTTCGACGTGATCCTGTGCGAGAACATGTTCGGCGACATCCTTTCCGACGAGGCGGCCATGCTGACCGGCTCCCTGGGCATGCTCCCCTCCGCGTCCCTGGCCGAAGGCAGCTTCGGCATGTACGAGCCGTCCGGCGGCTCGGCCCCGGACATCGCCGGTCAGGGGATCGCCAACCCCATCGCCCAGATCCTCTCGGCGGGCATGATGCTCCGCTTCTCCTTCGGCATGGTCGAGGCGGCCGACGCCATCGACAACGCCGTGGCCACGGTGCTGGACCAGGGGTTCCGCACCCGCGACATCTACCAGAAGAAGGCGGGCGAAAAGCTGGTGAACACGAAGGAGATCGGCGACGCCGTCATTGCGGCACTGTAACCTGAATCCGTGACGCCTGACCGGCTCCTCTCGCTTATCATGCCTCAGTCCAGGCATTGCCGGCCGTGTCTCCGCCGTAGCGGAGGACGCACGGCAAAGCAGGCATGACGCTGAATGGGCGGCGTTGGGCCCCGACATGTCGCTCGTTCCATTGTTCAGTCGTCACGTATTCAGGTGTAACTAATCACATCTTCGGAAAAAAGGAACAGACTATGAAAGTCGGAATCGTCGGTTGGCGCGGTATGGTCGGTTCGGTCCTCATGCAGCGGATGCAGGAGGAAGGTGATTTCGCTACCGGCATCGAGCCGGTGTTCTTCTCCACGTCCCAGGCCGGGCAGCCGGCCCCCATGGACGCCGGCACCCTCAAGAGCGCCGACGATATGGCCGAGTTGAAGAAGCTCGACGTCATCCTCACCTGCCAGGGGGGGGACTACACCAAGGCGGTCCACCCGGAGTTGCGCAAACAGGGGTGGAGCGGCTACTGGATCGACGCGGCCAGTACCCTGCGCATGGAGCCGGAGGCGGTCATCGTCCTCGACCCGGTCAACCGCAACGTCATCGATCGTGCCCTGGCCAAGGGGCAGAAGGACTTCATCGGCGGCAACTGCACCGTCAGCCTGATGCTCATGGGGCTGGGGGGGCTGTTCCGGGCCGGGCTGGTGGAATGGCTCACCTCCATGACCTACCAGGCGGCTTCCGGCGCCGGCGCTCCCAACATGCGCGAACTCCTGGCCCAGAAGGGGGCCCTGCACGATTCGGTCGCGCACCTGCTCAAGGACCCCTCGTCGGCCATTCTGGAGATCGACCGGAAGGTGACCGCCACCCTGCGCAGCGACGCCCTGCCCAAGAAGGAGTTCGGCTACCCCCTGGCCGGGAGCGTGCTCCCCTGGATCGACAAGGAGGTGGAGGACGGCCAGAGCCGCGAGGAGTGGAAAGGGTTTGCCGAGACCAACAAGATCCTGGGCACGACCGCGCCGATCCCGGTGGACGGCATCTGCGTGCGGGTCGGCGCCATGCGCTGCCACAGCCAGGCGTTGACCATCAAGCTGAATAAGGACGTGCCGCTGGCCGACATCGAGCAGTTGATCGCCAACGACAACCAGTGGGCCAAACTGGTGCCCAACACCAAGGCCGACACCCTGGCCCAGCTCACCCCGGCTGCGGTCTCCGGCACCCTGACGGTTCCGGTCGGCCGCGTGCGCAAGATGCGGATGGGACCCCACTACCTGCAGGCCTTCACCTGCGGCGATCAGCTCCTCTGGGGGGCGGCGGAGCCGCTGCGGCGCATGTTGCGGATACTCGTTGAGAAGTAATGAATGAGAACGTGCCTTGTGCGCAAGCCTTGAGCAAGTCTTCGGGCAGCCTTGACCTTGCACAAAACTCACGTTTTTCAGGTAACGTCGGAGCGCCCCTTCATGGGGCGTTTTCTGTTTAACCTAAAGACGGTAGTTATTCACCACAAAGAGCACAAAGGATTCACAGAGTTAACGGCGAAAAGGTACTCACGCAAAAGGAGAGTCCAGCCAATTATGGAATTGTCATATAACTAGCTGGAATCATTATTTGTGTAACTATGTGTACTTTGTGTCTTTGTGGTAAACTATTCTCTTAGGTCTAAGGAACCAAATGTCTATTTCACCACAAAAACCCGAACTCCTGGCCCCGGCCGGGTCTCTGGAATCCTTCTTTGCCGCCATGGAAAAAGGTGCCGACGCGGTCTATGCCGGCATGCGCGATTTCTCCGCCCGGGCCCGGGCCAAGAACTTCACCCTGGGGCAGATGGAACGGATGCTGGCCTATGCCCATGGCCACGGCCGGCGGATCTATATCACCCTCAACACCCTGGTGAATGAGAAGGAGTTGCCGCAACTGGTGGAGACCCTGGCCGCCCTGGCGGGGATGCGGGTGGACGGGGTAATCCTCCAGGATTTGGCCGTGGCCCGACTGATCCGCCGCCACTTTCCCACCATACCGCTTCACGCCTCGACCCAGCTGACCATCCACAACACGGCCGGTGTCAAGATGCTGGAGGAGCTGGGATTCCAGCGGGCGGTACTGGCCCGCGAACTGGCCCTGGACGAGGTGGCGGCCATTGCCGCGGCCACGCCGGTGGAGATCGAGACCTTCATCCACGGCGCCCTCTGCTTCTCCGTCTCGGGGCAGTGCTTCTTCTCCTCCTACCTGGGAGGGCACAGCGGCAACCGGGGGCGCTGCGCCCAGCCCTGCCGCCGCCTGTACAACCATCGCGGCAAAGAGGGGCATTACTTTTCCACCAGCGACCTGTCGGCCATCGACATGCTGCCGGAACTGGCCAAGGCCGGGGTGAAATCCCTCAAGATCGAGGGACGCATGAAATCGGCCGAGTACGTGGCCAGCGTGGTGGAGGCCTACCGCCTGGTGCTGGATGCGCCGGAACGGTCCCGCAAGGAGGCGCTGGGCGCCGCCAAGGAGATCCTGAAATACTCTTTCGGCCGCACCCCGACCAAGGGTTTTCTGGCCTCCCAGCAACCGGACGATATCGCCAACCCGTGGCAGAAGGGGGGGACCGGGCGTTTCGTCGGCCAGATCAAGTCTGTCAAGGGCAACCGCCTGACCTTCGAGAGTCGGGACGCCCTGTATGTGGGGGATCGGCTGCGGGCCCAGCCCAAGAGCGATATGGCCGGCCAGGCGTGGACCGTGCGCGAGCTGTTCGTGGGGCGCAAGAAGGTGATGGAGGCCAAGGCGGGGAGCGTGGTGGAGGTGGAAACGCCTTTCCGTTTCACGGCCGGGGATGCGGTCTACAAGGTCTCTTCCCGCGAGGCCTTCACCCTGAGCGAAAACGCCTGTCTGCGGCGGCTGGAGTCGGTGCAGCGGGACAAGGTGCCGTGCCGGTTGCGGGTCGCCCTGCGCGATGGCGTCATGCACCTGGAGGCCGAGGTCGGCGGCGTGCCGTACCCGTTCCAATTCCCCCTTGGCCCGTTGGAGCCGGCCCGCAGCGGCGACATGCAGGCGGTGCTCCAGGGGCAGTTCGCCAGGACCGGCGAGACCCCTTTTCTGCTGGAAGCGCTGGAGGCCCCCGGCTTTCCGGCGGTGCTGATACCGTCGGCCACCTTCAAGGAGGTGCGGCGGCAGTTCTACCGGCAGTTGGACGAGGCGCTTTCCACCGGGTTCCGGGAGCGGATCGCCGCAGCCCGGGCGGCGGCCCTGCGCGATGTGGCGGCATTTCGCGCCGGCTCCCCCCACGCCGCTCCCAAGGAAACCCTGGCGGTAGTCATGGACCAGCCCAAGGAGTGGCGTTTCCCGCTGCAAAGCGGCGCCGATGCCACGATTCTGCCGCTCTCCCGGGCGGCCATCCACCAGCTTCCCGGGGTTGTCCCCCGCATGCGCGGCTGTGAGGAACGCGTGATCTGGCAACTCCCCTTCATGATCTTCGACCGGGACATGCCCCTGTACCGCGATACCCTGCGCCAGCTGCACCAGGCCGGATTCCGGCGCTTCGAGGCGGCCAACCTCTCCCACTTCCACCTGTTCAAGGGGCTGGCGGACCTGCGCATCTCCACCTGGCACCGCTGTTTTACCCTCAACAGCCAGGCCCTGGCCGCCTGGCAGGAGTTGGGGGCCGAGGCCTGCACCCTCTATATCGAGGACGACGCCGCCAACCTGGCGGAGCTTTTGGCCGCGGGGATCGACGTGGAGCGGCGGGTGATCGCCTATGCGCCGCTGCCGGTCATGACCACCAAGATCCGCATCAAGGACGTGCACAGCAACATTCCGCTTCACTCGGACCGGGGAGAGGCGTATAGTGTCACCAGTCGGGACGGCCTCCAGACCATCTCCGCCGCCACACCCTATTCCCTGACCGCCCGCCACGGCGAGCTGCGCCGGGCGGGGTGCGGCTCCTATGTGATCGACCTGCGCCAGGCGCCCCGGGAGAGTTGGAACGAGATCCTGGCGGCCTTCAAGGCGGGGCGCGAGATCCCCGGCACGACGGAGTTCAACTACGCTGCGGAACTGGTGTGATTTCGATGAAACGGTTTTTCACCGTCCTTGCGCTGTTTCTGTCGGTGGGTGCCGATGCCCATGCGGGCCGCATCATCGACGGGATGGTGCGGGCGGTCTACGATGGCGATACGGTGTTGCTGGCCACGCGGGAGGATAGCCGGCTCAAGGTGCGCCTGTACGGCATCGATGCCCCTGAAACCACCAAGCCGGACAGCCCCGGGCAACCCTTCGGGGAGATCTCCCGGCGGACCCTGATGTACAAGATCATGGGACGCCAGGTTTCCGTGGAGGTCATGGATGTGGACCAGTACCGCCGCACGGTGGCGGTCATCCGCTACGGCGGCCGTGACATCAACCGGGACATGGTGGCTGAAGGTATGGCCTGGGCCTACCGCCAGTATCTGCAGGGGCCGTACGCCTCGGAGTATATCGGCGTGGAGGAGTTGGCCCGTGCCCGGCATAAAGGGCTCTGGCGGGACGCCAACCCGCAACCGCCCTGGGAGTTCCGCCATGCCCGGGAGGGGAGCGGCAGGCGCCGCGGCCGCCGTTAGCACCCTGAATACCGGCCGCACAGGGCACCAGCATCGCAACGGGAGGAACACATTCGGGTGATTGATCTCCTGATCCATCTCGTACTGATCATCCTCATCCCCCCCCTGCTGCCGGGGGTGATCAACCGCACCAAGGCCGCCTTTGCGGGCCGTACCGGTGCGCCGCTGCTCCAACCCTATTACGACCTCTACCGCCTGCTGCGCAAGGGCACGGTCTTCAGCCGCACCACCACCTGGGTGTTCCGGGCCGGCCCGCTAGTGACCCTGGCCGCAACCCTGGCCGCCGCCCTGTTTATCCCCTTAGGCAACCACGCTCCCCCCCTCTCGTTCAACGGCGACATGCTCCTGTTCGTGTACCTGCTGGCCCTGGGGCGTTTCTTCACCACGGCCGCGGCCCTGGACACCGGTTCCAGCTTCGAGGGGATGGGCGCCGCCCGCGAGGTGACCTTCTCCTGCCTGGCCGAGCCGGTGCTGCTGATCACCCTCCTCGTGCTGTCGCGCCTCTCCGGCTCGCTCTCCCTGGCCGGCATCCTGACCCACAGCTCCACCACCCTCTGGCTGGCCTCCGGCGCCTCACTGATCCTCTTGGTGGCGGGCCTGTTCATGGTCCTCCTGGCCGAGAACTGCCGCATCCCCTTCGACGACCCGACCACCCACCTGGAACTGACCATGATCCACGAGGTGCTGGTGCTGGACCACAGCGGCCCCGCCTTCGGCATGATCACCTACGGCGCGGCGCTCAAGCTCTCGATCCTTTCCGCCCTTTTTCTCCATGTGGCCCTGCCGTTGCGGGATGCCGATCCGTATCTGGACTGGCTTGTTTTCGTGATCTCCATGATCCTTCTGGCGGTTGTCATCGGCGTGGTGGAATCCTGCATGGCCCGCCTCCGGCTGACCCGCGTGCCCCAGATGCTCCTGGCGGCCTGCGTCATGGCGGCTTTTGCCATGGTCCTGGTAGTAAGGTGAGGTTATGAGTTCCTTTGCCGACCAATTGCTCGTGCTGGTGCTGCTGATCAACATCCTCATCCTGGGGACCCACCGGGCCCGTGTCGCCATCCGCGCCATTGCCGTCCAGGGGGTCGTCCTGGGGATGATGCCGCTCCTGATCCACCCGGTGCAGGGGCATATCCTGTTGATCACTCTGTTTGTGGTGCTGGCAAAGGGGGTCTGCATCCCCTGGCTGCTCTTCGGCGCCCTCAGCAAGATCGAATTCAGCGAGGACCTGCCGCCGTTTCTCGGTTATGCCGGCAATGTCATCGCCGGCGCCGTGGCCACCGTGATGGCGTTCGTCTTCGCCGCACGGCTCCCATTGGCCCCCCACCACCAGGAGCTGTTGACCGTGCCGGCGGCGTTGGCCACCATTCTGGCCGGGTTCATCGCCCTTGCCAGCCGCCGCAAGGCCATCAACCAGGTCATCGGCTACCTGATGCTGGAGAACGGCATCTTCATCTTCGGCCTGCTCCTGACGGAAGCCATGCCGCTGATGGTGGAGGCGGGGGCGCTCCTGGACCTGATCGCCGGCATCTTCGTCATGGGGATCATCATCAACCAGATCGGCCGTGAATTCTCATCCATCGACACCAGCCGCATGACCGCCCTGCGGGAGGAAGAGTAATGGCGCTGTTTACCCTCCTGGTCCTCATCCCGGTGGCGGGAGCCCTGATCGCCTGGCTGATCCCCTCCAACGTGAAGCGCCCCTGGGTGATGCCGGTGACGGCCTGCCTGCACCTGGCCCTCGTCGTGGCCATCGTCGCCGCCCCGCCGCTCCAGTCCCGCAACGAATGGATCGATCTGGACGCCATAGGCAAGCTGTTCCTGCTTGAGGTGTCGGCGCTCTTCGCGGCCTGCGCCTTCTATTCGGTCAGTTACCTGCACTACCGCCGGGAACGGAACAACCGGGTGCTCTGCATGGGGATGCAGGTCTGTCTCGCCGCCATGTCCCTGGCGGCGGGGGTCCACCACATGGGGCTTTTGTGGCTGGCCATCGAGACCACCACCCTCTCCATGGCCCCGCTGGTCTACTTCAACCGCAACGCCCGCTCCATCGAGGCGACCTGGAAGTACATGCTGATCTGCTCGGTCGGCATCGCCCTGGCGCTTCTGGGCATCTTCTTCCTGGCCTATTCCACGGTGGTGGCCGGACTCCCGCCGTCGCTCCTGCTGGAACCGCTCCAGGGGTATGCGCCCCGCCTGCCGGCCGGATGGCTCGATGCGGCCTTTGTCTTCCTGCTGGTGGGGTATGGGACCAAGATGGGGCTGGCGCCGCTGCACACCTGGAAACCGGACGCCTACGGCGAGGCGCCGGGGCTGGTGGGGGCCATGCTGGCCGGAGGCCTGGCCAACTGCGGCTTTATCGGGCTGATCCGCATCTACCAGATCTGCCTGTCCTCGGGGGATGTGCATTTTTACCGCGCCGCGCTGCTGGGGATCGGGCTCCTGTCGCTCTTCACGGCTGCCGCCTTTCTGGTGCACCAGACCGACTTCAAACGCATGCTGGCCTATTCCAGCGTCGAACACATGGGGCTGTTCGCCGTGGCGCTGGGGCTGGGGGGCAAGGCGCTCTACGGCGCCATGCTGCACCTGATCGGCAACGGCCTGGCCAAGGGGGTCCTCTTTCTGGCGGCCGGCAACATTCACCGGGCCTTTGCCTCCAAGAACCGGGACAGCGCCCGCGGAACCCTCAGGCGCGCCCCGTGGAGCGGCGCTCTGTTCCTGGCCGGGTTTCTCGCCATGACCGGTTCGCCCCCCTTCCTCATCTTCTCCAGCGAATACTCCTTCTTTGTCGCCGCATTCACCCAGGGGTATCCGCTGGTGGGATGGCTGCTGGCGGTGCTGCTGATGGTGGCCTTCCTGGGGATGGCCATGACCGTGCTGCCGGTGGTCTTCGGCGAACCTCCCAGGAACCGGGAGCGGACGAAATACCGTGATACGCCCCTTCTGGTCGGCCCGCCCCTGGCGCTGCTGACGATCCTGGGCGTGGTGGGGGTCTGGCTGCCGCAGCCGCTGTACCGGCTGGTGAACGCCGCCGCGGCGCTCCTGGAGGTCGCCCGATGAGCGACGACAGCATGCTGAATACCCTGGCAAACGGCGAGAGCATCCTGGTGAAGGATGTGCCGGAGACGGCGCTGGAGGTCTTTCTCCAGGGGATCGTGGATCTTACCGGCATGGGATGGCGCATCGCCTCCTACTTCGGCGTGCCTGAACGGGAGGGGGTTGACCTGTGGTGCATCCTGGCGGGGAGCCTGGGGCGCCTGGGCGTCTTCCGCTCGTGGGTGGAAGGGCGCCTGCCCAGCATTACCCCTGTCTGCCCCGAAGCGCATCTGTTCGAACGGGAGATCGCCGAACAGTGCGGCATCCCGGTGGACGACCACCCCTGGTTCAAGCCGGTGCGTTACCAACGGTCGCTCGATCGGGCCCGGGATGCCTGGGGACGGGGAAAGGACGAGCCGATCCTGCCCGGCGTGGGGGACTTCTACCGCATCGGCGGGGAGGAGGTCCACGAGGTTGCCGTGGGTCCGGTGCATGCCGGCATCATCGAACCGGGGCATTTCCGTTTCCAGTGCCACGGCGAGACGGTATTCCACCTGGAGATCGCCCTGGGATATCAGCACCGGGGCATCGAACGGGCGCTGGTCAACGGCCCCCGGGCCGCCTCCATGGCCCAGATGGAGACCATTGCCGGCGACACTACCATCGGCCATGCCACGGCCTATGCCATGATCCGGGAAGGATTGGCCGGCATGGCGCCGCCTCCCCAGGCCGAGGCCATCCGGGCCGTTGCCCTGGAACTGGAACGGCTGGCCAATCATTGCGGCGACCTGGGGGCGTTGGCCGGGGATGTGGGCTTTCTGCCGACCATGTCCTTCTGCGGCAGGATCAGGGGGGATTTTCTCAACATGACCGCCCTGTTGTGCGGCAGTCGCTTCGGGCGGGGGCTGGTGCGGCCGGGCGGTACGTACTTCGGTTGCGAGCCGGGCCAGGCGGCCGAACTGGCGCGACGTCTGGAGGAGGCGAGACGGGACTACGGCGGGGCGGTGGAGTTGCTGTGGGACTCACCCTCGGTCATGGCGCGGTTTGAAAAGACCGGTCGGGTCGGCAGCGACGACGCCCTGGCCCTCGGGTTGGTCGGACCGGCGGTACGGGCCTGCGGCATCGTGCGGGACGTGCGCCACGACCACCCATTCGGCCTCTACCGGTCGTTTCATCCGCCCGTGTGCGTAGAACCGGGGGGGGATGTCCTGGCCCGGGCGCTGGTGCGCTGGAAGGAGTCCCAGGTCTCGATGGAGTTCTGCCTTGACCGGCTCGGTTCGCTGCCGGGGGGCGACTGCCTGTCGGCCTGCGGGCAGGTGGGGAAGGGGCGTCTGGCCGTGGCGCTGGTCGAGGGATGGCGTGGCGAGGTCTGCCACGTGGCCATCACCGATGGGGCGGGAAAATTCCTGCGCTACAAGGTCACGGACCCCTCGTTCCACAACTGGTCCGGCCTGGCCATGGCGTTGCGTGGCGGGCAGATATCCGATTTCCCCATCTGCAACAAGAGCTTCAATCTCTCCTACTGCGGGTTCGACCTTTAGCAGGTTGTTGAAAAACAGCCATCAGGCCTTCATCCTCGAAAGCCGCCTTGTGACTGAGGCCTTTGGCCTCACCCTTCGGGCGCCTTCGCGGTCCAATTTCACGAGTGAAATTGTGCGGCGTAGCGCCCCTCATCCTGTCCTTCTCCCAAAGGGAGAAGGGATACCGTTACCCTCTCCCTCCGGGAGAGGGTGGCCAAAGGCCGGGTGAGGGCCTCCGCGGGGCTTGTCTCGCGGAGGCGACGATCTGACTATTTTTGAACAACCTGGGGTTATCAACAACCTCTTAGTACTTGGCTTCCAGCACCTTGAGGTGAATCCTGCCGATGATGGTGATGATCGGCGCCATATCCTCCGGCAGGTGCCCTTCCAAGAGCTTCAGGTGGGTCGGGTCGGCCGGCACTTGGTCATAGGTCGGATCGATGGCCACCCAGCGCCCGTTCAGCAGGCTCTCGGCCCAACTGTGGTAGAGGAAGCCCTTGCCGTCCAGGTAGACCAGCCCCGACACGAAACGGGTCGGGATGCCGGCCGCCCGGGCCAGGGCCGTGTAGAGACGGGCATGGGTCTGGCAGTTGCCGTTGCGGGATTTGAAGCTGGCAAGCGCGCCCCCCCCGTCTTCCACCGTGTCATGCAGCCAGTCGGAGGTCCATGAGGCCAGCGTCCTGGCGATCTCCAGCGGTTCCTTCTTGCCGGTTGCAAGTTCCTTGGCCTTGGCCGCGATCTCCGGCGCATCGGATTCGATCTTCTCCGCCGGTTTCAGGTAGCTCTCCTGGGGAGTCGCCGGTTTGCCCTGGGCCGCCGTTTCCGGAACGGCCCCCCCGGTTTTGATGACGATCCTGCCCTCGCCGCTCTTCTCGACCGTCTGGCCGCCATCCCGCCGGAGCGGCAGATTGTCGTTCCAGCCGCTGATTTCCACACTGAGGCCGGTCAGCTTCTTGGAATCCCTGATGGGCGGTTCGGCACGCACCAGGCTGAAATCATAGATCAGGTCCTTCTTGGCCAGGGCCAGTCCTCCCACAAACGAACCGAGCTGCTTGGGCTCCTCGGCCCTGGTGATCACCAGGCCGTCCCGCACCGATTCCCGAAGGGTGTTCCCCTGGTCGTCCACCCAGATGTCGTTGTTGACGAAGGGGTACAGGTTGTTGCGCAACTTGAGGGCCGGCTGGGAGTCGGGCGTCTTCTCCTGCCCCAGGACGCTGATCTTGACCTCCTTGATCTTGACCTCCTCGGGATCAAAGGTCAGGGTGGTGAAGGATTTGCCGGGAGAGGGGTCGCGCATCAGGGGGTAGAGGTTGAGCACTGGTCCGGGATAGACCTCGCCTTTGTATTTGAGCTGTTTTTCCGTTTTCTTGCCGTTGGCCACGCTGGTGATGCGCATGATGTTGCTCGCAACCTTGCCGGAGATGCGCGAGGCGCTGCCGTTGATGGCCTGCTCCACCTCGAAGGAGCGCAGGGCGAGGCCTTTGCCCACCAGATAGGTCTCGCGCATCGACGATTCCTTGGAAAAGCCCATGACCTTCATGCGCACACTGCCGTCACCCTCGATCCGGTAGCCATCGGGGGCCTCGGAGATCGCCTGGCGATAGAAGCCGACCCGCTCGTTGTCCACATAGATCCCGAACCAGCGTTCCGAAAGCGGCGGTTTGTCCAGTTTTTTGAACGGGGCGGCCGCGGCAGGGAATACGGCGGTCAGGGTGAAGGCCAGGGTAATGAGTACACGGAGGGCTATTTTCATGAATGCTCCTTTTTTCGAGAAGGGGTGGGGCAGATGGTGCTGTTGGAGCTGCCGATGCTGCGCCACGGGTGATGGCTGCATGCGGTAGTCCCCTTCGCCGCAGGGAATGCAGGGAAGACGGAAGAAATCGGCATTCGGTTACAACAGATCCGGCGGGTCGTTCAAAAAAGTGGATACTTTTTCCGCATTCCGGTTGTGCCCTGCGGCTGGCGTATGTCCGGCCGCCCGGATGCTATTCGGTAAAAAAGGGCGTTTTCTCCGCTTCCGGGTGTGGCTCGGCACGCTTCAGTCGGCACTGATTCGTCGCGGTATCGTTAGCGCCGCTCGTTTCGGTCCCGGCCTGGCGCGCCAACGACGCTGCGTAGGCCAGCAGGTCATCCCTGCCCGTGGCGGTCAATCTGCGGTATTCGGCAATCAGCCGTTGTTCGTCGAGGGTCAGCTCCATGTCCAGCTCTCCTTCTGATCGTGTAGGGTTTACTGCCCGGGGTGCCGCAGTGGTGTGCCATGCCGGTGACCTGAGCGCACTGGACACGAATAAAACCTGTTCAGAGGGTGTTGGTGAGGTATTCCACCCGGTTTCTGCCGTTGGCCTTGGCCCGGTAGAGGGCGTCGTCGGCCATCTTGATGAAGTTGTCGACCGTTGCGCCTTCGGGGGTCGGCAGCGTGGCGATCCCCATGCTGACGGTGATCGCCAGGGAAGAGAGCGCCCCGTTGAACTTGGTCCCTTGGACCGCCTGGCGAACCCGCTCGGCAACGAACAGGGCCTCCTTGAGCGTGGCGTCCGGCAGGAGGGCGACGAACTCCTCGCCGCCGTAGCGGGCGGCGATGTCGTAGCTGCGGAGCTCTTTCTGGAGTTGGAGCGCCACCTTGTTCAGCACGATATCGCCCTGCAGGTGGCCGTAGGTGTCGTTGACCTTTTTGAAATGGTCGATGTCGAGGATGATCAGGGAGAGGTTGCCCCCCTTGCGGAGACTGCGCTGGAACTCCTTCTCAAGGGCCTCCATCAGGTAGCGCCGGTTGAAGAGGCCGGTCAGGTGGTCGGTGTTGGACAACTCCAGCAGGAGCTCGTTGGTCCGTTTGAGGTCGTCCTGCAGGTGCTTGATCTTGAGATGGACCTTGACCCGCGCCACCAGCTCCTCGGGATCGAAGGGCTTGGTGATGTAGTCGCTGGCCCCCTGTTCGAGCCCCTTGAGCTTCAATTCCCGATCGTTCATCCCGGTCAGGATGATGACCGGCACATCCTGCAGGTCGGGGCGCGCCTTGATCATATTCAGGAATTTGAAACCGTCGATGCGGGGCATCTCCAGGTCGCAGAGAATGACATCCACCGGGGAGGAAAGCAGCTTCTTGAAGCCCTCCAGGCCGTCGTCCGCCTCGTGGTAGCGGGAGAACAGCTCATACGACTCCAGCGTGTGGATGATCCGTTCGCGAACGGTATCCGAATCGTCTATGATCAAAACGCTGTTGGACATGCGGGTATATTTACTCCAATTTACCATCAAACACAATTTCTAAAAACTGGGCCAGAATGGCCGCGGTCAAGCCCCAGATGTCGTCCCCGCGAAAGTCGTAGTGGCGCAGCATGAGGGACTCCCCCTGCCACTGGCGCGGCTCCATGCGCAGGACCGTAGGGTCGAGGAAATGGGCGATCGGCGCTTCGATGAGGCGGTCGATCTCGTCCGGATTGACGGCGTAGGGGTAGTCTCCCGGGATGACCCCCACGAGAGGGGTAACCAGATAGTGGTGGATGGAGTAAAAATCGTCCAAGGCCCCCAGGATCTCCACGTGGGAGGGATGGATGCCGACCTCCTCCCAGGTCTCGCGCAGGGCGCCCTGCTCCGGCTCCTCCTCCGGGTTGAGGGCGCCGCCGGGAAAGGAGATCTCCCCGCCGTGGTGCAACAGATGGCCGGTCCGTTTGGTGAAGAGCAGGTGGTAGTCGTTGTTGCGCAGGAAGAGCGGCAGCAGCACCGCGGCGGGTACCGGCCCCGCCTCCATGGTCCTGCGGCTGCGAGCCGCCAGGGCTGCGCGAACGCGCTCCGGCAGGTTCAGAGCAGCGTCTCCCTGGCCAGGCGCTTCATCTCGGCGATGGTGGCGGCGTAGTCCGGGCTGCCGAACACGGCGCTGCCTGCCACGAAGACATCCGCCCCGGCATGGGCGATGCGGGCGATATTGGCGGTCTTGACGCCGCCGTCCACCTCGAGTTCCGCCTCGCCGCCGCGCCGGTCGAGCATGGCGCGCAGGGCCTGAATCTTGGGCAGACACGCCTCGATGAAGCTCTGGCCGCCGAAGCCGGGGTTGACGGTCATCAGCAACACCAGGTCCAGGTCGCCAAGCACGAACTCCAGGGCGTTGAGGGGTGTCGCCGGGTTGAGGGATACACCGGCCCTCTTGCCCAGGGACCGGATCAACTGCACGGTGCGGTGCAGGTGGTGGACCGCCTCGGCGTGCACCACGATGATGTCGGCGCCGGCGGCGGCAAAGTCCGGGATGTAGCGGTCGGGGTTTTCGATCATCAGGTGCACGTCCAGCGGCAGGCTGGTCACCCGGCGGGCCGCCTCCACGATCAACGGGCCGATGGTGATGTTGGGGACAAAGTGACCGTCCATGACGTCGATATGGATGTAATCGGCGCCGGCGGCTTCCACGGCGCGGATTTCATCGCCGAGACGGGAGAAGTCGGCCGAGAGGATCGAAGGGGCGATTTTTTTCATGTGTTTGAGACCTCGGAAAAATTTTGCCGTGGCAGATTGCATTTCAATGGTTATAACTTGCGCAGCCGCGCCGCGAAGAAGCCGTCCATGTTGTGGCGGTGGGGCCAGGCGCGGAACATCCCTTCGGCCGTGAACAGCTCCCGATTGTCCGGGAAAAGTCCGTTCAGGTCTTCTAGCACATAATCGGGGTGGCGCGAAAGGAAATCCTGCACCACCTGCTCGTTCTCCTCCCGGGAGGTGGAACAGGTGGAATAGACGAGAATGCCGCCGCTTTTCACCATGGTCGCGGCATTGGCGCACATGGCCTTCTGGGCCGCGGCCAGGCGCAGGATATCGTCCGGCGTGAGCCGCCACTTTGCCTCGGGATTGCGGCGGATGACCCCCAGGCCGGAGCAGGGGGCGTCCAGGAGAACCCGGTCGAAGGTCCCGGCGGGAAAGGTCTCGGGGCGGTGCAGGTCAACGGTGGCGACGGCGAGGCAGTCGATGCCGAGCCGCTGGGCCGCCTCCCGGATCACCGGAAGCTTGGCGCGGGAGATGTCCGTGGCCAGCAGTTCGCCGCGGTTTGCCATCAACTGCGCCAGGTGGGTCGCCTTGCCGCCCGGTGCGGCGCAGCAGTCCAGCACCCGCTCCCCCGGCTGCGGTGCCAGGAGCAGGGCGACCATCTGGGATGCCTCGTCCTGCACACAGAACAGGCCCTCCCGGTAGCCGGGCAGGGTGGGGATCTGGTGCCGCCCCTCCACCTGGATGCCGTGGGGGGAGTGGGCGCAGCGAACCGCGGACACGCCGTCCTCGGTGAAAAGGCGCAGCAATTCGTCCCGCGTCGTCCGCAGGGTGTTGGTGCGTAGGGTCAGGGGCGGTTGCCGGGACGACGCCTCGGCCAGGGCCTCTGCTCCCGGGCGATCGAGCTGGCCGAGCCACTGGGCTACGAGCCATTCCGGCTGGGAGTGGCGGGCGGCCAGGGCCGCGGCCGGGTTGGCGGCGGGATCGGGAAAGGTGAGGCCGTCCTTGCGGCGCAGGTAAGTGCGCAGCACGGCGTTAATCAGGCCGCCGGCGCGGGGCACCATCTCCCTGGCCAGGTTGACCGACTCGTTGACGGCGGCGGATTCGGGAATCCGGTCCAGGTAGGCCAGCTGGTACAGTCCCAGGCGCAGGATCGCCACAACCTGGGGCTGCAGCGTATCGAGCGGTTTCTCCACGAGTTGCGCCAGGATGTGGTCGAGGCTGCCCCGGCGGCGGAGCACGCCGAAGACCAGTTCCGGGAACAGCCCCCGGTCCGGGCCGGTCAGGTGTCCCTTCTCCAGTTCGTGGTCGATGAGCCGGTCGGCGAAGCCCCCCTCCTTGGCGATGCGGAGCAGGACCCGGCAGGCGGCTTGACGGGGGTTGGCGGTGCTGGGGGCCAGGGCGCTCAATAGCTGTGCGTCCGCGACATGTCCTGCAGGCGCGCCACCCGCTCAGGGATGGGGGGATGGGTGGAGAAGAGGGTCATCAGGCCGTCGCCGGTCAGGGGGTTGACGATGAACATGTGGGCCGTGGCTGCATTGGCCTCCATGGGGATGCGCTGGTTGGCCATCTCCAGTTTTTGCAGGGCGTTGGCCAGGGAGAGCGGATTGCCGGAGATGCTGGCCCCGCCGGCGTCGGCGCCGAATTCCCGCGACCGGGAGATGGCCATCTGCACCAGCATGGCGGCGATGGGGGCCAGGATGGCCATGAGGATCATGCCGAAGACGCCGCCACCCCCCTCGTCGTCGTCGCGCCGGCCGCCGCCGAAGATGGCGGCCCATTGGGCCATGTGGGCCAGATAGGTGATCGCCCCGGCAAAGGTGGCGGCAATGGTCGAGATGAGAATGTCCCTGTTCTTGACGTGGGCCAGCTCATGGGCCATGACCCCGGCCAGTTCATCGTCCCCCAGGATGCGCATGATCCCGGTGGTGGCGGCCACGGCGGCGTGCTCCGGGTTGCGGCCGGTGGCAAAGGCGTTGGGGGTGTCGGAGTCGATCAGGTACACCTTGGGCATGGGCAGGTTGGCCCGCTGGGCCAGGCGGCGCACGATCCCGTAAAAGCGCGGGTCGTCCGCCTCCTCGATCTGGCGGGCGCCGTACATGGAGAGGACCACCTTGTCCGAGAACCAGTAGGAGAAGAAGTTCATGCCGGCGGCCAGCAGAAAGGCCATGGTCATGCCCCCCCTGCCACCAATGGCGGCCCCGATGGTCACCAGGAGGACGGTCAAAAGCCCCATGAGCAGTGTCGTCTTCAGCATATTCATCAGAGTACCTCGCAACGTGCAAAATAAGCAGAACAGATCTGTCCCATCATCATAAACATTGCCGCCGAAAAGCGCAAGGGGAGGGCGGGCGAGGAGGGCCTAACCGGTTAAATAAACTTGACAAGTGGACCATGGCGATGCTATGTAATTCGATCACATTTTGAGACTATTGGAGGAAACAATGGAACGTACATTCGCCATCATCAAGCCGGACGCCGTCGAGCGCAAGCTGGCCGGAAAGATTCTGGACAGGATCGAGGCCAACGGCTTCGCCATTCGCGGCATGAAGAAGATCAAGATGACCAGGGAGCAGGCCGAAGGTTTCTACTACGTGCACAAGGAGCGCCCTTTCTTCAACGACCTGTGCGCTTTCATGTCCCGCAGCCCGGTGATCGTGCTCTGCCTGGAGAAGGACAACGCCATCGCCGACTGGCGTACCCTGATGGGCGCCACCAATCCGGCCAACGCCGAGGCGGGCACCATCCGCAAGGACTTCGCCATCAACATCGAGGAAAACTCGGCCCACGGTTCCGATGCTCCCGAAACGGCCGCCTTCGAGATTCCCTACTTCTTCAACGCATTCGAACTGGTGTAATCCCGTTTTTTCCTGAAGCCGATCGGAAAAGGCCCTTCGCTTGAAGGGCCTTTTCTTTTTGTGAATCGTGAATAGTGAATGGTGAAGGTCCGTGTTTTTATTCACTATTCACGCCTCTCCCCGACGATCCGCCGCGCCTCGGCCAGCGGGTCCCCCGCCCCGTCCACCCAATGGATGGCCACCCCGTTTTTCTCCATCCTGCGGAACCAGGTTTCCTGGCGCTTGGCAAAGTCGTGGATGGCGCTGTTCAGTTTTTGGAACAGGTCGTTCCGCGTCAGTTCCCCCCGTAGCAGCATTCCCACGTAACGGTACTCCAGGCCATAGTAATCCAACCGCTCCCAGGGAATGCCGCCATCGTGGAGTCGTTGCACCTCCTCGATCATGCCGCTGCCCAGCCTCTGTCGCAGGCGCTCCGTAATCCTGCGCCGCAGTTCGGCCCGCTCCCAGCGGATGCCGATCACCAGGGGGCGAATGGCGGGGAACGGCTCGGGCGCCGTGCGCCTCCCCTGTTCGTGGCGGGCGATCTCGATGGCGCGGATGGTGCGCTGTCGGTCCGCCAGGTCGGTGCTGTTGTGCTGCTCCGGCCGCAGTCCCCGCAGCATGGCCGCCAGTTCGACGTCGCTCCGTAGGGCCAGCTCCGCCCGCAGGGCCGGGTCCTCGGGCACTTCCACCAGGCGGTAGCCACGCAGGGCCGCGTCCAGGTACATGCCGGTGCCGCCGCACAGAAGCGGCAGGCGGCCGCGGGCCGCGATCGACTCGAACGCCTCGATAAAGAGGCGCTGGAAGGCGAAGACGCTGAACTCCTCTCCGGCGTCCAGGATGTCGATCAGGTGAAAGGGGATCGCGCCGTACTCGTGCAGGTCCTTGCCGGAGCCGATATCCATGCCGCGGAACACCTGGCGCGAATCGGCCGAGATGATCTCGCCGTTCATCTCCCCGGCCAGGGCCACGGCCAGGCGGGTTTTGCCCGAGGCGGTGGGGCCGAGGATGGTGAGGAGGTTGAAGGGGGGCGTGTCAGTCATGGGCGGCCTCCTCCCCGTGCAGCCCCGCAAAGACCGTTGCGGCGATGGTGGGGTTCATCCCCGCCACCGCGGCGATCTCCGCCACGCTTGCCTCCTTCAGCCGTTGCAGGCTGCCGAAGTGCCTGAGCAGGGCGGTGCGCCGCTTGGCGCCGATGCCGGGGATCTGTTCGACGCCCGAGGCGAGCCCCTCCTTGCCGCGCAGGGTGCGGTGGTAGCCGATGGCAAAGCGGTGGGCCTCGTCGCGGATGGCCGCCAGGAGCAGCAGCGGGGCCGAGTTCTGGCGCAGCACCACCGGGTTCTTGCGTCCCGGCAGGAAGACCCGCTCGTCGCTCTTCTCGATGGTGGCCGATGCCGCGTCCCGGGCCGTGCGGCTCTTGGCCAGGGATACCAGGTCGAAGCGCCCGGTCAGCCCCAGGCCGGCGACGATCTCCTGGGCCGCGTTCAATTGGCCGATGCCGCCGTCGACCACCACCAGGTCCGGGAGCCCCGCCTCCGCCACCTTCTCCTCGCGGAACCGGCGGGAAAAGACCTCGGCCAGCATGGCGAAATCGTCCTGCCCCTGCACGTCGCGGATGCGGTAGCGGCGGTAATGGGCCTTGTCCGGCCTGGCGTCGGTGAAGGCGACGCCGCTCCCCACGGAGTGGCGTCCCTGGATGGTGGAGATGTCGTAACACTCGATCCGGTGGGGGAGGCGCGCCAGGTGCAAGCGTTGCCGCAACTCCTCCAGCACCGCCTCGGCCGACGCGGCGGCCTCGTCCCGTTCGCGCAGGGCGGCCGCGGCATTCTTGCCGGCCAGTTCCACCAACTCCCGTTTGAGGCCCCGCTGGGGATGGGCGATGGCGACCTTTTTCCCCTTGGTCTCGCCCAGCAGTTCGGCGAGCGTCCCGGCCTCCTCGATCGCCAGCGGCAGCAGAATCTCTTCGGGGATGAACGTCTCGCCGCCATAGAACTGGTGCAGGAACGACGATAGCCCCTCGGCATCGTCCAACTCCCAGGTCAGGCTGAACAGGCGGCTGCCGCTCAGCAGCCCGCCCCGGATGAACAGGAGCGCCACCTCCAGTCGGGTCCCGTCGCGGAAATACCCCACAACGTCGCTGTCCCCGCCCCCCCGTACGACCACCTTCTGTTTTTCCACCGTGACCTCGATGGAGCGGAGCAGGTTGCGCCAGCGGGCCGCCTCCTCGTAACGCAGCGCCTCGGCCGCCTCGGCCATGCGCCGCTTGAATTCCGCCACCAGCTGTTTGCCCTTCCCCTCCAGGAACAGGGCGGCACCCTCCACGAGGGCGGCATAGTCGGCCACGGAGATCAGGCCGTGGCAGGGGGCGCTGCACTGGCCGATCTGATGATAGAGGCAGGGGCGCTTGCGGGCCATGCAGGTCTTGAGCGGGTAATGGCGCAGCGGAAACATGCGGGTGATCTGGCGCAGCACCTCCCGCGCCGCCGAGGCCGATGCATAGGGGCCGAAATAGCGGGCGCCGTCGCGGGGCACCTTGCGCACGATACTGAAGCGGGGGAATTCCTCCCGCGGGTCGAGGCGCAGGGAGAAGTAGGTCTTGTCGTCCTTCAGGTCCAGGTTGTAGCGGGGGTGGTGCTGCTTGATGAGGGTGTTCTCCAGGAGCAGCGCCTCTTTTTCGGTGTCGGTGAGCATCACCTCGATGTCGGCCACCTTGGCCACCAGAAACCTGACGTGGTAGCGGCCGTCGCCGGTTGCGCCGAAATAGGTGCGTACCCGCTGGCGCAGGTTGCGGGCCTTGCCCACGTAGATGATCACGCCCTTCCCGTCGCGCATCAGGTACACGCCGGGCGAGGTGGGCAGCTGCCGTATTTTGTCCTCAAGGCTCATGCCGCAATAGTACCGGCTTATGCCCGGAATGAAAAGCCCATCGTTTGGCTGATGGTTGCATAAATATTATGCATAAGCCTATTAAATAGGCATTAAGCTGAGGTGCGTGTGTGTATGAATTTAATTATTACGGTATGTTACGATGTAAAACGACATGGACGCTATTTTGCATGCGCCACACAGTTTGCCCAACGGCGGGCATATTTCACGAATACCAATGGGGGTAGTCGAGCATGGAGACCATGTCAACGGTGACTGGCTTGAAGAGTAGCGGAGATGTGCTTTTTCTGATGTTGGGGGCGGTGATGGTCTTTGCCATGCATGCCGGGTTTGCTTTCCTTGAGGTGGGCTCGGTGCGCAAAAAGAACCAGGTCAACGCCTTTGTCAAGATTCTCACCGACTGGTCGGTTTCCACGATCGTCTATTTCGTGGTCGGTTTTCCGGTCGCCTACGGCATCTCCTTTCTGAAGCCGGCCGAAGAGTTGCTGGGCAAGACCCAGGGGTATGACCTGGTGCATTACTTCTTCCTGCTCTGTTTCGCCGCCTGCATCCCGGCCATCATCTCCGGCGGCATTGCCGAACGGGCCAAGTTCTGGCCCCAGGTCTTCGCCGGCGCGGTCTTCGCCGGGCTTTCCTACCCGCTGTTCGAATCGCTCATCTGGGGCAAAAACAGTTCCCTGCTGCAAGGGATTTTTAAGGGCATCGGCGGTGCCGAGTTCCATGATTACGCCGGATCGGTGGTGGTGCACTCCATCGGGGGCTGGATCGCCCTGCCGGCCGTACTCGTCCTCGGACCGCGCATGGGGCGCTATATCCAGGGCAAGTCCCATCCGCTGCCCATCAGCAATATTCCCTTTCTGGCACTGGGCTCCTGGATACTGGCGGTGGGGTGGTTCGGCTTCAACGTCATGAGCGCCGGCAACCTGGAGAAGATCTCCGGCCTGGTGGCGGTCAATTCCCTGATGGCCATGGTGGGCGGCGTGCTGGCGGCCCTGGTGGCGGGCAAGAACGACCCCGGTTTTGTGCACAACGGCGCCCTGGCCGGCCTGATCGCCGTCTGTGCCGGCAGCGACATCATGCACCCCCTGGCTGCCTTTGTGGTGGGATGTGTCGCATCGGTCATCTTTGTGTACGGTTTTCACTGTGAGCAGGAGGTGCTGAAGATCGACGACGTCCTGGGGGTCTGGCCGCTGCACGGCGTGATCGGCTCGTGGGGCGGCATCGCCGCCGGCATCTTCGGGCAAAAGGCCTTGGGCGGCATGGGTGGGGTGACCTTTGTCTCCCAGATTGCCGGCAGCCTTTCGGCCATCGTCTTCGCCCTGGTCAGCGGCTTTGTGGTCTACGGCATCCTCGGCAAGACCGTGGGTATCCGCCTCAGCCAGGAACAGGAGTATGCCGGAGCCGACCTGTCCATCCACAGTATCGGCGCCTATCCGGAGGATCATGTCCGGTGATCGTCGAAACGTGCCCGGCTTTCCCGCTCGGGGCCGTCTAACACATGGAAATAACCTTTTCTTTCGTTGACAAGGCCACGGAGAGATGCTATCTAAAAGGCATTTTACCTGACATTTCGCAGCTCTCCGTGCGCCTTAGCGCCGCGTCCTGGCCAAGAAGAGGTTACTTGCCGTGATTTCAATGAAATTTTGCCGCAATATTCTGTTTCGGCTTTTCCTCGTAGTGGCAATAATTTCAACGCTCATTGTCCCTCCCGGATTCTGTCAGGAAACTGAAGACTCCCAGATCTTCATGGCGGGCTTCAACGCCTATCAGCAGAAAAACTATCCCGCCGCCATCAAGAGGATGAACGAGGTACTGCAAAAGTACCCCGACTCTCCCCTGCGTGACATGGCCATATTCTGGCTCTCCCGCTCCTACTACAAAAACGGCAATCTTCAGGACGCCGCCCGCAACATGTCCCGGTTCGCCAAGGAATATCCCGACAATCCCCTGAGGGCGACCGTGGAGGATGAACTCCTCGCCTTGACGGCCCGCTATGACAGGGGGGAAACGATAACGGCCGGCGAGGCGCCTGCAAAACAGGCCCAGGCACCGCAGGTGAAGCCGGTAGTTGCCCCGCCGGTCCGACAGCAGGCCGAGCAGGAGCAGCAGGCGAAAGAGCAGGCCGCCAAGGCCGAGCTTGCCAAACAGCAGACGGAAAAGGAACGTCTCGCCAAACAGCAGGCGGATCAGGAACGCCAGGCCGCCGAGAAGGCTGAGCAGGAACGGCTGGCGAAAGAACAGGCCGCCAAGGCCGAGCTTGCCAGGCAGCAGGCTGAACAGGAACGTCTCGCCAAGCTGAAGGCCGACCAGGAACGCCAGGCCGCCGAGAAGGCGGAGCAGGAACGGCTGGCGAAGGAACAGGCTGCCAAGGCCGAGCTTGCCAAACAGCAGGCTGAACAGGAACGTCTCGCCAAGCTGAAGGCCGAGCAGGAACGCCTGACCGCCGAGAAGGCGGAACAGGAACGGCTGGCGAAGGAACAGGCCGCCAAGGCCGAGCTTGCCAAGCAGCAGGCTGAACAGGAACGTCTCGCCAAGCTGAAGGTCGAACAGGAACGCCTGGTAGCCGAGAAGGCTGAGCAGGAACGTTTGGCCCAGGAACAGGCCGCCAAGGAGCAGCTTGCCAAACAGCAGGCCGGAATGGAACGCCTTGCGAAGCAGAAGGCCGACCAGGAACGCATGGCGATCGAAAAGGCCGAAGAGGAAAAACTGGCGCAGGAAAAGAATGTTCAGGCACAGGCTGTCCAGGAAAAACAGGTAGCCGAACAGGCTGAAATCATGCGCCTTGCCCGTGAAAAGGCCGAGCAGAAACGCCAAGCGATTCTCAAGGCCGAGGAAGAGAGCAAAACAGCCGAACAGGCTGCCCAGCAGCATCAGGTGGCGGTACAGGCCGAGCGTGAACTGTTGGCGGCGAAGAAGGCTGGGGAAGAGCGGGCCGCTGCCGAGGCGGGTGCGGCTCAGCAGCAGGCGGCAGCCAGAGCTGAAGAGCAGCGCCAAACCCAGGCCCGCCAGGCAGAGGAGAAGACACGTGCCGAAAAGGCGCTGCTGCGTGAAAAGGCCATAGCCCAGTACAAATCAATCATCGAAACCTATCCCGGCAGCAGCGCGGCCGTCACGGCCGCCGCCAAGCTGAAGGCATTGGGGGTCGCGGTCGCCCTGCCGCCCCAGGCCGCTGCGGTTGAGCGCCAGGAAAACGCGCAGGTCCTGAAATTTGAAGTGGGGCAGTACGTCGGTTTCGAATTCAATCTCTTGGCCCAGCCCAAGGCATACGAGGTAGCTCACCGGGCCGGCATACCGTTCGAGGTCATCAACCGGGGCAACGGCAGCGATTCCTTTGTGCTGGAATCGGCCTTCCCGGCTGAATTCAAGGCCGAGTTCGCCGCCGCCGGCGCACCCGAAAAGGGGATCAGGGAAACGCCGAGACTGGCTCCGGGCGAGGTATTCCGGGGTGTGGTGAGTTTCGAGATTCCCGCCGCCAGCATCGACGGCTTGAAGATCACGCATCCCGTCAAGGCCGCCTCTACCCTCATGGCCGAGGCGAGCCAGTCGCGCGAGGTCGCCATGACCGCCTCGGCCCCGCTTCTGCGGGCCGTGCTGAAGGCCGACAAAACGCACCTCCTGCCGGGCGGACAGGTCGTCTACCGCATCGTCGTCCTCAACATCGGGACCATGGCCGCCAGGGACGTCACCCTCAACCTGAATTATCCCCCGCAGCTTGAGCCGCTCGATTATTCCGCCACCGGATTCAAACAGGGGATGAAGTCCGTGATGGTCACCGACGGGCTGCAGATCAAGTCCGGGGAAAGCAGGGAGTTCAGCGTCGCCTTCCGTTTGAAGGACGATTCCCTGGCCGGTCAGGAATTGATCACCCGTGCCGAGCTGGTGAACAACCCGCTCCAGAGCACGGCGGTGTTCGTCTCCAATCTGGCCTCCGTCGATCCGCAGCACGGCATCAGGGTCCACACCGCTTCCGAGCGGCAGGTGGTCATCCCGGGCCAGACCATGACCATTCCGTTCGTGGTGGCCAATACCGGCAACGTGAGCGAGAAATACCGGATCGCCTCGAACTTGAAGACGGCCCCGGACATGGTCATCTACCACGACATCAACCGCGACGGCATCCATCAGGCGAACGAGCCGGCCATCACCGAGATCGGCCCGCTGGCGCCCAAGGAAGAGGCCGCCATCATCGTGGAGGTCAAGACCCCGCGGAGCGTTGGCGACGGGACGGAAGACAGCGTGCAGCTCACCTTCACCCCTGAAGGGGATGCGGCCCGCCCGGCCGTGGCCTCCGCCCGCCTGTTCTACTCGCGTCCGGTGCTGAAACTGGCCATCGCAGCCCGGGACGGCCGGCTCAAACCGGGAGAGGTGGCGTCCTTCGACCTGATGGTCACCAATAGCGGCTCCAACCTGGCCCGGATCGTGGAACTCCAGAGCAGTTGGCCCGAGCAGCTTGAACTGGTCGGCGCCGATCCCGCCAACAGTGCCGCCGCCAACGGGAATATCCTCTGGAAGTTCAAGGAACTGGGCGCCGGAGAGAAGAAGGCCATCAAGGTCTCGTTCAGGGTCAAGCACGGCATCGGGGTCGGCACGAATATCCAGGTCAAGAACATCATGACCTATGAAGATCAACTGGGGAACAGGTACTGAATATGGCGCGACGCCCATGGGGAACTGCCGCAGCAGCGCTGATTTTTTCGCTTGCCGTCGTACCGGCGTGGGGTGAACAGCAGTATCTCTATACGCCCAAGCCGGTTGGCCCGGAAGAACAGGGGCAGGGCAAGGACGGCATCCTGGTCCGTGAGGTGCCGGTGGAGAAGGGGGATACGCTCTCCGGCATTTCCCGCAGGTTCAGCGGCCATGGTTCCTACTATCCCCAGATACTGCTCTTCAACGATGTGAAAAACCCGAACCTCATCTACGCCGGTTCGACCCTCAGGGTCCCGGTGAGCGCGGGGCAGGCGGCCGCGGCAGAGCCTTCCGAGGCACAGCCGACCCCCGCGGCCCGGAAAAAGAGCGTCCGGCATGCCGGACGCAAAAAGGCGTCTCGCGCTGTTCAGCCTCCGTCCGCCGCAGTGCCTGCCAAGCGCAAACAGCAGTCGGCAACCGGCAAGGCCCCTGGCGACCGCTCCATGGATCTTTCCCCCAGCGATCTGAAACAGTTGGACAGCGGTCGGGAGAAGAAGGCGGAGCTGCGGAAAAAGGCCGCGCCCGAGGCGCGCAATCGTGGTGTGGAAGGGCGGCAGAAGGCCAAACAGCCGGTGGGCGAGGAGCGGGTTACCAAGAGCGTCCCGGCATCTGTCCCGGCGGCAACGGGCGAGGACGCCGGTCAGAAGCTGTTCGCCCAAGCGGTCAAGGCCTACCGCCAGGATGACTTCCGCGGAGCCCTGGAACTGTTCGACCGTTTCCTGGCAAAGAACCCCGGCTCACCCTTGGCGGCCGATGCCAGCCTGTACAAGGCGGAGTGTTATCTGAAGCTCTCCAGCCAGTAGCAGTGTCACTCATGGAACAATACAAAACCGCCGTCGGCTCCCTTGCCGGCGGCGGTTTTTTTGATCCCAGCCCAATGTACTAATCCAGACCTTATACTACTGCCACGTCATGACGAAGGCGCGCAAGCGGCCCCCGCGCTCGTCCCGGTAATAGACCACCTTGAGATTGTCGGCTATGCGGCCGCGCTGGATCTCGTAGCCATCCTTTTTCTCGGTCGCTTCGAGGACAAAGGCCGGTTTCTTAACCACCTGGTGGAGCACCCCCCTCATGAACGATTCGGGGACCCCCTGCCCACCCCGGTCGATCACCTGAATGGCCTTGATGGTCTCCTTTTCCCGGAACACCTTGAACTCGGTAACCTGTCCTTTGTAGCGTTCCCAGCCCGGATTGGCGGCACCGTAGCTCTTGTCCGCGCCGTAGCGGGGGATGAAGTCCGGCAACTTGCTGGGGCGCACACCCGCCCGGGACGGGGTGGGCTGCTCCTTGGAACCGCGGTTCCCGGCGATGTCGGACAGGATGGCCTTGTCGCTCAATTGAGGCGTGGCCCCGCCATCCGCCGTGGGGGGCGCGGCGGCAACCCGGGGGACGGGAGCGGCGGCCGGCTTCTGTACGGCGGCAACCGGGGGCTGTGCAGGGACGGCCGGTTGGGGGGCCGGCTTCGCCTGCTGCAGCGGCGGTTCGGTGATGATCGCGACCGGCTTCCGCCCCTCCGGCTTGCGGTTCTGGATCACCGTGACGACCACGGCGGCAATCAGCACCGGAGCCAGCCAGAGCAGGAAGGAGGAGCGCTTGGAGAGCGTCTTTTTCGGTTCGATGGTCTCCAGCTGTTCCACATCCCACCCGGAGAAATGCTGCCGCACCGGTTCCGCAGGCGGCTCCTGTTCCTGCATGCTCTCCACGGCGCTGTCGAAGGAACTGGTAAACTCCGAGTAGACCGTGACCCGTGAACGGGGGGCATAGGTGATGCCCTGATCCTCCAGGGACGGTTCAGGTGGGGCGGTCGGGGGGACGGTGAGGGCCAGGATGTCCCGGGTGACCGGCGCAACGGTCGCTTCCCGTTCCGGTTCCGCGGCTGCCGGTTCCGGGGGGGGCGCCGGTCGTGCCGCGGTCGTGGTCGAAACCATGTCCTCCACCGCCAGGGCGGCTTCCAGGCCGCTTTGGCCTTTCCGGGCGGGGGTGGCGACCATGTTTCGGATAGCGTCCAACAGCGCCTTTTCGCCCAGCGAGGTATCGATATGCCCCTGGTAGAGCTTGATGGTTTCGGCGCTGACCTGGGTGGGGGTGCCGAGCAGCACGAAGCGGCTGCGCTTCCTGCCGAGCTGTTTTTTGAGGTGCATCAGCAGGATGTCGGCGGAAAGCCCGGAGAGATGGGTCTGGACAAAGACCATGGCCGGTTTCCTGGCGATCAGCTCCTCGACCCCTTTTTCAAGGCTGGATGCCGTACGCAGCGTGATGCCCTTGTCGTCCGCGAGTCGGTTGAAGACCTTTCTGAGGCGCGGTACATCGGTTATCAGCAGCAGGTCGGTCACGTAGGTTTCCTCCAATAACGGTAAATGGAATCCATTCTACGGCATGAACTATGCGTAATCAACATGATTGTTGGCCGCAGCGCCGCAAATGTGCCTTGCGCCGGACCGGGGTAATCATGTATCGTAGAGCCCGGATGGAAACCAATTCGAAAGGTATGCCGATGCTCGATTCACGGATTCTCGGCGAACTCGCCGCCATAGTCGGGACGGACAACGTCCTGACCGAAAAACAGGATATGCTCTGCTACTCCTACGATGCCACCCAGATGGAGTTTCTTCCTTCCGCCGTTGTCCACCCGGCGAACGCCCAGGAGGTGTCCGCCGTGCTCAGACTGGCCAACCGCGAGGGTTTCCCGGTGTTCCCCCGCGGCGCCGGCAGCGGGTTCTCGGGCGGCGCGCTTCCCAAGGCGGGGGGCATCGTGCTGGTCACCACCCGCATGAACCGCATCCTGCGCATCGATACCGAAAACCTGATTGCCGAGGTGGAGCCGGGGGTCGTCACGGAACTGTTCCAGCAGGAGGTGGAAAAGCTGGGTCTGTTCTACCCGCCCGACCCGGCCTCCCTCAAGTTCTCAACCCTGGGGGGGAACGTGGCCGAGAACGCCGGCGGACCCCGGGCCGTGAAGTACGGCTGCACCAAGGATTTCGTCATGGGGCTGGAGGTGGTCCTGCCGAGCGGCGCCATCATCCGCACCGGCGGCGAGACCTACAAGGGGGTGGTGGGCTACGACCTGACCAAGCTCCTGTGCGGCAGCGAGGGGACTCTGGGGATCATCACCCGCATCATCTTCAAGCTCCTCCCCTATCCCGACGCCAAAAAAACGATGCTGACCATCTTCGACTCCATCGACGGGGCGGCCAAGGCGGTCTCGGCCATCATCGGCGGCAAGATCATCCCCACCACCCTGGAGTTCATGGATTACGCCACCCTGCAATGCGTCGAGCGCCGTTTCAATCTGGGCATCCCCCCCGAGGGGCGCGCCGTGCTGCTGATCGAGGTGGACGGGGACCGTGATCTGATCGAGAAACAGGCCGGGCAGATCCACGCGATCATCAAGCCGCTGGGGCTGGTCCAGTTCCGCGCCGCCGCGAACGCCGCCGAATCGGAGCAGCTCTGGAAGGTGCGCCGCCTGGTGTCCCCGTCCCTGCGGGACATCAATCCCGACAAGACCAACGAGGACATCGTGGTGCCCCGCAGCAAGGTCCCGGATGTGATCAGGCGGATCGAGGCCATCCAGCGGAAGTACGACGTGCCGATCGTCAATTTCGGCCATGCCGGGGACGGCAACATCCACGTCAACGTGATGATCGACAAGCAGATCCCCGGCATGCCGGAGCGGGCCGAGGGGGCGGTGAAGGAAATCTTCCAGGCCGCCCTGGATCTGGGGGGAACCATGTCGGGCGAGCACGGCGTGGGGCTTTCCAAGGCCCCTTATATCGAGTTGGAGCTGTCCCCGGACCAGATCGGGGCCATGAAGGCCGTCAAGCACGCCCTCGATCCGAACAATATCCTGAATCCGGGCAAGATGTTTCCCGGGGGGGAGGGGACGCATGCCGCAGGATAGCGGTAAGGGACGCCAGGAGGTCTCGCTCGTCGGGCGGATCCTGTCGCTGGAGACCATGCTGCTCCTCATGGGGGTGGCATCGCTCGTCTACGGCATCGTCAACGGCGTGGAGACCAGCATCCTCTGGGGGGTCGTCATCATCCCCGGCGTTTTCATCCTGATGAAGGTCCGCAAGAAGGATTGGCAAAAACATTGGCAGGATCTGGAGGCGGAGCAGAAGGCCCGTGGCGGTCAGAAAAATCCTCCTGCAGACCCGCCTCGGGAGAAGTGATCGATATGAAACATGGAGCAATCGTTCTGGCCTCTGCCTCGCCGCGCCGCACCGAGCTGATGGCCCTGGCAGGCATCGAATTCACGGTGGTTGCGGCGGATATCTGCGAGGATGCGCTGCCCGGCGAGAAACCGTCCGCGCATGTCATCCGCCTGTCGCGGGAGAAGGCCGACGCCGTGGCGCACAAGACTGCCGGACGTTTTTTCATCGGTGCCGACACCGTGGTGGTCCTGGACGACACCATCATGGGGAAGCCCGTCGACGATGCCGATGCCTTCCGCATGCTGACCGCCCTGTCCGGCAGGAACCACGAGGTGATTACCGGCTTTACGGTCTTCGACGCGGTGAGCGGCATCCATCTCAGCCGGAGCGTGCATACCGACGTGACCTTCCGCACCGTCGGCGAAAAAGAGATCCGGGACTACATCGCCAGCGGCTGTCCCAGGGACAAGGCCGGGGCCTACGCCATCCAGGGGGGGGCCGTGCATTTCGTCCGCTCCATCAGCGGGTCGTACACCAATGTGGTCGGCCTGCCCATGGCGGAGCTGTACGAGGTGCTGCAGACGGTCGAGGCGCTCCCCTGATCGCATCCCGTCTTCGGGGCATCTTTCCCTGTCCCTCAATCGTAAAATCCTCGACGTAGCCGGGCTACGCCTGCGGTTTTACTCAATCAGGCCAGGAAAATCTCCCCCAAAGCCGGGCGCGATACTTGAACAAAATTATTTACGAACAAGTTCTTACTATCTTTGATTCCGGTGGTGGCAATCCGCCCGGAACAGGAAGAATCCCATGTCCATTGCAGAACGCCTCAATCAGATACGGTCGCGGATCACGGATGCGGCCGTCAAGGCCGGCCGTGACCCGCAGGCGGTGCGCCTGGTGGCGGTCTCCAAGACCCGCCCCCCGGAGGACCTGCTGGCCGCTTACCGGGCCGGGCAGGTCGTCTTCGGCGAGAACTACGTCCAGGAACTGACCGCCAAGACGGCCGCGATAACGGAACCGCTGGAATGGCACTTCATCGGCCATCTCCAGAGCAACAAGGTCAAATACCTGGCCGGGCTGGTGACGCTGGTCCACTCGGTCGACCGCCTCTCCCTGGCCGAGGAGATCAGCCGCCAGTGGGGCCGGTTGGGGCGGTGCTGCGACGTGCTGGTGCAGGTGAACATCGCCGGCGAGGCCACGAAGTCGGGAACGACCGAGGCCGGGGCGCTCCACCTGGTGCGTGCCATCGCCCAACTGCCCAACGTCAGGGTGCGGGGCTTGATGACCATGCCCCCCCTCTTCGACGACCCCGAAGGGGCCCGCCCCTATTTCGCGGAGCTGAAGCGCTTGTCGGAACTGATCGCCGCCGCAGCCGTTCCGGGGGTGGAGATGGCGGAGCTTTCCATGGGCATGTCCGGCGACTTCGAGGCCGCCATCCAGGAAGGGGCGACCCTGGTGCGGGTCGGCACCGCCATCTTCGGTAAACGCTGATGCCCGCCCCGGCGCCCCGAACCGTTTCGGCGAAATCCCTGCGGATCGTCCTTCTTGCGTTGGCGTCGCTCCTCCTCGCCAGCCTTACCCTTACCCCGCTTTTTTCCTCCTTTGAACTGAAATCCTACGACCTGTTGTCGCGCCTGCTCAACCCCGAGCGGGGAGGCTCCGATATCGTCATCGTCCAGGTGGACCAGCCGAGCCTGGACGCCCTGGCCGCCGAGGGGGTCACTTGGCCCTGGCCGCGCCAGGTCTACGCCCCGGTCTTCGAACGGCTCGCCCAGGCCGATGCGGTCTTCGTGGATATCCTGTTCACCGAGCCCTCCTCCTACGGCGAGGAGGACGACCAACTCCTGGCTGCCGCCGTGGCCAGGGCCGGCAACGTCGTCCTCCCGGTCTTCGCCACCGCCAACCAGCGGGAAAACGACGCTGCGGGACAGGCGTTCCTCGATCGCATGACCGTCAAAGGGGTGCCGGCCCCGTCCCCGTCCCTGCCGTCGGCCATCACCCCCATCGCACCCCTGGCCCGTGGCGCCCACGGCGGCGGCAACGTCATGATCAAGCCGGACCGGGACGGCGTCTACCGCCGCCTGCCGCTCCTGTTCCAGGCAGCCGGCCGCACCCTGCCGCATTTCGTGCTGGGGCATCTCCTGGAGCGCCGGGTGGTCTCCGTGCGCGAGGGCCGGCTGGTGCGCGGCACCGCACCGCTCCCCCTGGACGGCGGCGCCCTGCTGCCCCGTTTCCCCCGCGGCGCGCAGCCGTACCAGATCGTATCGATCCGGGAGCTGATCCGCGACGATGGCCGGAGCGCCTATCCGGCCTCATGGTTCAAGGGGAAAAAGGTCTTTCTCGGGCTGACCGCCGCCGGCCTCTATGACTTGAAGCCCACGGCCGTATCGGCGGTGACCTCCGGTGTGCAGGTCCACGCCGCCACCCTGGATGCCCTGCTGCACGGCACGTTTCTCCAACGGGTGCCGGACGCCCTCGCCATCGTCTTCATGGCCGCCATCGCCGCGGCGGCCTGCGCCTTCATCCTGACCCACACCTCCATCGCCGCGAACCTGGCACTCTTGGCCGGCCTGCTGCTGGCCTCCCTGGGGGTGCCGGCGCTCCTGTTCAGCCAGGGGGTCTACCTGCCGCTCATTCCTCCCCTGGCCGCCCTGGCGGTCGCCTTTGCCGCCGCCTCCACCTACAGCTATGCCACGGAAGGGCGGGAGCGCCGCTTCGTGCGGCGCGCCTTCTCCCAGTACATGGACGAGACCGTCGTGGCCCACCTGCTGAAGCATCCCGACCTGATCAAGCCGGGGGGGCAGCGCCGGCGGGTGACGGTCTTTTTTGCCGATATCGCCGGTTTTACCACCATTGCCGAACAGTTTCCGCCGGAGGAGACGGCCCTCATGCTGCACGACGTGCTGAACGCGGTGAGCGAAGAGGTCATCGGCCACCAGGGGGTGATCGACAAGTATATCGGCGACTGCGTGATGGCTTTCTGGGGCGCGCCCCTGGCCCGGCCGGATGCGGGACGTAACGCCTGCCGCGCGGCCCTGGCCGCCCTGACCGCCCTGGAACGGGTCAACGCCGCATTCAAAACCCGCGGCCTGGGGACGATCTCCCTGCGCATCGGGCTCCATACGGGCGACGCCATTGTGGGCAACCTGGGGAGCGACCGCCTCTTCGACTACACCGTGGTGGGGGATACGGTCAACCTTGCCTCCCGGCTGGAGTCGGCCAACAAGTTCTTTGCCACGCGCATCATGGTCAGCGACGCGACCCTGGTGGAGGCCGGGGATGGCTTCCTGGCGCGGGAACTGGGGCTGATCGCCGTCAAGGGGAAGGCGTTGCCGGTGCGCATCCATGAGCTGCTGGCGGAACGGGACGGCGCCCCGCCGGAGTTGGCGGCATGGGTGGCATTGTACGGCCGGGCGGTTGACGCCTTTCACCATCGGGAGTGGCAAGCCGCCGCGGCGCAGTTCGAAGAAGCCCTTGCCCAACGGCCCCAGGACGGCCCGGCCCTCTTTTATCTGGACTGGTGCCGGCGCTGCCTTGAAACTCCCCCATTGACTGATGACTGGAATGTGATACATCTGAAAGAGAAATGAGACCATTAACCCGTTACATACTGCTGATCTGCCTGCTCTGGACCGTGGATGCCGCCGCCGAGACGGTGAGCGTGGTCACCCGGGACAACGCCATCCGTTCCGAGAGCCGTTTCTTCGCCCCGGTCAGGGCCAAGGTGCGCTACGGCGACCGCCTGACCGTCATCGGCCGCAAAGGGGATTGGTACCAGGTGAGCGCCAAGGGGGTGAACGGCTGGGTCCACAAGAGCGCCGTGGAGTCCCGTTCCTACTCGGCATCCGGCCGGGGGCGCTCCGCGGGCGGGGTGTCCGCCGACGAGGTCTCCCTGGCCGGCAAGGGGTTCAATCCCCAGGTCGAGGCGGGGTATCGCAACGCCAACAAAAACCTGAACTACGGGACGGTGGACGAGATCGAACGTCTCGCCGTGGGCGAGAAGAGTCTGGAGACGTTCATCCAGCAGGGAGGTCTGATCCAGCCATGATGTTCCCGTCGCCATCAGCCGCCCGCCGTATGATCTGCCTCCTGCTGGCCGGCCTCTCCCTGGCCGGCTGCCGGCTGGAGGATCTCACCCCCCAGCAGATCGGCATGATCGCCTCGTCGGTGCAGACCATCGGCAAGGCGGCGCGCCCCGTCTCCGACGAAGAGGAATACTACATCGGCCGGGCCGTGGCGGCCCAACTCACCGCCACCTACCCCCTCTACCGCAACAAGCGCCTCACCGAGTACCTGAACCTGGTGGGGCAGACGCTGGCGCTCCACACCGAACAACCGACAACCTTCGGCGGCTACCATTTTGCCGTTCTGGACACCCCGGAGATCAACGCCTTCGCCTGTCCCGGCGGCACCGTCCTGATCACCCGGGGGATGATCGCCTCGGTGAAGAACGAGGATGAACTGGCCGCCGTACTGGCCCACGAATTGGGTCATGTCATCCATCGCGACGGCATTGCGGCCATCCAGTCCTCCCGCTGGAGCCAGGCGCTGCTGATCATCGGCAGCCAGGCGGCCCGGGAGTTCAGTTCCAAGGATACCGCGCAACTGGTCTCCCTGTTCCAGGGCTCCATCGACGATGTGGTCAAGACCCTCGTGGTGAACGGCTACGGCCGGGATCAGGAGAAAAAGGCCGACTTGGCCGCCCTCGGGTATCTTGCCGCCGCCGGTTACGACCCCCAGGGGCTGGTGGGGTATCTGGATCGGCTTCAGGAGGCGGGCAGAGGGTCGAAGGGGGGCATCCTGGCCACTCATCCCGGAACCGATGAGCGCCTCGAAAATGTGCGCGAGGCGGGCGCCGTGTCCGTTGACCGTTCCGGTTTTCCCCGGCGCAGTAAACGTTTTGCGGACATGGTCCCCTGACGGCCGCATAAACACACCACAACAAACAAAGGCCCTTGGGAGTATCCCCCAGGGCCTTTGTTGTGTACGTGAGCCGGCTTTTGTCTTACCGTTCGGGCGCCACCTGCATAAAAGCGCTCAACTCCGGCCGGTCCAGGTCTTCCAGGTATTTGAGCACGAAGCGTTGTGCCGATTCCGCAGCCCGCGGGATATCCCAGGCGCTCATATCCCGATCGACCACCGGATTGCTGATGCCGCGGATCTCCAGGCAGTCCACGCCCGACCGCAGGCATATCTGGGCCACGGCCGCCCCCTCCATGCTTTCGGCAATGGCGTTGAAGTGCCGCGCCAAGGTCTCGCCGCGCTGACGCGTCCCGCTACAGGTGGAAACGGTCACGAACCGTCCCCGCATCAGGAATACTCCGTAATAATCGGCAAGCTGCATGGCCTTTTCGGCGGCGTGTTTGGACAGGGGGATTTCATTGTGATAGGCCCGCTTGCCCTGCATGAAGGATGGTAACTCCATGAAGCGCAGATCCCTCCACCCGCCGGTCGTCAGGACCCCCTCATCCCCCAGAATTTCGTTGCTGGCAACGGCGAGGTGGCCGATGGAAAGCCCGCTCCCGGGATAGGCGCCCGCGCAGCCGGTATTGATCACCAGGCGCGGCCGGCAGCGTTCGATCAGGGTAGCCGTGGCGGCAGCGGCGTTGATCTTGCCGACGCCACCCGCGCAGAGTAGTACGGGGAGCGTACCGATGGTCCCCTCGGCATACTCGAAAGCGGTTGCCGTCCGTCGGACTGTGTTGGTCAGGGCGTGTTCCAGCAGGGTCATTTCCTGCGGCACTGCCGTCATGATGAGAATCGGTTGCATATCTGGGGGAATAGCCTTTCTCTGTTTGTTTGCTGGTCTATCGGTTTTCAAGCCATTTGCTCAGGACCGTTTCCAGGTCCTGGACCAGCACCGGTTTCGAGAGGTAATCGTTCATGCCCGCTTCGATGCACTTATCCCGTTCGCCGGCCATGGCGTTGGCCGTCAGGGCGATCACCGGCGTTGCATGATCGAGGACGCGGGAGGCGGGGTCGCGGATGACGGCGGTGGCGTCGTAGCCGTTCATTTCCGGCATCTGGCAGTCCATCAGCACCAGGTCGTAGGAGGTGCTTTCCAGGGCCTTGATCGCGTCGCGGCCGTTGGCCACGGCGTCGGTCTCGTAGCCCAGCTTGTTGAGCATCATCCTGATCACCCGCCGGTTGGTCGTATGGTCCTCGGCCAGCAGGATGCGGGCGCGTTGGGGGGCGTCGGCGTCACGGCTGAAGAATATGGTCCGGTTTTCGCCTTCCTGATTCTTCATTGGCTTCTGCTCCTGTTTCTCGAACGGCAGGACGATGCGGAAGGTCGAACCCGAGCCCACGGCGCTTACCACGTTGATGGAGCCGCCCATGAGTTCGGCCAGTTGGTTGCTGATGGCCAGCCCCAGTCCCGTGCCGCTGTATTTGCGCGTGCTTGAGCCGTCGACCTGGACGAAGGGGGTGAAGATGCGGCTCAGGTACTCCTGGGGGATACCGATGCCGGTATCGGTTACGGCAAACTGGAGCGTCACCTCTCCCCCCTCCTCCGCCTCGCGGGATACGTGGACCGCCACACCACCCTGCCGGGTGAATTTGATGCCGTTGCCCACGATGTTCCTGATGATCTGGGCCAAACGGCCCGGATCGCCCTTGAGGTGCAGCGGCACATCCGGTTCCACCCCCCAGTCCAACTGCAGCCTCTTTTCCGCGGCCTGCAGTGACAGTATCTGCATGGTGTCCTTGAGGACGGTCTGGAGATTGAAGTCGCGTTTTTCAAACAGGAGTTTTCCTGCCTCGATGCGGGCGAAGTCGAGAAGTTCATCGATGAGGTCCAGCAGATCCTTGCTGCTTTTGAGGGCGATCCCGGCGTATTCGAGCTGCTCGGGGGTCAGATCCGTATCCATCAGAAGCCCGCTCATGCCGATGATACCGTTCAAGGGTGTGCGGAGCTCGTGGCTCATGTTGGCCAGAAACTGGCTCTTGGCGGCATTGGCCGCATCGGCTGCGTCCTTGGCCGAAATCAGGGCCTGTTCCGTCTGTTTCCGTTCGGTAATGTCCTGGAAAAACCCGATGTAGCGGTCGTGGCCGAGCTTGACGGCCTGGAGGGAGACCCAGAGCAAGCCCCCGTCTTTCCGCACCAGGAGCGACTCCCGGCTGGCAGAACCCACTTCCTTCAGCCGTTCGAAATTTTGCCGTCCCGTTTCCCGGTATTCGGGGGGCAGCACATCCGCGATTGACATGTCGAGCAGTTCGGTTTCGGCATACCCCAGCATCGCGGCCCCGGTGCGGTTCGTCTCGACGTACCGCCCCAAATGGTCGACAACGAATGCGCCGATGGGCGCAAACTCGATATACGAACGGAATTTGGCCTCGCTTTCCCGCAGGGAGTCAATCATTTTTCGCCGTTCGGTGATATCGAACATCTGCCCTCGCAGGATCGGCGGCTGGCCATCCTCGGCAATCACCGAGACGGCATTGCGCAGCCACAGGGTGCCGCCGCCGGCATCGATCATACGGAATTCGAACTGTCGTGATGCGCCATCACGCCCCATTGCGCGGCAGATATCCAGCACCCAGCCGCGATCCTCCGGGTGGATGCGGTCATGGCAGAAGTCCGGATCGGACAGCCAGACCGACACCGGGTATCCCAGAATCCGCTCGGCCTGGGCGCTGACAAACGTGAAACGAAGCGTATCCGCAGCCGCCTCCCAGACGATCCCCTCGATCGTATCAACCAGTTTCTGGTGGCGTTCCCGGGAGCGGAGCGCCTCCCGTTCCGCTGTCAGGTGATGTTCCCACAATTCGCGGCCGTAGATATAGCCGAAGACCGGGATGGCGAACATGTGCAGACCGTGGCGGATCGGCCCGAGAACGGTGATGGCGCTTGCGGATGCGATGCCGTATGCCAGGCCCAGGGCGTCATCCAGAAAAAAACAGCCGAAGGCGATCAGGAGCGCCGTTCGGCGCCATCCCGAGACACGCCACAGGAAGACGAGGGCGGCAGCCAGCACCAGGGCCCCGGCGAGGTGGAAGGTCACGCCATATCCGCTGGCATGGAAGTTCGCCTCCGGAAGGCTGCTGCTGAAGGAGGCCCAGCCCCGGAAGGTTGCCAGATAGGCGGCGAGCAGACAGGCCACTCCTCCTTTGAGGTAGCGCCCGGCCAAGCGGGCGTCGAGCAGGCTGTCCAGATAGGCGGAGGCGATCCATACCAGGGAAACACCGGTCAAAAGCTGTTCCACCGGTTCGGTGAACGGCTGCATGAGCGCGTTTGGAATCGTCTTGCTGAAGGAGAGGAACAGGACGGCGAACATGAAGAGTTCCCGCACCAGACCGAGGGCGAAGCCGATCAGCAGCAGCCTGTTGCGCTGCGGGTCGTGGCGGCGCTGGCGCATGGCCGCCCAGATGAGCAGGACCCAGAACAGGGCCGCCGTGCCGAGGCGAACGAAATGATCGGGGGCAAAGTCCCCGCCGGTAAACTCGACCAGTATTGCCATCAGATAGTCGGACATAAGGTCGCACTTCCTTTCAGGCGTCGCGCCACGGCCAGGGTCCGGGGCGCAGTATCCCGCGTGGGCCGCTCCAGAAATGCCTCCAGGTCCTCACCTGTGTCGATATCCCGCCACGGCGGCAGGAGGGCGGTCCCGAGCCCGCAGAGCTGGGCCCGTTCCAGGCTGGTGTGCAGAACCTCCGAACTGCTCCAGGCAATCTCCTCGAACAGCCGCTTCTGCAAGCGCCGCAGGCCGAGCAGGTAATAGCCCCCGTCCTCGGCCGGGCCGAAAACCGCCTCGGCTTCCCCCAGCTCCAGGAGGTCAAACGCCCGGAGGATGTACTCCGGGGGGAGGTCGGGCGCATCGCTGCCGATGATGCAGCATGTTTCGCAACCGCTCGCCAGGGCCGTTTCAAAGGCGTTGGCCATGCGTTCGCCCAAGTCTCCCCCCTGCTGTTCGAACATCGCCGCCTGGGGCAGGGCCGGAACAGAGGGAACGGATCCGTTTTTCGACGCCCAGAAGATCAGCAGGCGGGTATCGTCCAGGGTGACGGCGGCGGCGAGCACATCGGCCAGCATGGCCGCATACAGGTCCGTTGCGCTCCGATGGCTGCCCAGATCCTGGGCCAGCCGGGTTTTTACCGTGCCGACGAGCGGCTCCCGGGCAAAGATGATCAGTCCTCTGGTCATGCCCGGCGGTCGAGCTCCACGGCAGCATAGGCCGAATGGTTGTGGATCGACTCGAAGTTTTCCGCCTCCACCGAGAACCAGGTGATGTTTTCCACGGCTGCCAGCCGGGAATAAGCCTCCCGGACCATGTCCTCCACAAAACGCGGATTGTCGTAGGCCTGCTCGGTGACGTACTTCTCGTCCTCCCGTTTGAGCAGGGAGTAGAGCGGGCTACTGCCGCACTGCTCGATCAACTCCACCAGATCCTCGATCCAGATGAACTCCCGGTAGCGCACCCGCACGGTCATGACGCTGCGCTGGTTGTGGGCGCCGGCGCGGGAAAGCTCCTTGCTGCACGGGCAGAGCGAGGTGAGCGGCACCTTGACCACCAGCACGAAATCCAGGGTATCGGTCATGGACGCCTTGAACTCGCAGCTGTACTCCATAAGGCTTTTGGCGCCCGAGACCGGCGCCTTCTTTTCGATGAAGTAGGGAAACTGGATCTCCACGTGGGCACTGGCGGAGCCGAGCCGGGCCTTCACCTCGTCCAGGATCGGCTCCAGCTTGTCCAGGCCGATATGCTCACGGTGGCGGTTGAGGATCTCCACGAAGCGGCTCATGTGGGTCCCCTTGAAGTGGTGGGGCAGGTCAACGTACATGTTGATCCGCGCCACCGTGTGCTGGAGCGAGTGGTTCTTGTCCATCACCACGATGGGGTAGGAGATGTCCTTGACGCCGACCTTGGCGATGGGTATCCTGCGGTGGTCGGGGCGTTTCTGCATGTCCGGCATGGCCGTCTTGTCCGCTGCCGTTTTGGTTGGTTGTTGCACCATGGGATTGTCCTGTGGATCGGTTGGGATCTGTTCAGTATCCAAGGGGGATACCGTATGAATATCAGGGTTTCCGTCACGGTTTTCGGCCGTGTCCAGGGGGTAGCGTTTCGTCACTACACCAGCCTCCGCGCCGCGGAGCTGGGCGTCAACGGCTGGGTCGGGAATCTGCCGGACGGCTCGGTAGCCGGCGTGTTCGAGGGCGATGAGAGTGGGGTGAACGCCCTGGTCGAATGGTGCCATCAGGGGCCGCCCGCCGCCTGGGTGGAACGGCTCGACCTGCGCCGTGAGACCTGCGTCGGCGAATTCACGGGGTTCTCCATCAGGTCGTGACGCTCTCCAGCCCGGCCAGTTCCGTGATCACCCGCCAGACCATGTCGCGCCCGGCCTTCGACAGGGCAGAGAAGGGGAGCAGCTCCTCCCGCCTGCGGCCGATGGCCGCAGCGATCACTCCCGCCTGACGGGCCTGCTCGTTCTTCGAGAGTTTGTCGCATTTCGTCAACACGATGATCGGCGGGATACCATAGGTCTCCAGCCAGCGCAGCATCTCCAGATCCCCGTCCGCGGGGATGCGGCGGATATCCAGGATCAAGACCACCGCCCGCAGGTTCTCGCGCTTGGCCAGGTAGGTCTCGATCATCGGTTGCCACTGTTTGCGCACCTCGGGCGGCGCCTTGGCGTAGCCATAGCCGGGCAGGTCCACCAGGACCAAGCGGCCGTTAACGTCGAAAAAGTTGATCAACTGGGTTCTGCCGGGAGTGGAACTGGTCCGAACCAGGCTTTTGCGGTTGACCAGCACATTGATCAACGACGACTTGCCCACGTTGGAGCGGCCCACAAAGGCCACCTCGGGCAGGGCCGTCTCCGGGTAGTCCTTCGGTTTTACCGCACTTTTGATGAATTCCGCCTGGTGTACATCCATGTCAACACTCTCCTTGGCGATCATATTATAGTGCGCCGCGTCGTGGCTGTTCAAGCGCTTATTTCTCTGGCGCCGACAATTTGGAATTTATTCGCACCTCCGACCTCCTGTTGACGGAATATCCTTGCCGGGGGGGCAAACGTAACCCCTTGAAGCGCCGGAGTTCTGCCGCAGTTCTTCGTGCAGCGTCCCCCGCGCTGCCATCCGCGCCCTGGAATTAGTCGGTGGCGTTCGACACGTTTTTGTGATATATGAATACCATTCCGTTGGTGTCCTCTTACATGCTCCTGACCAGGTACCGATGACGGCATCCACTGTGGACATAGCGCTGTTTGCGGCAAAGCTGGGGATGATCTTCTTCGTGATCCTTACCCTGGCCGCCTACTTGGTATTCGCCGAACGGAAGGTCCTGGCCTGGATCCAGGATCGCAAGGGACCCAATCGCGTCGGCCCCCTTGGACTTCTCCAACCCCTTGCAGATCTGATCAAGCTCCTCACCAAAGAAGATTTTATCCCAAGAGCCGCCGACAAATGGCTGTTCTACCTTGCCCCGGCCATGGCCGCCATCCCGGCCATTCTGACCTTTGCCGTCATCCCGTTCGGTGCGCCGGTGACCATTGCCGGCCGCCGGGTGCCGATGCTGGTGGCCGATCTGAACGTCGGGCTGCTGTTTTTCCTGGCGCTCTCCTCCATCGCCGTGTACGGCGTTGCCATCGGCGGCTGGGCCTCCAACTCCAAGTACTCCCTGCTGGGGGGCATTCGCGGCCTGGCCCAGCTGATCTCCTACGAACTGTCCATGGGGCTGTCCCTGGTGCCGGTGGTCATGCTGGCCCGTTCCTTCAGCCTGGCGGACATCGTCGCCGCCCAGGCCCCCATCCCGTTCATCGTCTACCAGCCCCTGGCCTTTCTCATCTTTCTGATCAGCATCACGGCGGAGTGCAAACGCATCCCCTTCGACATCCCCGAGGCCGAGGGGGAGTTGGTGGCCGGCTTCCACTCCGAATACTCCGGCATGCGCTTCGGCCTGTTCTTTGTGGGGGAATACATCAACATCATCGTGCTGGGCGGACTGGCGACGACCTTCTTCCTGGGGGGATGGCACGGCCCCTTTCTGGCGCCGGTGATCTGGTTTTCCCTCAAGACCCTGGGGTTTGCCTTCTTCTTCATCTGGATGCGCGGGACCCTGCCCCGTCTGCGCTACGATCAGCTCATGCACCTGGGGTGGAAGGTGCTGACGCCCCTGGCCCTGGCGAATATCCTGGTCACCGGCTGGTGGCTGGCGTTGCGTGGGGACATGATACCTTTATCACGATGAAACTGCGGACATCGCCGTCCGGAACATACATCAACCACGGGAGGAGTCGAACATGGAAAGTGTGAACGCCAAAGACCGTCACGGCCACACCCCTCTGATCAATGCCGCGAAAGAGGGGCAGAAGGACTTTGTTCAAGACCTGCTGCACCGGGGCGCCGACTTGACCGCCAGCAGCGACAAAGGCAAAACGGCCCTCCACTACGCCGCCGCCAACGGCCACACCGAAATCGTCAAGATGCTGGTCGACAAGGGCGCCGACGTTGACGTCCGCGACCATGAGGGGCATACTCCCCTGATGCTGGCCGCCATCTACGGCTGCAACCTGACGGTGCAGGCCCTGCTGGACGGCGGCGCCGATGCGGGACTCAAAACGTCCACCGGCAATACCGCCAGCCGCTATGCGGACAACAACAGCCACCCCCTGGCCTCGGCGCTGCTCAAGAAGGCCGAGCGGGCCAAACACGGTAACGCCTGATACGTTCGAACTCCCGAGCCGAGACGCCCCGCCGGGGCGTCTCGTTTTTTTACAAACTGTTGAAAAACCCAGGTTGTTCAAAAATAGTCAGATCGTCGCACCCGCAGAAAGCCCTGCGGAGGCGTAGCAGCGCTACGCCGCACAAAAGGGCTTTCGAGGACGGCGGCGAGATGGCTGTTTTTCAACAACCTCTTTAGAAGAACGAACCATGCCGATATTCTCCGACATACGGGCCATCCTGGGCGGTTTCCGCATCACCCTGGCGCACATGCTGCGCCGGCCGGTCACCATCCAGTATCCCGAGGAAAAACGCACCCCGTACCCGCGTTACCGGGCGCGGATCGTGCTGACCCGCGACCCGGACGGCGGCGAGCGCTGCGTGGCCTGCTACCTCTGTTCCGCCGCCTGTCCCGTGGACTGCATCTCCATGCAGGCCGCCGAAGGGGCGGATGGCCGCCGCTATGCCGCATGGTTCCGGATCAACTTCTCCCGCTGCATCTTCTGCGGCCTGTGCGCTGAGGCCTGCCCGACCCTGGCCATCCAGATGACCCCCGATTTCGAGATCTGCAAGCGGGACATCATGGACTTGGTTTATGAAAAAGAGGACCTGCTGATCGATGGCTGCGGCAAGGACGATTCCTACAACTTCTACCGCCATGCCGGTATCGCCGTGACCCAGCCCCGGGGCGAGGGGGTGGAGGAAAATCCGCCGGTGGATGCCAGGTCGTTGATGCCGTAACGGCGGAAATCGAATCTGCCACGGAGACACAGAGACACAGAGGAAACAAAAAAACAGAGAGAAAGGCGGAACGCTTTTTTTCGGGTATAGTTGTCTCTTGCTGTTGAATTCCCCTGTCTCTCTGCGCCTCTGCGTCTCCGCGGCAAAATGAATTGAACTATGGAACAGATCATCTTCTACATACTGGCAGGCGTGGCCGTTATCGGCACGATCCTGGCCATTACCGAGAAACACCCGGTGCATGCCATCCTGTACCTGGTCACCTCCCTGTTCTCCATCGCGGTGATCTTTTACCTGCTGATGGCGCCGCTGGTGGCGGCCTTCGAGGTGATCCTCTACGCCGGGGCCATCATGGTGCTGTTCCTGTTCGTGATCATGATGCTCGACCTGGGGCACCCGGAAAAAGGGGTCGCACCCCGGTGGCGCCAGTGGCTGTCGGCCCTGGTGCTGGCCGGGGCGAGCATCGCCTCCCTGGCGGTCGTCATCGTCTCCCGCCGTGGTTCCGCAGCACCGGCCCCGGCCCTGCCGATCCGCGAGGTGGCCCGGCGCCTGTTTGAGGATCACGGTCTGGCGGTGGAACTGGTTTCGTTACAGCTTCTGTTTGCTTTAGTGGGGGCTTTGTATTTGGGGCGGCAAGATTCCCCCTCACCCGGCCTTCGGCCACCCTCTCCCCCGGGGAGAGGGGGTGGAGATGAGGGGAATCCGTCATGATCGTCCCGCTGGAACATATCCTCATTTTGGCCGGTCTGCTCTTCTTCCTGGGCATGGGGGGGCTTCTGGCCTGGCGCGCCAACCTGATCATGATGCTGGTCTGCATCGAGGTCATGCTGAACGCCGTCATGCTGGTCTTCGTGGCGGGCTCGGCCCGTTGGGGCACTGCGGATGGCCAACTGTTCGCCATCTTCATCATGGCCCTCACCTCGGCCGAGGTCTCCCTGGCCCTGGCCATGGTGGTCTACCTGCACCGGCGGCGCAAGACCGTGGATACGGACCTGTTCAGCGAGATGAAAGGGTAAACGAAAGAACCGATGCACCTCTACCTCGCCCTCATACTCCTGCTGCCGCTCCTGGGAGGCCTCTACAACGCCCTGCTGGGGCGGCTGCTGCCCCGCCGCGTGGGCGAGGCGGTGGCCTGCGGGGTGATCTGGGGCGCGTTCTGCTGCGCCGTGCTGGCCTGTGTCGGCTTCACCGGCCCGGTCAGGGTGGAGTTTGGCTCCTGGCTGGCCGCGTTCACTTTCCAGGCCCCCATCGCCCTGTATCTGGACCAGCTCTCCCTGAGCCTGACCCTGATGATCACATTCGTGTGCGGCCTGATCCACCTCTATTCCGTGGGCTATATGCAGGACGACCCGGCCTGGGCCCGCTACTTCGCCCTGCTGAACCTCTTCGTCTTTGCCATGCTGACCCTGGTGCTGGCCGAGAACCTGCCGCTCCTCTACCTGGGATGGGAGGGGGTCGGCTTCTGCTCCTACGCCCTGATCGGCTTCTGGTATACGGAGGAGAAGAACGCCACCGCCGGGCGCAAGGCCTTCATCACCACCCGCATCGGCGACACCGCCTTCGGCATCGCCATCGTCTGGATGTACCAGCTCTCCGGCTCCGTATCCATCACCCACCTGAACACCATGGGCGCGCTGGTCCCGGCTGCCATCGTGACGACCATCGGCCTGCTGCTGTTGGCCGGCGCCGCCGGGAAATCGGCCCAACTGCCCCTGTCGGTCTGGCTGCCGGACGCCATGGCCGGCCCCACGCCGGTGTCGGCCCAGATCCACGCCGCCACCATGGTCACGGCCGGGGTCTACCTGCTGGCGCGCATGTTTCCCCTGATCGGTTCCTCCGACACGGTGCGGGCCGCCATCGCCCTGACCGGCGGCATCACCGCCTTCTACGCCGCCACCTGCGCCTGCTGCCAGCGCGACCTGAAACGCATCCTGGCCTACTCCACCATCAGCCAGATCGGCTACATGGTGCTCGGCGTGGGGGCCGGGGCGCTGACCGGCGCGACCTTCCACCTGCTGACCCACGCCTTCTTCAAAGCGCTCCTGTTCCTGGGGGCGGGGTGCGTCATCACCGCCCTGCACCACCAGCAGGACATCTTCCGCATGGGGGGGCTCAGGACAAAGCTGGCAGCGGTCTACTGGCCGTTTTTGGCCGGAGCGCTCTGCCTGGCCGGGTTTCCCCTGACCGGCGGCTTCTTCAGCAAGGACGCCATTCTGGGTGGGGTTGTCGCCCAAGGCGGTCCCCTGTACGGTGGCCTGCTGCTCCTTGGCCTCTTTACGGCGCTGTTGACCTCCTTCTACACCTTTCGCATGGTCTTTGTGGTCTTTCATGGGGAACAGGGACATTCCCTCCCACCCGGCCCACTCCCATTGATCATGACCCTCACCCTCGTCCCCTTGGCCCTGTTGGGCTTATGCGGCGGCCTGCTCAATCTGCCCGCCTACCTGGGGTATCAGGGGCTTCTGGACGGCTTCCTCGGTTCGATCCCCGGTTTTGGGGGTGTTGAGCAGCCCCCGCATGCCGACGAGATCGCCCTGCAGATCGTCGCCGCCACCTTGAGCCTCACGGGTCTGGGCCTGGCGTGGTCCCGCTACACCGGCAGCCGACGGGCCGAAACCCTGGCCCGCGAGGAGGCAGGCCAGCCGGGGGCTCGGTTCCTGCTGAACGGCTGGTATCTGGACAGCCTCTACTGGGTGCTGGTCATCAATCCGTTCAACCACCTGGCGCGTTTCCTCTGGAAGCGGTGGGACGAGGCCGGCATCGACGGCACCCTGGACGGCCTGGCTCGTCTCACCGCCCGCCTGGGTGGCCTGCCCGCCGCCTGGAGCAGCGGCCGGGTGGCCACCTCCCTGTTCGGCCTGGCGGCCGGGGTCTGCGTGGTGCTGGTTTACCTCGTTTGGGTGACGCTGTCATGATGGCCGATCTGCCTCTCCTGACCATCCTGGTCTTCTTCCCCCTGGCGGGCGGCCTGCTGATGCTGCCGGTCTGGAAGCGCCCTGTGGCCGCGCGGCCGCTGGCCCTGGGGGTGATGACCGGAGAGTTGCTGCTGGCGCTCTGGCTGTACGCCTCGTGGCACGGGCTGGCGGCGCTGAAACCGATCCTGCCCGGTTACCTGCTGGTGGAGGACGCGCCGTGGATCGGGGCCTTCGGTATCCGTTACACCCTGGGGCTGGACGGCATATCGCTCCTCATGGTCATGCTGACCGCCTTCAGTTTCTGTGTGGCCCTGGCGGTGTCGTGGCGCGCCGTCGGCGAAAAGGTCGGCCTGTTCCTGGCGCTGCTCCTGGCCATGGAAACCGGCATCATGGGGGTCTTCCTGGCCCTGGACCTGGCCCTGTTCTACCTGTTCTGGGAGGTGATGCTGATCCCCATGTTCTTCCTGATCGGCATCTGGGGGCATGGCCGGCGCATCTATTCCACGGTCAAGTTCTTCCTCTTCACCATGTTCGGTTCGCTCCTGATGCTCCTGGCGATCATCGCCCTGCACCTGCTCCATGCCCAACAGAGCGGCGTGGCCACCTTCGGGCTGCAGCAACTGATCGCGACCCGGTTGCCGGGCGGTACCCAGCTCTGGCTGTTCGGCGCCTTTTTCCTGGCATTCGCCATCAAGTTCCCGCTCTTTCCCCTGCACACCTGGCTGCCGGACGCCCATACCGACGCCCCTACCGCGGGGAGCGTGATCCTGGCCGGGCTTCTGCTCAAGACCGGGAGCTACGGCCTGCTCCGTTTCGGCTACCCGCTCTTCCCCCAGGCGGCCCAGACCTTGACCCCCCTGTTCTACACCCTGGCCATCGCCGGCATCGTCTACGCCTCGCTGGTGGCCTTTGCCCAGGAGGATATGAAGCGCCTCATCGCCTATTCCAGCATCGGCCACATGGGATACGTGGCCATCGGCATCGCCGCCTGGCAACCGGTGGCGCTGTCCGGCTCCATCATCCAGATGGCCAACCACGGTGTGACCACCGGCGCCCTGTTCGCCATGGTGGGCATGCTGGACGAGCGGGCGCACACCCGGGAGATCAACGCCTTCGGCGGATTGTGGGGCAAGATTCCGCTCTGGTCGTTCTTCTTCCTGCTCTTCTCCATGGCCTCGGCCGGCCTGCCGGGGCTGAACAACTTCGTGGGCGAGTTCCTGGTACTGTCCGGCACCTTCACCAGGTCCCCCCTGGCGGCGGGGCTGGCCTTCACCGGCATCGTCCTGACCCTGGTGTACACGGTGCGGCTGGTGCAGGAAGTGGTCTTTCAGACGGAACGCACACCCTTGCCGCTGGCGGACCTGGATCGCCGGGAACTCTGCCTCCTGGCCGTGCTGGCCCTGCTGGTGGTCTGGATGGGCGTGCATCCCACGCCGCTTCTGGATCTGATCCACGGACCGGTGCAGCTTCTGGTTGGAGGGGCGCCATGACAAATGCCGACCTGATGGCATTCATGCCTTTGATTATCCTGGCCGGCGGCAGCGTCGTGGTCTTATTGGCGGGGGCGGTACGACCGGGGGGATGGCTGTATGAGTTGGCTCTCGCTTTTGTCGTCGCCGCCCTGGTGTGGACGATTGCCCTCCCGGCTAACGCCGTCATGCCGGGCCTTGCCGTCACCCCCTTCTCCCGTTTCTTCGCCGTCTTCCTCGACAGCACCGGTCTGGTGGCCCTGCTGCTGGCCTCCGGCTACAACAAGCGGCGCGGCATCGTGGGGGAGGAGTATCCGGCCACCCTGCTCTTCGCCCTGGCCGGCATGGGGGCGGCCTGTGCCGCCACCGATTTGCTGATGTTGTTCCTCGGCCTGGAGGCCTTTACCTTTGCCTTTTACATCCTGGTGGCCGTTGAACGGGATTCGGTCCGGGGAGGCGAGGCAGGGCTGAAATACCTGCTCAACGGCACCCTGTCTGCGGCCATCCTGGCCATGGGGATCGCGCTGGTCTATTGCAGCCGCGGTACGCTCAAACTGGCCGAACTGGCCCTGCAAGCGGCCCCGCCCGAGCCGTTGTTCCTGGCTGGGGTCTGCATGGTCCTCGTGGGACTGGCCTTCAAACTTTCCTGGGTTCCGGCCCATCTCTGGACCCCGGACGTGTACCAGGGGGCGCCGGCGCCGGTAACGGCGCTCCTTTCCACCGCCTCCAAGGGGGCCTCGGCGGCGGCCGTGCTCCTCGTCCTGCCCCTGGCGGCCGTATGGCGCGGCGGTCACGACATCCTCTGGGGCCTGGCGCTCGCCACCCTGGTCTGCGGCAACCTGGCGGCCCTGGTGCAGAGCAGCATCAAGCGGCTTTTGGCTTGGTCGTCGGTGGCCCAGATGGGGTATGTGGCCCTGGCCTTTGTGGCCCTGCCGGCCGGTGGGGCACGGGCCGCGCTCTTCTACATCGTGGCCTATGCTGCGGCCGGGCTGGCCTCCTTCGGGGCGGTAGCGGTCCTGTCGGATGGCACGGACCGGGACGCCATCGAACAGTACCGCGGCCTGGGCTACCGCAATCCCCTGGCCGGTGCGGCCCTGGCGGTGGCGCTGTTCTCCCTGACCGGGATACCCCCGGCTGTCGGTTTCATGGCCAAGTTCGCGGTTTTCAGCGCCGCGCTGCGGGCCGGCGAAACCGCCCTGGCCGTGGTGGGCGCCCTCTCTGCCCTGGTGGCGGTCTTCTTCTATCTGCGGGTGGTGGTTGCGCTCTACATGCGGCCTGCCGACGGTGGGGACGCGCCGGTGCGCCGCCTGTCCATCTCCGAGAGTGTCGCCCTGGCCATCCCCACCGCCGCCATCCTCTTCCTTGGCCTCTCTCCTTCCCCGCTGCTGGATGTGGTGGCCCATATTCTGAGATTGCCGTGAGGAGGTGGTCCTGATGTCTGGACGAATTGCACCAATACTCTGCCTGGCCTTTGCCCTGGCCGCGTGCAGCACCGTTCCCATCACCGGGCGCTCGCAGCTCAACCTGATCCCCGGCTCGTCCATGATCTCCATGAGCCTGCAGCAGTACGACCAGTTCCTGAAGGAGCACAAGGTCAGCGCCAACATGGAGCAGACCCGGGTGGTCAAGCGGGTGGGGGCGCGGGTCCAGGATGCGGTTGAACGCTACTTTGCCGCCAGCGGCCTGAGCGGGCATCTGGCCAACTACAAGTGGGAGTTCAATCTGGTGGAAGACAAGCAGGTCAATGCCTGGTGCATGCCGGGGGGAAAGGTGGTCGTCTATACCGGTATCCTGCCGGTCGCCCAGGGGGAAGCGGGCCTGGCCGTGGTGATGGGGCATGAGATCGCCCATGCCATCGCAGAGCACGGCAACGAGCGCATGAGTCAGGGGCTGATCACGCAAATGGGCGGGGTGGCGCTCTCCACGGCGCTTGCCACAAAGTCGGCCGCCACGCAGCAGCTCTGGATGTCGGTGTACGGCGTCGGGGCCCAATACGGGGCCATCCTCCCCTACAGCAGATTGCAGGAAAGCGAGGCCGACCACCTGGGGTTGATCTTTATGGCCATGGCCGGTTACGATCCCCACGAGGCGGTTGTCTTCTGGCAACGCATGGCCGCACAGAAAGGGGGGCAGGCGCCCCCGGAGTTCCTCAGCACCCATCCGTCCGATGCCACCCGGATCACGGGGATAGAACGCCTGATACCGGAAGCCATGTCATACTACCGGAAATAAGCATGAGAAAAGGCCGCCCTGGGATCGGGCGGCCTTTTTGGCGTCAGCTGTGGGAGGCTTTCAGTAAAAGAGCATCCAGGCATCCAGAAAGAAGAACAGCCACCCCAGGTTGCACACGAGGGCGATGTACCAGAGGTAGTGGCGCTTGGTCAGGCTGGCCAGGGATGAAAGCATGATGGCTATCTGGAGGAAGATGAGGGCGTAGGCGAAGTTGCCACCCATCTCCTGGGCCTTGAGTTTGGTCTTGGCGATACCCTCCGCCTTGTCCTTGATCTCCTTTTTGTCATTATCGTAGCGCTTGATCTCCTCACCGTATTTGGCGAGGGTCTTCTCATAGTCGGCGGCCACTTCGGGCGGCAGTCCCCTCTGGGCATGGTACTGCAACTCCAGCGCCTTTTTGTTCATTTCAAAATTATGCTGTTTGATGCTCTTGGCCTGATAATAGGCCCACTGGTCGCTCTCCTGCCCTTGGGCCATGATGGCGCGGGACGAGTATTTCCCCATATAGAGCGTAGTCAGGGCGGCCAGGACCGCCACGATGGCCGTGGACAGCGCCAGCCACCCCTGCCATTTTTCCTTCTGTTCTTCCGCCATACATCTTCCTCCTGCACAATGAACGTTTTAGGGATGCAACATAATCATATCGGTGTTGTTTGTAAAGGGGCGGTCGGCATCACCTGAATCCGTGACGCCGCCACGCCTCCGTTCGTCCGGAAGGCTACCGAAAACCCCCAAGTTGTTCAAAAATAGTCAGATCGTCGCACCCGCTCGACAGGCCTTGCGGAGGCGTAGCAGCGCTACGCCGCACAATTTCACTCGTGGAATTGGACCGCGAAGGCGCCCGCAGGGTGAGGCCAAAGGCCTCAGTCACAAAAGGGCCTTCGAGGACGAAGGCCTGATGGCTGTTTTTCAACAACCTCCTAGCCAAAAAGCGGCGCCGTGGAGGTCGGGACAATGCCCGTCTTCTCGGCCCGTTCCATGAGGCACTGAATGGCCCTGATCCCCTCGTCCCCCAGATCGCTGGAGAAGTCGTTGACATACAGGCCGATGTGGGCCGAGCAGACCTCTGCGTTCATCTCCTGGGCGTGCTCACGGATGTAATGGGCCGCGGCGGCGGGGTTGGCCCGGGAGTAGGCCACCCCGTCCCGCAGGGCCCCCTCGATGGCGGCGATGGTGTCTGCCCCCAGGGAACGCCTGGCGACGATACCCCCCAGGGGGATCGGCAGGCCGCTCTCCCGTTCCCACCACTCCCCCAGGTCGAGCATCTTGTGCAGGCCGAACCCCTGGTAGGTAAAACGGGATTCGTGGATGATCACGCCGGCGTCCACGTTGCCGTTCAGGACGGCATCCATGATCTCGTTGAAGGGCATGACCAGGAAATTTTTCAGGGTGGGATCGAACATGCGCAACAAGAGCAGCGCCGTGGTCAAGCGTCCCGGGATCGCGATGGTCTTGTCGCGCAGATCGTTGGGATCTATGGGGTCTTTTGCCACCAGGAGCGGCCCGCAGCCCCGTCCCAGGGCGCTGCCGGAGCGGAGCAGGGCGTACTCATCGCGGATATGCCCCAGGGCGTGGTAGGAAACCTTGGTGACGTCCAACTCACCCTTGAGGGCCAACTGGTTGAGGGTCTCCACATCCTCCAACCGCTCCCGGTAGGAGATGCCGCGGGTGTCCACCAGATCGTGGACGAGGGGGTAGAACATGAAGGTATCGTTGGGACAGGGGGAAAAACCGAGGGTGAGTGGATTACTCATGGCAACTCCGTTCTATAACTCGGGATCGGGTCCGTCCGCTTCGTTGCGCCCTAGGCGCCCGGCATCCGAACCCTTTACAATGTTGTTTGGTTAGTGCGGGGACACACGGGACTCCGCCCGTTTGCCCGGATCGCATTCTCTGGCGGTTAAACCAGCATCTTCCCGTCATCGATAAGGACCCGCTCACTCCCATCGGCCATGATGGCCGTCACGGTCGGGTGGTAGAAGACGTAATCCTCATGGAACGGGGCGCTGACCCGGCCGCCGAAGCCGGAGTTGTCCCCCAGGGCGATGTGGATGGTGCCGAGGATCTTCTCGGCTTCCAGCACATTGTCCGGCCGGCTGGCCTTGTCGTTGGTGCCGATGCCCAGTTCGGCGATGTTCCGGCAGTTGGCGTCCTCGGCGAATTTGGCCTCAAGCTTGGCGCGATGCCGGTCCGCTCCCTCGATCCGCGCCACGGTGCCGTTCTCCACGAAGAGACGCAGCGGCTCGTCCAATTTGCGGGTCGGCGCCCACTCGATCACCATGATGCCGTGACTTTTGCCCTCCAACGGCGCAAGATATCCCTCGCCGGCCGGGAGGTTGCCGAAGCAGCCGGGCGCGGTCAGCAGACCGTCGTCCCCCCCGGCGTGGCGCCCCTGTTTGCAGATCATCATGTCGGTGCCGTTGGGGCAGGTGACCCGTACCCACTCCGCCCGGTTGACCGCCGCCACCAGCCGGGCGGTGCGGTCTGCCAAGGCCTGCCAGTCCACGGTCATGGAACTGTGGAACATGTCCGGGTCGAAGTGGGGCAGACTGGCGAAGCGTGTGCCGGTGGCGCAGGCCAGGGCGCGGTAGCGGGTATGGCTGGTGGAGTTGTTGGACAGGGCGATGATGACGTCGGCCACGGCGTGCCGGTGGGCCAGGATGATCTCCCGGGCGGTGCCGATCTCGTCGGGTGCAGCCTGTTTTGCCAGGAGCTTTGCCAGGAGCCCCGTCCGTTCCAGTTCGGCGATGGCGTCTGCGCCGAAGGTCGCCAGCCAGAGCTCCCGGGGCGGCTCGGCTCCCGAGGCAGGGGTGGCGGGGAATTCCACGAAGCCGCCGCTGCCATACGTCCTCGCGGCGAATGCCGCCGCCATGCGGGCGGTGGCATGCAGGCGTACGCGCCGGTCCCGGTCGCTTGCGGAGACCGTTTCGTCGGCCCGGATCGTGTCGCTGAACACCAGGACCCGTTCATTGGCGCGGATACCCATGTTGGTTTCAAAGAGTGAACGAAATGCTCCGTCGAGAGGGGTCATGACCGTATCCTTCCATAGCGTGGGGTACTCCTGTCACCTCTCTATAGCACAGAATGGCGCAAAGGTGAAACCGCTTGAAAGGCAGTGGTATGCAAAGATTTTTTTTCCCTTGATTTCTGGAACATTATTGTGCTACTCATGCATACTGTATACACTTTGCTTATGCAAAATTTAACAATAATTGCAAGAGTTTAACCCCTTGACTCCCGGGGGCCGGTTTTTGGAGGTTCGAGTGTCTTCAGTACTCTTTTCCACGTGGGGCAGAAACGTCGTTGACAACAGGAATGTTTCCGGTGAACCGCAGGCGGTCGCCTTCAAGCTGCCGGCGGCCTTTGACGGCGAACGTCCCTTGCGCGCGTTCATGGGGTGGGATGGCATCATTCTGTTCGACAAGACGGTTGATGTGCCGGCCATGACGGCCGAGTACATGAAGCGCGTCCAGACCCTGTACTGCTGCGGCAAGTGCACGCCGGGCAAGAAGGGCACCAAGGTGTTGATGGACCTGCTCAAGGGGGTGTTGGACGGTACGGCCAAAGAGACCGACCTGGACATGGTCGGGGATCTGGCGGAACTGCTCAGGAATTGCAAGTGCACCCTGTGCCAGAGCGCCACGGTGCCGGTCTTCGATGCGGTACAACACTACCGCGCCGAATTCGTCACCCGCCTCCATGAACGGCGTGCGGTCAACAACACCGACGGATACCTCCACAGGATCACCGCCCCCTGCATGGACAGATGCCCGTCCCATATCGACATCCCCCGGTACATCGAGGATATCAAGAACCTCCGTTTTTCCGATTCCCTGGCCACCATCCGCGAGAACATGCCGCTCCCGGCCGTCTGCGGGCGGGTCTGCCCCCACCCCTGCGAGAGCGCCTGCCGCCGCAAGAACGTGGATGATGCCATCAACATCATGGTGCTCAAACGATCCGCCTCGGATTACGAACGAGTGCACAAACTTGCCCCCCCCATGCAGCCCAAGCCGCGGAAGAGCAAGACCGTCGGCATCGTGGGCGCCGGTCCTGCCGGTCTGGCCGCCGCCTATTACCTGGCCCTGGAAGGATACCCCTGCACCATCTACGAGGCGCTGCCGGAAGGGTACGGCGGCGGCATGATCGCGGTCGGCATCCCGGCCTACCGCATGCCGCGCACGATCCTGCAACGCGACATCGACATCATCCAGTCCCTGGGGGTCGAGATCGTCTATAACTGCCGCGTCGGCACGGACATCTCCCTGGCCGACCTGAAGAAGAAGCACGACTCGGTGTTCATCGCCCCCGGCGCCCACCGCTCCAAGCCCATGGGTGTGGAAGGGGAGGACAAGGGGTACAAGGGCTTCCTCAAGGGGGGGATCGACTTCCTGCGTGAGGCCTACATGGGCAAGCCGACCGGCATGGGCAAGAAGGTCGTGGTGGTCGGTGGGGGCAATACCGCCATCGACTGCGTCCGGGTCGCCCTGCGCGAAGGTGCCCAGGACTCCTACCTGGTCTACCGCCGCTCCCGCAAGGAGATGCCTGCCGATGTGTGGGAGGTGGACGGCGCCGACGAGGAGGGGGTCCAGTTCGAGTTCCAGGTGCTCCCCACCCGGATCATCGCCAACGAGCAGCACGAGGTGGTCGGCGTGGAATGCGTCCGCATGGAGTTGGGAGAGCCCGACGCCTCCGGCCGCCGCCGTCCCGAACCGATGGCGGGCAGCGAGTTCGTCATCGAGTGCGACACGGTCATCCCGGCCATCGGCCAGGACGCCGACCTGGGGTTCATTCCCCCCGATATGGGCATCGACATCAGCAAGTGGAATACGGTGGTCACCAGGCACCTGTCCCTCAAGGATGCGGCGGGAAAGGATCTCAAGGACGGCATGGGCAACCCGCTCTCCCGCTTCCTCATGACCGACTGCGACGGGGTCTTTGCCGGCGGCGACGCCGAGATCGGCCCCCTGACCGTGGTGGCCTGCGTGGGCAATGCTCACCGTGCCGCCCGGGTAATCCAGCGCTGGCTGGAGGAGGGCAAGGCCTATCTCACCGAAGACGATATCTTTGACGACCTCTTAACCTACCTGGGGGTATACGACAAGGGCGAGAAGGTGGCCTGGCTCGATGCCGCCGGGCGCGCCAACCAGAAAGAGGTCCACGGCAGAGAGCGGGCCGGCCTCAAGAACTACAACGAGGTCGAACTGGGTTTCAGCGACAGCACTGCCCAGGCCGAGGCCGACCGGTGTTTGCGCTGCTACCGCATGGCCATGGCGGTTGTGTAGGGAGGTTGTTGAAAAACAGCCATCTCGCCGCCTCCTCGAAAGCCCTTTCGTGCGGCGTAGCGCTGCAAACCCTCACCCAATCCCTCTCCCAGAGGGAGAGGGCAAGGCATGCTCTCCCCCTCTGGGGGAGAGATAGAGAGAGGGCCTGCCTCCTCAGGGCTCTCTCCGGGGGCGACGATCTGGCTATTTTTGAACAACCTATGAATTTTTGAATAGCCTGCTAAGAGAAAAATAGCACTTAAAGTCTGGAGTTGCACATGGTTACGCTGACGATTGACGGCAGACAGATACAGGTCCCTGCAGGGACGACCATCCTGGATGCGGCCGCCGGGCTGGGGATCAAGATCCCGACGCTCTGCTGGCTGAAAAAGGTTTCCACCACCGGGGCCTGTCGTATCTGTGTGGTGGCGATCGAGGGGGTTGACCGGTTCATGACCGCCTGCAACACCCCGGTCAAGGAAGGCATCGTTGTCACCACCACGTCGCCGCAGTTGGAGAAAGCCCGCAAAAAGACGCTGGAGTTGATGCTGGTCAACCACCCGCTGGACTGCCCGGTGTGCGACGCCGGGGGCGAATGCGACCTGCAGGATACCTGCTTTGCCCTCAAGGTGGACCGGAACGAGTATGCCGCCGAGCGGGAACCTCTGCCGATCGTCTACGACTGGCCCCTGATCGAGAATTGCTCCACCCGCTGCATCCTGTGCGAGAAGTGCGTCAAGGTCTGCCACGAGATCGTGGGGGCCGATGCCATCGAGGTCAAGAACTGCGGCGACCGCTCCCTGATCGGCACCGTGGACGGCAAGCCGCTTGATTGCGATTTCTGCGGCAACTGCATCAACGCCTGCCCCACCGGCACCCTGATCAGCAAACCGTTCAAGTTCCGCGGCCGCCCCTGGACCTTCGACGTGACCAGAAGCGTCTGCGCCTTCTGCTCGTCCGGCTGCCAGATCGACTACCATTCCCGCGACGGCCGCGTGGAGCGGGTCACCAGTTCCGATGACGGCTTCAACCGCGGCAACCTGTGTATCAACGGCCGTTTCGGCTATGCCGCCTTCAACTCTTCCGGCAGACTGACCGAACCACTCCTCAAGGACGCAGCCGGCAAACAGCAGGAGGCCGGCTGGGATCAGGCCCTGGGCACGGTTGCGGCCCGTTTGAAGGATATCGTTTCCGCAAGCGGCGGGGCCAGTGTGGCCGGTATCGGTTCGCCCCGGGTGACCAACGAGGAGAGTTATCTCTTCCAGAAGTTCCTGCGTGGCGCCGTGGGCACCAACAACATCGACTCCGAGGCGCGTCTCGGCTATTTCCCGGCCCAGCTCATCCAGTGGCGGATGCTGGGCTACAGCGGCGGAACCGTTGCCATGGACGCCATTGAGCAGGCCACGGCGGTCGTGGTCCTGGGGAGCGACCTCAAGGCCGAATCGGCCGGTTTTGCCTACCGGGTGATCCGGGCCGCCACCCGGAACGACGCCAAATTGGTCGTGGCCGGTGCCCGCGCCAGTTGGATCACGCCGTTCGCCAACGCGTTTCTCCAGTACCGTTCCGGCGGCGAGGCCTGGCTGGTGGCCGGCCTCAACAAGGCTATCCTGGCTGAAGGGCTTGAAAACAAGGCTTTCATCGACGCCGATACCAAGGAGTTCGCCGCGTTCACCACGGCCCTCGGCGGGATCACCTTTGAGCAGATCGCCGAGGCGAGCGGCGTCGGCGAGGCCGAGTTGCGCGAGGCGGCTCGCCTCATAGGCGTTAACGGCCGCGTGGCCGTCATCTACGGTGCCGAGGTCATGCGCTCCGTTGATGCGGCCAATGCCGTCACCGGCGTGGTCAATCTGGCCCTCCTGACCGGGGCGGCCGGCACGGGCGGCGCCGGTATCTATCCGCTGGACGAGAAGAACAACACCCAGGGGATGCTGGACATGGGGGTCTGCCCCGAGTATCTGCCCGGCTATCACGACTACGCCCATGCCGCCGCCCGCTTCGGTGCGGATTGGAAGGTCGCTGTTTCCACCACGCCGGGCAAGGATCTCTTCCAGATCGTCGAAGGGATCGAAAAGGGCGAAATCCGTGCACTGTACGTCATGGGAAGCGACCCGCTGCATTTCATGCCGGACCGCACCCGCATCATGAAGGCTCTTCAGAAGCTGGACCTGCTGGTGGTGCAGGACCTGTTCCTGACCGACACCGCCCGTCTGGCCCACATCGTGCTGCCCGCCGCCAGCGGGGCCGAGAAGTCCGGCTCCTTCACCTCCGTGGACAATCGGGTGCAGTGTTTCCCACGGGCCGTGGCCCCGGCCGGCGATGCCCGCACCGACGGCGAGATCCTGGCGAAGCTGCACGATCTCGTGTCGCCCGTAGCGAATATCACGGCGGCGTCGGCGGAAGAGCTGCACCATGAGATCGCCCGGCTGACCGGGCTCTACAGCGAGCAGTGCGACCACGAGGGGTGCCGTATGGGGCGGGCCAAGAACCGGCCGGCCCTCAGCGACAAGCCGGCGACGTTTGCGCCGGTAACGCCCGCCTCCCCTGCCCGGCGGGATGGGGCCTACCCCCTGAGCCTCATCATCGGGCCGGTGCTGCACCACAACGGCACCTTCTCCACCTGGTCGGACAACAATATGGCCGTTGCCGGCGAGGCGTATGTGGAGATAGCGCCAGCGGATGCCCGCAAGGCGGGTATCGTCACCGGAAGTGCGGTCAAGATTTCCTCCTCCCGGGGGAGCATTCTCCTCACCGCCAAGGTACTGGAGACGGCCCCGGAGGGCACGCTGTTCGTCCCTGCCCATTTCCGGGAGGCCCAGGTGAACCTCTTGACCCAGGGGGCGGGGAACACGGTGGGGGTCAAGCTGGAAAAGGCCTGATGCCGGACCTACATTGGCTGAAAGGCCCAGGTCGTTCAAAAATAGTCAGATCGTCGCACCCGCAGAAAAACCCCGCGGAGGCGTAGCAGCGCTACGTCGCACAAGGGGTTTTCGAGGACGGCGGCGAGATGGCTGTTTTTCAACGACCTTTTTGTTTGCCTGATCCCGCGCTGCGCCTGTATACTCGTCCCATGACCTGGAAGATCAGACAAAAACTGCGCGCCCTGCTGGAGGCGGAGACCAGCCTGCGCCCCGATGTGCGGAGCCGGGGCGGGCAGCTCGCCGTCTGCCTCGTCTACCCCAACTCCTACCAGACCGCCATGAGCAGCCTGGGGTTCCAGACGGTCTTCGGGCTCCTGGCGGAATCTGCCGATATCCTGTGCGAACGGGCCTTTCTACCCGACCGGGAGGATCGGGAGGAATACCGGCGCAGCGGCACGCCGCTCCTCTCTCTGGAAAGCCAACGCCCCCTGGCTGATTTCGACGTCGTCGCCTTTTCCACCTCCTTCGAGCCTGACTACCTCCATATCCCCCTCATGCTGGAACTGGCGCGTATCCCGGTTTCGGCTGCCGGGCGCACCGCTGCCGATCCCCTGATCATTGCGGGAGGGGCGGCGTTTTTCATCAATCCCGAACCGGTGGCCGACTTCCTGGACGTCGTCTGCATCGGCGAGGGGGAGGAGCTCATCCCGGCCCTGGTGTCGTGCTTGATGTCCCCCCAGCAGGGGGGGAGGGGAGGGTTGTTGTCCGCCTTGGCCGCCCGGCCCGGCTTCTATGTCCCGAGCCTCTACCGACCGCGGTACGATACCGATGGCTGCCTGACCGGCTTTGAGGGTGCTCCGGGCGCCCCGCTGCCGGTGGTGCGCGCCTGCCCCGTACTGGAACAGCATCGGCCGGCGGCGTCCCTCATCCTGACCGACAACACGGAATTCGGCGACATGTTCCTGGTGGAGGTGAGCCGGGGGTGTCCGCGCGGTTGCCGCTTCTGTAGTGCGGGTTTCATCTACGGCCCCTTTCGCCAGCAGCCCTTCGAGCACCTCACGGCTGCGGTGGACGAGGGGCTCAGGCACCGCTCCAAGGTCGGGCTGGTGGGGGCGGCGGTGTCGGACTACCGGGATATCGGCCGCCTCTGTAGCTACATTGTGGAAAAAGGGGCCAAGGTCTCGGTCTCGTCCCTGCGCATCGACCGGCTGGACAGCGCCATGCTTGATGCCCTGACGCAAAGCGGCCACAAGACCATCTCCCTGGCGCCGGAGGGTGGCTCCCAGCGGCTGCGGGACCTGATCCGCAAGAACCTGAACGAGGGGCAGATCCTGGATGCCTGCGACATGCTGATCTCCCGGGACATCCTGAACCTGAAGCTGTACTTCATCATCGGCCTGCCGACGGAGACGGAGGCTGATCTGGATGAACTGCTCCGGCTGGTGGCGGCCATCCGCGAGCGGGTGTTGGAGCGGGCGCGGGCCAACAAGCGGATCGGCGAGATTATCCTGTCGGTCAACCCCTTCATTCCCAAGCCGTTCACCCCCTTCCAGTGGTGCGGCATGGAGCCGCTCGCCTCCTTGGAGCGCAAGGTGAAGCTCCTGGAAACGGCCGTGCGTGCCATGCCCAACGTGCGCCTCAAGGTGGAAAGCCTGCGGGAGTCCTACCTCCAGGCCCTGCTGTCCCGGGGGGACCGGCGGCTCTCGGCCCTGGTGGCCGCCATGGCCGCGGGGTGTTCCCTCAAGAAGGCGGCCAAGCAGTGCGGGATCGATACGGACGGCTATGTGTGCCGCGAGATCCCCGAAGATGCGATCCTGCCCTGGAGCGTCATCGGCACGGCGGACCGGGAACATCTGAGGAATGAGTACGAACGAGCCATGGGGGGAGGGGAGAGGACGCCATGAAGCGATGCAGCATCTGCAAGCAGGAGTTTGATGAGACTGGTGAGCGTTCGGAATACGCCGAGGCCGGGGAATGGCTGGCTGGCGAGGTGTGGCAGGATGCCGGAGAACTGTGCCCCCTCTGCCTCGAGAACCGGGCCAGGCTGGTGATGATGTACTGCCCGGAGTATAACACTTAAAGCCGGTTATCTTTCTTTCAGCGTCCCGCTAATCATACACCTTCGCATGGCAGCCGGCGCAGTGATACGGCCCCGCATTCCGCTCCCCGTGGCACCCCTTGCAGTTCTTGTGCGCCCACTCCTTGCCGAAACCCTCGATCTTGCCCGGCCCAGCTTCGTGACAGGGCCTACAGGTGTGGGTGGCGAGCATGTGGGCCTTGTGCCTGAATGTGACCCCGTTTTTCATGGGGATGACTTCGGGGGCGGCGCAGGCCGTGCCCGCCAGCAGCGCCACGGCAACAATACCTGTGGCAACGGGAATCATCTTTCTGCCGTGTGCGGTTTCGATCCAATCCATGTGCGTCAACCTTCGTGCCGTGGGACGTTGTAATGCAGGATTTTGGGGTACAAAAAACCCGGTTCTTCAGAAGAAGCCGGGCAGAAAGAGGGGAGGCATCGCTGCCTCCCCTCGTTGTTGGTGCGCTGTCTAGTCCACCGATTTCCGCAGGAAGGTCGGGATGTCGTACTGGTCCTCGTCGTCCTCGATAAAGGAAACGGCCGGCCTGATGCGGGTGGCGTTCTCCGTCTGCTGACGGTCGCGGATATGGGTGGGGATGTCCAGCCACTTCTTGTTGACCGTGCTTTTCTCACCCAACGGGGTGACATTTTGGCGCAATTCGCGGCCCCGTTCCATGTCGAAGCGGTCGCCGAAACCGGTGACGATGGCGGTGACCTTGATCTCATCCTCAAGGCTCTCGTCGATGACGACGCCGATGATGATATTGGCGTCTTCGTGGACCTTCTCGTGGACGGTCTTGTTGACCGCGTCGAAGTCGTCCATGGTCATGGCGGATGAGCCGGTGATGTTGACCAGTACGCCCTTGGCGCCGGAAACGTCGATATCTTCCAAGAGCGGGCTTGAGATGGCGCATTTGGCCGCTTCCACGGCGCGGTTTTCGCCTTTGGCGATACCGATGCCCATCATGGCCATGCCGCGTTCGCTCATGATGGACTTGACGTCGGCAAAGTCGACGTTGATGAAGCCGGAGGTGGTGATCAGGTCTGAAATGCCCTGCACGGCCTGGCGCAGGACGTCGTCGGACGGTTTGAAGGCGTCCAGGATGCCCAGCGAGCGGGGGGCGATATTGAGCAGGCGGTCATTGGGGATGATGATCAGGGAGTCCACATGCTTTTTCAACTCGCGGATGCCCTCTTCGGCCTTCGCCATGCGCTGTTTGCCCTCGCGGGAGAACGGCTTGGTGACGATGCCGACGGTCAGCGCCCCGGCTTCCTTGGCCGCCTCGGCAATGACCGGTGCTGCGCCGGTGCCGGTGCCGCCGCCCATGCCGGCGGCGATGAAGATCATGTCGGCGCCCTTGAGCATTTCTGTCATATTTTCCCGGTCTTCAAGGGCCGCATCCCGACCGATGTTGGGATTGGCGCCGGCCCCGAGCCCCTTGGTCAGCTGCCCGCCCAGCTGCAGCTTGACCGGCGCCTTGGAGTGGCGCAACGCCTGGGCGTCGGTATTGGCAACGATAAAATCGACTTTATGTATGTTATTGGCGATCATCGTGTTGACGGCATTGCCGCCGCCGCCGCCCACGCCAATCACTTTGATAATGGCACTTTGTTCAATCGTTTCATCAAATTCGAACATTGTGGTTCCCCCTTAATAAATGGCAGATACTTCTTATCCCGTTGACACTGAAATGTAACCGCAATTGCCGCAAGAATCAAAGGAAAAATCATTAAAATCTTCGTAAAAATGCGCCGTCATCAAATTCGGTTTATCGGATTCTGAAAGGGATGGCTGCCCACGCCGGGCAGATCTCGGAGGGCGTCGCGGGATCGGACGGAGACGAGAGTGGAGGCACTCGGAAGCTGCGGTCTGTGGTGGTTGACGAACGGCCATCGTAACCCCTCGGTCAACAAGGCGATTCTGGTTTTCCGCGTTAACGGCAGCGTCTCAGAAAAACTCCCTGAACCATGTCTTCATCCGCCGCACGGCATTGCTGAAGATGCTGTCCTCCGACTTGCTGGTGGGGAATTCCCGGGCGCCGAAGTTGCGGCTGCCGTAGACGATGAGGCCGACACCGGTTGCATAGACCGGGGAGTTGACCACGTCAACCAGGCCGCCGATCCGTTGGGGCAGGCCGCGGCGCACCGGCAGGTTGAAGATCTGCTCGGCCAGTTCGGGCATTCCCTCCAGGATGCTGGAACCGCCGGTGATGACCACGCCCGAGGCGATGGAATCCTCCAGGCCGGACTTGATGATCTCGCGGTTCACCAGGGTGAACATCTCCTCCACGCGGGGGCCCAGGATCTCGCACAACACGTTGCGGGACAGCTCCCGCGGCTTGCGGCCGCCGACGCTGGGCACCTCGATCTTGTCGTCCTTGCCCACCAACGCAGAAAGACAGCAGCCGTACTTCTGTTTGATCTTTTCCGCCTCGGCCATGGGGGTGCGCAGGCCGACGGCGATGTCGTTGGTCAGGTGGTTGCCCCCCAGGGAGAGGACCGACGTGTATTTGATGGCCCCTTCGGCAAAGATGGCGATGTCGGTGGTGCCGCCGCCGATATCCACGAGGCAGACACCCAGTTCCTTCTCGTCGGCCGACAGAACGGCCTCGGAGGAGGCCAGCTGCTCCAGCACGATATCGGCCACGTCCAGGCCGGCCCGGTTGCAGGATTTGACGATGTTCTGGGCGCTGGCCACGGCGCCGGTGACGATGTGCACCTTGGCCTCCAGGCGAACGCCGCTCATGCCGAGCGGTTCGCGGATGCCGTCCTGTTCGTCGATGATGAATTCCTGCGGCAGGATGTGGATCACCTCGCGGTCCATGGGGATGGCGATGGCCTTGGCGGCGTCGATCACCCGGCGCACGTCTTCCTGGGCCACCTCGCGATTCTTGATGGCGATCACCCCCTGGGAGTTGATCCCTTTGATGTGACCGCCGGCGATGCCGGCATACACCGACTTGATCTCGCAGCCGGCCATCAGCTCGGCCTCGTCGATGGCCTTGCGGATGGAGGCAACCGTGCTCTCGATGTTGATCACCACCCCTTTGCGCAAACCGCTGGACGGGCTGGTGCCGATGCCGACGATGTCGATGCCGTCCTCCGTGACATTGCCCACAATGGCACAGATTTTGGTGGTGCCGATATCGAGACCGACAATCAGATTATCTCTTTTGGTTGCTGACATGCGCCCCCCTGCCTCATATGAAAATAGTAATTATTAACCTTTTTTTACCACGATCTTGTCGTTGTAATCGAGATCGATGTAATGCAGCGTGGCTCGCTGGGCCATGAGTTCCCGGTAGATGCGGGCAAACCGATCCACCTTGGCGGCGAAATCGCCGGAGCCGATCTTCACCGGCAGTGCGCCGGAAGAGGTAAACATCGTGAATCCGTAGCCCTTATCGTAATGAATCTCCGATACATCTGCAAGGATAAATGCGCCTTTTTCACGCAAAATCGTGAGCAGGTCGCAGGTCGCTTTGAGGGCTTCCCGGGTCCCGGCCGGGTCGGTGTTCAGGTCCTCTTCGCTGAAGCCGGTGATGACCGGGTAATCCAGGCGGTCCCCCTGGTTGAGTACCTTGAAGACGTTGCCCTTGGTATCCAGGTAGTAGATGAAGCCCATGTTGACCACGGCGAGCGGTTCGCGTTCGGTGACGGCGATGGAAAGGCCGTCCGGGAGGTAGCGCCGGATACGGACCGACTCGATCCAGGGATTCCGCATGAGGTGCTCGCCCATGAGCTTAAGATTCATGCGCAGCAGGTCCCCGCCCGGTTCGGCACCGGCGATGGCCAGGATCTCCTCCCGGGTCAGGCGCTTGGAATTGGAAACCTCCACATTCTTGAGGCGGAAGAAGGTTGCGGAGGAAACGGCCCGGTAGATGCCGAAGAACAGTGCGCAGAGCAACATCGCGCCGCTCAGGCCAAGGGTAACCTTGCCCAACGGGCGCAGGTATTTCTTCAGGTCCAGCGGTTGGCGCTGAATCTTGACCTTGTTGACGGCCACCTTTTTACGGTGGTATGGCGAGGCTGCGAAATCGCGCATCTTCAGTCTGCCTTGATCGAGAGTGTTGCCGCGTCGATGATGCGTGACACCAGCGCCTCAAAGGAAAGCCCGGCGCCCTTGGCGGCGATCTCCGGCAACAGCGACAGGGCGGTCATGCCGGGCAGGGTGTTGACCTCCAGGACGTAACATTCCCCGTCTGCGGTGACGAGCAGGTCTACCCGGCTGTAACCGCTGCACCCCAGGGAGCGGTGGGCCGCCAGGCCGGTTTGCAACGCCTTTTCGTACAGAGGCCCTGACAGGCGGGCCGGAAAGATATGCTCGGCCATGCCGTCGGTATACTTGGCTTCGTAATCGTAGAATTCGCCCTTGGGCACGATCTCGATGGCGCCGACGGGGCGGTCCTCCAGGATGCCGACCTGCACCTCCTGCCCCTTGATGTACTGTTCCACCAGAATCTCGCTGTCGTGGCGGAAGGCCAATTCAAGGGCGGGAACCAGTTGCCGTTCCTCCCTGACGATGGAGATCCCCACCGAAGAGCCCTCCTGCACCGGTTTGACCACCAGGGGCAGGCCGAAGGGGAGCTCCGGGAGCCGTACCGCCTCGCCCCGGCGGAAATGGCGGAAGGGGGCCGTCAGGATACCGCTTGCCGTGAAGGTCTGTTTGCTGAAGAGCTTGTGCATGGCCAGGGCGCTGGCCAGAACCCCGGAACCGGTATAGGGGATCTGCAGCAGCTCCAGAAGCCCTTGGATACAGCCGTCCTCGCCGTAGCGTCCGTGCAGGGCGATGAAGGCCGCCTGGACCCCCTCCCGTTCAAGCACCGCCGCCAGGTCGCGACCCACGTCGATGGCCACGGCATCGTACCCTTGGGCAATCAGGGCCTTGTGCACGGCGGCGCCGCTGTTCAGGGACACCTGCCGTTCCGCCGAGAGCCCCCCCATCAGCACGCCGATTCTTTTGTCTTTCATGGTTCCTCTCCTACGATCCTGACCTCTTCCTCAAGCTGCACGCCGGTTGCCGCGAATACCGCCTCCTTGACCCTTGTGGCCAGTCCCAGGAAGTCGGCCGCCGTTGCCCCGCCGCGGTTGATCAGAAAATTGCTGTGTACCTTCGACACCTGGGCCCCGCCCACCGTGACACCGCGCAGGTTGGCCCGGTCGATCAGCCGCCAGGCGGCCTGGCCCGAAGGGTTCTTGAAAAACGACCCGGCACTGGGAAAGCCCACGTTGTGCTTCGAGCGCCGCAATTCCGTATCCTTGCGAATCTCTTCCTCGGTCTGCTGCGGGTCGTATTCCACGAGTCTGAACAGGGCGGCCAGCACGATTGCCCCCACCGGCAGCGTCAGGCGGCGATAGCCGTAATCCAACTCCTCCCTGCGGTACTCGGCCACCGTGTCCCCCAAGAGGAGTGTCAGGGATTCCAACCGTTCCAGGACCCCCGAGCCATAGGCTCCGGCATTCATCTTGACCGCTCCCCCCACCGTGCCGGGGATGCCGGAGATGTAGCCGATGCCGCCCAGGCCCCGTTCCTGGGCGAAGCGTACCAACGCCAGGTTTTCCACCCCGGCTTCGGCCCGGATCAACCGTTCGCCCGCCTCGCTGATGCGGTTGAAGCGCGCCAGGGAGATCACCGCTCCCCGGATGCCGCCGTCCCGCACCAGCAGGTTGTAGCCACGGCCGATGGTCAGCCAGGGCGCCTGGCGCTCCTTCAGGCTGCGCACCAGCGTCAGCAGGTCGTCCGCGTCCTCCGGCTCGGCGTACAGGTCGGCCGCCCCGCCCACCTTGAGGGAGGTATGCCTGCTCATGGGCTCGTCGTACAGCAGTTGGCCCCGTATGCTGATGTTCTCCAGATTCAGATCATGCCTCCAGCCGTTTGACCAGCGCCTCGCCCTGCTGCCAGATGCTCCCGGCCCCGAGGGTGATGACGATATCGCCTTCCCTGACGATCCCGGCCAGGTGTTCGGGGATCAACTCCCGGCCGGCGATGTAGGTCACGTCCTTCTGGCCGTGGCGCCGAATCTCCTGGGAGAGCCGTTCGGCGCTTACCCCTTCGATCGGCTGTTCGCCGGCGGCATACACATCGGTCACGATCAGCACGTCGGCGTCGTAGAAGGCGGTGACGAACTCGTTGAACAGTTCATGCGTGCGGCTGTAGCGATGAGGCTGGAAAACCGCGACGATGCGCCGCTCCGGCCATCCCTGGCGCGCCGCTGCCAGGGTCGCCTTGATCTCGGCGGGATGGTGGCCGTAATCGTCCACTACCATGATCCCGCGGGGTTCTCCCTTGACCGTGAAGCGCCTTCCCACCCCCCCGAAGGCGGCAAAGCCCTCCTGGATGGCGGCAAAGGGGATGTCCAATTCCAGGGCCACCGCGATGCAGGCCATGGCGTTGAGCACGTTGTGGGAGCCGGGCATGGGAAAGGTGATCTCTCCCAGCCGGTACCCCTTGTAATGGGCCACGAAGGACGTGCTGAAACCGTCGTGCCTGACATGGGTGGCACGGATGTCGGCCTGGGAGGAGAGGCCGTAGGTCATATAGCGCTTTTTCACCCGGGGCAGGATTTCGCGGATGTTCTTGTCGTCCAGGCAGAGCACGGCCAGGCCGTAAAACGGCACCTTGTTGATGAACTCCACAAAGGTGTCCTTGATCTCGTCGATGCCGCCGGAATAATGGTCCAGGTGGTCGGCGTCGATATTGGTCACCACGGCGATGGTGGGGGAGAGCACCAGGAAGGAGCCGTCCGATTCGTCCGCCTCGGCCACCAGGAACTGCCCCTGCCCGAGCCGGGCGTTGGTGCCGATGGCATTCAGCTTGCCGCCGATGACGATGGTCGGGTCGATGCCGGCATGGCCCAGGATGGAGGCGGCCATGGAGGTGGTCGTGGTCTTGCCGTGGGTGCCGGCGATGGCAATGCCGTATTTCATGCGCATCAGTTCCGCCAGCATCTCGGCCCGGGGGATGACCGGCACGTGCAGCCGTTTGGCCTCCACCACCTCGGGGTTGTCGTCGTGCACGGCAGAGGAGATCACCACCACGTCGCAGCTCTTCAGGTTTTCAGCCTTGTGGCCGATGCCGATCTCGGCCCCCAGGGAGGCGAGGCGGTCCGTGGTGTCGGAGTTGCGCAGGTCGGAGCCGGACACCTTGTAGCCGAGGTTGATGAGCACCTCGGCGATGCCGCTCATGCCGATGCCGCCGATACCGACGAAATGGATTCTTTCTATTTTACCGTACATGGTCAACACCTCTTTGCCATTGAGCCAGAGAGAATGGCAGCCATCCGAACAGCGCCTTTTGCCGGAATGCTTCCCTTTGTGTCTGCGTGTCTCTGTGGCGGATGTAATATTTTTTTATAGTGTCTTCATCATCTCGTCCACGATGATCCGGGCCGCGTCCAGCCGGGCCAGACCGAAGGCCAGTGCCCCGGTGCGTTGTACCGTCTCCGGGCTTTCGGCCAGTTCGTGGATGATCCCGGCCAGCCGCTCCCCTGACAACTCCCGTTCCAGCAGCATGAAACCAGCCCCCTTCTTGAGGAACGCCTCGGCATTCCTGCGCTGGTGGTCATCCACCGCAAAGGGGAAGGGGATGAACAGGCAGGCCTTGCCGCAGGCCGTCACCTCGGCGATGGTGGTGGCCCCGGCGCGGCAGATCACCAGATCGGCCCGCCGGTAGACCGCAGCCATATCCTGGATGAACGGCATGACGCTGGCGTTGAAGCCGTGGTTGCGGTAGGCCTCGGCCACAAGGGCCGCGTCTTTCTCGCCGGTCTGGTGGGTGATCTCCAGTCTGGCGGCGTAGCGTTCCAGATGGGGCAGCGCCGCCAGCATGGCCATGTTGATGGCGTGGGCTCCCTGGCTGCCGCCGAAGATGAAAAGGCGAAAGGGGCCGCCCCCACCGTTTCCGTACTGCTGTTGGTGAATCTCCGCAATGGAGGGGGGCGTCTGTCCCGCCACCATCTCCAGGATCTGCCGCCGCAGCGGGTTGCCGGTCAAGAGCGTCTTTCCCTTGGGGAAAAAACGGGACGACTCGTCCAGGGTGATGAACACCCGGTCGACGAATTTCGCCAGCAGGCGGTTGGTGAGGCCCGGGATGGCGTTCTGCTCGTGGATGAAACAGGGGAGCCGCATGCCGCGGGCCGCCAGTACCATGGGGAGCGAGGCGTAGCCTCCCACGCCCATCACCATGTCGGGGCGCCATTCTTTCAGGATCTTGCGGGATTGGGCGTACCCGTAGAACATCATGGCCGCCCCCCTGATCTGGCTCAGCCCCCCCTTGCCGCGGATGCCGGCCGCCGAGATCAGCTCGAGCCGGTAGCCTGCCGCCGGGACGGCGCGGGCTTCGATGCCCCGTTCGGTGCCGACGAACAGTACCTCGTTGGCCGGGTCGCGGGAGAGAAACTCCTCGGCCACGGCGATGCCGGGAAAGAGATGGCCGCCGGTGCCGCCGCCGGCAATCAGCAGTCTCATTTTTCCTCCTTCAGACTGATCGGTGCGATCTTCAGCCCCGAGGAGATGTTGAGCAGGATGCCTACGGCGAACAGGCTGATCAGGAGCGAACTGCCGCCATAGCTGATAAAGGGGAGCGCCAGCCCCTTGGTGGGGAGCAGGCCGGTCACGACCCCCATGTTGACCGTGGCCTCGATGCCGAACAGCACGGCGATCCCCAGGGCCAGAAAGCGTCCGAAGGTGTCGGGCGCGGCCACGGCAATGCGCATGGCGCGCTGCACCAGCAGGAAGAACATGCCGATGATGACCACCACCCCCAGAAACCCCAGCTCTTCCCCCACCACGGAGAGGATGAAGTCGGTGTGGGCCTCGGGCAGGTAGAAGAGTTTCTGTTTTCCCTCACCCAGGCCCTGGCCGAAGACGCCCCCGGTCCCCAGGGCCAGCCAGGACTGGATGATCTGAAAGCCTTTCCCCTCCGGGTCGCTCCAGGGGTTGAGGAACGCCTCCATGCGTCCTTTATGGTAGCCCCTGCTCAATTTGTACATCAGAAAGGGCATGGCCAACAGCAGCATGGAGAAGATGTACACCAGCCGCGTGCCGGCCGCGAAGAGCATCACCATGGCCACGAACGCCAGGGTCAGCGCCCCCCCCAGGTCCGGTTGGAGCACCAGCAGGCTGATCAGGAACATGAGCACGATCATGTAGGGGATGAAGCCGGCGGTCAGGGATTTGACCTTGTCCTGCTTTTTGTCCAGGGAATAGGCCATGTACATGATCAGGGCCAGCTTGGCCATTTCCGACGGCTGCAGGTTGAAACCGGGCAGCTTGATCCAGCGGGACGAGCCGCCGGCCTTGCCGCCGATGCCCGGTATCAGGACCAGGCCGAGCAACACCAGGCAGAGCAGCAGCCCCGGTACGGCTACCCGTTTCCAGGTATGGTAATCGACCCGCATCACCGATAGCATGATGCCAAAGCCCAACAGGGCGAACAGACCCTGGCGCTTGAGGAAGAAAAAGCCATCGTGAAAACGTTTCGCGGCCATGACCGACGACGCCGAATAGACCATCACCACCCCGAAGCAGGTCAGGGCAATGGCCATCAGCATGATCACCAGATCATATTCGTCGAGTTTTTTGAACATGGGTTAGAGAGCCTTTACCGCTGCAATATACCGCTGAGCCCGCTCTTCGTAGCCGCTGAACATGTCGAAGCTGGAGCAGGCCGGCGACATGAGGACGGTCCCCCCGGGCTCCGTGATTCGGGCCGCCAGGGCGACCGCCTCCTCCAGGGTCGCTGCCCGGCGGGTGTCGGTCAGGGACCCCAGCTCGGCCTGCATGCGGCCGGCCGCCTCGCCGATCAGAACCAGGTGCCGCACCCGGTCCCGCACCAGGGGCTCCAGCGGGGCGTAGGAGCCGCCCTTGTCCTTGCCTCCGGCGATCAGGGTGATGGCGTCGAAGCTTTCCAGCGCCTTTTCCACGCTCCCCACATTGGTGGCCTTGCTGTCCTCGTAATAGCGGACGCCGTTCTTCTCGGCCACGAACTCCATGCGGTGGTGCAGCGCTCCAAACCCCTGGACGGCCTCGAAGCTGGCGTCAGGCCGGCACCCCAAGAGCAGCGCGCAGGCCAGGGCGGCCATGATGTTCTCCAGGTTGTGCACCCCCTGGAGGCGGATGTCCCTGGTGGGAAAACGCTCCTCCCGGCCGTTGTGGCGGCAGACGATCACACCGTCCCGGTGGAAGATCCCTTCGGTCAACTCCAGCTTGCGGCTGAAGGGGAACAGGTGCGCCCGCAACCCCTGGGCGTAGCGCCACACCAGTGCGTCGTCCCGGTTGACCACGGCAAAATCCGTGGCTTCCTGGTTCTCGAAGATGCGCAGCTTGGCGTCGATATACTCCTGGTAGCTGGCATAGCGGTCCAGGTGGTCCTCGCTCAGGTTCAGCAGGGCCGCCACCCGGGGACGGAAGGTGCCGATCCACTCCAGTTGGAACGAACTGATCTCCGCAACCACCCGGTCCACCGGTTCGCCCGACTCCACCAGCTCGATCAGCGGATTGCCGATGTTCCCCCCCACAAAGGTGCGGTAGCCATTGGCCCTGAAGATCTCGCCGGCCAGGGTCGTGGTGGTGGTCTTGCCGTTGGTGCCGGTGATGGCCGCCAGCGGCGCGTCGATGAAGCGTGAGGCCAGCTCGATCTCGCTGACGATCTCCCGGCCCGCTGCCGCGGCCTTCACCAGCAGGGGGTGGTCCTGGGGCACGCCGGGCGAGACCACGATCAGGTCGGCGCCGGTGAAGTCCCGCTCATCGTGGCTGCCCAATACCTTCCGGATGTCACAAGCCGCCAGCTCCGCAAGTTGGGAGGCAAGGGCCGATTCATCACGCATGTCGGTCACGGTGACGCGGGCGCCCCGCGCGGCCAGGAAGCGGGCGCAGGCCACGCCGGTTTTGGCCAGGCCCACGACGAGGATGTTGTTGTCATTCAGTTCCATAGTGAGACCTTCATTTTTGCCGTGGAGCCACAGCGGCCCGGAGAAAATCTTTGCAGATCACTCATACGTCCTTTGTTCTTCTCGTCTCTTGTACGCGGATAGTTATTCTTCATCTTCACTTCTGCCTATCATGCGCTCAATCGAGGGTTTTCTCCAGCCTTTCTCCGCGTTTCTGAGGCTCCGTGGCGGATTGGATCGAATCTAGCGCATCTTCAACGTCGAGATCGCCACCAGCGCCAGGATGATCGTGATGATCCAGAAGCGCACAATGATCTTGGGTTCCGCCACCCCCTTCAACTCGAAGTGATGGTGGATCGGCGCCATGCGGAAGATGCGCTTGCCCCGGTACTTGTAGGAGCCCACCTGGAAGATGACCGACAACGCCTCGACCACGAACACCCCCCCCACGATCACCAGCAGGATCTCCTGCTTGGTCAGAACGGAGATGACACCCAGGGTGCCGCCCAGGGAAAGGGAGCCGACGTCACCCATGAAGACCTCGGCCGGGTAGGAGTTGTACCAGAGAAACCCCAGCCCGGCACCCACCATGGCGCCGCACATGACGGCCAGTTCGCCGGCCCCCGGCACCCGGGGGACCTGCAGGTAGGCCGACAGGGTGGCGTGGCCGGCAATATAGGCAAAGAGCATATAGGTGGCGGCATTGATGGCCACCGGGCCGATGGCCAACCCGTCCAGCCCGTCGGTCAGGTTGACGGCATTGCTGGCGCCCACGATCACAAGGGCCACGAACGGGATGAAATATATCCACAGATCGGGGTGGAAACGTTTGAAGAAGGGGAAGTAGAGCTCCTCGCTGAAGCCGGGTTTGAGGAACAGGAACACCGCCACGGCCACGGCCAGAAGCACCTGCCAGAACATCTTCTGGCGTGCGGAGAGCCCCTTGGTGTTCTTTTCCGTCACCTTCTTGTAATCGTCCACGAACCCGATCACGCCATAGCCGATGGTGATGAAGAGCGCCGTCCAGACATACTGATTGGAAAGATCGGCCCACAGGAGCGTGGGGATCACGATGGCGGCCAGGATCATCACCCCGCCCATGGTGGGGGTGCCCTGTTTCTGCAGGTGCGATTCCGGGCCGTCGGTGCGGATCACCTGGCGGGCCTGGAGGCTCTCCAGTTTGCGGATGATCCAGGGGCCGAGCACGAAGCAGACGAGGAGCGCCGTGATCATGGCATAGATAGTTCTGAAGGTCAGGTATTTGAAGATGTTGAATAGTTTTACATTCGCCGCCAGCGGGTAGAAAATGTGGTAAAGCATGGTTTATCCCTTTTCGTTGTGTGACATGGACTGCCTCAGGATCGCCGCCGACCGCTCCATGGTCATGCCCCGGGAGCCCTTGATCAGGATCACGTCTCCCGGTAGAAGCGACCGCTTCACCCCTTCGGCAAGTTCGTCGTGACTCTGGCAGCAGTGAACCGACTCGGCAGGCAAACCGGCCTGGATGGCCGCCTGGGCGGCATGGCGATTCATCAGATTGCCCAGCAGGAAGAGCCGGTCCACGTTTCGCCCTGCGACCGTGCCGACCCCTTCGTGGGCCTCGGCCTCGTGCCCGCCCAATTCCAGCATGTCCCCCAGCAGGGCGACCCGGTGCCCCTCGGGGGCGATCTGGGCCAAGGTCTCCAGCGCCGCCTTCATGGAGGCCGGGTTGGCGTTGTAGCTGTCATCCACCAGGGTGATTGCCCCGAGCCGTTCCAACTGGAAACGCCCCTTATACGGTCTGAATGCGGCAAGACCCTCGGCTATGGTGTCAAGCGGCACCTTGTCAAGCAAGGCCGCAGTGGCCGCCAAGGCGTTGGATACGTTGTGCTGGCCGAAGGCGCTGAGGTGGAGTTGGAACTCCCCACGGGGGGTGACGACCAGAAACGATTCCCCCTCCAGCCCCAGGTGCTCGATGTTCTTGGCTCTGACCTCGCCGCGGCTGATGCCGAAGCTGATGCGCCGCGCCGAGGCATTCTGCCCCAGGCTGCTGACCCGGGAATCGTCGCCGTTCACGACTGCCAGGCCGCCGTCGCTGATGCGGTGGAGCAACTCTCCCTTGGCGTTGGCCACGGCCTCGACCGTGCCCATGCTCTGGAGGTGCGCCGCCAGGGCGTTCAGCACGATGCCGACCCGGGGGCGGGCAATCTCCGCCAAACGGTCGATCTCGCCCGGTTCGCTCATGCCCATCTCCAGTACGGCCCAGTGATGTTCCGGACGCAGACGGAACAGCATCTGGGGCATGCCGATCAGGTTGTTGAGGTTCCCCTCGGTTTTCAGGCCTGGCCCGAGCTGTTCCAGGATGGTGGCCAGCATCTCCTTGGTGGTGGTCTTGCCGTTGCTTCCGGTCACGGCGATGACCGGGATGTCGAAGCGTTGCCGATAGGCCGCTGCCAGGTCGCCCAGCGCCCGCAACGTGTCTTTGACCGCAACGCCCGAGCATCCGGCCGGGAGCACGTGATGGACGAGCCATTTCTCTTCGGCCAGTACCATGGTGATGCCCTTGGCGGCCACCTCGGCGATGAAGTCGTGTCCGTCGAAGCGGTCGCCCCTGAGCGGCACGAACAACTCTCCGGGCGCAACAGTGCGCGAGTCGGTGGATACGGCCGATACGCCGGTCCCGGCGCTGCCGATGATGCGGCCGCCGGTGGCGGCGGCTATCTCGTGTGCGGTAAACATCTAGGCTGTTTTCTCCCCGAATGCCGCGGCGGCCTCCTCGCGGTCGTCAAAGTGGTGTTTGGTCGTGCCGATGATCTGGTAATCCTCATGCCCCTTGCCGGCCAGGAGCAGGATGTCGCCCGGCCGTGCCAGGCGCGTTGCCAAACGGATGGCTGCACGGCGGTTTTCCAGCATGACGAAGCCCCGCTCGTCCAATGCCGGCCGTGCCGTCAACTCCTCGGACGTGTATTCCCGTATGCCGAGGGGCGTGATGCCTTCCTTGACCTGGGCCAGTATGGCGAGCGGGTCCTCGGTCCGGGGGTTATCCGAGGTGGCGATGGCCAGGTCGCTCATCTCCGCGGCGATCTTCCCCATGATCGGACGTTTGCCCGGATCGCGGTCGCCGCCGCAGCCGAAGACGGTGATGAGCCGGTTCGTTGCTATCTCCTTCAGGGTCGCGAGTACGTTGTACAGGGCGTCGCCGGTGTGGGCGTAGTCCACCAGGCAGGTGACGCCGCAGGTATTGCCAATCCGCTCCAGGCGTCCCGGAACCGTGGCATGCCCTTCGATGCCGGCCTTGATGGCCGTGAGCGGCAGGTCCAGGGCGACGCCGGCCGCAACGGCCGCCAGGATGTTGGAGAGGTTGAAGCGGCCCAACAGTTTGGAGGCAAAGGTGAACTCTCCGGCGGGCGTCCTGATGGTCCCGCTGATGCCGTTGACGGTGATGGCCACCTCCACCGGGCGGACGTCGCCGGGGTAATCGATGCCGTAACCGATCACCGGACAGGCCGCCTTGTCCGCCACGCGGGCGCCGTAGCTGTCGTCCATGTTGACGGCGGCCCGGCGGCGCGGTTTGGCGGCGGTGGGCTGCAGCAGTTCGGCAAAGAGGCGCTGCTTGGCGTGCAGGTATTCCTCCATGGTGCCGTGATAGTCGAGATGATCCCTGGTCAGGTTGCTGAAGATGCCCACATCGAAGTGACAACCGTCGGCCCGTTTCTGTTCCAGGGCATGGGACGACACCTCCATCACGAAGGCCTGGGCGCCGGCATCGGCCAACCGGCGGAACGCGGCCTGCAATTCCGTGGATTCGGGCGTGGTGCGGGACGCCTCGATGGTTGTTGCGCCGAAGCGGTAGCTGATGGTGCCGAGCACCGCCGCGGGCAGGCCCGCCGCCGCCAGGATCGCCTCGATCAGGTAGGTGGTGGTGGTCTTGCCGTTGGTGCCGGTAATGCCGATCAGCGGCCGGTCCGCGGTTGGATTGCCGTAGAACGCCGCCGCCATGCGAGCCATGGCCGCACGGCCGTCAGTCACCCTGATCCAGGTGCAGCCGGCGGGGGCACAGGCGGCATCTTCCAGCACCACGGCGGCTGCACCGTCCTGCACTGCCTGGGGGATGAAACGGTGGCCGTCGGCCGCCGTGCCGCGCAGGGCGAAGAAGAGCGTGCCCGGCTTGATCTGGCGCGAGTCGCAACTCAGGGCCGTGATCTCGATGGCTTCGCTGCCGTGGAGTTCGGCGTCCGGTACCGGGGCAAGGATGTGGGCAAGTTTCATGCTATTCTCCGAAAAATGACACAACCTGCCGACGGGTGCAGGTTGTGACGGTTCATGCGGAAGGTGTGAATTTTATCCAAACCTCGTCTACCCCTCGGATCGTCTGACCGGGGGGAGGATTCTGTTCCACGGCCCGTCCGCTACCCATCAGCTTGATATTGATACCGCGTTTTTCCATCACCTGCATGACCCGGCGCATGCTCATGCCTCGGAAATCCGGCATGACGGCAACCCCGGTAGTCGCATCCAGGGCGTCTCCCTCCGACGCGGCATCCGTCTTCGGGGGGGGCGGGGTCTGGGCGGCAACGACCTTGGGCGCCTTTTGGGTCTCGCCCTTGGGCATGATTTTCAGATAGGCCAGCGCATTCACGGCAATGGAGCGGAAAGCCGGGGCCGCAACAACGCCGCCGTAGGGGCTGGTCTTCGGTTCGTCGATCACCACCAGGATCGTCAGCTTGGGCTTGTCGGCCGGGACAAAACCGATAAACGAACCGGTCCTCCGGGTGGCGGAGTAGCCGTGGGTCACCGGGTCCGCCTTTTGAGCCGTGCCGGTCTTGCCGGCCACCAGGAACCCGTCTATGGCGGCGTTGAGGCCGGTACCGCCTTCGCTGGTGACGCTCTCCATCATCCTGGTGACCTTTTTGGCCGTATCCGTGGAGATCACGCGGCGCACCGCCTGGGGCTCGAATTTCTGCACCTCGCGGCCGCTGTCGTCCAGGATGCGCTCCACAAGGAAAGGCTTCATGAGCGTGCCGCCGTTGGCAACGGCGGAAACCGCGCTCACCAGTTGGATGGCCGAGACCGAGACCCCCTGGCCGAAGGAGATGGTGGCCAGATCAACCCCGTACAAGCGGTGCTTGTCCCGCAGGTTGCCCGGGGACTCCCCCGGGAGGTCCACGCCGGTGCGCTCGCCGAACCCGAAATTTCTCAGATAGCGGAACAGGCGTTCATCGCCGAGCTTGAAGCCGATCTTGGCCGCGCCGATATTGCTCGAATACTTGAGGATGTCGCTCACGGACAGCCGGGCGTAGCTGTGGGTATCGTGGATGGTCCGGTCGGCGACGGTATAGCGGCCGTTCTCGCAGTTGATGACGTCGTTTGGCCTGAGGATCCGCTCCTCCAGTGCCGCGGAGACCAGGAAGATCTTGAAGGTCGAACCGGGCTCGAAACTGTCGGCGACGACGCGGTTGCGCAGTATGGCCTGGGGGTAATGGGCATAGGCATTGGGGTTGAAGGTGGGATAATTGGCCATGGCGAGAACCCTGCCGGTATCCGATTCCATGACCAGGGCCATGCCGTTCTTGGCGCCGCTCTCCGTCACCGCCTTGGCCAGTTCCTTTTCCGCGATGTATTCGATGTTCTTGTCCAGGGTGAGAACGATGTTCTTGCCCGGCGAAGAATTTTTGATGACCGTATCCTTGAGGGCTATATCGCGTCCCAGGGCATCGCGCTCGGTCACCATGTAGCCGGTGTTGCCCAGGATGACGGAATCGTATTTGCGTTCCACCCCTTCCAGCCCGACCGGGTCCACGCCGGTAAACCCGACCACGTGGGAAGCGACCTCGCTATTGGGGTAAAAGCGTTTCGACTCGGAGACAAAGCCGATGCCGGTCAGCTTGAGGTTCTTGATCCGGGCCGCTACCTCGGGGGTCAGGCGCCGCTCGATCCAGACAAACCCCTTGTCGCTGGAGAGCTTCTTGAGCAGTTCCTGCTTTGATGTCCCGAGAAACGGCGCCAGCACCCCGGCCGTGCCGTCCATGTCCTTGATGCGGCGCGGTTCGGCATAGCATGAATCCATGTCCACGGACACGGCCAGCGGCGTGCCGTTGCGGTCCATGATGACGCCGCGCCCCGGGTTGAGCTGGACGATATGCTGGTGCTGCCGCTCGGCCTTCTTCACCAGCTCCTCGTGCTGGAGTATCTGGAGATAGAACGCCCTGCCGGTGACGCTCAGGAACAACAGGCCGAATATGGTCCCGATCATGACGATCCGGACCCTGGCCCATTTTTCCCGGTCGGTATTCATTTGACGACGATCACCTGTTGCTCGGTGGGCAGGCCCATGGCAAGGTCGCTTTTGGCGATGGTCTCGATGCGTTCAGGTGTCTTGAGGGATGCCGCCTCAAGTTTGAGCCGTTTCTGTTCCTCCTCCGCATCCTTCAGTTGGCGGTTGGTCTCGGATATGCGCAGATTCAGGTCGATCAGCTTGAAACGCGACCAGACATGGAAAACCGAGACGATCGTGAAAAGGACCATGCAGATCATCAGGAACTTGAACATGTCCACCCGCTGGGTGACCAGTTCGGTTCCGCTCAAGGGGCGCGGAGCGACGACCTTGCCGTATTCGGTTCTTGCCTGTGCCATGCGGTACCTCCCTACATTGTGAATCGTGAACTTTTAACTTTGAATCTGCGTCTGTTCGAAGCGACGGCCCCGTTTAGCAAGAAGAATGGGCTGACTACGCGCTTAAATTCAGCTTCTCCGCGCCCCGCAGCTTGGCGCTGCGCGCCCGCGGGTTCCGGTCGATTTCAGCCTCCGACGCCGTGACCGGACGGCCGGTCAGTACCCTTACCCGTGGCTTTTGTCCGCAGACACAGACCGGGAACTGGCGCGGGCAGGTGCAGCCGGTGGCGTACTCCCGGAAGATATGTTTGACGATCCGGTCTTCCAGGGAGTGGAACGAGATGACCGCCGCCCGTCCACCCGGCTTCAAACGGTCGAGGGCGGCGCGCAGCCCCTGCTCCAGACTTTCCAGCTCCCGGTTGACGGCGATCCGCAGGGCCTGAAAGGTGCGGGTGGCGGGGTGGATGCGTTCCTCCCACTTGGCCTTGGGGATGGCCCCCTTGATGATATCCGACAACTGCAGCGTGGTCAGGATCGCCTGCTCGCCACGGGCCTTGACGATGAAAGCGGCGATCCTCTTGGCCCAGCGCTCCTCGCCATAGTCCCGGATGATCCGTTCCAACTCTTGCTCCGGCAACTCGTTCACCAGGTCGGCGGCGGTTTCCGCTCCGCCGGCATCCATGCGCATGTCCAACGGAGCGTCCTGCTGGAAGCTGAAGCCGCGCGCCCCGCTGTCCAGCTGGTGGGAGGAAACCCCCAGATCGAGGATGAACCCGTCCAGGGCGGCAATGCCCATTGCGTCCAGGTACCGGTCGAGCTCGGCGAAGTTGCCGTGAACCAGGCGGACCGCGGGGCCGAATTCAGCCAGCCTGCGGCCGGCCGCCTCCAGCGCCTCTTGGTCCTGATCGATCCCGATCACCATCCCGTTATCGGGGCCGCACTGCTCGGCGATCAGCGCCGTATGCCCGCCGCCCCCCAGGGTGCCGTCCAGGTAGATCCCTCCCGGCCGGGGTTGCAGCAGGGCGATGACCTCGTCCGGCATGACCGACAGGTGATGGAAGGAGGTCATCTTAAATGCCCAGTACGGCGAGCGCTTCCGAATCCAGCGGGAAGTTTTTCTCGTCCTGCGCGTTGATGCGGCTATACGTTCCCTTGCTCCAGATATCGAAGCGTTGTCCCATGCCGGCGAACCAGATGTCCCGTTCCAATTCGGCGTGCAGCCGCAGTGCAGAGGGGATCAACACCCGCCCGAGCTTGTCGGCGCTGCACTCCTCCGCCGGGTTGATGATCTGGCGCTTGATACTGTTCAATTGCGCCGATGTGAACCCCCCCTCGTTGGCAAGGATCTTTTTCTTTATCCCGGACCATGCATCCAGGGGATACACGGAAAGGCCGCGGCCAAAGGTGCCGTCGCCCAGGTCCACGGGGGCGGCCTTGGTGATGATGAAGCGCGCATCCCCCGACAGGCCGACGAGCGCATCCCTGAATTTTGCCGGGATACAGGTCCGTCCTTTGCCGTCGATGGTGCTCGGGGTTTCCCCCCCGAATATGTCGATCGCTTCGGTCATCTGCCACCAATTTCCACTTTTTTCCACCTTGTGGGAAATTTATAGCGGCGGTCAAGGGGTATGTCAAGATAAAACGTGAGGTTGCGGTGGGTTTCTTCAACAAAAGACCTCCCCCGTTTCCGGGGGAGGTCGAGAGTCTCAGGCATGTCGGAACCGTTATTTCTTCCGACGGTCCGAAAGGGAGATGACCTTGGGGTTGCCGGAGTTATGCGCGGCACGCTCCTGTTGTTCCTTTTCGCCCCGTCCCTCCTGGAGTTGTTCCTGCTCAACCGGCGGGACGACCTGTTCCATACGGATGGGGGTGCCCCCCATGGTGAAGTCGGCGCCGTCGAGTTGGAACTCGTCCAGTATCCAGGTAAACATCTGGAGCGGAAAGGTGAACACCATCAGGCGCACCTGCCACCATCCCGGCTTTACGTCGGGGGTGAGCTCCTCGATGCGGGCATAGAAGCCCGGTTTGTTGTCAACGTTGATCAGGACGATATCGTGGGTGGTGACCATGGTGCATCCTCGCGATTCTTTGTTTTTTTAATTGGCAGCTCTCCGCCGCGGCGTGTCCGTGCCGTCGGGATGTCCGGCCAACAGCAGGAGCGGTTGGCCGAGTCGCCGCCCCAGCAGGGTCTCCGCCTGTCCCACACTCTGGCGCAGCTCTTGTTCCAGGCGGGCCAGGGTGTGGGTGGCCGGCTCTTCCAGGCGGTCTGCTATGGCCTCGCAAATGAACAGGACGCAGTCGAGCGGCCGGAACGGCGCCGGCATGCGGCATCCGCCGGCATCGCCATAGGGGCAGAGCGGTTTTTGGGTGAAATCGGGCGCCGGCAGCGGCGTCTGCTGCTCAAGCAGGGCCAGCAGGTCAAGCCCGCTGAAACGGTATTTCCCATTCTGGCAGCACTGCCCGCCGCATGCACGGCAGATTCCGGCGCTGCCGCCGGCCAGGGTCAGCGCCAGCATCTCTTCCTTGCGCCGCCGGTAGCCTGCGAGCACCGCTTCGAGTTGCTGCCGCAGGTCGTGGGGAAGCCGGTCATGGATTCTCTCCATGAGCCGTACCCCCCGGTCCCATGCCTCTTGGTCGTTCATCGGCGGTTCTCGTGAAAATTTTGGTTGAAGCAGTCCATAAGCCGGGTTCTGTTCCCGGAGCGGGTTACCCCTCACCGGGCGATGGTCATTCATCTGGGACTGCCGTTACCGGCAGCCTCAAGCAGCCAACCCGGAGGCATGGGCGGGCAGCCCTTAGCGCCTCCCTATTTGGCCTTGCTCCTGACGGGGTTTACCTGGCATCCGGCGTCGCCGCCGGACCCGGTGAGCTCTTACCTCACCCTTTCACCCTTACCTGCCGTGGCAGGCGGACTTCTCTCTGTGGCACTCTGCCCTGGGGTCGCCCCCGCTGGACGTTATCCAGCGTCATGCCCTATGGAGCCCGGACTTTCCTCCCTTTCGAAAAAGAGCGGCCATCTGTCCTGCTTCAACCAAACTGCAGCCTCGTCCGCAGCCCGCGTGAGCGGTGGACGAAGCCCTTATTGATGCTATATCGTCACCTTGGTTACTGGGCCGCCGGTTGCAGCTTCAGGATCAACACCCGCTGGCAGTGCGGGCAACTGATAAGTTCGTCGCCCTTATAGAGGCTATTGTAGAGTTGGGGAGGAAGGTTCATGTTGCAGCCCAGGCAATAGCCATCCCGGGCGCCGGCGACCGCCTGTCCGCGCCGCTGTTTGCGCAGGGCGTTGTAGCGCTTGACCAAGTTGGGCGGCAACTCCTTGGTGATGGCTTCGCGCCGGGCGACGTCGGCATCGATATCCTGCTGGATTTTGCCGATCTCGGTCTGCTTTTCGTCGCGGCGTTGCGAGGTGTTCTGCTCCAGTTCGGCAAGGGTCTCCTTGCGGGTGGCGATCTCGGTGTTCAACTCCTCGATCTGGCTCACCTTCTGCAAGGTCTGCTCATCGATCTCGGCGGCCTGCTTGCGGGCGGCGGCGATCTCCCGGCCAACGGCCTGGTATTCCTTGTTGGTCTTGATCTCTTTCATGTTGGTTTCGGAGCGCCGGATATTTTCCTGTTCGACGGTCTGGCTGCTTTCCAGCTCTTCCTTCTCCTGCTCAAGCTGCACCACGCGGCCTTCCAGCCCGGAAAGTTCCTGCCGGGCGTCGATCAGGGCCTGTTCGATCCCGCTCATCTCTTCCGTCAGCCCGTTCTGGGTGGCTTTCAGGTTGTCGATCAGATAATCGATCTCCTGGAGTTGTTCCAACATCTCAAGTTTCTTTTTCAAAATCAGCTTCCTCCCGGTACAAAAAATTGTGGTGTATGGTAATCAGACTCTCAATGGGTCGGATTCGATACGGCAGGGTAGTATCCGGCAGTTTTCGTAACCCGCCTCGGATAGCATGCGGCCCAGGCGTTCGGCCACATCGTCTACCATGATGATCTCGCTGGGGAAATGCCCGGCATCGATCAGGGCGATGCCCAGGTCGTGCGCATCCCGGGCATCGTGGTATTTCACATCGCCCGTCACCAGGACGTCGGCTCCGCAACGGACCGCATCGCGCAAGAGCGACGCCCCGCTGCCGCTGCACAGAGCCACTTTTTTGATCACAGTCGCGGGGTCGCCCACATAGCGCAGCCCAGGGGCATGCAACATTTCCCTGATCCGCGCCGCATAGTCGGCCAGGGTCGTCTGCTCCGCCAGGGAGCCTACCCGGCCCAGTCCGAGTTGTTTGCCCTCGTTGAGCAGGGGATAGATGTCGAAGGCCGGCTCTTCGTAGGGGTGCGCCGCCAGGAGCGCCTTGACGGCCCGCGGCAGATTGCGTCGGTCCATGAGTAGTTCCAGGCGCTGTTCAGAGACCTGTTCCCGGCTGCCCACCGCGCCGATGAACGGCGTAGCGCCGGCCAGGGGGGTAAAGGTCCCTTCGCCGAGGGCGCTGAAGGAGCAGTCCCGGTAGTTGCCCAGAGCCTCGGCCCAGGGAAGGAGCGTTCCACGGACCTGTTCAAGGTGGTCGCCCGGCACGAAGACCGCCAGCTTGACCAACTCCTGCCCGGCAGTTGCCTGGAGCGGCCGGCAACCGGAGACTCCCAGGCGTTCGGCCAACAGGTCGTTCAGCCCCCCCACGGCCACGTCGTAGCTGGTGTGGATGCTGACGACCGCCAGATCGGACCTGATGGCGTCGTGTACGAGTTTTCCCTGGGGGGTGGCGGTTGAAATGGTTTTAAGCGGTTTGAACAGCAGGGGGTGGTGGGTGACGAGCAGGTGGCAGGAACTGGTGCGGGCGGCTTCCATGACGGCCGGGGTGGCGTCCAGGGCGATCATGATGCGCTCTATCCCGGCATCCGGGTTTCCGACCTGCAATCCCGAGTTATCCCACGATTCCGCCAAACCGGGAGGGGCTATTTTGTTAATGATTCCAAGTATGTCGGAGAGTTTTGGCGTCTTCATCGGGTACAAACAAAAAGAGTGCAACCCTTCGGTGTGCACTCTTGCGAAATTGATGGTACGGGGCGTCCCGTTCGTAGTATTGCCGGCATCCGGCGCGTTTTCCTTGTAAATGAAATGGTGGGCCCACCAGGACTCGAACCTGGGACCAACCGGTTATGAGCCGGTGGCTCTAGCCAACTGAGCTATAGGCCCGGAGGAGTTAATACTACGGAAGTGTGCCGGGAGTGTCAAGAACTTTTGAATCGCGGTTTCCGCCATGATGGCATTATTTTCCAAAGGCCTGGTTGGAAATCGCTCCCCCATTGTATACCCTGCCATACCCATGTATACCGCAACCCGGCTGGACAGGCTGGGGAATTCTGCTATGCTCACGCATATCGCCTGATGATGTGACCGGATGGTTGTGGGACTGGACTGCCCCGCGGATATCAGGGCGCCCGGCATGTTATCGAGCAGAGTGGCCTTGCCTTCGAGGAGGGGGGCGACGACGCGACCAACGTGCTCGAGAACAACGAACTCGTTGCCGTCGGCGCGCGGGCGGCATACCATGCACGTAGCTAATGGAAAGGACTGATGAACTCCTCGCGCACTTCAGATATTGAACTGTTGGCCATGTTTCTGGTCAAGGGGGTTGCCATGGAACTGTACCTGACCCCCAAGCCGGGGCTGGTGGACCTGGATGACTGCGGTTCCCACCACGACCTGTCCCTGGCCACCATGGAGCGTTCGATCCATATCATTGCCGACTATCTCGACCAGCTCTGCCGCTCCCTGGCTGCCGGCGAGGAGTTCGCCCGTCAGGCCGCCATCGGCAGGAGGGCCGAACAGGCCATGCTGGCAAGCCTGGGCACCAATACCCACAAGGGGTATCTCTTTCTGAGCGGTCTGCTGCTCGTTGCAGCCTGGCATGCCCCATCGGCCGACGAACAGAGCTTTCGGAAACAGGTCGCCGCCCTGGCCGGGGAATTCTTTGCCGCCCAGGGGGAACAGGCCACCCATGGGCAACAGCAGAGGGCTCTGCACGGTGCGGGAGGGATCGTGCGGGAGGCCATGAACGGCCTGCCGGCGCTCTTCGACGAGGCGGTCCCGGCCTACCTTGCGGCCCTGGAAATCCACGGGCATCCCAACATCGCCTCGTTTGCCATGCTGGGCCGCCTGATGCAGACCGTCGACGACACCACCACGCTCCACCGGTGCGGCAGCATGGGGCTCTCCCGCATCAGGAGGGATGGCCGGCAGATCGAGCGGCTCATCGCCATGGGGGAGGATTGCGAGCCGTTTCTCCACAGTCTCAACAGGGAGTATATCAGGATGAATCTTACCATGGGGGGGGTGGCCGACATGCTGGGGCTCTCCTACTGCTACCTGCTCGCCTGCGGATGCCTCTTGGGTTTTCCGGAACGGCACCCCCCTTTTGAACGCAAAAACGGCCCCGGGAGTCCTTCTGAGGGATTTTCCGGGGCCGCTTGACAGGGCGCTGTCTTTCCGATGCTAAGCCCGTGATATGAATCTGCCGTCCCGGGTATCCACCTTGATCTTCTCCCCGGTTGCCAGATACGGCGGGACCTGGAGCTTGAGGCCGGTCTCCAGGATAGCCTCTTTGGTCTGGGCCGTGGCGGTGGCATTCTTGAGCACCGGTGCGGTTTCCGTGACAACCAGTTCCACGGTCATGGGCAGTTCCACATTGACCAGACGCCCCTCGAAGAGCCCCAGCACCACCTCGGTCCCCTCCAGCAGGAAGGGGGCCAGCGCCTCGAACGCCTCCTCGTCAACCTCGAACTGTTCATAGGTCCCCAGATCCATGAAGACCCCCTTTGCACCGTCGGCATACAGGAACTGTCCTTTGTTGCGGCCGTAGTCGGCCTCGTCCACCTTGTCGCCGGAACGGAAGGTCTTGTCCAGCACCTGGGAGGTGATCAGGTTGCGGTAGCGGGTCTTGACCATGGTGTTGGCGCCCCGGGCCGACGGGGACTGGAAGGTGACGTCGAGGATCAGGCAGGGCGCCCCGTCCAACTGGATGACGAGTCCTTTTTTGAAATCGGATGTGGTGAACATGGTATTCTCCTTGTTAATAGATAGTCTTTCAAAAGCAACATCTGCCGCAGAGACACGGAGAAATCAGGAGTAAGGCAAACAAAAAAACAACGATTCCGGTCTTGGCTTGCTCGATGATGTTATGTTTTTCTCTGTGAACCTCTGTGTCTCTGTGGCAGATGTTACCATTTTTACCTACGGTACTCGGCCGTGGGCCAGAAGGGGATGCCGCCCCGGGGGGTGAACTCGCCCCGCACCGTCAGCCAGACCGGTTCGAGCAGCGCCACCAGGTCGTTGCAGATGCGGTTGACGCTGGCCTCGTGGAATTCTCCGTGCATGCGGAAGGAGCCCAGGTAGAGCTTGAGGCTCTTGCTTTCGACGCAGAGACGGTCCGGCTGGTAGTCGATGACGATTTTGGCGAAGTCCGGCTGCCCGGTCATGGGGCAGAGGCAGGTGAATTCCGGGCATTCGATGTGCAACGTGCCCACGGCCTTGGCCGGGTTCATGTCCGGTTGGGCAAAGGGGCTGGGGAATGATTCCAGAAGCCCGGCGTCGGGCCGGTCGTAGCGGTAGGCCGTTGCCCCGGCCCCCAGTGATTTCAGATTCTCGTGAAGCGCCATAACTCTATCTCCCTTGCGATCGGTCCGAAATGAGCGATACAATACCATTACGCCACGTTTCAAGCAACCTTTTGCAGCGTCTTCGCCGGGTCCCGCGGTGGCGTTCAACTTGTACGGTTCCCGGATGGTGCGCATGCCCACACCGAATTTGCCGCGGATTGGCCGCACATGCACAATCAGTATGTCTAACTGGATAAACAGCGTGTATACTTAGCCAGATACGACGACCCCCGAAGTGGCACGACGTCTTCGGGAGATGGAGCGTTGATGGATGTCATAACCACCCACACCAATGCCGATTTCGACTGCCTGGGCGCCATGGTCGCCGCGGCCCGGCTCTATCCCGGCGCCCTGATCGCCTTTCCCGGTTCCCAGGAAAAGGCGGTGCGCGACTTCCTGGCAGTCCGCCCCGAGTATCTGCCCGGCGTGGTTCGCGCCAGGGACCTCGACCTGGACGCCATCACCCGCCTGATCGTCGTCGATTGCCAGCAGAGTGAGCGCATCGGGCGTTTTGCCGGCCTCCTGGAACGTCCCGGCCTTGAGATTCATATCTATGACCATCACCCGATCACGGAACAGAGCATCCGGCCGACCGGCGGCCTGATCCGCCCCTGCGGTTCGTCATCCACCATCCTGGGCGGGCTTCTGATGGAGCAGGCGGTCGAACTCACGCCGGAAGAGGCCACCCTGATCATGCTCGGCATCCACGAGGATACCGGCCGGCTGCTGTTCGTCTCGACCACGCGGGACGACTATCGCGTGGCGGCTTGGCTCATGGAGCGGGGCGCGCGAGTAAACGTGGTGGCCGAGGCCCTCTCCCAGGAGTTGAGCAGTCAGCAGATGGGGCTCCTGAAACGGCTGCTGACCACGCTCAAGACCACAGCCATCAACGGCGTCAACATCTCCATCGCCCACGCCACGAGCGATCAGTACGTGGGCGACATCGCCGCCCTGGCCCACCTGATGCGGGACATGGAGAATCTGGACACCCTCTTCGTGGTGGTCGCCATGGAGGGGCGCATTTACCTGGTGGCGCGCAGCCGTATCCTGGAGGTCAACGTGGGGGAGATCCTGCGCCGTTTCCACGGGGGGGGGCACGCCACCGCCGCATCGGCCGTGGTGCGTGACCAGACGTTGCACCAGGTACTGCAACGCCTGGAGGAGCAGCTGCGGGTCGAGGTCAGTCCCCGGTTCTGCGCCGGGGATATCATGTCCGCACCGGTCAAGACCATGCCGGACGATGTCACCGTAGCCTACGCCCGGGACCTGCTGACCCGCTACAACTGCAACGCCATGCCGGTCATTGCCGCCGGCCGGATGATCGGGATCATCTCCCGCAAGATCGTGGAGAAGGCGCTCTACCACGATCTGGGTGCAGCCCCGGCCACCGACTTCATGCACACCGAATTCATGCGGGCCGCTCCCACCACCCCCATCGCCGACATCCAGGAATACATGGTGGAGGGCAACCGCCGTTTCGTGCCGGTATTCAAAGGGGAAGAGCTTGCGGGCGCGGTGACGCGCACCGATCTGTTGCGCCACATGTACGGCGGCCGCCGGGGCGAACCGGGGGCGCTCTACGACGTGGGGGCCCTCGACTTCTCCCCCAAAAATCGTTCCATTGCCGGCCTGCTGGGCAAGCGGCTGCCCGTTGCCGCCGGCAAGCTCCTGCACGACCTGGGGACCGTCGGTGACGAATTGGGGCTGGCGGTGTATGCCATCGGCGGATTCGTACGCGACCTGCTGCTGGGGGTGGCAAACCTGGACATCGACGTCACGGTGGAGGGGGACGGCATCTTTTTCGCGGAACAGTTTGCCGCCCGCCACGGTTGCCGGGTTCGCAGCCATCGGACCTTCAGCACGGCGGTAGTGATCTTCCCGGACGGAGCCAAGATCGACGTGGCCAGCACCCGCCTGGAATACTACGAGTCCCCCGGTGTGCTGCCAACCGTGGAACGCTCCTCGTTGCGCCACGACCTGTATCGGCGGGATTTCACCATCAACACCCTGGCGGTGTGCCTCAACGGCCCGTCGTTCGGGCGCCTGACCGATTACTTCGGCGGCCAGCAGGACCTTCAGGAACGGTTGGTCAGGGTGCTGCACAACCTCTCCTTCGTGGAGGACCCGACCCGGGTTTTCCGGGCGATCCGTTTCGAACAGCGCCTCGGTTTCCATATCGCGCCTCACACCGAGAACCTGATCCGCAGCGCGGTGCGGATGAACGTCCTCAATAAGGTCGGTGGCCTGCGTCTATTGAACGAATTGATCCAGATCCTGCGGGAAAATGAGCCGGTGGGGGCCATTGTCCGCATGGCCGGCTTCGGCCTGCTGCCGTTTGTCCATCCCGCCCTCAAGTTGCTTCCCGAGATCAGGCGGGTCGTGGAGGAAACCGGGCGGGTCCTGGCCTGGTTCCGCCTGTTGTATCTGCCGGATGCCTGCGAACAGTGGCAGGTCTACTTCCTGGCCCTGGGCGACCGGCTCACCACCGACGAGTTCCATGACGCCTGCCGCCGGTTGGCGGTGCCGGGACGGATCTCGACAAAGGTATTCAGCCACCGTCGGCAGGCGCTGGGAACCCTGGATGCCATTCAACGCCGCCTGCGCCGCAATCCCGAGGTTCGTAACAGCGAGATTTACGACTGGTTCCACGGGCTGCCGCTGGAGATGCTCCTCTACCTGGCCGCGCGCGCCAACCGCGAGGAGGTCAGACGTTTTGTCTCCCAGTACGTTTCTCGTCTGCGCCAGGTCCGCTGCTCCCTGGATGGGGACGGGCTGGCGGCACTGGGATTGGCGCCGGGCCCCCGGTTTCGCACGATCATGGACCGGCTGTTGGTGGCGCGGCTCGATGGCGAGGTCGTCAATGACGAGCAGGAGCGAGCCCTGGCGCTGCTGCTTATCGCGTCAGATGGCGGAGCCAGTGTTGCAAAAATGCATCACTGATCTGTTGATGCGGCCCAGGTCCTCTGCTGCGGCATGCCGCTTTTGCACGCATAACCTGCCGTAAGTGCGATCTATTTCCGATGTATGGGAAGGTGGTGCACTCTTTGGCGTCATCCTTGCATTTTATCGAGATGACAAATCCATCCCAGCGAGGGGAATGCATGAAATCAATGGCGCGTCTCATCTCTCTGATCACCTGTTGTGTCCTTCTGACCACGGCGACCTCGGCCCTTGCCGGAGATAACGCCTTCCGGGAGGTGTTCGAGGATGCCTTTTACGGCGGCGCGGCGGGGGCATTGGTGGGCGCCGCCCTGATGGCCTTTGCCAAGAAACCGGCCGATCATCTGGATTACATGGCCTATGGGGCCGCTTCCGGCGTTCTGGTCGGTTCCGCCTATGGTTTGGTGAAATCGACCCGTTCCCTGGCACAGATCGACAACGGCAGCATCAAGTTCGCCCTGCCGACCGTCCTCCCCGATCTCGGAGACTCGCCGGCCTCGCGCCAGACAACCATCACCTGGCGGGCCGAGTTGTTGCGGGGAACCTTCTGATAATGGCCTGCTGATGTCATGATTCATGGCAATCGAAAATCAACGCCTGTTGCAAAATTGCAACGGGCGTTTTTTTTCTTTGCGTCCCTCGGCAGGTTGTGAGTAAATACCACGAAAAAATCAGGGGGGTGTACATGTCGCAGTTCTCGAACGTTACGGTAGTCAAAAAGGCCAATGTCTATTTCGACGGCAAGGTGGTCAGCAGGACGGTGCTGTTCCCCGACGGCAGTAAAAAGACCCTGGGGATCATGCAACCGGGGGAGTACGAATTCTCCACCGGAGCGGCCGAGGAGATGGAGATCCTGGCCGGTGACCTGGAATGGCGGGTGAAGGGTGAAAAGGTGTGGAAAAAGGCTTCGGCCGGCCAGACATTCAACGTGCCCGCCCACTCCACGTTCCTGATGAGGATGGAAACGGTTGTGGATTATTGCTGTTCTTATTTGCCGTAGCCGGTCATTGCGGCACCCCTTCGGGGAACTCCATCTCAGAGGAACACCTACTATGAGCGTCCACGAAGTCAATCACCCCATGGTGAAACACAAGATCGGCCTGATGCGCGAGGCCGGCATCAGCACCAAAAAGTTTCGCGAACTGACGGCGGAGATCGCCTCTCTTCTCTCCTATGAGGCCTGTCGCGACTTCCCCCTGGAGGGCAAGACCATCGAAGGGTGGGATGGCAACCCGGTGCAGATTCAGCAGATCAAGGGGAAAAAGGTCACCGTGGTGCCTATCCTGCGGGCCGGCATCGGCATGCTCAACGGGGTGCTGGACATGATCCCCAACGCCAAGGTCAGCGTGGTGGGGCTTGCCCGCAATGAGGAAACCCTGGAGGCCCATACCTATTATGAAAAGTTCGTCGGCCGACTGGATGAGCGTTTGGCCCTGATCATCGATCCCATGCTGGCCACCGGCGGCTCCCTGGACGCCACCATCGTCATGCTGAAGAACAATGGCTGCCGGCAGATCCGTGTGCTCTCGCTGGTGGCGGCGCCGGAAGGGCTCGCCCGCATCTCGGCGGCCCACCCCGAAGTGGATGTCTATGTGGCGGCCATCGACGAACGGCTCAACCAGAGCGGTTATATCCTGCCCGGCCTGGGGGACGCCGGCGACAAGATCTTCGGCACGAAGTAACAGACCACCCGCTCACTCTCTACATCCCGTCAAAGGAGCAGTCGTATGTCCCATTCCCCCGAGCCGGTCTGGCGCCAGGCGCTGGCCGGCGCCCAAATCCTCTTCGTCGCCTTCGGCGCCCTGGTGCTGGTCCCGATCCTTACCGGGATGAGCCCCAGCATGGCCCTGCTGGGCTCCGGCATCGGCACGCTGATCTTCCAGGCCTGCACCAAGCGTACGGTCCCCATCTATCTCGGCTCGTCCTTTGCCTTCATCGCCCCGATCATCTACAGCACCCAGACGTGGGGCTTCCCGGCAACGCTCTGCGGGCTCTTTGCCGCCGGCTGGCTGTATCTGGCCTTGAGTGCCGTCATCTACCTCAAGGGGGTCGGTTTCATCCATAAGATCATGCCCCCGGTGGTGGTGGGGCCGATCATCATGATCATCGGCCTGGGGTTGGCCGGTGTGGCGGTGAACATGGCCATGGGCAAGACCGGCGACGGCAAGACGGTGCTGGTGGATTACACCACCGCCCTTCTGATCGCGGGTGCCTCCCTGGCCACCACTGCACTGGTGGCGACCAAGGCCAAGGGCATCTTCCGTCTCCTGCCGATCCTTTCCGGCGTGGCGGTGGGGTATGGCATTTCCGTCTCCCTGGGGCTGGTGGATTTCAGCAAGATCGCCGCCGCCCCCTGGATCGCCCTTCCCCATCTGGTGGCCCCCCAGTGGAACTGGTCCGCCGTGCTGTTCATGATCCCGGTCGCCCTGGCCCCCGCCATTGAACACGTGGGGGACATCGTCGCCATCGGGGCCGTTACGGGGCACGACTACACGGAGCGCCCCGGCCTGCACCGCACCATGCTGGGCGACGGCCTGGCGGTCTGCTGCGCCGCCATGATCGGCGGGCCGCCGGTGACCACCTATGCCGAGGTGACCGGGGCGGTAATGATCACCCGCAACTACAACCCGGTCATCATGACCTGGGCCGCCTGCTTCGCCATCCTGATGGCCTTTTTCGGCAAGTTCAACGCCATCCTGCAATCCATTCCCGCCCCGGTCATGGGCGGCATCATGATGCTGCTGTTCGGGAGCATCGCCTCCGTGGGCCTCAATACGCTGATCCAAGCCCGGGTCGATATGCACCGCCCGCGCAACCTCATCATCGTTTCGCTGGTGCTGGTATTCGGCATCGGCGGCCTGACGCTCCAGCTTGGCGGTCTTAGCCTGCACGGGGTCAGCCTGTGCGGTATCGCCGCGATCCTGCTGAATCTCCTCCTGCCCCGCGACAAGGAGCGCAATCTTGAGCAGCAGCACGCCTCTTGATCATTCAACGAAATTTTAATGATGTTATAATATAAGCTTGGAAGCCGGTTTTCAAAAACCTGGAAAGCCCGAACGACTCCTCGGCCTCTAGTACAAGGGCCGGCAAGAGAGAGTGCCCCATGATTGAAGCAAATATGCTGTTACTCTTTTTCACAACATCACTTCTCCTGTCACTGTCGCCCGGCCCTGACAACCTGTTCGTCCTGGCGCAGGCGGCGCAACAGGGGGTAAAGGCCGGGTTTCTGGTTACGCTCGGGCTCTGCGGCGGGCTGGTGGTTCATACCACCGCCGTCACCTTCGGGCTGGCGGCGGTTTTTGCGGCATCTGCCACCGCCTTCGCTCTTCTGAAATTTGCCGGCGCCGGATACCTGCTCTTCCTGGCCTGGCAGGCGTTCCGGGCCAACGCCCAGACCGGGCCGGCAAACAGGGTGGATCGGTTGAGCCCGGGCAAGCTCTTCCGGCGCGGCATCATCATGAATGTCACCAACCCCAAGGTATCCATCTTCTTTCTGGCGTTTCTCCCCCAGTTCGTCGATCCGCGCAGGGGGCCTCTGGCTATGCAATTCCTGCTGTTGGGCTGCTTGTTCATCGTTGCCACCATTCTGGTGTTCGGGACGGTCAGCCTCCTGGCCGGGGCGCTGGGAGACAAACTCAGGCAGTCCGCCCGGGCGCAGCTGCTATTGAACCGCGTTGCAGGTACCATCTTTGCCGGCCTTGCCATCAAACTGGCCACGGCGCGACGTTTTTGATGTCTAAAATTCAAGCACAGGTGAGGACCATGAATTTCAACCATTTCGACGATCATGGCAATGCCGTCATGGTGGATGTGAGCGGCAAGCGGGAAACGTTGCGAACGGCCACGGCCGCGGCGGAGGTGCACATGTCCGGCAAGGTGCTGGCCGCCATCCAAAACAGCGCGATAGCCAAGGGCGATGTGCTGGGCGTTGCACGGCTGGCGGGAATTATGGCGGCAAAGCGGACACCGGACCTGATCCCGCTTTCCCACCCGCTCTCCCTCCATTCCGTGGCGGTGGAATTTGAGCAGGACAGCGCTGCCGGCAAGATCGAGGTGCAGTGCACCGTCCGCGCCTTCGAGCGCACCGGCGTCGAGATGGAGGCCATGACCGGCGCGGCCGTGGCCGCCCTGACCATCTACGACATGTGCAAGGGGAGCGATAAATCAATCAGCATCGGTGATATCCGGCTCCTGTACAAGGAAGGTGGTAAAAGTGGCGTGTACCGTCGGGAGGAGGGACAATGAGAGCGGCCATTCTGACCTTGAGCGACAAGGGATCGCGGGGCGAGCGCATTGACGAGAGTGGCCCGGCGCTGGCCGCCTGGCTGGCGGAGCGGGGCGTAGCCACGGTGCAGACCGAGATCATCCCCGACGATTTTGACCGGATCGTGGCCGTGTTGAGCGCATGGGCCGATGCCGACACGGCCGATCTGATCCTGACCACGGGAGGTACCGGAGTCTCGCCCCGGGATGTAACCCCGGAAGCCACCATGAAGGTCGTTGAACGCCAGATTCCGGGCATCGGCGAATTGATGCGCCTGAGGAGCCTGGAGAAGACCCCCATGGCATCGCTGTCGCGGGCGATGGCAGGAATCCGCGGCCAAGCGCTGATCATCAACCTGCCGGGCAGCCCCAAGGGAGCTCGGGAAAACTTGGAGGCGGCCTGGCCCGTTATCGGCCACGCCGTGGAAAAGATCCGCGGCGACGAGAGCGATTGCGGAGGAAAATTTTCGCACTGATGCCGGTTCTGCAACTCTGGCCGGGATAGGGTGGCGAACGGAAGCAGCGTTGATAAAATGGGGGGGGGCGAATCCTGCCTGGAGGTGACCGAGGAGGTCCAGAGTGGTGGGGAGAGCCTCCCTGCGTACATCCCGGCCCGCATCGTGGTGAATGAAAACGGGGAGATCGTGATCCCGGCCAATAGCGGCTTCAGCCTGCTTTCCCGCGTCGCGCCAAACCCTCGCTTGTGGTGCCCGGGCCGTCAGGAGACATAATGGACAGATCCCCCTGCATGCAGGAAACGAGAGGGCCGCTCGACGGCATAACCGGTGTGATCCTTGCCGGCGGAGCATCCAGCCGCATGGGCAGAAACAAGGCCCTGCTGATGGTGGACGGCATGCCGCTGATCGAGAAGATTCATCGCACCATGATCCAGCTCTTCCGGGATGTGGTGCTGGTTACCAATACGCCGGAGGTGTATGCCTTTCTGCCGTGCCGCACGGTGACGGATATTTATCCCGGCTTTGGCTCCATTGCCGGCCTGCACGCCGGCCTTGCGGCCAGTTCCGAGGAATGGATTTTCGTTGCGGCTTGCGACGCGCCCTTCATCAACCCGGATGTGATACGCATGTTGTCCGCCGTTTCCGCAGGGTATGATGCGGTGGTGCCGATCAGCGAGGGGGGCAAGGAGCCATTGCACGCCCTGTACGGGCGGCGCTGCCTGGCGGAGATTGAGCAGGTCATCCGCCAGGGCGACCGGCGGCTCCTGATCCTGCTGGATCGTGTAAGGACGCGATATGTTACGCCAGAGGAACGTGCCTCCATCCCCGGCGCGGAACTCTCGTTTTGTAACGTGAACACGCCGGACGAGTATGCTGCAATGGTGGGCAAGCGAAAGCCCTGAACCGTCGGCCATGTTGACGGCTCCCTGGTCAATTGCCGGACAAGGCTGGTACGCGAACCTGGCGCCACCCTCGGTGGTGCCAGGGGGCGCGAAACGCAGGATGCGCGGGGTGTCGGGGGGCAACCGGTCTGCTCCGGCAGGCTTTTTACTCGCTGCGGCAGCAGGATTTGTGCTATAAGTCAATCGGTTTGGTACTGAATGCCGCATTGGGCTCTTCGGTGGTTCTATGGATGAAATGGTCGGCCTGTCCCTTGATCTCTTCGAGCGATTGGGGATTCTAGCGGTTCTCTTCTTCCTCATGATGAGGTTCGAACTGTTCCGACGGCTTCTGACCGGCAAGGTCGCCACGGCGAGCAGCCGCGAGAAGCTGTTCCATGCCGTTTATTTCGGGGCGGCCGGTATTTTTGCAACCTACTACGGCTTTCCGGTGCACGGAGCGATCGCCAACCTGCGTACGGTTCCGGTCGTGATCGGCGGCATCCTGGGTGGGCCCCTGGTCGGTCTGTCCGCCGGCATCATAGCTGGAGCGCATCGCTACTTCTACGATATCGGCGGGGTGACCTCCGTCTCCTGCGCCATTGCGACGCCCCTGGCGGGGGTTGTGGCCGGTCTTCTCTACCGCTGGCTGCACCGGCGGGCTTTCGATCCGTTGATGGCCTTTTTCATCGGCATCGTGGCCGAGTCGATCAAGATGGGGCTGATCCTGCTCCTGGCCCATCCCCAGGAGGCAGCCCTGAACGTGGTGCATGCCATAGGCCTCCCCAGCATCCTCTCCAACGCCTTCGGCATCGCGGTGCTCGTGGAGGTGCTCGCATCCGTCACCCGCGAGCAGGAGCGGGCCATGGCGCAACAGGCGCAGACCACGCTCAATATCGCCTTCAGGACCCTGCCCCATCTGCGCCACGGGTTGAACCGCGGTTCGGCCATGGAGGCGTCGCACATTATCCGGGAGATGACCGGTCTGGATGCGGTATCCATCTCCAGCGAGCATGAAATCCTGGCCCATGAAGGGCTGGATGGCGACCAGCACACGCCGGGCGGACATTCCCTGCCGCCTGCCGCGCGCCGCGCCTTTGAAACGGGCACGGTGGTGATCGCGCCCACGAAAGAGGCCATCGGCTGCGCCAGTCAGGCGGGCCGGCTCGGTTCGGCCATCGTGGTGCCGCTCAAAAAATGGGACAAGACCGTAGGGGTCATGGAGCTGTACCGCCAGAAGGAGCACGCCATCAGCCGGCTGGACGTGGAGTTGGCCAACGGCCTTGCCCACCTGTTCTCCAACCAGCTCGAACTGGGCGAGATCGAACTCCAGCGCAAGCTGGTGGCCGAGGCGGAGATCAAGGCCCTGCAAGCCCAGATCAATCCCCACTTCCTGTTCAATGCCATCTCCACGATCATCAGCTATACCCGAACCGATCCCCAGACCGCTTCCTGCCTCTTGGTGAAGCTGGCCGAGTTTTTCCGCAAGAACATCAGCCCCACCGCCAACAAGGTGCCGCTGTCGGTCGAGCTGGAACACTGCGAGGCCTATATCGCCATCGAAAAGGCCCGTTTCGAGGAACGGCTTTCCATCGTCTACGAGATCGACGCCGAGGCCCTGTCGTGCAACGTTCCCTCGCTGATCCTGCAACCCTTGGTGGAAAACGGCGTGCGCCACGGCATCCTGCCGAAGGAGGGGGGCGGCGTGATTCATATCGGAGCCAGAAAGGGGGCGGGTGGTCTGCTCATCTCTATCAAGGACAACGGCGTGGGCATGTCCCGGGAGCGTGTCCGCAGCTTGCTGTCGGAGGCGGTGGCGCCCCATGAAGGCGGCGGGCTGGGACTGGCGCTTCGAAACGTCAACAGCCGCCTGGCAACCCTGTACGGCAAGGAGAATGGTTTGAAGATCGAGAGCGACCCGGGTGAAGGCACCACTGTTTACTTCCGCGTACCGGTGAACGCATGACGATCACCGTATTCATCATCGACGATGAGGCTCCGGCCCGCAGGGAGTTGCGCTACCTGCTCGAGCAGGTGGGCGATGTGGCTATCCTCGGTGAGGCGTCCAATCCTTCCCAGGGGTTGCAGGGGATTCGGGAGACCAAGCCCCACCTCGTATTCCTGGACATTCAACTACCCGGCCTGAGTGGGATCGAATTGGCCCAGGTCATCAGGGAGTTGCCCGACAAGCCGCTGGTCGTATTCGCCACCGCCTTCGAGCAGTTTGCCGTGCAGGCCTTTAGCGTGGACGCCTTCGACTACATCCTCAAGCCGTTCACCCTGGAGCGGGTGGCCAAGTCAGTCCACAAGGCCGGCAAGGCCCTTGACACCCGGGTAACGGCCCGGAAACCCCTCGTTCCCCAGGAGGCGCCTCATAGTTCCGAGAAACCCGAGATCAAGCGGATCATCGTGCATAAGGGGGGCAAGATGATTCCCGTGCCGCCCGAGAGCATCGTCTTCATACGGGCCACGGAAGGCGAAGCCCAGGTCCATACGACGGACGGCGTCTTTACCTCGAAGAGCACCCTCAGTACCCTGGAAAACGTCCTGGAACCGTACTCCTTCGTCAGGGTCCACCGCAACTCCCTGGTCAATCTGAACTGCATCATCGAGATCATCCCCTGGTTCAACGGCAGCTGTAAATTGGTAATGAGCGACAACAGCGGCAGCGAGGTGCTGGTCAGCCGATACAACGCCAAGGAACTGAAACAACGGCTTATTTTAAGCAAATAGCACTCTTCGTCTCCGGGCGCTCGCGTGATGCCTGTGCCCGTATCCCGGGGGAGAACCATTCAACCCTGATTTCTGCCATTCATCTGTCAATTTGTGCCATTCGCTATAATTACCTTATCCGCAACGCTACAGTCGGCTATTGTCTCAAACAACGAGGGGTTTGTTGGAGGAACGGTCACCGGCCGGGACTCCGTCACCACACATTGAAGGAGGCAGGTATGTCTGAAGAGTTGATCGAATCCGCAGAACAGGAAGGCGCAGGGGTAAGCCGCCGCAATTTCATCAAAACAGCGGCGGTGGTGGGGGCCAGCGTGCTGGCGGTGCAGGCCGTCGGCCGCACCGAGGCCCACGCGGCCGAAGATGCGAAGAAGGAAGCCAAGGCGGCCTCGGCAGCAGCTGCCGGCGGTGGCGCCAAGAAGCTTTCCGACGTGCTCAAGGTCGCCCGCGAGAAGATGTACCCCCGCTGCCGGGTCTGCCCCGAGTGCGACGGGGTTGCCTGTTCCGGTGAGGTGCCGGGCATGGGCGGCATCGATTCGGGCAGGGCCTTCAGGAACAATCTCCAGGCCCTTGCCAAATACGACCTGAAGATGCGCACCTTCCACGATGTGAAAAAGCCGGACACCACCCTGACCCTGTTCGGCGCCAAGCTGTCCATGCCGATCCTCTCCGGCGTAACCGGCGGCGTGACCTACAACATGGGCTTGGGAGGCAAGGTCGGCGAAGAGGAGTACGCCGAAGGGATCATCGGCGGTTGTGTCCTGGCCGGCACCCTGGGCTTTGCGGCGGACGGCATCGGCGACCCGCTCTCGGTCTACGAGACCAGGCTGAAGACCGTGGCCAAGTACCGCGGGAAAGCCGTGGCCCAGATCAAGCCGCGTACCCAGGCCGAGATCATCGAGCGCATCCGCCTGATCGAGCAGACCGGCGCGCCGTTTTTTGCCATCGATATCGATTCCGCCGGCCGTGCGGGGCGCGCCCTGCCGGGCAAGACCGTCGAGCCCAAGACCCTGAAGCAACTCCGGGAGATCGCCAAATCCACCAAATTGCCGTTTCTGATCAAAGGGGTCATGACCCCCGAAGAGGCGCTCATGGCCCTTGAGGCCGGTGCCGCCGGCATCGTCGTCTCGAACCACGGCGGCCGGGTCCTGGACCATACGCCGGGGACGGCCCAGGTGCTGCCCGCCATTGCGGACAAGGTCAAGGGACGGATGATCATCCTGGCCGACGGCGGGGTGCGCTACGGTGCCGACGTCCTGAAGATGCTGGCCCTGGGCGCCAATGCGGTGCTGGTCGGCCGGCCGCTGGTCCGGGGTTCGGTGGGGGGCGGCGCCGAAGGTGTGGCGCTCATGCTCAAGAAGCTGCAGGACGAGTTGGTCGTGGCCATGACCATCACCGGCACCGCCGACGTGAAAAAGGTGAGCAGGAACATTCTGGCATAATCACTCATTACCTGATGGGCGTGGCGGGGGAGCATCGGGAGGCACCCTGTGGCTGCCCCCCGCCAGGCCCGTTGTCCGGAGATACCACATGCGAAACGTGTTAGTAGGTGTAATCGCCCTGACCCTCTGCACCCTGGGCAGCGTCGTGTTCGCCACCAGCGACAAGGCGCTGTTGTACGGAGGAGCGGGACAGGGCAGGGTTATATTTGACGGAAGGCTCCATGCCTCCAGGGGGCTGGTGTGCAAGGACTGCCACAGCGCCATCTTCGATACGAAAAAGAAGGCCCTGATGACCATGGATGACCATTTCAAGGCCGTGGCATGCTTCACCTGCCACGACGGCACGAAGGTGTTCAACGATTGCGAGAAGTGCCACCGGAAACTTTGATGCCGGGTCAGTTGCAACGCTATCCAACTCAGAGAGGAGAACTACCCATGAAACGTATGTTCGGGTTGCAGGGCAGCATCCTGGCCGCGGCCATGACCTTCTGCCTGGCACAGGGGGCTTTGGCCCAGGAGGTCAGGCTGAATGGGGCGGCCAGCGTCGTCACCGACCTGGTCGCGCCGCACCGGGCCGCCGTGGAAAAGGCCACCGGCTACAAGCTGGTCGTGGACAAGAGCAATGCCGGCAAGGGGTTGATCGACCTCATCGACGGGAAATGCGACGCCGCCATGGCGTCGGCATCCCTGGACGCCACCGTGAAGGCGGCCAAATCGGCCGGTCTCACCAAGGCGGTGCCGGACCTGAAGATGCATGTCATCGCAAAATCCGAGGTGGTTTTTGTCGTGCACCCCTCCAACCCGGTGAAGAGCCTCACCTGGGAGCAGATCAAGGACATCCACACCGGCAAGATCGTCAACTGGAAGGCGGTGGGGGGCAGGGACCTGCCGATTACCGTTTATACCGATGCCAAGGCCAGCGCCACCCGTGGGCTGATCAAGCAGGTCGTCATGGCTAACGGGGAATATGCGGCCAGCGCCAAGGCGGTAGGTTTCGTGAAAGAGGTAAACGACAGGGTGGCTGTGGATGCCGGCGGCATTGGCGGCCTCGGTCTGGGGTTCGTCGATCCGGCCCAGGTGACCATCGTCGCCACCAAGAAGATCGAACGGCCGCTGGGCTTCATCACCATCGGCGCGCCGTCCGCTCCGATGCAGAAGGTTATGGACGCCTTCAAGACGGCAAGCGGCAACTAGGGTACAACATTCATCGGCAGCACCAGGCGAGGCCGTTCCTTCCGGGAACGGCCTCGTTGTTTCTGGGCCACTGGTCTGCCGCCGCCGTATGGGTGGACAGCCCCCGTAGCCGTATCGTGGCAGGCGGCTACTCCACCAGGCCGGCCTTTGCCGCAAAAGGGTCCCACGACGGGTCGCGGTGGGCATCGTACTCGGTGACGCGTTCAAGCCAAGCGCCAATATCCTTGCCGTACAGACGCGAGATGACCGCCAGGCTCATATCCATCCCTGCCGAGACGCCGGAAGAAGTGACCACCGTGCCGTCGTCCACCCAGCGTGCTTTTTTGACCCATTTCACCTTGGGTCCCGGCGCGGTCGAAGGGTGAAAGGCCATCTTGTTGGTCGTTGCCGGCCGGTCATCAAGAATGCCGGCAGCAGCCAGCAGAGAGGCGCCGTTGCAGACCGACATGACGATTCCGGCCTTCCCCGCCTGCGCCCGTAGCCAATTCATCGTTGCCGGGTCCTTCAGCAGGGGGAATACCCCCAAGCCACCCGGCACCACCAGAAAATCCAGCGACGGGGCATTGTCGTAGCTGAAATCGGCCATGGTTTTCGGCCCTTGGTTCGAGGGAATTTCGCCCCGTTTGGCGGCGATGGTGACCAACCGCACACCGACCCTTTTCTCCTCGCCGCCCCATATCTTGGCCGGCGCGTGCTTCAGGGTGCCCCACATCTCCATGGGGCCATAGGCATCCAGCATCTCGAAGCCGGGGAAAATGAGCACCCCGACGGTTATCTGCCGGGTGGCGGGTGCAGGTTGCCGTTCATACAGCGTCTCCTGCGCTGTCGGCGGTTTGTCCGTCCGGGCCGCGGCGGGCAAAGCCGTGGCAATGAACGCCGACATGATCAACAAGCGTATAGCGATACCCCGAAGGCGTATCTGTTTCATGGTATCCTCCATTGCTGATTATTCGGTTCCTGATCGGAACCGTTCCCGGTACTGACCGGGGGTGATCCTGAAGAAGCGCACAAAAGCCACCCTGAAGTGTTCACCAGACTGGAAACCGCACTCCCGGGCGATGGTTCCCAGTGTCTGGCTCGTTTCTTCAAGGCGCTTGACCGCTGCTTCAAGGCGAACTCGTTCGATAAAATGGGCCGGCGTGGTGCCGGTCTCCCGCTTGAAGATGCGGGCGAAATTGCGCAGGCTCATGGATGCGTGGTCGGCCAGCGCTTCATTGCCCAGGTTGTGTCGATAGTTGTCGCGTATCCACTCAATGGTCGGAGCGAGGGAGCCTCCCTCGTGAAGCTGAGCCAAAAGGCCGGTGCTGAATTGGGACTGTCCTCCCGGCCGCTTGAAATACAGCACCATCAGCCGGGCGACATCCAGCGCCAGCGCGCGGCCGAAATCCTCCTCCAGCAGCGCCAGCGCCAGATCGATTCCCGCCGTTACCCCGGCCGAGGTGTAGACGGAACCGTCCTTGATATGGATGGCATCCTCATGGACATCGATGTGCGGATAGAGGCGGCGCAGCAGTGCGGCCCTGGACCAATGGGTCGTTGCGCGCCGTCCTTCAAGCAGTCCCGCCTGTGCGAGGATGAAGGTGCCGGTGCATATCGACCCGACCCGCCGCGCCAGGGGCGCCGTCCGGCGCAGGCAGTTCACCAGCTCTTCCGGCGCCTGTTCTGCTGCGGGGCCGCCGGCCACCAGCAGCGTATCCGTTCCTGAACAGGCAGACCAGGCCGTGTCGGCCACCAGCCTGATGCCGGACGACGTCGCCACCACGGCGTCTTTTGCCCCGGCCGCAATTTCGACCCGATAGAGTGGTCCCTTGCCGCCATTTTCCCGATGTACGGCGTTGGCAAGGGCAAAAACATCCAGGGGGCCGGTTATGTCCAGGATCTCGGCACCGTCGTAAGCGGCCATCGTCACGAGCAGCGGCGTGTCCATGTCGGTGGATGTGCGGGGCTGATGTTTCATGGCCACACCTTAGCGCAGGAACCTGCCTGGCACAATGACAATAAACACGTAATTTCGGCCAAATGGGGGGCGCTTCTTGAGCCCCCAGTGACCGAAACGCCATAAGGCCGCTTTTCGGCGGTACATTCTTTATTGGGGCGGGATCTGCGTCGATCGGGAAGACAAAGGTCATGGCGAGCCAGCGAATCTCGCCATGGGAGGGGAAATATGATACAAGGGAACTGTCTGACCGGCAGGATGGATGGAACAGACGCTGCCCTGCCCGGCACAACCTCAAAAACGGAATACCCCCATGCCTGATGAAACCCCCAAACCGCCCGTGGGCCGGTTCGCCCCGTCACCCACCGGCGCTCTGCATACCGGTTCCCTGGCCACGGCCGTGGCCAGTTGGCTCATGGCCCGGAGTGCGGGAGGACGCTGGCTGCTGCGCATCGACGACCTGGACGCCCCGCGCCAGGTGCCGGGCATGGCCGACGACATCATGCGGGCTCTGGAACTCTTCGGCCTGTGGTGGGATGGCGAGGTCACCCGCCAGAGTTGCAACCGGGAGGCATACCAGCACTGTTTCAACGAACTGCTCGCCACCGGCCTGGTCTACCCCTGCGGCTGTTCTCGCCGGGAGATCGCCCAAGCCGCCTCGGCGCCCCATCCCGACGACGATTGTCTCCCGTACCCCGGCACTTGCCGGGACGGGATGCGGGAGGGGGCGGCGGTGCGTTCCTGGCGTCTGCGGGTGCCGCCGGAGCAGGTCTGTTTCCACGATCTGCACAAGGGAATGATCTGTCAGCATCTGGGGGAGCGGTGCGGGGATTTTGCCGTACGGCGCGGGGATGGGGAGATCGCCTACCAGTTGGCGGTGGTGGTGGACGACCATCTTACGGGGGTGACCCAAGTGGTGCGGGGTGAGGATCTGCTTCCCTCGACACCGCGGCAGGTCTACATCCAGGGGCTGCTCGGTTTTGCGCGGCCCGCCTACTGCCACATCCCCCTGGTGACCGGACCGGAGGGGGCAAAGCTCAGCAAGCGGGATAATCTGGTTTCCCATCATCTGGGGAGTTGGCGCGGCAAGGAGTGGGGGGTGCTGCTGGCTGTGCTGCGTTTTCTGGGGCAGGACCCGCCCCATGACCTGGTCGGCGCACCCTGTGACGAGATTCTCCGCTGGGCCGCCGGTTGTTTCGACATTACCCGCCTGCCGGACGCCGGAAGGGAGTTGGTTGTTTCACCGGGACGTTGAACCCGGAGATAGCTACGGAGCCGCAGAGACGCGGAGGTTATTGAAAAACTCAGATTGCTCAAAAATAGTCAGATCGTCGCACCCGCGAGGCAAGCCCCGCGGAGGCGTAGCAGCGCTACGCCGCACAAGAGGGCTTTCGAGGACGAAGGCCTGATGGCTGTTTTTCAACAACCTGCTACGGGCGGCCCTGCCGCTCGCTCCAGAACTCGGCCAAGCGTTGTCCGGCCCGGCCGAAATCCTCCAGGTCGATCTCTACGTCCGGGGTCCAGGGGCGATTTTTGTAGTAGAGCCGGTCGTAGTAGTGTTCTATCAGCCCACGGGCGACCCCTTCCACGTCCCAACACTCCAGGAGCGTTTTGATCTCGGTGTAGCGCACGCCCCCCAGTTTCTTTTTGATCCGCTCCAAGGCCACAGCCATGGCTTCCCGGTACTCCTCACACGCATACTCCGCGGACAACCGGTGTACCCTGGTTTCCAGGGAGGCGTGGCACCAGACCTTGCACCCGTCGCCCATGGCCTCATAGACCCTTCCGGGGAGCGATATCTTGCCGATGCGCTGGCTTTCACCCTCCACAATAACCGGGCGGCCGTCGGGGGCTGTGCGGAAAGCGTCCCACAGGAGGGTGTCGAAGCGCTTCTGGCTGATCGCCTGGACGAGCCCGACCTCGCCGAAGGCGGAGCCGCGATGGCAGGCCAACCCTTCGAGATCGATCAGGGTCCACGCTTCCCGGTCCAGGCCGTTGATGAACGTGGTTTTGCCGGTGCCGGTCATGCCGTGGATGACGACCAACGGTCCCGGAGGGGTGAAATCCTCAAAGTAGGAAACGACCTGATTACGGAAAGCCCGGTACCCCCCCTTGAGCTGTACCACCGGGTAGCCGCTCATCTCCAGCAGTATGGCCATGGAAAGGCTGCGCAGGCCGCCGCGCCAGCAGTAGACCAGGACCTGCCTGCCTGCCGCGTAGTCAACCACCTCATGCACCATGGCGGCAAAGCGGCCGCAGGTCAGCTCCAGGCCGCGCATGCGTGCCTTTCGGGGGCCTGCCTGCTTGTGGAGCGTACCGATCTCCACACGCTCCTCATTGGTCAGGATCGGGACGTTGACGGCGCCGGGTAGATGGTCCTCGGCGAATTCCAAGGGGGTGCGGACGTCGATGATGCAGTGCGTGTCCAACAACGAAGGGGTGAACGATATGACATGGGGCATGGTTTTACTCCGAATGGCCGATTATAGGTGATGTATCCCGGTCTGGCAACAGGGAAGTGCACTGTTTACTCCTTGATTCCGGGGCGGTTACATGATATTTATAAAGCGCTGTATACTGGCTGAAAAACACCGTTATTTCAAATTAATACAGCACTGGCATGCAATGACAGAAGTACTGACACTATCGATAGAAGGAGGGTGGTATGGCTTACGCGGCAGATTTCGAAAAAGCACTTCAGGTGGGGCGTCCCCCCACTATCTGTGGTCTCTTTCCCAACTCCAAGGCACTGATCGTCAGCGGCAAGGTCATTGACCGGGCCATGCTCGCCAAGGGCAAGGCGGTGGCGCTGGCCGCCAACGGCCGCAACTACTTCGTCATCCGCGGAGCACTTGCCGCCGCCCAGCGCGCCAATGCACCGCTTATCATCGAGATCGCCAAGTCCGAGGGTGGGCAGAAAGCCTACTGCGCCGTCAACTACTGGAACATAGCCCGTATCGTCGATGCCCTCTGCAACGAACTGGGGATCACCGTGCCAGTCGCCATCCACGCCGACCACTACGGGATCAAGAACGACAAGGACCTGACGGCAGCCAAGGTGGAGGTCCCGACCATGTTCGAGGCGGGGATCACCTCCATCGCCATCGACGCCTCCCATCTCCCCGACGATCAGAATCTGCTGGCCAACCTGGAGATCAACCCGTTTATCCCCGCATGGGCCGGGCTTGAGACCGAGGTGGGCGAGATCAAAGGGAAAGAGGGGCTTTCCACCGTCCCCGAGGCCAAGTTCCTGATCCAGGGGCTGAACGCCCATGAGATCTTCCCCGACTGGATCGCCCTGAACAACGGGACCACCCACGGCCTGGAAGCGAGCGACGCCGGCATCCAGGTCGCTCTTACCGCCGACATCCACCACGCCCTGGCCCCCTACAAGTTGAGCGGCGCCCAGCACGGCACCTCGGGCAACAGTTCCGAGCGCCTGCGGGAGATCGCCCAGAAGACCGCCACCACCAAGGCCAATGTGGCCACCGCCCTGCAGATGATCTCCTGGGGGTTGGAGGTGAACGACTACGGCAACGCCCAACTGGACGGAAACGGCAACTTCATCAAGGTGCCGGGCGAGGGGGTGACCGAGGAGTTGTGGGCCGAGATGGTTGCCTATGCCGACTCCAAAGGGTGGAAGAAGGGGGACTACAAGAACCTGAACCTCCCCTTTGAGAACAAACTCCTGGCACAGCCGAAGGCGATCAGGGAACGCATGGCCAAACGGGTCGAGGAGTTCGCCTACAAGATGATGACCGAGGTGCTCAACAGTCGGGATACGGCGCCGCTGGCCCTGGAGGCGATCCTCAAGGCCGGCTCCCACGACCTCGGCCCCAAGGGGAGCCAGGTGGAGGACCCCGCCCACTGGACCAGGGAGCAGATCGTGGAGCGGGCGAAATCCATTGCCGGCGACAAGGGGCCGGAAGGCAACTTCGAGGACTGACCGAAGGAGCCGTTCGGCACAACGACATGCCGGGTGCGGTCGGTAGCTGTGGATGCGCCGGCCGCGTCGGCACGAATTCAGGAGACACTCCCATGAGTAGTACGAGAAAGTTTTCCCGCGTCCCTTTTCGGGTCAATGCCACCGTCAAGACGGCGGACCGCCAGTTTTACGGCAATGTGGAGAACCTCAGCATGAGCGGCATGCTGCTCATCACCGAGGAGCGTTTGCCGGAAGGGGAACCGGTGGAAATCACCATCGTCCTGACGGGGACGTCCCCCGAACTGTTTGTCGGCTTCAGCGGCAAGGTAAGCCGGGAGGCCGAGAACGGTATCGCGTTCACCTTCGAGAAGATAGATCTGGATTCCTATACCCACCTCAAGAATATCATTGCCTATAACAGCGACGATGCCGAGAAGGCAATGGAGGAGATTTACCACTCCATCGACGAAAAGTTTGCCGCGGAAAAGTGAGAGACAACCATCGTGCGTAAAGAACTCATCGCGAAAAAACGCTCCAAGGCATTGGCGCTGTCCGGTTTCCTGCTCGGCAGCAGTGCCCCTATCGGCTGGATCATCATCCGCATGCTCTTGTTTTACGATAGCGGGAAGCCGCTGTTGGGGCAGATTTCCGCCGATATCTTCGCTTCGCCCGAACACCTCGCCATGTACAACTACATGGGGCTCGGGACCGCCATCGTCCTGGCCGGCCTGGGCTACCTGATCGGCCAGAACGACGACGAACTGCGCGAGCGGGCCACGGAACTGGATGCCCTCCACAGGGAGGTCGCCTCCCAGAAGGAGATATTCGAGAACCGTTACAAGGTCTTGGACAACAACATCAAAAACTTCCACCAGATCAGCAGCAAGCTGCAGATGTCCCTCGACCTGGATGAAATCCTGCGGCTGTGCGCCGCGGGGCTTCACGAGGTGCTGGGCTATGAACGGGTCAACATCCTCATGGTCCAGAATGGCACGGAGCTCCGTTTCGTCACGACCGCCGGCACGGATGGTTTCGACGCCGCCGGCGTGACGCTGCCCCTCGACGGGAGGATCGGCGTGATCCACAAGTGTCTGGCCGAGAGAAAGGTCTTCCTGGTGGACGACATCTCCCGCTATCCCGAAGAGTACCACCTGCAAGCCCCTTACAACAGCCTGGAGCCGCTCCGCTCCCGGAGCTTCATCCTCTGTCCCATCGCGGTCAAGGGCGAGGCCGTCGGCGTCTTCGGCATCGACAACAAATCCAGCCGCCGCTCCTTGAACGATTCCGACGTGGATACGATCATGCTCTTCGCCGATCAGGTGGCGTCGGCCATCACCCGTATCAATCTCCTGGCCTCCATCGACACCCTGACGTCGGAGATGGACAACTCCTTTGCCTTCCTGCTGAGCAGCCGGGAGCAGCATTTCAAGAACGTCAAGAACCTGGAGGAAAGCGTCGAGTCGGTTGCCGACGGATCGGCCGTCATCGCCTCGGCCGCCGAGGGGGTCATGGCCTCGGTGGATGAAACCAGCACCGCCGTCAGTGAAATCTCCGTAACCATCGAACAGGTTACCCGCAACCTGGATCACCTGACCGGCATCGTGCTGCAATCCGCATCGGCCATGGAACAGATCAGCAACACCATCAGCAGCGTGGAGCAAAGCGCCGCCATCTCCCACGAGGTCTCCAGCCAGGTAAAGTCCAATGCGGACGAGAGCCGCGCCGTGGTTGCCGAGACGATCAATTCCCTGGCCGAGATTCAGACCTCGGTCGTACTCTCCTACGAGGCCATCACCCGGCTGTCCGAGAACAGCAACCGGATCGAGAATATCGTCAATGTGATTAACGATATCACCAAGCGCACCAACCTGCTGGCCCTGAACGCCTCGATCATTGCCGCCCAGGCGGGCGAATACGGCAAAAGTTTCGGCGTGGTGGCCGAGGAGATCCGCACCCTTTCGCTCCAGACCGGTCATTCCACCAGCGAGATCACTTCCATCATCGAACAGATCATGACCGAGTCCAAGACCGCCGCCAGCAATATCACCGCCACCAAGGGCCTGGTGCAGCGCGGCGTCGAGTTGGGCAATTCCACGGGGGAAACCCTCAAGGCCATTTTCGACCGCTCGGTCTGCTCCATGGACATGACCCAGCAGATCAAGCAGGCTACGGAAGAGCAGGCCATGAGCGTTCACCTGGTGGCAAAGTCCATGGAAGACATCAGTGCCATGACCACCCAGATCTTTGCCGCTTCCACCGACCAGTCCAAGGCCACCAGGAGTATCGCCCGCTCCATCGAAACCATCAAGGAGATGGCCCACGAGATGGTGGATTCCACCTCCCATCAGGTGGAAGACGGCCTCCGTATCAGCCGGATCGTCGAGTCGGTCGGCGGCATGGTGAAGGAGATGTTCGACAACATGGAAACCCGTCGCGACCAGAGCGCGGAGGTGATCAAGGAGTTGGAGTCCCTGAGGAGCCAGAACGCCTGAAAGCCTGGTGAGATGCGGTCTCCCTTGGGGATTTCCAGCGGCACCAGACAAACAGGGTATTTTTTTGTAGCCCTTTTATAGGCCTTTTGGTATAAATAGATGTTCGGTTCTTATGACGGCTACCCAAGCAGGGGGTCGATCAGCCACGGGACCGGAGAGCAGGATCATATACCGCCAGGATTCGGCAACGAACCGGGACGGAAGGGAATACCCGACAGTGCGGGCATGACTTTGCACTGAACGATATCGCGCCTTTCCGGCGCGTTTTTTGTTTCTTGGGGACGGAGGGACGATATGCAGAAGAAAACGACCATACCGGACATCTTCCAGATGAAACGGGAAGGGCGGCGCATCACCATGCTGACCGCCTACGATTTCCCCTTTGCCCGCCTCGTGGACCAGGGGGGGGTGGATATGATTCTGGTGGGGGATTCGGCCGGCGTCGTGGTAGCCGGTCACGAAACGACCCTGCCGGTTACCATGGATGAGATGCTGTACCATACGAAGTCGGTTCGGCGCGCCGACCCCAAGGCCCTGGTGGTGGCCGACATGCCGTTCATGTCGTACCAGACCGGCATCGAGGATGCCTGCCGCAACTGCGGCCGGATGATCAAGGAGGGGGGCGCCGAGGCGGTGAAGATCGAGGGGGGCGTGAATATGGCCTCCGTCATCCGCGCAGTATCCGCCATCGACATCCCGGTCATGGCCCACATCGGCCTGACCCCCCAGTCGATCCACCGCATGGGGGGCTACAAGGTGCAGGGGCGCAAGGACCAGGCCGAGCGGATCATGGAGGATGCCCGGGCGGTTCAGGAGGCCGGTGCCTTCTCGGTGGTCCTGGAAGGGATACCGGCACAGTTGGCGGCCCGCATCACGGCCGAACTCTCCATCCCGACCATCGGCATCGGCGCGGGGCCGGATTGCGACGGCCAGGTGCTGGTGATCCACGACATCCTGGGGCTGTGCGAAAAGTATTCCCCCAAATTCGTCAAGCACTACGCCGAACTGACGCCGATCATCACCGAGGCGGTCAAAACCTACGTGGATGAGGTCCGGGCCGGGGAGTTCCCGACAGCCGAGCATTCGTTCAATTGAAATCTATCCCTTTAAAATGGGGAAAGTAAAATCGAGGAAATCAGGAAATCCATGAAGATCATCTCCGCCATAGAGGAAATGCAGCAAACCGCCCTGGGTCTCAAGCGCCAGGGCAAGACCATCGCCTTCGTTCCCACCATGGGCTACCTGCACGAGGGGCATGCCTCGCTGCTCAGGGAGGGGCGTACACGGGGCGATATCCTGGTGCTCTCCATCTTCGTCAACCCGATCCAGTTCGGCCAAAACGAGGACCTGGACAGCTATCCCCGGGACCGGGAGCGGGACTTTCGTACCGCGGAGGCGTGCGGCGTGGACATCGTCTTTACCCCTATGAGCGCCGGCATGTACCCGTCCGGGTTTCAGACCGGCGTGGCGGTGCGGGAACTTTCCCAACCCCTGTGCGGCGCCAGCCGTCCGGGACACTTCGACGGCGTGGCCACGGTGGTGACCAAGTTGTTCAACATCGTCCAGCCGGACGTGGCCCTGTTCGGGCGCAAGGATTACCAGCAATTGGCCGTCATCCGGCGTATGGCGGCCGACCTGAACCTGCCGGTGCAGGTGGTCGGCATGCCGATCGTCAGGGAGGCGGACGGCCTGGCCCTGAGCTCGCGGAACAGCTACCTGTCGCCGGCGGAGCGGCAGGCTGCCCTCTGTCTCTCCCGCGCTCTGGCGCGGACAAGGGATCGGTACGCCGCCGGGGAACGCTCCGCAGCAGCCCTGAAAAACGAGGCCCTGGCCGTTATCGCCCAGGAGCCCCTGGCCGCAATAGACTATCTGGAAGTGCGCGACGGCGCCACGCTGGAACCGTTGCAGACCGTGGACAGCGGTACGCTCGTGGCGCTGGCGGTCAAAGTTGGACAGACGCGACTGATCGATAACACCATAGTGGGAGAGGAGCTGTAACCATGCAGAGAATCATGTTGAAGAGCAAGATCCACCGTGCCACCGTGACCGGAGCCGACCTCCATTACGAGGGGAGCGTCACCATCGACCGCGACCTGATGGATGCGGCCGACATCGTTTCCTACGAAAAGGTGGCGGTGTGGGACGTGACCAACGGCAGCCGCCTGGAAACCTATGCCATCGAAGGCGAGCGCGGCTCCGGCGTCATCTGCCTCAACGGCGCCGCCGCCCGCCTGGTGGCCCCCAAGGATCTGGTCATCATCGCCAGCTTCGTCAACATGGACAACGAGGCGGCCATCACCCACGAGCCGAAACTGGTCTTCGTGGACGAGCAGAACCGCATGCTGCCGACCCGTAAGGAAGATGCGGGGCAGTCCAAACTGAAGTGCGTGCACTAAAAGGTTGTTGAAAAACAGCCATCTCGCCGCCATCCTCGAAAGCCCTTTGTGCGGCGTAGCGCTGCGGTCCCTCACCCAATCCCTCTCCCGGAGGGAGAGGGCAAGGCATGCTCTCCCCCTCTGGGGGAGAGATAGAGAGAGGGCTGCCTCCGCAGGGCTTGTCTAGCGGGTGCGACGATCTGACTATTTTTGAACAACCTGAGTTTTTTGACAACCTCCGAAAGTTAAAGACTGGTGGGTAGGATGAGAGGGATTCAGGCAGGGGGCAAAGGCTTTCTGCCTGTTTCTTTTTGTACGGGTTGTGGGTATAATTAACCACCGCCGTCCCGTTTCATGACGGATTCCCGCCTTCAGGGCGGACACCGCGCTGGGGGTTGAACATGTCTGAATCTACCATCTACGCCGCCTCATGGCTGATCAACCCCGACGCCCCCCCCGTTGCCGGCGGCGCGCTCCTGGTGCGCCATGGTACGGTGGCCGCCGTGGGTACGCTCGCCGAGCTGCGGAGCGCCCATGCCGCCCCGGTGGTGGAATTTCCCGGCAGCGCCATCATCCCCGGTTTCGTCAATGCCCACACCCACCTGGAGTTGACCCATTTCGCCTCCTGGCGCCTGCGTACCCATGTGGAGTACAATCCGCGCCGCTTCGTGGACTGGATCATCCAGTTGATCAAGATCAGGCGCGGCCTCAAGGACGAGGATATCCTCGCCTCCCTGCGGGAGGGGGTCCGCATGTGCCTGGAGTCCGGCACCACAGCCGTGGGGGAGATCGTCACCAACCCCGCCCTGGCGCCGCGCTACCAAACATCTCCCCTTGGGGGGCGTCTCTTCTTCGAACTGCTCGGCCACGACCCTGACCGGTTCCGCGGCATGCTGGACAAGGCGCTTGCCGCCTGTGGAGAGGACACCGACCGGCTAGCCAGCGGCCTGTCGCCCCACAGCCCCTACACCCTGGGCGAGGGAAGCCTGGCGCAGATCCGCGAGGCGGCATCTTCCCGATCCCTCCCCCTGGCGATCCACATCTCCGAATCCCGGGAGGAGGCCGATTTCATCTTCGACACCGCCGGTCCCCTGGCGGAGCAGTTCTATCCCTTCGTGGGGTGGGAGGGACTGCTGATGCCGCCCCGCCATTGCAGCTCCACCGAACTCCTGGGCCGCTTCGGCCTGCTGACCCCCACCACCCTGGCCATCCACTGCGTCCACGTCACCCCATCGGATGGGGAAACCCTTAAAGAGCGCGGCTGCTCAGTCGTGCTCTGCCCACGCAGCAACGAACGTCTCGATGTGGGAAAGGCCCCGCTGCATCTGTTCAAGAAGCTCGGCATTCCGCTGGCCCTGGGCACCGATTCCCTGGCCAGCAACGACTCCCTCTCCCTGTGGGAGGAGATGCGCTTCGCCCTTGATCTGTTCCGTCACGACCTGTCCCCGGCCGAAGCCTTCCGCATGGTTACGGTCGGGGGGGCTACTGCCCTCGGTATGGCCTCATCCTGCGGTTCGCTGGAACCGGGAAAGCGCGCTGATTTTCAGGTGGCGGGGAACGGTGGGGCAGAGGCGGAGAAGGTGCTGGAACGGCTTGTGGGCGAGGGTGCGGTTCAGGAGGTCTATGCGGGCGGGGAACGGTATGCGGGCTCTGCCGGCTGAGAGGGCCTCTTGTCCGCCGTCTTTGAGGCAATACTTTGAATTTTCCAAGCCCCTGTGGCACACTACCGATCATGCCGACCATGAACACCCTTGAAACCGCCATCGTCCGCCTGCTGCGGGATAAACCGTTCTACGGCCATTTCATCCTCAACCTGCGCCGTGCGGAACTGCCCTCGTCCAACCGCGCCGCGGGTGTGACCATCCGGGACGGCGTGCCGACCCTCTCCCTGAATCCCCCGCTGTTTGCCGCCCTGTCCCACAAGGGGCAGCAGGCCCTGCTGGAACACCTGGTCAAGCATCTCCTCCATCTCCATCCCCTGCGGCGCAAACAGCGCAACAACCACGATTGGGACATTGCCTGCGATCTGGCCATCAACCCCGGCATCGAGGGGCTGCCGGACGATGCGCTCGTACCGGAACAGTACGGCCTGGAAGCGGGGTTGGCGGCGGAGGAGTATTACGGGTTGCTGGTGCCCCCCTTCGATACTGGAAACCTGGACGGCAGCGGCTACGGCGATGGAGAACGGGATGACCGGGGGGCTGCCGGGCAGGGGCGGGCCGCCGTGCAGGACGGGGCAACCCTGGACGACCACGAGATCTGGAGCGATGCCGACAGCACCCCCCTGCCCCTGGGCGAGGAGATGGTGCGGAGCATCACGCGGGACAGCCTGCGGGGGAGCGATGGCGAGGCGCCGGGAGATATCCGGGCGGTGGTGGAGGGGCTGCTGCGGCCATCGCCCATCCCCTGGCGTCAACTGCTGCGGCAGTTCGTCGCCACGGCCGGGCGGGTGGGGCGGAAGAGCACCTGGACGCGGGAACATCGCCGTTTCGGCACGGGCACCCCCGGGATTCGCAAGCGGCGGCGGCTCAACCTGCTGGTGGGCATCGATGTCAGCGACTCCACCAATATCGTGGAGCTGCGCGAGGCCTTTGCCCGAGAGTTGGTGCAGATCGCCCGGGGGCGGGACGCCCACATCACCGTGTTGTACGCCAACAGCCGCATCCAGCGCGTAGAGGCGTTCAACGGCTCGTCGTTCGTGGCCCTGCGGTACGACGGCGGCGGCTTCACCGACCTGCGGCCGGTCTTCGAGTATGCCAGGGGGATGCATCCGTTACCGGCTGCGATCATCTACCTGACCGACGGCATCGGCCCGGCCCCTGAAACGATGCCGTTCCCCACCCTGTGGGTGCTGACCCGCGAAGGGGAACGGCCGGTACCGTGGGGGGTAGAGTTGCGGTTGGATGTGTGATCGGAAAAGTCCGCCATAGAAACAGGGAAGCTTTAAAATCAACATCTGCCACAGAGACACGGAGACACAGAGGTTCACAGAGAAAAGCAAAACATTTTTGGAACAAACAAAAGTCGTCAGGTTGTGCTTGCCTTACTCCCGTATTTCTCTGTGTCTCTGTGGCAGAATTATTTTTATGAAAGGATGGTATGGACGAATTCAAACCGATGACCGCGGAGTCGGTCGGGAGCCTGCTGGAAGAGGCGGGAGCCGAGGTACTGGTGCGCTCCGGGAGGAGCGAGAGCTATGGCGCCCCGCGGGAGTTCTCCTTCGAGGTCAAGGCCACGTTTCCCAACGGCATGGGGCTGCATGTGGTGGCGCGCCAGTTTAACTACCGCGACCCCTGGGAGGCCCAGGGGAGGATCAACGATATGGTGGACGTATCGCTGCTGCGTGCGGGCAGCTATACCAGCCTGCCCAAGGGCTTCGACTATTTCCAGGGGATCGACGAGGAGTGCGGGTTGGATGAGGAACGGCTGAAAGAGGTGATCGCCTGCGTCAGCGGCCTGAATCCCAAGCTCTACCTGTTGCAGGAGATGACCGGCGATCTGTGAGGTTGTTGAAAAACAGCCATCAGGCCTTCATCCTCGAAGGCCCTTTCGTGCGGCGTAGCGCTGCTACGCCTCCTCAGAGCTTGTCTAGCGGGTGCGACGATCTGACTATTTTTGAACAACCTGAGCTTTCAACAACTTGTCAGAGCAGGCTCACCAGCATCTTGGTGGCCATGGCTACCAGCAGCAGGGCGAAGAATTTTTTCAAGCGGGGCACCGGCAGGGTGTGGGCCAGTTTGGCGCCCAGGGGGGCCGTGGCGAAGCTGGCGCATGCCACCCCGGCCAGCGCCGGGAGGTAGACAAAACCGATGCTGAAGCTGGGCAGCGCCGTGGCCGCCAGGCCGTTAACCGCATAGCCGACCGCCCCGGCGAAGGCGATGGGGAAACCGACCGCAGCGGAGGTCCCGATGGCGTTGCGCATGGGGACGTTGCACCACAACAGAAACGGCACGGTCATGGTGCCGCCGCCGATGCCGACCAGGCTGGAAACGCCGCCGATCAGGCTGCCGACGCCGGAGGTGCCGACCGTGCCGGGGAGTTGCCGCTGGGCCTTGGGCTTGATGTCCAACAGCATCTGGAGCGCCACGTAGTACAGGAACGCCACGAAGAAACCCTTGAGAAAACCGGTGGAGAGGTGTGACGCCAGCCAGGAACCGAGGAAGGTCCCGGCCAGGATACCGGGGGTTATGCGCCGGACGACCCCCCAGTCGACCGCTTTGCGGCCATGGTGGGCCCGCATGCTGGAGACCGAGGTGAACATGATGGTGGCCAGCGACGTGCCCAGCGCCAGGTGCAGGATATAGGCGGCCGGCAACTGCTGGGCCGTGAACAGGAAGGTGAGTATCGGTACGATCACCAAGCCGCCCCCCACGCCCAGGAGCCCCGCCAGGATGCCGGCAAAGCCGCCCAGCGCCACGTATGAAAGCCAGTAGGTCATCATATGTAAGTCTCCCCCCCCCATCGGGCCCTGACGCCCCTGACGCAGTCAGTCCAACCTGAATCCGTGACACCATCCGCCTTCGCTGGTCCGGCAGGCCTCTGCCTTTGCGTCTGAAGAGTTTGCAGCCATCAGGCGGAGGACCGGTGGAGTGAGTGAGCTGTTACGGCATGGCGGCGGGCTGGCCCCGGCTCTTCCTGACACTGCGGTATTCCGGCATTACGGATTCAGGACTAGCTTTTTATCCGTTTCTGCCGCTGTTCCTCCCGCAGCATGTCCAGCGCCAGCAGGGCTACGCCGACGCAGATCAGCGAGTCGGCGACGTTGAAGGCCGGCCAGTGGTGCGCTTTCCAGTACACATCGAGGAAGTCGATCACCTCGCCCAGGCGGACCCGGTCGATGAGGTTGCCCACGGCGCCCGAGAAGATCATGGCCAGGGAGACCTGGGCCAATTGCTGGTCGTTGCGCAGGCGGTTGAAGGCGATCACGATCACCACCGCAGCGATGGCTGAGATGGCGATGAAAAAAGGGAGCCGCCAGGAGGCGTGGGAGAGAAAACTGAAAGCGGCCCCTTTGTTGCGCACATAGGTGATGTTGAACAGGCCGTCGATCACCGGGATCGACTGGAACATCTGCATGCTCCGGTCGATGTACAACTTGGTGATCTGATCGACGATCAGTCCGACGATGGCGATACTGCCGAAAATAGCCCAGCGCCGCATCGCTAGACCACCGCCTTGGTGCATTTGGGACATATGGTTGGGTGCGATGTATCCTGTCCCAGTTCCTCGCTGTAGCACCAGCAACGGTCGCACTTCTCGCCCGGAGCGGCGGACACCTGTATCCGCAGGCCGGGGAGGGTTTCAGCCGCATAGCTGTCGCCAGCCATGGTGTCAACCAGGGTGACCTTGGAAACGATGAAGATCGCAGCCAACTCTGCGGCGTATTCCCGGAGGAAGGCCAACAGTTCCGGTTCGGCGCCGATGGTTACCCCGGCATCCAGGGAGTGGCCGATGGTCTTGGCTACTCGGGCCTGTTCCAGGGCCTTGGAAACCTCGGCCCGCACCTTCATGAGCCGCTCCCAGCGTTCCACCAGCTTGTCGTCCTTCACCTCGGGCTGGAGTGTGGGGAATGCGGCCAAATGGACGCTGGCCTCGCGCTCGCCCGGCAGGTACTGCCAGGCCTCGTCGGCGGTGAAGGAGAGTACCGGTGCGATCAGGCGCAGCAGGGTATCCAGGATGCGGTACATGACGGTCTGGGCGCTGCGCCGTTCCAGGGAGTCCTTCTTGCTGGTGTAGACCCGGTCCTTGAGAATATCCAGGTAGAACGAGCTCATCTCCACGGTGCAGAAGCCGTTCACGGCATGGTAGAGGACATGGAACTCGTACTCGTCGTAGGCGGTCAGCACCTTTTCCTTGAGCAGTTCCAACTGGTGCAGGGCCCAACGGTCGATCTCCGGCATGTTCGCGTATGCCACGCTGTCCCGGGCCGGGTCGAAGTCGTTGATGTTCCCCAGGATGTACTTGCTGGTGTTGCGGATACGGCGGTAGGACTCGGACAGGCGGCTCAGGATCTCCTGGGAGATGCGGATGTCGTCGCGGTAGTCCTGGGCAGCCACCCACAGGCGCAGGATTTCGGCGCCGTACTTCTTGATGATCTCTTCCGGGGCCACCACGTTGCCCACCGACTTGCTCATCTTGCGGCCGGAACCGTCCACCACGAAACCGTGGGTCAGGACGTTCTTGTAGGGTGCGCGGCCGCGGGTGCCGACGCTCTCCAGCAGCGAGGAGTGGAACCAGCCGCGGTGCTGGTCGCTCCCCTCCAGGTACATGTCGGCCGGCGAGGCCAGCCTGGGGTTGGGTTCCAGCACGGCGGCATGGGAGACGCCCGAATCGAACCACACGTCCAGGATGTCCATCTCCTTCTCGAATTCCGTTGCCCCGCATTTGGGGCATTTTGTCCCCTCGGGGAGGAGTTGGGCGGCCTCCCAGTCGAACCAGACGTCGGCGCTGTGCTGGGTGAAATGGTCGGCCACATGGTCCATGACGGCGCCGTCGGCCAGGTATTCGCCGCAGGTCTTGCAGGAGAAGGCGGTGATCGGCACCCCCCAGGTGCGCTGGCGGGAGATGCACCAGTCCGGGCGGTTTTCGATCATGCCGTGGATGCGCTCCTTGCCCCATTTGGGAATCCACTGCACCTGGTCGACGGCCTTCAGCGACTTCGTGCGCAGGTCATCGGCCTCCATGGAGATGAACCACTGCTCGGTGGCCCGGAAGATGATCGGTTTTTTGCAGCGCCAGCAGTGGGGGTAGGAGTGGACGATGTCGGCCTGCCCGAGCAGCGCCCCCACCTCGGTCAGTTTCTCGATCACGGCGGGGTTGGCGGCAAAGACGAACTGGCCGCCGAAGAACTCCACGTTCTGGAGGTACCTGCCGTGGTTGTCCACCGGGTTGTAGATGTCAAGCCCTTCTTTCAGGCCCAGTTCGTAGTCCTCCTGGCCGTGGCCGGGGGCGGTGTGGACGCAGCCGGTGCCGGCCTCCAGGGTCACATGCTCGCCCAAAAGGACGACGGAATCCCGATCGTAGAAGGGGTGCTTGCAGCGCTTGCGCTCCAGGGCGGCCGCCTTGAAGGTGGCGACGACCTTTCCCGTCAGGCCGACGGCTTGCAGGAACGTGTCTTTGAGCCCCTCTGCCACGATCAGGATGCCTTTTTCCGTTTCCAGGGCCACGTAGTCGAATTCGGGGTGCAGAGCCACGGCCAGGTTGGCCGGGATGGTCCAGGGGGTCGTGGTCCAGATCACCACGTAGGCCTGCTTGCCGGCCAGGGCCGGGATGGCGGCGGAAACGTCGTCCCGCAGGGCGAAACGGACGTAGATCGACGGCGAGGTGTGGTCGGCATACTCCACCTCCGCCTCCGCCAGGGCTGTGACGCAGGAGGAACACCAGTGGACCGGTTTCTTGCCGCGGTACAGTCCGCCGCTCTTGGCGAACTTGGCCAGTTCCCGGGCGGTCTGCCCTTCGTATGCGTAGTTCATGGTCAGGTAGGGGGTGTCCCAGTCCCCCAGCACGCCCAGGCGCTTGAACTCATCCCTCTGGATAGCGATGAATTTCTCCGCATATTTCCGGCACTCGCGGCGCATCTCCAGTTTGGAGATCTCGTGTTTTTTCGACCCCAGGTTCTTTTCCACCTGCAGCTCGATCGGCAGGCCGTGGCAGTCCCAGCCCGGAACGTAGGGGGCGCGGAACCCCTCCATGCGTTTGCTTTTCAGGATCACGTCCTTGAGGATCTTGTTCAGGGCGTGGCCGATATGAATATGGCCGTTGGCGTAGGGGGGGCCGTCGTGCAGGATGTAGAGCGGCTTGTCCTTGCCGTTTTCCTCCATGCGGGTATACAATCCCTCGGTTTCCCACTTGTTCAGGATTTCCGGCTCCCGCTGGTTCAGGTTGGCCTTCATGGGAAAATCGGTTTGGGGCAGATTGAGTGTGTCTTTATAATCCATGGTGCTGTCTCCTCACAGGCTTCTGCTGATTGTGCAAATTTTACAAAAGTATCGTGATAGCAGAGAAATGTCAAGGAATGCCCTGTGGTTGCCGGGCAGATGGCAAATACCGCGCGTCGGTTGTCAGTGAAGGTATCGGTGTTACAATCCAACGTCATCATCGTGTACAACATGGGCGGTCGCCTTCTGGCCCGCAATGTGGAGGGGGTGCCGAATTCATGATTGAAGTCTGAGGAACCAGATTCCCCCTTGCATTTGCCGCCTCCCTCTGCTAGCATATTTAGCCTTTTCCTGAACTAAAACCGGACCCCTGTACGAAAGGATTGAAAGAATAATGTTGAAAATATTCGATTACCTGTTTGGTATGTTTTCCAATGATTTAGCCATTGACCTGGGGACCGCCAATACCCTGGTCTACCTGAAGGGCAAGGGGATCGTGGTTCGCGAACCTTCGGTGGTTGCGGTCCAGAAAATGCCCAACGGCCAGCAGAGGGTGCTCAAGGTCGGGATGGAGGCAAAACAGATGCTGGGGCGCACCCCCGGCTCCATCACCGCTATCCGCCCCATGAAGGACGGGGTCATCGCCGACTTCGACATCACCGAGGAGATGCTGCGCTACTTCATCCACAAGGTGCATAACCGCAAGACCCTCGTGCGCCCCCGTATCGTGATCTGCGTTCCTTCCGGCATCACCCAGGTCGAGAAGCGCGCCGTCAAAGAATCGGCCGAATCGGCCGGCGCCCGCGAAGTCTACCTGATCGAGGAGCCGATGGCCGCTTCCATCGGAGCCGGCCTGCCCATCACCGAGGCCTCGGGCAACATGATCGTCGATATCGGCGGCGGCACCACCGAGGTGGCGGTCATCTCCCTGGCCGGCATCGTCTATGCCCAGTCCACCCGCATGGGGGGCGACAAGATGGACGAAGCCATCGTCCAGTACATCCGCAAGAAGTACAACCTGCAGATCGGCGAGCGCATGGCCGAGAGCATCAAGATCGAGATCGGCGAAGCCTATCCCGGTCCCGATGTCCTGTCCATGAGCGTCAAGGGGCGCGACCTGGTGTCCGGCATCCCCAAGACGATCGAGGTGAATTCGGACGAGATCCGCGAAGCCCTCAAGGAAGCGGTCAACGCCATTGTGGACACGGTGCGCATCTGTCTGGAAAAAACCCCCCCCGAACTGGCGGCCGACATCGTTGACAAGGGTATCTTCCTGGCCGGCGGCGGCGCCCAGTTGCGCAACCTGGACATGTTGCTGCGCGAGGTCACCAAGGTGCCGGTGCTCATTGCCGAGAATCCTCTGGACTGCGTTGTGCTCGGTTCCGGCAAGGTCCTTGATGAATTGAACCTCCTCCGCCGGGTCGCAGTCACATCGTAGCCGTGCCGGTCCCAAGGGGTGTGAAGAAACTCTCCATGAGCGGGGATGAACAGGACAGTCAGGATGCGCCGCGAATCGTCGTTCCTGCTCATCCTGTTTATCCCTGTTTTCGTCTTACTGTGCTGATATGACAAATCCCTCCATCGACATAATCGTCCCGGTCTGGAACAGTCCCTTCGAAACCCGCGCCTGCCTGGCCGCGATCCTCAGGCACTCCCCCGGGGCGCGCATGATCGTCGTCGACAACGGCAGCAGCCGGGAAACCGAGCTGATGATGGAGGAGTTCTCCGAGCCGCTGGGGGAACAGGGCCTGTTCATAAAGTCCGAGCGCAACATCGGGCTGGTGCCGGCCATCAATAGGGGGCTGGCGCGTTCCGATGGCGATCTTGCCATCGTTGTCCGGCCGCATGTCCTGGTCACCCCCGGATGGCTCGACGCCCTCAGGGAGGCCGCCCGGGACGCTTCGGTCGGTATTGTCTCGCCGGTTTTCAGCGGCAGCGGGGCTTCGCAACGCCTTGCCGTCAACAGCAGGCACGATTGCCCGTTCATCGAGACCTTCTCGGTGTCGTTTTCGGCCCTGTTGCTGAAGAGCGAGATGCGGGTGCAGATCGGTTGCTTCGACGAGGGGCTGGATAGCGGCGAATGGTGCCTGATCGATTATATTCGCCGCGCCTGGAGCAAGGGGTATCGCACCGGTGTTACGTCGCGCTCTCACCTGATTTGCAGCCAGGAGCCGGTTTTCGGCTCGGACGCGCGGCGGAAGAGCCAGGCTCATATCAGCTGGGAACACTATCGGGAACAGTGGGGCATCAGCCGCCATTACGGCGTTTATTTCGGTGCCGATACGGATGCGGCCGCTCTTGCCGACGCCATGGAAACCATCCGAGAGGGGGCCCGCCGGGGGCATCGCTTCACCCTGTTGCTGCATCACCGCCAGGCCCGGGAGTTTCGCCGTTGCGGCTGGAATTGCCTGCATACCGGCATAGACCAGGTTCGGTTGTCCATGATCATGCCGCACCGGGACTTGGTGCGCAAGATCGGAGCGCTCAGGGGGAGTGTCCCTGAGATGATCATGGTGCGTTGGCAGGATGATGCGTCTGTCGCCGGCATGGAGATGTCCATTCCATTCGCCGACGTAGCCGCCGCACTCGGGGATGTATGACGAATAACGGGAAATACCCAGTGCCGTGCCGTCTGGCACGGAGCGGAGGTGGTTCATGGTTGGAGATGTGAAGGCGCAGTTGCAGGCCCATCGCGCTTTGTTAGAGACAATGGAGCGGGATATGGCCCCGTTGATCGCCGAGACGGCGGGCCTGCTTGCCCATACCCTCAAGAGCGGAGGAAAGCTGCTGGTGATGGGCAACGGAGGATCGGCCGCCGATGCCCAGCATTTCGCGGCCGAGATCGTCGGGCGCTTCAAGTTGGAGCGCCGCGCCCTGCCCGCCGTGGCGCTCTCCACCGACACCTCCATCCTGACCGCCATCGGCAACGATTACGGTTTCGAGGCGATCTTCAGCCGCCAAGTCGAGGCCCTTGCGGCGGCGGGCGACATGGTGGTCGGCATTTCCACCAGCGGCAACTCCCCCAATGTGCTCAAGGCCTTTCAGGCGGCGCGGGAGCGCGGCTGCCGCACCGTCGGTCTCTTGGGGCGCGACGGCGGGAGCATCAAGGCCGCCTCCGACGTGGCGCTGGTGGTCCCCTCCGATGACACCCCGCGCATCCAGGAGGGGCACATCACCATCATTCACATCATCTGCGACCTGGTGGAACGGTCGCTGTTCGGATAATCGTTTTCTTCCCCCTTTGACAAAGGGGGAACACGACCAACACGGAAGGTTCCGAAATGAAACTCCAGCCTATCGATCTCGCCGCCGTCAAGACCTACCCCATCGCCGAGCGCAGGAACAAGGTCTCGCTCGAACGTGATTTTGCCGCTGCCGTCACCCCCGGAATGACCGTTGCCGGCCTTTTGGCGGCCATGCCCAACCAGTTGGGCGCCGAGAACCTCAAGGCGACCATCGACGCAGTCGTTGCGGCCCGCCGCAAGGGGAAGCCGGTGGTGATCGCCATTGGCGGCCACGTGATCAAATGCGGCCTGCAACCGGTGCTGAAGGCCCTCATTGACGCCGACGTCGTGACGGCGGTGGCCATGAATGGTTCCGCCTCGATCCACGATTACGAGATATCCCTGATCGGCGAGACCAGCGAGGATGTGGGCGCTGTGCTGCACTGCGGCACCTTCGGCATGGCCGAGGAGACCGGGCGCGACATCAACCGGGCGCTCAAGGCCGGGGTCGCCGAGGGGATGGGCTACGGCGAGTCCCTCGGGCGCTTCATCGCCGAAAACCGCAATCCCCACGCCGGGGCCAGCCTTTTGGCGGCCTGCCGCGCCAAGGGGATTCCCGCCACGGTGCATGTGGCCATGGGCACCGACATCATCCACCAGCACCCGGAGGCCGACGGCGCCGTGCTGGGACAGGCCACGTTCACCGATTTCCGGCTCTTCGCCTCTGTGGTGGCGACCCTGGGGGACGGCGGGGTCTTCATCAACATCGGCAGTGCCGTGATCATGCCGGAGGTGTTTCTCAAGGCTCTCTCCATCGTCCAGAACATGGGCTTTCACGTGGACCATTTCACCACCGCCAACTTCGATATGCAGCAGCATTACCGCCCGCTGCAGAACGTGGTCAAGCGGCCGACCGCCGGCGACAGCCGCGGTCTGGCGATTACGGGTCACCACGAAATCATGATTCCGCTCCTGGCGGCGGGGATTCTGGACAAAATCGGCCCACGCCGGGACTGAAACAGATTGAATTATTCCGATTTTGTTTTATACTGTGACGTACCTTGGAAGGCCTGAAAACGTGAGCCGGAGAAAAAAATGACCCTGACCGGAATTGTGCTGATCATCATCTCGGCGGCGCTCTGCATCATGGTGCTCGCCTTTATTCCGACGCTGCTGGCCGTGAAGCGGGCGGCGATCTCCTTGGGGGCGCTGTCGGAAATGGTGCATACGGAGTTGAAACCGGCCCTCCAGGAACTGACCGCGGCTTTGACCGAGTTGCGGGCCGTTGGCAGCGACGTGGCCGAGCATGCGGACGATGTCAAGCGTTTCATGACGGCGCTGGGCGAGACCGGCGACAACCTTAACACCATAAACCGATCGGTAGGGATGGTTGCCGGGGTGCTCAACGCCACCTCGACCTGGGTGGTCGGCGCCAAGGTGGCGGGGAAATATCTGCTTGAACGCTATCTCAAAAAACGGGGAGGAAAATGACCATGTCTGACGACGAAAAAGGAATTTCCGCGGGAACGGTGATGGTGTCATTTCTGGCCGGGGCGGCTCTCGGCGCCGGGCTGGCGTTGCTGTACGCGCCCAAGAGCGGCAAGGAGATGCGTGAGACCATCGCCGATCTGACCGAAGATGCGGTCGACAAGATCAAGGAATACGCCAAGGACGCCCAGGACAAGATCAAGACGGCCATCGAGGACGGCAAGGAAACCATCGTGGAGAAGAAGTCCATCCTCGCGTCGGCCATCGAAGCCGGCCGGGAAGCGATGCACAAGGAGAAGGAACGTACCGCCGCCTCCTGACCTTTGGCGGGAAAACGAAGGGGAAAAGCCCACTACGGTGGGCTTTTTTGTATGAGGGGATCCATGCCGCTTTCGGAGCGTCAGCGCAGGATGATAACCACGGGCCGGATTCTGGTCCAACGATTCATGGACGACCGCTGTACGACCCACGCCTCGGCGCTGGCCTTCTCCAGCATGCTCTCCATCGTGCCCTTTCTGGCCTTGCTCTTCGCCACCTTCAAGGCGCTCAATATGCATGCGGTCCTGGCGCCCATGATCCTTTCCCATGTGACGGCCGGGTCGCACGAGCTGGTTACCCGCATGCTGCATTATATCGCCAACACCCATGTGGGATCGTTGGGGGCGGCCGGCCTGATGACCCTGCTGGTGTCGGCCATGGCGATTCTGGATAGCGTTGAGGACGCCTTCAACCAGATCTGGAGCCTCGAACGGGGTAAGCGGCTCCACCACAAATTGCGGGATTATGTGATCGTGATCCTGAGCGTGCCGCTCCTGATCGCCCTGGCCGTCAGCATTACCAGCAGTCTCCAGCATCAGGGGGTGGTGCAGTGGTTCTTCCGGCTGCCGGTATTCGGCTACCTGATCCTGATGCTGTTCCGGTTGGTCCCCTACCTGAGTAGCTGGATCGCCCTTGTGTTTCTCTATAAGTTCATCCCGAACGTGCGGGTGAGCTTGCGCAATGCCGTGATGGGCGGGGTGGCGGCCGGCACCGTGTGGCAGGTGGCCCAGTGGGCCTATATCCATTTTCAGGTCGGCGTATCGCGCTATAACGCCATTTACGGTACGTTGGCCGTGCTGCCGGTCTTCATGGTCTGGATTTACACCAGTTGGATCATCGTCCTGGCGGGGATGGAATTTGTCAGATATCTCCAGGAGGGCATACCTGCCCGAACCGCGGACGCGGTGGGCGACCGGCGGGGCAATATCTCGCAAACGCCCATGCCGCAAGGTTTTCCCCGGGATTGACTTTCCTTGGCAACTCCTTTATAATTCCATAGCTTTATCAAACTCTGCGTCGGCACTCAGCATGACGGCGCGACACTACCGCGTAGTAGTCATCGGGAAGCGTGTGAAGCATATCGTCATTGCCATAGCCCTTGTAGCGTGCTCCCTTCCGGCAGGCGCTACGGAGCCGGTCCAGCCTCTGCTGGCCGAGTTGACCAGCCCTACTGTTCCGGCGTTGCCCGCATTGGAACAGGTGGCGCTCGTCCCACGCGACGAGTTGACGGACGAGGATGAGCCGCAGCAGCAGGACGCGAGCGAACTCTTTACCCTTGAGGAACTCAAGGACAAAGGAAGCGACGCTGTCGAACTGGCGCTGCCCGATGTCGATCTGCCCCAGGCGGACATCCCCCTGGCCCTCAACAGCAAGGTCGAATATTTCCTCTCCTATTTCCAGACCAGGGGAAAACAATCCTTCTCCCGCTGGCTCTCCCGCTCGTCCCGCTACATCCCCATGATGAAAGAGATCCTCAAGCGCGAGGGGATGCCGGAAGACTTGGTCTACGTGGCCATGATCGAGAGCGGTTTCCATCTACAGGCCCGTTCGGTGGCCAATGCCGTGGGGCCGTGGCAGTTTATCTCCGGCACCGGCCGGCGTTATTCCCTGCGTATCGACCAGTGGATCGACGAGCGCAAGGACCCGCTCAAGGCCACGGTTGCCGCCGCCCTGTACCTGAAAGAACTCTACGGCATGTTCAACGGCGACTGGTATCTGGCGGCCGCCGGCTATAACGCCGGTGAAAACAAGATTCTGCGCGCCATCAGCATGTACAACACCAGCGATTTTTGGGAGCTTTCCCGCGGTTCCTATCTCAAGCGCGAGACAAAAGAATATGTCCCCAAGCTGCTGGCCGCGGCCATAATCGCCAAGGACCCCGCCCGCTACGGTTTTTCCGACGTGGCCTACCTGTCTCCGATTGAGTTCGATATCGTCAAGATCCCCTCGCGCACCGATCTGGAATTGGTTGCCAAGCTGACCGGCACGACCTACGAGACGATCAAGGAACTGAATCCGGATCTGCGCCATTGGTCCACCCCTCCCAATTACCCCGACTATGAACTCAAGGTGCCCAAGGGGACAAAGCTGCAGTTCGATGCCGCTTACGGCAAGGTCCCCGAGGACCAGCGCTACACCGAAAAGGTGCTTTACACCCACTATCACGCCCGCAAAAGGGATTCGCTCAAGGGAGTCGCCCGCCGGTACAGCACGACCCCGGATGCGCTGGCCGAATTGAACGGGCTCTCAAAGAAGAGCCGTATTGCCGGCAAGACGCTGGTCGTTCCGGCCCGGCAGACGGTTGATTTCAGCCACGAGGGCCGTTCCGCCGCCACCGCCGGTACTGCGAAGGGCGGCTATGCGAAGTATTATACCGTGAAGAAGGGCGATACCCTGACGTCTCTCGCCAAGCGTTTCAACGTTTCTTCCAAGCTCCTCTCGCTCTGGAACAACCTGAAGGTCAGGGTTGCCCTGAAGCCGGGACGGCGTATCATCATCGCCAAGTTTATCGAAAAAAACGGGGAAATGGTACCTGAAGCACGGAAAAGCTGATGTTTTCCGCCCTGTCTGCCTCATCATGAAAGGAAAGACCGATGTATAATATTCTCATTTCCGCCGCGTCGGGCGCAGTCCTGTCCCTGCTGCTCCTTGCCGTCAAACTTCCCTGGTGGGCGGCGCTCCTGGTCGGCCTGGTAATTTTTACCGCTCTCTTCGTGGTCATTTCCCGCGTTATCATGAAGAAGGTCATGGCTTCCATCGAGACCGCCGGCAAGGATCTCCAGGCGCAGCCGCCGCGTTTTGAAAAGGCGGTCCGCGAATTGAAGGATGCCTTGCAATACGGCAAATGGCAGGTCTATGTGGAAGGGCAGATCAACTCCCAGATCGGCATGATCTACTACATGAAACGCGATTTTTCCAACGCCTTCCCGTATCTGGAAAAGTCGTTCTTCAAAAACTGGGCAGCCATGGGCATGCTGGCCATCTGCTACATGAAACGCCAGAAGAAGGACAAGATGATTGCCACCTTCGACAAGGCGGTGCAGTGGAACGGCAAGGAATCGCTGCTCTGGGGGGTGTATGCCTATTGCCTCAACGAGTGTGGCGATGTGTCGAAGGCCAAGGAGGTTCTGGGCAAGGGGCTGAAGAAGCTGCCCGGCGATGCGACGCTCGCGGATAACCTGGCCTGCCTGGAACAGGGCAAGAAGATGAAGATGAGAAACTACGGCGACATGTGGTTCCAGTTTCACCTTGAGAGCCTGGGCGCCTTGCAGAAACACCAGATGGCTGCCATGGGCGGCCGCATGCAGCGGCGCATGGTGGCCAGAAGGTAGCACTGTGCGTTGCCACCGCAGATACCATCCCTTTGAAAGCCGTCGCGAGACGGCTTTTTTGTTTTTTTTGTCGAAAAAAGAGTAGAATGTAACCATAAACCGATATATGCGGAAGCGGTTAAGCCCCGCCGGATGGAGCGGAAATGTTCTTTTGAGGCAGGGGAGCGGCAGGGGGGGCAATGAAGAAAAAAGCGTACATTTTAGGAGCCTGTTTCGGCCTCATGCTGGCAACGGTCTTCACGATGGTCCCGAGGGCCGGGGCCGCCTTGGGCGGATCTGCCGATTCTGTCACTACGGACCGCAAGGCGCTCTCAGCCGCGCGGCGTGCCACAACGGTCGGGCCGGGTTATACGGTCCAGGAAATCGCGTCCGATGCAACCAACGTGCGGGAATACGTGTCGCGAGACGGGATTGTGTTTGCAATCGCCTGGAATGGGCTGATGCATCCCGACCTCACGATACTACTGGGCTCGTATGTCGGAGAATATCAGCAGGCCGCACAAAAGACGCCACGCCAGATGGGGCAGAGGCGCCGTGAGGTAAGGGGAAGCCGGGTCGTTGTCGAAAAATGGGGACATATGCGAAACCTGCAGGGGCGGGCCTATGTCCCGGCCTTGGTGCCTTCGGGGGTGCCCATCGATGAAATCAAGTAAGATGGCCGCAGTTTTGCTGCTGATGCTTATGGTGCTTGCCGGCTGTGGCGGCTCCGGGGGTGGTTCCGGTTCGCCGGGCACCACGATCGGGGGGCCGCCCGCTGCCGGGAACAACGTGATGAGTGTCACCGTGAACGGTTCTCTCTGCTCGGGTAACCCCTCCTATCCCAACGAACCGTGCGTCAGCGTCACGATTTGTGCCCCCGGCACGACCAACTGCCAGACTATCGGCGACATCCTCCTCGATACCGGAAGCAGTGGGCTCCGTATCTTTAATCAGGCGCTCGCGGTCCCGCTTGCTCAAGTAACGGCAGGTCCCGGGCTGTTAGCGGAATGCGTCAACTTCGGCGATGGCTCATCCATGTGGGGGCCGGTTCAGATGGCCCGCGTGATTCTGGGAAATGAGCCCGCGGTTCAGATTCCCGTCCAGGTCGTCAACCAGAATTTCGGGACTCCGTCCAACCTCTGCACGAGCCCGAACTCTACCCCGAACACCAGCCCTTCCGAAGCCAACTACAATGGGATCCTCGGCGTGGGCCTTTTTGCGCAGGATTCCGGACTGTATTTTTCCTGCAGCGGGGCGGCGAGCGGATCCTCGTGTGCGGCGACTGCGGTGCCGAATGCCAGCCAACTCATAAACCCGGTTGCCGCCCTTCCCGGGGACAACAACGGTGTGATCGTGCAGCTCCCCGGCGTGCCCGCGAACGGGGCGGGTTCTGCCACCGGTTCACTCATACTCGGCATCGGCACCCAGTCCAACAATGTGCCTTCCGCGGTAACGACTTATGGTGCCAATCAATTCGCCGAATTCAGCACCACCTTCAACGGTCTCCGGTATGCCAGTTTCCTCGATACCGGTTCGAACGGGCTCTTCTTCCCGAGCACCTCGGCGACCCAGCTTCCCGCCTGTCCCTCTCCCAATGCCGCCTGGTTCTGCCCGCCGGCCACGGTCAGTTTCTCCGCGACCAATACGGGGGCCGGCGGTTCGCCGAGCGGGATTGTTTCGTTCCTGATCGGCAATGCCGTCAGTCACTTCACTACGTCAAACCAAGTGTTCGGCGATCTGGGCGGCGGCGCGGCCAATAGTTTTGATTGGGGGCTTCCCTTTTTCCTGGGGCGAAGTGTCTTTGTGGGGATCGATGGGGCGAGTTCGAGCCTGGGGACCGGCCCCTACTGGGCGTACTGATCAAGCGGAGAGATGCGCGTTTACTGCAAGGCAGGTAGCATTTTCACATGGGTTGCGTGAGGTGGCGTGCCGTTTTGGGCGTCCCGCACCCGTTCGGACCAAGCGGTCATGGAGTGGAATTGGGCAATGATGGACACCCTTGAAGCGATACAGACCAGGCGAAGCGTCCGTAGGTTTTCCGACAGGCCGGTGGAGGCGGAGAAGCTGCAGAGCGTCTTGGAGGCAGCCCGGATGGCGCCTTCATGGGCCAACATGCAGTGTTGGCGATTTGTGGTGGTGCGGGACCCGGCCATGAAGCGAAGGCTCAGCGAATATTCGGCAGCGGATTCATTCGTCACGGCCAGAGGGTACAAATCCAACCCTTCCCAGCGGGCTCTTGCCGAGGCGCCGGTGGTGATCGTCGCCTGTGCCGAATGCAACCGGTCGGGGGACACACGGGGACAGCAGTATTATATGGCCGATGTGGGGATGGCTGTGGCGAGCCTGATGCTGGCGGCCCATGCCGTGGGGCTGGGGAGCGTCTTCGTCGGCATCTTTGACGAGAAGCAGGTGGGAAGTCTGCTCGGTATTCCGGCCTACATCAGTATCGTGGGGCTCATCCCCCTGGGGTATCCCTCGGAGGCACCCGAATGCGGGGCCTCGCGGAAATCCCTGGATGAAATCGTGCATTACGAAGCCTGGGGGCCTCAGGCCATGGAGTGACATGGCCATCTTGCATTTGTGTCGGGGGGGTGTATTCTAGTAATAGTTGGTGTAACTGCTGGAAATAAGGGTTTTTCAACAACAACGGGAAAAATCCGCACGGAGGCAGCCATGCTTATCCACGTTCTGTATGACGACAATAAGTATGATTACGTCAAAGGCTTCCAGCTCGACAGGTTGCTGGAGGTGAAGAAGGTTCAAAAGTTCAAGCGGAGTACGGGGTGGGTCACCGTCGGCGTAGACCCCCTTCGCTGGAGAAAAAGCCCGAATTACCACGGCGTTGAGCGGAGGGCGGCCTAGCCCCGTGACGGCTTGTCAGTGAAGAAGCGGCCGTTGGGCGTGCAGTCTCCCGGTTGCGCCGGTTCTTCGCCGGGCAGTGAAAATAGTTGTGCGATATGCGACACCCCTCCGGAGACCTTCCGGCGGGGTGTCGCGTTATGAGTACAGAGGGTCAGAACCTGACTCCTACGCCGCCCCCCAGGAAATTCAACTCGTCGTCGAACTGGCGCCGGTATTCTGCGTTGACGAAGAACGGTCCAAAGAGCAGGTCGCCCCCGGCCAGGGCCACGGGAGTACCCTTGGTGCCCCGCTTGTCATGAAACACCAGTGCCGCGCCGAGGCCGGCGTAGGGCTGGAAAAAGGGGATCGGGGCGTGGATTTTGAACAGGGCCGTGATGGGCAGAGACTCGTCGCGCCTGATGGACTTGGCGTTGTCCTTGTCGAGCATGACATAGGCCGCGGTGGCGCCGATGGAGACCAGCCGGTTGAGGTAGAGGTCGGCAAAGGCCTCGGTGAAGTTGCTGCTGCGGTTGGTGGCGGCTCCGCCGCGGATGCCGATCCCCAGTGAGTCGGCCGCCAGGGCGTTGGCAGCCAGGGCCAGGGTTATGAGCAGGGCGATGATGGTTTTCATGGAAGTTCTCTCCTTGTCAATAAATGTTCCGGCGCATGACCGGCCTGAGAGGGTGGTTTTCTAACGCCGGGCCTCTTCGCTGATGGCCCGGATGGCATCGAAGACTACGGTGTCGTATTTGTCCTGGCTGATGGCCTGGGCGACCGCGGGGATCTTGAGCAGGGTCTTGACGAAGCCGAAGCGCAGATCCCGGGGGAGGCAGGCGATGTAGGCCACCAGATGCTCCTCCTGCTCGGGTGCCAGCACCGGTGAAGCCTGGAGGAGTGCCGTCAGGTCGGTCATGGTGGCGGCCTGGATGTCGTCGCGCTGGGCGGCCGCCTGTTCGGCCACCTGGGGCCAGTTGTCCAGGATATCGGCGGCCGTCAGGGGACGGTGGCGTTCGTCGGCCAGCCAGCGCATGAACATGATGGCCGCCTCCCGGCCGACGATGCCGGAATAGACCTCCATCTCCAGATCGCCGGGAAAACGGCAGTTCCGGCGCAGGACGCTGATCATCTCCCAGGCCCGTTCGGTCGGCTCCACCGGGAGGTCCATGGGAGCCCCCGGGCCGGCCAGCAGGTTGGTGTTGGCGGACAGGAACTGCCGGACCCTGTCATCCAGCCCACGTTCGGCGGCATAGCGCGACCAGCAGGCGTGGTCGCTCTCCACGTAGAGCATCACCATCCGGTCGATCAGGGCCCGGTCCAGGGTGGCCACCTGATAGCTGCCGTCGGGCGGGTTGATGGTCACCACCACCTTGTGGCGGGGAGCCAGCCGGTGGGTGTGCAGGGCGCGCGGCTCGCCCTCGATGGGGGGCTCGACGAACTGGAAGATGGCCTGGAGGGTATCCTCCTGCTGGGCGCGGTTCAACTCGTCGCAGTGGACCACGGTGGGCGGGTCGTCGTCGGCCGGCCACCAGGACGGGCGCGACCAGTGCATGATGTCCCCCTCCCGATACGGGATGCCGACCAGGTCGCCGACCTCCATCTGCCCGAGGCGCAGGGAGGCATAGCGCCAATTGTCTTCGCGGCAGACCTGGATGATCCCGGCGGTTTTACCGACGCCGCGGTGCCCGACGACACACGGCGTCAAATCGGTTTTTGCGAGGATTTCCCTCAGAACCAGCTTCAGTTGGGCAATGTTCACGCGCTTTCCTTCTTGGGTGTTTGGATTTTCCGATCATAGCCGCAAACGGTGCGAGCTTCAAGTGCGCTGACGTTTTTTTGCGGGTCGCCCGGGAAACGCCTTATCATAAAAGGCAAAGTGTGATATAGACAAAAGGATTCAGACGGCCGTGCGCCAGGGGGACAAGTCATGGGGGAACAGGGGCGGCGCCTCACATACAGCGGCAAGTCCTTGCTGTTGCTGGTCGCTCTGATCGCTGCCGGTTTTGCCGGAAACTTCTTCTCCCTGCGCCTGTTCACCGGTTTCAACTTCCTGTTCGGCAGCATAGCGGTACTCCTGGTGGTCCGGCTGTTCGGCATCCGCTGGGGCCTTGTGGCCGGACTGGCCGCTTCGGCATGGACCGTCCCGCTCTACGGGCACCCCTATGCCGTGATCTGGCTCTGCGGCGAACCGCTCTTTGTCGGCTGGCTGCTGCACCAGGGGAAAAAGCGCAACATCCTCCTCTATGACGCCTGCTACTGGCCGTTGGTGGGCGTACCCCTCGTGTGGCTGTTCTTCCAGCATGTCATGCATGTTTCGGTGCTGGGAACCGTGGCCGCCATGCTGACCTACTGGGTGGTGGGCATCACCAATGCGCTGGTCGCCAGTCTCCTGCTGACCTATATCCCCCGCATCGCTCCCCTTTACGGCCTGGACATGTCCCGCACCATCCCGATCCACCACCTCATCTTCAATATCCTGATGGCCGTGGTGCTGATACCGTCCATCGTGGTCATGGTGATCTACGGCAAGGGGGCCGAGAACCGCTACCTCAAGGAGATGCATGCGGGCATCGACGACAGCCTGAAGGTCGCCGGCTACGAGACGCGGCTCAGGCTCCGGGAATTGGCTGCGAAGGCCGACGGGGCCGTCCCGCGGAACGCCGAGGCCGCCGGCGCCCTCGGGCGGATCTTTATGGACATGCGGGGCAGGCAGCCATGGCGCATCACCCTGGTGGACGATGCCGGCCGCGTTATCGCCGGCACCGACAGCGCTCCGGGGAGCGCGTCACCGTACGATCCCTGCCGCAGCGGCTCGCTGGAACCGACCGGGGAGGCCGGCGTCTACCGCTGCATGCCCACGGCGGACAGGCCCGTGCCGCTCCTGCAGCGGATGCACGACGCGACCTTCCTGCGTCGCGTCCCCCTGGCGGGCACCACCTGGAGCGTGGCGGTCGAATCCCCGTTTGCGCCCTACCAGCGCGCGCTGCTCCATGATCATATCAAGTCGCTGTTGATCGTGCTCGGCCTGAACATGTTCGTTCTGGTCGCCTCCCTCTCCCTGTCCCATCGCCTGGCCGCTCCCCTCTACCGGCTGTCCCAGGTGACGACCGACCTGCCCAAACGCCTGCTGCGGGAAAACATCGGCGCGTGGCCGGAGAGCATGGTCAGCGAGATCGACCAGTTGATCGGCAACTTCAAGGTTATGTCCATCGCCCTCAGCCAGCGTTTCCAGGAGATCACCTACACCAACGAGACGCTGGAACATCACGTCGCGGAGCGCACCGGGGAATTGACCCGGGCCAACGAGGAGCTGCAGAAGGAGATTGCCGAGCGGAAGACGACCGAGCGCCAGCGCGACCACCTGATGGTGGAGTTGCAGAAAAAGAACAAGGAGTTGGAGGGGATCGTCTATGTAGCATCCCACGATCTGCGCTCGCCTCTGGTCAATGTGCAGGGATTCAGCCGCAAGCTGGCCAAGAGCTGCGCCGAACTGGACGAGTTCATGGCCGGGCTGGCCCTGGACGGGGCCCAACAGGCCCGCATCGAGCCGCTACTCAGGGAAACCATCCCCAAATCCCTCGGGTTCATCACCCGCAGCATCGAGAAGATGGACAGCCTGTTGAACGGCCTGCTGCGGCTCTCCCGCCTGGGGAGGACGGCGATTTGCTTTGAAACCCTTGACATGCGCCTTGTGATGTCAAATATTATTGCTTCCGTAACCTACCAGATCGAATCCGCGGGGGCTCGGGTCGAGGTCGCCCCGTTTCTGCACCCCTGTATCGGGGACAGCGTTCAGGTTACCCAGATATTCAGCAATCTGCTGGATAACGCCTTAAAATACCGCGCCGCGAATCGTCCGCTGGTGGTGCATATCCTCAGCGAGGAGTTTGCCGAGGGGGTGCGCTACTGCGTAGCGGATAACGGTATCGGCATCCCCCGCGACCAGCAGGACAAGATCTGGGAGATCTTCCATCGCCTCAATCCGGGGGACACCCCGGGGGAGGGCTTGGGCCTGACCATGGCGCGCCGCATCGTCGATCGCCTGGGGGGCGCCATCTGGGTGGAGTCCGAGCCGGACGCGGGCAGCAGCTTCTATGTCGTCCTGCCGTGCGCACCCGAATCTGATGGACATGTGGCCACAGGAGCATGAGATGATCGATGACAGGTTCAAGAAAGAGGTCACCATCCTGATTGCCGAGGACGATGACGGCCACGCCGAACTGATCCAGGACAATCTTCAGGAGGCGGGCCTCAGAAATCCGATCGTCCGGTTTCGCAACGGCCAGGAGGCTCTTGACTTCTTCTACGGCGCGTCCGACGGCGATGCGCCCCGGTGTGAAAAGGGACTGGCGTATATGATGCTCCTGGACATCCGCATGCCCAAGGTGGACGGCGTGGAGGTGCTCCGGCAGATCAAGTCCGACCCGGAGTTGAAGAATATGCCGGTGATCATGCTGACCACCACCGACGACCCCCGGGAGGTCCGTACCTGCTACGCCCTGGGATGCAGTTGCTACGTCACCAAGCCGGTGGATTACCAGAAGTTCGCCGAGATGCTGAACAGGCTGGGACTGTTCCTGCTGGTGGTGCAGGTGCCGGACCTGGACGGGGTAGAGGGCAGAATAGAACAACTAACTTAATTTTCGGAGGAATCTGCTATGTGCGGAATTGTTGGCTATATCGGTGGGCACGAGGCGACGCCGGTCATACTGGAAGGGCTCAAAAAACTGGAATACCGCGGCTACGATTCGGCCGGCATCGCGACGCTGGCGGGTAGCGGATCGGGCATCCGGCGTAGCGAAGGCAAGCTGGTCAACCTGGAAAAACTGCTGCGCGAGCAGCCGCTCTCCGGCGTGATCGGCATCGGCCACACCCGCTGGGCCACCCACGGCCGCCCCTCGGAGATCAACGCCCACCCCCACAAGGCCGGGCCGGTCATCGTGGTGCACAACGGCATCATCGAAAACTACCTGCCGCTCAGGGAACAGCTCAAGCAGTCCGGCCATATCTTCAAGAGCGAGACCGATACCGAGGTCATCTCCCACCTCGTGGAGGAAAAGCTCAAGGGGACCTCCGATTTCGCGCAGGCGGTCCGGCAGGCCCTGGCCGAGCTTCGGGGCGCCTATGCCGTGTGCATCCTCAACGAGCGCGAACCGGGCACCCTGATCGCCGCCAAGCTGGGCTCCCCCATGGTGGTCGGCCTGGGAGAGGGGGAATTCTTCGTCGCCTCGGACATCCCCGCCATCCTGGCCCATACCCGGGAGATGGTCTTCATGGAGGACGGGGAGATGGTCGTGTTCCGTGCCGGCGCGGTCGCCTTCTCCACCATCGCCGGCGCTCCGCTGGACAAGAAGGCGCGGCATATCGACTGGTCGCCGCTCATGGCCGAAAAAGGCGGCTACCGGCATTTCATGCTCAAGGAGATCCACGAACAGCCCCGGGCCGTGCGCGACACCATCGCCGGCCGTCTCTTGGAGAATGAAGGGGATGTGTATCTGGAGGATTTGAGGTTCAGCGACGAGCAGCTGGCGGCCGTGAGGCGGATCGTCATCGTGGCCTGCGGCACCTCCTGGCACGCCGCCCTGGTGGGCAAATTCTATATCGAGGGGTATTGCCGCATCCCGGTGGAGATCGACATCGCCTCGGAATTCCGCTACCGCAACCCGGTCATCGACGGGACTACCCTGGTAATGGTCATCTCCCAGTCGGGGGAGACCGCCGACACCCTGGCGGCCCTGCGCGAAGCCAAATCCCGCGGCGCCATGAGCATGGCCATCTGCAACGTGCTGGATTCCTCCATCGCCCGGGAAGCCACCGGCGTGATCTACACCCACGCCGGCCCCGAGATCGGGGTGGCCTCCACCAAGGCTTTCGTCACCCAGCTCACGGCCCTGTACCTGTTCACCATCCGCCTGGGGCGGGCCGTCCGCGCCATCGACGCCCCCACCGGCCAGGGCATGATCGCCTCCCTCAAAAAGGTCCCGACCCTGCTGGAGGAGGCCCTCAAACTCAATGCCGATACCGAGCGCATCGCCCGCAAGTACATGAACGCCCGCGACTTCCTCTACCTGGGGCGGGGGAAGAACTTCCCCATCGCCCTGGAGGGGGCGCTCAAGCTCAAGGAGATCTCCTACATCCACGCCGAAGGCTATCCGGCCGGCGAGATGAAGCACGGTCCCATCGCCCTGATCGACGAGGACATGCCGGTGGTCATGCTTGCCCCGGAGAACAGCGCCTTTGAAAAGACCCTGTCCAACATGGAGGAGGTCATCGCCCGCAACGGCCGGGTGATCGCCCTGTGCAGCGAAGGCGATCAAGAGGTCAAGGGGCGCGCCGAGGATACCATCCAGATCCCCCGCATCGACGAGGACCTGGACCCGTTCCTCCTCTCCGTGCCGTTGCAGCTTTTGGCGTATCACATCGCCGTGTTGAAGGGGACCGACGTGGACCAGCCCAGGAACCTGGCAAAATCGGTGACCGTGGAGTAGGGGGGGATGTTTCGGTGAACGTGCCCCGTGAAATAAAATTCTCCGCCGGGAACTGATGGTCTCGGCGCAGGGAAAAGACAGAGTGCGGAACACGTTGCCGGAACACATACTTGAGGTTATGCGTGAGATGGACCGCCGTTGCTTGAGAACGGCCCATCTCGGGTGTCTGGTACCATATGAAGAAGAGGTGGCGGTAACGGGATGAAAAAGGAAAAAAGCTGTTCGGTGATCATCGCCCGTCAGGAACACGGGGTCTCCCGCAAACTCATGAGCCCGAACGCCCTGCGCACCCTCTACCGCTTGAGGGACAACGGCTTTCTCGGCTATCTCGTCGGCGGCTGCGTGCGCGACCTCCTGCTCGGGCGGGAACCGAAGGATTTCGACGTGGTAACCGACGCCACCCCTGGCGAGGTGAAGCGGCTGTTCCGCAACTGCCGTCTTGTCGGGCGGCGTTTTCGTCTTGCGCACATCCACTTCCAGGATGAGATCATCGAGGTGGCGACCTTTCGGTCCCTGGCTTCGAACGAGCCGGAGTCCGAACCGGAAGACGCAAACGGGCCGGATCACCGGCAACGGCCCCCACGGATAGTGAAGGACGATGCCGGCATGATCCTGCGGGACAACGTCTACGGCACCCCCGAAGAGGATGCCCTTCGCCGTGACTTCACCATTAACGCGCTGTCCTACAATATCGCCGATTTTTCGATCATCGACTACACGGGAGGCCTCGCCGACCTCAACGCCGGCATCATCCGCACCATCGGCGATCCCGCCGTCCGCTTCCAGGAAGATCCGGTACGGATGCTGCGGGCGGTGCGGTTTGCCGCCCAACTCGCCTTCACCATTGAGGAAAAGACCCTGAAAGCGCTGGTCGCCGCCGCTGATACCATTGTCAGGGCGGCGCCGCCGCGCCTCTACGAAGAGGTGCTCAAGCTTTTCCTCTCGGGTGAGGGGGCGAGGTGCTACGAACTCCTCCGCCGGACCGGGCTCTTTGCAGCGCTTTTCCCGGATTTTTCGAACTGGCTCGACGCCGAGAGCGAAGGCTTCCCCCACGCCCGGTTCGGGGAAATGCTCAGCTACGCCGATTCCCGTATCCAGCAGGGCGGCACGGTCTCCCCGCCGCTCCTCCTGGCACTTCTTTTCGGCGAGTACCTCGATGAGAAGGCGGCGCATTCCCGCCGGCAGGGTATGCCCTGGCAGCAGAGCGTTAACGCCGCGGTCGCCGAGTTCATGGGCGAAACCTGTCCGATCATCATGATCGCGAACCGCGTCGGGCTCGCGCTCCGCGACATCATCAGCCAGCAGATGCGCCTGAAAAAGATCCCCGGGCGCCGGCCGGAGTCGTTCATCGCCCGACCCGATTTCAATGACATCGTCGAATACTGCCGGATAACCTGCGGCGACAACAAGGATGTCGTCAAACAGCTCGACTGGTGGGCGGCTCAGGCACGGCAGCAGGCGCCGCTGCCGCCTCCTTCCGGGCCCGCCGCAGAAGCCGGGGCGCCGCAACGGAAGAGAAAGAGACGCCGCCGGCGGCATCCACAGGCGAACAAACAGGGCGTTAGAGGTATAATGGAGCCAAGACCTCAGTAAAAGGTCCCGTGTTCCGGCTCTTTTCCCGCAGTCCGGTTGTCATCACGAATGTTACAAAAGGAGTTATCATGCGATATATAATTTGCCTGTCCCTGGCGGTTCTGTTGTTCGCCGCTGCCGGTACCGCCTGCGCGGAAGGCGCCGCCGGCGGTTATGGCGCCGAACTCGAGGGTTTTCCCTATCCTTACGCAGTCGAGCATTTCCGGTTTGCCTCCCAGGGGCGCGACCTCCAGATGGGGTACATGGATGTAAAGCCCACGGGCAGGCCCAACGGGCACACGGTGGTGTTGATGCACGGGAAGAATTTTTGCGGTGCCACATGGGAGGCCACGATCTCTGTCCTGGCCGCCGCGGGATACCGGGTCGTCGCTCCCGACCAGATCGGCTTCTGCACCTCGACCAAGCCGGCGTATTACCAGTACAGCTTCCAGCAGCTTGCCGCCAACACCAGGGCCCTGCTGAAGCAGGCGGGAGTATCCCGCGTCCTGCTGGTCGGCCACTCGACCGGGGGGATGCTGGCGACCCGCTTTGCCTTGATGTACCCGGAAGCCGTCGAGAAACTGGTCATGGTCAACCCCATCGGACTGGAAGACTGGAAAGCGCTGGGCGTGCCGAGCCGGACCGTGGACCAGTGGTATGAGCGGGAGCTGAAACTTTCGGCCGAGGGGGTGCGCCAGTACGAAAGGTCGGTCTATTACGGCGGACGCTGGAAAGCGGACTACGACCGCTGGGTGGATATGCTGGCAGGACTCAACCGGGGGCCGGGGCACAAAGCGGTCGCCTGGAATTCCGCGCTTATCTACGACATGATCTATACTCAGCCGGTGGTGTATGAGTTTCCCCTGCTGAAGGTGCCTACCACCCTGATGCTCGGCGATGCCGACACCACCGCCATCGGCAGTGACATCGCCCCGCCGGAGGTCAAGGCAAAGGTCGGCCGCTACAAGCTGCTGGGCAAGGAGGTCGTCAAGACGATTCCCCACGGCCGTTTAATCGAGTTCCCCGGTTTCGGGCATGCGCCGCAGATCGAAGCCCCGGCAATGTTTCATAAGGCCTTGCTCGATGAGCTCGGGAGAGTAGGCAACTGATTATCGGCGCTAGCCCGCAGTTCGCAGCTTCGGCTCTGATCCGATGTGAGGTTGATGCCCTGGCCGGTCGGATCGGGAAAATAAGGCTATTTCATGGGTATATGGGCGGGAAGAACATTTTAGTATTGCCGAATGAGCCCGGCTGTGCGATAACCACTTGAAATATCGTGCGAGCCGACATCCCATCGTGCCCCATGCTTGCATTGTCACCTGCCGATGGGAACCGGCAGCCACTCTTGCCGTAAGGGAAATGCCGCGGATACACTATGGAAACCCGACTTGTCCCCCGCCACCGCTCCGACCAGTTACCTGACTCCCTGTCCACGGTCCTGCTCGTATTGCCCGACAGGTTCGAGATTACATCACAGTTGATGGATATCAGCTGTCAGGGGATGAAGCTCGCCATCCCCCCGACCCCCGTCCCCCTGACGATCCCCCGAAAGAGCGAAACCGTCGAGGTTGTCTTTCACGCTTCGCGCCTGCGGGTTAGCTGCCGGTGTATCTATTCCTCCTACAATCCTGACGGCAGCATATCCATGGGTATGTATGTCTTCGACCCCCATCAGCAGGACCAGTTGCGCACCCTTCTGGCGGAAAACGAGTAACCCCACCGCCAAAGCGTACGGGACACTAGTCGCCGACCGCCACCAGGATACTGCACGGAGCCCGTTCCAGAAGCGATACGCCCACCGACCCTTTCCACCAGCGGGAGGCAAAGGATGTCTGCTTCTGGTGCCCCAGCACGATCAGGTCCACCTCCAGTTCGGCCGCCAGGCGGCAGATCTCTTCAACCGGCTCCCCGTAAGCCAGATGGCCGTAAGCGCTACCCCCACCCTCGCGTAACAGGGCGACCCCATCGTCGATGGTGCTCTGGATATGCCGCTGTTCCTTCTCCAGAAACGTCTCCGGCACAAAACCCTCGGCGAGAAAGACGCCCGCCGGCATGCGCATGACCGCCAGCAGGTGGGTTTCCGCACGGAGCAGGTGGGCAATGTCTGCGCATTCGAGGAGCGCCACCCGGCCCTCCTCGGTGCCGTCATAAGCGAGCAGGATCTTTTTGTGCATGATGGTCTCCTTTTCTTGTGTGAACCATGCGGGCGGAAGGGCCGGCCCGTCGCCATGAACGAGTCCTGGGGGTGCCGGTGCCGGGATTGCAGCAAAACGCAGCATGCTTCCCGTGATAATTATTGTCAAGAGCAACCGCGGCGTCGGTTCGTAGTTATCCGGCTTGTTCGGGGAACCGGTGGTCGTTTGGCCGCGTACGGTATTTTTTAAAATTTTTTGTTTTTAGAATTACCGCTGTTTGAGCTATGCTGACAGTGGTTTGCAGCAAAGCGGAAAGAGGTGGCGTATGAGTATGTTTTCAAGGTGGCGGATTGCCGCCCACCTGGTAGTGGCATCCATGCTGGTTCAGCCGGTTCTCGATCTGTCGGCGGCATCTTCCGCTGCCGGGGGCAACGTCTACGAGATACCCCTGAGCGAGCTTAAAAAGGTGGAGAAGAAGAAACCGAAGAAAGCGGAAACCAGGAAACACGCGGAAAAGAGACGGGCTCATACGGCGCCCCGTAAGGTGTCGGAACCGTCAGGCACCTCCGCCCCGTCCATCCCTGCGCCGCCAGTGGCCCAGAACGCGGCAACTGCCCTGGAAACAGCGGACAGCGCCAACATCAGCCATGAGCCGTACAGCTATGTGGTGCCGGGCAAACGGACCACTGTTAAGGCCGTGGTCAGCCTGGACGCGGTGCAGTCAGTTCGGTGCCGCTTCCGCGCCGGGGATAAGGGGGGCGACGCCTGGGTGCCGATGGCAAAGGTGCCGGGAAGCCAGTTTACCTATGGCGCATCCCTGCCTGCCCTCGAATCGGGCGCCACGGCGCTCCGGTACCGTGTTGTCGTTGTCGACGCCGCGGGGAATGAAATCCACAGCAAGGAGTTTGTTACCCCCGTGAAGGCAACCCCGGTCGTGCCAGGCTGGCAGCAGGACTCGTCCAGGGAACCGATCAGGGCCGTTCTCGGGAACCCCCGGCAGCCCCTTGAGGGGTTCTCCGGTGTGGTCATCGAGAATGCCGACCGGCAGTGATGACGTGCCGCCGTTGCTAACGCACCGGAAATAGAAACAATGGAAAGCCGAAGGTTAGCTTTCAGCGGGAGGATTCGGAGGGGTTCTGCCCGCCTTCCGCCGGTTGTACAGCACCGGCAGGAGCGCGAACAGGCCCAGGAGGGCAAACGAGCCCAGCACCCGCGGTGAGGCGATGCCGGAGAGGGACGTGACGGTGGCCAGGCTGGCCCCGGCGTTGACATAAACGAAACCGCCGGGGATGATGCCGATCATGGTGCCGAGCACGAAGGTGCGCAGCGGCAGTCGGGTCAAGCCAGCCGCCAGGTTGATCAGGAAAAAGGGAAACAGCGGCACCAGCCGCAGAAAGAGCAGGTAGTTGAAGCCGCGGGCCTCCAACTCCCGGTTCATGGTTTCCAGTCTCGTGCCGAACCGGTTCTGGATCGCATCGCGCAGCAGATAGCGGGTCACCAGAAAGGCCAGGGTGGCGCCGATGGTGGCGGCGATATTTGCGTAGACCGTTCCCCTGAGCGAACCGAAGATGGCGCCGGCAGCCAGGGAAAGGACGGCGGCGCCCGGGAGGGAGAGGGCGGTCTGGATGATGTAGACCGCCATGAAGCCGGCTGCCATGAGGGCCCTATGGGCGGCATGGTATGCCATCAGGCTCTGGCGGTTGGCCCTGAGGGCCTCCAGGGTCAGGAAGCGTCCCAGGTCGAACCAGAGGAACAGGCCCACCCCGAGCCCCCCGGCCAGGGCGATCAGGAGCTTTTTCCACCGCATGACCGCGTACTCCTTCAGCCCTTTGCCGCCTTGCCTTTTGCCGCCACCCGGGCGCTGAATCTGTCCAGATTGACCGTTACGCGCTCATGGGTTCCCCTGCCGATGACATCCGCCTCGTCCCGGGCCTCGATCTCCCACACCGTGCGTTTCCCGTCCACCTCGATGCAGCGGACCCGCGCCGTCACCTCCATGCCGGGAGGAGTGGCCGCCTGGTGGGTGATGTTGATCATGGTGCCCAGGGTCCGCTCCCCTTCGTCCAGATAGGGACGCAGGGCCTCCATGCAGGCCCATTCCATGAAGCCGACCATGAAGCCGGTGGCAAAGACCTCGGGCATGTCACGGAACAGGTCCGACTCGGGGTACAGGAAAGGGACGGTCTTCTCCCGCGGCACGCGATAGCTGAAGGTGTGTTCCAGTCCCGCCGCAAGTGTTGTTTTCATGGTTTCCTACCTCCTTTGCCGGCGTCGCAACTCCCGCCCCGCTGCCAGCGCAGCCAGGCGCCGAGCATCCTTTTGAGGAACGGCGTCAGGCGGGTGCGGTTATGGGCGTCGGCCAGCTTTTTGATCGCCTCGGCCTGGGTCGGGTAGGGGTGGATGGTCCGGGCGATGGTCCCCAGGCCGAGGCCGCTTGTGATGGCCAGGGAGAATTCGTTGATCATCTCCCCGGCGTGGCGGGCCACGATGGTGGCGCCGATGATCCTGTCGGTGCCGGCGCGCAGGTGGACCCGGGCGAAACCCTCGGTCTCGCCGTCCAGCACGGCCCGGTCCACCTCTGTCAGGGGCACGGTCAGGGTAGAGGCCGGGATGCCCCGCTCCCGCGCATCCCGTTCATACAACCCCACATGGGCGATCTCCGGGTCGGTGTAGGTGCACCACGGGATGACCAGGCCGGATGCCTTCTGCCGCCCCATGAAGAGGGCGTTGGCGATCAGGATGCGGGCCAGGGCATCGGCGGTGTGGGTGAACTTGAAGGGGAAACAGCAGTCGCCGGCGGCATAGATGCGGGGATTGGAGGTTTGCAGGGTGTCGCTGATCGTTACCCCTCCCGGTCCGTAGGCGACACCGGCCGCCTCCAGTCCCAGTCCCTCCGTGTTGGCAGCCCGGCCGACCCCCACCAGGATGGCGTCCGCCGTAACCTCGGTTGCCGCACCGTCCCGTTCCAGGCGCAGTACCTTGTCGCTGCCCCGCTGTGCCGCGGCCCGGACCGTTGTTCCCGTCAGCAGGTCGATCCCTTCACGCATCAGGACCTTCCGCAGGATGTCGGCAGCGTCCCGGTCCTCGCGCCCCATGATCCCGGGCGCCGCTTCGATCAGCGTCACCCGGCTGCCGAAGCGGGAGAACGCCTGGGCCAGTTCGCAGCCGATGGGCCCGGCGCCGATCACCGCCAGGCGGCGTGGCAGTTCGGTCAGGGAGAATACGGTTTCGCTGGTCAGGTAGCCGGCCTCGGCCAAACCCGGGATCGGCGGCGCTGCCGCCCGCCCGCCGGTGCAGATGGCGGCCTTCCTGAAAGATATCTCCCGGCCGTCCACCGCTACCCGGTCGCGGGCGGTGAAACGGGCCTCGCCTAGGAAAACGTCGACCCCCAGTTCGTCGCGGAACCGTCGGGCCGAATCGTGGCGGCTCAAGGAACTGCGCAGCCGCCGCATCCGCTCCATGGCCGCGCCGAAGTCGCAGCCGACCCCCGCGCCCCCCCTGATGCCGAATTCATCGCCGTTGCGCGCGTCGAACAGGGCCCGCGCCGCGCGGATAAGTCCCTTGGACGGGACGCAGCCGTAGTTGAGGCAGTCGCCCCCCATGAGGTGCCGCTCCACCAGGGCCACCCTGGCGCCCAGACCGGCCGCCCCGGCGGCGCAGACCAAGCCTGCGGTCCCGGCGCCGATCACCACCAGGTTGTAGCATCCTGCCGGCTGGGGGAGGGCCCAGTCGCTGGGGTGAACATTATCCCGCAACTCCCGGTTCTCCGGGGTGTCGGGCGCTATGGCCGGTGCTCCGCTCACGGCGTTTTGACGAACTGCATGGCTGCCGAGTTCATGCAGTAGCGCAGCCCGGTCGGCTGGGGGCCGTCGTCGAAGACATGCCCCAGGTGCGCCTCGCAGCGGCTGCACACCACCTCGGTGCGTTTCATGAAGAAGCCGTTGTCCGGCCGCAGGGTCACGTTTTCCGGGGCGACCGGCTGCCAGAAGCTGGGCCAGCCGGTGCCGGATTCATACTTGGTGTCCGAGCTGTAGAGATCGTTGCCGCAGCAGACGCAGCGGTAAATCCCCTTCTCGTGGTTGTTCCAGGTGGCGCCGGTGTAGGCCCGCTCGGTCCCCTGTTCCCGGGTGACGCGGTACTGCTCCGGGGTGAGGAGCTTGCGCCACTCTGCCTCGCTCTTGGTGACCTTGTCGCTCATGATATACCCTTTCCGGGCCACGGAGTAGAGCCGGACGCGGCTCGCCGAGCCCGGCGAAGCGGTTTGGGCGCTTTGGCCAGCCGTCGTGGCCGTTGGCGTGCCGTTGCCGTTGCTGCATGCGCCGGCCACCGAACAGATAATGACGGCGGCCGGAAGGATGTGATGCCGTTTCATGGGATACCTCCCGTGCCGTGGGGCAGGGCCGCATGCTCAATGCCCCGCCGCGCCGCCCCACAGCTCTTTGAGTCGTTTGTCGCGGCCGCAACTGGTACGATAGAATTTGTAACGGATCGGATTTTTTTTGTAGTAGTGCTGGTGGTACTCCTCCGCCGGATAGAAGGGACCGGCCGGAGTGATCTCGGTCACGATCGCCTCCCGGAAGGGCTTGCTCCGTGCCAAGGCCTCTTTCGATTGTTGGGCCAGCCGGCGCTGCTGCTCGTTGTGGTAGAAGATGGCACTACGGTACTGGTGTCCGTTGTCGCAGAACTGGCGGTCCTTCACGGTGGGGTCGATATTGTGCCAGTAGACCGTGAGCAGCCTGTCGTAGCCGATCCGGGACGGGTCGTAGACGATCTGCACCGATTCGGCATGGCCGGTGCCGCCGGCGGAGACCTCTGCGTAGGTCGGGTTTCTGGTCTGGCCGCCCGTATAGCCGGAGGTCACTGAGATCACCCCGGGCAGTTCGTCGAAGGGGTGTTCCATGCACCAGAAACAGCCGCCGGCAAAGGTGGCCTTTTCCAAAACTGGGGCTGAACCTGCCGCCACAACAGCGGCCGGGGCCAGTACGAACGCCATCGCGAGCCCGATCATTGCCAGTTGTAATGGTCGTTTCATCTGTCCAGGTCCTTTCTCCGGATTCGGTTGCTTATTTCTTAAGTGTAATTATACCTCTTTTATCCTGTTCCGTGGACACGGTATATGTTTATTGGCAGATAAAAACGCCTTGACAGTGTCGGTTAATTGTAATTAACTGAAAACGGAACATTCATTCCGTAAAAAGGCACCCCATGGCAAAATCGGAAAAGCGTGACGAGATAGTGCGTGCGACGATGGAACTCATCGCCGAGTTTGGTTTCCATGACGCCCCCATAGCCGTGATCGCAGCCAGGGCCAATGTGGGGGCCGGGACCATCTACCGCTATTTTGCGAACAAGGATGTACTGATCAACGAGATTTACCTGGAGATAGAAGAACGGCTCATGGCTCATATCCTGGAGGGGTACCGGTCCGAACGTCCCGTCAGGGAGCGCTTCCTCCATCTCGGAGTCGGAGTGCTCTCCTACTTCATACGCAATCCGGCGGAATTCCATTATTTCGAACAGTTTCACATCTCGCCCTACGGTGGCGCATTCCGCAGGGAACGGCTTTTGGAGCGTACAGAGTATCGCGATGTCTTTATGGTCCTCTTTCAGGACGGAACGGCACAGCAGGTTGTAAAGAATCTTCCCCTGATGATGCTCTTTTCCCTGCTGTTCGGGCCGTTATTCACCGTTGCACGAGAGCATCTCCTGGGCTTTGTTCCTTTGGACGACCAACTTATCGAAACGGTGGTCACCACCTGTTGGGATGCGATCCGGCAGTAGTAATAGAGTATTTATTTTTTTACCGTAATTAGGAGTGAACGTTCACTCCTAATTACGCTGCGAGGAATTTTTGTCATGGCATTGAAGCGGGAACCGGAAAAGCACCCGAATCATGAACGCTGGCTGGTCTCATACGGCGATCTGCTGACGCTGCTCTTAGCGGTCTTCGTGGTCCTGTACGCCATGTCCCTGGCCGATAAGAAGAAGGTTGAAGAGGTGGCGGAGTCGCTGCGGGAGTCCTTCGGGTACTCCAAAGCGTCCCTCGGGGCAAAGCCGGTGGTGATCGAGTCTGGGAATATCAGCATTGTTCCGAGCATCAAACCCCAAAGCTTGCCGGTGCAGCAGCGCCAAGCCCAGGGGAAGCAGCGCGCCTATGCGATGGAGAAGGATTTTGGAACGATCAAGGCATCCCTGGATGCCTACCTGACGAAGAGCGGCAATAGGGGGAAGGTGAGCATCGATATCACCCGCCGGGGGCTGGTGGTAAGTCTCAAGGAGGCGGGGTTCTTCGATTCGGGCAGCGCCCGGATCAAGGCGGGATCTGAGGAGCTTTTCAGCGTGATCGCCCAATCCCTGTCCCATTATGCCAATCCCTATCGGATCGAGGGACATACGGATAACGTACCGATCCACACCGGCCAGTTCCGTTCCAATTGGGAGCTTTCAACGATGCGCGCCACTAATGTTCTCCAGAAGTTGGTCGATTCCTACGGCTTCGATCCGGCCGTGATGTCGGCGGCGGGGTACGGCGAATACCGTTCCGTGGCCGACAATGGGGCTGCGGAAGGCCGGGCCAAAAACCGTCGAGTCGATATCGTGATGCTGTCGTCCGGGGGCGAGGCGGGTGAACCGGGAAACGGTTCGAGTCGGTAGCCGCCGTAACCTGAGGCGGATAAAGGCCGTTTCAGAGGTTTTATCCGGTGTAAGCTCAGATTCCGATCCAGGCGGCGCCGAAGACGCCGGCCGAGTCGCCCAGGCGGTTCTTCAGAATCGGGGTGGCCAGGTGGTCGTGGAAGGCATAGTGCCGTACCCGCTCGATGCCGGTGGTGTACAGCTCGACGATGTTGGACAAGCCGCCCCCCAGAACCACGGCATCCGGGTCGAGGATCGAGATCAGTCCCCCCAGGCAGCGGCCGAAGTCGTCCAGGAACCGGTCGAAGGCGGCGCGGCAGCGGGGCTCCCCCTCCCGGGCGCCTGCCACGATCCGCTCCATGGTCAAGCGTTCGCCGTACTCCCGTGCAAAGGCCGCCTCGACCCCGGAGCCGCTGATCTTCGTCTCCACGCACCCCCGGTTGCCGCAGTAGCACGCCGTCCCGGCCGGGTCCACCGACAGGTGCCCCCATTCCCCGGCGATGCGGTGAGGCCCTTGGCGTACCCGTCCGTCGATGCAGATCCCGCCCCCGCAGCCGGTCCCCATGATCACCCCGAATACCAGCCCGTATCCTTGCCCCGCCCCCTGACAGCACTCGGCCAGGGTGAAACAGTCGGCATCGTTGCACAGGGCCACGGCCCGGTCCAGTTGCCGTTCCAGGTCCCCCTGCAGGGGCCTGCCGATGAGGCAGGTGGAGTTGGCGTTGCGCACCAGGCCGGTCCGCTCGTCACTGGAGCCGGGGATGCCGATCCCCACGGTGCAGGGCGCCCCGGCCGGAACAAGGGCCATGGCTTCCCGAATGGCCGTGGTTACGGTTGCCACTACGGCGGGATAGCCCCGGTCAAGGGGCGTGCCCCGGCGCTCCCGGAACAGGACCGTACCGTCGGGGGCAAGGAGCAGCGCCTCGGTCTTGGTGCCTCCCAGGTCGATGCCGATACGGAAGGGCGTCTGTTCAGAGGCAGAGGTCATCATGGTGTGGTTATTTGTCATGGATGTTGACGCCAACTATGTCCACGATAAACGGTGAACGACGCCGCAACGGTTAGCATTGAAAAATTCAGGTTGTTCAAAAATAGTCAGATCGTCGCACCCGCAGAAAGCCCCGCGGAGGCGTAGCAGCGCTACGCCGCACAATTTCACTTGTGAAATTGGACCGCGAAGGCGCCCGAAGGGTGAGGCCGCAGGCCGAAGTCACAAAGGAGTTTTCGAGTACGAAGGCCCGATGGCTGTTTTTCAACAACCTGCTACAGCATCTTGCGCAGGTACTGGCCGGTGTATGATTTGCTGACCTTGGCCACCTGCTCCGGGGTGCCGCTGGCGATGATCTCGCCCCCCCGGTCGCCCCCCTCGGGGCCCAGATCGATGATGTGGTCGGCGGTCTTGATCACGTCAAGATTGTGCTCGATGATGACGATGGTGTTGCCGGCGTCCACCAGGCGCTGGATCACTTCCAGGAGCTTGCGGATATCCTCGAAGTGCAGGCCGGTGGTCGGTTCGTCCAGGATGTAGATGGTGCGGCCGGTGGCGCGGCGGGAAAGTTCCTTGGCCAGCTTGACCCGCTGGGCCTCGCCTCCCGAGAGGGTGGTGGCGGATTGTCCCAGTTTGATGTAGCCCAGGCCCACCTCTTCCAGGGTCTTGAGCTTGTTCTTGATGCGCGGGATGGCGCCCATGAACTCCAGGGACTGGGAAACGGTCATGTCCAGCACTTGGGCGATGGACTTGCCCTTGTAGAGCACCTCCAGGGTCTCCCGGTTGTAGCGCGCCCCCTTGCAGACCTCGCACTCCACGTACACGTCCGGCAGGAAGTGCATCTCGATCTTGATGATGCCGTCCCCGGAACAGGCCTCGCAGCGTCCCCCCTTGACGTTGAAGGAGTAGCGCCCCGGCTTGTAGCCGCGCAGCTTGGATTCGGGCAGGTTGGAAAACAGGTCGCGGATATCGCCGAACACGCCGGTATAGGTGGCCGGGTTGCTGCGCGGGGTGCGGCCGATCGGGGACTGGTCGATATTGATGACCTTGTCCAGATGCTCCAGGCCGCGGATGTCCCTCACGGCGCCGGCCTTCTCCCGGCTGCGGTAGAGCCTTTGGCTCAGCACCTTGTACAGGGTGTCGATCACCAGGGTCGATTTCCCCGAGCCCGAAACGCCGGTCACGCAGGTCATGATGCCCAGGGGAATCTCCGCATCCACGTTCTTCAGGTTGTTTTCGGAGGCGCCGATGATCTTTAAGTGCTTGGTCCCCTTGCGGCGCTTCTTCGGCACCGGGATGGACAACTCCCCGGACAGGTATCTGCCGGTGAGGGATTCCGGATTCTTCATGACCTCGGCAGGTGTGCCCTGGGCCACCACCTCGCCGCCGTGGACCCCGGCCCCCGGCCCCATGTCGATCAGATAGTCGGCCTCCAGAATGGTCTCTTCGTCGTGTTCCACCACCAGGACGGTGTTGCCCAGGTCGCGCAGATGCCTGAGGGTGTCCAGCAGGCGTGCATTGTCCCGCTGGTGGAGGCCAATGGAGGGCTCGTCCAGGATGTAGAGTACCCCCACCAGAGACGAGCCGATCTGGGTGGCCAGGCGGATGCGCTGCCCTTCGCCGCCGGAGAGGGTGCCGGAGGTGCGGTCCAGGGAGAGGTAGTCCAGCCCTACGTTCACCAGGAACGACAGGCGCTCGCGGATCTCCTTGAGGATGCGCCGGGCGATCTCCTTCTCCTTGTCGGTGAGTTCCAAACCCTCGAAAAAGGCCAGGCAGTCACGGATGGAGAAAGCGGTGACGTCGCGGATGGTGCGCCCCCCCACCAGCACATGCAGCGCCTCGGGGCGCAGGCGCGCCCCCTGGCAGGTGGGGCACGGCATGACGTTCATGTACTTTTCCATCTCTTCCCGGGATGCGTCCGATTCGGTCTCGCGCCAGCGCCGTTCCAGGTTGTTCAGCACCCCCTCGAACTCCTTCTGGTAGGTATGGCGCCGTCCGCCGTCCTCTTCCCACCAGAACTCGATCTTCTTGCCCCCGGAACCGTTCAGGATCACGTCCCGAACCTGGTGGGGCAGATCCTTGAAGGGGGTGCGGATGTCGAATTTGTAGGCCTTGGCCAACGCCTCCAGGATCAGGTGGAACCAGCCCGAGAGCCGTTTTTCCCACGGGGCGATGGCCCCTTCCCGCAGGGACAGTTCCTGATTGGGAATCACCAGTTCGGCATCGAAGTACATGCGGGTACCCAGGCCGGTGCAGTCCGGGCAGGCGCCGTGGGGGTTGTTGAAGGAGAAGAGCCGCGGTGTGACCTCCTGGTAGGAGATGCCGCACTCCACGCAGGCCAGCTTTTCGGAGAAGATATGGGTAACCGGCTTGGGAGGTCTCCTGCCCCCCTCCTCGTCCGGTTCATCCGTGGCCGGCAGGACGGTCTCCACCTTCACCACCCCTTCGGCATGGTGCAGGGCGGTCTCCAGGGAGTCGGCCAGGCGGCGCTGGACCCCCTCCTTGACCACGATGCGGTCGATGACGATGTCGATGTCGTGTTTTTTCTTCTTGTCCAGCTCGATCTCGTCGGCCAACTCCCGCAAGGTTCCGTCGATGACGACCCGGGTGAAGCCCTCCTTGCGCAACTGGTTGAGTTCCTTCTTGTACTCCCCCTTGCGGCCCCGGATCATGGGGGCCAGCAGGGTCAACTTGGCACCGGCGGGCAGCGCCATGATCTGGTCCACCATCTGGGAGACGGTCTGGGAGGTGATCTCCCTGCCGCAGGAGGTGCAGTGGGGATGGCCGACCCGGGCGAACAGCAGGCGCAGGTAGTCGTAGATCTCCGTGACCGTGCCCACGGTGGAGCGGGGGTTCTTGCTCGTGGTCTTCTGTTCGATGGAGATGGCCGGGGAGAGCCCTTCGATGGACTCCACGTCCGGTTTTTCCATCTGTTCCAGGAACTGGCGGGCGTAGGCCGAGAGGGATTCCACATAGCGGCGCTGCCCCTCGGCGTAGATGGTGTCGAAGGCCAGGGTGGATTTGCCCGAGCCGGAGATGCCGGTGATGACGACTAACTCGTCCCGCGGGATTTCAACATCGATACACTTGAGGTTGTGCTCGCAGGCGCCTTTGACGATTATGCTGGAGTGTGCCATGGGTCAGTATTTCAGTCCGTTTTCGAGGATAGTGGTGATTTCTTCGGCCTTGACCGGCCGGGAGAACAGGTAGCCCTGCATCTCGACGCAGTTGCGGGAGGCGAGGAACTCCATCAGGGGGCGCGTTTCCACCCCCTCTGCCGTGACGCTGAGCTTGAGGGTGTGGGCCATGGAGATGATGATCTCCACGATGGCGGCGTCGTCCGGGTTGATGGCGATGTCCCGCACGAACGTGCGGTCGATCTTGAGCCGGCTGATGGGGAAGTGCTTCAAATAGGAGAGGGACGAATAGCCGGTGCCGAAATCGTCGATGGCCAGGCTGATGCCCATGTCCTTGAGCTTGTGCAGCATGCGGGTGTTGGTGTCCGGGTCCTTCATGATGGTGCTTTCGGTGATCTCCAGTTCCAGCCAGCCGGGGTCGAGTCCGCTTTCCAACAGGATGGCGGCGATGGTCCCGCTCAGGTCCTTCTGGGCGAACTGCTTGGCCGACAGGTTGACCGCCATGCGAACCGGCGGGAAGCCCTGCTGTTGCCATGCCTTTGCCTGGAAACAGGCGGTTCGCAGGACCCATTCCCCGATGGGGATGATCAGGCCGGTTTCTTCCGCCAGATAGATGAATTTGTCCGGGAGGATCACCCCCAGGTCGGGGTGTCTCCAGCGCAGAAGCGCCTCCAGCCCCGTGAGCTCCCCGGTGCGGGTATCCACCTGGGGCTGGTACAGCAGGAAGAGGTCCTCGCGTTCCAGCGCCTTGCGCAGGGAGTTCTCCAGCATCATCCGCTCCAGCACCTTGATGTTCATTTCGCTGGAGAAAAACTGGAAGTTGTTGCCGTCCCGCTCCTTGGCCTGGTACATGGCCTGGTCGGCATGCTTGAGCAGGGTGGGGCCGTCCTCCCCGTCCATGGGGTAGACGGCGATGCCGATGCTGCCGGTGGTGTAGATCTCGTGGCCGTTGATGTAGATCGGCTCGGAGATCAGCCCCAGAATCTTCTTGGTAATGGCGGTGATGACCTCTTCGTTGGAGACGCCCATCAGGACGACGGCGAATTCGTCGCCGCCGATGCGGGCCAGGGTATCGGTCTCCCGGACGCAGGCCTTGAGGCGTTTGGCGATGGTCTTGAGCAGCTTGTCGCCGGCCCGGTGGCCGAGGGTCTCGTTGATCCCCTTGAAGCGGTCCAGGTCCAGGAACAGCACGCCGGCCATCTGGCGATCCCGTGCCGCCTGGGCGATGGCGTGCCTGAGGCGGTCGTTGAGCAGGGTGCGGTTGGGAAGGCTGGTCAGGGTGTCGTAGTTGATCAGCTGCTGGATCTCGTTCTCGGCCCTGATGCGGGCCGTGATGTCGAGGGTCGTACCGGAGACGAGCTGGGCCCTGCCTTCGCTGTCGCATTCCACCTCGGCCTGGCTGTTGACGACCAGTTCGTCGCCGGTGCGCGCTTTGATGCGGTAGATCAGGCTGAACGACTGGCACTGCCGGGCGGCGTTGGTGATGGCCTTCTTGAAGGCCGGACGGTCCGCCTCGTTGATGAGGTTGATGAACCACTCCAACTCCACGTGGCGGGGCTCGCCGGGGGTGAACCCGAAGATGCGGTACAACTCGTCGGACCAGTACGTTTCCCCGGTCAGGGGATTCCATTCCCAGCTTCCCATGCGGGCAATCTTCTGGGCCCGTGCCAGGCGGGTCTCGCTCTGGCGCAGGGACTCTTCGGCGCGGTGCAGCCGTTCGCGGGTTTCGGCGTCATGGAGGGTTCGCAGGACCGTCGCCGGCAGGCGGTCCAGAAAACTGGTGTCTTTCAACAGGTAGTCGCAGGCGCCGGTCTTCATCATCTGGACCGCCAGGAGGGCGTCGTCCCGGCCGGTGACCATGATGAACGGGACGGAAAGTCCGCGGTCGGCGATCTGCTCCAGGATGGCGACCCCGGTCATGTCGGGGAGGGAATAGTCGAGGATGATCAGGGAAGGGATCGTGGCGGAGAGCAGTTCCATGGCTTCCTGGCCGCTGGTCGCCCCAATGGCCTTGAAACCGTGTTCCTGGAGGGTGTCCGATGTCAGTTCGGCAAAAGCGATGTCGTCCTCAATGATGAGGATGGTGCTTCCGGCCTTTATAGTGTAAGGCGATCCCGTCATGCGCTCTCTCTTCGTCACCCGTGGAACCTTGTGGGGACTATTTTTTCTTCAGTCGCCAGCCATCCTTGTTCACCTGGGGTACGCGGGAGATCGCCAGCGAGTCGGGCGGCACGTCGATGGTGACGGTCGTCCCGGCCGCCACCAGGGCGTTGCGCCCCACGGTGACCGGGGCCACGAGCTGGACGTCGCTGCCGATGAACACCTGGTCCCCGATGACCGTGCGGTGCTTGTTGACCCCGTCGTAGTTGCAGGTGATGGTGCCGCAGCCGATATTGACGTCGCGGCCGATCTCGGCATCACCCAGGTAGGTCAGGTGGGACGCCTTGGAGCCCTCACCCATGACGACCTTCTTGGTCTCCACGAAATTGCCGATCTTGACGTGGGCGTGGAGCAGCGTTCCGGGACGCAGGTGCGCCATGGGGCCCACGGCCACCGCCTCGTGCAGTTCCGAATCCTCCAGGACCGATCCCGCCTTGATATGGCAGTTGCCGGCGATGCGGCAGTTGGAGATGGTGACGCCGTTTTCGATCACGCAGCCGGAGCCTATGGCCGTTGTGCCGCTGATCTGGCAGTTGGGGTGGACGATGGTGTCGCTGCCGATGGCGACACCATCGTCGATGTAGGTCTGGTCGGGATCGATGATGGTGACGCCGGAGAGCATCAGCTCCCGGTTGATGCGTCGGCGCAGAACGCGCCCCGCTTCGGCCAACTGGCTGCGATCGTTGACCCCCATGATCTCCTCGGCGTCGTCGCAGCACAGGGCCTGGCAGCCGGCTCCCCTGCGAACGGCCACGGCCACCAGATCGGTCAGGTAGAACTCCTGCTGGGCGTTGTCGCTCCCCACACTGTCGATATTGTCGAACAGGAAGGCCGCATCCATGCAGTAGATGCCGCTGTTGATCTCGCGGAGGGCCTGCTCTTCCGGGGCGGCGTCCTTCTGCTCGACGATGCGCAGCACCGCTCCGCTGTCGTCGCGCACGATCCGGCCGTAACCATAGGGATCATTCACCGTGGCGGTCAGGACCGTCACCGCCGCTTTTTGGGCGCGGTGGAATCCGATCAGGTTTTCCAGGGTCTCCGCCCGCAGCAAGGGGGTGTCTCCGCACAGGATCAGCACCGTGCCGTCGAAGCCGGTCAGCGCCTCACGGGTGCAGGCCACGGCGTGCCCGGTGCCGAGTTGTTCCTTCTGGATCACGCAGCGGATATCCTCTGCGGCGCGGAAATGCTCCTGCACCGCAGAGGCCTGGTGCCCGACCACCAGCACTACCGGGGTCGCTCCCGCCGTCCGGGCCGCCGTTACCGGGTAGTCGATCATCGGCCTCCCGGCCGCCGGGTGCAGGACCTTTACCAGGCCGGATTTCATACGGGTTCCCTTGCCTGCGGCAAGGATGATTGCGGCAACGTTATTCATCTGAATGAATGCTCCCTATTTCCGAAAGGGGTATGCAACGCCTGACCGTACAGTTTATGTGATGCGCGATACGCCGTCAAGCATTCAGTGTGTACTCCGGCCGGAGGTCTCATTGTCCGGAACGGCGGCCTGATTTATATTGCCAATGACGGGCTGTTCTGCTAACTTTCCGAAATAACGTAAAAATAATCGAGGAGTCACTGACTGTATATGAACGATACCTGGTTGGAGGTGGCCTGCGAGCTGCCCAGCGAACTTGCCGATATCCTGGCCGAATACCTGGCCGGCGTCTCGGGCGCCGGCGTCTGTGTCGAAAACCTGAATGTGGATGCCTTTTCCCCTTCCGAGATAGCCCACAGTCCGCTTATGACCGTCAAGGCATATTTTAGCTCCGGCGACGATATGGCTGCCCGCCTGGCCGAGATCTCGGCCTTTCTGGATGACCTGGCCGCCGCCAACCCCGGCGCAGCCATCGGAAAGCCTGCCGTTACGACGGTGAAAAGCGAGGATTGGAGCACGAGTTGGAAAGTCAACTTCAAACCGCTCCGTATCGGCCGGAGGCTTTTGATCGTGCCGTCCTGGGAGGAGGTCGAGGCCGGGCCGGATGATATCGTCCTCAGTCTGGACCCGGGCATGGCCTTCGGCACCGGCGGGCACGAGACGACCCGGCTCTGCCTGGAGCAGTTGGAAACGGTCCTGCTGGACCGCCCGGCCGCCACTCCCCCCTCGGTGCTGGACCTGGGGACCGGTTCCGGCATTCTGGCCATGGCCGCGGCACGCCTGGGCGCGGGCCGCATCTGCGCCGTGGACATCGACCCGGACGCGGTGGCGGTGGCGCGGGAAAATCTGGCGATCAACGGCCTGGCGGAGCGGATCGAGTGCAGCGCGGCCCCCCTGGAATCCCTGGCCGGGCCCTTCGACGTCATCCTGGCCAACATCCTGGCCGAGGAACTGGTCCGGCTGGCCCCCCAACTCTCGGAGCGGCTGGCCCAGGGCGGCGTGCTGATCCTCTCCGGCATCCTGGCCGAGAAGGAGGCCTTTGTGCGGAGCGGGTTCGCGGCTCAGCCCCTGGTCTACCGGGAAACGGCGCACCAGGGGGAGTGGGTGGCGATGCTCTACGGCAAGGATGCCGCACCGGCATGAGCCAGCGGCGCTTCATGATATCGTCCCGGAATATCCGGGACGGGTATGCCTCCTTTAACGGCGATCTCTTCAACCACATGGTGCGGGTGCTGCGGCTCGGCACCGGCGATGGCGTGACCCTGGTGGACGAGGCGGGCAACGAGCACCAGGGGGTTATCGACCAGGTGTCCCGGGAGTGGGTCGCCGTCAGGGTGGAGGCTCCCCGGCAGGCGGCCCCGGCCGGGGAGGGGGGGGCGCGGATCACCATCTGCCAGGCCCTGCCCAAGGGGGAAAAAATCGATCTGATCCTCCAGAAGGGGACGGAGTTGGGGGCTCACGACTTCAGCCTGTTCGGCGGTCGGCGTTCCGTGGCCCGGGTACGCGAGGAACAGATCGCCGCCAAGCTGGAACGCTGGCGGCGGATAACGGCCGAGGCGGCCCGCCAGTGCAACCGGCGCTCCATTCCCGGCGTCTCCTGGTCGCCGTCGGCGGCCGAGGCGGCCGGCTCCACCTCCCAGGAGCTCCGCCTGCTGCTGTGGGAGGGGGAGCGGAAACAGGGCCTGAAGGCGGCCCTTGCCGACCGGGCCTGCCCCGCCTCAGTCATCGTGGCTGTGGGGCCGGAGGGGGGCTTCGACCCCCTTGAGGTGCAGCAGTTTCTCCAGCAGGGGTATCTGCCGGTTTCCCTGGGAGACCGGATTCTGAGGACCGAAACCGCCGCTATTGCCATTACCGCAATTTTACAGTATATTTGGGATACTCAGTAACGAGAATTACAGGTCGCAAGGAGCCGCCGATGAAATGCCCCAAGTGCGGATACAACAGCTTTGAGTACCATGATAATTGCCCCAAGTGCCTCAATGATCTCACCGGCTACAAGGCGACCTACGGGCTCAAGGCCATGGTGTTGCCCCTCGCGGCCCGGACGGATATGGCCCGGGCCATGGCGAACGAGGCTCACGCAGACGATCACTCGGCGGAGGATACGGATATGACCGCCGATATCTTCTCCTTTGACCTGGGCGATGCGGGGGAGGAGGCGTCGTCCCAGGGAGGCGGTGCCGTCCACGACCCCTTCAGCTTCGACGATGAGCCGGGCGCTTCCTTTGCGACCGGGTTTGGCGACCTCTCCTTCGGCGAGGAGCAGAAATCGGCCCAGGCCAAGGCCGAAGAGGACGCCTTCGCCAGCCTGCTGGAGTCAACCCCGCACAAGAGCACTGCCGCGCCGGCAGGCAAGCCCGCTGCCGCGAACGACGAGTTCGATCTGGAAAACTTTTCCTGGGACGACACGCCTGGTTCCGCCGGCGACGACAAGGGCGGCAGCAAGCCCCGTGAAGATGACTTCGGCAGCCTGTTCGGCGGCACCAAGAAGTAGTCCCGCCGCGTGCCGGTCCGCTGGCCTCAGGCCCGTTCCCCCTCTCGTTTCAGGGCGGACGGGCCTTGACGTATCCACCCTATGCAATCCCGAATGAAAAACGCTTCCCCGGAGTCTTCACGTGTCCCAACGCATCGCCATTCTTCCCGAAACCATCACCAACAAGATCGCCGCCGGCGAAGTGGTCGAACGGCCCTCCTCGGTCATCAAGGAGTTGCTTGAAAATTCCCTGGATGCCGGCGCAAGCGATATCTCGGTGGAGGTCGCCGCCGGGGGGAGACGGCTGATCCGCATCACGGACAACGGCCACGGCATGTCCCGGGAGGACGCCCTGCTTTCCCTGGAACGCCACGCCACCAGCAAGATCAGGACCGACAGCGACCTGGACGGCATCCTGACCCTGGGATTCCGCGGCGAGGCGCTCCCCTCCATCGCCTCGGTCTCCCGTTTCCGGCTGGCGACCCGCGAAGCCGGCAGCCTGGAGGGAACCGAGATCATCGTGGAAGGGGGGCGGGTCAAGGACGTGAAGGCCTGCGGCATGGCCCCCGGCACGGTCATCAGCGTGGAACAGCTGTTCTTCAACACCCCGGCACGCCTCAAGTTCCTGCGGAGCGCCGAGACCGAGACGGGACACGTGGGGGACACGGTGGCCCGCATGGCCGTTTCCCGTCCCGATGTGGCCTTCCGGCTGACCAGCGACGACCGGGAGATGCTGCGGGTGCAACGCAGCGACCTGCGCCGGCGCATCGCCCAGGCCGTGGGCAAGGACGCCGCTGCCGCTCTCCACGAGGTCGCCGGCACCGAGGGGGGCATCACGGTCACCGGGTTCATCTCCGGCCCCCAGTCTGTCCGCTCCACCACCTCGGCCATGTTCACCTACATCAACGGCCGGTTCGTGCGGGACAAGGTCGTGCAGCACGCCATCATGCAGGCCTACCGGGGCGTGATCGACCGTGGCCGTTATCCGATCCTGGCCCTGTTCATCGAACTGCCCCCGGGCGAGGTGGACGTCAACGTCCATCCTACAAAGCACGAGGTGCGCTTCCGCCGCCAATCCGCTGTGCACGACGCCCTCCAGGCGGCCCTGGAAGGGGTGCTGCGCCGCTCCCCCTGGCTGGCGCACCGTCAGGAGCCGGCACCCCCGGCACAGGCCGCTCCTCCCACCGGTCAGGCCTATCGCGAGCGGATCGCCGCCGCGGCCCAGGCGTCTCTCAGGTTTGTGGAGCAGCCGTCGCGTTCGTCCCTCCCCCCCGCTTCCGGCGAGGGGAGGCGTACCGTGCCGGTCGCTGCCGTTGCTCCTCCCGCCCCCACCGTTTCGGTTTCGGTCCGGGAACCGGTGGAACCGTTCCAGCCGGAGCCCGCGTCGGCGGAAGCCGCAGGCTATTTCTCTGCACTGGCGATCATCGGCCAGTTCCACGGGGAGTATCTCCTGTGCCAGTCGGGCGTCGAACTGGTGATCATCGACCAGCATGCCGCCAGCGAACGAGTCGCCTACCAACGCCTGCGGCAGCAGTTCCGGGCTGGCGGGGTGGAGTCGCAGCGGTTGCTCTTTCCCGAGACCCTGGAGCTTTCTTTTGGGGAGGCGGCCGTGGTGGGACGTTTCCGCGAGGACCTCGCCCGGATCGGCTTCGATCTTGAGCCGTTCGGCGGCACCACCGTTATCGTTGCCGCCCTGCCGCGTCTGGCTACGGGCCGGGACGGCATGCAGCTGGTGCGGGACATCCTGGCCGAACTTGCCGCACTGGGGACCAGCGTTGCCTTCGACGGCGCCATCGACGACCTGCTGGCCCGCATCGCCTGTCATTCGGTGGTACGCGGCTTCCATCCCCTGGAGCACCGTCAGATCACTGAGTTGCTGCGGGCCATGGACGAAACCGACTTTGCCGCCAGCTGCCCCCACGGCCGGCCGGTATCCCACACCATCACCCTGGGGGAACTGGAAAAGATCTTCAAGCGGACCTGACCGCTTCCGGCCGCCGCGGCTGCTCGGGAACGGCGAACGAAAAACCCCCGGCAAGCGCGGGTGCGCGTTTGCCGGGGGCCTTGTTTGCTGCCGTTTCCGTGGATGTGCGGTCCCGCCGGGGCTAAGCCGGCGGTCACAGCCTGAACTGCCGTACCAGGCCCTGGAGGTGCTCCGCCTGCCGTGCCATCTGCGCGGCGGCGGCGGCCGATTCCTGGGCGCCGCGGGAGGTGTCGTGCACCACCTGGGTGATCATGTGGATATTGTTGGTGATCTCGCTGGTCGTGGCGGTCTGCTCCTCGGCGGCCGTGGCGATCTGGCTGACCTGCATGGTGACGGCGTTGACCTGCTCCAGAATCTCGTTCAGGGCCGTTTCCAACTGGGCGGCCTCGGCGGCTCCCCGCTCGGTGCCCCTGACCCCCTCCTCCATGGAGACGATGGCCTCCCTGGTCTGGCCCTGGATCGCCTTGATCATGTCGCCGATCTCCTTGGTGGCGCGGGTCGTACGCTCCGCCAGGGCGCGCACCTCGTCGGCGACCACCGCGAAGCCCCGCCCCTGCTCGCCGGCCCGGGCCGCCTCGATGGCGGCGTTCAAGGCCAGGAGGTTGGTCTGGTCGGCGATGTCCTCGATGGTGGCCACAATGGCCCCGATCTGGTCCGAGCGCTCTCCCAGCGACTCGACGATCCCGGCGTTGGCGCGGGTGCCGTCACCCCGCTGGCGGATGCCGTCCACGGTGTTCTTGACGACCTCGAACCCCCTGTTCGTCGTGGCCGCGGCCTGTTGAGCCCCCCCGGCGGCCATGTGGCAGTTGGTGGCGATATCCGAGGAGGTGGCCGCCATCTCTTCGCTGGCGGTGGCGACGGTTGCGGCCTGGGCGGCGACCTCCTCGGTGCCGGTGGACATCTGCGCGGCCGTAGCGCTGACCTGGGCGGCGGCTGCCGACAACTGGGCCGCGGTCTCCATGACCTTGCCGATAAGTTCCCGCAGGTTTTTCACCATGGCGCCGAAGGCGGCGCTCAACTGGCCGATCTCGTCCCGGGAGTTCAATTCGATTTCGACCCCCAGGTCACCGGAGGCGATCTGGTCCGCCTTGCGGGCCAGGCTGCGCAGGGGGGCGCTGAACAGGCGCGCCAGGATGACCGCCTCCAGCAGGCCGATGGCGATGCAGACCGCCAGGGCGATCATGACCCAGGTGCGAGCCGCGGAACTGATGGCCGCCATGCCGCGGCTCTCCGTCGTGGTCTGTTTTGCCTGATTCTCCACCGTGGCGTCCAGGGCCTTGAGCGCCTGGTTGAAGTACTTGCTCGATGCCCCTCGGATCAGTTCCCCGGCCTCGGTATCCTTGTTCTGCAGGGCCATTTCGGCTACTTTGGGGGTCTCGGCCAGGTACCGTTGCAACGCCTTGGTGAACTCGCCGTAGAGTTTGCGTTCCTCGTCGGTGTCGATCATCTTCTCATAGGCCGCCTGCTCCTTCCTGAGCTTTTCGGCGGTTTCCTGGTTGCGTTTGATGTATTTGTCGATGTCTTCCGGGTTGTTGGAGACGACCATCAGCAGCTCTCCCCGCCGGAGGCTGCCGAAGAGATCGCTGATGCGGGCTACGGAGAGGATGCCCGGCACCTGCTTTTGGGCCACGTCCTCGGCACTGGTGCGGACCAGGTTCAGCCTGCCGATCATGAAGATGCCCAAAAAGACCGTGAGCAGCAGGACGAGCAGGAACGACATGATGAGTTTTGCACCGATCGAGAGATTCTTGAGCCACATACATCCTCCTTCGTTTATAGAAGCATATGAAATTTCAAGGAAATTTGGGGGGATTGTGATCGATTGCGGCAGATTGTGACGAAATTGCGGACGAATATAGCACCAAATACATCACATGAAAACCCATTTGGCAATTGCTGGAGTGCCGGTCCGGCGGTCAATGGCGGGCGGGCGATATGAACGTATCGGACAAACCAAAACTGCTGGTCGTCGTCGGGCCCACCGCATCGGGCAAGAGCGAGCTGGCCCTGCGCCTGGCCCGGGCAGTGGATGGCGAGATCGTCAATGCCGACTCCATGCAGGTCTATCGCGGCATGGACATCGGCACCGCCACGCCGACCCTTGAACAGCGCGCCGGCGTGCCTCACCACCTGATCGATGTGGCGGAGCCGGACCGGCTCTTCTCCGCCGCCGATTTCGCCGAGGCCGCCGACGAGGCCATCCGGGCCATCACCGACCGGGGCAAGCGGGTTATTGTGGTCGGCGGCACCGGGCTCTACATCCGCGCCCTGCTCAAGGGGCTGGTGGATTCCCCCAGCGGCGCGGGCGCCATCAGAAAGGCGTTGCAGGAAGAGGCCGCGCAGCTGGGCAACGAGGCCATGCTGGAACGGCTGCGGGAGGTTGACCCGGAGTCGGCGGCGCGCATGCACCCCAACAACCTGGTGCGCATCATCCGCGCCCTGGAGGTGCACCGCCTGACCGGCGTCCCCCTCTCCCGCCACCAGCAGGAGCACGCCTTCGGCGTCCGGCGTTACGAAAGCCTCCAGATCGGTATCCGCATCGACCGCCAGGAACTCTACCGGCGTATCGAGGCCCGGGTTGATCAGATGCTGGCGGCGGGGTTGCTGGCAGAGGTCCGCGGGCTCCTGGCCCGGGGATATGACCGCCAATTGAAAGCCATGCGGGCCATCGGCTATAAGGAGTCGGCCGCGTATCTGGCCGGAGAATGCGACCTGGATGAGGCCGTGCAGATCATGAAGCGGGACACGCGCCGCTATGCCAAACGCCAATTGACGTGGTTCAATGCCGACCCGGATATATTATGGTTTGAATATCCGGGAAAGTTTGCTAGTATTTTACAGCATGCTATTGAATTTTTTGAATAACAGGAGGAACGCCCCTCATGGCAAAAGCACCCTTCAACATTCAGGACCAGTACCTCAATCAGGCCCGTAAGGAGCGTGTCCGCGTGGTTGTTACCATGATGTCGGGCGATAAGCTGGAAGGCCACATCAAGTCGTTCGACAACTTCTCCGTGCTGCTGGATTACAACGGCGACATCCTTATCTATAAACATGCCATATCCACCATCACCTCGGCTGACGGCGCTTTCCGGCTGCACCAATAATCCGTTCAACCGTCTCCGGGGCGCCGCGGCCCCGGAGACGGCATCATGAATCAGGTTCCCATGAACAAAAGTACAAAGCTCCTTCTCGCAACGGCCCTGTCCCTCGCGGCCCTGGCTGCGGTCATCCTCTATTTTTCGTCCTCCGTATTCCTGCAACTGTTCATCGCCTTTGCCCTGGCCTACATGCTCAACCCGGCGGTGATATTCCTGGAGCGGAAGGGGGTTGGGCGCATCCCCGGCATCCTGGTCGTCTTCACCACCGCGCTGGTTATCTGCGTCGGCATCGCCGTGTTCTTCGTCGTCTCCCTCGGCAGCGAGTTTTCCAACATGCAGCTCAATCTGCCCGCCTATGCCCAGCACCTCTACGAGATCACCCCGGCGGCGGTCAAGTCCTACCTGGGGGTCGAAACCCCGGACAAGCTCTCGCTACGCCTGAATGATGTCTTGACCCAGGCCAAAGGCGTGGCACCGGACATCGCCAAGCCGCTCCTGAATCTCCTGCGGGAGGCGTTTTCCTCCACGATCTCCTTTGTCCTGGCGCTTTTGGGCTACTTCATCATCCCGGTCTATCTCTTCTACCTGCTGGCCGACCTGCCCCGGTTGAAGGCGTTCGTTCAGTCGTTTGTCCCCGAGCGCCACCACCGGGCCTACAACGCAAAGCTTGGGGAAATCGACAGGGTGCTGGGCGGCTTCATCCGGGGCCAGCTTTCGGTCTGCGCCATCCTGGCGGTGCTCTACAGCATCGGCCTGTATTTCATCGGCATCGACCTGGCCGTCGCCATCGGCACCCTGGCCGGCATCACCTTCATCATCCCCTACGTGGGCACCATCATCGGCATCTGCCTGTCGGTCGCCATGGCGCTGCTCAAATTCCACGACATCCTCCATCCCCTGCTCTGTCTGGGGTGGTTCGGCCTGGTTCAGACCCTGGAGGGGGCGGTCATTACCCCCAAGGTGGTGGGGGACACGGTCGGCCTGCACCCTCTGGTGGCCATTATTGCGCTCTTGATCGGGGGGCAGATGTTCGGCCTCGTGGGGATGCTGCTGGCCGTGCCGGTTACCGCCGTGCTACAGGTCTTCCTGCGCTCCCTGGCCGCTTGGTATTGCGAATCCGACTTCTACCGGGGGACCTGATGAACGGACTTCTCGTCGAAACAGTCACGCCAGGCTCCATCAGCGATGAAATGGGGGTGGAGCCGGGGGACCGGCTCCTGGCCGTCAACAATCATCCCCTGCGGGACATCATCGATTACAGCTACCACACCGCCGTCGCCGACGAACTGCTGCTGGAGGTCGCCAAGCCGGACGGCGAGGTCTGGGAACTGGAGATCGAGCGGGAGCCGGGGGAGCCGTTGGGGCTCACCTTCCCGGCCCCGGAACCGGCCCGGTGCCGCAACAACTGCGTTTTCTGCTTTGTCCATCAGCTCCCCCGCGGGCTGCGCAAGCCGCTCTACGTCAAGGACGAGGACTACCGCCTCTCCTTCCTCAACGGCAACTACGTCACCCTGGCCAACCTGAAAGCTCCCGAACTGGCCCGCATCATCGACCAGCGCCTCTCGCCGCTCTATATCTCGGTCCATGCCACCAACCCGGCGCTGCGCGAACGGTTGCTGGGCCGGCCGGGCATCCCCCCCATCCTCGACCAGTTGCGGGAGTTGGCCGCCGCGCGCATCAGCATGCACACCCAGGTGGTGCTCTGCCCCGGCCTCAACGATGGCCTTGAGTTGGAGCGGACCGTCGACGATCTGGCGGGACTCTACCCTGCGGTGCAATCCCTGGCCGTCGTGCCGTTGGGCTTGACCCGCCACCGTGGGCGCCTGCCGCAGCTCACGCCGGTGGATACCGATTATGCCCGGGCCTTCGTCACTACCTGGGGGCCGCGGGCCAAGGCCGTGAAAAAACGCCTGGGCGAGCCGTTCCTCTTCCTGGCCGACGAGTTTTACCTCAAGGGAGGCGTTCCGTTTCCCCCGCTGCGGGAGTACGGCGACCTCCCCCAGATAGAGAACGGGGTCGGCATGGTGCCGCTGTTCCAGCGGGACGCCGCACAGGTGCTGCGAACGGCCCGGCCGGTGGGCGACCTGCGGGTCACGGTGGTGACCGGCGTCTCGGCCGTGGGCTTCGTGGGGGTCTTCCTGGCCGGGTTGGAGGAGCGGACCGGCGCCCGGATCGTACCGCTGGCGGTGAAAAACCGCCTGTTCGGAGAAAGCGTGACGGTCAGCGGCCTGGTGGCGGGTAACGACATCATGGCGGCGCTTGAGGGGGTGGAGATCGGTGCGGGGCTCTTGGTGCCGGACGTGATGCTCAAGGAGGGGGAGGGGCTGTTTCTGGACGATGTGTCCCTGGAGGAGTTGCAGGGGCGCCTCGGCCGCCCGGTGCTCACCTTCGACGGCACGCCCCGTGGCTGCTACCGGGCGCTCCGGCAGATGGCCCGCTTGGGTGCAGGCAACTCTGTGCCAGCATCTCCCTGACCTTTGCCGGCAACACGTCCGCGGGGAGTGCGCCCGCGAAAAAGGCCTGCCGTGCGGCAGGCCTTTGGGATGATCGTTACCAAGTGTTCAGTGGGTGACCTCGGCGCATTCCTTGCGCTCCCACGAATCCAGTTCACCGTTTTCAAGCCGTACCTGGACGGTTTCACCTTCGTAGGTGCAACCGAACGAATAGCCGAGTTGCCCGTTTTTCAGGTTGCGGAGGGGAACGTGCTCTTCGCGCTGCTCGGTCCAGTAGCAGACCTGATCGTATTGTTTCGTTTTCATGGCCCTTCCCCCTTTCTCTTTTCCTGACTATATTTTATCCTCCCGGGGGGACACTCTGCAAGCCCCGCCTTTGTCCGGCCGTCATGCCGTAAAATTGCCTACCTGTTGTCCTTTTTCCACGTGTCTGTAACAATCCGCCTGTATGTAGGTTGCTATAAACATGCAAAGGAGACTCGTTATGAAAATTCGACCCGATGAAGACTATTACTACTGGTGCTGCGATTGGTGCGACACGGAGAACCTCGTCCTCTGGGCGCGGCTGCACACCGGCGCCTACTGCGGCGCCTGCCACCGCCCCATGAGTCTGCCCGACAGCCCGCAGGGCGTGGTTATCGACAACTCCATCGCTGCGGGTCTCTGCTGACACGGCAGATTACCGGGCACACCCCGCAAATCCATTTAACGTCTGGATATAACCTGCGACTTTGGTATCATACAAGGGCAACCCCATGGGCGACATCCGGTCGGGGTGCCGCCTCCGGGGGATTCTCACTCTGCCAAAGGTCTGCTGTCCGCCGCGCCGGACCGGCAGCGAAACGTCCAGGCCCATGCACACCACACCTTTCCTGATCATTAACCCCGATTCCGGCAGCTTCAGCCGCAGACGCATTGCGCGGGTGGTTGACAGCCTCAAACGAGCCGGTCTGCCCCCCGTCATCCATCCGGTCAGGAACCCCGCCGAGGCGCTCCCCTGTTGCCAGGCCATCCGCCGGGTACGCGAACATCCCTTCATCATCGTGGCCGCCGGAGACGGCACCTTCAACGCCGTCTTGAACGGGCTCGGCCCCGGACCGGCGACCCTGGCGGTGCTCCCCCTGGGCACGTCCAATGTCCTGGCCGCCGAACTGGGGATCACCTCCCTTGAGGACGGCATCGCGCGCATATGCGCGGGCAAGACCGGGCCGCTCTCGGTGGGGCTCCTGGAGTTCGAAGCGGGTCGCCGCTATTTCGCACTCATGGCGGGCAGCGGCCTGGACGGCGCCGTGGTGGGCGGCGTCAGGGCGGGGGAAAAACGGGCGCTGAAGCAGGGGGCCTACGCCCTGTCGGCGCTCAGGGCGGCGCTTGGGTGGGATCGGGGCATGCAGGAGATCGTCGCGGACGGGAAGCTTTGTCTCTGCCACACGGCGGTAGTATGCAACGCCTCGCGCTATGGGGGGAACTTCAGGCTCTCGCCCGACAGCGACCTGTTCCGCCCCGGTTTTGAGATCGCCTGCGTCACGAGCAACCATCGGAGGGGATACCTGGCGATTATCCGCAACCTCTTCCTGGGACAGCCGATGCCGGATGCGGCTCTTACCTGGCTCACCGCCACGGAGATCGAACTGCGTGGAGCAAAGCCGATCCAGCTCGATGGGGATTTCATCGGGCACGGTCCGGCGCGGATCACGGCGGTGGCCGATTTTGCCCAGATTATCAGGTAGCCGCTTCCTCCTGTTTTACCCGTATGTCTGAGGCGGTCGGTTTCGGAGCCGTTCCCGTGGTGTCTCGCATGCCCCGTTCATTTTGATTCTTGACAGACGTCGCGCAAGGACGTATTGTTTTTTTGTCAGGAATGATTCCTGATTAGGAGCGCGCCATCAAACGGGAACAGATCAAAAAAAACATCATCCAGGGGCTCAGGGAAAAGGGGTTGAAGCTGACCTCACAGCGCCTTGAGGTCATAAGCGTGCTTACCCGCGACAAGAGTCATCCGTCCGCCCTGACCATCTTTAAAACGGCGCGGGAGAAATATCCCAACATAAGCCTGTCCACCGTGTACTATACCCTGGCTCTGCTCAAGAAACACCGGCTGATCAAGGAGCTGGAGTTCGAGACCATGGACAACCGTTACGATATGGATACGGCCAATCACCTCAACCTGATCTGCACCAACTGCGGAAGGATCGAGGACTTTACCGACGCCGTTCCCGTGCCGCCCGAGGTGGTGGAACAGCACACCGGCTTTGCCCCCCACGATATGCGTTTTGAGTACTACGGGCTGTGCAAACAGTGCCGTAAGCCCTAACGAGTTTTTTTATCGAACAGGCAGGAATCGTTCCTGTTTGCCACCAAGCTCTTTGTACCGTCCCATCACGTTGAAATTGCCTGCGGCATTTCCTCGAAGGGACTCACCCCAACCACAGAAAGGAACCGAACAGATGTCATTAAAAGGAACCCGCACCGAGAAAAACATCCTCACCGCATTCGCCGGCGAGAGCCAGGCCCGCAACCGTTACACCTATTTTGCCGCACAGGCGAAGAAGGACGGCTACGTGCAGATTGCCGAGATCTTCGAAGAAACGGCCAACCAGGAGAGGGAACATGCCAAGCGGCTGTTCAAATTTCTGGAGGGGGGCGATGTGGAGATCACTGCCGCATTTCCGGCCGGCGTGGTCGGGACTACCGCGGAAAACCTGCTGGCCTCGGCCCAAGGAGAGCACCACGAACAGACGGAGATGTACCCGGAATTCGCCGCCATCGCCAAGGAAGAGGGGTTCCCGGTGCTGGCCGCCGTGTTCACGGCCATCGCCGTCGCCGAAAAACAGCATGAAAAACGTTTCAGGGCCCTCCAGGCCAATATCGAGAACGACCGGGTCTTCCGGCGGGACGAGCCGGTGGTCTGGAGATGCCGCAACTGCGGTTACCTCCACGAAGGACCTGCCGCCCTGGAACTGTGCCCCGCCTGTGCCCACCCCAAGGCCCATTTCGAGCTGCTGGCCGAGAACTACTGACCGACCAGAAGAACCCCTCACCGAGGCGCAAGGGACGCGAAGAAGCTGCCGGACGTGTTGTTATCAAGCCGGTGGGCGGCTCTTTTTGACGTGGACTGTGCGCCTCTGTGAGGGGGCTGTCACGGTAGTCGGATTGGACGTCTTATCCCAAACTCAAGGAGGAATGCCCATGAAACGAATTTGTCTGTCGCTTGCTTTCGTGCTGTCGCTGGCCGTCGTCGCCGGCCAGTCCGCTGCCGCAGATGATCTTCAGGCCCGCGCCAAAGCCCTCTTCAAGCCGATCCCGGCCAAACCGCCGGTTCTGAAGGGCAATCCGGCCACGCCTGCCAAAGTTGAACTGGGGGCCAAGCTTTACTTTGATCCACGCCTGTCCCGGTCCCAGCTCATCAGTTGCAACACCTGCCATAATGCGGGATTGGGCGGAGCCGACCTCCAGGTGACCTCCACCGGCCACGGCTGGCAGAAGGGGCCGCGTAACGCCCCGACCGTCCTCAACTCCGCCTACAATATTGCCCAGTTCTGGGACGGCCGTGCCAAGGACCTGGCCGAGCAGGCCAAGGGGCCGGTGCAAGCCTCGGTGGAGATGAACAACACACCTGAACTGGTGTTGCAGACCCTGAACAGCATCCCCGAGTACGTCAAACTCTTCAAAAAAGCCTTCCCCGGTGAAAAGGAGCCGCTGACCTTCGACAACATGGCCCGGGCAATCGAGGTCTTCGAGGCGAGCCTGGTCACGCCGGATGCCCCCTTTGACCGCTACCTCAAGGGGAACCGCAAGGCCCTGGGCGCCAGGGAAACCGCCGGGCTCAAGCTCTTCATCGACAAGGGATGTGTTGCCTGCCACGGTGGCCTCAATCTGGGCGGTTCCGGTTATTTCCCCTTCGGCGTGGTGGCCAAGCCGGCCGAGAATATCATGCCGCGGAAGGATAAGGGGCGGTTTGCCGTCACCAATACCTCGGCGGATGAGTACGTCTTCCGGGCACCTTCGTTGCGCAACGTGGCCATCACGGCCCCCTATTTTCACTCCGGCGTGGTCTGGAGCCTGAAAGAGGCGGTTGACGTCATGGGTTCGGCCCAATTCGGCATCCAACTCAGCGATGAGGAAAGCAGCGCCATTGTCGCGTTTCTTGGCAGCCTGACCGGCAAGCAGCCCAAGATCGTCTATCCGCTGTTACCGGCCAGTACCGATGCAACACCTCACCCCACGCTGTAGCGCCTTCCCTGTTTCCCCTGTTTCTGCCCGTTACCGGTGCAGAAACAGGGGCATTTAGCTTACCCGAAGATAGTGTCGTTCCTGCGGTAGATGGCCGCCAGGGCGTGGTTGTGGGCTCACAGTTCCCGGAAGAATTCGTCCGCGACCCACCGCCGGGCAGCCTTCCATCCGCTCTCACTTGCCGCCGCAACCGCCGCCGTCGCAACCGGGGCAATGCCCCTTTTTCTTCCAGAGGGAACTATAGAGCAGCCAGGCAGCGCCGGCCAGTATGGCAATCATCAGCACGATATCGAATGCTCCCATGTCACACCCCCCATCCCAGGAGTCGTCCCCCCTGGTAGACGATCATCGCCATGCCCCAGGCCAACGCGCTCTGATAGGCAAAGGCTACCCCGAACCATTTCCACGAGCCGAACTCCTGGCGCATGGCGATGGCGACCACCACGCACGGCATGTAGAGCAGGACGAACACCATGAAGGCATAGGCGGAAAGGGGAGTGAAGGTCTGCTGAATCGTGGCTTTCAGCGGACCCCGGTCCTCCTTCTCGTCCGCCGCCAGGCTGGAGACGCCGAAGGTGGAGACCACATTGGAGGCGGATTCCTTGACCGCCTTGCCAAAAGAGACGGCAATCTCCTGCAGGTCTTCTCCGAAACTCGCCTCGGGTTTTTTCTGCTCCCCCTTCTTGGGGGCATAGATCTCGCCCATGGTGCCGACCACGATCTCCTTGGCGATGACGCCGGTGATCAGGGATGAGGCCGCCTGCCAGGTGCCGAATCCCAGGGGGCTCAGGACCGGGGCCATCACCTGCCCGGCCTGTCCCAGGTAGGAATCCTTCTTGTGCTCCACCCCCCAGGGGAGGTTCAGGAGGAACCAGACAAAGATGGAGACCGCCAGGATGTAGGTACCGGCCTTGATGAGGAAATGTTTCCCCTTCTCCCAGGTGTGCAGGCAGAGGCTGGTGAAGGAGGGCATCCGGTAGGGGGGCAACTCCATGATGAACATGGGGGCCTCGCCCCGGAAGAGGGTGCGCTTGAAGAACACGCCCATGACGATGGCCAGGGCGATGCCCAGTACGTACAGGGACCAGATCACCGTGCCCGGATTGTTGGGGAAGAAGGCCCCCACAAAGAGTACGTAGACCGGCAGCCTTGCCCCGCAGGACATGAGCGGGATCAGGAGGGCGGTCAACACCTTGTCCCGTGGGTTTTCCAGGGTCCGGGTGGCGTAGATGCCGGGCACGTTGCAGCCGAAGCCGAGCAGAAGCGGTATGAACGATTTGCCGTGGAGCCCCATGGCGTGCATGGCCCGGTCCATGACAAAGGCGGCGCGCGCCATGTAACCGCTCCCCTCCAGGAAGGTGATGAAGAACATCATCATGAAGATGACCGGGACGAACACCAGCACGAAGCCGACCCCGGAGATGACCCCTTCGGTGGCCAGGGAAACCGTCCAGTCCGGGGCACCGACCAGGCCCAGCAGTTGCGTTGTCCAGTGTTTGAAAGGGCCGCCGGCCATGTCGTTGATCCAGTCGCCGAAAGGTTTGGAGAGGTCGAAGGTCAGCTTGAACACCAGCCACATGGCTGCCAGGAAGATCGGGATGCCGAGAAAGCGGTTGAGCACCACCCGGTCGATCCGCTCGGTCATCTCAACCCGGCGCTCCTCCTTCTTGAAGAGCACCTCCCGGGCCAATCCGGCGGCCTGGGAATAGCGGGCGTCGGCCATGAGCGCCTCCAGGTCTTCGCCATGCCCCCGGCGCAGGTGGTGGAAGATCTCCTCCGGCAGGGCGTCCTGGGCCAGGTCGGTCTCCCGGCCCAGCCGTTCGTCCCCCTCCATGAGCCTGAGCAGCAGCCAGCGCTCCGGGTACAACGCGAACAGGGCGGGATGCTCCCGGCGCAGGGTATCGCCCAGCAGCGCCACGGCGGTCTCGATGTCGTCGCCGTAGTTGAGGATGCGCGGGGCGTGGTCGGCCGGTTGCGCGGCCATCTCCAGCACCTTGTCCAACAGTTCCGTCAGGCCGCTCCTCCGGGTGGCCGAGGTGGGGACCACGCTGACGCCCAGCATCGTCTCGATGTCGTGGAGGTTGAAGCGATACCCCTTGGCCTCGGCCTCGTCGTAGATGTTTAGGGCCATGACCACCGGGATGCCCAGTTCCATGAGTTGCACCGTCAGGTACAGGTTGCGTTCCAGGTTGGTGGCGTCCACCACGTTGACGATCAGGTCGGGCCGTTCTTTCACCAGGTAATCCCGGGCGATGATCTCCTCCTGGGTGTAGGGGGAGAGGGAGTAGGTGCCGGGGAGGTCAACCAGCCGGATCTTCCGGCCGTTATGCTCGAACAGGGCCTCCTTCTTTTCCACGGTTACGCCGGGCCAATTGCCCACCTGGAGCCGCGTGCCGGCAATGGCGTTGATCAGGGTGGACTTGCCCACGTTGGGGTTGCCCGCCACGGCCACTACCAGGGGGCGTGCCTCCGAGGCCGAAACGGTGTGGTCGGCGTGCGATGCCTGCTCCGTCATGACGCCACCTCCACTTCGATCCCTTCCGCCTCCTTCTTGCGCAACGAGAGATGATACCCCTTGATGGTCACCTCGATCGGGTCCCCCAGAGGGGCCACCTTTTCCACCCTGACCGGCTCGCCGGCCAGTACCCCCATGTCCATCAGCCGCCGCTTTATGGGGCCGACGGCCGTCCCGATGTGAACGATCCTCCCCTGCTGCCCCGGTTTCATCATCGCCAGATGCATCCCCTACCTCCGTATCGTTATTTTCATAGCCACGCCGCGATCAATGGCAATCCGTGATTCGTCCACCTTCAACAGCACCAGGTTACTGCTGTTGTTCAACATCTCCACCTGCTTGCCGACCCTGAGCCCCATGTCTTCCACCCGCACGTCTCCCGGCTTGCGTTCTTCCTTGCAGCGGCATGCGCCGCACTCCGGTGTGCATTGTCCGATCTCGGCGATCTCGCCCCGTTCCCCGGGGCCCATCAGTCCCAATGGCATCATCCGCACAACTTCCTTTCCTCGCCCGTTCCCGCAGGGGAGCGGACGACTACCTGCTTCTAAAACTTGAGCACTACCCCGTAGAGCAGGGCCAGATCATCCTCCGGTTTGGTGAGCCCGACCTTGACGCCGGCGTTCACATCCAGGAACGGGGAAACCTCGTACCGGGCTCCGACCAGGCCGTAGCTGCACAGTTCGCTGGTTGACCTCTCCCGGGTCGTGGCTACACCGAAGTCGGTCATCAGCGTCAGCCCCTTCATGACCTGCACCTCGGCGGCCAGGGAGCCGGACCAGAGGTCTGAGCGGTTCTCGTCTCTCTGGATGTCGGTGCGGAAACCGTGGTGCTCATAGCCCAAGTTGGCATGGAGCAGATACTTTCCCTCGGCGAACTCTTTAGTGGCGATGAGCGCGCCGCCGAAGCCCCAACGGCCGTCCGAGAGTCCGGCGCTGTACTTGCCGGTCGGCAGCAGGATGGTCGGTTTGACGGCAAGGCTCAAACCCTCGCGCTCGAAGAAGCGGTACTTCACTTCGAGGGCCATGTCGCCGAAACCGTCGCTGGTCCCGGCCAGTTGGCCCGCTTCCCTGACCCGCTCGCTGAAGAGATAGGGCACTGCCAGGGACACCCCCAGATCCTTGGTGATGCCGGTGGTGATCTTCATCTCGCCGTCGAAGGCCTCGCGGCGCGTGGCGATCCCGTTGTCCGACTCCTTGTCGTAGGCGTAGCCGCCGTTCAGCTCCACCTCGGCATGGCCCGGCTCCACGGTTCCGGTGTCGTCCGTGACAAGCGGCGGCCCGGCAAAGGACGGGACCGCTCCCAGGGTTACCATGCCCGCCAGCAGTGCCGCCGTGATCCCCCGCCGCACGATTCTCCCCGCGGTACGCTCCTGTTCCCCTGTGGTGATGGTTTCAGACATCGTTCCTTCCCCCTGTGTGATTGATGATATGCATACATTTCAAACACTCGCGGAGCGTGCAGACCCCGCAGGCGTGGTGCATGAAAACCGGAACGTCGTTGGCGCGCGCCGCCGTCATCGCCTCGTTTTTCGCCCGGTGGGAGACCTTGTTGGTGAAGATCACCACGGCATCGGCATGTTTCAGTTTCGCGGCGATGCCGTTTTGGGCGGTGATGAACACGCTCAACTCCACGCCTGCCCTCGCGGCCTCCCGCAGATACTGTGGCTCCAGGCGGTCCATCCCGCCGATCAGCACGACACTCATGGTTATCTCCTTCCCGGAATAAGATATTGATAGTCATTATCAACAATGTGGCAAAAAAGGACAGCTATGCCCTTCATGGTGCACATGGTACGCTTAACGGTTCTGATTTACGTCGGTGAGATGGGGGCTGCGGAAGTCGTTGGCTGCGATGGCGGAGAACACCCCGCCGCCGGTGGCCGTTCGCTGTCGAGGCATTCCCGTGGCCGGCGCGCCCGGTGGACAACAACGGCCGTCATACGTTCGGACAGTCGTGTATGCCGGCCTGTCGATGTGATGGGTCATGTCTGCCGCTTCCTCTGGTATGGGTAGTTGGTGCCGCTGGTCATCTTGTTTATGATATTGAAAACTTAAATCAATATACCGGCCGGTATTCTGGCTGTCAAGGACAAAAAACACGGCACTGAGAAAAGGTCCCTGCCGTACCACCCCCTGAACGGCAACATACTTATTGCAGAGCCTTCACATGTTTGTAATCATTGCCTGCTAGGATCGCGAACCATGAGAACCTACAAAGCGGACCTGCACGTCCATTCGAGTCACTCCAACAAGCCTACCTACTGGGCCATGCGCAAGTTCAACTGCCCCGAAAGCTACACCTCGCCCGAGTATCTCTACCAGACCGCCCGGAGCCGGGGGATGGATTTCGTCACCATCAGCGATCACAACAGCATCAACGGCGCCCTGGAGATCGCCCACCTGCCCGGTGCGTTCGTCAGCTCCGAGATCACCGCCTACTTCCCGGAGACCGGCTGCAAGGTCCACGTGGTGGTGCTGCACATCACCGAGGCCCAGTTCCGCCAGATCATGGAACTGCGCAGGAATATCTACGAGATGGTGGCCTACCTCCAAAGGGAGGGGGTCGCCCACTTCCTGGCCCATCCGCTCTACGCGCAGAACGACAAGCTGACCACCGCCATCATCGAGAAGTCCCTGGTGCTCTTCTCCACCTTCGAGGTCAGAAACGGCTGTCGGGCGCGTCGTTTTAACGCCTTTACCGAACAGATCGTCACCAGCCTCGACCGGGAAACCCTGGAGCGGCTCGCCAACCGGCACGATATCCGCCCCTACGGCGCCACGCCATGGATCAAGGGGATGGTGGGGGGCTCGGACGACCACGGCGGCCTGTTCATCAGCCGGGCCCACACGGCCGCAGAGGGCGCCGACAGCGTGGACAGCTTCATCGAGGCTGTAAAAGCGGGGCGGAGCCGTCCCGAGGGGGAGAGCGGCGGCCCGCTGACCATGGCCCACAGCATGTACGGCATCGCCCACAGCTTCTACCGGGAGCGCTTCGGCGACCGCGGCCGCAGTTCGACCCCCTTTATCAGCGCCCTCTTGAACCGCTTCTTCAATGTGGGTTCGGCCCGGGAATCGTTCGTGGAAAAGATCCGGCTGTTCATCCTGAAGAACATCCCCGAGTCCCGGAGCCACCGGAGCCGCAGTTTCGAGGAGGTCCTGGACCGGGAGGCACGGGTGCTGCTCAACGACAGCGTCTTCCTGGCCACGCTCAAGGGGGCCGACCAGAACCGCACCATCTTCGCCGTGACCAGCTATCTGGCCAACCGGATGATCTACATCTACACCAATCGCCTGATGTCGCTGCCGCTCTCCGCCGGGTTCTTCGATTACGTCACCACGCTGTCCACCATCGGCTTGGTGCACCTGCTGGTGACCCCCTACTACCTGGCCTTCCACCACCAGCACAAGGGCAAGGACATCATGCGCGGCCTCAAGGAGACCTTTCCCGATGCCGGCGACGATGGCGGAGAGAAGATCGCCCTGTTCACCGATACCCTGGACGAGATCAACGGGGTGGCCATCACCATCCACCGCCTGATCCAGACCGCCAGAAACCGAGGGGTGGAGTTGACGGTGATCACCGCCGGGAATGCCGACGCTCCGCTCCCCGAGGGGGTCAAGCGCTTCGAATCGGTGGGTGATTTCGTGCTGCCCGAATACCCCGAATTGAAATTTTCCTTCCCGCCGATCCTGGACGTCATGGATTACATCGAGCAGGGGGGCTTCACCCGCATCCATATCAGCACCCCGGGAACCGTCGGCCTGTTGGGACTCCTGATCGCCCGCATGATGGACATCCCGGTGGCCGGCACCTATCACACCGACATTCCCCAGTACGTGCGCAGCCTGACCAACGACGAATTCCTGGAGCAGGCCGCCTGGAGCTACATGATCTGGTTCTACAGCCAGATGGAGGAGGTCATGGTGCCGTCCAACGGGACCCGGCAGCAACTCCTCTCCCGCGGCCTGGCGGAGGAAAAGATGAAACCGCTGCCGCGCTGGGTGGACACGGAGCAGTTCACGCCGGTCAGACGGAGTGCGGATTTTTGGACCAGACGGGGCATCCCTGAGGGGATCAGGCTCCTCTACGTGGGGCGGGTATCGCGGGAAAAATCGCTGGAACTGCTGGCGGACACGTTCGCCGAACTGATCGACTCCGGTTTCGACGCATCCCTGGTGGTCGTCGGCGATGGGCCGTATCGCCAGGAGATGGAGGAGCGCCTGAAAGGGTATCCGGCCTTCTTCACCGGCTACCTGGGGGGAGAGGAATTACAGAATGGGTACGCCTCGGCCGACCTGTTCGTCTTCCCCAGCGCCACCGATACCTTCGGCAATGTGGTCCTGGAGGCCCAGTCCTCCGGGTTGCCGGTGATCGTCTCCGATGCCGGGGGCCCGAAGGAGCTGATGGCCGACGGCGAGACCGGCATGGTCTTCGGCGCCGGCAGCGGGGCGGAACTGGCCGCCGCTATCAGGTATTTCCTCAACAACCGGGCGGTGCTGGCCGAGATGAGCCACAATGCCCGCAGCTTCGCCCTGCTCAGGGCCCCCGCCAGCGACGACGCCTACAGTACCATCCTCCAGTGCGGCCGGGCGGCCTGACCAGCCCGGCGGACCAGTGTTGCACCAGCAGTTCCCCCCATGTTATGCCGGGATCGAAGTCATGGTCCCGGCGCTTTTTTCATGATCGCAACAAATCCTCCACCAACTGTTTCCCATTCGCCTCCCACGTGTAACGTTGCCATGCTTTACTGACGGAAGTAACCACGAAGATCAGGAGGTGACATGAAGTCCGTTTCGTTAAAGAGCGGCCCAGCGAAAGAGGCCCACCCCGTACTTGTTTCGGCAGCAACCATGGCCCACGGCCTCATGCGCTCCATGGCCATCAAACCCTACGCACCGCGGGACCGGCGCCGCGAGTTCAGCCAGATGAAGAAAATCCACAGCATGCACAGCGTCCGCTGCCAACTGTTCCGGGAAAAGGGGGGCGGTTCCCTGCCGACCATCGTGGTCGCGGGTTTCGTGCCGGACGCCACGGAAACGATAGAGTTCCAGCGTCCGCTGCTGCGCCGGTACGGCAGTATCTATTATTTCAACTATCCCCGTAACGGCTTCTCGGCAGAGATGTTTTCCGCACAACTGTCCGACCTGATCGACGATATCCACACCGGGGGCACCAAGCCGCTGATCATGAGCGTCAGCTTCGGTTCCGGCCTGCTGGTGGATTTTCTCCGGCAGGCCGACGAACAGATTCACGAGAAGATTCGCGGCCTGCTCCTGATCAGCCCGGTGATCTGCACCGACGACCTGATCCGCCCCAAGGGGGAGAAGCGGGACGGCATCCGGTTCCTGGAGAGCAGCCTGCAGAAGATCATCACCGCCGACCCGGCCAAGCGGGACGAGTTGGAGAAGCAGGTGGAGCGCTCCCGGCGCTGCTTTCAGGCACTGTTCGCAGCCGGGGCCGAAAACCGGGTGTTGAGCAGCAAGCACCTGGCCATCCGCCGCAAGATCATGGACGTCCTGGCCCATACCTCGGCCCTGGGAGGGTACGAGCGGGTCAAGGCGCTACGGGAGCTTCAATTCCCCGAGTTTGACGGCTCGGTCTTCGCCGGGCCGGTGCTGACGCTCTTGGCGGAGAACGAGGGGGATATCCTTGTGCCGCTGTCGCCGACCCTGGAGCTCTTCGCCGATTCGAGCCGCTACACCAAGCTGTTTCCCAACTGCCGGGTGAAGAAGGTCATATCAAAGAATGAAGAGGACAGCGTGCCCCACGCCTCCATGATCTTCCACCACGACGCCTACAACCCCCTGCTGGAAAGCTGGTACAGCAGACTTTCGGCACCCCTGCTCCAGATGGCGGTCTGATCCATGGCCCTTCTCAGGCAGGCATTGCGGACAGGCCCCGTGCAGGGGCTCATCAGACAGACGGCCGCCTTTAGGGCCCGGCGCTTCCACCAGCGCGACCCGCTCGCAGCCCAGCGGGACATCTTCCAGCAACTCGTCGGCACGGCGGCCGGGACCCGCTTCGGCCGCGACCACGACTTCCCGGTCCTGGCGCGTCTCCCCTATGATCAAGCCTATGCGCGGTTCCGGCAGTTGGTGCCGATCCGTACCTACCAGGATTTCTGGAACGACTATTTCCAGGCCGGCTGCCGCACCGGCATTGACGGCAGAAAACGGATTTGCCTGGATGACGTCACCTGGCCCGGCAGGGTGCGCATGTTTTGCGAAACCTCCGGCACCACAGCTCCGACCAAGTACATCCCCTTTTCCGACCGGATGTTCCAGGAAAACCGCCGGGCTGCCACGGACATGATCGCCTGCTATCTGGCCACCCAAAGGGCATCGCGCATCGGCTCCGGCAAGATCCTCTACATGTCCGGCTCCACGGAACTGAACGATATGGGGGGAGGTATCTGTTCCGGCGACATGAGCGCCCTCACGCTCCGTTTCCGGCCCCGCTGGCTCGACCCCTTCGTGGAGCCCCAGGCCCCTGTGTCGGCCCTCCCCTGGGAGGAGAAGCTCCAGGCCATGGCCGAACTGCTGCTGGGCGACCCGGAGATTCGGGTCATCTCCGGCGTGCCCCCCTGGATTCTCCTGCTCCTGAAGCGCTGCGCCGAGATGGGGGGGAGGCCGCTGACCGAGCTGCTGCCCCACCTGGAGCTGATCATCCACGGCGGCACCAGCATCAAGCCCTATCGCAGTGAATTCGAGGCGCTGTTCCACGACCGGCTCCCCAACCTGCTGGAATTGCTCCCCTCCTCCGAGGCCTTCATGGCGTTCCAGCGGCAGGGAGACGCGCAGATGCGCCTGACCCCCTTTTACGGGGCGTTCTTCGAGTTCGTGCGCTTCGACGATCTGGACGAACAGGGGCGGCCGGCGCGGGACGCCGCGGCGATCCCGCTGGAAGAGGTACAGACGGGCCAGCGTTACGCCGTGATCCTCAGCACCTGCTCCGGGCTGTGGCGCTACCACATCGGCGACACCATCCGGTTTACCTCCCTTGCCCCGCACTTCATCGAGTTCACCGGCCGAGACCGTTTTCTGGACAAGCTGGAGGAAAAGGTGACCCAAGGGGAGGTGGAACGGGTCATTGCGGAGCTGAACGCCTTCGGAAGCTGGAGCGTGCGGGAGTTCATGGTAGGTGCCGACGTGCAGGCCCGACGGCATGTGTGGGTCCTGGCCACGACGGATGAGGGAAACTGGGAACAGGCCGCCCACCTGCTGGATGCCGCCCTGTGCGGCATGAACGCGGATTATGCCACCTTCCGCAGCCAGGGACGCATCAATCCGCCCCAGGTGGTGACGGCGGGGGAGGGGACGATCTACGAGTGGTCCAGGATGGTGCGGGGTAAGTTGGGGGGGCAGACCAAGATCCCGCACATCGATCCGACGCCTGATTCGTCCATGATTACCAGCCTGCGGGAGTATGTCGGGCGGGGTTGAAACGGCTATTTACGCCTGAATCCACGAGGGCTGCCCGACCGGCAGCCCTTTTTGTGTTGGCGCATTGGCTATGATTGGATTCCTTGTAACATGAGGTAGTTGGTGGTGGGGCGTTTGCGCGGACTCGGAGCCTACCGTTGACAGCGGGGACAGAATACCGTGCTCCGGTTTCCCAGCCTGATCTCTTCCAGCGCCCCGTTGCAGCGGGCGCACATCCCCTTGCCACGGCCATACACGGCAAACTCCAGGGGGTGGTAGGCGACCGAATTCTCCGCCACCCGGTAGGTGCTCCCCTGGTCAATGGACTCCTGCAACACCTCCCGGATGGTGAGGGCCAGCCGCTCGCACTCAGGGCTGGTGAGGGAGGAGGCGTGCCGGTCGGGGCGGATAGCGGCGCGGAACAGCGCCTCGTTGGCGTAGATGTTGCCGACCCCGGCAACGATTGCCCCGTTCATGATGAACTGCTTCACCGCAACCCTGCGGGAACGGCTCGCCTGGAAGAGGTAGTCGCCGTCGAAGGCGGGGGTAAGCGGCTCCGGGCCGATCCCGGCCAGGAGCGGATGCCCTGCCGGGGCGTCGGTTGTCCAGGCCACGGTGCCGAATTTGCGCGGGTCGTGGAAGCGGAGCGCCGAGCCGCCGGCAAAACGGATATCGAGATGATCGTGCTTGCCGGGCGGCGTGATGTGGGGGAGGAACCGGAGAAAGCCGGTCATGCCCAGGTGGATGATGAGCCACCCGGCCTCGCAGTCCAGCAGCAGGTACTTGCCCCGCCGTGCCACGGAGCGGATGGTCCGCCCCGGCAGGACTGTTGCCAGCTCTTCGGGAATGGGGAGGCGGAGCTTCGGTACCCGCGCCTCCACACCTTCAACCCTCTTGCCCGTCAGATCCGGTTCCAGCCTGCGTCGGGTCAGTTCCACCTCGGGAAGCTCCGGCACCCTTACCTCCTGCGGCGTTTCCGCCGTGAAATTTCATTTGATTATGACTGGGCGAATAATACGACATTGTCACACCTATTGAGAGTATTTTTATACGACAATCATTCTGTCTGTTAAATTGATTTTTCAGACAAAATGTGTCATTAATAGTGTCGGAAAATAAAGGCCATGGGGTAACAAGGTGATCAAGGATATCGCCGATAACGAGTTGACATTAATTGAAAAGTGCATTGCCGGGCACCAGGAAGGTGTCGGCGTCTCTGTGTTGGAAGCTGAACTTTCTGTGCAAGGACTTGTAATACAGCGGCGGACCTTGCTACGCCGGTTGGCGGTGCTGCATGACTGGGGGCGCATTGCCCTGGTTGGAGAGAAAAAAGGGCGCATATATCAGCCAGTAATCAGAGATATTTACGCAGATGACGCGGTATCCACATCCATTGCTTCGGAGGCCTCACTTGAGTTATACATCCCTCTGTCGTCTGAAAGCGAAGAAATAAAAGCGTATGTTCGGCAACCCCGACAGATGCGCAAACCAATCGGGTATAATCAGAGTTTTCTGGAAGCGTATTATCCCAATGAAACTTCGTATCTGCCGGTCGAACTGCGGGAACAGCTTCGTCAGATCGGTACACCACCCGAAGATGAACGTCCGGCTGGAACCTTTGCCAGAGATATTCTGAACCGGCTGCTGATTGATCTTTCATGGGCCTCTTCACGACTTGAAGGCAACACCTATAGCCGCCTCGACACACAGCGGTTGATTGAATTCGGCCAGGCGGCCGAAGGGAAAGACGCCTTTGAAACACAGATGATCCTCAACCACAAGGCTGCTATCGAGTTGCTGGTAAACGAGGCTGATCTGGTTGACTTTACCCCATTTACCATCTTAAACCTGCATGCACTCCTTTCCGATGGGCTTCTGTCACATAGCAGCGCCTGTGGAAAGATTCGGCACCGTCCGGTTGACATCGGCGGAAGCGTCTACCTGCCGATTGCCATGCCGCAACGGCTAGAAGAACTTTTCAGGATAATTCTCTCCACGACCCAGGAGATCAGGGACCCATTCGAGCAGGCTTTCTTTCTCATGGTGCATCTGCCATACCTGCAACCGTTTGAAGACGTCAACAAGCGCGTCTCCAGGTTGGCCGCCAATATCCCCTTGATCCGGCACAATCTCTGTCCGCTCTCATTCATCGACGTTCCGGCACGTGCGTATGTAGAAGCCGTGCTCGGGGTGTACGAACTGAATAGGACCGAACTGTTGCGCGATGTCTTTGTTTGGGCCTATGAACGTTCTTGTCAGCACTATCTGGCAATTCGCCAGGAACTCGTGCCGCCGGACATCTTCCGTTTGAGGTACCGGCAGGCACTCAGCGAAACAGTCAGGGCCATTGTCCAACAGCAGCAACGACCCACCAGTGAAACAGTGACGGCAGTCACTCCCTCCTCGGTAGCCGCAGAAGACCATAACAAGTTTGTCGAGCTTGTCCTCGAAGAGTTTGAAAACCTGCATGAAGGGAATGCGATACGTTTCGGCATCCGCCCGTTGGAATTTGCAGCATGGCAAGAACAGGCCAAGCCGTAGAAACGGCACGGGGATAGTCACTCACTTGGGCGTCTGCCAAAGCCGGGGTGGGTTAAAATCGCCAAACGTACAAACAAAAAAACAGGAATCAACTCGCCGCACTTTCCGAATAAGAGCTTGCGCGGTTGAGCAGGTTCTCGACCTCCGCTTTCGTCAAAGCCTCGCCGAAAAGGGTTTTATAGGTCCCCTGTCCGGCCAGTTCGGTCGCAATCTTTACGGTGCCTGCCAACGCCGCCCGGAACGCCCCGGGGCCGATGCTCAGGCGCGCCACGCCCATTTTATTCAGTTCGGGAATGCTGGGGGTAACGGGGGTGGCGAAAACATTGAAGGGTGCATGGATCGCGGCGGCCAGACGCGCTATCAGTTCGCCGTCGAGTCTGCCGGGGACAAAAATACAATCGGCCCCCGCCTCGCGATAGGCATTGGCCCGTTTCACCGTCTCCTGAAACTGCGCCTCCGGGTCATGGAAAGGAGCCAGGTAGGTGTCGGTCCGCGCATTGATAACCAGTGGCATATCGAGGGTGTTCGCGACTTCCCTGACGGCTTTCAGTTTTTCGCACTGAAAGTCCGGTTCAAAGAGCGGCTGCGCGGGATCGCGAGTGGCATCTTCTAGGTTGATCCCCACGGCACCGGCCTTGATCACGCTCCTGACCGTCCCGGCCACGGCGGCGATATCCATGCCATAACCAGACTCAATATCGGCGTTGACCGGGAGATCGGTATGCTGAGCGATGCGCTCGATCACCGCCACCATCTCCGAAAATGGGATGCGCTCCCCATCCAGGTAACCGAGGGAGGCGGCAATGGCATTGCTTGTCGTGCCGATGGCCTGAAATGAAGCCTGCTCGAATATCCTGGCGCTTACCACATCCCAGGCATTGGGGAGAACCAGGGTCGCCGGACCTTGATGAAGCCTGAGAAATGCCTCTGCTTTCTCTCTTTGTCGATCGGACACGGTACCCTCCTTATGGCTATTATCTGTGGGCCGCTCAAATTAGCGGTTCATCATGCCGGGCTCGTTTCCTTCCGCTCTTTCCGTATGCGACGCTCTACCTCGCCGAGTTGGGCGTTGACCTTGCCGGCAGAAACCGCCATCACCACCCCCTGCACGGCGCCGATCTCCTCGGCCGTGATCCCGGCCCCCTCCACCTGCCCCAGGTAATACTCCATGCAGGGGGAGCAGCCGAGCGCCATGGCAGCCCCCAGGTGGAGCAGGAGCGTGGTCTTGGGGTCGAGAATCCGATTTTCCCTGACCGTATCGTAAAATTCTCCGAACGCCTTCTGCTGTTGTCCCGGCAACATGATGTCCTCCGTGTGTGGTGTTGGTTGACGACAGTCCCGCAAAGGATCAGGAACAGCAACCGCCGCTCGGCGCGCGCAGCTTGCGTTCCTGGAGCCACTCGTTGATCATCCCCGAAGCGCAGCCGACTCCGGCATCCACCGTGATGGCCTTGACCGGGCAATTGAGGGCGCAGGCGCCGCACTCCATGCAGGCGTCCCGGTCCGCGAGGGAAGCCTTCTTCTCCGCCAGGGAGAATACCTGGTGGGGGCAGACCTCCAGGCACCTGCCGCAGCCGATGCAGACTGCCTGGTCAAGTTCCAGGGTGACCACGTTTTGCAAATATCGGAAGCCTTTCATCACTCGCTCCTTTGGTGCTTACAGAAATCTTCCCGCCAACAGCAAGACCACGCTCGCCAGCAGCGCGCCGCCCATGGCAGGCAGGGCGATGCGCATCTCCTTCTTCACTCCGGAACGGGAGGTGTAGGTGCTGCACCCGGTAAAGTTAAGAGTGTGGAAGGCGCTCACCGCGGGCAACGCCAGAAAGAGCGCGATGGTTGTCGGTATGCCCCAGGCGGGGCCGTCGGCAAGAAGATAGAATGCCCCGCTCCAGATCAGCCCGGCGACGACACCCTTGACGGAAAAGCTTTTGCCGGGGAGCCAGGGGAGGAGCAGCGGCCCGACGGCGGTCCCGGTCACGACCGCACCCACATAGGCGATAAGGACCGTAACGCCCGCCGTGAGGCCGCCTAGTGCGGCTACGAGCAGCAACACGACACCTGCGATGATGGCGACGGATTTGAGGGCCATGACCAACTCCACCGGCACCAGCACCAGCCGCTCGTAGAGGGTGAAGGTCAACTGCTGCATGGCCGGGGTAGTGACCATGCCGTTGTTCAGGTACTCGGGCAGGTCGGCGGCCCGGATGGCCGCATAGCTGACCGAAAAGCCGCAGCGCCGGGCTACCTGGTGGGCCGCCACGCCGGGCGCCCCCAGGATCGGCAGGATCAGGCGGCGGTGGTTGACGACCCGGGCCAGGCCGGTGGCCGCGACCCGGCGCACCACTTCGCCGGTGCCGAAAGTGCCTTTACCCGCCGCGCACCAGACGTTGATGCCGTAGGTCTCCAACACCAGCAACCAGAGGTTGCGCTCCGAGAGTGTATGACGGATGATGTCGTAACTCATCTTGTAGTTGGCGGTCACCAGCACCGGGTCTTCCGGCGTCGGTCGGCCGATGGCGTAGAGGCCGGGCGGCACCATATAGCTCATGCGGCCGATGCCCCACCGGACCTTGCAGGCGCCCAGGTGGTCTTTGAGCCCAAGTTTCGACGTGATCCTGGGGACCCGCCCGGCCGGGGTCTCCAGCCATTCAATGAAACCGGGCACCTTGTCCGTAATTGCTCCGCCCCCGGCGGAGGTTGGGGGGCCTCAGCAAGGTGGCTTGTCCTGGCCGTCACCGGAGACGTCGCCGCAGGCGGAGGCGGCCGGGGTACGGTCCGCCTCTGTGACCCTGCGGATGCTCGTGATCTTCATGGGCCTACCTGTTCCGTCATTTAGTTGCAACATGCAATCTTGCCCTCCTGCGGTGAAGCGTCGTCGCCAGTCTTGGCCACGGCCTCGTTCAAGAGTTCCAGCGACCTGACCACCGTGTCCCGCTCGAAGCCGCTCATGTGGGAGAAGACCCGTTCAAGTGTCGCCGTCATGTAACGGTCGATCTTTTTCAGTACCTCGCGCCCCCCGGCGGTCAACCCCAGGAGGCTTACCCGCCGGTCGTCGGGCGAAATCTGCCGCGTGATGAGGCCCTTCCCCTCCAGGCTTTTGGCCTGGCGGCTGAAGGTGGTGACGTCCATGCCCAATTCCTCGGCCACCTGCTGCATGGATGGTCGCCCCATCCTCCTGATCTCGAACAGGATGTGGCTCTGCACCATGGACACCTGCTCGCCGCAGCATTCGTCGCAGCAGGAGGCGTTCAACAGGCCGAAACGGCGCACGAATATCTGTAGTTCTTCCCTGATTGTTCCCATTCATTGTTCTCCTGGGAAATAACGCTACATAATTTATTTGCATTTTGCAACTAAATTATGTACATCATGGTGACAGGCTCGGTTATGGATCAATCTCGATTTTAGGAGCGCACACCATGGGCGAACATGTATCCCGGAAACTTTCATTTCTCGACCGCTGGCTGACCCTGTGGATCTTCGCCGCCATGGCGCTGGGGGTGGGGCTCGGCTGGTTCGTGCCGGGGGTGGAGGGCTTCATCGACAGCTTTCGGGTCGGCACCACCAATATCCCCATTGCCGCGGGGCTGATCCTGATGATGTATCCCCCTTTTGCCAAGGTGAAGTACGAGGAGATGCCCCGGGTCTTTCGAAACGGGAAGGTGCTGGGGCTGTCGTTGGTGCAGAACTGGTTTATCGGGCCGGTGCTGATGTTCGTATTGGCGGCGGTCTTTCTGCCGGACAAGCCGGAGTACATGGTGGGATTGATCATGATCGGCCTGGCGCGCTGCATCGCCATGGTGATCGTCTGGAACGAGCTGGCCAAGGGCAACACCGAGTATGCCGCCGGGCTGGTGGCCTTCAACAGCATCTTTCAGGTGCTGTTCTACAGCGTCTACGCCTGGTTTTTCATCACCGTACTGCCGCCGCTGATCGGTCTCAAAGGGGTGGTGGTGGATGTGGGGATCGGCCAGATCGCGAAGAGCGTCTTCATTTACCTGGGTATTCCCTGCATCGCCGGGGCCCTGACCCGTCTGGTCGGCCTGAAACTGGTGGGCAAGGAACGCTACCACGCGAACTTCGTCCCCCGGATCGGCCCCATCACCCTGGTGGCGCTGCTCTTCACCATCGTGGTCATGTTCAGCCTCAAGGGGCAACTGATCGTGCACCTGCCCCTGGACGTGCTGCGCATCGCCATCCCGCTCCTGATCTATTTCGTGGTCATGTTCCTGGTATCGTTCTGGATGGGCAAGCGGCTGGGGGCCGACTACGGCAAGACCACCACCCTGGCTTTCACCGCTGCCAGCAACAACTTCGAGCTGGCCATCGCCGTGGCGGTGGCGGTGTTCGGGCTCAATTCCGGGGCCGCTTTTGCCGCCGTGATCGGCCCGCTGGTGGAGGTGCCGGTGATGATCGGTCTGGTCAACGTGGCCTTCCGGTTTCAGAAGCGGCTGTTCGCCGGCGGCGCCTGAACGCCGTAAAGGGTGCCGCTCAAACGTGGCGGCAGGGTGCCACGTTTGAGCGGTACATAACCGTCCGCAACCGCCGATTCAGCGTCCCGCCAGCTTGCTCTCCCACCGCCAGGCGTCGGCGATAATCGTCCGCAGATCATCATGCCGGGGCTGCCAGCCGGTCAGGCGTCTGATCTTGTCGGCCTGGGCCACCAGCGAGGCCGGGTCGCCGGGACGGCGCTCCGCCTCTACCACCTTGAAATCCACCCCGCTGACCTCCTTTACTAGCGCAAGCACCTCCCGCACGCTGCCCCCCCGCCCGTAGCCGACGTTCATGGCGGTGGGCTCGCCCCCCTTTTCCAGGTACTGCAGGGCGCAGAGGTGGGCGGCCGCCAGGTCTTCGATATGGATGTAGTCGCGGATGCCGCTGCCGTCCGGGGTCGGGTAGTCGGTGCCGTAGATGGCGACGCTCTCCCGCAACCCAAGGGCGGCCTGGCAGGCCACCTTGATCAGGTGGGTCGCTTCGGGGGTGCGCTGTCCCATGCGGGCCTGGGGGTCGGCGCCGGCCACGTTGAAGTAGCGCAGGGCCACGTACTGCATGCCGTGGGCTGCGGAGGTGTCCCGCAGCATCCATTCGCTCATCAGCTTCGAAGTGCCGTAGGGGTTGATGGGGGCCAGGGTGCTCTCCTCGGAGGCCGCCACGCCGTCGGGGATGCCGTAGACCGCGGCGGTGCTGGAAAAGATGAAGCGCTGCACCTTGAACTTCGTGCACGTCTCCAGGAGTCCCAAGGTGTTGCGGGTGTTGTTGCCGTAGTACTTGAGCGGCTGGGAGACCGACTCCGGGGCCACGATGGAGGCGGCGAAATGCAGGACCGTGGTGAAACGGTGGCGCTCAAAGGCCGCCTCCAGGGCCTGGCGGTCGGCCAGGTCGCCCACGATCAGTTCTTCGCCGTGGAGCAGGGCGTCGCGGAATCCGGTGGAGAGGTTGTCGTAGACAACGACCTTGCGTCCCGCTTCGCTGAGTTGACGGACGACGTGGCTGCCGATATAGCCGCAGCCTCCGCTTACGAGAATGGTTTCAGGCATGGGGACTCCTTTGTTGATGACGAGTGGTTGAACGTGGATAGTATACCGTGAATTGTGATGCGTGAATGGTGAATCATGAATTTTCTTCTTTCACCATTCACGTCTCACAGGTATTTTCCGATGTTGTTCAGCGCCCGTTGCTGGTGTTCGATGCTGTGGGCCTCGATGGTCCAGACGGCGTCGGGCGCGTAATGCTTCAGCAGGCCGAAGAACAGGTCGAAGTCGATCTCTCCCTCGCCCAGGGGCAGGTGCTCATCGGTCTGGCCGTGGTTGTCGTGGATGTGGCTTTCGCCGATATACGGGCCGAGTTCGGCAAACCACTCCTCCATCCGCACGGTGGTGAACATGTTCCAGTGCCCCACGTCGAAACAGTGCCGGAAGCAGGGGGCATCGATGCTTTCCAGGAGCGCCCGCAGGGTGGAGGGTTCTCTTTCGAAGATGTTTTCTACGGCCAGGACCGTGTCCAGTTCCTTGGCGCGGGGGACGAATTCCCGCCAGAAGTCGATGCTGTTGTTCAGCCACACCAGCCGGTTCTCGCCGTAGTGCAGGTCGTCGAAACCGGGGTGCACCACGATCACCCGCGGCCGCAGCAGTTCCGCCGCCTTGAATACCTGCCCGATGCGCCGCCGGGTCGCTTCCCGGATGCTGGCGTCCAGGGCGCCGGGGTTCAAGTCCATGAAGGGGGAATGGATGGTGACGGCAAGCCCCGCCGAATGGAGGGTTTGGGCCTGGACGCCCAGCTCTTCCCAGACCATGCGGTCCAGGGCCTCGGCCGGCAGATAGATCTCGGGGTTGATGCGCCGCTCCACCAGATAGGCCAGGTGTTCGGAAAGCTGGGGGTAGGGGACGTGGGCGTGGATCTTATTTTTCATGGTCGCTGTGCTCTCTCCGGTGTTGTTTGATAACCTCATCCGTGGCGGGTCGCGCCACCAGGTCGTCCAGCTTGGTGATGGCACCCGGCTCACCCAGGATGATCAGGGTGTCGCCCCCCTCGATCTTGGCCTGGGAATGGGGGTTGAAAACCATCTTGCCGTGGGTCTTTTTGATGCCGACGATGATGACGCCGATCTCCTTGCGGAATCCCGAGCTGACCAGGGTTTCCCCCACAAAGGCTGAGTGATGGGGGATGGTGATCTCCTCCATCTGCAGATCCATATGTTCGCTGCCGGTGGCGATTTCGATGAAATCGACCACGTTGGGGCGCAGCACCGACTGGGCCATCCTGCTGCCGCCGATGAGGTAGGGGGAAACCACCTTGTTGGCCCCGGCCCGTTTGAGTTTGATGTCCGAACCCTCCTCGCCGGAACGGGCCAGGATGTACAGGTCGGGGTTGAGGCCGCGGGCGGTCAGGGTGATGTAGACATTCTCCGTATCGGAGGTGACCACCGAGATGAGCCCCCTGGCCCGCTTTATCCCCGCCTTGAGCAGGCTCTCGTCCTGGGTGGCGTCGCCTCTCATGTGCAGGTAGCTTTCCCCCTTGATCTTCTCAAGGGTGTCGCCGTCCTTTTCCACCACCACGAACTTGAGGCCATTGGCCTTGAACTCCTTGCAGATCAGTGAGCCGATCCGGCCGAAGCCGCAGATGATATAATGGTCATTGAGCGCTTCGATCATCTTCTCCACTTTTTTCCTCCCGATAACCCGCTGAATCTGGCCCTCGAACATGATCTGGGCCAAGCTGCCGACGATGTAGCCCAGGACGCTCACCCCCACCACGATCAGGCACATGGTGAAGATCTTGCCGCCGTCGGACAGATCGTGTATCTCCCGGAACCCCACGGTGCTCAGGGTGATGATCGTCATGTAGAGGGCGTCGAGCGGTTGCCACTTTTCGATGGTCATAAAGCCGGTAGTGCCCGCCGATACCAAGAGCAGGAGCACCAGCACGGATATTTTCAGGTGCCTGACAGGGTCCATTCCATGAATCTCCTCAAGCAGGCTGCCGCAAATCTACTGCGAGGCCGTTCTGCGGCGTCGCCGTTCGTTCGGGAACCCAACGTACCGATCGGGGGGCCTCGCTTCCCCGGATAACGGCCGGCCCATGACGATTTTCAGCAACCTGCCAAATTTTAAGAAGATTACCCGCAGAACCCGTAAAATTCAAGGATGATTATTCTTTTTCTCCCCCGTCGTGGCTGCCTCCTGCGTCAATAAGCGGGTCAAAATCGTTTTTCAGCGGCGCCGAACATGCAAAAAACTGCAATACCGTAAGGTTACGGTTGACAAATGATGCATACTGTATACAATACGTAGAAACTGTTCCGGAGCCCGGTCATCCATGAAAAAACCGATGGAAAAACACCTCACCCTGCGGGAAAAGATACTGGAAAACATCCGCGACGCCATCATCTCCGGGGCTCTCAAGGCCGGCAGCCGGGTCTCGGAGCCGGATCTGGCCGAACGCTACGGCATCAGCCGGACCCCCATCCGCGAGGCCTTCCGCCAGTTGGAATCGGAAGGATACCTGACGGTCATTCCCCGCAGGGGGGCGGTGGTCAGCGATTTCAGCGAGAAGGACGTTGAAGAGTTCTACGCCATCAAGAGCATCCTGGAAGGGTATGCCGCCAGCCGGGCCTGCGAGAAGCTGACCCCCAAGGAGTTGGACCGGCTGCAATCTATCAATGACCGTCTGGCGGAACTGGCTGCGCATAACGACATCAAGGCCTTTTTCAAGATCCACAACGATTTTCACGACGTCTTCATCAAGGCCGCGGACAACGAAAAACTTCGCGAACTCATCAACAGCCTGGTGACCCGCTTTCAGCGGCTGCGTCTCATGTCGCTCTCCCTGCCCGGCCGCATGGAAAGCTCGGTGCAGGAACACGAAAAGATCATCGAAGCCTTCCGCCGCAAAGATGCCGAGGCCGCCGAGACGCTGGTGCGCAAGAATGCCGTGTACGGCGGCAAGGCGCTCATGGATTGCGGCATTGCGGTTCTTTCCCCGTCCGACGCCATGCCGATGGACCTGTGACAAAGGACGTTCCGGGCGGGCAAGCCCGGAACTGGCGCAGATATTCTCCCGTGACTGTACCACCCCGCACTCTCCCTTGTCTGGTATCCCCTGATTCCTTTTGCACTTTCCCCATTTGTGTGATTTAATCAACTCTGCTTCTCTGCAATATATCCTGGTCATATTCCAGTTTTATCCACAATCCCGTTAGTACACCATGATCAAGGCCACCACTGTGCAAAAAGAGACATTGAGGCATATCCCGAAGGTTGACCGTGTCCTGTCGTGGGACCTGATGGCGCCGCTTGCGGCTTCGCATCAGCGTCCCGAGTTGCTTGCAGCCATACGTTCGGTGCTGGACCGGTTGCGCGCTGCCGTTCGAAACGGCGATCCCGTCGATTTTTCCGAGGAGCGGGTCGTCTCTCTGGTGCGGGCCGAGCTTGATCAACGTTCCATGCCCAGCCTGCGGGAGGTCGTCAATGCCTCCGGCGTGGTGATTCATACCAACCTGGGGCGCTCACCCTTGGCCACCGCCGCTGAAGAGGCCATCCACCGGGCCTCCCGCGGCTATTCAAACCTTGAGTTCGACCTCGCTGCCGGAGAACGGGGCACCCGCTACGTCCATGTGGAGGGACTGATCTGCGAGCTGACCGGTGCCGAGGCCGCCCTGGTGGTCAACAACAATGCCGCCGCGGTTATCCTGGCCCTGTCGTCCCTGGCCCAGGGGCGGGACGTGATCGTCTCCCGTGGTGAGTTGGTGGAGATCGGCGGGTCGTTCCGCATTCCCGAGGTGATGCTCCAGAGCGGAGCCCGTCTGGTAGAGGTCGGTGCGACCAACCGCACCCATCCCCGGGACTACCGTGCCGCGATCAACGATGCCACGGCGCTGTTGCTCAAGGTGCATACCAGCAATTTTGCCGTGGTCGGGTTCACTGCCGAGGTTACGGCGGAAGAGATGTCGGCCCTGGGGCGCGAGACCGGGGTCCCGGTCATGGTGGATGCCGGCAGCGGTTGTCTGATCGATCTGGCCCCCTACGGCATTGCCGGGGAGTCGACCATCCGCCGCTACCTGGCCGCAGGTGCCGACGTGGTGACCTTCAGCGGCGACAAGCTCCTGGGCGGTCCCCAGGCCGGGATCATCGCCGGGCGCCGGGACCTCGTGGAGCCCATGAAACGCCACCCCCTCCTGCGCGCCCTGCGCATGGACAAGCTCTCCCTGGCGGCACTGGAGGCCACGTTGCGGCTCTACCGCGACGAGCGGCGCGCAATCCGCGAGATCCCGACGTTGGCCATGCTGACGGCCACCCCGGCGGATCTGTCGCGGCGGGCCGACCGCATCCTCGGCATGCTGCGCCGCCGCCTCCCCAAAACGGTCACCCTGGCGAAACAACCGGGGGAGTCGAGCGCCGGCGGGGGATCGCTCCCCCTGCTCCGCCTGCCCACGAGCCTCATCGAGGTGCGCATTGCCGGCGCCTCCGTGCAGCAGATCGAGCAGGGCCTCCGCCTGGCATCGATCCCGGTCGTGGGTCGTATCCAGCGGGACCGGTTTCTGCTGGATGTGCGCACCATCCTCGACCACGACCTTCCCGGCCTGGCACTCGCGCTCGGCGAGGCGGCGGCCTCATTGTCAGGGGGAGACCAGTGACAGCTTCCAGAACCTTTGCCGTGATCCCGGCCGCCGGCATGGGCAAGCGCATGGGCGCTTCCATCAACAAACAGTACCTGCAACTGGCCGGCATGCCGATCGTGGCCCGGACCATCTCCGTATTTGAAAACGCCCCCTGTATCGACGGTATCCTCCTGGTGACTCCGACCGGCGAGATCCCTTACTGCCGCGAACATGTGGTCGATGCCTACGGGTTCCGCAAGGTTGTGGACATCGTGCCGGGCGGCAAGGAACGTCAGAACTCGGTCATGAACGGGTTGCGGGCGCTTCAGGGACGGATGGGGGAGGATGACGTCGTCGTAATCCACGACGGGGTCAGGCCGCTCATCAGCCCGGAACTGCTGCGGGAAGCCATTGCTGTGGCCCGCGCCTGCGACGGCGCCCTGGTGGCGGTTCCGGCCAAGGATACCATCAAAACCGTCCGGGACGGATTCGTCATCGCGACCCCGGACCGGGAAACCCTCTGGCAGGCCCAGACCCCCCAGGCGTTCCGTTTTGGCGTCATCTACGCAGCACATCTGGCGGCGGAACAGGAAGGATTCACGGGGACCGACGATGCCTCCCTGATTGAGAGGCGCGGCGGCGCGGTCCGCATTGTACGCGGGGACTATCGCAACATCAAGATTACGACGCCCGAAGATATCGTTCTGGCCGAGGCGTTCCTGGCCGGCAGCGGACAGAATGGAGCTCTCTGATGGCCGCACGGCAGCCTTCCGAAAAGATCCTGGTCGTGGACGGTCAGGCCGATAGTGCGAAACTTATCGTGCTGCAACTCCAGGAGGCCGGCTTCACCGCTGCCTGGGCGGGGGACGGGGAGGCGGCCATCGGCATGCTGGACGGGGACGACTACTCCCTGGCGCTGCTGGATATCAGGCTTCTCAAGGCCAACGGAATCGAAGTCGTCGACCATATCCGCGAATCGGGCAAGGATACGGCGGTCATCGTGATGACCGCCCCCGGCAACGAAAACCTGGCGGTGGAGTGCATGAAGGCCGGGGGCGTGGATTACCTCACCAAGCCTTTCGCCATGGACGATATGCTCCAGCGGGTCATGCGCGCCATGACCAACCGGCGCGTGTTGCTGCAAAAGCGGCGCCTCGAGCAGGAAAAGGACGATTTCGTCTCCATGCTCTCCCACGATATGAAAAACCCCCTGACCGCCGTGATCGGCTCCATCGACATCATACGCGAGGGGCGGTTGGGGGCGGTGAACCAGGAGCAGGCGGAGTATCTCCACGCGGCCATCGACAGTTGCAATGAAGTCATTGCCATGATCGACAATCTGCTGGACATCCATCGCTTCGAGGCGGGCCGCATGCAGATGAAGGTCGCCGCGCACAGCGCCGTGGAAATTCTGCGGGGGGTGACGCGACCCTTCACGCGGATTGCCGAGCACGACGGCATCAGGCTGAGGGAACGGTTTTTCCGCGAAACGCCCAAGATTGCCGTCGACAAAAACGTTTTCAGCCGGGTTATCGCCAACCTGCTGGCAAACTCCGTCAAATTTACCCCCGAGGGGGGCGAGATCGTGGTGTCCTGCCGTTGCCTGAAAGGCGCGGAGGTTCCCTGGACGCGTCTGCCAAGCTATGTGGCGGTACCCGATGGCTTTGCGGAGAAAGATTGTTTCGTACAGGTGAGCATTCGCGACACCGGCAGCGGTATCCCGCCGGACGACCTGGGGCGCATCTTCGAACGGTATAGCCAGTCGCGCAGCGGCGTCGGCCGGGAGCGGGGCGGGGCCGGGCTGGGACTGGCGTTCTGCAAGATGGCGGTGGAGAGTTGCGGGGGGATCATCTGGGTGGAAAGCGAGGCCGGGCTGGGGAGTATCTTCGTCATCCTGGTCCCCTGCTATTTAAACGGCACGGAGTGTACCGGAAAATGAACAAAAAGGAAGGTTTCATGGGTTGCTTCAAGTATGTTCTGTTTGTGATCGCCGTCCTGGCGTTGTCTGTCGGGCCGGCATCCGCCTCGGGTATGGATTTCGACAAGGCGGTCGTCATCGGCTCCGGCCCCAAGAAGGTCGTTGAGTTCACCGATCCCGACTGCCCCTTCTGCCGCAAGGCGGCAAAGTTTTTTGCGGGACGCACGGACGTCACCCAGTATATCTTTTTCTGGCCGCTTCCCCGCCATCCCAAGGCGAAGGAAAAGGCCCAATTCATCCTCTCCCAGCATGACAAGGCCAAGGCCTATCATGACGTCATGTCGGGCAAATTGGACAGCCAACAGACTTTTGCCGTTACGCCCGCGGGGATCAAGCTGCAGGAGGAACAGTACGAGATCGTCAAGAAGAACAATGTCTCCGCCACGCCCACCTTCATGCTGTTCGGCAGGATTATCGAAGGCTTCGATCAGAAGAAGATCGAAGAGGCGCTGGGCAGATAAGATTCACGCAGATTTCAGCAGCTCGATCGACGGGAGCAGGCTTGCAAGCCTGCTCCCGTTTTTTTGCGTCCGTTTGCCGTACGAACAGCCGTCTGTAGATTTTTCTCCACAGGTTGTCGCATATTCGTTAGCGTCGCAACCGGTGGCAAAGAAGGGTGGTTGGGAAATAGCGTAGTCGTTCGTGCGTGTTATGCTGATTGCTCCGGTTTGGCATGCTAATTGAGATATCCCCTGGCAACGGATCAAACAGATCACATTTTCAAGAAAAGGAGAACGACACAATGAAAAGGAATATTGTCATGGGGATTGCCATTGCGCTGGGGGTGCTTTCAACCGGCGTCGTGGGCGCTTCAGCCGCCACCACCACGTCCTGCTGCAATGAGGGGGTCTGCTTCGATAAATCGTCCGCGCGGCAGTATCAGCAGGAGACTGCTCCACTGTCCGATGCCGTGAGGGCCAAGGAGATGGAGTTGTCCCAACTGCTTGGGTATGATTCCACGATCACTGAAGTGCGCCAGCTTGAGGCCGAGATTAAGGATCTTAAGGATAGGATCGCTGCTGTGGCAAAAAAATACGATATCCAGGATTGTTGCCGAGGTTGAAGGTAGCATGACACGAGATGAGCCGGGAGGCAACCCCCGGCTCGTCCGGTTCAGAACTCCGCAGGCATGGCCTTGACCTGTTTCGCCGTGAACACCGGGCCGTCCTTGCAGACATAGACGTTGCCCACGTTGCAGCGGCCGCATTTGCCCAGGCCGCACTTCATGCGGTTCTCCAGGGTGGTGTAGACCTGTTCGTCCGTAAAGCCCAGCCGTTCCAGCACCGGAAGGGTGAATTTGATCATGATCGGCGGGCCGCATACCAGGGCAACGGTGTTCTCCGCGCTGGGGGCCGTTTCCTCCAAGATGGTCGGCACGAAACCGACCTTGCCGTCCCAATCCGGCTCGTTGCCCCCCGGATCGACGGTCTTCACCAGTCGCACGTCTGCCCGTTCCTGCCATTCCTGCAACTCCCGCTTGTAGACCAGGTCCGCCTCGGTGCGGGCGCCGTAGACGATGGTGATGTCGCCGAACTTGTCGCGCCAGTCCAGGCAGTTCCAGATCAGGGTGCGCAACGGCGGCAGGGCGATGCCCCCCGCCACGAAAACCAGGTTCTTGCCGAAGAACTCCTCGATGGGGAAGGAGTTGCCGTAGGGGCCGCGCACCCCCATGGTGTCCCCCGGCTCCAGGCGCCGCAGGGCCTCGGTCACCCGGCCCACGGCGCGAAAGCAGCATTCGATATAACCTGTGCGGGTCGGCGAGGAGGCGATGCAGAAGGTGGACTCGCCGGCGCCGAAGGCGGAGTACTCGGCAAACTGTCCGGCCCGGAAGGCGAAATCGTCCCTGACCGCCTCGTCCTGGAAGACCAGGCGCAGGGTGCGCACATCCGGCGTCTCGTCGATGACCTCGGCAACGGTGGCCAGGTGGGGGAGGTAGATGTTCTTGCTGTGATCACACATGTTCGTCTTTCTCGATGTCTCTGTGCCTCTGTGGCAGATTATGAAGTTAAAACCTAGGTTGTTCAAAAATAGTCAGATCGTCGCACCCGCAGAAGTCCCTGAGGAGGCGTAGCAGCGCTACGCCGCACGAAAGGAACTTCGAGGACGAAGGCCTGATGGCTGTTTTTCAACAACCTTCTAGTTTCGCTGCCATCTCCGCAAATGCCGGGGCCTTGACTTTCAACTCCACCGGCCGGTTGTTGTCGCCGAAGCCGATGGTGATGACGCCCCCCACCAGTTGATGCTCCATCTCGGCGAACAGGACCGCCGCCGGATCGACCAGCAGGTTGCCGGACTGGATGAAACCCCGCTGGCGGAGCGCCGTCACGAACGCCTCCTGCTCAACCTTGGACACCTTCTTGAACAGCTGCTTCCTGACCACCGGGCCGCCGAACCACACATCCATCATGCGGGTGGTGTCCGATACCAGCGGGTTGTCTTCCGGGGTGGTCATCTGGGCGGCGATGACGTGCCGTATGTTGATGAATCGTTCCATGGAAACCTCATTTTTGCCACAGAGGCGCAGAGGAAGGCAAAAGAGAGAAAAACAAAATCGATCCGGGTAAAGACAAAAGGCAGAATAAGGACTTTGAAGCTTTTTTGTTTTTCCCTCGTTTTTGTCCTTGACGTTCTCTGTGTCTCTGCGTCTCTGTGGCAGATTTATTTCTTGCTGATCTCGTCGACAATCGCAGCGATGTCGATCCCCACCGGGCAGAAGCGGATGCACCTGCCGCAGCCGGTGCACAGCGTCTGGCCGAACTTGTCGTCGTAGTATTTGAACTTGTGCATGATGCGGTTGCGGTAGCGCTTGGGCTGGAGGTCGCGCGGGTTATGGCCCGAGGCGTGGTGGGTAAATTTCCAGAAGCCGCAGGCGTCCCAGCTCTTGCGGCGCTTGCCCGCCTTCTCGGTCCCCTCGTCCACGATGTCGAAGCAGTGGCAGGCCGGGCAGAGGAAGGCGCAGGCCCCGCAGCCGATGCAGCGCACGGCGATGCTGTCCCAGGCCGGGTCTTCGAAATGATCGTCCAGCCAGGCCTTGACCTTTTTCAGGTCGAACTTCTCCGTCTGCGGTTCGGCCAGGGGAAGCGCCGGTGCGCCGTTCGGTTCGGCGAACAGTTCCCCGTGGTTGTTGACTAACGCCTCACCTTTGCCGGTGAAGGTCTCGCAGGCGTAGCCGCCCCCCTCCACCGGGGTCAGGAACAGGTCGCTCCCCTTGGGAGCGGCCGGGGAGAGCCCAACGGCGGTGCAGAAACAGGCGTCGTCCGCTTGCGTGCAGGCCAGGCCGACGATGGTGGTTCTCCTCCGGCGTTCCAGGAAGAACTCGTCCTGGTAGTCCCAGGAGAATACGGCGTCCAAAACCGGGATCGCGGCGGCGTCGCAGGGGCGCACCCCCACCAGGATCGTCTCCGGGAAGCTGGCGGGGCTTACATCCCTCAGTGTGACCTGCTGCCCCTCCTTGCCGTAGGACATGATGTCCTCGCAGACCGGGAAAAAGGTCTCCTTGGCCGAGCGGCGCGGCAACTGGTCGAGCACGATTCCGGCGGCATCCGCAAGCGGCCCGTACAGCGGCGTGCCGGCATCCATGCGCGGTGCAATGACCCGCTTGCCGTCGGCGATCAACTTGTCCAGCAGGCGGCCCAGGTTTTGTTGTGAGATGAATTTCTGCATGTTAACACCTTTAAAATCTGCCACAGAGACGCAGAGACACAGAGGAAAACAAAGAGAGAAAACCAAAACATTTTCAGGGAAAACCAAAGTCTGAAAGATTCATCGTGTGTAACCCACAATAACTTTGTTTTTTTGCCTTTCTCCGTGTCTCTGTGTCTCTGTGGCAGATGTTCAGCCGTTTATTTTATAAAACTCTGGTCATCCTTCTCGTCGTACATCGCCAACGGCCCCTTTTCCCGCACCTCGAACCCAGCCTCGTAGTCGTACAGCTCTTTCAGCTCCTTGGCCATCTTGCGGTTCAACAGGTTGAGCGGGATGTCCATGGGGCAGACCCGTTCGCACTCGGCGCAGCCGGCGCAGCGGCCGGCCAGGTGCATGGCCCGGACGATGTGCCAGGCCGTGTTGCCGGCCGGGCGGGGGGTGGTCTCCACCATTTGCGGCTTGTTGCGGTCGCACAGGCACTGCTCGCAAAAGCAGAACGGGCAGACCTGGCGGCAGGCGTAGCACTTGATGCACTTTTTGAACTGCTCTTTCCAGTAGGCCCAGCGCTCGGCCGGGGTCATGGCCTCCAGGCGGGCGATCTCGGCGCTGTACTTCCCCGCCAACTCGAGGGTGACCGGTCGCTGGTCCGGCACGAAGTCGCATCCCTGGGGCAGGTGGTTATCGCATTCGCGGCACTTGGGGGCGATGGTGTCGCCGGTCAGTTCCCGGGCAGGCTGGGCCGTGGAGGCCAGTACCCCGGCGCAGGGAACGCCGATCAGGTACAACTCCTCCCGCTTCAGCTGGGACTCACCCATCAGCCCCACCAGCGCCTTCAGGTCGCACCCCTTGACCACGATGCCGATCTTCCCGGCCTTGGGGATCTCCTTCTTGGCCTTGGTCAGGTAGACGGCCAGGTTGTTGACGCAAGCGGCGGAGAAGATCAGTTTACCGGCATCGTCGGCCTGAGTAATGACCACCGGCTGGGCAGAACCTTTGCGCCGCGCGGCGGCATAGCCGACTACGGCGGAGACGCTACCTTCCGACAGAATACGTCGCGCCTCGTCCTGGATCGCCTCGGTGACGGCGGCGTAGATGGTTGTGTCGATGGGATTGTCATTCATAGATTCAACACCTTATTGTTTCACCACAAAGACACAAAGGGCACAAAGAAGATCTAACCATTGACCATTCGTCTGATGCCGTCTTTAAGGACAGAAACATTGAAGTTTATAAGAAGCCCCAGCCATAGATTCTTCAATTTTAAATATGTTAACACCTGAGCTTCATGGATGGATTCAAGTTTAGCAACTGACTTTAACTCAAGAATCAAGGCATTCTCGACAAGAATGTCAATTCGATACGCTGCATCAATCTGTATGCCTTTATAGGCTATGGATAATGATGCTTGCCTTTCAAATGCAATTCCTCGCAACTCAAGCTCTCTACAAAGACATTCTTCGTAAGCCGATTCCAGAAGTCCCGGTCCCAAACACCGGTGAACCTCAATCAGCGCTCCAATGACCTTATTCGATAAAGAATCGATTTCTTCTCTGGTCATTTGAGTCTTTCTTTGTGCTCTTTGTGTCTTTGTGGTGAGCAAAGCTGTTAGATTGAGTTATAAACTTCCTTCAACTCCGGTGTGTCGATAACCCCGGACCACTGCTCCTCCAGGGCCAGTTCTTTGAACTCCTGCATCGGCCCCATGTGTCTTACCCGCTCGGTCAGGTCGGTGACCATCTCCACCCATTTGCCCCCCTCGGCGGCCGAGACCCAGGAGAATTGCAGGCGGCCCAGATCGATCCCCACGAACTCCAGGAGTTTCCTGAAGGCGGCGAACCTGCGGCGGGCGTGGAAGTTGCCGGCGATGTAGTGGCAGTCCCCCGGGTGGCAGCCGGACACCAGGACGCCGTCGGCCCCCTGCTGGAAAGCCTTGAGGATGAAGACCGGATCGATGCGTCCGGTACAGGGGAACTTGAGCACCCGCACGTTGGCCGGGTACTGCATGCGGCTGGTGCCGGCCAGGTCGGCCCCGGCATAGGTGCACCAGGTGCAGACAAAGGCGATGATCTTGGGCTCGAACGCGTGCTTCTGTCCTTCGGTATGCACTGTTTCATTTCTCCCTGTCATAACGCTTCTATCATCGCGACAATTTGCTCATCGGTATAGCCGTCCAGTTCCACGCTCTTGGATGGGCAGGTGGCCTGGCAGGTGCCGCAGCCGCCGCAGACGCCGGGGTTGACGTAGGCCACCACCTTGACCAGGTTGCCCTGGCGGTCGCGGATCTCTTTCTCCTCCACCGCACCGTAGGGGCAGACCTTTTGGCAGTAGAAACATCCCACGCAGCCGGCCTCCCTGACCTTGGCCACGATCGGTTCCCGTTCCAGCTTGTCCTTGGCAAAGAGGGTCATGACCTTGGCCGCGGCGGCCGAGGCCTGGCTGACGGTGTCGGGGATATCCTTGGGCCCCTGGCAGGCGCCGGCCAGGTAGATGCCGGCCGTGGCGCACTCCACCGGGCGCAGCTTGGCGTGGGCCTCGGAATAGAAATGATACTTGTCGTAGGAGATGCCCAGCTTCTGGGCCAGGGTGTCGGCCCCCTTCTGGGGTTGCACGGCCGTGGCCAGCACCACCATGTCGGCCTCGATCTCCACCTGCACCCCCACGGCGATGTCGCTCCCCATGACCACGATCTTGTCACCCTTCTGGTAGAGGCGGGAGACCATGCCCCTGATGTAGACCGCCTCTTCCTCCTCGATGGAGCGGCGCCAGAATTCGTCGTAGCTCTTGCCCGGCGTGCGGGCGTCCATGAAGAAGACATAGGCCTGGCCGTCATGCACCTTGTGGTGGTAGAGCATGGTGTGCTTGGCGGTGTACATGCAGCAGATCTTGGAACAGTAGGAGATGCCCTTTTCCCGGGCCCGGGAGCCGACGCACTGGATGAAGACGATCTGCTTCGGTTCCCTGCCGTCGGAGGGGCGGAGGATCTTGCCGCCCGTGGGGCCGGAGGCGGAGGCCAGGCGCTCGAAGGTCATGCCGTCGATCACGTCCGGGATCTTGCCGTGGCCGAACTCCCCGTACCCCTTGATGGGGGAGCCCTTGGGCTTCTCCTCGATGGAGTAGAGGTCGAAGCCGGTGGCTACCACGATGGCGCCCACCGGTTCCACGATCAGTTGGTCTTCCTGCTCGTAATCAACGGCGCCCGGGCCGCATACCTTCTGGCAGACCCCGCATTTGCCGGTTTTGAACTTGGTGCAGTTCTCCCGGTCGATGACCGGCGTGTTGGGCACCGCCTGGGGGAACGGCACATAGATGGCCGGGCGCATGCCCAGGTTGCGGTCGAAGGTGTTGGGAATCTTCTTCTGGGGGCACTTGGTCATGCAGACCCCGCAGCCGGTGCATTTATCCTCGTCCACCGAGCGAGCCTTCTTGCGCACCGTGACCTGGAAGTTGCCGATGTACCCTTCCACGTGCTCGATCTCGGCATAGGTGTAGAGCTTGATCTTGGGGTGATTGGCCACGTCCACCATCTTGGGGGTCATGATGCACTGGGAGCAGTCTAGGGTCGGGAAGGTCTCGGAGAGTTGGGCCATGTGCCCGCCGATGGAGGGTTCCCGCTCCACCAGGACCACCTCGTGGCCGCAATCGGCGATGTCCAGGGCGGCCTGGATGCCGGCGATGCCGCCGCCGATGACCAGGGACCGTTTGGTGACCGGCACGGTGATGGTGGGGAGCACGCGGTTCTTCTTGACCCGCTCCACCATCATGCCCACGATCTCGATGGCCTTTCGGGTGGCCTCCTCCCGGTCCTCGTGGACCCAGGAACAGTGCTCGCGGATGTTGGCCATCTCGCAGAGGAAGGGGTTCAGCCCGGCCGACTCCACCGCCTTGCGGAAGGTCTTCTCGTGCATGCGGGGCGAGCAGGCCGCCACCACCACGTGGGAGAGCCGCTGCTCCTGGATGGCCTTTTTCAAAAGCCCCTGGCCGGGGTCGGAACACATGTATTTGTAATCGGTGGAGAAGGCCACGCCGGGCAGGGTGCCGACCTGGGCCGCAACCCGTTCCACATCGACCGTCCGGGAGATGTTCTCACCGCAGTGGCAGATAAATACGCCTATTCTGGACATCTACACCAAACCTTTCTCTTTCAGCAGCGGCATGGGGTTGACGATCAGGGCGTCCAGGCCGAGTTTGTCCGCTCCCAGGCCGGTAGCCAGGCCCACCAGTTGGGTGATGTAGAAAACCGGCATGGCGTACTCGGTATTGTAGACCCCCTCGATCTCCTTTTGGCGGATATCCAGGTTGCCGTGGCACAGGGGGCAGGCCACCATGATGCAGTCGGCGCCGGCCTCCTTGGCCGAATCCAGGATGGCGTGGGAGAGCTGGATGACCACGCCGGGTCGCGACAGGGTGAAGTTGGCGCCGCAGCATTCCATGCGGTGGCTCCAGGCCACTGTTTCGGCCCCGGCCGCTTTCAGGATATCTTCCATGATGGTCGGCGCCTCGACGCAATCCAGGTTCGGCACGTCGGTGGGCCGGGTCAGGAGACAGCCGTAGTAGCAGGCCACCTTCAGGCCGGCAAGCGGCTTGGTGACGGCCTGTTCCAGCTGTTCCAGTCCCAGGTCGCGGGCCAGGATGTCCAGCAGGTGCTTGACGTTGCTCGTCAGGGGCACCGGGGCGTCGATGGCCTTTTCCACCTGCCTGCGCTTGATATCGCTTTCCGCGAGGACGTGTTGAGCGGTCTTGAGCCGCGAGAAGCAGGCGGCGCAGGCGACCGCCAGATCGCCCTCCACCTGTTCGGCCAGTTCCAGGTTTTTGGCGCACAGGGAGAGGGAGAGCAGTTCGTCCACGTTGTGGGCCGGGGTGGCGCCGCAGCAGAACCAGTCCGGCACCTCCGTCAGGCCGATGTCGAGTTTTTTGAACAACTCCCGGGTCGAAAGGTCGTATTCGCCGGCCGAGGCATGGAGCGAACAGCCGGGATAGTAGGCGTAGTTGAGAGCCTTCTTGGGGGTCACAGGGCCTCCCCGTTTTTACGCATCTCCTCGATGCGGCCGAAGATCTTTTCGATCTCGGTCATGTTCTTGTTTTTCTGGTGGAACATCTTGAGTTTGCCCTTGCTGATCAGCTTGGGCCCCAGCATCAGGTCCTTGAGAAACTGACCGGATTTGACGTTGAACACGGCGGCCAGGCGCATCTCGTACTGGCGGCCGTAGGTGCGGATGTTTTGCAGGAAGAGCCGGTTGGCCAACTGCACGTAACTCTCCTTGGACGGCCCTTCGGCATCCCACGAGAGCTTGCGCAGGGCATCCATGATGGAGGCCAGGTGCACCTTGTTCGGGCAGCGGGTGGAGCAGGTCTCGCAGGAGGCGCAGTACCAGATGGAGCGGCCGGCCAGGATACGTTGCCACTGGCCGAGCTGGAGCAGTCGCACGACCCGGTTGGGGGGATGCTCCATGAAGGTGGCCATGGGGCAGCCGGCCGAACACTTGCCGCACTGGAAGCAACGCCGGACCGATGTCCCGGAGAGGGCTTCGACCTTGCGGACGAAATCCACGTCCATGGTCTCGGTCGAAAGAAGCATCTTCTTCTTTTTCACAGGAATGCCTTTTTTAGTGAAACTAAAATTCCACCAGTCGATCGTTGACTGGTGGATATGCGTACCGTAGAATTTGCCTAACTGCGGAGTTTATAACGTAATTTAATGCGTTTATTATTGTTTACACAAATGCTTTGGAAAATGCAAGCCAAAATTGTGAGCCGCCGTGGCACGTTTAGGAAGAGTAAAAAAATACCGCGGCCAGCGTCGGGGTGCGGCCAGTATAGTGCTTTCCGTGGGAAAGCGAAGAAAAAACCGTAAGTCACACAAATATGTTGGCCTTTCGTAACATGATCGCAATAATACTATGTTACAAGAAAGCAAAAAAGGGTAAAAATACAAGAAAATTCTTCTGCTGCGCCTCAGGGAGGCCCCGATGAAAAATATCCTGATAATCGAGGATGAAAAAGATTTGACCGAACTGCTCGTGTTCAACCTGGAGAAGGAAGGGTTCAAGATGCAGTGGTCCTATGACGGTCTGGAAGGCCTTGAAGCGGCGCGCCGCGACCCCCCGGACCTGGTTGTGCTCGACCTGATGCTGCCGGGCATGATGGGGACGGATGTGTGCAAGGAGTTGCGCAAGGACGGCCGCACCAGCCAGGTCCCGGTGCTCATGCTCACCGCCAAGGGCGAGGAGATCGACCGGGTGGTCGGTTTCGAGGTGGGGGCCGACGACTACCTGGTGAAGCCGTTTTCCATGCGCGAACTGCTGCTGCGCATCCGGGCGATCCTGCGGCGGTGCGACAGCCAGCCGTCATCCGCGGCCGAAGGGGGCATCTCCATCGGGGATATTTCCATCGAAACCGAACGCCACCGCGTGTTGAGCGCCGGGAACGAGGTGGAGCTGACCAGCACCGAATACAAGCTTCTGCTCTACCTGGCGGAGCGCCCCGGCCGGGTGCTGAGCCGGGAACTGCTCCTGCAGAACGTGTGGAGCTACAACAACGTGGGGGACACCCGGACCGTTGATACCCATATCACCCGCTTGCGCGGCAAATTGGGCAAACCGGGCGATCTGATCAAGACCGTACGCAGCTTCGGCTACAAGATAGAGGAGTGATGATGGGATTCCGCCTGAAATTGATGCTGTCGTATCTGCTGTTGATCGTTGCGATCGCCGGCAGTTTTTATCTGTATATGGATCATGTCCTGGAGACGAACCTGGTGGAGGAGAGCCGGACGAGCCTGCAGAGCCAGGCCAAGCTGGCCCGCCTTCTGGTGATGTCCGACCATATGAAGCTGCCCCCCCAGCAGTTGGCCGAGATGGTCGGTTCCACCATCAGGGAGCGGCTGACCCTGATCGCACCCGATGGCCGTGTTATCGGCGATTCGGACGTCAAGGGCGCCAAGCTCGGTGAGTTGCAGAACCACCTGGACCGCCCCGAGGTGCAGGCGGCCCTCGCCTCGGGGACCGGCATCGCCATGCGCTACTCCGAGACCCTCAAGACCGATATGCTCTACGTGGCCATGACCTATGGGAACGGCAAGACCGACGGTTTTGTGCGGCTGGCCATGCCGCTGTCCTACCTCACCAACTCCAGCAATGCCCTGCATCGCGTGGTGGGCGTCGCCGTACTGCTGACCACCCTGGCCGCCCTGCTGCTGAGCTATATCCTGTCCAACCTGACCTCCCGCCCCCTGCGGAACATGGCCGCGGCAGCCGCCCGCATCGGGCGCGGCGAATCGCCGGTGCGGATACCGGCGACGGCCCATGACGAGGTAGGGGAGCTGGCCCGCGTGCTCAACGATATGAGCGAACGGATCGAGCAGCAGATGCAGCGGCTCTCCTCGGAAAAGCAGCAGCTGGACACGATCCTGCGCGGCATGGGGGAAGGGGTGATGGTCACCTCGCCCGAGGGGGCGATCACCCTGGTGAATCCGGCGTTTCGCAGGCTCTTTTCCCTCTCGGGCGACGTGGAGGGGAAGAAGCTGATCGAGATCTCCCGCCATCCCGATCTCCTGGCGGCCTTTACGGCCCTGGGGGCCGCCGAGGGGGAGGAGCTTATCCGGGAGATCACCATCCAGCCGGGGGAGATCACCCTTTTGACCCACTGGGCGCCGCTCGCCGTGGACGGCAGGAAGAGCGGGGTCGTGGCGGTGTTCCACGACATCAGCGACATGAAGAAGGTGGAGAATATCCGCCGCGATTTCGTCGCGAATGTGTCCCACGAATTGCGCACCCCGGTATCGGTCATCAAGGGGTACGCCGAGACGCTGCTGGACGGGGCGCTGCAGTCCGATGCGGACCGGGCCGCGCGTTTCGTGGAGATCATCCTCAGCCATTCCGAACGGCTGTCCGCCCTGATCAACGACATTCTCACCCTCTCGACCCTGGAGTCCCGGGCGCTGGTCCTGGACCGCCACCCGCTGGACATCTCCGGCACCATGCGCAAGACCTACATGCTGCTGGAGGAGAACGCCAACAGGAAGGACATCAGGATGCAGCTCGACATCCCGGCAGGGCTGCCGCGGGTGCTGGCCGACCAGGGGCGCGTGGAGCAGGTGCTCGTGAACCTGCTGGACAACGCCATCAAATACACCCCGCCCCAGGGCATGGTGACCCTCTCGGTCCGCCCGGGCGATGACCCGGGGTTCCTGAAGATCGCCGTCGCCGATACCGGCATCGGCATCCCGTTCAAGGATCTCCCCCGCATCTTCGAACGTTTTTACCGGGTGGATGAGGCGCGCAGCCGTGACCAGGGGGGGACCGGACTGGGGCTGGCCATCGCCAAACACATCGTCCAGTTGCACGGCGGGGAAATCTCCGTGACCAACAATGAGTTCGGCAAGGGGTCCATCTTCTCGTTCACCCTGCCCATTGCCGCCGCCTGATCCGGCCCGTTTCTGTTACGGGTAATTTGCCTGGCCGTAACATCGCTGTAATATTTCTCCTGTACTGTTTCGGTAACGATTACAAAAACAAGGAGGATTATGATGTTTTCAACCATCCGTAAGACCGTTCTGACCCTCGCCCTGGTGGCGTCGGTCTGCGTTGCGGGCCAGGCTTCCGCGGAGACGCTGATCAACGGCGCCGGGGCCACCTTCCCCTATCCGCTCTACTCCAAGTGGTTCAGCGAATACGCCAAGATCGATACCTCGGTGAAATTCAACTACCAGTCCATCGGCAGCGGCGGCGGCATCAAGCAGATCACCGCCGGCACCGTGGACTTCGGCGCCAGCGACAAGTTCCTCTCCGACGCAGAACTCAAGGCCGCCCCGGGCAAGCTCCTGCACATCCCGACCGTCATGGGCGCCGTGGTCGTCACCTACAACCTGCCCGGCGTTCACAAGGGGCTCAAACTCCGCTCCAGCGATGTGGCCGACATCTTCCTCGGCAAGATCACCAAGTGGAACGACAAGCGCATCGCCGACGACAACCCGGGGGTGAAGCTCCCCAATGAGCCGATCATCGTGGTGCACCGCTCCGACGGCAGCGGCACCACCAGCATCTTCACCGATTACCTCTCCAGTGTTAACCAGGAATGGCACGGCAAGGTCGGCAAGGGTGCTTCCGTGAACTGGCCCATCGGCTTGGGCGGCAAGGGTAACGAGGGTGTTGCCGGTCAGATCAAGAACACCAAGAACTCCATCGGCTACGTCGAATTGGCCTACGCCTTCGAAAACAAGCTCCCCTATGCCACGCTGATGAACAAAAACGGCAAGTTCGTCGAGCCCTCCATCAAGACCACCAGCGCTGCCGCAGCAGGCGCGGTCAAACACATGCCGGCCGACTACCGCGTATCCCTGGTCAACCAGCCGGGCGACGACGCCTATCCCATCGTCGGTTTCACCTGGCTGGTGGTGTACGAACACCAGAAGGATGCGGTCAAGGGGAAGAAGTTGGTGGAATTCCTGAACTGGGAACTGCACAAGGGGCAGAAGATGGCCGCAGGGATGCTCTATGCGCCGCTCCCCGCACCGGTCGTGAAGATGGTTGAGAAAACCATCAAGACCATCAAGCACTAATCAAGCAAGGGGCAGATGCAGTTACCCCGTCATCCCGAGCGCGGGCCGTCACCACGGCGCCCGCGCTTTTTTCTTGCCCGGCATGTGTAACAGCTGCCCGGCAGTCACCTGAATTTGACAAAATGGCGGCATGTTACAAACTTGACAATGTTGCCGGATAGTTCCCGCTCCGTAACATGTCCGTAACATGTTCTTGATACGATCCAAACAGATACAAACGAGTAAAAAGATAGGAACCAGACATGCAGAACAGCGCACAAGGCATCAAGGGTGACGCCATATTCCGGGGATTCACCCTGCTCCTCGCCTGCAGCATCATCGTCATCCTTCTGCTCATGACCGCCGAGATGGTGAAGGAGAGCCTGCCGGCCATCAGCCGTTTCGGCTGGGGATTCATCGGCGGCAGCACCTGGGACGCCGTCCAGGAGGAGTTTGCCTCGCTCCCCTACCTGTACGGCTCCATCGTTTCCTCGATCCTGGCGATCCTGCTGGCCACCCCGCTGAGCATCGGCACCGCCCTGTTCATCACCGAACTGGCGCCCCGCAAGGTCGGCGCTGCCACCGCCGCCCTGGTCGAGCTCCTGGCCGCCATCCCCAGCGTCATCTACGGCCTGTGGGGCATCCTGGTCATGACCCCCTGGCTCCAGAGCACCATCCAGCCGTTCTTGATCGAGCATTTCGGCTTTCTCCCCTTTTTCCGGGGGGCACCCTACGGGGTCAGCATGCTGGCCGCCGTCTTTATCCTGATGATCATGATCGTGCCGATCATCACCTCCATCACCAAGGAGGTCCTGATGGCGGTGCCGTCGAGCCAGAAGGAGGCGGCCATCGCCTTGGGAGCGACCCGCTGGGAGATGATCCGCATGGCCGTGCTCCCCTACGGCCGCTCCGGCATCCTGGGCGCGGTGATCCTCGGCCTGGGCCGGGCCATCGGCGAGACCATGGCGGTCACCATGGTGATCGGCAACACCCCCCAGATCTCCCTGTCGCTCCTGTCGCCGGCCTACACCATGCCCAGCGTCATTGCCAACGAGTTCGCAGAAACCACCACCAAGATGCACGCCTCGGCGCTGATGGAGATCGGCCTGATCCTCTTGTTTGTGACCCTGGTGATCAACTTCCTGGCCCGCATGCTGCTCTGGAGCGTCACCCGCAAGTGGAAAGGAGGCGTGGCATGATCCTGCGTTCCATTACCCTGCGCCGGACGGCCAACCTGTCCGCCACGCTGTTGATGGGGGGGGCGACGCTCCTGGTGCTGCTGCCGCTCATCATCATCTTCTATCACATCGTCAAGATGGGGATCAGCTCCATCTCCCTAGACTTCTTCACCCAGATACCCAAGCCGACCGGCGAGGCGGGGGGCGGCATGGCCAACGGCATCGCCGGTTCCGCCATCATGATCGGCATGGCCTCGCTGGTGGGGCTCCCCATCGGTATCTTCGGCGCGGTCTACCTGACGGAGTACGGCACCGGCAAGCTTGCCACCGCCATCCGGTTTTGCGCCGACGTCCTGTCCGGCATCCCCTCCATCATCACCGGCATGGTGGCCTACAGCATGCTGGTGGTGCCGCTCAAGGGCTTTTCGGCCCTGGCCGGTTCTTTTGCCCTGTCGCTCATCATGATCCCCATCGTGCTGCGCACCACCGAGGAACAGCTCAAGATGGTGCCGGCCACCCTGCGGGAGGCGTCCCTGGCCCTGGGGGTACCGCTCTGGCGCACCAGCATCAAGGTTACCCTGCGCAGCGCCCTGACCGGCGTCATCACCGGCGTCCTGCTGGCCATCGCCCGGGTGGCCGGGGAAACGGCGCCCCTGCTCTTTACGGCGCTCGGCAACCAGTTCTGGAGCAAGAAACTTACGGAACCCATGGCCGCCCTGCCGCTGCAGATCTTCAATTTCGCCATCTCGCCGTACGAGGATTGGCACCGTCTGGCTTGGGCCGGAGCCCTGGTGCTGGTGGTGCTGATGTTCGGCCTGAGCCTGGCCGCCCGCTGGCTCGGCAGAAGCAAACATTCCTGAAAGGGCATTTCATGAACAGCAAATTAGCCATACGAGACCTCAATATCCACTTCGGAGATAACCATGCCGTCAAAAATGTCGCCATGGAGGTCGCCGAGAACAGCGTGACCGCCATCATCGGCCCGTCCGGCTGCGGCAAATCCACGGTGTTGCGCAGCATCAACCGGATGCACGACCTGACCCCCTCCGCCCGGGTGACCGGCACCATCATGCTGGACGACACCGACATCTACGGCCGCAGCGTGGACCCGGTCACGATCCGCCGCCGGGTCGGCATGGTCTTCCAGAAGCCCAACCCCTTTCCGGCCATGTCCATCTACGACAACGTGATCGCCGGCTACAAACTGAACGGCGTGTTGAAGAAGGGGGATGCGGACGAGATCGTGGAGTCGAGCCTGAAGCGCGTGGCCCTGTGGGACGAGGTCAAGGACCGCCTCCGTACGGGGGCCGTGGAACTGTCGGGAGGCCAGCAGCAGCGTCTCTGCATCGCCCGGACCATCGCCGTCAAGCCGGAGGTGATCCTGATGGACGAACCGGCCTCGGCCCTGGACCCGATCTCGACCCTCAAGATCGAGGAGTTGATCGAGGACTTGAAATCAAAGTATACTATCGTCATCGTTACCCACAACATGCAGCAGGCGGCGCGGGTATCGGACGTGACGGCCTTCTTCTACATCGGCGAACTGGTGGAGATCGGCGAGACCCGCAAGGTCTTCACCAACCCCGAGAAAAAGCAGACCGAGGATTATATCACGGGGAGATTCGGCTAGGGGAACCGGCCGGCGGGCTCTATCCCGGCCCCCATGAACAAAAAAACACACCAACCGGTTGCCGGGATGGAAAGGATGACGATATATGGAACGTGAACACTTCAGTGCAACATTCGACACAGAGCTGGACGAGCTGCGCAGCATGCTCCTGGCCATGGGCGGCAAGGTGGAGATGATGATCTCCGGGTCGGTCAAGGCGCTCGTGGAGCGGGATACCCCCCTTGCCGACAGTATCATCGCCATGGACCATGAGGTGAATAACCTGGAGGTGAACATCGACGAGCGCTGCCTGGAACTCCTGGCGTTGCGCCAGCCGGCCGCCCGCGACCTGCGGTTCATCACCCTGGCCCTCAAGATCGTTACCGACCTGGAGCGCATCGGCGACCAGTGCACCAACATCGCCAAGCGGGCCAAGGAGTTGAACGCGGAGCCGCAGCTCAAGCCGTATATCGACATCCCCCGCATGGCCCACTGGACCGAGGTGATGGTTAAGGAGTCCCTGGACTCCTTCGTGCACGGCGACGACGATCTGGCCATCAAGGTCTGCAACGACGACAACTTCGTGGACGAGATCAACGAGCAGATCCACCGGGAGTTGCTGACCTTCATGATCGAGGACTCCAGTACCATCTCCCGTTCCATGAAGCTCAACTACGTGGCCAAGTCCCTGGAGCGCATCGCCGACCACGCCACCAACATCGCCGAGATGGTGATCTTCATGGTTAAGGGGAAGGATATCCGGCATACTATTGCCTGAGAGGGATGGACCCTGCGGCATTTTTGAAAAAGGCACCCGCAAGCCCGGATATTTTCCGGGCTTTTTTTGTGTCAAAAAGATGCAATGATGGGCGGATGGGCGGTTTTGGGTTGGTTTTTACATGTGATATCAAGGTGATAGATGGTCGAGCTTTTATGGTAATTTTTTTAACACTCTGTTTTTACGTTGAAATTTAGTTTTGCGGGGTGTAGAAGGGCGAAAGGCGTGTTTTAGTGTTCGCTGTGTTATCGTGACAGGCGAGGCCAAAATTTACGGGGATGTGTAGGTAGCTGAGACCCTGCTCTTTTTTTCCAAAATTCAAATTTACTGTTTGGAGCTTTGGCCCCCTTACCTCTCCATAAGCTGCTTGATCACGCGGCCAGCGCAATCGGGCGTATCTGCCTGACCCGGTGCGCCATGATCTTCTCCGTGATTTTCAGATCGTAGCTCGTCTGGAGGTTCATCCAGTACTGCGGCGTCTGGCCGAACGCTTTGCCGAACAACACGGCCAGTTCGGCAGTCACCGGGCGCTTGCCATGAATGACATGGGAAACCCTCATGGCGGAGACGCCGATGGAGCCGGCAAAGGCATTTTGCGATAGCCCAAGCTCTTCAAGGATTTCTTTCAAATATTCTCCGGGGTGGATGGCCGGAAGCCCATTCTTTGTTGCCATGCCAGTTCTCCAGTTCTAGTGATAATCGGTGATCTCTACGTCATACGCATGACCCTCGGCGAAGGTGAAACATACCCGCCATTGGTCGTTTATCTTGACGCTCCACTGACCTTTTCTGTCTCCCGAAAGCGTTTCAAGGTGGTTTGACGGCGGCATCCGTAAGTCCTCGACCACCGTGGCATTGTCGAGCTGGTTCAACCGCATGGCCGCACGGGTGACAATGCCTGGCGGTAGCCTTTTCGACTTCCCGGATTCAAAGAACCGTTCGGTTGCTTTGTCGGCAAAGGTCTTAATCATGGATGCAGTATAAACAAAATGTTTACACTCGGCAAGTTAAATTCTTGTCACGGATTCTCTCCGCGCTGTTGACGCGCCACGCAATTTCTGTGAAAGGCGGGAGGGGTAGGTCTCCAAAATTCAAATTTGATATTTGGAGCTTTGACCCCCTTGCTTCTTTTTGAAAAAGGCACCCACAAGCCCGGATATTTTCCGGTTTTTTTTTGTATCAAAATGATGCAATGGGAGGTGGCTGGGTGAGATTCGTGAGCCTTTTATTGTTTAATTTCAATGAAATAGGGGATTGGCCTTTTTATGGTAATTTTTTTAACACTCTGGTTTTACGTTGAAATTTGGTTTTGCGGGGTGTAGAAGGGCGTGAAGGATCGCACCGGCGGCGGTATGAAGTTGTTTGTGGAGAATGGGAACCTGACGCCGATGTTCTTCCTAGGGTTGTATGAATGCAAAGGTGCAAGCCTGTCCCGGAACATCTCCTGAACATATGAGTGTTTAAATATGGGGATGCATATGGCATGAAGTCGAAGCCGTCACTGTTCTTCTCTCTTTTAAAGAGTGCATTTGGTTAATTATATTAAGCTAGTAGGCTACGATATCCAATGATAAAAAATGAGATAATTTCGCTTCCACAAGATAATAAATTACATCAAGGGCTTATTTTTACAGGTGCTGTGGCAGAAGAATATAGCCATTGCCAAGTGTATGGGCTTATAATAACTGCTCGTTGTGATATAGCACATAGTAAGGTTAATTTATATAATTACTTGCCAATAATTAATATGAGTGATTGGATTTATGTTGATTTTAATAGCATTATATTACCTAAAATAATAAATCAAATCCGTAATGAAATGAATAATATATTGACTAACATGAATTTATCTAATTCAATATTAGATACAATACCTGCTAGGGTAGTGTATGATAAAATAATTATTGATATTAATAATAAAAAACAAAGAGAACGATATTTATATTTACTATCACAATTAGATATAATTGATGCTTTATCTGTTAAATTTAACAAAAACAAATTTCTTGAACTGATTAATTCTAATTCTAAAATTAGAGATGCAATAATCAATGATCTGGTAAAGCACAAACTCAATGGTTATTATTATATACCTGGAATAGGTTCAGAATCAATTGATACGGGCTATGTGGTATTGTTAAGAGAAATTAACTGGTTGCCAAATGAATTGGCAACTAAGATGGCAAATGGTTTATCCAAGGCAGAATACGACTATTTAGTCAGCAAAAATAAATTATATGATAATAAAATGTCATTTTCTAACACAGACTATGTTATGCCAATTTCGCAAATGAAATCTCCTTATATAGAACATATTATGCAATGCTTTGGTACTACTTTTTGCAGAATTGGTGTAAAAGATACTGATTCTGAACATATTGCGTCGATTGCCAATCACTTTATTGTTCACGATATGGAGGCGTTATGAAGTATATAGTTGTGGGTGATGAAGCTGCTGATCAAATAGCCTCTAATCGCACATTACAGTCAATTGACTTCGACCAAGCAAATCAATTGGTTGATGTGCTCACTGGTGGGACTAAATATAACCAGTTTGATATAAAAGTAGCTCTTATTTACGTTGATGATGGTGTTTATTTTTTAAGTAATACAAAAAAATCGACTAAGTACCTTGTTTTTGATTTAGGTGAAAGTAGAATATTTGATAACAAGTCAAATAAAGATGTAATAATTTTGTTCCAAAAAACCGTTAGATTTGCCCTTAGATATTGGAATAAATTAGCTCACCCAATGACAGAAAGGCACATTCAGGATTCAACCAAATCTGTTATCTTTCCGTTCCCGTTTACGACCTCTAGCGCTCCACCAAGAATCGTTATTGAAGAAAGTCCAGACAAAAGAAGGGCTGAAAGAAGAGATATTGGCAACATGTTTTTGCTTGTATATAAATTGAGCACTGATGACGGAGCAGGTAAAAATGAAGAAGCTCCAACAACGAATTATAGAAAAGCAATTACATGTCTAAATCAAGCATATCTGAAGCTGGACGAATTAAGGCAAGCTAGTCTTCAGCAGCCAGAAATATCCTCTTTTTGTGTCACTAAATTGGATAATATAGATAGGCCTATTGGTGTTACTTCGCTTGGATTTAGTAATTGGCTAGAAATATTGACAGTCGCCCAGAAAGCGTTTGTAAAGCGGGCAGTCAGTGGCCCTGAAAAGATTGAGGGTCCTGCTGGAACTGGGAAGACATTGAGTCTAATATTGAAATGCATAAATAATTTAATTGAATGCGAAAAATTGAGTCAGGAGCATCACTCATTATTTATTACTCATAGTAATTCAACAAAGAAAACAATAGAGGATATATTTGTTGGAAACGATGCAAGTAAATACCTGTGCGAATCTAATACTGAATATATAGTTGGTGTTACTGTAACTACACTGCATGAATGGTGTGTTAATAATATTCGAGTGAATATATCTGAAACAGAATTGATTGATCGGGATGCAATGGATTCAAAAGACGCTCAGCTCTTATATATTGTTCAAGCATTCGATGAAGCTATGTCTAATGACTTTACAACCTATAAAAAAATATTATCAAATGAGTTTGCAATCTTTTTAGAGAAAGAAAGTCCATGGAATATCTGTGAAATGTTACAACATGAAATCTCGATCATGATAAAGGGTCGTGCAGATGAAGATTTGGAGCGGTATAAAAAGTTAGAACGTATTCAATATGGGCTGCCACTTAATAATGAATATGATATCGGCTTTGTTTTTATGATTTTTACTAAATATCGAAAAATGCTCAATAAAATAAGTCAATATGATACTGACGATGTTATTTTGACGGCAATTGGGCATCTTGACACACCCATTTGGCGCAGGATAAAGGAAAAAGAAGGTTTTGATAGTATATTTATAGATGAAACTCATTTATTCAATATTAATGAACTATCAGTTTTTCACCACCTTATAAAAGATGTAAAAATAAATAATATAATATTCTCCCTTGATACATCACAAGCAACAGGTGATAGAGGTATATCATCGAGCAAATATTGCAAAGAAATATTGAAACATGATAAATCAGCAATAGAAACAAATGTTAAAGCTGTTTTTAGATGTTCACCAGATATTGTTAATCTTGCGTTTTCTGTTACATCGTCTGGAGCTTCATTGTTTACAAATTTTTATAATCCTTTGGAATTAGCAACAAGTACTTTTACAGAAGCGGAAGAAAGAAAATCTGAATTACCTCAGTACTATTTATTCACGACAGATGATGAAATGATTGAGAATGCTTTCAAGCATGCAGAAAATATTGTTGACGCGATGTCATCACAAAAATCAGATGTCTTGCTGGTGCCTTTTTCTACCGAAATTTTCAACATGGTTAAGAATTATGCAGTTGAGCATAATAAGCCAGTTGAATTGTTGAAAAATCGTGGTGACATGGAGGTGGTCAACAAGGCGAAAAAGTCTGGACGGTTTGTTTTGGGCGCTCCTGACTATGTAGGAGGCTTAGAATTTGATGGTGTTATTTTAATTGGAGTTGATGATGGAAGGGTCCCACCAACTAATAAAGCTATGACAGAGGATAGCATTCATTATTTGACATATACTGCTCATAATAGATTATATGTCGCAATAACTAGAGCGAGATATAGAGTTGAGATACTTGGAAATAAGTCATATGGGGTATGTAATCTTTTTCAAAATGCAATTGCTCATAAATTCATTGAGATTCAATAGATTATAGAATGAAGTCAGTTAGATCAGACTTCAAAGTAGATAAGTTGAAAGTCCGGCCTATAGTTATCAACATGCAAAATTCGCCACTTTGGCGACACTGATTGGACCCTTGAAAGCCTATTCTGAACCAAGTTTGGCATCTTGGAAGCCTGACCTCACGGGCCTTATGAGCGGGGAAAGGGGAATCACCGTATGAGAGATCTGAAAATCGGTATAAAGGATATGAAAGAGTCGGCAGAGGAGACCAGAAACATTTTGAGGCAGTTCGATCAGGGAATTTTCCCCGAGCAGCCTATCGAACGGATTTACTTCAACGATTTTAAAACGCTCCTGCGGTATATCACGCCGAAACGCCTTGTGTTGCTGGAAACGCTGCATAAAGCCGGCGCAATGAGTATTAACGCGCTGGCGAAGCTCCTCAACCGAAGCTACAAGAATGTGTACGACGACATAAAGGTGTTGGAGCTTGTCGGGCTTGTTGAGCGCGATGAGCAGAAACGAATTTTTGTCCCCTGGAATGAGATAGCGACGACGTTGCGGCTCGCCGCCTGATTGGGGGGATAGCGAGTCAGGTCTACTTTCAAATGTAGACCCGCCCCTTTGAGTCTCCCCTTTTCCTATCCCTTGATCGGCCACCCCTGCTCAAATCCCTCCGGAAAGAAATTCTCCTTGGTCCTATTGTAGTACCCAAACTGCAACCGGGGAAATTCCCGCTTCAACCGCTCCAACAGCCGATACATGCCGATCCCCTTGCCCTCTACCCCCATCTCTTTATTGTAAAAATCCGGGTCGATGGACAGGTTGCGCATCTGGATCATGTCGATGCCGGTGTCGCCCACGAAGCGCAGCAGCGCCTCCACCTCTTCCGGGGCGTCGCTGACGCCGGGGGAGACCAGGTAGTTGATCATGGTGAAACGGCCCGCCTGCTTGGCGATGGCCACGGAGCGGAGCACGTCCCCGAAGCTGTACCCCTTGGGACGGTAGTAGCGGTTGTACAGCTCTTCCCGCACCGAGTTCATGGAGAAGCGGAAGGAGTCCATGCCCGCGTCGCACAGAAGCTGCACCCGCTCCGGGATGGAGCCGTTGGAGTTGAAGTTGATTGTGCCGCGGCTGGTGGCCTTTTTCAGGCGTCGCGTCGCCTCGGCGATGGTGTCGGCCTGGAGGATCGGGTCCCCTTCGCACCCCTGGCCGTAGGAGACGATGGCCTGTTCGGCCTGTTCCAGGTGGGGGAGGGCGATCTGGCAGATCTCTTCCGGGGTCGGCACAAAGCCGATGCGCTCGTGGTTGGACGGGCAGCATTCGGACGGTTGCAGGCTGATGCACCCCAGGCAGGCCGAGTTGCAGACCGGCGAGGTGGGCAACGGCGCTTCCCAGCGGCGATAGAAGAGGTTTTTCGCGGCAAAGCAGTGATAGTCCAGGGCGCAGCGGGACAACTGCTCCAGCAGGCGGTTGCCCGGCATCTCCGCCAGCCGTTGGCGCACCAGCGGGTCGAGGGTGCGGTCGTCGTAGTTGACCGGGTTCCAGTTGCTGTTGCTGTCCACCTTGGACGCGGCCACCACGAAACAGTCCCGCTCCTCATCCCACCCCACGGCGGTGTAGGACCAGAGCGGCAGTTGGACCGCCTTGCGGGAATAGTCGCAGGCCGGCAGCAGGGTGCGCACGTAGCCGGGGGCCATGAAGGCGGAGACCGCCTGGATGCGCCGCGTCCGCTTCCCCTCCCTGACGCTGTCCAGGGTGACGAAGCTCTTCTTGCGCTCGTCCCAGGCGATGGGCGGCATGGCGGGCATGGTGAACATCCGGCTGTCCTCGGGCAGCGGGATCAACTCAACATCCTCGGGCAGCACCGGTACGGTGCCGTTCATCCCGGCCATGCACAGTTCGGGGTGATCGTAGATATTGCCTTTTTCATCGGCGTACAGCATTTTGGGCAGTTTTTTGGGCACGGGTTCTCCTCATTCCTTTGATCTCTTCAAATCATATCCGCTTCACCGCACAGGTCAACAAGAAAGAGCAGGCATCACTTCACACCCCGCCCAAAGGGTGCTACACTCTGCCGATCAAATCTCGGACAGCCCCATGAAACGACGCCTCAACCTGCTGCTGGAATTTTCCGTGCCCATGCTCACCGGCGTGGCGGTTGCCCTTGCCTGGGCCAACCTGGCCCCGGCCGGGTATTACGCCTTCCTGCACCAGCCGCTTGCAGGGGGGCTCACCTTCCACTTCATCACCAACGAACTGTTCATGGTGCTCTTCTTCGGCATCGCCGCGGTGGAGATCACCCAGAGTTGCCTGCCGGGGGGCGCCCTCAATCCCCCCTCCCGGGCCGTCAACCCGCTTCTGGGCACCATGGGGGGCGTGCTGGGGCCGGTGGCGGTCTACCTGGGGCTGAACGCCCTGGTGGGCGGGCCGGAGTTGCGCAACGGGTGGGGCATCCCCACGGCCACGGATATCGCCCTGGCCTGGCTGGTAGCCCGGGCCGTCTTCGGCGCGGCTCACCCGGCCGTCTCCTATCTGCTCCTTCTGGCCGTGGCCGACGATGCGGTGGGGCTGGCCATCATCGCCGTCTTCTACCCCGATCCCAGTCACCCGGTGGCGCCGTTATGGCTGCTGCTGACCGCCCTGGGGATGCTTGTCGCCTACGGCCTGCGCCGCCTCAAGGTCACAAGCTACTGGCCCGCCGTGATCTGCGGCGGCGCCCTGAGCTGGAGCGGCCTGCACCACGCCCATCTCCACCCCGCCCTGGCCCTGGTCTTCATCGTCCCCTTCCTGCCCCACAGCCGCCGCGAAACCAAGCTGCTCTTCGAGGAGGACCCGGCCGACCGCTCGCCCCTTGCACGGTTCGAGCACGAATGGAAGGCGGTGGTGGACGTGGGGATGTTCCTGTTCGGCCTGGCCAATGCCGGGGTCGGGTTCTCCAGTCTGGGGACCGCCACCTGGCTGGTGCTGGCGGCCCTGCTCTGCGGCAAGAGTCTGGGCATCTTCGGTTTCGGCTGCCTGGCGACCCGGTTCGGCTTCGGCCTGCCGCGGGGGATGCACCGCAGCGACCTCCTGGTGGCCGGCATCATCGCCGGCACCGGCTTCACCGTGGCCCTGTTCGTGGCGGGTGAGGCCTTCGCCGACCCGTCACTCCAGGGGGCGGCCAAGATGGGGGCCATGTTGAGTATCACCGCGGCCGGAATCGGCATGGTTGCCGCGCGGCTGTTGCGCGTCAAGAAGCATTACTAGAGAAACGGCAGTTCACCACAAAGACACAAAGGACACAAAGCTACACAGAGGATGATTTCAGTTAGTTATATGACAATTTTGTAATTGGCTGGACTCGGCTTCAGGGTGAATACCTTTTCGCCGTTAGGACGGTGAATCCTTTGTGCCCTTTGTGTCTTTGTGGTGAATAACTGCGTCTTCAGGATTAATGAAACAAGGGGGTATCATGTTGGGATTATTGTTCGGAAAGATCAGGGTGGTTTATCCGGCCCTATCGGTTCTGCTGCTGTCGGCCGTACCGGTGTGGGCAACGGAGCCCGCTCCTCCCCTGGATGCCTTGAAGCAGGAGGTGAGTGCCCGCTTCTCCGGCCGCAAGCCGCTCCAGTGGGGCGAGACGGTCAGCGGCGTGCGCACCCGTCTGGATACGCGAGACCGGGTGGTCGCCCTGACCCTTGACGCCTGCGGCAGCGGGAAAGGCAAGGGGGTCGATGCCCGGCTGATGGATTTTTTGGCGCAGGAGCGGATACCTGCCACCCTTTTCATCAACGCCCGCTGGATCGACGCCAACCCCGAGCTGTTCAAGCGCCTGGCCGCCAACCCGCTGTTCGAGATAGCAAACCACGGTATGTGGCACAAGCCGGCCTCGGTGACCGGCCGGTCGGTGTACGGCATCAAGGGCACGAAGGATGCAGGGGAGTTGGTGGAGGAGATCGAACGGAACGCCCGGAAGATCGAGGCGATCACCGGAAAGCGGCCGAAGCTCTATCGCTCCGGTACGGCCTATTACGACGAGGTGGCGGTGGAGGTCGCAGGCGCCCTGGGGCATGAGGTGGCCGGTTTCAGCATCCTGGGGGATGCCGGGGCGACCTACAGCGCCCCCAAGGTTACGGCGGCGCTGGTGAAGGCCGTCCCCGGGGATATCATCATCTGCCACATGAACCACCCGGAAAGCGGCACCGGGGCGGGGATCATGGCTGCTGTCCCGGAGTTGCTGCGTCGCGGTTTCCACTTCGTTCGCATGTCCGACTATCCGCTGAAATGAGGTGCTTGCGTGTTCCACATCATCCAGAACGACCCGGAGGTTCCACCGGGCAACATCACTGACCACCTTCAGGCTATGGGTATTGCGGCCAAGGTCTGCCACGCCTACCGCAACGAACCGCTGCCCGCGCCGGAGGAGACGCAGGGGGTGATCGTCCTGGGGGGCGCCATGTGCGCCAACGACGATCAGCGCCACCCCTTTCTCACCCAGGTAAAGGGCTTCATCCGGGAGATGGTGGCCCACCGCACCCCCTACCTGGGGATCTGCCTGGGGGGGCAACTGCTGGCGGCGGCCATGGGGGGGAAGGTGGTAGCGAACCGTTGGGAGGAGTTGGGGACGCTGGAGGTGGAACTGACAACGGCGGGGAGGGAGGACCGGCTCTTTACGGGGTGTGCCCCCCGGCTCGGCACCTTCCAGTGGCATCACGACAGTTTCGACATTCCCCCTGGGGCGGTCCTGCTGGCCGCTTCCCCGGCCTGCCCGCACCAGGCTTTCCGTATCGGGCCGTGCGCCTGGGGCACCCAGTTCCATCCCGAGGTGACCGAAGAGATCATCCGCGCCTGGTGCGCCTGGGACTCGGCCACCCGGGAGCGTGCCGACGAACTGGTGGCCGCCTGGCGGGCCGAGGCAAACTATGGTGCAACTGCACGGCGCTTGCTGGAAAATTTCGTGGGGGCGGCCTGAATCAGCCCCTCATGGGACTTATAGGTCTTATGGGACTTATGGGTCCCATAAGTCCCATTGATTTTTACGGCCGCCACAAATACATGAAGCTGCTGCCCCCAAAGGAATCGAAACCGTCGAAGCCGCTCAACGCCTCGGCCAGCCCTTCCTTTTCGGCCGCGCCGGCATAGATGCTCCCCTTGTAGCTGCCGGGGCGGTAATAGCTCACCACCCGCGCCTTCCCGTCACCCACGGTCGTGCGAATCTGGGCGATGACGTCATCCAGGTAGCCGATCCGGTCGATCAGCTTTGCTGCCAGCGCCTGGTTCGCGGTATAGATCCGCCCGTCGGCCAGCTTGCGCAGTTCATCCCGCGTCAGGCTGTTCTTGGGCCGCTCCATGATCACATCCAGAAACCGCCCGTAGAGTTGGTCGATGATCTCCTGCCCCAGCCTCACCTCTTCCGGCGTGGCCTTGCGGAAGGGTGACATGATATCCTTCTTGTCCCCGGACTTGACGGTCTGCTCCTCCACCCCGATCTTGCCCAGCAGTCCCTCCACGTTGAATTTCATGAGAATCACGCCGATGCTGCCGGTGATGGCTGTGGGGTGCGCCGTGATCTCGTCGGCCGCCGTGGCCACGTAGTAGCCCCCCGACGCGCCGGTGGCCACGATGCAGGCCAGCACCGGGACGTTCCGGCGTTTTTTGAACACCGTGATGTCGTGGCGGATGATATCGCTGGCAGTCACGGTGCCGCCGGGCGAGTTGATGCGCAGGATGACGCCGGCGATCGCCCTGTCCTGTTCCGCCTTGTGCAGCGACTCGCGGACCAGAGACACCAGGGAGGGGGCGGCGCGTCCCAGCAAGCCGCCCGGCTTCTCCTGCTCCGAGATGGTGCCGCTGATATCCAGCAGCAGGATCTTTTTGGTCCCATCCCCCTCAAAGACCTGTTCGGCCAGGGGACTGGGGGGCGGGATCAACGGCACATTGACAAAGGCGCAGCCGGAGAACAGCGCCAGCAGCAGGAAAAACGGCAGTACGGCACAACGCATACAAAACCTCCCGTTGGGACAGCATGGTTGCCCTATGATAGCAGCGATTGGTTTCGATTCAAGAGATGATTTCGTGCCGGCGTCCAGAGCCTTTGGCATTGTTCATTCATATTTCCTTAATTGTAACGTGTAAATGGAATTACAGTACTAGGGATACGTGCTATGGTACATACAGTACCATACAATAAACGTGGCGGACTCCTCTCATCGTCTTCGCCGGGAACGGAATGTGACGTGAGTAAAACCCTGCAGGAACTGGCCGAGTATCTCGGCGGCCAGGTTAAGGGCGATCCCGCTGCCGTCATCACGGGGCTTGGGACGCTGGACAACGCGGTGGAGGGGCAGATCACCTTTCTGGCCAACCCCCGCTATGGCGCCAAGGTCGGGACGACCCGCGCCGCGGCGATCGTCATGCCTCCCACGGCAGAGACGTTCGGCCGCAATGCCATCGTGGTGGACAACCCCTATCTGGCGTTCGCCAAGCTGCTGACGCTCTTCACCTCCCGGCCGCGCAGCGCCAAGGGGGTCATGGCGGGGGCCTTTGTGGGCCGGGACGTGGTTATCGGCAAAGATGCCTCCATCTACCCCGGCGCCTGCATCGCCGACGGGGTGCGGATCGGCGACCGGGTGACCATCCACGGGAATGTATCGCTCTACGAGGGGGTGGTGCTGGGGGATGACGTGACCCTGCATTCCGGCGTATCCGTGCGCGAGGGGTGCCTGCTCGGGAGCCGCGTCACCATCCACAACGGCACGATTATCGGCGGCGATGGTTTCGGATATGCACCCAACGGAAAAGGATGGTTCAAAATCCCGCAGATCGGCAACGTGGTCATCGAGGATGACGTGGAGATCGGCGCCAATTCGACCGTTGACCGGGCCGCCCTGGAGACCACCCGTATCGGGCGCGGCACCAAGATCGACAACCTGGTGCAGGTGGCCCACAACTGCGATATCGGCGAGGATTGCATCATCGTCGCCCAGGCGGGCATAGCCGGGAGCGCCCGGTTGGGCAGGCACGTCACCCTCGGCGGTCAGGTGGCGATCGTCGATCATACCGTGATCGGCGACAACGCCATGATCTCCGGTCAGTCGGGCGTATTCGGCAACGTGGCGGCTGGAGCCGTATTGAGCGGCACCCCGGCAATGCCTCACCAGGCGCGGCTCAAGTCCGCCGCCATATTCCCCTATCTGCCGGAGATGCGCAAGACCCTTGCCAAGCTGGGAAGCCGCATGGCGAGGGTAGAAGAACGGCTGGAACCTGCCGTTGCCATAGATTAGGCCCACGCCGGTATTCTGAAAGAAAAAACAGGCAGTCGATGTGCAATACATCGACTGCCTGTTCCTTTTGGGGGGGCTGTCTGCGTTGGCCCTATTTCACTGTGTACCAGAACTTGGCGCTGCGCACCTTGCCGTCCGCCAGCTTGAACTTGCACATGACGCCGTATTTCCCCTTCTTGGAGAGGTCGAAGTCGGCGCCGAAATGCCCCTGCATGCCCATCAGGTCCTTGGTCTGTTCGGCCTTGTTCGGCCCGATTACCTTGGCCTTGACCTCGCCGGTGGTCAGGGCCTTGCCGCTCTTGGCATCCTTGAACTCGACCATGAGATGGTGGGTTTCCTTCATCCCCTTGGGCATATCCATCCCCTTCATATGTTCCTTCATGCTCATGACCTTGAAGGTTGCCTTGACCCCGTCGATCACCTCCTGGTGAGCCGCAGTCCCCATCTCCATCATGGAATGGTCGCCGTGCCCCATGTCCATGGAACCGTGGTCATGCTCTTCATGGTCGGCCGCAAAGGCCGCCGGGGCCGAGAAGGCCAGTGTTGCCGCTGCGATCATCAGTAGTTGCTTTTTCATTGTTGTTCTCCTTTTCACGTACGAGGTTATTGCTGCTTAAAGATCAACGTCTGCCACAGAGACACGGAGACACAGAGGTTCACAGAGAAAAACAAAACATTGCGACGTAGGCCAAAACAAAGAATTGTTTTTTGTGTCTTACTCCTGATTTTCTCTGAGTCTCTGTGGCAGATTATGATTCAGTGTTTCATCCCGCTGTACTTCAGTGTCCCCTTCCGTAACTCACGTTTCTTCATGAGCACGAAGATCACCGGGGTCATGATCAGCACGTGCACCGCCGAGGAGAGCATGCCGCCGATCATCGGCGCGGCAATGGGCTTCATCACGTCGGCCCCGGTGCCGGTGGACCACATGATCGGTACCAAGCCCAAAAGCGCCACGGCCACGGTCATGAGCTTGGGCCGCAGGCGGAGCACGGCACCCTCGAAGGTGGCGTCGTAGATGTCCTGCTCCGTGCATGGCCCATTGATCAGCTTCTTGTCCAACGCTTCGTGCAGGTAGATGACCATCACCACCCCGGTCTCCACGGCAATGCCGTACAGGGCGATGAAGCCGACCCACACCGCCACCGACATATTGTACCCCAGGGCGGACACCAGGTAGACGCCTCCAACCAGGGCGAAGGGGACCGAGAGCATGACCATGCTGGCCTCCAGGGCCGAGTGGAAGGTGAAGTAGAGCAGGATGAAGATGATAACCATCCCCATGGGTATCAGCACCTGAAGACGCGCCTTGGCGCGAACCTGATTCTCCCACTGCCCGGACCAGGCCACGTAGTAGCCGGGGGGCAGCTTGAGGTTCTTTTCCAGCACCTGCTTGGCCTCGTTGACGAACCCGCCCATGTCCCTGCCACGCACGTTGAGAAAGACCAGCGAACGCAACAGGCCACCCTCACTGTTGATTTCCGGCGCGCCGGTGGAAACCTTGAGTTTGGTCACCATGGCCAGGGGGACCTGGGCGCCGTCGGCGCTCCCCACCAGGATCTGGCGGATGGTCGGGATGCTGTCCCGGTAGTCCCGTTCGTAACGGATGCGGATGGGGAAGCGGTTCCTCCCCTCAACCGTGGTGGAGAGGGTCGCGCCCCCCAGGGCGGTCTCGATCACGTCCTGGACATCGGCCACGTTGACGCCGTAACGGGCAGCCGCCTCGCGGTCGATGTCGATGTCGATGTAATTGCCGCCGGTAACCCGCTCGGCCACCACATCGGCCGCTCCGGGGATCGGTTTGAGGATCGCCTCGGCCTGCACGGCCAGGTCTTTCAGCACGTTCAGGTCGGAGCCGAAGATCTTGACCCCCAAGTCGGTGCGCACCCCGGTGGAAAGCATGTTGATGCGGTTGATGATCGGCTGGGTCCAGCCGTTGCGCACGCCGATCTGCTGGAGCTTGCCGTCCAGTTCCGCCACGATGTCGGCCTTCTTGATGCCCGGTCGCCACTGCTCCTTGGGCTTGAGGATGATGATGCTCTCGAACATGGAGACCGGCGCCGGGTCGGTGGAGGTTTCGGCACGGCCGACCTTGCCCAGGACGTGCTGCACCTCGGGCACGCTTTTGATGATCGTGTCCTGTACCTGGATGAGCCGCTTGGCCTCGGTGATGGAGACGTTGGGCAGGGTGACCGGCATGTAGAGCAGCGACCCCTCATCCAAAGGCGGCATGAACTCGCTCCCCAGGTGCATGAACAGGGGGACGGCGATCCCCAGCGCCACCAGGTTGAGGGCGATGGTGGTCTTTTTCCATTTCAGCACCCAGCGGATAACCGGCGAGTAGAGCTTGATGAAGAATGTGGAGACCGGGTTGGCGCTCTCGGGAGGCATCTTGCCGCGCATAAAGAAGTACATCAGCACCGGCACCAGGGTGATGGCGATCATGGCCGAGCCCATCATGGAGAAGGTCTTGGTGAAGGCCAGGGGATGGAACATCTTTCCCTCCTGCCCCTCCAGCAGGAAGACCGGCACGAAGGAAAGCACGATGATGGCCAGGGAGAAGAAGATCGCCCGGCCGACCTGTTTGGCGCTGGCGATGACGACCTCGAGACGTTTCCCGGCCCGTTCCTCGGGCGGCATCTCCGACAGGTGGCGGTAGCAGTTCTCCACCATGATCACCCCGGCATCCACCAGGACGCCGATGGCGATGGCGATCCCTCCCAGGGACATGATGTTGGAGGAGACCCCCATGAGCTTCATGGTGATGAAGGCGATGAGTACCGAGATCGGCAGGGTCAGCACGATCACCAGGGCGCTCTGGAAGTGGAGCAGGAACACCAGGATCACCAGGGAGACGACGACCGATTCCTCCAGCAGGTTATGTTTCAGGGTATCGATGGCCCGTTCGATCAGGTCGGAGCGGTCATAGGAAACCGCGATCTTCACACCCGGCGGCAATCCCTTCTCCAGATCCTTGATCTTGACCTTGACCCGGTCGATGACATCCTTGGCGTTCTCGCCGTAGCGCATGACCACGATGCCGCCCACGGCCTCCCCCTCGCCGTTCATGTCCAGCATGCCGCGCCGGATGGCGCCCCCCATCTGGACCGTGCCCAGGTTCTTGACGTAGATCGGCGTGCCGCGCATGTCGGCGCCCACCACGATGTTCTCCAGGTCGGCCTTGGACTGGACATAGCCCCGCCCCCGGATCAGGTACTCGGCGTCGGCCTGTTCGATCAGCCGTCCCCCCACGTCCTTGTTGGAGGCCTTGACCGCCTCCATCACCTTGCCCACCTTCATGTTGTAGGCGAACAGCTTGTTGGGGTCCAGGTCGATCTGGTACTCCCGCACATAGCCGCCGATGGAGGCCACCTCGGCCACCCCCTGCACGGTGTTCAACTGGTAGCGCACGAACCAGTCCTGCAAGGTGCGCAACTGCTCCAGGTCATACCCCTTGCCCTCGATGGTGTACCAGAACACATGCCCCACGCCGGTGCCGTCAGGGCCCAGGGTCGGCACCACACCGGGGGGAAGCAGGGAGGCGGCGTAGTTGAGCCGCTCCAGGACCCGGGTGCGGGCCCAGTAGATGTCCGCCTTGTCCTCGAAGATCACGTAGATCATGGAGAAGCCGAAGGCCGACGAGGCGCGCACGGCCTTGACCTGGGGCAGCCCCTGCAGGTTGACCGCCAAAGGATAGGTGACCTGGTCCTCCACCACCTGGGGCGAACGGCCGGGGTAGTCGGTGAACACGATCACCTGGTTGTCCGACAGGTCCGGGATGGCGTCCACCGGGGTCTTGTAGACCGACCAGATCCCGGCGGCTACGATCAGGGCAAAGATCATCAGGACGATGACGCGGTTCCTGGCGGAGTATTCGATGATTTTTTCGATCATAATTAAAAGTCCAATTCCGCCACAGAGACACGGAGACACAGAGGTTCACAGAGAAAAACTAAAGACTTTATTGGGTAAACCAACACCAAAATCTCGTTTATTTCTTTGCCTTACTCCTGGTTTTCTCCGTGTCTCTGTGTCTCTGTGGCAGATTCTAAAGTCTACATCTTCATGTCATCCATCTTCAGCGAATCCTTCTTGGCCGGAGCCGCCGGAGCCGCCGGTGCCGTCGGTGCCGGTTTCTTGTCGTCCATCTTCATGCCGGGCATGGTTTCATGACCGCCGCCACCTTTGAGCTGGGATTCCGAGTCGATGAGGTAGGCGCCGGAGACCGCCACCTTGTCCCCGGATTTCAGGCCGGAGAGGATCTGCACCTTGTCGTCGGTGCGCTGGCCGAGTTGCACTGCACGCGGTTCGAACATGCCGGGGGAGGTCTCGACCCAGGCCACCTGGCGCTTGCCCGTATCCATCACCGCCGTGACCGGCACGACGATGGCCTTGCCCAACCCTATCTTGATCGACGCCCGCACGAACATATCGGGCTTGAGCTTCATGCCGGGGTTGGCCATCTCCACCCGCGCCTTGACCGTCCTGGTCTTGGGGTCCAGGAAGGGGTAGATGAAGGCGATCCTGCCGCTGAAGGGCTTGCCGGGGAAGGATTGGGACTGGATCTCCACCCGCTGCCCGATCTTGATGTTGGGGAATTCGTTTTCGTACACCTCGATCTCGACCCATACCCGGGAGAGGTCGGCGATGTTGAACAGCACGTCGCCCGTGTTGACGTACTGTCCCTGCTGGACCAGCTTTTCGATGACCACCCCCGACAGGGGGGTGTAGATCGGCAGGCGGATGTTGGGCTTGCCGGCCCGTTCCAGCGCGGCGATCTGGCTCTCCTTGACCCCGAACAGCATCAGGCGCTGTTTGGCCGACTGCACCAACCCATCACCGTTCTGGGAGATGGAGGGGATGGGCGAGTTCTTCAGCTGGTCGCGGCTTTTCACCGCCAGCAGGTATTCCTGCTGGGAGGCCAGGAGGTCGGGGGAATAGACCTCGGCCACCGGCCTGTTCCTGCCGACATAAGCACCGACCGCGCCCACGTGGAGCTTGTCGATGCGGCCGGCGATCCAAGCCGTGACCTTGGCTTGGCGTGACTGGTCGTACTGCACGATGCCCACGGCGTTGATCTCCCGGTTCAGGTCCTCCTGCTTCACCTCCACCGTGGCCACATTGGCCATCACCCGCTGGGTCGGCGAAAGGGAGACATGGCCGAGCATGTCGGCCTGCTGCTTCTGCGCTGCGGTCTGGGTGGTGGTTGCCTGGGCGTCGTTGAGTTTCTTGATCAGCTCCATGCCGCAGATCGGGCAGGCCCCCGGTTTGTCCTTGATGATGAAGGGGTGCATGGGGCAGGTCCAGAGCGGTTTGGCGCTCTGCTCCTGATGGTTGTGCCCGTCTTTCTTGAACCAGCCGGCTTCCTTGCTCAGTTTGCCGCTCTTGTAGAGCCAACTGGCGACGACGATGGCAAGTACCACCAGGGTCAGGGGGATGGTTATCTTCTTGTTTAAGGCCATGGGGAGCACCTTTCCTCGTTATGGTTTCTCGCCTCTGAGGGAGGGAGGATGTTTCCCTGGTAACTGTAACGTCCCCTTCCCCCTTGCGGGGGAGGGTTAGGGTGGGGGGGAGGTTGCATGGAATGATCTTTTGTTGCAGCTTCACCCACCCCCTAACCCCCTCCCGTCAAGGGAGGGGGGACAAAATAGGTAATGTTGCAATGTTCTAGTGCTGGTAATGATCCGCCAGTGTGTTGCCGTTTTCCAGGTCGGCCCCCACCGTGGCCTCCAACTGGGCCAGCCTGATCTGGTAATCGGCCAGGGAGTCGTAGTAGTCCCGCTCGTAGTTGAAGAGCGTCAGCCGGCTGTCCAGAAGGGCCAGGAAATCCACCTTGCCCACCCGGTAGGCGATGACCGCCGATTCCAGGGCCTGCTCGGCCTGGGGGATGATGCCGCCCTTGTACAGTTCGGCCAGCTTCCGGCGCCGCTCCATCTGGGAGATCAGGTCGGCGATGGCGCTGCGGATGCTGTTCTTGGCGTCGTTCAACTCGGCCGTGGACATGGCCTGTTCCGAGGCCGACTCGGCCAGCATGGCGTGGCGCCGTTCCCGCTGCACCGGCAGGTTGAAGGTGACGCCCAGGCCGTACATGTCCGAGCCGTCGCTCCCCATGGCCGGTTCCCGCTGCATGTACTCGAAGGAAACGGTGAAATCGGGAAAGAATTCCTTGCGGGCCAGGGCCTGGGCGGCTTGGGTCTTGCCGATCTGGGCCTGCATCCCCTTCAGCAGGGGGCGGTTCTTCTCGGCCTGTTCCAGCAGTTCCGCATCGCCGTGATTGAGCGGGAGTATCTGCGGGTCGGGGATGGTGCCGACGGGGGTGTTCACCGAGCGGTAGAGCAGGCTGTTCAGCCGGATCTCCAGGCCGCGCCGCTGCTGCTCCAGGGTGATTTTCATATCGAGCAGTTTCGATTTTTCCAGCTGGGCCTTGAAGATGTCCTGCTGGACCCCCTGGCCCACCGCATAGCGGTTTTGGGCGATGGTGATGAAGTCATCCAGGATGCGGGTGTTCTTGGCCAGGATCTCCAGGGATTTGTCGGTAAAATAGATCTGGTAGTAGGTCTCCTTGACCCCCCGGACGATGTCCAGGATGCGCTCTTCCCGGTTCCAGTGGGAGGCCTCGGCGTCGCGCCGCGCCACCTCGCTTTTAAGGCCCCGTTTGCCGAACCAGGGGAGTTGCTGGCTGATGCCCACGACCTTCTGGGTCATGCTGTCGCGCCTGAAGTTGAGGGGATCGCTGACGACGCCGTTCTGGATCTTCAGCATCAGCATGGGGTCTTCCAGACTCCCGGCCTGTTTGGCTTTGTTTTCAAGCATCCTGAGGTGCGCCCCGGAGGCCGTGACCTCGGGATTGTTCGCCAGGGCGGTTTTTACCAGTTCAGCAAGATTTTCCGTCGGTTTGGTCTCAGCCGCGCGGCTGAAGCCTGCCGGAAGCATGGCGGTGACGAGCAGGGCAAGAAAAACGACGCGGGTTTTCATGGGGTGCCTCGGTATTGGTTTCGTGGTCATGCATCACTCTGATTCAAGGGGTGTGCCAACGATGCAATATGGCGATTATACAGCGATTGCTTGGAATGTACAGTGAGAAGGAGGTGAAAGGCTGTGGAATATCCTACAGGGGGGGAGCATATTCTTCAGATAGTGAAACGGCAAATCACAAAAGATCAATCTGCCACAGAGACACGGAGACACAAAGGAAAGGCAAAAGAGAGAAAGCCAATATTTTTTAGAGTAAAACCACAGGCTGAAATTCAAAAGATTTTTGCTTTCCACCTCGTTTTGCCTTTCTCTGTGTACCTCTGCGTCTCCGCGTTTCTGTGGCAGATGTTTATTTTTCCGGGGGAACGATGCCGTATTTCTCCATGCGGTAGATGAGGGTATGACGGGGGATGCGCAGGAACCGCGCCGCGGCGGTCTGGTTCCAGTGGTTGCGCTCCAGGGCGGCCACCACTACCTCGTGTTCCAGCCGTTCCAGGGAATACCCCTCGGGGGGGAGGTTGAACACCGCCGTCGTCCCCGATGCCGCGGCGTTCCCGGAACGGATCTTGTCCGGCAGATCCTCCGGGGTGATGGTGTCCCCGGTGCGCATGATCAGCAGGCGCTCCACCGTGTTCTCCAGTTCCCGCACGTTGCCGGGCCAGCCGTAGTGCACCAGCGTATCCAGGGCCGGGTGATCGAAGTTGACCTGCTGGCTGTCGTGCTTGGCGCAGAAATAGCGGAGCAGGAGCGGTATGTCGTCCGGCCGTTCCCGCAGGGGGGGGAGGTGGATCGGGATGACCGACAGCCGGTAGTACAGATCCTCCCGGAAGGTCCCCTCACTCAAAGCCTTTTCCATGTCCAGGTTGGTGGCGGCCACCAGGCGCACGTCCAGTTTGTGCGCCGTGGTCCCCCCCACCGGCTCGACGATCTTTTCCTGCAAGGCCCGGAGCAGCTTGGGCTGTAACTCCAGCGGCAGTTCGCCCACCTCGTCAAGAAAGAGGGTGCCCCCCTCGGCCAGTTGGAACCTGCCGGTCTTGTCTTTCACCGCCCCGGTGAAGGCACCCTTCACATGGCCGAACAGCTCGCTCTCCAGAAGGTCGCGGGGGATGGCGGCACAGTTGATGGCCACGAAGGGGGCGTCCCTGCGCCCGCTGTGGGCGTGGATCGAGCGGGCCACCAACTCCTTGCCGGTGCCCGATTCGCCGGTGATCAGCACCGCCGCCTCGCTGTCGGCCACCTTGCGCACGATGTCGAAGACCCGCTCCATCTGGCGCGAGGCGCCTACAATGGTGCGGAAGTCGGAGCGGTCGGCAAGTTGATTCTTCAGGCGCTTGTTCTCGGCGGCCAGGCCGGTGAATTGCAGCGCCTTGGCCACGGTCAGCTTCAACTCGTCCCGGTTGAACGGCTTGGTGATGTAGTCGTAGGCCCCCAGTTTCATGGCCTCCACGGCGATGTCCACGGTGCCGAAGGCGGTGATGATCATCACCAGGGTTTCGGGCGAGCGCTCCTTGACGGCCTTCAATACCTGGAGCCCGTCCATGCCGGGCATCTTCATGTCGGTGATCACCAGGGCGGGCGTCTCCTCTCCGAACAGGCGCAGCCCCTCCTCGCCGCCAGCCGCGGCCACCACCTGATAGCCCGCCTCCTGGAGGTTGTATTCCAGCACCCGCCGGAGCGAGGTGTCGTCGTCGATGATGAGGATTTTGGGGGTCATGGTAGTCCTATTGAAATTTGCGTAACGTCTAGCATCAGGCATGCTTAGCAGGTTGGCTTGATGTCTTGGTTGACGATATTTTCCTTACGTCAGTATTGGTCTTTATAGCTGTCACTGTTAAAAGATATTTGTGCCCAAGAGGCGTAAGTTTGGCCATTCGGACTACCTTTCGCTCTTCTTGAGAAGTACTCAATTCTATATAGCCGAGCGCGCTGAACTGAACGATAATGGTTTGTAAGGACTTTTCTGTAATGGCTAAGGAGCCTAAATCATATTCTTTTTGGCTTTTTAGAATCTCATGTTGGTGAGCGTCGCGAAGCATTCTCCCAATTCCTGTTTTTATAGTATTTTCCCTGTTCTCTACCAGCAAATATGGCGCGAAGGCAGCATAGATACTATCCCAGCTATGGCATGCAGAAGCCTGCTTTTTTATGTACCGATCCGGGTCGTTGTAGGATCGTGCCCTAGCAGAAAGCGTGATGTTGAATTCAAGCTCAAACAGTTCGGCACCCTGTGCCAAGCCTTCAGCACCTTCAGGTGATTTCAACTTGAGATGATCAATTTTTTCCTGCTGCTGATCAACCAAATGCCTGAGGCGTAATATTTCTTGTGAAGCTTCAGCACTCGCAAGGCTGTCAGCTCTCACCCAACCAGGTCGAGGGGTTCTTTTAATGAGTTGTGTCAAGCTTCTGCTAACGACAGCTCCGAGTTCGTGAGCGTTCGACCAACCCTTACATAATTGTGTCTGGACAAGGGTTTTGAATTCATCAAGCTTTGCCTTTGCCAAGGCATTCTTATCAGTTTTGCCTGTCGCAATGGTGTCGGGGGCGGAGTGAACAAACGCGATGACCGGAACCCCAAGGGAAACGGCATATTCATACTCTTTTTGCGTGAAACTAATCCCGGACGAATCTGTTGACCCATAGCGGCCGCCTATCACTACTATGTAGTAATCACACTGATCGATCAAATCTCTGATGTATGCCCACTGATCCTCGTTTGCCGCAGGAAAGTACTCCATTCCACAGGGAAAGCAATCCAACTCAAGGCGAGCTTTCATAACTTCAAGCCGTTCCTCTTTAAGATCTTCATAGGTTGAACTGAGAAAAACTTGATACCGTCTATCCATTGTAATTTCCTCGTGTTTTTCATTACCACTTTGACTCTTCAGTATGTCTGGTAATGTATCGAGACTATCATTCTTTCTTAGTTTTACCAGCAATAACAATAGCCTCCGGGGGCAGATAGTTCTCCCCGGTCACAACACGCCTACCGGTTTTTTGTTCCAGCTCCAAACGCGCCTTTTTGGCGATGCCTCCGCCTTTCTTGCTGGCAATCTTATTTTCCTCCATGCCGGTGGCCTCGGTCACTTCGGCAATCTGGCGGGTGGAGAGTTCCGCCAGGGCGGTAAAGATCAACTCTGCCTCGCTCATATGGTCACGCAGATTCTGGGTATTCAGTCCTTTTGCCTTCTTGTGCGCCTGCACAGTCAATCCCGACCATTCCTGATGAATGATGTTGGTCAGGATGGCAAACTCGGATTCTTTCCTGATGTCATGCTCTTTCCAATAGTCAGTCAGCTTGTTGCGGGTTTCCTGTCCCATCATCCGCTGCTGAATCCATTTTTCACTTCTGCCATGTTGTTGCCAGTACTCCCTGGCCCGGTCAAGCGAACGTGAGGGGTCGACCATATCCTGCATACGCTCGTAACCGACCCTGGCCAACCACATCTTGATCGGCTCTGCCTTGGGGCTGGGGACGGACTGGATCAGGCGCAGAAGCGTTTCCGGGCTGGCAGCGTCGGTTAGCCGCATCTTCCCGTCTTCGGCAGGCATTTTCAACTGGTTACATTTTGTAACCGTTTCACTTCCTTCTTTGTTCAGACGATTTTTCAACACTTTCCAGTAATTCCTGGCCGCCTGGAAATCAGGCTGTTGCAGTAGTGCCTGGATAATATCCACTACGGAGAAAAACCAAGTCTCTGTCTGTTCGTCGTAGATTCTGCGAATTTTGTAATCTTCAAAAATTGCAGGCTTATTGCTCATGATCGACCTCGCATGGCGGTGCCTTGATCGTGCTTCTTCAACGACTATGCAATCCGGCTTTTCCAAGAGAACATTCAGCACTTCATACCTTTGCCCACGTTACCAGACAGGCCCTTTGTAGCGAGAGCAAGTAATTCCTATATTACTGGCAGCCTGACAACAACCATCGTGCCTTTGCCAACCTCGCTCTCCATCTCAAGCATGCCGCCATGGGCCTCGATGATCTTCTTCGTGATGGCCAGCCCCAGGCCGGTGCCGTCCGGCTTGGTGGTGAAGAACGGTTCGAAGATCCGGGCAAGGGTATCCGCGTCGATGCCGGGGCCGGTATCGCTGAAACGGATCTGGTGGAAGCCATCGGCCTGCCGGGTGGCGATGGTCACGGTGCCCCCTTCCGGCGTAGCCTGGAGGGCGTTGATGACGATATTCAAAAATGCCTGGCGCAGCTTTTCGCCGTCGGCGTTCACAACGTGATCGCCAGCGGGCGGCTCCAGCGCGAGCCTGATTTTGCGGGCCTTGGCGTCGTTGGCGGTGAGGGTGACGATGGTCTCCAACTCTTCCCGCAGGGAACAACGTGCCATCGCCGACGGTTGGGGCCGGGCCAGGCGCAGGAACTCCTCCACCACCCGGTTGAGCCGTTCGGTCTCCTTGATCTGAATCTCGATGAACTCGTGCTTGGGGTCGCCGGGCTGGTAGTCGTCCCGCAGGATCTCGGCCGTGCCGCGGATGGAGCCTAAGGGGTTCCTGATCTCGTGGGCCAGCACCGCCGCCATTTCCCCTAGGGTGGAGAGCCGTTCCGCCCGCCGCAACTGCTCCTCGATGGTCATGATCCGTTCCGACTGGGTTTGCAGCTTGTTGTAGGACTCCTCCAACCCCTGGGCGGTCCGCTGGAGCTCCTGGCTGCGGGCGCGTTCCCGCTGCGCCAGGAGTCCCGTGACGCCCCCCACCACGTTGTACATGACGATCTCCAGGTACTTCTCCATCTCCAGGGCCAGGCCGCCCCCCCATTGGAAGAGGATGTGGGGGGCGTACACCACGCTGACCGTCAGGGAGCAGAGCAGCCCGCCGCGGAAGCCGAACCAGAGGGCCGCCAGGATGATCGGCAGGTAGTAGAACCGCTGGAAGATGTCGTGCAGGTAGTGGAGGTTCAGCGGTGTCAGGTAGTGGAGCAGGCTGATGCCGAGGATGGAAAAGGCCAGAAGTACGGTGCGCAGGATGGTTGATTTCATGGGTACCTATATAGCGCAACCTCGCGGAAAGTTAAACCCAAATCAGTTTCTCTCGGGCTCGTAAGTTATACTACCCGTCCATCCTTCAAGGTGATGGTCCGATCGCTGTGTCTGCCGTTGTCCGGGTTGTGGGTGACCATGACGATGGTCTGGCCGGCGGCGTTCAGTTCCCGGAACAGGGCCATGACCTCGTCGCTGGTGCGGGAGTCCAGGTTGCCGGTCGGCTCGTCGGCCAAGAGAATGTGGGGCGTGTTGACGATGGCCCGGGCGATGGCGACCCGTTCCTGCTCACCCCCCGAGAGTTGGTTGGGGAGCCGCCCGGCCTTGGCCCCCAGGCCGACCCGTTCCAGGGCCTGGCGGGCGGCGGCCTGTTTTTGGGCGTTCTTCGCCTTGACGATGGCCAAGGGGAGCATGACGTTTTCCAGCGCCGTCAGGTAGGGGATCAGGTGAAAGGACTGGAAGACGAACCCCAGGTTCTGAGCCCGGAAATCGGCCAGTTTTTCGCCGGGAAGCTGGTAGAGTTTGACCCCGGTCATCTCCACCTCCCCCGATGTGGGGTGGTTCATACCCCCCAGCACCGAGAGGAGGGTGCTCTTGCCGGAGCCGGACTGGCCCATGACGGTGATGAATTCTCCGGCCTCGATGGCGATGTCCACGCCGCGGAGCGCTTCGACCGTCTCGCCGCCGCTGGTGTAGTGCTTGGTCAGGTTGCTGATTTCAATGAGTGACATTATTGGGACTCTCTTGAAAAACGGTTTTTTGTTTATGGCAGACCACCGTAAAAAACGTGGATTTTGTGCAAGATCAAGGCTGTCGAGGGATTGCGCGGAGGCGTAGCAGCGCTACGCCGCACAAGGAGGCTCGAAGCCTGACGCCGAGATTGCGGAAAAGTGGCCGCCTCATAATGCACGTAGCGCTTCCGTCGGGTCCATCCTGCTGGCATGCAGCGCCGGATACAGGCTGGCCAAAAGCCCCAGCAGCAGGGCCAGGGCGATGGAACCGCCCGCCACCCAGGCATCCCAGAGCAGCTTGGCGTCCTTGGCCTCCGCCATGAAAGGGAGCGCCAGCCGGGCGCCCGCCATGCCGACGCCGTACCCCAGAAGGCCGGCCAGCAGGCTGACCAGGGCCGCCTCCAGCAAGATGATCCGCATGATGTGGCTCTTCCTGAAACCGATGGCGCGGAAGACGCCGATCTCGGTGGTGCGTTCGTTGACGCTCCCCATCATGGTGACGAAGACGATCAGGGAGCCGATGAACACCACAACACCGGCCATGGCGTAGGAGAAACGCTTGAACTGGTTCAGGGCCTTGAGGCGTCCCTCCACCACCTGCTGGATGGCCGATACCTTGGCGTCGGGCAGTTTTTCGGCAATCTGGACGACCATGTCGCCGATGGGGCAGCCGGAACAGAGGGCCGCCACCTCGGCCAGGGTGATCCTGCCTTCTTTGCCGAGCAGCTTCTGGGCCTTTCTGAGCGGCGCAAAGACCAGCGCGTCGTCCTGGGAGCCGGTCTGGTCCAGCACCCCGACAACCTTGAACGCCTCTCCCTTGATTCGGAGCGTGTCCCCGCTCGCCGCATTGAGCACCTTGGAGGCGTCGCTCCCCAGCAGCAGTTCGTTGTCCCCTTTGGGGGCATCGCCGAAGATCCGCCACCACTGTTTCATCTTCAATTCGCTGGCGAAATTGACCCCCACCAGGAGGACGTCGTGTCCGCCGATGGGGACGCTCCCCAGCACCTTGGGGCTCACGGCCGAGATGTTGCGGCGGTTGGCGATGGTCGCGATGCGGGCCAGGTCGGCTTCACGGATCTCCCGCTGGTCGAAGGTCACGCCCCCCAGGCTGATGCCGCCGTAGTTCATGGCCAGGCCGTTGCTCTGGGGGGTCACCAGGATGTTGGCCCCGAACTCGTCCATCTTGCGTCCGATATCCCGGGACATGGACGTGGTGAGGGTGATCAGGGTGACGATGGTCCCGATCCCCACCATCAGACCGATGGTCAGGAAGGCCATCTTGGCCTTGCGGCGCTTGAGATTGTTTATGGCGATGGTGTGGAGTCTCATCTAAAAGAACCGCGCGCCTGCCTTGAGATCGGCCGCCTTGATGGTGATGGCGCCCCCGCTCACCTGGTGGGGGAGAAAGGAGGGGTTGCAGCCTCCGCCCGAGTTGGGACCGATACGGTCGATGGCGAATTTCTTATTGCAGTTCTTGCAGAGCATCTGGTTCCCCTGCTGCTCGTACCCCTTCTTGTCCCGGTAACAGACGTCACAGGCGTCAAAGGCGGTGCGGTAGCTGCCGTCCGGCGCCTTGACGACAAAGAAGGCGATGCTCTTGCCCCCGTCGTCGAAACGGTAGAAACGGGCCTTGTCGCCGCTCAAGCGGGAAACCGGGATGGCAACCGTGCCGTTGTTGGCCTTGATCTTTTCGTACTTGCCCAGGGAAAAGGCAAACACCCCTGCTGCGCCGATCAACAGCGCCCCGATGACGACCCCTGCCCAAACCAGTTTCTTGGTGTAATTCATGTGCATACCCTGCTCCCCCTACTTGGTTGTAGTTCCTGCCCCGCAGCCTCTGTTCCCGCAACACCCTTGCCTGCCGGCACCGCTCGCGCCCACGTCCTTGCCGGTGATCCGCCGGTACTGCTCCGGCGTCACGACCTCCTCGACCGTGCTTGCGAATCCGGCCTTTTTGACGTTCTCCGCCAATACCTCCGGTTTGATCGTCTTGGTGTCGTAGCCGACGATGACCCAACCACCCTCCAGGTCCACCTCGGCCGTGGCGACGCCTTTGGTACTCCGCAGCGTCTTCGTTATCCTGTCGGCGCAGCTTCCGCAGGTCATGCCGGTCGTCTTCAGGACCGCCACCGAGTCGGCGGTCGCCCCGGCCCTGACGTGCACCGCCAGGAGGGCAAGGAACACGATCGCCGTCACGACCAATGCCGTATTGATGATTCTGTTTTTCATAGTCGCCCCATTCGGTCAGGCACGGTCATTTCACCGGCCGATCCACGTTGTTTTCCTGTCTTCAAGGAGCATGCCAGCGTGGTTGTGTTGCGTAACTGGCTGTAATATCGTTTATATATTCGGCCTGTCCGCGCTGGAATGTATTTTGCGTGTGGAGAATATCCGCCAGGCGTGTGTGGAATATTCCCCACACGGGGATCTGCCGAAACAGGCGGCAGGATGGGCCTGACGATTAATCGTTGACAGGGCGGCCCGAATTCTATACGAAGTGAACCAGCCATGCGCCATTCAGTGTATTACCCATTCGCCATCATCGTCATCGCCCTGTACCTGCTGCTGCCGGTAAAGGCCTTTGCCCATTGCGCCGCCCCGGAGGCCTGCAATGCCGGAACCCAGGTCGTACAGAGCGGCGGCGAGGCCCCCTGCGGCTCGTGTCCCTGCTCGGGAACGCAGCATGCGGATTGCTGCGAAAGCGCCTGCTGTTGCCCCTGCCATGCCCCCTTCGGCCAGCGCGTCACGGTCGCCTATACACCGATGGTTACGTTCCAGCGCTGCCTTGAAGTCCACGGGGAGTTGCCCCAGGTCTACCCCGCAATCTACGTGCCCCCGCAGAACCGCACCGCCTGATCCGGCCATCCGTCGGGATGCTGCGCCCCTGTTCGGCATCCCCCTGCATCGACAAGCCTTTCATCATACTGCCCTGTTGCTGCGTGCGCCTCCCGGCGTCCGGCGGCAGGGGGACACACTACCAAAGGAGTCTGCCAACGTGACAACCGATCAACGCAGTTTTCTGAACTCCCTGTGGGACTTCTTCTGCTCTCTGAAACTTACCATGTTCCTGCTCATCACCCTGGCGGTCACCTCGATCATCGGGACGATCATCCCCCAGGGAACGCCGCCCCAGGAATACCTGCAACAGATTTCTCCGGCCAAATTCAAGCTGTACCAGGCCCTGGGCTTCTTCGACATGTACCATTCCTGGTGGTTCATCCTGCTGCTCTACCTGCTGACGGTCAATTTGGTCGCCTGTTCCATCAAACGCCTGCCCCACATCTGGAAGACCATTACCCAGCCGGTGACGGTGCTGGGCAGCGGGCTGGAAAAAACGCTGCCCAATGTGGTTTCCTTCAAGGCGGGCGGCGAGCCCGAGGCGCTCCAGGCAAAGGTGACGGCCTTTCTCAAGGCCGAGTTCGCCGAGCCGGTGGCGACGGAAGACGACGGCGCCCGTCACCTGTTTGCCCAGAAGACCCCCTGGTGCCGTCTCTCGGTCTACTTCGTCCATCTGAGCGTCATCGTCATCTTCATCGGCACGATGATCGGCTCGCTCTTCGGCTACAAGGGCTTCGTCAACATCATGGAAGGGGAGAGCGTTGCCAAGGCGATAACCCGCTCGGAGAAGGAGATCGATCTCGGCTTTTCGGTGCTCTGCGAGAAGTTCAGCGTCGCCTTTTACGACAGCGGCGCCCCCAAGGAATTCAAGAGCATTCTGACGGTCCTGGAGAATGGCAAACCGGTGCCGGGGTACGAACATGTTCCGGTCATCGTCAACGAACCGCTGACCTACAAGGGGATCACCTTCTACCAGTCCAGCTACGGCAATGCCGGTGAATACCGCTTTCTGGTCACCGATCTCGACGGCAATAACGCCGTCCCGGTAACGGTGCCCGCCACCGGTTCGGCAACCCTGCCGGACGGCAGCAGCATGCATGTGCTCGAGACCACGCCCGACATCGCCCCCTATTCCCCCGGCCTCTCCGGCCCGGCGGCCAACATCGAGATCCATGCCCCCGGCGGAGCCTCGGAACGGGTGGTGGTCTACGCCAACCACCCCGAGTTGAACGTCGCCCATGCCAAGGAGCACGGCAAGGGACCGGTCATCCACTTCAAGGGTGAGGAAAAGCGGATGTACACCGGCCTGCAGGTGGCCAAGGACCCGGGGGTCTGGATCGTCTGGCTCGGCTGCCTGCTCATGGTGGTGGGCATCTTTGCCGCGTTCTTCCTGTCCCACCGCCGCATCTGGGTGCGAATCCAGCACGGAACCGTCACCATGGGCGGCAACGCCAGCAAGAACCAGGCGGCCTTCCAGCTGTTTTTCGACGGGCTGGCCGATAAACTCAAAACGGAATGCTCAGGGGAGAAAAGATAATGACAAGCTCACTTCTGTTCAACGTCACCACGTTCACCTATCTCGTCTCCATGCTGCTGTTCTTCGCCTTTCTCGCCAGCCGTGCCAAGGCGCTCGGCACGGCCGGCATCGTGACCGCCTACGCCGGTCTTCTGGCCCAGACCGGGGCGATCCTGCTGCGCTGGAAGGAGTCCTACGACATGGGGTACGGCCACGCCCCTCTCTCCAACCTGTACGAGTCGGTGGTCTTCTTTTCCTGGACCATCGTACTGATCTTCGCCCTGCTCGACCTGAAGTACAAATACCGGGTCATCGGCGCCTTTGTCATGCCTTTTGCCCTGCTGGGCATGGCCTGGGCCCAACTCGGGCTGCACAGCGGCATCGAGCCGCTGGTGCCGGCGCTCCAGAGCAACTGGCTCCTGTACCACGTGGTCACCTGCTTCTTAGGTTATGCGGCCTTTGCCGTGGCCTGCGGCATCTCCATCATGTACCTGATCAAGGCGGGCAGCGAGGAGAGGGGCGACTCTACCCCCGCGGGAGGCCTCATGGGCATGTTCCCCCCCATCCGGGTGCTGGACGACCTGAACTACCGCGCCATCATGGTCGGCTTTCCCCTGCTGACCCTGGGCATCATCACCGGCGCGGCCTGGGCCAACTACGCCTGGGGCACCTACTGGAGCTGGGACCCCAAGGAAACCTGGTCCCTGATCGTCTGGTTCGTGTACGCCGCATTCCTCCACGCCCGCTTCACCCGCGGCTGGGTCGGCAAAAAGGCGGCCTGGCTCTCCATCATCGGCTTTGCCGCCACCATCTTCTGCTACCTGGGGGTCAACCTGTTCCTGTCGGGCCTCCACAGCTACGGCGGAGGGAAGTAGGCGCAATCCCCTTGACAGTCTCATCGGAGATTGGCTATAGTCTTAGCCGTATAAAGGGGAGTAGCTACCGGCCGGAGACATGGCCGGCCCCAGGCCCGTCAATACGGCCGTACGGCCCGGGCCGGGGACGATGACGTTCGAAAGCAAGACCTTTATCCAGGCGCTCACACGCCGGGGATAAAGGTCTTTTTTATTATCCCCGGCGACAGTTTAACCTTCGGAGACACACGTTTTTCCCCATCCCCGTGCGCTGGCTCATCCTGATGCCGGGAATCGAACAAGGAGGTACGCCATGGAATGGCTCACCGACCCCCAGATCTGGCTGGCCCTGGCCACGCTGACCGCACTGGAGATCGTGCTCGGCATCGACAACATCATCTTCATCTCCATCCTGGCCGGCAAACTGCCAGCCCATCGGCAGGAGCGGGCCAGGCTGGTGGGCCTGGGGCTGGCGATGTTCATCAGGATCGGCCTCCTGTTTTCCCTGACCTGGCTGATGGGGCTCACCACGCCGTTCTTTTCGGTATTGGGCAACGCGATCTCGGGGCGCGACCTGATCCTGATCGCGGGCGGTCTGTTCCTGTTGGGCAAAAGCACCATGGAGATCCACGGGAAACTTGAAGGGGAGGAGGAGCACGCCGCCTCCGGCCGTGCCGGAACCACCTTCGGCGGCGTCATCGTCCAGATCCTGATGCTCGACATCGTGTTCTCCCTCGACTCGATCATTACGGCCCTGGGCATGGCCAACAAGCTGGCGGTCATGGTTGCGGCCGTGGTGATCGCGGTGGGGTTCATGATGCTCTTTTCGGGTGCGATCAGCGCTTTCGTGGAACGGCACCCGACCATCAAGATGCTGGCGCTCAGCTTCCTGCTCCTGATCGGCGTGTCGCTGATCGGCGACGGTCTGGACATGCACATCCCCAAGGGATACATCTACTTCGCCATGGCGTTCTCCGTCATGGTGGAGATGTTCAACCTGCGTCTCCGCAGGGGGGTGGCGGTAACGGCGCAGCAGACCGGCGAGGAGCCTGTCGATGAAGGGACCCCGTGAGCGGAGAAGATCGGGATGCTGCCGGCCCGGACTACGCGGAAACTCCGGTAGTGGGTTAGTTTGAAAATTAATTATTCAAGGTTGGCACTTTATTTGCTTATAAAATTCAACATATTGGAGAGGGCTCCGAATCAAGGACAAAATTATTTTAAATTTAAAAATTGACAAAATAAATCTCATTTCTTATAAATTTTAGCTTAAGATATAACTTATAGTAAAACTGATTAGAAATGAGATGGCCAACGGACTTCGGAATAGAATTTCGAAACGAAGGAGGCTAAACAACCATGTGCGTGCATTTAAAATTTAATTATCAGAAAGCAACACAAGCCCTTAATTTTTTTGCCACAAAAGAGGGCGGTGAAATTGAGAAGCTAAAGGCTTTAAAACTGATTTTCTTTGCTGATAAATATCATCTTCGTAAATTTGGGAGACCAATTACGAATGATGAATATTATGCAATGAAATTGGGACCTGTTGCATCAGGGGTGAAGGATATCGCTGAGAACAGCTCTTTCCTTGATGAAAAGGAAGAACTGTATTCGACCCAATTTCTAAATTCAAATAGACTTTGTTTTTCTTCGAAACGAGAGGTAGATAGCAAGGTTTTTTCTAGAAGTGACATTGAGGCATTAGAGTTCGCATGGGAAAAATTTGGACATTTTGATAAATACAGACTCTGTGATTTGACACATTTATACCCTGAGTGGCAAAAACACGAAAGTGCATTAGACCGCTTGACAAGGGTTAAGATGTCTTTTGAAGATTTCCTTGCCGATCCAGTCGGCGATGTCGAAAAATGCTATGTGCTTAACGATGAACAAAAACAAGACATTGAAGACCACTTAAAAAATTTATCAAAACTTGAAGCTCAGTGGGCTTAGCTTTGATATGCCTATTCGAGCTAACCTAAAACCTGGCTCTGTCTATTATTTTGCTGACCCATGCTTAGACCCTGCTACTGATCCCCATTATTTTATTGTTCTTAACAACAACCCCCATACAGACAGTGTACTTTACCTAGTGTGTGCATCTTCTCAAGTTGAGAAGGTTAGACGCATGAGGCGCATGCATCATGGTACAACGGTTGAAATTGACCCTAATACCTACAATGATTTTAGGGTATTGTCTATTGTAGACTGTAACGTTGTTTTTGAAAAAAGCATAAACGAATTGGCCCAAAAATATGCTAGTGGCCAATTAAGGTTTAAGAGTGATATGCCAATGGAAGTCGTTGAACGGCTAAGAGCAGCTGTAACTGAGAGTGTTATTGTTGAAGATTATATAAGAGATATGTTCATTTGATGCTTAAATTAAACTAGGTTAGCAATTTCCTCCAGCGTCCAAACGTGATCCGTAATTCCCGCCTCCATTGCCGGTGTCACTCTCAGCGTCTTATGAATCCTACCGAAGCGCCGTAGCTTTTGAATTTCACCGGTTCCTGTGGTATGGTGGAACTATTATGGACCTGCATAATCCCGACAAAAGCATCGCCGCCCGGTTTCGCTACGCCATCCTGCTCACGGTGGTCACCCTGGTGGCCGAAGTCATCGGCGGCATCTGGACCAACTCCCTGGCCCTGTTGTCCGATGCCGCCCACGTGTTCCTGGACCTGTTCGCCCTGCTGCTCTCCCTGGGGGCCATCAAGCTGGCCGGGCTCCCTTCCTCCGAGACCCGCACCTTCGGCTGGCACCGGGCCGAGGTCTTCGCCTCCTTCATCAACGGGGTATCGATCTTCCTGATCGCCTTCGGCATCCTCTACGAGGCGGCCGGGCGTCTGCTGCACCCGGAGCCGGTCAACAGCCTCCCCATGTTCGTCATCGCGGTGATCGGCCTGGCCATGAACCTGATCGCCGCCTCGGCCCTCCACCGGCATTCCCACGACGATCTCAACGTGCACAGCGCCTTTCTCCACGTCATCGGCGACGCGGCCGCCTCGGTCGGCGTCATCGTCGGCGGGGTGGTCATGTACTTTTCCCACTGGTATGTGCTCGACGCCCTCATCTCCATCGGCATCGGCTTCGTGGTCTTCTTTGGCGCGTGGCGGGTATTGCGGGAATCGACCCACATCCTGCTGGAAGGGGTGCCCCGCGGGTTGAAGGTGAGCGAGATTGCCGGAAGCCTCCGCAGCGTGCCGGGGGTTCGGGATATCCATCACCTCAACGTCTGGTCCATCTGCTCCCACATTGTGGCCCTCTCCGCCCACCTGGATGTGAACGACGACTTCAAGTGGCAGCAGGCCGAGGTGATCCACGAGGTGGAACACATGCTCCTGGACCGCTACCACATCACCCATACCACCCTGCAGGTGGAATGCAGCGCCTGCCTGACCCGGCCGGTCATCAAGGACCTGAACCACGTATCCCACCACCATCACGGCCACGCCCACTGACCCATAAAAAAAGGGCGCCTCTCACCGGCGCCCCGCGTTCTTCCGTTGCGGCATCTGTTACAGCGGTTGCAGGTTTGAAAATTCGCCCCACTCCAGGTAGCTGCGGGGGGCTTCGATGAACTCGTAGATGTTCTCCATCCTGCGCAGATGCTGCTTCTCCTCCTCAGCCAGGAGCACCAGCAATTCCCGCGTATTTTCCTCCGCTTCGGCCTTGGCCATCCCGTCCAAGAGGCCGATGATCTCTTCTTCGGCCTTCACAATGTGATCAAAGGCGTCGGCATCCTGTTTGAATTCCTTGAGAAGGTCGTGGTGGTCGAGTGCCCGCCGGAAGCCGTTGATTACCTGCTCGGCCCGGTCAACCAGGGTGGTGTCGGTTTCGATACCATGCACGTTCTCCTTCAGATTCTCAAGGGAGCCCAGGTGGCGTCTCTGGTTGTCGGCCAGGAGGTCGAACAGCTCTTTTCGTTCGGCATCGGTGCTTTCGGCGCCGAGGGTTTCAAAAAAACGAAGGCCGTCTTCTTCGAAACGGGCCATGAATTCGATCGCGTCCATATCATTCACCTCCTTCGTATGGTGTTATTATAGCACAAGAGCGATAAGAGAGTGTGCCGGTCAAGCGCCGCCACCTTTTCTTGCGGGGGGAGGGGATGGGGGTATACTTAGATGAAAATTCCGGCGCAAGGGGCCGCACCGTTGCGGTGAAATGGACGGGGGACAGTTCCGCCCCGGGTATGGTGTTAGTCGAGCCATTCGGAAAATGGCGGGGAAGGGGGCGCAATGAAACGGATCGCACTGACGGTAAACGGGATGAAACGGACATTTGGAGGTGACCCGGACATGCCGCTGTTGTGGTATCTTCGGGACGAGTTGCACCTGACCGGGGCCAAGTTCGGCTGCGGCATCGGAGAGTGCGGGGCCTGCACGGTTCTGGTGAATGGCGCGGCGACCCGCAGTTGCATCACCGCGATGAAGACCATGGCCGGAAAAAAGGTCGTAACCATCGAAGGGTTGAGCGCCCGTGGCGACCATCCGCTTCAAAAGGCGTGGGAGACGTGCAACGTGCCCCAATGCGGTTATTGCCAGAGCGGCCAGATCATGCAGGCTGCCGAACTGCTGGGGCAGAAGCCGAAGCCGACGGACCAGGATATTGAGGAGGCCATGCAGGGTAATATCTGCCGTTGCGGGACCTATCAACGTATCCGCCAGGCGGTAAAGCTGGCGGCGGGGGGTGGATCGTGACCGACGTGATTCTTGTCAGCCGCCGGGTTTTTCTTGGGAGCGTCTTCTCAGCCGGGGCTTTTGTCCTGTGCGCCCGGTTGCACCCCTTCCAGACGCTGGGCGCCCTGGCGGCGGATGATCCCCGGGTGGCATGGTCTCCCGGCGTGTATCTGGGCATCGAGCCGTCCGGAACGGTCGTCATCATTGCCCACCGTTCGGAGATGGGCACGGGCATCCGTACCGCGCTCCCCATGGTGGCAGCCGACGAACTGGGCGCCGACTGGAGCCGGGTGAAGATAGAACAGGCCATCGGCGATCCCAAGTACGGTGACCAGAATACCGACGGCTCCAAATCGATCCGCGATTTTTATGAAGCGCTGCGCGATGTGGGCGCCACGGGCCGCTTGATGCTTGAACATGCGGCCGCCGCCACGTGGCAGGTGGCGGGCTCGGAATGCAGGGCCGACCATCACCGGGTGCTGCATCTCCCCAGCGGCCGAAGCCTCGGCTTCGGTGAACTGGTGGCTGCGGCCGCCCGGCAGCCGGTGCCGGCACCAGGCGAACTGCGCTTCAAGAAGCCGTCGGAGTACCGCTACGTCGGCACGGGGGTGCCTATCGTTGATCTGGCCGCCATCTGCACCGGCACGGCCGTGTTCGGATACGACACGCGGCTGCCGGGGATGCTGTATGCCGCCATCGAGCGCTCGCCGGTCCTGGGGGGGGCGCTCAAGTCCTGCGACGACCGGGAGACACGCAAGGTCAAGGGGGTGAAAAAGGTGGTGGTCATGGAACCGGCGAAACCGCCTTACGCCTTCCAGGCCCTGGGTGGCGTGGCGGTAGTCGCCGACAGCACCTGGGCGGCCCGGCAGGGACGCTCGAAGCTCAAGGTGCAGTGGGAACTGGGGGCGAATGGCGCTTACGAATCGGAGAGCTACAGGAAATCCCTGCTGGAGACGGCCCGCAAACCGCAGAAGGTCGTGAGAAACATCGGCGATGTGGATGCCGGGTTTGCCCGGGCTGTTGCCATCCACGAAGCCGAGTATTATGCCCCCCACCTGGCCCATGCCGCCATGGAGCCGCCTGCGGCCCTAGCCTCCTACAAGAACGGCAAGGTGGAGGCCTGGGTTGCGACCCAGAACCCCCAGGCGGTGCAGGATGCGGTGGCCAAGGCGCTCGGCATCGCCACAAAGGACGTAACCTGTCACGTGACGCTTCTGGGGGGCGGCTTCGGGAGAAAATCGAAACCCGATTACGCGGTGGAAGCGGCCGTGCTGTCAAAAAAAGTCGGCAAACCGGTCAAGGTTGCCTGGAGCCGTGAGGATGACATCCAGTTCGATTACTACCATTCCGTGGCGGCCATGTACCTGAAGGCGGGCACGGACGGAAGCGGCCGGCCGATCGCCTGGTTGCAGCGCAGCGTGTTTCCCCCCATCGGGTCCACATTCGATGCCTCGGCGCGCTATGGCGGGGACAACGAACTTGGCCAGGGGTGGGTGGACGTGCCGTTCGCCATCCCCAACATGAGGGCCGAGAACGGGCCGGCCCAAAACCATGTGCGCATCGGTTGGCTGCGCTCCGTGGCGAACGTCTATCACGCCTTTGCCGTGCAGTCGTTTGTCGACGAATTGGCGGCGGAGGCCAGCCGCGACCGGATCGAGTATTTCCTGGATCTGCTGGGCCCGGCGCGGATCATCGATTTTGAAGCCGAAGGGACGAAATTCGTCAACTCCGGCAAACCGCTGGACCAGTACCCCCTGGATACCGGACGGTTGCGGCGTGTGGTGGAGGTCGTGGCCGAGCGCTCCGGCTGGGGGAAGGCGGCGCCCGCCAAGGGGCGCGCCCTCGGCTTTGCGGCTCACCGCAGTTTTCTTACTTATGTGGCCGCCGTGGCGGATCTGGAGGTGGACAATGCCGGGAAGATCCGCATCCACCGCGTGGATGTGGCCGTGGATGCCGGGCTGGTGGTTCACCCGGAGCGGGTGAGGGCCCAATTCGAAGGCGCCGCGGTCTTTGCCGCCAGCATTGCTCTGATGGGCGAGATCACTGCGGCCGGCGGCCAGATCCAGCAATCCAATTTTCACGATTACCCGGTGGCGCGGATGGGCGACGCACCGCTTGAGACGCGGGTACACCTGGTGCCGAGCAGCGAGCGGCCGACCGGTGTCGGTGAGCCGGGCGTGCCGCCGGTGGTGGCAGCCATCTGCAACGCGGTCTTTGCCGCCACCGGCAAACGGATTCGCCACTTGCCGATCAGCAAAAACAAGCTCGCCTGACGGCGCACAGCCTTGACGGGCATCCCCTGGCCGGTGGAAAGTCGTCGGCCTGGGGATGCCCGCAGTGTCTTCCGTTACCTCGGCATCCCTGCCGCAAATACGGGCACTCGTGTCAATCCCTTACTCATCGGCCAGAACCTTTTCGGGGGCGGTTTCCTGCGGTTACCCGAGGGAAAACGGCGGAAATCGGGCGTTGACCCGGTTTGGCCATTGGGTTGGCGGCTCGTCTCATGTCGGCAAGCAAATTGCACGCTTCCCTGAGAAAAATAACGAAGCGAGGCAGCCAATGACGACGAGCAGCTTTATGACCGACAGCACCCGACTCCACACGTCTCCGGGAAGGGATCTCGAGTATTCCATCAGGCCCCAGGGAGGGACGGCGCTCTTGGAACTTAGCGGGGTACTCTCGTCAGGCTGGGCCGGTTCCCTGGCGTCCGCCCTCACGCAGCAGGACATCGGCATTATCCGGGGGAGCGCCGTCAAGACCAGCCCCCTGAAGTGGTCGGCCCAGTTCGAGATAAAACCGCGCATGGCGCGTCCGGAAGTCCTCACCTCCCTGGATGTCCCGTCCATATTCGGCAAACCGGCGGATTACAGGTCCGCGCCCAACATCAGCCTGAAGGATTATCACCTGGAAGTATCCCCCCGGCACGGCGGCTCGCTCTACGCCAGGATCGTGGGGGCCGACAAGATAGGTTTTCTGGTGGGGATACTGCGACAGCTCAGCTACTTTTCCCTGTTCCCGGTAGAGATGAAGATTGAGACCGAGGGGGCGACCGCATCGGACCATTTCTGGCTCAAACGGATCGGCAACGTGCAGCCGACGTCGGAGGACATCGCAAATATCCAGGAGAGCCTGTTCGGGTTGCTGGCCGCCTAGACATTATGTCTAGTTCACCCCAGGCTCAGGCGGCGCGNGAGACCGAGGGGGCGACCGCATCGGACCATTTCTGGCTCAAACGGATCGGCAACGTGCAGCCGACGTCGGAGGACATCGCAAATATCCAGGAGAGCCTGTTCGGGTTGCTGGCCGCCTAGACATTATGTCTAGTTCACCCCAGGCTCAGGCGGCGCGAAAAAAGCCCCGTTCCTTTTGGAACGGGGCTTTTTTCGCGGTACGTGTCTGTTTTCCGTTTTTTGGCGCCCGCCGTCTTTGTATTCAGCCGGCCCTTTTCCTTATGCTATTCCAGGAACAGCCTTCTGGACAGGTGGTTCCAACTCCTTACGGGGTTGCAGCCTCACCGCCTTGGGCGTCACCGGACAGACGTATTCGCAGGTGCCGCAGCCGGTGCATTTGGCTTCATCGATCCTGATCCCCTCACCCATGACCACGGTGAGGGCCTGGGCCTCGCACCGCTCGAAACAGGCGAAGCAGCCGCAGTTCTTGGCCAGGCACTGCCCATTATAGGCCACCGCCCGCATATTTTCCTGCCCGGCCGGGACGAAATCGGCGGTGTCCCGGATGGTGGGCTGTTCGTGCCCCGGTTCCTTCAGGGCGCTGCTCACCGTGGTGATCGCCTCGCCCAGGGAAAACAGGCTCTTTTTGAAGAATTCCTTGCGGCTGATGTCCATTGCCTTGTCCTTGCCTTCTGTTCGGGTGTGTTCGCGATACGCCGGAAAGACCTCTCCGTCGGTGTTGGCTTCCACCGCGGAGGGGTAACCGGCGACCATACCTGTGAATATAATGGCACGACTGGGCACCCCAATGGTAGAAAATTCTGAAGTCCCGGACAACCGGACAGGAAAGCCCCGCAGTCATTGACTGCGGGGCTTGTGCATCAAGCATGGCACCGAAACCTAGAAACGGTTCTGGACACCGCTTGGATCGGGCAGTTCCAGCTCTTTGCGGAATTTCAACTTACCTGCTCCCCGGTCGTTGAGGTATTTGGCAAGCTCAAGATCGACCTTGGCCGGGACGCTTACTCCCGCCTGGGCCAATGCCTGACGGAGCAGCGCTTCCGCCTTGGTGGCAAAGGCAACCGAGTCTCCCAGCACCCGCAGGGACTCGCTGGGGTTGTGGAAACCCACCGAGTTCTCCGCGCCGATAAAGGTGCAGCGGTAGAAAGCCTCTTCGTAGTATTCCTTCGCCTTGTCGTAGAGCCCCTTGTCGATGGTCTTGCCGGCCGCCTGGGCCTTGTGGGTCATCTCAAAGAGTTTGGCCACGGTGGCCGTTGCATAACCGGCACGGATCTGCAGGGAAACGGTCCGGTCCTGGATGGCGATGACCTGGCCCTTGAGCCATTCCGGGCTCTCCGCATGGCACTGCAGGCAACCCTTCAGGCCGTTTTTCAGCGGGCTCGTGATGCGATGGTCGGATGCCTTGTGGGAACCGACCTTGGTGTACGGCATATGGCAATCGGCACAGGACGCTCCCGCTTTCCAGTGCACGCTGTTGTTGGAGAAAAGTTCATATTCGGGATGGCGGATGAATCCCAGCTTGAAACCGGTAACGGTCTGCTTCCACTCGCCGTAGGAAGGGTCGCTCTGAATCTTCTTGATGATGTTTTCGATGGTGATATTGCCGAGCTTGCTTCCCTGCCAGGGGAAGAACACCCCGGTTGAATGCATCTCCTTGTCCTTGGGAATGACATAGGTAACATGACACTGGGCGCAGACCAGGGTCCGTTTCGTCTGATGGTCGAGCTTGGTGGTATCCACCCCTATGTCGCGCAGGGCCGCGCCGAGGGTGAAATCCCGGGAGAGCATCAGGGACATGTCCTTGTTGTTGTGGCAATCGCTGCAGGCCACGCTGAGGGTGGCGTTCTTCTGATCGGGGATCTTGGCCAGGACCTCCTTGTAGGGGGTCTTGTAGTAGTCGGGGCCCATGGTTTTCACGAGATGATTGACGTAAGGGGTCTTGCAGGTGAGACAGACGCCGCCGGCCTTGACACGCGATGCATCGATATCGAGCTGGTCCTGCACCATGTGGGAATGGCCGCGGGGCTCGTTATACCCGATGCCGAAACCCCAGCCGTTAAAGAGCAGGGCAAGGTACGGATATTCGGAGAGCTTGTCGACCATGGATTTGGGGTTGTCGTTCCCTCTTTTGTATTTGCTCAGACCGGGCGTCTCCGGCGCATCGGCGGTCTTTTTCCACATTTCGTATTCAACCGGGTACGCTTTTCCCCATTCTGCCGGATCGATCGTGCCGTCGGCGATCTGTACCGTTTTCACCTGCTCGGCCTTTTGCGGAGAGCAGCCGCCGGCGAACAACCCCATACCTGCCGCAGCAACCACAAAAACCACAGTTCTCATCTTCATTGGTGTACCCCCTTTTGTTTATAAGTTAGAGTGTCTCTATTGCGCCGCTGCGTAAATGGGTAATGCTGCGATGGCAACTCCAGCATTTTTGTTCCGTATTGATCATGGAAACCAATTCTTCGTGGCATCTGATGCAGTTTGCCTGGAGTACCTTTGCCCCATGTTCGGAAAGTGTGATCCGTTCCGGGGTGTGGCCGGAATAGAAGAAGATCGCGTCCTTCATGCCGTCGATGGACTTCCAGACGTAATGAATCGCCAGGTTCTCATTCGGCAGATGACAATCGACACAGCGGTTTCTGCGGTGCGCTCCGGCATGCAGGAAGGCGGTATGCTCGCTCTCCATGACATGGCATCCCGCGCAAAAACCGGGAGAGTCGGATTTGGCCAGTAGCTGGGGTGGTCCCACCAGCAGGAACGCAACCGCCAACAGCGCGACAACACCGGCAAGGCCCAGGACTAACCACTGTTTCCCGTTCAAAAAACTCGACATGCTCCCACCCCCTCCCATCGCTCTCTTTTCATTTTATCCCTCTGTTGGGCACGTCCGTCCGTTCCGGGGCGTCCCCTGCGGTTGATGCTCATTGCCGTGACTTTGTCTTTGTTCCGGGCGTTTTCGCACTCATCTCGCTCCTGACATGGCACTGGGTGCAATTGAGGCGGGTGGGGTGGGGCGTCACGGGCGCCCCCTTCAGGCCGGTTTCGTGGCAGGCCAGGCACGTTGTGCCGTTGGCGTTGTCCGCCACAAAATGGGGGATCACCGGCGGCGCGTCTTCGGCGCTGCGGGCATCGGCCTCGTAGTTTTCCCGCTCCTGGGCCAACGCCGGGAGCGCCAGGGCGACGACGCAGGCGACCAGGGGCGGAATCCTGAGCAAAGCTTTCATGGATGACCTCCTACTGGGATTAAAAATCAATATCTGCCACAGAGACACGGAGACACAGAGGTTCACAGAGAACAGCAAAAAAATCTTTGAGGTACATCAAGAATCGCTGTTCTTTTGTGTGTCTTACTCCTGGTTTTATCCGTGTCTCTGTGTCTCTGTGGCAGATTGTCTTTGTTCTTTTCGGTCTTACGCCTTTTCGATCTTGACCGCGCACTTCTTGAAGTCCGGCTCACCGGAGATGGGGCAGTAGGCGTCGATGCACAACTCGTTGATCAGCTTGCCCTCGTCGAAGAAGGCCACGAAGATGTTGCCTTTTTCGGCTCGGCTTCGGCCGTGCAACTCCACCGGCAGCACAATCGAGCCGCGCCGGGAGGAAATTTTCACCTTTTGGAGGTTTTGGACGCCGAGCCGTTTGGCGTCGTCGGGATGCATCTCGCACACCGCGGCGGGGTAGGCGCGCTTGAGTTCCGGCACGCGCCCGGTCATGGTGCCGGTGTGCCAGTGCTCCAGCACGCGGCCGGTGCAGAGCCAGAACGGGTACTGCTTGTCGGGCACCTCGGGCGCCGGTTCATAGGGGCGGGCCCAGATGACCGCTTTGTAGTGGTCGGGCTTGTTCTTATAAAACTTGATCCCCTCCCCCTGCTTCACATAGGGGTCGTGGCCTTCGGCGTAGCGCCAGAGGGTCTCCTTGCCGTTCACCACCGGCCAGCGCAGGCCGCGGGTCGTGGCATAGGTCGCGTAGGGTGCCAGATCCTTGCCCTGTCCCTCGTTGAAGGTGCGGTACTCCTCCCACATCTCCCGTTCCACCTCCTTGTAGGGAAAGAGGTTGCCGTGGCCGAGGCGCCGGGCCAGTTCCATGGTCTGCCACAGGTCGCTTCGGGCCTCGCCCGGGGCGTCCACCAGCTTGAACCACTGCTGGGTGCGGCGTTCGGCATTGCCGAAGACCCCCTCCTTCTCGACCCACGAGGCCGAGGGGAGGATCACGTCGGCCAGTTCCGTGGAGCGGGTCGGGTAGATGTCCGAGACGATCACGAAACGGCCATCCCCCTTCCGGGCACCCGTGCGGTAGCGGCTCAGGTTGGGGAGGGACTGGAACGGGTTGGTGACCTGCACCCAGACTACCTTGATGTCCCCCCGGTCCAGGGCGCGGAACATCTCCGTGGCGTTGTAGGTCGGTTTGGCGGAGATCTTCTTGGGATCGACGCCCCATATTTTTGCGGCCTTCGCCCGGTGTTCGGGATTCGTGACCACCATGTCGGCCGGCAGGCGGTGGGTAAAGGTGCCCACCTCGCGCGTCGTGCCGCAGGCCGAGGGCTGGCCGGTCAGGGACATGGGGTTTTCCCCCGGCTTGCAGATCTTGCCGGTCAAAAGGTGGACGTTGTAGACCAGGTTGTTGACCCAGGTGCCGCGGGTATGCTGGTTGAAGCCCATGGTCCAGAGGGAAGTGACCTTGCGCTTCCTGTCGGCGTACAGGTGGGCCAACTCCACGATGGTTGTGGCCGGTACTCCCGAGATGGCGGCCACGTATTCCGGGGTGTAGGGCTTGAGAAACGCCGTGTACTCGTCAAAGCCGATCAGTTTCGGCTCGTCGGCAAATTTGAATTTGTCCTCCAGGCCGTAGCCGATCTGTTCCTTGCCCCGCTTGAAGACGACATGATCCTTGATGAATTGCTCGTCGTAGAGCTTGTCGCGGATGATGACGTGGGCGATGGCGTTCAGGAGCGCCAGGTCGGTCTGGGGGGTGAACCGGACGTACTGGTCCGCCATCTGGGAGGTGCGGGTGTGGCGGGTGCCGAAATCGATGATCCTGACCTTGGGGTTTTTCAAACGGTTGTCGATCATGCGGGAGAAGAGGATGGGGTGGCACTCGGCCATGTTGGCGCCCCACAGGAAGTAGGTATCCCCCAGGTCCAGGTCGTCGTAGCACCCCATGGGTTCGTCGCTGGCAAAGGTGCTCATGAATCCGGTCACGGCCGAGGCCATGCAGAGCCGGGCGTTGGGTTCGATGTTGTTGGTGCCGATGCCCCCCTTGAAGAGTTTGCTGGCGGCGTATCCCTCGAAGACGGTCCATTGGCCGGAGCCGTACATGGCCACCGAATCGGGGCCGTGCTTTGCGATGGCCTCCTGGAACTTCGAGGCGATGAGAGTCATGGCTTCGTCCCAGGAAGCCTCCACCATCCTGTTTCCCTTGCGGATGAGCGGCTTGGTCAGGCGGTCCGTGCCATAGAGGACCTTGGAGAGGAAATAGCCCTTGATACAGTTGAGCCCACGGTTGACCGGGGCGGCCGGGTCGCCTTTGGTGGCGACGATCCTGCCGTTCTTGACGCCGACCAGCACGCCGCAGCCTGTTCCGCAGAAGCGGCAGGGGGCCTTGCCCCAGGTGATGCCGCTCTCCGCCGCCGCTGCATCCTTTGGTCGCAAGGGGCTCGGCGCCGCGGCGCCAGCCGCGGCGAATGCGGCCGCGGCCGCGCTGCTCTTGAGAAAATCACGCCTGGAAAGTTCCATATACCCCTCCTGTGCTGGGAAATGCGACTTCAGGACGGCACCTGCTCCGTATCCTCGAAATTATGGTAGGCAAGCCTGACCGCCACCACACCATCAACGTCGTGAAAGCCGGCAAACATCCGTACCTCACCATCGACCGTATCCGCCTCCAGGACGGCCACGATCTGCCCGTCCGGGAGCACGCCGTGCACCTCGACGCCGTCGAGGGCGGCGAGCCGCTGGGCCACTTCCCGGGCGCACCCGTCAACACAGGTGATGACGACTCCTGAAACCGGCATGAATGCTCCTTGCTAAGATTGTTACCTAGCGTGTAGGGGTACGGCTCCAAGTGTATCACCGGAATAGCGCCTGGCAATGCGGGGGAACCCCAACCGGAGAACAGCGTTACATGGAGCGTGCCAAGGAGACGATGAATGTGTAACTATTCATAAGCACACATTATTTTTTGCGGGGCGGGTGGAGAGTGAGGGAAATGCGGCGGGAGGATGTTACTTTAGGGTAACATTAGCGTAACATCTGTTACCCGTTTTCCATCTGTTTCAATTTTTGCCACAAGGTTTTGCGGGATATGTTGAGCAGGCGCGCGGCTTCTTGCTTGCGGCCGCCGGTCTTAGCAAGGGCGTCACGGATCATCTGGCGCTCGAAATCGTCGACCGAGCGGGACAGGGCGCGCAGGGGGCGGGTGTCGTTGTCGCGCCGGACCGGCGCGGTCCTGCCGCCGGCCGCGAGGAAACCGGCGGGGAGGTCCTGGGGCATGAGGTTCCCGCCGTTGCAGAGGGCAACGCCCCGCTCGATGGCGTGTTCCAGCTCCCGGACATTGCCGGGGAAATCGTAGGCCGTCAGGATATGGGCCGCTGCCTGGCCGATCCCCGTGACCGGGCGCCCCATCTGGTCCGCAAAGCGCCGCAGGAAATATTCGGCCAGCGAAATGATATCCTCGCGCCGTTCCCGCAGGGGGGGCACATGAATGGTGATGACGTTGAGCCGGTAGTACAGGTCTTCCCGGAAGCGCCCCGCGGCCACGAGGGATTGCAGGTCCTGGTTGGTGGCGGCGATGATGCGCACGTCCACGGCGATCTCCTTCTCGCCCCCCACCCGGGTGATGGTCCGATCCTGGAGTACCCGCAGCAGTTTTGCCTGGGCGCTGGAGGGAAGGTCGCCGATCTCGTCCAGGAAGATGGTGCCGCCGTGGGCCAGCTCGAACTTGCCGCGATGGCTGGAAAAAGCCCCGCTGAAAGCCCCCCGCTCATGGCCGAATAACTCCGATTCCACCAGATTTTCCGGCAGGGCGGCGCAGTTGACCTTGACCATCGGTTTGTTGAGCCGCTTGCTGTGCTGGCGAATGGCCGCGGCCACCAATTCCTTGCCGGTCCCGCTTTCTCCGGTGATCAGGATGGTGGAGTCCAGGGTGGCGATGGCCGCAATGGTCTGGAAGAGTTGCAGGATGGGCTGGCTTGTCCCCACAAAATCGTTGAAGGCGTCGCCCAGCCCCATTTGGTCCCGCAGCAGGCGGTTCTCTTCCTTGAGGAGTTGTTTCTCGGTGATGTCGCGGCTGACCAGGACGGCCCCCAGGTAGGAGCCCTCTGTTGCCCGTATGGGGTAGTAACTGTTCTCGAAATATTTGCCCTTGACCTCGATCACCCGCCGCGTCTGCTGGATCGACCCGTCCTTGAGGCCGCTGAGAAGTTGTTTGACCCGTTCCGCGGTGGTGGGGGAATGGATGGTGAGGATGTGGCGGCCGATGAAGTTCTCGGCCTTGATCCCCCGGATCTGCTCGGCGGTATGGTTGATAAAGGTCAGCCGGTCCTCGGCGTTGATGAAGATGACCCCCTCTCCCATACTCTCCAGGATTGCCCGGTGGATGGTCGAGATATCCGGTGTTGCGCCCATGAATGCCTCCGTTCGAAACCGTGTTACGAAATGGTAACATAGTTCGCGCCGAGGCGCAGCAAAAATGATCCGGCTGCCGGTGTTGACCTTTCCGAAAATAATGGTATGGTGGATTGAAGATAAAAATTATCCTGTTTGTGCCGAGGAGGGAAATCATGTCGCTGGAAGGGAAGAAGGCCCCCGATTTCAACCTGGAGGGGAGCGACGGCGCGCGCCACAGCCTGAAGGAGTATGCCGGAAAAACCGTGGTCCTGTATTTCTATCCCAAGGACAGCACCCCCGGCTGCACCAAGGAGGCGTGCGGTTTCAGGGACGATTATACGAAGCTCGTCGACCGGGGGATCGTGCTTCTGGGGGTCAGCAAGGACAGCATCGCCTCCCACGGAAAATTCATCGCGGCCCAGAGGTTGCCGTTCGTCCTTCTGTCCGACCCGGATACCACCATGATGCAGGCCTACCAGGCGTTCGGGGAAAAGGTCATGTACGGCAAAAAGAGCACCGGCACCATCCGCTCCACCGTGGTCGTCGGCCCGGACGGCGTGGTGCAAAAGCACTGGGCCAAGGTCGCCAAGGCGGAACAGCACCCGGCCGAGGTGCTTGCGTTTCTGGAAACGCCATAGTTGCTCAAAAGGAGGACGCTTTTCTATCTGCGTGGTGATTAAACGGATGGGGAGTTCGGCGGGAAATAGCAGGACAAGCCTGAATCAGTGACGCCTTCGCGGTTCCGTTCGCTTAGCATGCCTCAGTCCCGGCAGTGTCGGCTGTGCCTCCACCACGGCGGAGGGCTCACGGCATAGCCGGCATGGTGCTGCATGGGCGGCGTTGGACTCCGGCATGTCGCTCGCTCCGCCGTTCGGGCGTCACTGATTCAGGATAACGAAAGGGAGGTGGAGCGCAACGGCTCCCACCTCCCTTTCGTTATATCGGGCGACCTGTCGGGGCTGGCTACATCTTGGGCAGGAAGAAGAACAGGGACAGGGACAAGAGCGCCAACACCCACATCCCGGCCTTGACCTCGGCCGCCCGGCCGGTGAACAGCTTGAGCAGGACGTAGGCGATCATCCCGGAGGTCATGCCCACCCCGATGTTGTAGGTGAAGATCATCAGGACCACGGTCAGAAAGGCCGGGATCAGTTCGGTGAAGTCGTCGAAGTTGAGCTGGGTGATGGGGCGGATCATGAAGGAGCCTATCACGATCAGGGCGATGCCGTAGGCGTGGGGCGGCACGATGGTGAAGAGCGGGGCGAAGAACAGGGAGAGGGCGAACAGCGCCGCCACCACCAGGGCCGAGAAGCCGGTGCGGCCCCCTTCTTCGATGCCGGCGGCCGATTCGATGTAGGCGCCGGTCGTGCTGGTGCCCAGGAGCGGCGCCGCCATGGTGGCCAGGGCGTCGGCCAGCATCGGTTTTTCGATCTCCGGCAGGTTGCCGTTTTCATCCAGCAGGTCGGCCCGCATGGAGAGGCCGATCAGCGTCCCGACCGTATCCAGGAACGCCATGATGAAGATGACCATCACGACCGGGAAAAAGTGTACGTCCAGGGCGCCGGCAATGTCCAGCTTGAACAGGATCGGGGCGAGGGAAGGGGGAAGGCTGACGAACTGGGTCGGCAGGGGGGTGATGTGCAGGGCGATGGAGCCGATGGTGGTGGCGATGATGCCGATCACCAGGGCGCCGCGGACGCGGCGGGCCATCAGCACCACCACCAGCAGAAAGCCGGCCATGGCCAAGAGCACCGACGGCTGGGAGATATTGCCCAGTTTGACCGGCGCGCCCGGCACGCCGAGCACCACCAGCCCGGTTTCGGTGAGGCCGATAAAGGTCAGAAACAGGCCGATGCCCACGGCAAAGCTGGCCTTGAGCGACAGGGGGATCGATTCCGCCAGCCAGCTGCGTATCTTGAAGACCGTGAGCAGCGTGAAGAGCGCCCCGGCGATGAAGACGGCCCCCAGGGCCACCTGCCAGGGGTAGCCCATCACCTTGACCACCACAAAGGCGATAAAGGCGTTCTCGCTCATGTACGGGGCGATGGCAAAGGGACGCCGCGCCCAGAGGGCCATGATCACGGTGCCGATCACCGCCGCCAGGATCGTGGCCGTGACCGACGGCCCCTTGGGGATGCCGGCGTTTTCCAGGATGGCCGGGTTGACGATGATGATGTAGGCCATGGTCAGGAAGGTGGTGACCCCGGCCAGGGTCTCCTGGCGGTAGCTCGTCTTGTGCTGTTCGAACCGGAAAAAGTCTTTCATTTACAACCCTTTCACCGCGTAGATTCCCGGCGCATTGCGCCAATACCCCTTATAGTCCAGGCCGTAGCCGAACAGGAAGCGGTCGTCGGTCTCCATGCCGGTGAAGTCGGCCCGGAAACCGGGTGAGACCTTGCGCTCGTGACGTTTGTCCACCAGGACCGCCATCAGCACCCGGGCTGCCCCCTGCTCGCGGCAGTAGTCGGCAATGGCGGCCAGGGTAATGCCTTCGTCCAGGATATCGTCCACGAGCAGCACCGTTCTGCCCCGCAACTCCTGACGCGGCCGCACGATCCAGTTCAGTCCGGCTCCCGCTGTTTCATGGCCGTAGCGGGTGGCGTGGCAATACTCGATCTCCAGGGGAAACACCAGCTTGGTCGCGAGTTGTCCGGCAAAGATCAAGCCGCCGTTCATGACGCAGAGCACCACCGGGTTTGCTTCCTTGAGCTGCTCCGTGATCTCTCCCGCCAGCCGCCCGATGGCCGCTGCCACGCCCGCCTCGCCAACCAGCAGGTCGGCCTCCGTCAACACCTGGTTCGCTTCATCTACCGTCATGACACATCCTTTCGTTGTGCCCCCACCACGCGCTCGATACCGCCGGGGTCGCGCGCCGTCATGGGGTGATCGTACTCTTGTGTTTTTTTGAATAATTCCGCAACCGCCGGGGCCTGGCCGATCCCCACCTCCACCAGCAGCCAGCCGGACGGGTTCAGATGCGCCGGGGCCGCGGGGATCAGGATCCGGTAGAGGTCCAGCCCGTCCGCGCCGCCGTCCAGGGCGCCGCGGGGATCGAAGTCCCGCACCTCGGGCTCGAGTCGGTCGATATCGGTACTGGGGATGTAGGGGGGATTGGATACTATCAGGTCGAAGCTGCGCCCGGCCACCGGCTCCAGGAGCGAACCTGACAGGAACTCCACCGTTGCCCCGTTGCGCTCGGCGTTGCGTCGCGCCACCGCCAGGGCGGCCGGGGCAATGTCGATGGCGGTTACGGCCGCCTGGGGCAGGCTATGGGCCAGGGCAACGGCGATACAACCGCTGCCGGTGCCGATGTCCAGCACGCTCCGCGCCTCCGGCCGACGGATGAGCGCCTCCGTTACCAGGGTTTCCGTGTCGTGGCGGGGGATGAGTACGTCCGGGGAAACCTCGAACTCCAGGCCGCAGAACTCCTGGGTGCCGAGGATGTGCTGGAGCGGCTCGCGCCGGGCCCGGCGGGCCACCATGGCGCGGAATGCAGCCAATTCGCCGTCGTTGAGCGGTTTGTCGAAATGGAGATAGAGCCCGACCCGGTCCAGGCCGGTGGCGGCGCACAGCAGCCATTCCGCTTCGAGACGGGCGTTTTCGATGCCCTTTGTGCCCAGATAGTCTTTGGTCCAGGCAAGGACCTTGATGGTTGTCCACTGTTCCTGATGTGCCATGTCGCCATTCCGAAAAGAATGGGCGGATACTAACCTATTCTGCGGCTATGCTCCACAAAAAAAGAGGCGCGGGCGGCGCGAATGGTCGCGGCCGTCTTTCATGCTGCCGGAAGGGCGGCGCGGCGGATGCCCCGCCGACGGTGGGACCTTACACCATGAGCACGCCGGCCGGCAGGGTGCGGGGTTGCACATCCGCCAGGCAACCGGAGATGCGAAACGAGTATCGGCACTTCGGGCATACCGCCCGTTTTGTTTCATGGGTTACTCCCGTGCGCGGCAGGGTGCCGACAAAACCGCAGGAGATACAGAAAAACGTTACCAGGTCCTCTTCCATCATTACTCCTCCCTGACCACCGCTTTTTTCGTCCCGTGGAACAGCTGGGCTCTCCCTGCCGCACGGGCTCCTGGAGCGGTTCTATCAACATGCGTGCCATGTGTGCAAAATCCAGAGTTATCCACTGGTTGGTTTGGCGGGTGACCTGTGGCGGCGTTGCAGGGACGGTTTTCGGGGGAAAAAATGGTAACATTTTTAACACTGTCTTTAAAATGATAATAATATCGATATATTGTGACATGGGCGTCAGTGTTACTTTTATTAACATGTTAAAAAATAAATAATAATATCACTGAGGTGTGCAATCAAGAAACGTGTATTTCTTTTAATCTTTCCTGCGGGGCAGGCACGTCGCGATTTTGGGGCCTCCATTGACAACCCTGAAAAAAGAAGGTTTAATTTTACGCCGCAGTGTGCTAAACAGCCACCTGACGGGACAAGATCAGAATTTATACGCACCAGGAGGTTGCAGATGTCCGAGCAGAACCCACGTGTCATGTTGGAAACGTCCAAGGGCTCCATCAAGATCGAGCTGTTTAGTGATAAGGCGCCAATCACCGCAAAGAATTTTCTTTCCTACGTTCGTGAAGGGTTTTACGACGGGTTGGTCTTCCACCGGGTCATCAAGGATTTCATGGTGCAGGGCGGTGGCATGAATGAAAACCTGGAGCAGAAAAAGCCCAAGTTCGCCATCAAGAACGAGGCCGACAACGGCCTTTCCAACGAGCGCGGCACCCTGGCCATGGCCCGTACTTCCGTGGTGGATTCCGCTACCTCCCAGTTTTTCATCAATGTGGTGGACAACTCCTTTCTCGACCACCGGGGCAAGCAGCCGGACCTCTACGGCTACTGCGTCTTTGGCAAGGTGCTGGAAGGCATGGAGGTGGTTGACGAGATCCGCGCCGTCAAGACCGGCACCAGCAGGGGCCATTCCGACGTCCCCGTGGAGCCGGTTTTCATCGTGTCGGCCAAGGTCGTCGAATAGCGCCTGGTTCCGAGTACGCTCGTCGGCACTGTCGCCCCGTTTCCCTCCCGGAATCGGGGCGTTGCTTTTTGTCATGAGTTGTTGCGTGAAATTGCATTCTTGAAACTGTATACAATATGAGCTACAGTATGACTCCCGCTAGCGCAGACGCAGGTAACGCCTACATCAGATAGAGGAGGGGAGTACAGCATGAGCGACGATCAGGTCTGCTATACCTTTGATGCTGCCGTGGAGATGGCCATTGAGATGGAGAACGAGGGTTTTCGCAGTTATCTTGCCGCCCTCCGCAGGGTGACGAACAAGGGGGCGCGGGAACTTCTGCGCGATAATGCGCTGGATGAGCTCGACCATAAACACCAGTTGGAAAAGGCGCTGCTGGAAGGGCGCATGGGGGGGGGCGAGGCCCTGGATAAGCCGATCCCCACCATGCACCTGGACTATGTCTTCAAAAAACAGGAGCTTGGCCCCGAGTCGGGTGTGCGGGAGGCGTTGGTCTACGCCATTCACCTGGAGAAGGGTGCCGTCGATTTTTACGGCAAGGTCGCATCGGGGTGCAGCGGCGCCCCCATGGGGCAGCTCTTTCAACAGCTTTTCAAGGAAGAAAGCCGCCATTTGCAGGCGTTGGAAGACCTCTACGAACAACACTTCATGACGGAAAACTGACGACGGGCGGGGCATGGTGATGCCCGCACTCATACATCCTTGCCAAGGGACGCCGGGCGGCAGCCAATTTCCGCCAGGTGTCCCTTTTTCTTTGCTTTCGGTGCTGGAATCTATATAATAACTCATTTAAATGTAGTCATGTGAGCACGTCTCACTTGAAAGGAATACACGCAATGAGCGAGACCGTAAGCAAAAAAATGCTGATCAATGTCATGCATCCCGAAGAGACGCGGGTGGCTATCGTGCACGATGGCCGCCTGATGGAGCTCAACATCGAGATCAGCGGCAAGGAACAGACCAAGGGCAATATCTACAAGGGGGTCGTGCTGAGGGTTGAACCGGGCCTCCAGGCCGCCTTCGTCGATATCGGGCGGGCCAAGCCGGGTTTTCTCCAGATGGGGGAGTTACATCCCGACTTCTGGCAGTGGCGCGACGATGTCCCGGAGGATCAGCGCAAGCGCCGGCCCCGCATCCAGGAGGTGCTGCGCCGCGGCCAGGAGCTGGTGGTGCAGGTGGAAAAGGACGAGCGGGACACCAAAGGTTCGGCCCTGACCAGCTACATCTCCCTGCCGGGACGCTACATGGTGATCATGCCGGGTAGCGACTCCACCGGCATCTCCCGCAAGGTCGAGCAGGAGGGCGAGCGTAAAAAACTGAAGGAAATCGTGGCCGGCCTGAACGTCCCCGAGGGGATCGGCTACATCATCCGCACCGAGGCGGTCGGGCGCACGCCGGAGGAGTTGCACAAGGACCTGGAAAACCTGCTGGAGTTGTACGCGGATATTAAAGCGCGGGCAGCAGGGATCAGCGGGGCGGGCGAAGTCTACCGCGACAGCGGGCTGATCATCCGCTCCATCCGCGATTATTTTTCCGACGACATCGATGAGGTGCTCGTCGACAGCAAGGACGCCTACCGGGAGGCCAAGGAGTTTTTCCGCGAGACCATGCCCAAGTGCGAAAAACGGGTCAAGCTGCATAAGGAGAAACGCCCCATTTTTTCCCGTTTTCAACTGGAAGAGCAGATCGACCAGATCTACGAGAAGCGGGTTGCGCTTCCCTCCGGCGGCTCGTTGATCATCGAACCGACCGAGGCGCTGGTCAGCATCGACGTGAACTCGGGCAAGTCCTGCGGCGAGCGGGGGATTGAGGATACCGCCTACAAGACCAACCTGGAGGCCGCCGAAGAGGTGGCGCGCCAGCTCCGGTTGCGCGACCTGGGCGGCCTGATCGTGATCGACTTCATCGACATGCGGGAACGGAAGCATAACGGCGATGTTGAGAAGGCCCTCAAACATGCCCTCAAGATGGACAAGGCCCGGGTCAATCTGGGGCGGATCTCCGAATTCGGCATGCTGGAGATGTCGCGCCAGCGCATCGCCAAGACGCTCAACGACGCCATTCACCTGGCGTGCCCCCACTGCGAGGGGCGCGGCAAGGTCAAGTCGGTGGAGGCCATGGCCGTCTCGTTCCTGCGCAAGGTGCATGCCGCCGCGGCCAAAGGGACCGTGGCCGAGGTACGCGGTTCCCTGCCGCTGGAAGTCGCCTATTACCTGCTGAATCGCAAGAAGCGGGATCTGACCCAGATCGAAAACGATTACGAGATCGAGGTAACGGTGAAGGGGAAACCCTCCTTTACCATGAACCAGCTCGAACTGGAGACCGTCAAACGGGAAAAACCGCGTATGGAGGATGTCCGTGCCTCCGAGGCGGAAGCTGCCGAGGCGCCGAAACAGCCGGAACCGTCGGAACGGAAGGTTGACCGGCCCGAACCCGCGCGGGCGGAAGAAAAGGTGGCCGAGGGCGTCGTTGCCGAAGGTGGCAAGAAGCGCAAACGCCGCCGCAAGAAGAAGAAACCGGCCGGAGACGGAGCACCCGAGGCGGTAGCCGTGGCCGCCGAATCCCCGGCACCGGAAGGGGGGCCGGAGGAATCGCGGCAGCAAGCCGCACCACCGGCGGAAGCCGCGCGCGACCAGGAAGACGACGCTACGCCGGAAACCCCGGCCAAGAAAAAGCGCAAGCGCCGTCGCCGTAAAGGGGGCAAGGCGCAGGATGGGGACACCGCGGAAACAGCGGCGCCAATGGCCGAGGCAGTGGAAACCGCCCCGGCGGCGCCCGCCGAACAGGCTGTCCCGGTTGAGCCCGAAGCGGCGGCGGTCCCCAAAAGGCCCCGGCGCGGCAAGACGGCCCGGGCGGCCACGGAGGCTGCCGCCGCACCGGCCGCCGTGGCCGCGGATGTCGCCGTCCCGGCCGCTGCTGCCCCGGCTGAGGAGCCGGCGCCCGAAAAGCGTGCCAAGCCGCGCCGCACGACCCGTAAGGCCAAGCAGGAGGACGAAGCGGCTATCGTCCAGCCCGGGGCCGTTGCCCCCGAACCGCCCGTTGCGGATAAAACCGAGGCGGCCCCGGAGACGGAAAAGCCCAAACGGGCCAAAGCCCCCCGCACCCGGAAGAAGATCGAGCCGGCGCCGGCAGCGGCAGACGCTCCCCCTGTAGAAGCGGACCCTGGGGCGGCGAAGCCGGAGAAAAAAACGGCGAAACCGCGCCGGGCTCCGGCTAAAAAGGCCGCCAAAGCCCCCGCCCCATCCGAGCCGGTGGTTGAGGAAGCCGTGGCGCCGAAAAAACGCGCGAGCCGTTCCCGGAGCGTCAAAAAGGACGAAGAAAACCGGTAGTGCCCCTGTCGGTCAGCCCCCTCCGCAGGATGAGAACCGCCTGTGGCGGGGCTTGACGGCCGCTTCCTTTTTTTCTTGACCTGACAGGATGTTGGCGATATTTTTACCAGTCTTGCCCCACCGAATCCCGGATTGTTGCTTACGAAAGGCTGAAAAAACACCATGGAAGAACTCAGCGAACTCCTGCTTCAGAGACGCCGCAAGGTCGATGCCCTCTGGGAGGCCGGAGTCAATCCCTACCCCAATGATTTCAAACCGCTGCACACCTCGGCCGATGTGGTTGCCGCCTACGGCGGCACGGAACAGTTCGATGCCAGCGGTGAACGGTACATCGTGGCTGGCCGCATGCTTGCCCGGCGTTCCTTCGGCAAGGCCGCCTTCATCCAGCTCCAGGACCGCAAGGGGCGCATCCAGGTCTATGTCAAAAAGGACGAGATCGGCGCAGAGGCCTTCGAGACCTTCGAATCCTTCGATATCGGCGATATCGTCGGTATCGAGGGGTTTCCCTTCCGCACCAAGACCGGCGAACTGTCGCTCCACGCGAAGCAGATCCGTCTCCTGGTCAAATCGCTGCACCCGTTGCCGGAGAAGTTCCACGGCCTCACCGACCTGGAAACCCGTTACCGCCAACGGTACGTGGATCTCATCGTCAATCCGGAATCGCGCGAGGTCTTTATCAAGCGTTCCCGGGTCGTCAACCTGATCCGCGGTTTTATGGCCGGCCGCGACTTCTTGGAGGTCGAGACCCCCATGATGCACCCGATCCCCGGCGGCGCCACGGCCCGGCCCTTCGTCACCCATCACAACGCCCTGGATATGCAGCTTTTTCTGCGCATTGCCCCCGAACTCTACCTGAAACGCCTGGTGGTGGGCGGCCTGGAAAGGGTCTTCGAAATCAACCGCAACTTCAGGAACGAGGGAATCTCGGTGCGTCACAACCCCGAGTTCACCATGATGGAGTTCTATCAGGCCTACGCCACCTATGAAGAACTGATGGATTTCACCGAAGAGCTCTTCTGCCATGTGGCCCAGGAGATTCTCGGCACGCTGGATTTCACCTGCCAGGGGAACGAGATCAGCTTCAAGCGCCCCTGGAAGCGCCTGACCGTCCGGGAGGCGATCCTGGAGCACGGCGATATCGACGCCAAACAGTTGGACGACCGCGACCTGGCGCTGGCCTATGCCCGCGGCCTCGGCCTCGACCTTCCCCAGGACATCGGCCACGGCAAGCTGGTCATGGAGATCTTCGATGAGGTGGTCGAGCACAAGCTGATCCAGCCGACCTTCATCACCGCCTATCCGACCGAGGTGTCGCCGCTGTCGCGCAAGAACGATCACAACCCCGATATCGTCGACCGCTTCGAATTGATCATCGGCGGCCGCGAGATCGCCAATGCCTTCTCGGAGCTGAACGATCCGGTCGACCAGAAGGAGCGTTTCCTCTCCCAGGTGGCCGAGAAGAACAAGGGGGACGAGGAGGCCCATTACATGGATGAGGACTATGTCCGCGCCCTGGAGTACGGCATGCCCCCCACGGCCGGCGAAGGTATCGGCATTGACCGCCTGGTGATGCTCTTGACGGATTCCGCGTCGATCCGCGACGTGATCCTGTTTCCCCAGTTGCGGAAGGAAATGAAATAGGCGATGCCCTTCGAGCTTTTTATCGGGTTGCGCTATCTGAAGGCCAAGCGCAAATCAACATTCATTTCCATCATCACCTTTATTTCCACCGCCGGGGTCACCCTCGGCGTCATGGCGCTGATCGTGGTGCTGGCGGTCATGACCGGCTTTGAAGAAGACCTGAAGGAAAAAATCCTCGGGACCAATGCCCATGTGGTGGTCATCCGCAGCGGCGCCCCCATGGACGACTACCAGCAAGTCATGGCGAAGCTCAAGGGCTTCAAAGGGGTGCAGGCGGCCACGCCGTTCATCTACAACCAGGTCATGCTGTCGTCGGGCAAGAATGTCTCCGGAGTGGTGCTGCGGGGGATCGACGTCCAGTCGGACCGCCTGGTAACCAAGCTGAGCAAGTCGATCATAGACGGTTCCATCGACAAACTCGACCCCGTCATGGGGGCGGGCTCCGACGGCCAGCCGGGGCTGGTGGTGGGCAAGGAGTTGGCCAAACACCTGAACCTGTTCGTCGGCGACACGATCAACGTGGTTTCTCCCCTGGGGAACATCACCCCCTTGGGCATGATGCCCAAGATGAAGCCGTTTCGCGTGGTGGGGATCTTCAATACCGGCATGTTCGAGTACGACTCGACCCTGGCATACGTCAGCCTGGCCCAGGCCCAGGCTTTCTTCGACCTGGGGGATACGGTTTCCGGCATCCAGCTCAAGGTGGATGACGTCTATCATACCGGAGAACTGGCACGCGCCATCAACCGGACCATGGGGGGCGACTATTATGCCCGGGACTGGATGCAGATGAACCGCAACATCCTCTTTGCCCTGAAGACGGAGAAGATGGTCATGTTCATCATCCTGACCCTCATCGTCCTCGTGGCGGCCTTCGGCATCGCCTCGACCCTGTTCATGGTGGTTATGGAGAAGACCCGGGATATCGCCATCCTCAAATCCATGGGAGCCACCGGTCTCAGCATCATGAAAATATTCGTCCTGGAAGGGCTGATCATAGGCGTCATCGGCACCATCCTGGGCGTTGCCTCGGGGCTCCTCATCGCCCTCAATCTCGAGCCGATCATCACCGTCGTCGAGAAGGTCACCGGCCTGAACTTTTTCAGCAAGGACGTGTATTATCTGGACCATTTCCCGTCGATGGTGGTGCCGTCGGATGTGGTCCTGATATCGGTGACCGCGGTGCTGATTTCGTTCATCGCCACCCTGTACCCATCGTGGCAGGCGTCCAGGATGCTGCCCGCCGAGGCGTTGCGCTATGAGTAGGAAATGTGAATTTTTTTCAACCCGCTGCGTTTTTCGTCAAGAGGTGCTATTGTGAGCAACCTTCTCGAGGTTCGCGCCCTGTGCAAGACCTATGCAACCGGGCCGAACAGGGTTGAGGTGCTGGCCGGCATCGACCTTGAATTGGAAGCCGCGACCACCACCGCCCTGGTGGGGGCTTCGGGTGCCGGCAAGAGTACGCTGTTGCACCTGTTGGGGGCGCTGGACCGGCCGTCATCGGGGACCGTCAGCTTTCGCGGCGAGGATATTTTTCGAAAAAGCGACCGTGAACTGGCGTTTTTCCGCAACAAAAGCATCGGGTTTGTCTTCCAGTTTCACCATCTGCTGTCCGAATTCACCGCCCTGGAAAACGTCATGATGCCGGCCCTGATCGCCCGCACTGCTCGTGACAAGGCCAGGGCAACGGCAGAGGAGTTGCTGGATGATGTCGGGCTCTCCCACCGCCTGGGGCACCGCCCCGGTGAATTGTCCGGCGGCGAGCAGCAGCGGGTGGCCATTGCGCGCGCCCTGGCGCTGTCGCCGGAGTTGCTGCTGGCGGATGAGCCGACCGGCAATCTGGATATGAAGACCAGCGAGGGTGTGCATGCTCTTTTGGCCGAATTGCAGCAGAAAAAGGGACTGACCCTGGTTGTCGTCACCCATAACGAACATCTGGCTGCCGCCATGGGAAGAACCGTGCGGCTGGTTGATGGACGGCTTGAATAATTCTTGTGAGTCTCGGGGGAAGAGTGCCCATATTTCGTATGGCAGTGATGGTGGTATGTGCGTTTCAGCTTGTCGTCGCCGGTACGGCGCGGGCTGAGGGCGAAAAGATTCTCGAGGTACGGACCAAGGGCAATCAGCGCATTGAATCGGCTGCCATCCTCAATGTCGTTTCGAGCAAGGCCGGCGACACCCTGTCCGCCGACAAGACCGACGCAGATATCCGCGCCATTTACAAACTGGGGCATTTCCAGGATATTCAGGCCGCGACGGAAGAGACCGACAAAGGCGTGGTTCTCGTCTATACGGTGCTGGAAAAACCGGTTGTCCGCGACATTAAATTCGAGGGGAACAAGGAAATCAGTACCGACAAGCTCAAGGAGGCCTTGGAATTCCGTCAGAATGCCATCCTCTCCACCAAGGACCTTGCCAAGAGCGTTGCCAAGATGAAAAAACTCTACGGCGACGAAGGGTACTATCTCGCCGAGATCGAACCGCTGACGGAAAAACGTACGCCCACGGAGCTTGCGATTACCTTCAAGGTCACCGAAGGGAAGAAGATCCTTATCCGCACCATCCGCTTCGACGGGAACAGGGCCTTCACCGACAAGCAGTTGCTCAAGGTTATGGAAACCAAGGAAAAGTGGTTTCTGTCGTGGCTGACCGGGGCAGGCACATACAAGGAAGAGGTGTTGAAAAACGACGCCCTGCTGATCGCCGACCACTACATGAACAACGGCTACATCAATGTCAAGGTGGGTGAGCCGGTTGTCAAGCTGACCGATGCCAAGGACGCGCTGGAGGTGTTCATCGGCATCACGGAGGGGCAGCAGTTCCGCATCGGTGACCTCGACTTCAAGGGAGACCTGCTTGAACCGGTGAGCGAACTGCGCAAGAAGGTCAAGGTCGAGCCGGGACAGATCTTCAGTCGGAGCACCCTGCGCACCGATATAGCCACCCTGACAGATGCCTATGCCGACAAGGGGTATGCCTTTGCCAACGTCAACCCATTGACGAAGGCCGACAGCGCAAAACAGACCATAGATTTGAGTTTCGATATGGAAAAGGGTGAGCTGGTTTCCATCGAGCGGATCAATATCGCAGGCAACCCCAAGACCCGCGACAAGGTGGTCCGTCGTGAGTTGCGCATCACCGAGGGCGAACTCTACAGCGCCACCGGCATCAAGCGCAGCAAGCAAAACCTTATGAACACGGGCTTTTTCGAGGAAGCCAACCTTGCGACGGCCAAGGGGAGCGCCGGCAACAAACTCAATGTCAACGTGGACGTCAAGGAAAAGCCGACCGGGTCGTTCAGCATCGGCGGCGGATACAGTTCCCTGGACGGCATCATCGGGCAGGGGTCCGTGCAGCAATCGAATTTCCTCGGCCTGGGGCTCAAGGCGAACGTTTCCGGTTCCATCGGCGGCAAGTCCCAGACCTACTCCCTCGGCCTGACCGATCCCTACTTCCTCGACACCAAGTGGACGCTGGGGGCCGACGTCTACCGGACGCAGCGCGATTACAGCGACTACACCCGGCGCCTGACCGGCGGCGACATCAAAGGAGGGTACCCGATCAACGACTTTATCGGCACCTTCTTCATGTACAAGTATGAGATCAAGGACATCTACAACCCCCAGCAGGCCTATCAGGACCTCCACTCCTCCGATCCGGACACCTATCCGCTGGGAATGACGACGACCAGTTCGGTCATGGCCAGTATCACCCACAATAACACCGACTACCACCTCGACCCCACAACCGGTTTCATCAATTCGCTTACTGCCGAATTCGCCGGTCTGGGGGGAAATAACAAGTTTGCCCGCTATACCCTGGAGAACACCTGGTTTCACCCGATTTACAAGAAGCTGATCTTCTCCACCAAGCTGGCTTTGGGGTATGTCCAGGAGGTGGGAGGGAAGCTGGTGCCGATCGACGAGAAGTTCTACCTGGGCGGCATCTACTCGCTGCGCGGTTACAAGGCCCGCACGGTTTCCCCGACCAAGCATCTAGGGACAGCAAGCCCGGAGAACGGCGTTAAATCCGACGAAGTGGTCTACCTCGGGGGCAACAAGGAGGCCTACGGCAACATGGAGTTTTCCTTCCCCATCCTGCCTGAGGCGGGGGTCAAGGGGGTCGTGTTCTTCGATTATGGCAATAGCACCAACGATTCATACAGCAAGATGTTCGGTTCGTTGCTGCTGAGCTACGGTGGGGGGATCAGATGGGCTTCGCCGCTTGGGCCGCTCCGTCTTGAGTATGGCATCCCCGTCAACCCGCGCGCCGAGCTGGACAGTCGTAGCGGCAGGTTCGAGTTTTCGATCGGCAGCCTCTTTTAGGTTGCATCATACAGAAAAAGGAGAACGTCAATCATGAGAAGGTTTATACTGGCGGCAGTCATGTTTTTGGGCTTTGCAGCTGCATCGGCGTCTGCTGCCGATGTGAAGATCGGCTATGTCGATATGCAGCGGGCGCTCAACAACTCCGAGTCGGGCAAGGAGGCTAAGGAGCAGTTGGCGGCACGGCTCAAGAAATATCAGGACGAAATCAACGGCAAGCAGGAAGAGCTCAAGAAGCTGAAGGATGAGCTTGAAAAACAGGGAATGCTCCTCTCCGAAACGGCCAGGGCCGCCAAGGAAAAGGACTATCAGCAGCGGCTGAAAGAGTTCCAGCGTTTCACCAAGGATGCCCAGGATGAGCTTCAGGCCAAGGATGAAGAATTTACCCGCAAGATTCTTGAGGAGATGGAAAAGGTTATCAAGGAGTACGGCCGGACCAACGGCTACGCCTTTATCTTTGCCAAAAACGACAGTATGATGCTGTATGTCGATGAAAAGTCCGATGTGACCGAAGAGGTGCTGAAGCGCTTCAACACCGCCAAAAAGAAATAGCGGGCGCCGCATCGAATTGTGCGGTCCGAATATTTTGACTATCGCTACGGGGCAGTGACATGCAACAAAGTAAAACATTGAAAGAAATTGCCGAATACCTGGGCGGTACGGTGCGGGGGGATGGTGCGGTGCGCGTTGGCGGCCTTGCCCCCCTGGAAACAGCCGGACCCGAGACCATCACATTCCTGGCAAACCACAAGTACGCCGCCAAGGTCGCGGAGACCAAGGCCGGAGCGGTGCTGATGGCCCCAGGAAACGAAAGCTACGGCCGCAATGTGGTCGAAGTGGCCAATCCGTACCTGGGGTTTGCCAAGCTACTGACACTCTTCTACACCTCCCCCCACCCCGGGCTGGGAATACTGCCCGAGGCGAACGTGGGGACCGGCGTGACGCTGGGGGAGGGGATCAGCATCTATCCCGGCGCCTGCATCGGGAACAACGTCACCATCGGCGCTCGGACCGTCATCCACAGCGGCGCGGTCATCTACGAGGGGGCCGCGATCGGCGATGACTGCGTGGTGCATGCCAACGCCGTTATCCGCGAGCGCTGCCGTCTCGGAAACCGGGTGATCATCCAGCCCGGCGCGGTTATCGGGAGCGATGGGTTCGGTTATGCCCCGGATGGTCGCGGCTATTACCGGATTCCCCAGATCGGCATCGTGGTGTTGGAAGATGATGTGGAGGTGGGTGCCAATACGACCGTTGACCGGGCCGCTCTGGAGGTCACCCTGGTAAAACAGGGGACCAAGCTCGACAATCTGGTGCAGGTCGCCCACAACTGCCAGATAGGGCGCGATTGCATGATCGTCTCCCAAGTGGGGATATCGGGCAGCACCAAGGTCGGCGACCACGTGACCCTGGCCGGCCAGGTCGGGGTTGCCGGTCACCTGACCATCGGTGACAACGTGATGGTGGGGGCCAAGTCGGGAGTACCCAACTCCCTGGCCGCCAATGCCGGCTACAGCGGCTATCCGGCGCAGCCCCACAAGGAGTGGCTCAAATCCATGGCGGTTGTCTCCAACCTGCCGACCCTGAAGAAAACGGTCAGCAGCCTGGAAAAACGCATCGCCGAACTGGAAAAACAGCTGAAAAAATGAACAGGATAAAGTCAGTCCTGAAATCTGCCACAGAGACACAGAGGAAAAGCAGAAGCAGTGAGATAAACAGTTTTGGTTCAACGCTGTAAATTAAAGAGGCTCTGTCTTTGACGTTCTCCGTGTCTCTGTGTCTCTGTGGCAGGTTGTGTTTTGAAGTTCTCCGTTTTTTTGTGGTTCTGTGGCAGATTGATTGTTACTCCGCGCTTCTACGGCGACTATTTTATTTCAACGAGGTTTCCCATGCTAATGGACGTCAATGAAATCATGAAGATTCTTCCCCACCGCTACCCCTTCCTCATGGTCGATCGGATCATTGAGCTGGAGCACGGCAAACGTTGCGTCGGAATCAAGAATGTCACCATCAACGAGCCTTTTTTCCAGGGGCACTTTCCCGGCCATCCGGTTATGCCGGGGGTGCTGATCGTCGAGGCCATGGCCCAGGTCGCCGGTATCATGGCCTACCTGGCATCGGACGATGAAACGAAGAAAAAGGTCAGCTACTTCATGTCCATCGACAATGCAAAGTTCAGAAAGCCGGTATTCCCTGGCGATCAACTGCGCATCCAGATCGAAACGACCTTCAACCGCCGCGGCATCTGGGGGGTCGACGGCAAGGCCTACGTGGGCGAAACACTGGTAACCGAGGCATCCCTCAAGGCGACCTTTGCCGACAAAGCGGCGTAACACCGAGTATGTGCCAATTTTTTAGATAGTAAACCGGGGAGAGTTCCAATGATACACTCAAGCGCAATAATCGAACCGAGCGCACAGCTGGCGTCCGACGTCGAGATAGGCCCCTATGCGATCATCGGCAAACAGGTAACCATCGGCAAGGGCACCAAGATCGGCGCCCATGCCGTGATCGGCGACTGGACGGAGATCGGCGAAAACAACCAGATCTTCCACCAGACCTCGGTCGGCGCCCCCCCGCAGGACCTGAAATACCGGGGTGAAGAGACCTGGACCCGCATCGGCGACAACAACATGATCCGGGAATTCGCCACGATCCACCGCGGCACGGTCTCCGGCCACGGCGAGACCGTGGTCGGAAACGGCAACCTCTTCATGGCCTACTCCCATGTGGCCCACGACTGCCGCATCGGCAACAACGTGGTCATGGCCAACGTGGCAACCCTGGCCGGGCATGTCACGGTGGAGGACCACGTCATCCTGGGCGGCTTGGTGGCGATACATCAATTCGTCACGGTCGGCGCCCACGTCATGATCGGCGGCGGCACCCTGGTCGGCCTGGACATCCCGCCGTACATGATCGCCACCTCGGGCAAACGCGACGCCAAGCTGCGGGGGCTGAACCTGATCGGCCTGAAACGGCGCGGGTTCTCGGACGAGGCGATCGGCAGCCTGAAAAAGGCCTACAAAACCCTGTTCATGGCCGGTCTGAAACTCCCCGACGCCATCAGCCGCATCAGGGCCGAGGTCAAGGAATGCCCGGAGGTTGACTACCTGCTGGCCTTCATCGAACGCTCCGAACGGGGGATCTGCCGCGGATGAGCGCCTTGAGGACGGCCGTCATAGGCGTGGGCTACCTGGGTAACTTCCATGCCCAGAAGTACGCCGCCATCCCCGATGTGGAACTGGTCGGCGTGGTGGACAGCGATCCGAAGCGGGCGGCCGAGATTGCAGCGGCGCTGGGGACGACCGCCTACAGCGATCATCATGCCCTGATCGGCAAGGTGGATGCGGTCAGTGTGGTGGTGCCAACCCAGTATCACCACACCGTAGCCCGTGATTTCCTGGCAGCCGGGGTCCACGTGCTGATCGAGAAGCCGATCACCGTCACCACGGCCGAGGCCGACGAGTTGATCGCCCTCGCCGAGTCGCGCAAACTGGTCTTCCAGGTCGGCCACCTGGAACGTTTCAACCCGGTCCTGGTGGCGTTGGGTGACATCCTCCATGAACCGCTCTTCATCGAGTCGGTGCGCATCGCCCCCTTCAAGCCGCGGGGGACGGACGTGAACGTGGTCCTGGACCTGATGATCCACGACATCGACATCATCCAGCACATCGTCGGGTCCCCGGTTGAGCACATCGATGCCATTGGTGCGCCGGTCTTTACCGGCGAGGAGGACATCGCCAACGCCCGGATCGTTTTCAAAAACGGCTGCGTCGCCAACGTTACCGCCAGCCGTATCAGCCTGAAGAGCGAACGCAAGATGCGCATATTCCAGCGCGATGCCTACATCACCCTGGACTTTCAGAACCGCAAGCTGCTGGTGGCCCAGAAGGGGAGCGGCGAGTTGTTTCCTGGCATCCCCAATGTTAAGGTCGTCGAGCGGGAACTGGGGCAGGCCGATGCGCTCAAAAACGAGATTGAATCGTTCATCGAGGCCATCAGGGAAGGAAAACAGCCCCAGGTGAGCGGCAGGGAAGGGAAAATGGCGCTGGAAACGGCACTCAAAATCAACGTTAGCCTGAAAAGGACACACCCATGATACCGATGGTAGACCTCAAAACGCAATATCACACACTGAAAGCGGAGATCGATACGGCGGTTCTCGCCGCTTTGGAGAGCACCCAGTTCATTCTGGGCCCCAACGTGACCGCGCTGGAACAGGAGGCTGCGGCATACCTGGGCGCCCCCCATGCCGTCACCTGCGCATCGGGCACCGACGCCCTGCACCTGGCGATCCTGGCGGCCGGCATCGGCCCCGGGGATGAGGTCATCACCTCTCCGTTCACCTTTATCGCCACGGCCGAGGCCGTCTGCTACGCCGGGGCCACCCCGGTCTTCGCGGACATCGATCCCCAAACCTTCAACCTCGATCCGGCCATGGTCGAAAAGGCCATCACCCCCCGCACCAAAGCGATCATCCCGGTGCACCTCTTCGGCCAGCCGGCCGACATGGCTGCCTTTACGGCCATCTGTAAAAAACACAACCTGCTCCTGATCGAAGATTGCGCCCAGTCCTTCGGCGCCGCGGTCGATGGCCGCATGACCGGTACCATGGGGCTCTTGGGCTGTTTCAGCTTCTTCCCCAGCAAAAATCTGGGATGCTACGGCGACGGCGGCATGGTCACCTGTGCCACGGCCGAGTTGGCCGAACAGGTCAAGGTGCTGCGTAACCACGGCAGCCGGGTCCGCTACCACCACAGCATGATCGGTTTCAACAGCCGCCTCGACGACATCCAGGCCGCCATTCTGCGGGTGAAGCTCAAGCGGATCGACGAATTCAACACCGGCCGCCGCCGCGTTGCGCAGCTTTATTCCTCCTTGCTGGCCGACGTGGCGACCGTTCCCCACGAGGATGGCAAGGGACGGCACGTCTATCACCAATACACGATCCTTACCGACCGGCGCGACGCCGTCATGGCCAAACTCTCCGAACGGCAGATCGCCTCGGCCGTCTATTACCCCATTCCGCTCCACAAACAGGACGTCTTTGCCCAGGCCTGCGCAGGTCTGAGCCTGCCGGTGGCCGAAAAGGTCGCCGCCAACTGCATGTCGCTCCCCGTGTATCCCGAAATACCCGACGCATCGGTGCGCTTGGTAGCGGAAACCGTCAAAGAGGTACTGGTTGGATAATTTGTGTCTCTGTGTTCCCTCTGTTGTTGAAGGGATGTGCGCCTGATGTCCGACATTACTCCAGCTACGGCACGGCGGAATATCATGATCGTGGCGGGCGAGGCCTCCGGTGACATTTACGGTGCCGACCTGGCCCGGGAAGCGCTCAAGCTGGATCCGTCCCTGCACTTTTTCGGCATCGGTGGAGCGCGCATGCGCGAGGCGGGGGTCGAGACCCTGGTGGATTCTGCCGATATGGCCGTGGTGGGGCTGGTGGAGGTGCTCAAGCATTTCGACGTCATCTCGGGCGCCTTCCTCAAACTGAAAAAGGCCCTGTCCACCGACCGGCCCGACCTGCTGATTCTGATCGATTACCCCGGATTCAACCTGCGCCTGGCCAAGGCGGCCCGCAAGGCCGGCGTCAAGGTACTCTACTACATCAGCCCGCAGATATGGGCCTGGCGCCAGGGACGGGTAAAAAAAATGGCGCGGCTGGTGGATCACATGGCGGTGATCCTCCCCTTTGAAGCCCCGTTTTACGAACGGGCCGGCATCCCGGTTTCTTTCGTGGGGCATCCCATGACCGACCTGGTCAAGGTCCGTGGGGAGCGGGACGATGCAGCCGCAAGTTTCGGGCTCGACCCCGGGCGCAGGATCGTCGGGCTCTTCCCCGGCAGCCGCCGGAACGAGATCGAACGTCTCCTGCCGGTAATCACCGGAGCTGCCGTCTTGCTGAAGAGGCGCTTCCCCGATATTCAGTTTGTACTTCCCCTGGCCTCTACGCTGCGCGATGCTGACATAGTACCGCAACTTACGGCGGCCGGCCTTGAGGTCACCATCAGCCGCGAGCGAATTCATGACCTGATCCGGGCCTGCGACGCCGTCATCTCCGTTTCCGGCACAGTCACTCTGGAAATAGCCCTGGTGGGCACCCCCATGGTGATCATCTACAAGCTCTCGCCCCTCACCTACCAACTGGCGAAACGCCTGGTGAAGGTTGATAAAATCGGCCTCTGCAACATTGTCGCCGGGGAAATCGTGGTTCGGGAACTCATTCAGCACGAGGCCAACCCGGCCATGATCGCGGACGAGATCGGCTCGATCCTGACGGATGCGGGCTATGCCGGGACAATAAGGGAGAAGCTGGCAGCCATCCGGGAGAGGCTGGGCGGCGGCGGCGCATCCGCAAATGTGGCGCGACTGATACTGGCAACAATGGAAGATCAATGAAACCAACCCTGTTACGCACCCTCAGTTTTTTCAAGCCCTATTGGGGGCTGTTGCTCATCTCGGCGCTCTGCTCGGCAGTCGTGGGGGGGATGGACGGCGCCTTCGCCTACCTGGTGGAGCCGGTCTTGAAGAAAATCTTCGCCGGCAAGGACACCGGCATCTTCCTGCTGGTGCCGGTCGGGATCATCGCCCTGTTCCTGGTTCGCGGGGTTGCCCGCTTTACCTACGATACTGCCATCAAGCTGGCCGGCCAGAAGGCGATCCAGGATATCCGCAATACCCTGTATGCCAGCACGATCCGCCAGGATATGGCCTTTTACAACCGCACGGCCACCGGCGAATTGATGTCGCGCATGACCAACGATATCTCTCAGATGCAGGAAGGGATCGGCCAGGTCGTCAGCGGGCTGTTCCGCGATACGATCTCTGCCGTGTCGCTTCTGGGGGTCATCTTTTACCGCAACTGGGAATTGGCCATCATCTCCTTCGTGGTCATCCCGGCCACGGCCTATCCCGCCCAGTTGATCGGCAAAAAAATAAAGAACGCCTCCAGTCGCAGCCTCAACGTCATGGGGGGATTGACGGCCACCCTTCAGGAAACCTTTTCCGGGGTCAAGGTCATCAAGGCCTTTGGTCTGGAAAATCAGATAGTCAGCCGTTTCCGCGCGACCAACCTGGAGTATTTTCATCAAATCCGCCGGTTCATAAAATACGAATCCCTGGCCATGCCGGTTTCCGAATCCATCATCTCCCTGGGGGTGGCCGGCGTGATCTACTTCGGCGGCAGCCAGGTCATGTCGGGGCACATGACCGCTTCGGAATTTTTCTCGTTCATTGCCGCCATGGTCATGGTATTCACCCCGATCAAAAAGCTCCAGGGGTCCTATAACGTGGTCCAACGCTCAGCCGGCGCGGCGGAACGCGTCTTCAATCTCTTGGACGAGCGCCGGACCATCGTCGACCGCCCGGGCGCGGCGGATATCGGCCGTTCCTCCGGCCGGGTGGAGTTTCGCAACGTCTCCTTCAGTTACGGTGCCGAACCGATCCTCCAGGACGTTTCCCTCACCGCCGAAAGCAACCGGATGATCGCTCTGGTGGGCCCCTCGGGCGGCGGGAAGTCGACCCTGGCATCCCTGATCCCCCGCTTCTATGACGTAAGCGAAGGCGCCATCCTCATCGACGGCCGTGATATTCGCGACGTGACCGTTGCATCGCTCGTCTCCCAGATCGCCCTGGTGGACCAGGAGACGACCCTGTTCAACGAAAGTATTGCCGATAATATCCGCTACGGGAAACCGGGTGCCTCTCTGGAAGAGGTGGTGGAGGCCGCCAGGGCCGCCTTTGCCCATGAATTCATCGAACAGTTGCCCGATGGCTACGACACCAACATCGGCGACCGGGGACTGCGCCTGTCCGGCGGACAACGCCAGCGGATCTGCATCGCACGGGCGCTGCTCAAGAATGCGCCGGTCCTGATACTGGACGAGGCCACCAGCGCCCTGGACACGGAGAGCGAGCAGATGGTGCAAAAGGCTCTGGATAATCTGATGGTCAACCGCACCACCTTTGTCATTGCCCACCGCCTCTCCACCATACTGCATGCCGATACCATCATCGTCCTGGAAAAGGGACATATCGTGGAACGCGGCTCCCATGAAGACCTGTTGAAGAACAGCAGTCTCTATAGCCGGCTGCACGCCCTGCAATTCAGCGACCGCACCACCGGTGACGACCCCAGCGCCGAGTCATGAAACGCGTCCTTTGGTCCGCCCAAACGGCCCTGTTCTATCTGCTCACCCTGGTCGGGGCAGTTCTCCCCGCGGGCCTCATCTTCCCCGCCGGAAAGGCGGTCGGCGGCCTCATGGCCCTGCTGCTGCGCAAGCGACGGCGCATCGCCGTCGACAATATCCGCCAAGCCCTCCCTTTCATGAAGCAGCACCCCGACTGGACCTGCCCCCTGGAAACCCCCGAGGAGATTGCCCGCGAATTGTTCGGGCATCTGGGAATTTCGCTGCTTGAGACCTGCCGGCTGTACCACGGCAAGGGGGACGCCATCATCGACGGCGTCGAGATCAGGGGGCGCGAGCACTACGAGCGGGCCCGGGAGCGCCACAAAGGGATCATCTTCGTCACCGGCCATTGCGGCAACTGGGAATTGCTGGCCCTGGCGTTCTCCCGCACGTTCGGCACCTCCATGTCGGTCGTGGCGCGCCGCCAGAACAACCCGTCCCTCAATGCCATGGTGGAAACCATGCGGCTGCATTACAACAACAAGGTCATCTACAAGGATGGCGGCCTGCGGCAGATGCTCGGCGTGCTGAAAAAGGACGGCATCATTGGTATCCTGGGGGACCAGGCAGTCTTTCCCGAAGACGGGGCGCTGATCGATGTCCTCGGCAGAAAAGCCTGGGCCACCAAGGCACAGGTCATCATCGGCCGGAAAACCGGGGCACCGCTGGTCCCGGCCTTCATCCATCGTGAAGGCGCAAAGAGCGTCATCACCTTCTATCCTGAATACGAACTGGGCAGCGACACGTCGGACGAGGGCATCCGGCGGGATGTCCAGGCCTTGTCGCGCTATGTGGAAAACTTCGCCATCGCCCATCCGGCTGACTGGTATTGGGTGCATCGCCGCTGGAAACGGGCCGGGGAGCCGTCATGCTGAACACCAAGCTTCTTGATTTCGGAGTGCCGCTTGTGGTGCTGGTGGCGGCAACGGCACTCATCGCCGTCACCGGGGTCGATCTCAAGGCGGCGCAGTTTTTTTATATCAACGGCGCCTGGCCCGTGGGGGACGCCCAGCCGTGGCACTTCCTGTACCTCTATGGATATTATCCCGCCTATATTCTGGGCGGGGCCGCATTGGCACTCTATGTGGCAGGTCTGATCAAGCCGCCCCTGACGCCTTTCAGAAAAGGCGCCGCCTTCATGGTTATTCTGCTGATGCTGGGCCCCGGCCTGTTGGTCAACACCGTATTCAAGGATGGCTGGGGCCGTCCCCGGCCCCGGGAGGTGACTCAGTTTGGAGGCAACCGGGCCTTCCACAACCCCTGGGAAAGGGGCGCCTCGGGCAACGGCAAGTCGTTTCCTTCCGGGCACGGCGCATCGGCCTTCTATCTGGCCATGCCGTTTTTTGTCCTGCGCCGCCGCTCTCCGCGGGTCGCCCGGCGGGTATTCGTCCTCGGCATGCTGTACGGCATCGTGATGGGGGTGGCCCGCATCAGCCAGGGGGGGCACTTTGTCAGCGATGTCCTGTGGGCCTGGGGCATCGTCCACCTCACGGCCGTGGCGCTCTACTACCTGATGGGGCTTGACCGGGAGCCTGCTCCCGATGGCGGGGTTTGAGTCCTCCTATGTTCTACGCGGTCTACAACATACTCGCCCTTGTGCTGCTCGTGCCGGTACTCATCTACCACCTGTATCGCTCCATCAGCCGCAGTCGGCCCGCCGCGCTGGGCGAGCGTTTCGGACACATACCCCGGTCGCGGCTCGCCACCATCGCCAACCGCCCGGTGATCTGGCTGCACGCCGTGTCGGTGGGCGAATCCGTTGCCGCCCGGCCATTGCTCAAGGCGCTGCGCCAACGCTACCCCGGGCATGCCATCGTGGTGTCCAACACTACCGAAACCGGCCGCGGGGTGACCTCCGGCTTCCCCGAAAAAGACCTGTGCATCTACTTCCCCTTCGATTTCCTGCCAGCCGTGCGCCGCACCCTGGACGCCGTCAAGCCGACGCTGGTCATCATCATGGAAACCGAGATCTGGCCCAACTTCAACCGGGAGGCGGCCCGTCGCGGCATACCGGTGATTCTGGCCAACGGCCGTATCTCGGACCGCTCCTACGGCCGCTATCTGAAGTTTGCCTGGTTCTTCCGCCACGCCCTGGAGTTCTGCTCCGCGCTCTGCATGCAGACCGCCGCCGACCGGGAGCGGATCGTCGCCATCGGTGCCCCGGCGGAGCGGGCGCTGGCGACGGGCAACCTGAAGTACGATATCCCCTGCCGTCACGTGTCCCCCGATGAGCGGGCGGCCCTGCGGAAGCGTTACGCGATTCCCGAAGGGATGATCGTCATCGCGGCCGCCAGCACCCATCCCGGCGAGGAGGAACCGGTCCTGGCCGCCTTTCGGGAACTCCTGGCGACCCACAGCCGGCTCATGCTGGTCCTGGTGCCGCGCCATCCCGAACGGGCCGTCCAGGTCGCCGGGCTTCTGGAAAAGGCCGGGCTGCCGTTCCTGCGGCGCACGGCCCTGGCCGCGGATGCGACCTCGCTCTTTTCCGACGGCTCTGTGCTGCTGGTGGACACGGTGGGAGAATTGATGGACATCTACGCCCTGTCGGACCTGGCCTTTGTGGGGGGGAGCCTCGTGCCGACCGGCGGTCACAACCTGCTGGAACCGGCCTCCCTGGGGATACCGTTCATCTTCGGCCCCCACATGACCAATTTCCGTGAGATTATGGCGCTGGTCCTGAAATACCGGGCCGGGGTTCGGGTCGAAGACGCCGCCGGTCTGGCCCCGGCCTGTTGCCGCCTGCTCGAAGATACTGCCCAGCGCCGGGAATTGAGCGCGAACGGGCTGGCCATGGTGCGGGAGAACGGCGGGGCCACCGAGCGGCACATGGCGGTCATTGCCAGCTATCTGTGAAAACCGGGGTTTGCATGTGTGCAAGCCTTGGTACAGGTGCCGTTACTCGATCAGAATTATGATTTAATTGTGATCACAGTTTTTTGAGATGAATACACACTGTTTTTGGTTAAATAATGTTGTTGAATGACGTATAATAACAAACTTGCGATAATGACAAACGATCGGATGAGGTATTATTTTATGCAGAAAAGTATGTGGCTGACAGCGGCGTTATTGCTCTCACTGTTCATTTCCGGGTGCGGCGGCTCCACGTCCGCAAGCACTATTGCCAGCACTACCGATGTGTTTACCGCTAAGGATGTTTACCCGAATACGTTCTACGTCACATCGCCCAAAGGTGCACCATATACCACATTCCATACCTATTCGGGCGTCACGAGGTATGATTGGAACTACAATCCATCGGATACTACCACAAGGGTCGGGACGTGGGCTCTATCTACGACAGGCAGCACGGTCACGTTTAATGTTGATTCATCCACACCCGTCAAAACAATTACGGCCATCCAAAAAGTGCACACGGATGCCACTAATTCGACGGTGGATTACTGGCTGGTCTATGATGTCGATAGCAAGCAAAATTGCAGAATGTACCTGGATTCGCCAAAAACAACCTTTGGTGCCTATACATCATCCAATGCCGCAAGATACGGCTTGATGGGAGGAGCGGTCCAGAACAACACGCTCCCGGCGACCTTCTCCAATGTCTCTACGGTCGTGGGGATTGCCGCCGTGGGGGACAGGGTAAAAACTGTGCCCACATTTTCCGATTATACCGCCGCAAGAATCCCCCCGGTGAATATGGGGCTGCCTATCGGCATCACCACCATCGACGGGAAAACATTCTTTGTGTTGGACAACTACAGCAACCGCATCCACATCGTAACGCTCGATGCGAGCGGCGCAGCCACCAGCGTCAGGACGCTGCGGACCGCGGCCGCCACACCTGCTGACATAGTATTCAACAATCCCGCAGGGATAACCAGTGACGGGAAAAATCTGTATGTGACCGATACCTCGAATTACACGATCGATAAGATCGCACTTACCGTTGACTCCTCAGGCCGCTATACCGGAACCGTCTCGGTTTTGGCCGGCAGCAGCGGGACTTCCGGGGCGATTGACGGCACGGGAAATACCACAACGACCACGACAACAAACGGTACAACAACGAACAGCACCACAATCGGCGCAGCGCGTTTCGGCGCTCCCATCGGGATCACAACCGACGGAACGAACCTGTATGTCGTGGATAACCAGACAGTCCGCAAGATCACCCTGGTGCCTGACGGCGGCACGCCCCAGGTCACAACATTGGCCGGTTCCCTCGGTGCTACCGGCTCGACGGACTCAACCGACGGCAAGGGAACCTCCGCGCGCTTCAACACCCCCCTGCGCATCACCACGGACGGGACCAACCTGTATGTGACGGACTTCTACAACTACACCATCCGCAAGGTCTCCATCGCCACCGGCCTGGTGACGCGGATAGCGGGGACCATCGGCACTTACGGCACGAACAGCGCCGTGAGTGTCGCGTCGGGGGATCGTGCGCTCTTCAACGGGCCGAACGGCATCACCACGGACGGCACCTACCTGTATGTGACCGATTGGGGACGGGATATCTACAACGCCCCGGGGCGCGGCCAGGTGGTATTCAGGATAGTTCTCACCTCAAGCGGCTTCTCTGGTGAAGTCACGAGGATAGCCGGCACCCAGGATACGTTCGGATTTGATACCGGGACCGTCTCCGCGCTTGGTGCGTATTTTTGTGCCCCCATGGGCATCACCACGGACGGCATCGGCCTCTATGTGACGGATTCCCAGAATTATACGATACGAAGGATAAAATAGTTGGATCGTCTTCTCCCCGCCGCGGCTCAAACGGCGACGGGGAGGAGTCCATCGGGATGGATTTGACCTCCTCTTCCACATACTGGCGCAGCGTCGCCACGGGAACACGAAAGGGGCTTGCCGGACGCCTGCTGGTCCTTGCCCTGTCTCCAGTTGCCCTGCTCTATGCCTGCATCCAGACCATCCGCAGCACCCTGTACCAAAAACGTATCCTGACGGCAAAATGCCTGCCCCGGCCGGTGATCTCGGTGGGCAACATCACCGTGGGGGGCACCGGCAAAACACCTGCCACGGCTTTCATCGCCCGGTTTCTCCTCGCCCGCGGCATGAAGGTGGTGGTCCTGTCGCGCGGCTATGGCGGCACCATGGAGGGGCAGACGGCCATTGTTGCCGATGGGGATACTATCCGTCTGGATGCCGGGCAGTGCGGCGACGAACCGTACCTGCTGGCCGCCACGGTGCCCGGCCTGATGGTGGTGATGGGCGCCGATCGGTACAGCGCCGGCATGCTGGCCATGGAAAAGCTCTCCCCCGATGTGTTTCTGCTGGATGACGGTTTTCAGCACCTGCGTCTCCAGCGCGACCTGAACGTCCTGCTTGTGGATTGCGCCTGCCCCTTCGGCAACGGTTGGACCCTGCCGGCCGGTCTGTTGCGGGAGCCGATAAGCGCCGTGCAACGCGCCGACCTGATTATCCATACCCGTTGCCCCCTGGGTTTTTCCCCCGCGCCTCTGGCGGGGAAACCTGCATGTTCGGCCCGCCATCGCTTGGGTGTGGCCGTTCCCCTGTCTGGTGGGCCCCGTGTCTCCTTTGACGCCCTGCGGGGCAAGAAAATCATGGCCTTTGCCGGCATCGGGGAGCCGGACCCCTTTTTTGAGGAACTTCGCACCCTGGGGCTGGATGTGGTTCACGCCATCCCGCTTCCCGACCACGCCGCCTATACCCCCGCCCAACTGGCCGGATTGGGGGATGCCTTTCGGGGCTGCGGCGCCGAGTACGCCGTGACGACGGAAAAGGACGGGGTAAAATTGCGCCGCCTTGCACCGGAGTTTGCCCGGAAGGTCCTGCTCGCCCGGCTTGAGTTTGCCCTTGACGACCCCACCATCCTGACGGGTCTCCTGAACAATTTGCTTCAAAAATAACCGCTCCTGTGTCAAAATAAATAGTTTATATTACGGGATACACGCATGCTGCCCGAACATCTGCAATCCATACTTGCCTGCCCCATCTGCACGGAGGAACTCTCGCTGTCGGGCGATGGCCGGTACATGCTGTGCCGCTCCTGCGGGGTGAAGTTTCCGATCCGCGAGGGTATCCCGGTCCTGCTGGCGGACGAGGCCGAAACGGTAACGCCTGGGGATACCGGAAAGGATGATCGATGATGCTCCCGGATCGCCATAAGGTTCGCCGGATACTGATCCGCGCGGTCAACTGGATCGGGGATGCGGTTATGACGACGCCGGCCCTCGGCTTGATTCGGGAGCACTACCCCCAGGCCGAGATCACCCTGCTGGCGAATCCCCCGGTGGCGGAGGTCTTTTCGCCCCACGACTGGGTGGACAAGGTCATGGTCTTCGACCGCAAGGGGGCCCATCAGGGGCTGCGGGGCAGACTCAGGCTGGCATCCGAACTGAGAAAACAGTCATTCGACATGGCGATCATCCTGCCCAACTCCTTCGATTCCGCCCTGGTACCCTGGCTGGCGGGCATACCGGTCAGGCTGGGAAAGAGCAGCGATGGCCGCAGTCTGCTGCTGACCGGCCGTTATTCCCAGGACGAGACGCCGCCCCACCGTCACGAGGTCCAGTACTACCGCAATCTGGTGCGCCATTTCGGCATTACGGGCGTGGATGTGCTGCCGCGCCTATGCACCACACCGGCGGAAGACGCCGCTGCCGAGGCCCTGCTGGCCAAGGGGGGCATACCGGCGGGAACATGCGTGCTCGCCGTCAATCCCGGCGCTACCTATGGTTCGGCCAAACGGTGGTACCCGGACCGGTTTGCCGACGTCGCCCGCCGCCTCGCCGCGGAGTGGCAGGCGCGGATCGTGATCTTCGGCAGTCCCGACGAGGCCGGCATTGCGGCCGACATCGAGCGGCGCCTGGGCGGCGATTGCCTCAATATGGCCGGCAAGACCACGGTGCGGGAACTGATGGCGCTCATCAAACGCAGCAATTTCATGGTCACCAACGATTCCGGCCCCATGCATATTGCCGCTGCCTTCGATGTGCCCCTGGTGGCCATTTTCGGCCCCACCGACCATACCGGCACCGCGCCCTATACGGTCAAGGCGGCCATTGTGCGCAAAGGCGTGGCGTGCGCCCCCTGCAAGTTACGGGAGTGCCCGACCGACCACCGCTGCATGACGGCGGTCACTGCGGACGATGTGGTTGCGGCGGCGCTGGCGGTTGCACAACAACCGCCGCAGTCATGATCTCCTGACGAGATAGTGCCGGGAAAGGGCGTTTTACCTCTGGTTATGGAGGGAAAGTGCTTTGTTGCGGCGTCTTGTTGCCTGTTCATAATAAATACGGTTACCACCAGGGGTTTCCGAGACTTGCGGGAAGCCGCCGTCAAAAGGTGCTGGCATGAAGATCGTTTGCATACTATCCCCCTATTATGATTATTTGACAGCCTCCTTGATGGAGGGGCTACAGGAGCTCGGGCATGAGATCATCGCGTCCGAGAGCAGTAATTACGCGGCACGATCATCGAACGGAAAGATCCTGAAAGAGGCGGAACGTGCCGATCTGATCGTGGTTTGTTCTAATAAGGGGGTAAGGACCAGACTGGTGGATTACATGGATAATCCCAACAAGGTCTTCGTGGACGGTTCTGATTCCCAGGCATTCAAGGTCTACCCCTATGCGAAGTTCAGGGCGGTATTCAAAAGAGAGCTGAATAAATGCTGGAACAACAAAAATGCCGATCCGGTCTATCCGTTGCCGTTTGCCGCGGAAAAGAGATATTTCGACCACCCCAGGCTGCAACGCGACATAAAAGCCTCATTTGCCGCCAATCTGAACAACAACACCATGCGCTATTCCATCTATCAGAGGCTCTTGAATAGAGACGATGCAGCCATATTCTGCGGAAGTACCGGCGAGTGCGCATACATTCGGTCACAGTCCAGGGGGTGGCCGATAAAAACACCGAAATATCAGGATATCCTCTACCGCAGCCGGATCGCGGTAAACGTGGTCGGCGCAGGATACGATTGTGCCCGCTACTGGGAAATCCCCGCTGCCGGCACCTTGTTGCTCACGCAGGAGTTGGACATTACCATACCGCATCCTTTCACCAGCGGCACAAACTGCATGGTTTTCAAGACCCCTGACGAATTCGACGAAAAACTGGATCTTCTGCTCTCCGACCCCGCATTGGTGGAGACCATTGCGGCCGCCGGGCATGAGCATCTGGTAAAGTATCATACGACGAAAGAGCGAGCCGCGTATTTTCTGGCGATGGTGGCTGAAAACAGCGGCGGCAATCGTTTCTGCGAAAGTTTCTACCGGGCAAAGCCACGTTTTCATGGGCTTAAGCGCGTCTTCGGCTTTATGAAATAGAATCGTTTCGTTCTCCCGTCGTGTTCCCCTGACGATTGGCGGCAGCGCAACCGGTCTGGCAAGGAGTCTGTTCATGGTTCATCAAGGTCTGGCTGACCGCGCCGTTACGGCGCCATGCAAGATCAGTGTCATCCTCATCGTTTTGAATGGTGAGACTACCATTGCCCCGTGCCTACAGAGTGTGTCCTGGGCTGCGGAGATCATCGTCGTTGACTCCGGAAGCACCGACAGGACCGAAGAGATCTGCACCACCTATCCGGGTGTGAGATTTTTTCATCACCCCTGGTCAGGGTATGGTCCCCAGAAAAACTATGCCCTCTCGTTAGCCACTCACGAGTGGGTCTTGTCCATCGACGCCGATGAGGTCATCACCCCTGAGTTGGCGGAGGAGATACGGGGTGCCATCGACAACAATGGTGCTTACGTGGGGTTCAGTTTCAGGCGCAAGAATATGTATAAACAACAGTGGGTCCGTCACTCCGGTTGGTGGCCCGATGAAGTGCTGCGGGTATTCAGGAAGGATGCGGGAAGATTCAATGACCGGCAGGTACACGAATCCGTCGAAGTCACTGGGGCCGTCAAGAAGCTTGCCGGTGTCATGGAGCATTTTTCGTATAACAGGCCGGAAGATTTTATCCTGAAGATGTACAGTTACTCCACCGCCGGTGCCCGGCAGATGAAGGTTGCGGGAAAGAAGGGCGGGGCGTTGCGCGCCGTCGTCCGGACGGTGGCCGCATTTGTGAAGAGCTATATCCTGAAGCGCGGCTTTCTTGACGGCCGTACCGGGTTGCTCGTGGCCGTTTCGGGCGCCATTGGCGTTTTCTACAAGATAATCATGCTGTCGGAACTCAACGAAGAGGATTGATCTGTTGTGGTACTCGACACGGCATGAAAAGGCGGCGCATGCACGTATTGGTCATAAACACCGAAAAGAGCTGGAGGGGGGGCGAACGTCAGACCCTCTATAATATCATGGGCTTTCTACAGGCAGGCCTTCAGGTCGATCTGCTGTGCCGAAAGGGGTGCCCCCTGTCGCAAAAAGCCCGTGGGCTGGGGATAACGGTGCACGAGATCGGCGGAACCCTGGGCGGCCTTCGGTGGTTGGCGACCAACGCGGCAGCCTATGATCTCATACAAGCCCAGACGGCCAAAGCCCAGACGCTGGCAGCCATGACAAAACCGTTTCACGGCAAACCGATCGTGTACACGCGCCGGGTCGACTTCGTGCCGCGGGGCAGACTCACGAAGATCAAGTATCGCAGCACCGATCATGTTGTTGCCATCTCCAACTGGGTAAAAACCATACTGGAGAATTTTGGCATACCGAATATCACCGTTATCTCCGATGTCGTTGTACCGCGGGCCCTGGATAGCGGACGGGCTGCGGAGATCGTTGCCAAGGTGGACGCCAAGGGGAAAAAGATCGTTGCAACCTTTGCCGCCCTGGAGCAGCACAAGGATCCTCTTACCATGATTGAAGCGGTACGGGGACTCTCCCGGCTGAGGGATGACTTCGTGTTTTTGCATTTCGGCGATGGTTCTCTCAGAAACACGGTGCAGCAGAAGATCGACGAGTACCGGTTGAACGATGTCTATCATCTGATGGGATTCGTTTCCGAGGTTGAGGATGTCTTTCTGCTCATGGACGTGTTCTGCATGAGTTCCGAAGAAGAGGGATTGGGCAGCAGCGTGCTCGATGCCTTTGCCTATAAGGTGCCGGTCGTGTCAACAGCCGCCGGGGGGTTGGCGGAAATCGTTGCCGGGCGAGGGCTCCTGTGCAATATAAAGGATAGCGGCGCTATGGCGGAATGCATCGATAAGGTTCTGGAGCACCCGGAAGAATATCGCAAAACAGCGGAGCGGGCCTACGACTATGTCGTTTCCGCCCATTCCCTCGAAAGCACGACCGAACAGTATCTGGAGCTATTCAAGGGCCTCGCCGACCGGGAGAGAGGAAGACCGTGATAGATACGCCCGGCACCATACTGATAGCCAATACCCGCCTCATCGGTGATGTCGTCCTCACCACGCCGTTGGTTGACATCCTGATGGCTGCCTTTCCCGGCGTTGCAATCGATGTCCTCGTCAACCGCGGCACGGGCGAATTTCTGGAGAAAGACCCCCGGATCCGCAGGGTCATCTATTCCGAGAAATGGAAAAATGCTGCCTCGGGCCTTGGCAGCAGCTATCTCCCAGGGCTCGTCAGAAAGTATGACCTGGCCATAACGATGAATTCGGGCGACCGGGGGGCCATGGCGGTCCTCGTCGCCAGCAGGCGCTACCGCGTGGGTTTTTGCCAGACCGACAAGCCCTACTCGCGGTTTCTTCGCTCCAGGTTATTCAGCCACCCCCTTGACGGCGCCGCGGATATGCACATGGTTGGGCTGTGCGGCCAGATCGCAGATGCGCTGGGCATACCCTACTCGTTGCTCAGGGTGAGGCTCTTTTGGGATAAGGGCGATGAGGAGCGCGTTGCCGCCGCACTGGGCGGCGAACCCGCCCCCCCTTATTTCGTCATCCATCCCTTTGCCCGCTGGGGCTATAAATATTGGGATCTAAAGCGTTTTGTCGAGGTGAGCAATCATGTGGCACGGGAGCATCACCTGCAACCGGTCTGGACGTCGTCACCCGACGAAGCCGAGGCGCAATTGCTTCAGGACAGCGCCGCAGAGTGCAGCGTAAAGCCCGTATTGATACCCGGCAGCCTGTCCCTCAACCAGATGGCCTGCCTGCTCCAGGGGGCCCGCCTCTATATCGGCCTCGATACGGCAATTACCCACATTGCCGCATCAACCGGCGTGCCGGTGGTGGCGCTCTACGGGCCCACGGAACTGTGGCGTTGGCATCCCTGGAACAACGATTCTCCGTCGGCAAAGCTCGTTCGCCCGGGTTATCGCGGCCCGATCCGGTGCGGCCGGATCGTTACCCTGCAAGCGGGCTGCGACCACCCGACCTGCCTCAGGCCCGATTGTTACGGAGTAGTCGAGAATCCCTGCATGATGGCGATAACGACGGACCAGGTCTGCCAAGAGGCGTCCCGGTTGCTGTCGCCGTCCACTGCGCAGATACAACAGACGCATGGTGCCGATCATGGCCGTTGACATCGCCTTTATAGCGGTCAACTACAACACCCGTGCTCTCGTCGAGGAATTGATCCGGTTCTTTGCGGCGTGCGAGCTGCCGTTCCGCCATTGCCTGGTGGTGGTTGACAACTCTTCCACCGATGGTTCGCGCGAGATGCTCGAACAGGCGCAGGGTGACGGCCTGGTCTATATCCAGGCCAACGAAAACCTGGGCTATGGCCGCGGCATGAACCGGGGGATGGCGGCCGTTGCCAGCCGCTATGCCTGCGTCATGAATACCGATTTGATTCTCAACCGGGACGCGCTGGTTGCTCTGTGGGAGTTTTTTGAGAGCCGCCCCGAGGCCGGTGTCGCTTCTCCGGTTATCCTGGGAAGCGATGGCCGCATGCAAGGCTTTCTCAGTTTCCCCGGTCTCCTGTTGCTCTATGCACCGACGCTCAGCAAGATCAAGAGCAAGTTGTGGAAGTTGCGGGTAGCGAAAGCTCGCGTTCCCCTCAGGGTCCCCGGCGTATTGGGCGCTTTTTTCATGGTGCGGCGCTCCTGTTTCGCCGCCCCCCTGTTCGACGAGGATTTTTTCTTCTATTACGAGGACACGGAGCTTGCGCACCGGTACTGGGAGCAGGGGGTGCCGTGCTATGTGCTGCCCCAGGTTTCGATCGTCCATACGGGGGGGCAGTCCACCTCGGCCGCCGGTGGCAAGCTGTTTCAGCAGAGTCGGCGCATCTATATCGAAAAATGCTACGGCGCTCCCCACACGGCGTGGCTGGCCGCCCTCGACCGGGCCAGGCTTCGTATGAAGTATTACAAGTACCGAATACTGAGTCGTTTCGTAAAAAACGGCAAGATCCAGCGCAAGTACGAATACTACGCCAGGCTTGTCCAGCCGGATGACTAGTGTCTCACGGCGTAAGGATGGATGACGCTGAGGGTTTTTGTGCATGAATATTTGCCTGATCAATAATTTTAACTACGGAGACTACCTTGGCGAGTGTCTGGATTCCGTCCTCCGGCAGTCAAAGCCTTTTGACCTGATCATTGTCGTTGATGACGGTTCCACGGACAATTCACGGCACGTGCTTGCCGGCTACAAAAGAGAGAATGTAATAATTATCGAAAAAGAAAACGGCGGGCAGCTCTCCGCCTTTAATTGTGCTGCACAGCATATTCCGGCCGATGCGCAGGTCTTTTTTCTCGATTCCGACGATATCTACCCACAGGATTATCTGGAATTGTGGTGCCGTTGTACGAAGAGAGGCAACAGGGATTTTACCTATTGCAACAGCATAAGATTTGGTGCGGATGATACCAGGCTTGCTTCGAGCCTCATCGAGAACGTACCAACCATCGAGATAGGCACAACCTCGTCCATAACTCTTTTTTTAAACTATTGGATCGGGGCCCCCACATCGTGTCTCTCCATTTCAGGAGGACTCTTTCATAAGCTGCTGCCGTACGGTGACGAAAGGAACTGGAAGGTAAGGGCCGATGATGTGATTGTTTTCGGGACCTCAATACTTGGCGAGAACAAAACCCATGTTCCGGCATTGGGTATCAACTATCGCGTGCACAGTAAAAACAACACGTTTGAAGAAAAACGGTCGAAAGGCAAAAAGAAGGCTTACCGGGCTGCCCTCGAAACCCTGATGGCGTCGTACGCCGAAAAGGCAGGCATAGAGAGATACCCCTCGCCAAGCGCCACCTATCGTGAAATCAAGGGGTTGAGTGCCGAAGCGGGCAGAACCATCAACGCGCCGGGCGGAGTGCGGTTGTTGCGAAAATTGTGTGTTGCTTTCATACGGCACAGGTAAAGTGGACCTGCTGCCCGATCCCGTGGAGCGCCGGCGCTGGTCACATCATGGCGAGTCGGCAGAAATGAATGGTATGGCGTCGCAACGTAACGGAAAGCGCGCATTGAAGGTTGGCGCCGGGTATAAGGCGGGATAACCGATGCGCGTTCTGATCATAAAAACATCCGCCCTGGGCGACGTCATCCACGCCCTGCCGGTTATCGATTACCTGCGCCGGGCGTCTCCCGGGGTCGAGATCGACTGGGTGGTCGAAGAACCGTTCCTGCCGGTGCTGGAGCACAATCCCGCCCTGTCGCACATCCATGTCGTCAGGACGAGGAAGTGGCGCAAGGCCCCGTTCTCCGCGGAGACCCGCAAGGACCTGAAGGCGTTGCGCATGGCGTTGCGGGAACGCTGCTACGATCTGGTCTTCGACATCCAGGGAAACCTGAAGAGCGGCCTGATCGCCCGGCTCACCGGCGCCCGCGAACGGGTCGGCTTCACCAGGGAGGTCGCGCAGGAAAAGGCCAACTGCCTGTTCACCACCCGCCGCATCCCGTTTAGGGACAGCGACCGCAACGTTACCGACCGCTACCTGCGAGTGGTCAGCGCCCTGTTCGGCAGGGATTACCGCGGCATGGAACCGGCGGGCGCCATCTTCTCCGCACCCGAGGACGAGGCTGCCGCGGAACGCTACCGGGCGGGCTTGCCGGGCGGGCCGGTCATCCTCTTCCAGGTCGGCACCACCTGGAGCACCAAGTTGTGGTATCCCGAGGGATGGGCGGAGCTGGCGCGCCGGATCACGGCCCGGTATCCCGGGACGACCATCCTGATCAACTGGGGCAGCCCCGACGAGAAAGCCCTGGGGGAGCGGATCGCCGGTGAAGTCGGCCCGGCGGTGCACCTCCTCCCCTGGCTGCGCATCAGGGAACTCATCCCGGTGCTCAGGAGGGTGGACCTGGTTATCGGCGGCGACACCGGCCCGGTATACCTGGCCGCCGCCGTCGGCACCCCCACGGTCTCCTTTTACCGGGCGACCAGCGCGGCCACCTATGCCCCCCACGGGGCACGGCACCGCACGGTTCAGGCCGCCATGGAGTGCGCCGCCTGCTACCGGACCTCCTGCGACCGGGATGGGGAGTGCCGCCGCAGCATTACCGTTGATGCCCTCTTCGCCGCGGTAACGGATTTGATCGGACAGTACCCGAATGGAAAGGATGCACCATGTTGACCAAGCTGAACCTGAACGGGCTCGAAGATGCCTTTGACCGCTATCTGAGCTATTGGCACACCGATCCCGCCACCTACGATGCGCTGGGTATCCCCATCAGCCCCATCGCCCTGGAGCTGGCCTACCGCAACTATCTGTTGTGGCACGAGGAAGACAAGGCGCGCCGCACCGATGTGGACGACGGCGCCATTGCCGTCGTCAAGCGCGCCATCGACAAGCTCAACCAGCAGAGAAACGATCTGATCGAAAAACTGGACGAGGCGATCCTGGCGGAGGTTACTGCTGCCGCTCCCGGACAGGCCGCGGACCGGATCAATTCCGAGACCCCCGGCAGCATCGTGGACCGCATCTCCATCATGTCGCTCAAGATCTACCACATGGACGAGGACAGCCGCCGCGGCGACATCGACGACGTCCACCGGCAGCGCTCGCTCCACCGTCTCTCCGTGCTGAAACTCCAGCGCTATGACCTGTACGTCGCCCTTGAACAGTTGCTGGCCGATTATGTGGCAGGCCACAAGCGGATGAAGCTCTACAAACAATTCAAGATGTACAACGACCCGACCTTGAACCCGGAATTGTACCGGGCGCGCAACCAGCGATGAAGATCGCTTTTGTCAGGCTCACCTCGCTGGGGGATATCATCCTCGCCATGGCGGCGTTGCAGGTCGTGCGCAGCCGCCTGCCGGAGTGCCATATTACCTGGGTGGCCGAGAGGCGTTTTGCCGATATTCTCGATCATAACCCCGATATCCAGCAGATCATCCGGGTCGACCTGAAAGAGTTGAAGAGGAAGAAGTCCTTGTCCGCCGTGCGTGCCGAGTACCGCCGCCTCGCATCATGCGGCGATTTCGATGTTGTCATCGACCTGCACGGCATGTTGAAGTCCGCCGTCATAGCCGCTTCCCTGGGCGGCGTCCGGTACGGGTTCGCCCGGCAGATGCGCAAAGAGCCGCTGGCCGGCCTGTTCTATAACCGCTCGGTCCCGGTTCCGCTGGATCTCCCGGCGGTGTGCCGCTACACGACCCTGGCCGCCCAGAGCCTCGGCCTGGATTTCCGGCCTGACGAATTGTGCCCCCCCAAGCCGTACCTGTTCTGGGGGGAGGGCGACGGCGCGGCCACGGATGAGTATTTCGCTCCGCGCAAGCGTAATATCCTGCTCGTGCCCGAAACCAGTGCGAGCTACAAGAACTATCCGCCTGAAAAGTTTGCGCGTATCGCGAATCTGTTGCCGGGAAACATCATGATCTGCCACGGCAACCAGCAGGAATTCCTGACCGCATCCCTGATCGCCGAACGTGCGCCCCAGGTCCGGGTATTACCCCGTTTGAACCTGAACCAGCTCAAGGCGACGGTGGGGCGCTGCGATCTCGTCATCGGCGGGGATTCGGGGCCGACCCATATCGCCTGGGCCAGCGGGGTCCCCTCCATCACCCTGTTCGGGGCCACGCCGGTCTGCATTTACCCCACCGGCCGGAACAGGGTCATCAAGACCTCCACCCGGGTCAATCTCCGCAAGCATGACGCCACCGACTGCTCGGTCTGCGACATCTCCGAAGAGGTCATCGTCGGGCAGGCGCGGGAGCTCCTGGACGGATTCGACAGACAGGAGGCGCAATCATGACGCTCCACCGATTTTCCCGCACCGAACTCCTGATCGGCCACGAGGGGCTCGATACCCTGCGCCGGAAGCGGGTCATGATCTGCGGCATCGGCGGGGTCGGCAGTTATGCGGCCGAGGCCCTGGGCCGGGCCGGGGTCGGCGCCATCACCCTGGTGGATTTCGACGACATCTGCCTGACCAACGTCAACCGCCAGATCCATGCCCTCTCCAGCACGGTGGGCCAGTCCAAGGTCGAGGTCATGGCCGGGCGGCTTAAAGACATCAACCCGGAGGCGGAGATCGTCCCGGTCAAGGCCTTCTTCTCCGCGGAGAACGCCGCGCAACTGCTGACGCCCCGCCCGGACTACGTGCTGGACGCCATCGACCATTTCACCGCCAAGAGCGCCCTGATCACCATCTGCCGCGCCGAGGGGATTCCGGTCATCTCCAGCATGGGGGCGGCCAACAAGCTCGACCCCACCAAGATTCAGGTGGCGGACATCTCCGCCACCCGCAACTGCCGCATGGCCCGCAGCATGCGCAAGATACTCCGCCAGGCCGGCATCCACGAGGGGGTGCAGGTCGTCTACTCCACCGAGGGGCACCGCGAACTCAACCCCCAGGCCGCCCACTGCGGCACGGAATGCATCTGCCCTAATCGGGAGGACCAGATGTTCCGCTGCGAGAACCGCCGCGTGATCCTGGGCAGCATCTCCTTCATCCCCTCCATCTTCGGCCTGACCATGGCCGGAGCGGTTGTCAACGAACTGCTGAAACAGGGGAATTGACCCCGTCCCGCGTCCTGAATTTTTCTGGTTGACCGTTGTCATTTCCCCGCTATACTCGTATACACAACTTAGCCATAGGAGGGGACCATGGGGAGAGAGTTTTCGCTACAGGAGGCCTTGAAGCTGGCGATCAAGGCTGAAAAGGATAGCATGGATTTCTACCGCCGGGCCGCCTCGGTGGCTAAGAACGAGCGGGCCCGGAAGGTGTTCGACCTGTTGGCCAACGAGGAGGTCGGCCATCTCAAGGCGTTCTTCGACCATTACAAGGGGGGGGAATTCGGCGACCTGACCAGCTACATCAATTCGCCGGTGGATACGAAGAACCCCACCTACATGAAGCTGGAGAAGGCCATCAACGAGGAGATGGTCGAGCAGAAGGCCCTGGAATTGGCCCTGGCCGAGGAGAAGGAGTGCATCGGCCAATATTCCCAGTTCGCCAGGGACGTGGTGGACCCCGGGGTCAGGAGCGTCTTCGAGCGGGTGGTCAAGGAAACCCAGGGGCACTACGACCTGATCGAGTCCGAGTACGCCCACATCATGGCCATGGTGCACGAGAGCGACCAGGACATCTACGTCAGGGAGTAGGGCGTACCCGTTTCATCATGCCATACATCAGGGGTCTGACGGCCGTGGCTGGCGTCAGGCCCTTTCATCTTCCCCATGGAAAGGAACGGTAATGAACATCAACCAGGCGCTTGTGCTTATCATTGCGGTGGTTGCCGCAGCGCCCCTGTGGGCCGCCCAGGACGGCTCCGCGACAGGGAAAAATCTGGGCAATGTGGTCGGCGGCGACTTCAAGAAGGCCCATGCTGTCATCGAAAAGAGATGCACGGTCTGCCACAGCGACAAACGGATCGACGCCGCGCTGTCGTCAGGGAAGGATATGGCCACGATCCAGCAGGAGATGGAGAAGCGGGGGGCCAAGCTGAACGCCAACGAGCGGGAGGTGCTGGGCATCTACTGGAAACAGAACCCCTTGAAGAAGTAGGGGGGCTGGCATGGCATGAAAAAAGCGGCAGGGGATCGTTTCCCCTGCCGCTTCCATTTTTCCTGCTCAAGAATCCGGCCCGCTTAGCCGAGGAACTTGGCCAACAACGGCACGATCAAAAGCGAAACGATGTTGATGATCTTGATCATCGGGTTGACGGCCGGGCCGGCGGTATCCTTGTAGGGGTCGCCGACGGTGTCGCCGGTAACGGCGGCCTTGTGGGCGTCGCCCCCCTTGCCGCCGTGGTGGCCGTCCTCGATGTATTTCTTGGCGTTATCCCAGGCGCCGCCGCCGGTGGTCATGGAGATGGCCACGAAGATGCCGGTGACGATGGTGCCGACGATCACGCCCCCCAGGGCCTTGGGGCCGAGGGTGAAGCCGACGATGACCGGGGCGAGGATCGGGATCAGGCCGGGGATGACCATTTCCTTCAGGGCGGTCTTGGTGACGATATCGACGCAGGAGGCGTAGTCCGGCTTGCCGGTGCCTTCCATGATCCCCTTGATCTCCCGGAACTGGCGGCGAACCTCGATGACGACGGCGCCGCCGGCCTTGCCGACCGCTTCCATGCACTGGGCGGCGAAGTAGTAGGGGAGCATGCCGCCGATGAAGAGGCCGACGATGATGTAGGGGTCGGACAGGTCGAAGGTGATGGCCTTGCCGGCAAACTTCAACTCATCCACGTAGGAGGTGAACAGGATAACGGCGGCCAGGCCGGCGGAACCGATGGCGTAGCCCTTGGTCACGGCCTTGGTGGTGTTGCCCACCGCGTCCAGGGGGTCGGTCACGGCGCGGACCGAGTCGTCCAATTCGGCCATCTCGGCGATGCCGCCGGCGTTGTCGGTGATCGGGCCGTAAGCGTCCATGGCCACGACGATGCCGGTCAGGGAGAGCATGGACACGGCCGCAATGGCGATGCCGTAGACCCCAGCGCACTGGAAGGAAACGATGATGCCGGCGGCGATGACGATCACCGGAGCGGCAGTGGCTTTCATGGAGATGCCGAGGCCGGCGATGACGTTGGTGCCGTGGCCGGTGGTGGAGGCCTGGGCGATGTGGCGGACCGGGCCGTATTCGGTGGAGGTATAGTACTCGGTGATCCAGAAGATGGCGCCGGTCACGACGAGGCCGACGATGGCGGAGATGAAGATGTTGATGGTGCTGAAGGTCGCCCCGGCGTCATTGGTGAGCCCCTGGGGGAACATCCGGGCCGTAACGAAGTAGAAAGCGATGCAGGCCAGGACCCCGGAGACGATCAGCCCCTTGTACAGGGCGGGCATGATCTTCTGGCTGGCGCCCAGCTTGACGAAGAAGGTGCCGATGACCGAGGCGATGATGGAGATGCCGCCCAGGATCAGCGGGTAGCTGACCGCGCCCTGGTTGCTGTTGAAGGCGATGGCGCCCAGCAGCATGGCAGCGATCAGGGTCACGGCGTAGGTTTCGAACAGGTCGGCGGCCATGCCGGCGCAGTCGCCCACGTTGTCGCCCACGTTGTCGGCGATGACGGCCGGGTTGCGGGGGTCGTCCTCGGGGATGCCGGCCTCGACCTTGCCCACAAGGTCGGCGCCCACGTCGGCGCCCTTGGTGAAGATGCCGCCGCCCAGACGGGCGAAGATGGAGATCAGGGAACCGCCGAAGCCGAGGCCGACCAGTTGGCTGACCACTTCCTTCACCGGTGCGCCCGGCATCAGTTTCTGCAGGGCCAGGTAGTAGCCGGCCACGCCCAGAAGGCCGAGGCCGACCACCAGCATGCCGGTGATGGCGCCGCCCTTGAAGGCCACGTTGAGGGCCTTGACGATGCCGCTTTTGGCCGCCTCGGTGGTGCGCACGTTGGCGCGGACCGATACGAACATGCCGATGAAACCGGTAAGGCCGGAGAAGAGCGCGCCGATGGCGAAGCCGATGGCGGTCTTGACGCCCAGGGTGGCGAACAATGCGACGAACATGATCACGCCCACCACGGCGATGATCGTGTACTGGCGTTTCATGTAGGCGCCGGCGCCCTCCTGAATCGCGGCAGCGATCTGGCGCATCCGGTCGTTGCCCTGCGGCAGCCCCAGAATCCACTGTGCCGAAATCAGTCCGTAGGCGACGGCCACTACGGCGCAGACCAGGGCGAAGTACACAGCATACTGTTCCATTCTCTCAATTCCTCCTGTTGATATAAATAGCCGATAATCAGGCAATTCTTCTTCACCTGCAGAAACGAAAAATTGTTAATGGAATAGCGGTTGATTGTCAAGCGTTATTTCCCGCGCCCCGCCGCGTGTTTCCTCCCTTTCGGCCCGGCCCGCCTCCCACTTGTCATGGCGCGGACGGCATGATATATAAAGACCTGTACTGCAGGCACACCATAACGACCATCAAAGGAGTATTCCCTGATGAAATACGCATATTTCGTACTCGCGGCTGCCATGACCGGGCTTGCCGGTTGCGCAACCCAAAGTTCGCTCGACGTGGTCCGCAGCGATGTGGATGCCGTCAAGACCAGGCTGTTCTCCGTGGAAAAGGACCTGGGGGGGGTGAGGGACGAGTCCAAGCAGGGGATCGGTTCCGTGGAGAAGGAATACAAATCGGACGTGACGGCGGTGCGCAAACTCTCCGCCGATATCCAGGCCTCCATGGACAGTCTCAGAACCGAGATCCAGGCCCTGAACGGCAAGGCAGACGACCTGGCCATCGCCACCAAGAAGCCGACGGACGATCTGACCCGTTACCGTGAGGATGCGGACAAGCGCATGCTCACCCTGGAAGACCGGGTCATGAAGTTGCAGGCGGCCATCGACGAACTGGGCAAGAAGATGGGCGACCTCGCCTCCCTGCCGAAGAAGGAGGAGGTCGTCACCCCCGAATCGGTCTACACGAAGGGACTGGAACTCTTCAAGGCGGGCGACATGCCCGGCGCACGGGATGTCTTCACCAAGTTCCTGGACAAGTATCCCAAGCACGACCTGGCCGCCAATGCCCAGTACTGGATCGGCGAGACCTTCTACAGCGAAAAGGGGTATGAACCGGCCATCCTGGCGTATCAGGAGGTGATCAAACAGTATCCGACCAAGGACAAGGTCCCGGCTGCCATGCTCAAGCAGGCCATGGCCTTCAAGGCCATCAAGGACGCCAAGAGCGCCCGGTACGTCTTGAAGAAACTGGTGGAGGGGTATCCCAAGAGCGACGAGGCGAAGAAGGCCAAGGAATTGCTGAGGGAGATCAAATAGGCGGAAATGGTGTGCGGATGATGACAACAGAAAGGGCGGCCCGTGGGGGTCGCCCTTTTTTCATTGGATCGTGGGGTGCTTGTGTTATAGAACCCCTTTGGTCGACATGACCCCCTGCACCCGGGGGTCGAGCTGGGTCGCCGTATCCATGGCCCGCGCCATCGCCTTGAAGCAGGCTTCCAGGATGTGGTGCACGTTGTCGCCGTACATCACGTTGATGTGCAGGTTCAGGCCGCAGTGGTTGGCAAAGGCCTGGAAGAACTCACGGGCCAGCTCCACGTCGAACTCGCCGATCTTCACCTTGGGGAGGCGCACGTTGTACACCAGGTAGGGGCGGCCGGAGATGTCCACCGCCACCGCCGCCAGGGTCTCGTCCATGGGCACCGTGGCCTGGCCGTAGCGCCGGATCCCCTGCTTGTCGCCCAAGGCCTGCTTGAACGCCTCGCCCAGCACGATGCCGATATCCTCCACCGTATGGTGGAAGTCGATGTCGATATCGCCGCAGGCCTCGATCTTGAGGTCGAAGAGGCCGTGGCGGGCGAACAGGTTCAGCATGTGGTCGAAAAACGGGACCGAGGTGCAGATCGTGGCCTGGCCGCTGCCATCCACATCCAGCGCCAGCTTGATCTTGGTTTCCTGGGTGATCCGTTCTAGTGCGGCGCATCGTGACATATGACCTCCCTGTAGTGCCTTTTGCAAAATCCCCCTCCCCCGCGGGGGAGATAGGACTTATGGGATAAATGGGACATATAAGTCCCATAAGACCTATAAGTCACATAAAAACAACGGACTCTACCCGATCTCCTTCAAGGCCGCCAGGGTCAGTTCCATCTCCTCGCGGGTTCCGATGGAGATGCGCAGGCCGTGGGCCAAGAGCGGGTCGGACAGGAGGCGCACCAGAATCTTGCGGCCGTACAAGGCCTCGTAGACCCGCTTGCCGTTCCGGTCGGGCGGAGAGACGAAGACGAAATTGGTCTGGGACGGGATCACCCGATAGCCTACGGCGAGCAGCTCCTGGGTGAACCACTCCCGGGTCTCGCGGATGCGGGTACAGCTGTTGCGGAAATAGGACTGGTCCTGCAACGCGGCCACGCAGGCCGCCTGGGCCAGGCGGTCCAGGTTGTAGTGGTCGCGGATCTTGTCCAGGGCGGCGATGATCTCCGGCCGGGCGATGGCCAGGCCGAGGCGCATGCCGGCCAGGGCGTAGCTCTTGGAAAAGGTGCGGGTCACCACCACGTTGTCGTATTTTTTCACCAGTTCCATCACATTGGCGTCGGCAAAGTCGGCATAGGCCTCGTCGATCACCAAGAGGCCGCTGCACCGTCGGGCCAGATCCTCGACGTACTCCTGGGGGAACGCGAAGCCGAGCGGCGCATTGGGGGAGGTGAGGAAGAACAGTTTCCCCTCGTAGCGCTCCGGGAAGTCGGCGATGCGGAAGTCGTCCGTCAGGCCGAAACAGCGGACCCTGGCCCCCTGAACCTCCGCCAGGGTGGCGTAGTAGGAGTAGGAGGGGTGGACGAGGGCGATCTCCTCACCCTCGCCGGCGCAGGCCCGGATCAGATTGTTGAGCACCTCGTCGGAACCGTTGGCCATGATGATCCAGGAGGGATCGAAGCCGTACAGTTCGCCGGCCGCCTCGCGCAGTTTCGCACTGGAGGCGCTGGGGTAGGTGCGCAACAGGGCGCCGTCAACGCCCACTTCCTCGTAGATGGCCTCCACGACTCTGGGTGACGGCGGATAGGGATTTTCGTTGGTGTTTAGCTTGATCCACGAGGCCACGTCGTCCGGCTGGAAGCCGGGGACATACCCCTTCATGTCGCGTATGTTGGGTCGAAGTAGGTTCATGATATATGAGAAATATCACGCTTGGGCGTTGTGTTCAAGTCTGAAACGCAGGGAGGGCGAAGACCGCCGCTGTGTCCGCATCGATCGCTCGGGTTCCTGAAATGGCAGCCTGCCTGCCCGGTCCCCACTCCCGCTCCCCGACCCTCCACGCGGGGGGAGGGACCCGCGCCGTCACTTGTCCCCCAGCTTCCGTTCGAGCCGTTAGATGACCTCCGCTACCGTGCCTTCCCGGTCGTCCCCGTGCACGGTAAAGTAGAAATACCGGCCGGTGTGGTTGGACCAGTCCAGGTCTTCCACCGGCAGCGGCTCCAGCAGGGAGGCGATCTTTTCATAGGATATGAACGGGTCGCCGTCGGGCCACTTCCGTTCGAGCCGCGCCTGCTGGGCATCCGTCAGGGGTATCCGGTACGTAATGGAATAGATCTCCGCTTTCATGGTCTCGCGGCCCCTCCCTGATGTTGTTGGTTGTACCTGCTCAACAGTATACCCGCGGAAATTCCCACGGTAAAATAATTCCCTCTACTCCGAATGCGGGGGGTAATGCCGATCCGTCAGGTATATGGTATAATGACTCATGCAATCCCAGGTCAAAGGAGCGAGCCATGTCATTGACGAAAAACTGGTACACCATCGACGAAGCGGCAGCCAAGTTCGGAGTCTCCAACCAGCAGCTTCAGAACTGGATCGAAAATGGCGTGCTGCGCACTGAAGGGGGCAAGGGCAAGGTGATCCTGCTGAATGGCGATGACATCGAGCAGGAATTGAACATGACGCCCTCGGTGTGATGTCATGCGGCTGCTCATAACGAAGATCTGGAACTGGTGGGACGTGTGGCTGCTGAAATGGTGCGCGTTCCTGTTCGGTATTGCGGCGGGGGCGTATTTCCATGCGGCGGTCTTGCCGTATGTGTGGGTGATTCTTGTGCTTGCGGCCCTGCTGGCGATCAGGCCTGCCATTGCTTACTGGAAGAAGTAGCTATCCTGCCGTGCGGCGTGGTTTGGCGCGATTCAAGGGAAACGGGGACCAGCCCCGACACGCTTCAAGACATGCCGATAGCTTGGCGAGTGCCGACCTGGTCCCCATGGTTTTTCTCATATCAACGACGGCCGCCGTCATCGCCGCCGCGATGCTCGTCATGGAACAGGCCGCCGCCCCTGCCGCCGCTGATGCTCCCGTTGCCACGTCCGCCACCGCCGCCTTCATACGGCCAGCCGAGACAACCGGACAGCATCGAGATCGTTGCCAGCAGAAGTGCCGTTTTTACCCAGACAGGTGTTTTCATCGGTCGATCCTCATTTCCCTGGTGTGGATGGTTTGCGTTCACTAATTTGGGCGATTATACCGATTAATTGAAACGGGAAGTAAGGAAATATTGGGCAAATAAGGAGCTGGGCGGCCCTTTGGATCGGAAAACTTTGTGGACATGCTGGAATTTAGGTTGAATCAGCCGATAAAGGCTCAGAAAAGGGGGCGGCCTTATTAAAATGAGGAGCGACCCTGTTTAAGGTAATGACGTAATTCCGCTTCCGACATGGCCTCTATATGGTAGAAAGTGGTATATTAATTGGTTTGACTTGGATAGCGGGGATGGTACATAGTATTTTTAAGAGTAAGATAATCTTTTTTGTCGTGTTGCTGCCATGGCATTCGCGACGAGTGATCTACTCTGGTGTCAAAATGTTAAAGCGAAGTAAGGAGGTGCAACATGAACCCGTTACCATATACGTTCAAACTTCGCCTCTTGTCACTCGTCATGCTTGCCCCGCTGATCATTCTGACGGCATGTGGTAGTGGCGGCGGATCTTCCCCGAGTATGGGGACCACAAGCACCGCAGCAGCTTCCCTCGTTTCAAACAATGCACCTAGCGCCGGACTCTTCTCCCACGCCACAATTTCAACGATAGCTTCAACAGTCCCGTCAAACGGTGATATCAACCCCTATGGCGTCGCCATCGTGGAGCAAACCGTGGGGCATCTGAAAAGAGGCCATATCCTGGTGAGCAATTTCAACAGCAGCGCGAACCTGCAAGGTACGGGAACGACCATCGTCGAAGTCTCGCCGGGCGGGGCTGTCGACCTGTTCGCCCAGCTTGACGCCAATAAATTGCCCGGCCCATGCCCTGGGGGTGTCGGACTGACAACCGCCCTCGTTGTGCTTCGTTCCGGGTGGGTAATCGTGGGGAGTCTGCCGACTTCGGACGGCACGGCTGCAACGGCCCAGGCCGGTTGCCTGATCGTGTTCGACAGCAAGGGGAATGCGGTGGAAACCTTCTCCGGCGCGCCAATCAATGGCCCATGGGACATGACCGCATTTGAGGACAACTCGGGCGCCAAACTGTTCGTCTCCAATGTGCTGAACGGCACCGTGGCGGCCAACGGGCAAACCGTGAATGAGGGCACCGTAATCCGCATTGATCTCCAGATATCCAAGGGGAGCATGCCCAGCATCAAGTCGATCGCCGCGATCGGGACGGGGTTCCCTGAACGCACCGATCCCGCTGCGCTTGTCATCGGGCCGACCGGTCTCGGCCTCAGTCCGGTCAGCGGCAGTGGTCGTGACAGCGATGCGGCAGTGGCGCAAAATGGAGAAAAGCCGAAGCCGGACAGTCTGCTGTACGTTGCAGACAGCCTGAACAATCGGATCGCGGTGATTCCGGATGCGCTCGATCGAACGACGTCGGCCGGAACCGGCACCACCCTTACATCCGGCGGCAACCTGAACGACCCGCTTGGCCTTGCCGTTGACACCTTCGGCAATATTTATACCGTCAACGGTAATGACGGGTTTATTACCGTGTTCGATCCGAAAGGGGAGCAAATCGCCACGAAACTTCTGGATGACACCGGTTCGCCCCCGGGCGCCGGCACCCTTTTCGGTCTGGCGATTGCCTCGAATGGTGGGGTCTACTTTGTGGATGACGGCAGCAATACCTTGAACTTCGTGCACTAGAAGCAGGAAGCCTGTTGCCATGTCGGGCGTTTACGGAAGTGATTCGAAACGATAATCAGGAGGGGGCAGTGGCCGTATGGCTGCTGCTATTTTTTGGGTAATTCCTGGGACAGTTTATATAATTGTTCAGAGTTTTGTATACTGTCCCCGGAATTTTCAGAATTCTTAGTTAGGTCGCCTTTCTATATTCACCACTAAAATTGACATTCAGTCCAAACATGCCGGCCCAGCTTTGTTCTGTAACTGTGAGGTAGTCATCAATAAAACGCAAAACGACACAGTAAGTGCGGTCAAGAAAGGTCTCTGTGTGAATGATCATGTCATCTTTCAATTCCGCGATGAAGTCAAGTTCACCGATGTTTGGCCCAAATTCACGTGTAGTCCCCCAAAGCGCCAATCCAGAAACGTGGTACTGCCCATTATCCAGGCGTTGAATGGTCAGATCAGCGCTTTCGTATTCACCGCCACGGATGTAGTGGCCCGAAACACCAGAAAGATTTACTTGCGCTTCACCGAAAGATACAACCACTGAAAATGCCCTCCGAATTGCCTCATGAAGTTCTTCTCTGAAGTGTTTGACTTCGTCGATTGTGAAATTTTTACTCTGTCGATACGTACTATCGTATTGGTTGTGGTGGTTGAAGCAAAGAAACGCGAGATTGTCCTCAACATCATTTGCTGGATTTTGATCAAGGTGAGCAATTTGTCCCTGCTTGAGAGTCGTATCTCTATTTAACCCAAAACAAATACAGCATCTCCGGCGAGCCCGAACAAGTACAGCGGCTTGAGTGCTTGATTTTACATGTTTACGTGGCATCAATGGTCCTTGGGCTACCTAGCAGTTTTGACGGTGGCGCGAAGGCAAAGTCTATATTCTACAGGTTATTTAAATTGGGACCAATAAGGGGCAGGCTGCTTATTGATCAATCAGCGACTAATTTGCTGTCTATCCCCTTAATGGCTTCTACATATGCGGGTGAACACTTAGGCCGGATCGACAGATTTTATCTTGGCCCGCAACCGTATTTTTTTTAGAGTTTCTGCTTTTTGAGGCATTACGAAAATATCTTCAAGAATATGCTCAATTAATTCAATTGCTATCCTTAATTCCCTCTCCCCCGGTTCTGCAAGGTCATGGACTGCGCCGTTACCAAGAAACCGGTGCTCGTGTAGCATGTCGGCACTCTTTTTCGTCAAAATGTCCTTTTCGCATAACCCATAAATTTTACCTTCGAGTCTATTTGAGCGGCAGTCTTTGTCGCTACCGTCTTTTTGCTGTCTGGTAACGGGGCCGTCTTTTACCCCATTGACCTCACAAATGCCCTCTACAATTACTCGTAGTCCAGCCGCACATAGAGTATAGCTTCCATCATTGAAAGTCTTTATTGTCTCTTCATAAATTTTAGAAATAAGGGTAGGAACGTTTTGGAACTTTTTAACGGGCAGAGAATCAGGTTTTCTCGGCGGGTAAAGAATTTCGGTGTAGCCAGACGCCTCTTGGTCCTGAAATTCTGAAAACCAGTTTAGATGCCTGAACGAAAGACACCCACACCGACATTTAATGACCTGATAGTTGTCTTCCGCAGAAATACCACTGTATTCATTGAAGTCTTCGCTGAAATACGTGTCAACTGAAACTACTACAACATGCTCTCTATCGCGTCTACAGTCAGGGCAATAGGCCTGAAGTTCCCGGCCCTTGGTCTTGTTTTCAACCATGTTCTCACTGATTTTACCCTTAGCTGTCACTGTTACGTCCTCACTTGTTCAGAAGGTTGGAAGGGCAGACCTACTGAACTCAGTTTCTATGATATGTAGACGCATCCCGTGCGCCCCCTCTTTATAAAGTCTCAATAACCTGCTTAGAACGCGCCGCAAGCTTAAAAAGCTCCTTTGCGTCAATTTCATGTTTCTCTGAAAGGGTAAATATAACTTCCGCATTGTCTTCCCAGCCTGACCCTGGGGTAGGATATCGTCTTGCCCACATCACAAAATGAGTAAGTTGAGTTCGGGGGACAGCATCCTTAATTGTTGGCTCCAGGAAGACTTCCCTCAAAAACAGCTCACCGCCGTTACCCTCCGACTAAAATCCGCAACCCCCTTCTACTCCCCGCACCCACAAATATCAATCGTAAAATCAACGTGTTAAAAATATTGCCACCACCCTAAAAGTGTTAAAAAAATTACCACTCCCGTCCCATCCCTCAAACCCCCTGGTATCAAACAAAAAAAGCACCCGGATCGCCTCCGAATGCCTCTGATTGTATCATTTTGATACGGCCTTAGCTCCCACTCACCCGTTGCCACAACAACCGACACCCATCATGCCTAACTCCGCTCCGGGGTAATCCGTATCCCCGGTTCACCCGCCAGCCCCAACCATGCCTGCGCGGCGTGCGACAGGTAGCCCCCGCGCCGCCAGATCAAGGCCAAATGCCAAAAGATCGCCGGTTGATCGACCGGGATGCATCGCGTCAAGCGGTGGTGCCGCTGCTCCGCGATCATGCGCGGCAGCAGGGCGACGCCGAGCTTCGAGGCCACCAATTCGATGATGAAGTCGATCTGGCTGGAGTTTGCCGCGACCTTGGGCGTGAATCCCGCTTCCCGGCAGGCCTCCAAGATCATCGGGTTGAGGGCGAAACCCGGCCCGTAGAGGATGAACGGCTCGTCCCCCAGCGCCGCGAAGGTGAGCCGCTCCGCTGCCGCCAGGGGGTGGTCCGCCGCCAACAGCACGTCGATGGGCTCGCGCCATACCTCCTGCCACTCGAACTCCGCTCCCACCGGCAGCAGTGTTGCCGCCAGGTCCAGTTCCCCCGCCAGCACCAGCTCTTCCAGACGCTTGCTGCCGTGCTCCACCAGCCGCAGATCCACGCCGGGGTAGCGGCTGCGAAAGGCGGCGAACCAGTGGGCAAAGAGGGTGTTGCTGCCGATGAGCGGCACCCCGAGGCGCAGCGTGCCTCCCCTGAGTCCCCGCAACTCCTCCAGTTCCGCTTTCAGATCGTCCCCCTGGGCCAGGATCGTGAGCGCCCGCCGGTAGACCATCTCTCCCGCCGCCGTCATCGTGCACCCCTGGCCGATCCTTTCCACCAGTTGGAGGCTCAACTCCTCCTCCAGCTGTTTAACGGCCTTGCTGACGGCGGACTGGGTCACGTACAGCGTCTTTGCGGCCCGTGAAAAGCCCCCGTGACGCACCACCTCGACAAAGGCCCGCAATGTTCTCATTTCCATAGTTAGTCCTATTTGGAATATGGCTTATGAATTTAATTCGTTTTACGAATAACATGGGCCGGGATATTATACAAATAGTAAATGTGAAGAGAGGAAAGGGTATGACCATCTATCAACGCATGAGCTTCTGGCTGCGGCGCTTCCGTTTGAGCCGTCCGTTTCAGGCCCTGCTTATCCTGCTGTTCTGGGCACTGGGGGAAGCCATCGTACGCATCACCGGCATTGCGATTCCCGGCGCGATTGTCGGGTTGCTGATCATGCTGGCCCTGCTGGTCGGCAAACGGCTCCGGGTCCGGACGGTGCGCCGGGGGGCCGAGTGGTATCTTGCCGAGATGCTGCTGTTCTTTGTCCCGGCGGTATTGGCTGTTTTGGACCACCCGGAATTTCTCGGGCTGCTGGGGGTGAAGATCCTCGCGGTGATCGTGCTGGGGACGCTTACCGTCATGACGGTTACGGCGGGGGCCATCGACCTCTGTTATCGGTTGGGAAAAGAGGATGTGGATGTTGCAAAGTAATATGCCATTGTTTCAGGCCGCGTTCTGGTCCGTGCTGACCATTGGGCTGTATGCCCTAGGCAAGGCCCTGTACCGGCGCAAGTCGTGCATGCTGTCGTCGCCGCTGTTCATCACTCCGGTGCTGCTCATCCTGGCGACGCTTCTGTTCCATGTCAGCTATGCCCAGTATATCCGGGGCACCCACTGGCTGGTCGCCTTGCTCGGACCGGCGACCGTCGCCTTTGCCGTGCCCATCTATGAACAGCGCGCTTTGATCTGCCGGCACTGGGTGCTGCTGGTGGTGGGCGTGGTGGCGGGGAGCGCAACGGCGGTGGTTTCCTCGTGGGAACTCTCCAACCTGCTCGGTCTGAATGAAAGTCTGCGCTTGAGCCTGCTGCCCCGCTCCATGAGCACGCCGTTCGCCATGGCCGTTTCCGGCGACATCGGCGGCGCGCCGGGGCTCACCGCGGTTTTCGTGGTGCTCACGGGGGTGTTGGGGGCGGCGCTGGGCGAGGGACTGATCAACTGCCTGCCGCTGCGCTCGGTCTTTTCGCGAGGCGCCCTCCTGGGGATGGGGGCTCACGGAGCCGGGACGGCAAAGGCGCATCAGATAGATCAGGAGGTCGGCGCCATCGCCGGTCTGGTCATGGTGCTCGTCGGGCTGTTCAACGTGCTGGCGACCCCCGTGCTGGTCTATTGTCTGGGGATGGTCGGCAAGTAGGTGCGCCATGACAGGGCGGCGCATCTGCCGCGAGTACACAAAAAAGGCACCCGGATCGCCTCCGGGTGCCTCTGATGGTATCTTTCCGAGGCGGCCGGAAACTCCCGGTCGCCGTTTTTCCCCTGCGCCTATGCCAACCTGAACTGGTTGACCAGGGAACGGAGATCATCCGACAGCTTGGCGAGTTGCCCGGCCGCATCGGCGGATTCCTGGGAACTCTGGGCCGTCTGCTGGACCACTTCGGAGATCTGGTGGATATTGTTGGTGATCTCGCTGGTGGTCGCCGACTGTTCTTCGGCCGCCGTGGCGATCTGGCTTACCTGCATGGTGACGGCGTTGATCTGTTCCAGGATTTCCTGAATGGCCTCGCCTGATTTCGACGCCTCTTCCGTCCCCTGTTGAACCTCTCTCACCCCCTCCTCCATGGTTGAAACCGCCTCTTTGGTTTCCGTCTGGATCGCCTTGATCATGGCGTCGATCTCTTTGGTCGCCTTGGTGGTGCGTTCGGCCAGGGCCCTGACCTCATCGGCGACGACGGCAAAACCGCGTCCCTGCTCCCCGGCACGGGCCGCCTCGATGGCCGCGTTCAGGGCCAACAGGTTGGTCTGGTCGGCGATGTCCTCGATGGTGCCGACGATGGCGCCGATCTGATCCGACCGGGCTCCGAGCCCGCTGACACTCTGGGCGGTGGAGTTGACCCGCCCGGCGATGCGGGTCATGACGCTGACCGTCTGCGCCACCACCGCAGCGCCGCTCTGGGCGGCGCCGGTCGCCTGCTCGGCACCCTGGGCCGCAGCGTGGCAGTTCTGGGCGATATCGCCGGATGTGGCCGACAACTCCTCGCTGGCGGTCGCCACGGTCTGGGCCTGGCCGGAAACCTCTTCCGCCCCGGTGGCGATCTGTTCCGATGCCGACTGGAGCTGGTTCGACGCGGTCGCCACCTGAGCCGAGGTGTCGCTGACCCTCTGGAGGGTGTCGTGCAGACTCTCGGTCATCTTGGCAAAGGAGGCGGCCAATATGCCGATTTCATCCCGGGACTCGTGCTCGATCTTCACCGTCAGGTCGCCGGCGGCGATCTTTTCCGCCTGCTTCGCCAGAGCCTGGACCGGCCCTGTTATGGAGCGGGTGATCAGAGAACCGAATACGACGGCGATCAGCAGCATGGCCACCGCGCAGACGATGGACAGAATCAGCGATGAATTCGTGATGGCTATGGCGGCCTCGGTGTTCCTCTTGCCATGGCTGATCTTGGTGGCGGTCAACGTCTTGAGCTGCTCAGTGCAGTCCTTGACTATCTGGGCGGAGCTGGGCTCCCTGAGAAGGGCGTCGGCCTCGGCGCTCTTGCCCGCAGCCATCAGGGCGCCGACCTTGCCGTAAATGGTATCGACCTTGGTAATGAGATCCTTCATTGCTTCCGCCGGGGCTTTGGACTTCTCGGAACTGGCGGCAATGGCGGTCAATGCTTCGTTAGCAGCCTTGAAACTTTCCTTCCCGGCAGCGTCGGCCTTTGCCAAAGCCTCCGGCGTCTGCGCCAGGGAGGTATCGCGGATAGCCACCCGCATCTTCTGGAATGCCTCGGTAAGCTCCACAATATCCTTCATCGGCTTAATATCCTGCGTGGACAGTTCCTGCTGCATCCTCTTGATTTCCGCCAGGCGGAGCGAGCTTATGCCATTGACAATAGCGGCGATGACCGCCAAAAACATAAAGCCGGTTAACAGTTTTGTCCCTATCCTCAGATCAGCCCACGATTTCATTGGAATTTTTACCCTTTCGTTTTCAGTTATTGATGAAGAATGAAAGCTAACCAGCGTCACAGCCCCATTCCGCCGCCATGCCAAGCATTATTTAAAAATAATTAATCTATTACTCGTACGTATATTAGTCAAGCGTATTTTTTGGCATCCATGATGGCGGATAAGCGGGTCGTGCCGATAATAAAATAATATTATTGAACGGTTAACGTACTTACTCCGGCGTTAGGCGGATCAGGTATACGGCAGCGGGATGGGTGACAAGCGCCCGACGTTTTTCATCATGCCCCTCTCAGCCGCTCTTTGGCAGCGGGTCGCTACCCCAAACACCCCGCCCTGCTCGCTGAACGCGCAGCCGACGGGCATATCACCCTGGCGGCAAATGCCGTTTCAGGGCTCTCCCCCGAAGCCGCCGCCAGCAAATGAAAGAGGCACCCGGATCGTCTCCGGGTGCCTCTCGTATCGAGTTCGATAGCGCCTCTCGTCTATGCCAGCCGTTTGCCCACCGACTTGCCGTGGGCCTCCAGCCCTTCCAGCCCGGCGATACGCATGATGTCGCTCCCCAGCCGTTTCAGCCCTCCCTCGGAGAAATAGACGATGGAGGATTTCTTCACAAAGTCGTCCACGGACAGGGGTGAGAAGAAACGGGCCGTGCCGCCGGTGGGCAGGGTGTGGTTCGGCCCGGCCAGGTAGTCGCCCGCCGCCTCGGGGGTCCAGTGCCCCATGAAGATGGCCCCGGCATTGGTGATGCGGGACAGGATGGCGAAGGGATCGGCTACGGCCAGTTCCAGATGCTCCGGCGCGATACGGTTGGAGAAGGCGATGACCTCGTCCAGGTCTGCGGCCACGATGACGGCGCCGTACTTGTCCCACGAGGCGCGGGCGATGGCCTCCCGCGAGAGCTGGGCCAGCTGCCGCTCCACCTCGGCCGCCACCCGCTCGCCGAAGGCCCGGTCGGTGGTGATGAGGATGGAGGAGGCCAGTTCGTCGTGTTCGGCCTGGGAGAGGAGGTCCGCCGCGATGTGGACCGGGTTGCCGCTGCCGTCGCTGATGACCAGGATCTCGCTCGGCCCGGCGATCATGTCGATGCCCACGGCGCCGAAGACCAGCTTCTTGGCCGTGGCCACGTAGATGTTGCCCGGCCCGGTGATCTTGTCCACCTTGGGGATGGTTTCGGTGCCGTAGGCCAGGGCCGCCACCGCCTGGGCCCCGCCCAGGCGGAAGATACGGTCCACCCCGGCCAGTTTGGCTGCCACCACCACGTGGGGGTTGATCTGCCCCCCCGGCGTGGGGGCCACCATGATGATCTCGCCGACGCCCGCCACCCGGGCCGGCACGGCGTTCATGATCACGCTGCTGGGATAACTGGCCTTGCCGCCCGGAACGTAGATGCCGACCCGCGCCAGGGGGGTGACCTTCTGCCCCAGCATGATGTCCGGCTCCTCGGTGGAGATCCAGGTCTGCTGCTTCTGTTTTTCGTGAAACCGGGCCACCCGCTCCACGGCCAGCTTGAGCGCCGCCGCGTCCGCTTCGTCAACCTGGGCGAAGGCCGCCTCGATCTCGGCGGGGGTGACCTCCAGCTCGGCCACGGAGGCCGCCTCCAGACGGTCGAAGCGCCGGGTCAGCTCCAGCACGGCGGCGTCGCCCCGCTTGCGCACGTCGGCGATGATGCCGAGCACGGTCTGTTCCACCTCCCGGCCGGTCTCTTCGCCCCGGGCGAGGATGGCGCCGAACTTCTCAGTAAAATCGTTGTCGCGTATATCGAGAAATAGCATGGAGTCCCTCTTTACAGCGTTCATCCTGAATGCGGTAGTTAATAACCACAAAGACACAAAGGGCACAAAGAAATTCAGATGCTTATGGAAAATAAAAAACCGAACCAATCAGGTGCAAGACTTTGGTAAGACAACCGACTGATTTTACTTAGTGTTCTTTGTGTTTTTGTGGTGCAAATGCTTATTTTAGGCTTATGTGGACTGAAGCTCTTTTTCCAGTCCTTGTATGATGTGGGTGATCCGCTCGTACTTGGTTTTGAGGCTGGCGCGGTTGACGATCAGCCGGGTGGTGATCTCGGCGATGCTCTCCACCTCCACCAGGCCGTTCTGGCGCAGGGTCTCGCCGGTGGACACCAGGTCCACGATCCGCTCGGACAGCCCCACCAGCGGGGCCAGCTCGATGGAGCCGTACAGTTTGATGATCTCCACCTGAATCCCCTTGGAGGCGAAATAGGTCTCGGCCACATGGGGGTACTTGGTGGCGATGCGGATGTGGGACCAGCCGGAGGGGTCGTCGGTGCGGGCCAGGTTGGCCGGCTCGGCCACCATCATGCGGCAGTAGCCGAACTTCAGGTCCAGCGGCTCGTACAGGTCCTTGCCCTGTTCCATGAGCGTGTCCTTGCCCACGATACCCAGGTCGGCGCTGCCGTACTCCACGTAGGTGGGGACGTCGGTGGCGCGCACGATCATATAGCGCATGCGCTGTTCCGTATTCTCGAAGATCAGCTTGCGGGAGTCGGAGAGCAGTTCCCGGCAGTCGATGCCGATCCTGCCGAACAGCTCCACCGATTCTTCCAGGATGCGGCCTTTCGGTATTGCAATAGTAATCCAGTCATTCACCTGAGTTTATTCCTTTCGGATGTCGATTTTTCGCAAGGTCAAGGCGGAGGAGGAAGCCCGCGGAGGCGTAGCAGCGCTACGCCGCACAAGGAGATTCCGAACGACAACGCAGAGATTGCGGAAAAGCGGCATTCGTCACTCCTGTACCCTTTTGATATCCGCTCCCAGCCCTGCCAGCTTCTTCTCGATGGACTCATACCCCCGGTCCAGATGATAAATGCGGGAGATCTCGGTGACGTTGTCCGCGGCCAGGCCGGCCAGGATCAGGGACGCCGACGCCCGCAGGTCGGTGGCCATGACCGGCGCGCCGGAGAGTTTCCTGACCCCCTTGACCGTGGCGCTGTTCCCCTCGATGGTGATGTCCGCCCCGAAGCGCTGGAGCTCGGAGACGTGCATGAAACGGTTCTCGAAGATGTTCTCGCTGATGACGCTCGCCCCGTCGGCCACGCACATGAGGGCCATGAATTGGGCCTGCATGTCCGTGGGAAAGCCGGGGTAGGGGCGGGTCTTGATGTTGATGCTGCGGATCTTTCGGGGCGCCTTGACCCGCACCACGTTGTCGTGGCTCGTGATCTCCACCCCGGCGTCCTGGAGTTTGAAGACCAGCGCGTCCAGGTGTTCCAGCTTCATGCCGTGGATCTTCACGTCCCCCCCGGTGATGGCGGAGGCGATCATGAAGGTGCCGGCCTCGATGCGGTCCGGCATGACGGAGTAGGAAACGGGGGAGAGTTCGGTGACCCCCTGGATGTGGATGGTGTCGGTTCCGGCCCCCTCGATCTTGGCTCCCATGAGGTTGAGCATCTGGGCCAGATCGACGATCTCCGGCTCACGGGCGGCGTTCTCCAGGACCGTCTCCCCCTTGGCCAGGGCCGCGGTCATCAGCAGGTGCTCGGTGCCCCCCACGGTGGAGATGTCGAAGTTGACCCGCGCCCCTTTCAGGTGGCGGGCTTTGGCCTCCACATAGCCGTGTTCCAGGTTGATCTCGGCACCCAGGGCCTGGAGCCCCTTGAGGTGCAGGTTGATGGGGCGGGCGCCGATGGCGCAGCCGCCGGGCAGGGAGACCCGGGCCTTGCCGAAGCGGGCCAGGAGCGGCCCCAGAACCAGCACCGAGGCGCGCATGGTTTTTACCAGTTCGTAGGTCGCCTCGTGGTTGCGGATACCGGCGGAGTCGATCCTGACGATGTTGCCGTTGCCTTCGATGGTGGCGCCCAGGGATTCCAGCACCTTGATGGTGGTGTTGATGTCGCGCAGGAAGGGCACGTTGCTGATCTGGTTCATCCCGGAGTTCAGGATGGTGGCCACGAAGATCGGCAGGGAGGCGTTCTTGGAACCGCTGACCCGCACCTCGCCCGCTAGTTTTTTCCCGCCCTTGATGACAAGCTTGTCCACCCTTTTTCTCCCTTTTATTGATAGTTATTCGATCCATATTACTCGATGGGATACACCTTGTCCAAGAAAAAGTTGGCCTCAAGCCGGGCGATGGGGCCGGCATGGAGGTCGGGCGACACGTTCCGGCAGATGCGTGGTTTTTTGTTTTTGTTTCGGTTCAATAAACTATGCTATATTTCGAACCTGCGCCTGGACAGATGCCCCGTAATGATGCGCTCGGCGCGAAAACACCATTGATTCCGGAAACGTTGCGATGCGGACCCTTTCCCTCAAAACGAAAGTAAGCCTTGTGTACCCCATCATCTCCGTCTGTGTGCTGGCTGGAATTCTTTTGCTCTCCCAAAGAATCCTCGAGTCGCACGTCAAGGAGGGGGTTTCCGAACAGCAGTACCAGATCGTGTCGGTCCTGGCGGATGAGATTGACCGGCAGGTGGCCTCCACCAGCGAGTCGCTGGTGGCCATCGCCCGCATGGCCACGCCCGGAACGATCTCCTCCCCCCAAAAAGCGCTGGAATTCCTGAGGGGGGAAGGCGAACATCTCGCCACCTTCGATAACGGCTTCTTCATATTCGACCGGCACGGCCGCATGATGGCGGAGTTGCCCCGGGGGTTGGAACGTTCGGGGAAAGAGTTCTCCTACCGCGACTACCTGACAAAAACCTTCAGCACCCGGAAACCGTTTGTCTCCGACCCCTATGTATCGTCTCAGGAACACCACCATCCGGCCCTGATGTTCACCGCCCCGCTGTTTGACGAGGGGGGCGTCCTGATCGCGGTGTTGGGGGGGAGCATCGACCTGACCCGCTCCCCGTTCCTGGGCAAGCTCTCCGATGTCAGGATCGGCAAGAACGGCTACCTGTACGTCGTCAATACCGACCGGGTCACCCTGTATCATTCCGCTCCCCAGGCGGGTGTGAATGGGACGCCCCCCCCGGGTGCCAACCCGCTGCTGGACCGCGCCATTGCAGGCTTTGACGGCACCGCCGAGACGATGACCTCCCGCGGGGTCCGCACGCTGGCGTCGTTCAAACACCTCAAGAGCAAGAACTGGATTATCGCGGCAAACTATCCCATCTCCCAGGCCTATGAACCGATCCAAAAGGCGAATGCCCTTTTCCTGGGGATCGTTGTCCCGATAGCCCTGCTCGCGGCCCTGCTGCTGCGGCGCGTCCTTTCCCGGCTGACCGCGCCGATGCTGGCCCTCGCCCGGCATGTGGAAACCCTCTCGACCAAAACAGGCGACGACCGCCTCTTCCCCGCCGCGGGGGGCGATGAACCGGCTGTACTGGCCCAAGCCTTTAACCGCCTGCTCAAGGAGGTGGACCAGCAGCAGGAGGAGCTTGCCAAGCGGGAAGTGCTGTATCGCACGGTGGTGGATTTCTCTTCGGAGATGGTCTTCTGGGTCGCCCCGGATTGCGCGACCATGCACTACGTCTCTCCCAGCTGCAGCGACATCACCGGGTACAGCCCCGAGGAGTTCTACGCCGCGCCCGGCCTGTTGAGTTCCATTATCCACCCGGATGATCGGGAACATTGGGATGAGCAGTACCGGAGAGGCGCAACCGCCGACTCCGTCGAGCCCCTGGAGTTCCGGATCGTCACCAGAGACGGCGAGGTGCGGTGGACGAACTATCTCAGCCGGCCGGTCTTCGGCCAGAACGGCGCCTATGTCGGCCTGCGCGGCAGCTTCTCCGATATTACGCTCCTGAAGCGCGCCGAACGCTCCACCGTCGTCAGCGAGGAAAAATTTCGGCTCTTCTTCGAACAGTCCAGCGACGCAATCTTTATTATCCACAAGGACGGCAGGATTTTCGAGGTGAACGGCGAGGCGTGCAGCCGTTACGGGTTCCGCCGCGAGGAGTTCATCGGCATGCAGGCAGGAGATCTGGATACTCCCGAGTACGCCGTGCGCAACCCCGAGCGGTTTGCCCTCGTCATGGCGTTGGGGCAGATCACCTTCGAAACCTGCCAGCGCTGCAAGAACGGCGTCACCCTGCCGGTGGAGGTGAAGGCCCGCCTGATCGATTTCGACGGTGACAAGGCGATCATGGCCGTGGCCAGGGATATCAGCGACCGCAAGCGCGCCGACGAGCTCTTGCGCCGCCAGAACGAATACCTGACCGCATTCCACGAGACCTCCCTGGGGCTGGTCAGGCGCCTGGACGTGCCCAGCCTCCTGCAGGCGATTCTCGTTCGCGCCGGCAAGCTGGTGGGGACCGAACATTGCTATGTCTACCTGTTGAACGGGCAGGGGACGGCAATGGACATGGTCTGCCAAAGCGGGGTCTTTGAGGGGTTCGTGCACTGTTCCATCGGGCCCCATGACGGGATCGCGGGGTGGGTCTGGACAACGGGGGAACCGTTGTACGTCGGCAATTACAGTCAATGGGAGCACCGGCTTCCCGACGCCGACCGCATCGTGCTGCGGGCTATGGTCGGCGTCCCGCTGAAGTCGAACGACCGGGTGGTCGGCGTGCTCGGTTTGGCGTTCCTCGAGGAGGGGCGGTTGTTCGACGAAGAGCATATGGCTATTCTGACGCAATTCGCCGAACTGGCCTCCGTGGCCCTGGACAACGCCCAACTTTACGATGCCGTGCAACGGGAACTGGCGGAGCGCCAGAAGGCCGAGGCAAGCCTGAGGAAACTCACGGTCGGCGTGGAGCAAAACCCGGCCTCCATCATCATCACGGATACGGGTGGCACCATCGAATACGTCAACCCCCGTTTCAGCGAGGTTACCGGATATTCCTCCGTCGAGGCGGTCGGCCAGAACACCCGCATGTTCAAATCCGGCACCACCAGCCCGGCGGAATACCGCCTGCTCTGGGAGACGATCCTGGGCGGGCGCGAGTGGCGCGGGGAGTTTCACAACCGCAAGAAGAGTGGCGAACTGTACTGGGAGCAGGCCGTGATAGCGCCGATCAGGGATGAAAAAGGTCTGATCACCCACTTTATCGCCATCAACGAGGATATTACCGATCGCAAACGGTTGGAGAGCGAGCTGCACCACTCCCAGAAGATGGAGGCCATCGGGCAGTTGGCCGGCGGCATCGCCCATGACTTCAACAATATCCTGACGGCGGTCATCGGTTACGCCAGTATCATGCAGATCAAGCTGCCGGAGGAGAGCCCCTTCCGTAATGGGGTGGAGCAGATCCTGGCCACTGCCGAGCGCGGTTCCAGCCTGACCAAAGGGCTTCTGGCCTTCAGCCGCAAACAGCATACGATCACCCGCCACATCAATCTCAACGAGATCGTCGAACGGGTGCAGAAACTGCTCCAGCGGCTGATCAGCGAGGACATCCGCCTCACCACCCGCCTGGCCGGTGAAGAACTGCCGGTCATGGTGGACAGCGTCCAGATCGAACAGGTGCTGATGAGTCTGGCCGCCAACGCGCGGGATGCGATGCCGGGCGGGGGCGAGATCGCCATCGGAAGCGCATTGGTGGACCTGGACAGCTCGTTTGCCGCCATGAACGGGCTCGGTCAGCCCGGCCGCTTTGCGCTACTGACGGTCTCCGACACCGGCCAGGGCATGGACGAGGAGACGATCAGCCATATCTTCGAGCCGTTCTTTACCACCAAGGGGACCGGCAAGGGAACCGGGCTCGGTCTTTCCATCGCCTACGGCATCGTCAAAAAGCACAACGGGTGCATTGTGTGCACCAGCGAGAAGGGAAGGGGGACGTCCTTCCGCATCTACCTCCCCTGTTCGGACGTGGAGTCCGGGGACGATGAACAGGAAGCGCCCCGGGTGTCTCCCCCGGCCGGACAACAGGTGGTCCTCCTGGCCGACGACAACGAGTCGACCCGCCGTTTTTCCCGGGAGGTGCTGGAGGAGTTCGGCTATTCGGTTATTGAGGCCGAGGACGGGCGGCAGGCCCTGGACAGGTTCTATGAATACAGCAAACAGGTCGGCCTGCTCATCCTGGACGTCATCATGCCGGAAATGAAGGGGCGGGAGGTTTACGAGGCCATCCGTGCCGGCAATCCGGGGGTAAAGGTGCTCTTCACCAGCGGTTACACGGAGGAGATCGTCCGTTCGCAGGAGGTCCTGGATGAAAGCTTGCCTTTTATCGCCAAACCATATATGCCCAAGGAGTTGCTTATGAAAATTCGCGAGGTGCTGGGCCATGGGGAGTGAAACAACCGGGAACATCTTTGTGGTAGACGATGACCGCTTCGTGCTGGAGAGCGTCTCGACGCTTCTCGACGAATACGGTTTCACGGTCCAGGCCTTTGCCAATGGCCACGAAGCGGTCAAGCAGTTCGTGACCCGGCCGGTGGACCTGGTCCTGACCGATATCAACATGCCCCACATGGATGGCATCGAGCTTCTGGAGAAGATCCGCTTCCTGGACCGGGAGACGCCGGTGGTGCTCATGACCGCCTACGCGGACCTGGATACGGCCGTCAAAGCCATCCAGAAAGGGGCCTTCGACTTCATCATCAAACCGTACAGCCCCCCCTATCTCATCCATACGGTGGAAAAGGGGGTCCACTACAAACATCTGACCCAGATCGAAAAGAACTACAAGCGGGAACTGGAGATCACGGTGGAGAAGCGGACCTCGGAACTGGCCGAGGCCCTGCAGCGGCTGACGAAGATGAGCCGCGAAATCATCGAGCGGCTCACCGCGGCGGCCGAATTGCGGGACGAGGACACCGGGCTGCACATCCTGCGCATCGGCCTGTATGCCAAAAAGCTGGCGACCGCCCTGGGCATGCCGGACGCCTTCATCGAGCAGATTCACATTGCCAGCGCCATGCACGACGTCGGCAAGATCGGCATCCCCGACTCGATCCTGCTCAAGCCGGGGGCACTGACGCCCGCCGAATTCGAGACCATCAAGCAGCATACGGTCATCGGCGAGAAGATCCTCCAGGGGTCGGCCCACAGCATGCTCCAGATGGGGGCGACCATCGCGGCCAGCCATCATGAGCGCTGGGACGGCAGCGGCTATCCCTACGGCCTGCGGGGGGAAGCCATCCCCATTGCCGGCCGGATCACCATGCTGGCCGACCAGTATGACGCCTTGCGGAGCGAGCGGGTCTATAAGGGGGCCTTTGACCATGCGACGACCTGCGACATCATCCTGAACGGCGACGGCAGGACGATGCCGGAGCACTTCGATCCCCACGTCCTGGCTACGTTCGTTGCGATCAAGGATGAGTTCGCGGAGATCTTCGATGCCAGCCAATCCCAGGAACCGCCATCCTGCGGGGTGCCTGCGCGTCAGCAGCCCCTGCCCCTCGGCATCTAGCGGTCGAGATCGGCCAGGACGAAATCCACCGAGCCCAGGATTGCCAGGAAGTCGGCCACCAGCCAGCCACGGCTCATGACCGGTAGTGCCTGGATGTGCGGGAAGCTGGGGGTGCGGATGCGCATCCGGTAGGGGATGTTCAGGCCGTCCGAGACGGCAAAGTAGCCGTTCTCCCCTTTCGGGGCCTCGATGGCGGCGTAGGTTTCTCCCTTGGGCGGCGTCATGCCCCGGGTGCTGTTGACGAAGTGGTGGATCAGGGACTCGATGTCCTTCAGGGTGTCCGGCTTCCGGGGCAGCACGTAGCGGTAGTCGTCCGTGATCCAGCGGCCGTCGGGCATCCCGTCCATGGCCTGTTCCACCAGGCGTAATGACTGGCGGATCTCCTCCATGCGCACCAGGTAGCGCGCCCAGCAGTCCCCCCCCTCGGCCACGGCCGCATCGAACGTGAACCGCTCGTACCCGCCGTAGGGCATCTTCTTCCGTAAATCCCATTCCATGCCGCAGGCGCGCAGGTTAGGGCCCGAGAGTCCCCATTCCCGGGCGTCTTCCGCCGAGATGGCGCCGACCCCCTTGAGCCGCGCCCGGAAGATCGGGTTGCCGCCCACGAGTTGTTCGTACTCCCTGAGTCGGGGCGGCAGCCATGCCAGAAACCGCTTCACCGGCGCCTCCCATCCCTCGGGCAGGTCCTCGGCCACGCCGCCGATGCGGAACCAGGCCGGGTGCATGCGCCCCCCGGTGATCATCTCCACGATGTCGAAGATCAACTCCCGGTCGGTAAAGGTATAGAAGACCGGCGTCATGGCCCCCACGTCGGCGGCGAAGGTCCCGAGCCAGACCAGGTGGCTGGCGATGCGGAACAGCTCCGCCAGCATGACGCGGATATACTGGGCCCGCTCGGGCACCTGGATGCCGCAGAGCCGTTCGACCGACGTGACATAGGCCAGGTTGTTCTGCACCCCGGCCAGGTAGTCGATGCGGTCGGTGTAGGGGATGAACTGGTTCCAGTGCTGGCGTTCGGCGATCTTCTCGGCCCCCCGGTGGTGATAGCCGATGTCGAAGTCGATGTCGCGGATCTCCTCCCCGTCCAGCTTGAGGATGCAGCGGATGATGCCGTGGGTGCCGGGATGCTGCGGCCCCAGGTTGAGGACCATCTCCCCCGCGCTGATCCGTTCGAAAAAGTCCGAGGCGGGCAGCGGCGCGTGGCGGCGGGCGTCATCCGCGGTGTAGGGTGCCATCTCCGTGGCGCGGAAGGGGTGCTCCTTGCGCAGGGGGTGCCCCTCCCAGTCATGGGGCATCAGGATGCGCCGCAGGTTGGGGTGGCCGCCAAAGCGGATGCCGAACATGTCGAACACCTCCCGCTCGTACCAGTCGGCAACCGGGAAGACCGGGGTCACGCTGGGCGTTTCCGGGAATTCTCCCGTTAGTTCGCATTTGACGCGCACGTAGCCGGGCTGGTCGAAGGAGAGCAGGTGGTAGTTGAGGGTGAAGTCCCGGTACCGGGAACGGTCCCGCCGGAGTGAGTCGTCCACGGCGGCGATGTCCTCCAGGCGCTTGAAGGCGGGGCCTGGCCGCTCTTTCAGATGGCGCAGCAGGTCGGGCACCAGTTCGGCCGGCGCCCGCAGGGTGAGCATGTCGGTGGCGGTCCCGTCGATGGCGACCCGGCCGCCGAACAGCGTGCCGATCTCTTGGGGAAGCCCGAAATCCGGGTAGGGGTGCCGGGGCGCGGGGGGGCGCCACTGTTCGTCCGAGCGGGGCTGGAACATGGCCGGATGCCCCACGGCGGTCCCACGGATCGGGATAGCCGTCATGCCCGGTCCGCGGGTGTCCCGGGATTTGGTCTCCCCGTCCTTGAGGACCGGGGCGGTGGTCCCCTGGCAGCCCCCGGCCAGGTGCAGGACCGCCCGGGCCGGGCGCTCCCCGGTTCTGATCTTTTCCTGGAGCAGCATCAGCCCCTGGAGGAAGGCCTCGGGCCGGGGTGGACAGCCGGGCACGTACACATCCACCGGCAGAATCTGGTTCACCCCCTGCACCACGCTGTACACGTCGTACATGCCGCCGGAATTGGAGCAGCTTCCCATGGAGATCACCCAGCGCGGTTCGGCCATCTGTTCGTAGAGGTGCAGGATCGAAGGAGCCATTTTCTTGAAGACCGTCCCGGCGATCACCATCACGTCCGCCTCACGGGGCGTCCCGCGCAGCACCTCGGCCCCGAAGCGGGAGATGTCGTGGCGCGACGTGAAGGAGGTCATCATCTCCACAAAGCAGCAGGAGAGACCGAAGAACATGGGCCAGAGGGAATTGGCCCGCCCCCAGTTGATCAGGTCGTCGAGGCGCGTCAGGATGATGTTGTCGGGGGTTGGGATGATGTTGTCCGGTGTATCGTACAAGGCAGGTACCTCTGAAACGCAAAGTTGAGAGGTTGTTGAAAAACAGCCATCAGGCCTTCATCCTCGAAGGCCCTTTCGTGCGGCGTAGCGCCCCTCATCCTATCCTTCTCCCAAAGGGAGAAGGGATACCGTTACCCTCTCCCTCTGGGAGAGGGTGGCCAAAGGCCGGGTGAGGGCCTCCGCAGGGCTTGTCTAGCGGGTGCGACGATCTGACTGTTTTTGAACAACCTGGGTTTTTTAACGGCCTGACTATTCCGAAGACTTGCGCAGAGATTGCGAAAAATCTGCGTTTCTCTCCCGTGAGGGTCCCCAGTCCAGTCCGCCTTTAAGCCAGAGCCAGAGGAGGCCTGCGGCCAAGATGACGATGAAGACCGTGATCTGGGTGAGGCCCGCACTACCGAGCAGGTCCCAGGCCGTGGCCCAGGTGAAGATGAAGGCCGCCTCCACGTCGAACACGATAAAGAAAATGGCCACCAGGTAGAAAGGCACCGGCCATGCCAGGCGGGCGCTGCCGGTGGGCAGGACCCCCGATTCGTAGGGGGCCTCCTTGGCGGGCGTCGTGCGCTTTGCTCCGAGCCACCAGGCGGCCACCAGCAAAACGCCGATCAGGGCAACGGCCACCAAGGCGTACAGGGCGAGTTGATACAATGGGTCGGATATCATAGTGGGGAAACTATAGCAGATATTCGTGCCGCTTCAAATGTGAAACGTGAGTCGCCGGAACAGGATGCGCAACCTGCTATTTGAGCGGGCGCAGTATGGCGCTGAAGATCGGGTTCTGATCTGCCTGGGAGACGGAGATGACCATGTCCACCTCGAAGGGGTTGCCGCACACATCCCGCACCGTTTGCCGCACCGTGGTGCCGATCAGGTCGCTGCTGCCGGAACTGAAATACCCTTCGACCGCGGCCCGTAACGCCTCTCCGTTTTCCAGGAAGTCGAAGATGCACTGGCCGAGCAGTTCCTGTTTGGTCAGGCCGAAGAGCCTCTCCGCCTTCTGATTGGAGATGACGATCTTGCCGTCCCCCACGAAGGTGACGATGGGGGACTGGGCGATCTCGATGAAGTTGCGGTAGCGATCCTCCGATTCTTTCCGCTGCAGGGTCTTGCGGTCCAGCTCCGCCATCAGTTCGTTGAACGATCCGATCAGTTCGCCGATCTCGTCGTTCCCCCGCTCCGTGAGCCGCTCGGAGAAGTTGCCGGTGCGGGCCACGTCGGCAATACTCTCGGCGACGTTCTTGACCGGTGTCAGGATCGTCCTGCGGATGAGCCAGCCGCTGATGAGGACGAAGGCGAGGAGAACCGCGCCGTCGTAGAGCAGGTCGTAGGCCAGGTTGGTGCCGACCTCGTGGTACAGTCCCTCCATGGGCACCGACACCGAAACCGCGCCGATCACCTCGCCCACCCGGTAGCCGTAGGAATAATGCCCCCGCGGGAAGCGCTCCCGGACAAAGCGCGGCGCGGTGTCATAGGTGCCGTGGCAGGCCAGACAGGATTGGTCGGCCTTCATGGGCAGCAGGTAGCGCAGGGCCTTCTTCCCTTTTTCACCCGCCACCTGCCAGACTTCCCGGGCCTGTGTATCCCGAAAAGTCGCCAATTGGGCGGTCTCGAAGCTGTCGGGGCGGTTGGCCGGGTTGCGGTAGCGCAACGAGATCTGGCGGACATAGTAGCGCGACCCGTTGGTGAGGCGTTTGGCGATCTGGGTGGCGGCCACCTGGGGGATGAGGTTGTAGTTGTGTTCAGGTTCGCTGGTGACGCTCTGGGAAAGGTAGTCCCGGGTTTCGATGATCTGGTGCGCGATGGACCGGGCATTGTCCACGGCCGTGGTGAGGATGAGCGCCTGCTCCCGGCGATAGTTGCTGTAGGCCAGGCTCAGGAAGAGCGCCGCGAGGAGGAGGGCGGCGATGATGTTGAATTTGGTGTCGACGCTGCGGTCAGAAAACATTTTCATGGCGGTTCCCCGGCCCTGCCTGCCCCGTGGTCCCACGCTTCATGTGCCGATTGCGTGGTGTCTGAATCCTTGACGGCGGAGTTTTCCCGACAAAGCCGGGATGGTTTTTCGTGGGCGGCGATCGACTCCCGCACGTCATTCGAGCCGCCATGCGGGCATCATCGGATTCAGACAGATTATAACTGCTCTTCGATGCTTGGCAAGGGCAATGTGGTTTCGTTATTATGCTTGAATTCTCGTGGTGATATGGGCTATTTTGAAAAGATTGCATCAGAATTTGCCACTGACGCACAACGAATCGGGAATCACGGCGGCGCATAGCCGGGGAGTAGGTATATGGACAGGAAGGCACCCGCATCCACATCAACATCCACCACCAAGGGCAGGGGAATTTTACCGGCCCTGGCGCTGTTTGCCGTTACGCTGGGCATTGTAGGGCTGCTCGGGGCAACGGGATATGTATTTTATCTGATGGCGCGCCTGCCGCGGGTGGACCGCCTGGCGGACTATAAACCGCCTATTGTCTCCCAGGTCTTCAGCGACGACGGCAGTCTGGTGGGGGAATTCTATCTGGAGCGGCGCATCGTGGTGCCGGTGGAAAAGATGCCGCGCAAGCTGATCCAGGCCTTCGTGGCGGCCGAGGACTCCAGTTTTTACCAGCACAAGGGGATCGATTACCTGGGGATTGTACGGGCGGCCTTCAAAAACCTCCTCTCCATGCGCAAGAAGGAGGGGGCCTCGACCATCACCCAGCAGGTGACCAAGTCCATGCTGCTGACCCCGGAAAAGAAGTTTTCCCGCAAGATCAAAGAGGCCATCCTGGCCAAACGCATGGAGGAGAAGCTCTCCAAGGACGAGATCCTCTACCTGTACCTGAACCAGATCTACCTGGGGGGCGGTGCCTACGGCGTCCAGGTGGCGGCTGAAACCTATTTCGGCAAAAACGTCGACCAGCTCAACCTGGCCGAGATGGCCATGCTGGCCGGGCTTCCCAAGGCGCCCAACGCCTATTCCCCCATCAAGCACCTGGACAAGGCCCGTGAGCGGCAGGCCTATGTCCTGGACCGCATGGTGAAGGAGGGGTACATCACGACCGCCGAGGCCGATCGCGCCAAGAATACGCCGATCGAGATCCGCTCCATGAAAAAGGTCAACAACGAGCAGTCGGCCTATTTCCTCGAACATCTGCGCATCCAGCTTGAGGAAAAGTACGGAGAGGATCAGCTCTACAAGGGTGGCCTGAAGATCTACACCACCATGAACGCCGACATGCAGCGGGCGGCCTACGAAAGCCTCAGGAACGGCCTCAAGGCGGTCGACAAGCGCCAGGGGTTCCGGGGGCCGACCAAATACCTCGGCGAATCCGAGGTGGATGGGTTCTGTGCCAAGGTCGAGGATGGTATCGATTCCGCGACCCTCAAGACCGGCGAGAGCTATCAGGGGGTCGTGGTGGGATTCGTCCCCGGGAAGGGTGAGGCCATCGTCAGGGTCGGGGATCGCAAAGGCGTTCTGACCCGCAAGAATATGGCCTGGGCCGGCAGGACGGGGATGATCGACAGCTACGGCAAGCCGGAGAAGGGGAACAAGAACCTGACCCTCGGTTCGGTGATCGAGGTGTCGGTCGTCTCGCCGGAGGTCAACAAGGAGGGGGCCCAATTCGCCCTCGATCAGACCCCCGAGGTGCAGGCGGCCCTGGTTTCCCTCGATCCCCGTACCGGGGCGGTCAAGGCCATGGTCGGCGGCTACGACTTCCGCAAGAGCCAGTTCAACCGGGCCGTCCAGGCCAGGCGCAACGCCGGGTCGGCCTTCAAGCCGATCATCTATGCCGCGGCCCTCGACAAGGGGTTGACCCCGGCCACCATCATCGAGGACTCCGAGGTGGAATATCCGGACGGCGCCGGCGGGACCTGGAAACCGAAAAACTACGACAACACCTTTCGTGGGCCGGTAACCATGCGCGAGGCGCTGACCTACTCCATCAACATCGTCAGCGTCAAGATCATGGAACAGATTGGTGCCCAATATGCGGCCGATTATGCCAAGAAGCTCGGCTTCACCTCCCCGATCCCGGCCAACCTGGCCCTGGCCCTGGGGGCCGCGTCCGTGTCCCCCTTCGAGCTGACCGAAGCCTACTCGGTGTTTGCCAACAAGGGGCAATTGATCCCCCAGTACTTCGTCACCAAGGTCACGGACAACGACGGGACCGTACTTCAGGAAAATCAGCCACCGGCAGCGATCCCGGCCGTTTCGCCTGAGACCTCCTATGTCATCACCAACCTGATGCAGAGCGTCGTTGCCAGCGGCACCGGTTCCCGCGCCATCATC